>JAFLBQ010000009.1 GCA_017303805.1 Cytophagales bacterium | reverse complement strand
CGGTCCTCATTAATTTTTTGTCTCCTATCAGCATCCCTGCCAATAGCTCTAAAGAATCAACTCGGCTGCACCCTCTATCGGATACAACCGGGTCCGCTATCAATCTCCATTCATTCAAAGAACGTTTGTCAGATTATCAACAATGTGTGTTGCGTTTCTAACAGAAGTGGTTCTAAAATCTCTTGAATCCTGAACCATTAAGCCCTTTTCCGTTCAAAAGGGAGTGCAAAGGTAGCCTTTGAAGGTGTATCTGCAAGTGTTGCAATGAAGATTTTTTACAAAAAATGGGCTTTTTTAGGCTGTTTGGTCTAACTGATTGATAATCAGATTTCGAATCAGGAGGTTTTTCTTTTAAAAACAGGCACGGTGCTGCATGGTTCGCCAAACATAATGCTTTGGGCTACCTGACGAAGTCGTTTTGTTACTTCTACATAGGCTGCTATTGGAACCTCCCGTTTGCTACAGCCTTTCACAACTACTTTAGCATTGGTGAATTCTTGCCAATCAATTTTATTTAGGGCCGCTTCGAAAAGCCGAGTTTCCAAATCCTGTAAAGAACCAACTACAATTACCTGGGCATAGGGTTGGAGTGCTGATGCTAACAACATGTAAGCCCAGGTGGGCACAATGGCATCGGCTGTACATGTAATTGCAATGTGTTTATTACTATACGCAGCCCAATTATGGTCTTTAATAAAGTTTCGAAAGTCTTTTTCGCGCAGGATTAGTTCTTGAAAGAGTAGTGGCTTTACATCGAACAACACCCGCTCGCCTGGTGTGTAAAGCGTTTCCAGGTCGAATGTTACCAACGCACTTTTGCTTACTTTATTTACTATTTCGTCTTCCATGTTATTGACTCAACACTATTATGAAGCTGTTGGTTTACGAATAAGAAAATCTTTTAGGTAATAAGGTTCGAAGGTTGCAGTGTTTTCGAAATTACCTTGAAGCCACTTTTTATAACCCAACACTCCGAGGGGATTTGCATCGGGTGTTAGCTGGTCTAAAAATTTTGCGTTGGAGTGCCCTAAAATTTCTTTGCATTTAAGGGCCCCATCTCCTACAAAATAAACAGTATTATTTTGAAGTTGCTCTTTAAAACTTTCTGAGTCGATAATTTTTGCATGAGTAGGTTCTTTTTCAATCAGGCTGCCATCCACTACTTTACAATAGACTTCCATTCTGCGGGCGTCCAGCATGGGGCATATCAAAGCATTGGGGTTCGCAATTAAATGAACTGCTTGATAGGCCAATAAATCCAACGTATTTATTGCTACCAAGGGCACATTAAGGGCATAACAAATTCCTTTGGCTGAAGCAACACCAATACGCAAACCAGTGTACGAACCAGGGCCCGAAGAAACGATGACTCCTTGAAGCTGTGTGGGCAGGTAATTCGCCTCTTGTAACACTTCGCCTATCATAACAGTAAGTAATGATGCGGCTGAACGGGGTTGGGTTTGCTTGCGCATAGCCAATAAATCTCCGTTAAGGTGAAGCGCTACCGAACAAACCTGGGTTGATGTTTCGAGGCTTACTAAGAGGGCCATTAGTTTGCTGTAAGAACGTTACGGTACGCCTGGGTATCGGCAAGTGTTTTCAGTGCCTGGTGAATTTCTGCATCGCGACTAAGCCTTACTTCTGCCTGCCCTTTATCGGTTTGGTAGTGAAACGCTATTTCTTCTTCTAAAATCCGGATCACGTCTTCCTTGTTTCGCTTGAGTACATCCGCTTTGTTCTGCTCTATTTTGTTCTTCAAATCACGCAATGGAATCTGAAGGTCATCGTAGGTTTTTTCTTTCCTTGCTGCCGCGATCAGTTCGGTAGCCCGCTGATCTAATTCTGAAGTGTAGGTAAATTTTTGCTGCGCTACCCAGTTTACAAAGCGATCGGCCTCCAACTCGGAAAGTTTAAAGTTTCTGAACGACTCCGGCAGCGGGTGGCCGGCACAATAAAGGCTGGCGTACTCAAAGACAAGGCCTGAACTTACCAACTCGGCAACCGCAGGACTGTAAGCCGGTGGTTCAACTTTTATATCGGGGTCTAACCCGGCACCATCAAATACTTTACGGCCGCCATGTGTTTTGAACTCGCGCTTGAGCGAATCGGGAAACCGGGCAACAGACCCATCAGCTTTTCGATGCTCGTAATCTATGGCCTGAATACATCGACCACTGGGAATATAATACTTAGCCGTTGTAATTTTTAATTGCGCGTTGTAGGCAAGCTGACGCGTAGTTTGAACAAGGCCTTTGCCAAAAGTTTTTTGTCCTATTAAAACAGCCCGATCGTAATCTTGCAAGGCCCCGGCAACAATTTCGCTGGCCGAAGCCGTGCTGGCACTGGTGAGTATTGTTAGTGGAATTTGGGTATCTATTGGTTGATTAAGCGTGGTGTAGGTCTTATTCCATTCTTCTACTTTTCCTTTTGTTGAAACCACCTCTTTCCCTTTCGGTAAAAAAAGGTTTACAATGTTTACCGCTTCGTAAAGCGAACCGCCCAGGTTCTCGCGAAGGTCAAGGATTAATTTTTTAGCACCCTTTTTCTTTAAAGAAGTAAGTGCTTCTTCTACTTCTTTACCCGCTCCGGGTGTAAATTCATCTAACTTAATATAGGCCACATCGGGAGTTACAAGGCCGTAATAACTCACGTTGGCAATTTTTATTTTTTCGCGAATCAATTTAAACTTAAGTGTTTCGGAAGTGCCTGCGCGTTTAACTTCTATAACCACTTCGGTTTTAGGCTTGCCTTTCATTAACGAACTTACTTCAATTGTAGGTTTGCCTTGCACATTTTTACCATCTACCGAAATTATTTCATCGCCTACGCGCAAGCCGGCCTGTGCTGCAGGGAAGCCGGTGTATGGATTAGTTATAACCGTCTTCTTGTTAACTATTCCAATAAGGGCTCCCACCCCGGCATACTGGCCTGTGGTAAGAATGCTAAAGCTCTCCTGTTCTTCTTCAGAGATGTAATCGGTATAAGGATCTAACTGCGTGAGCATTCCTTCGATACCCGTTTCAATTAGCTTTTTCGGATCTACCTCATCTACATAGTATGCGTTTAATTCCTTAAAAAGGGTAGAAAAAATATCCAGGCTTTTGGCGATTTCGAAATATTTTTCGCCTGGCCCGGCAAACGCCCACACTACCAATGCCAGCGCGATAAGTAAGCCACTAATTTTCAAATGCTTCATGCCTTAAAATTGATGTTTCAATAGTTAATACGCCAGCCACCTATGGTTTAGTTTTTAATGCCCCCTTAAGTTCACATTTTTTTTGATAAGTGGCCCTTATTCCGGATTGCTTTTATGAAGAGCGGAAGCATGGGATAGGTCATTCAATGTGGAAATTACCTGCAACACCTTCTCTCTTATCTGGGCAAACGATACAATTGATTTTGCAGTATATAGCACACCAATTGCCATTGCCGGAGCAACGAGCAACAAATGTTTTTGGGTTCTAAATGCCTCTCGTATTCTACGTTTAATCTTGTTGCGATCTACAGCCTTTTTGTACTGCCGGCTCGGAACTGTGATAAGAACCTGGTGCGCCAGGGCTGAATCGGGATGTTGAATGTAGATAACCTTAAAGGGGTGCAAATAAAAAGAGGAACCCTTTTCAAAGAGTTCCTTAATCCATTTTTCTTTAGAAAGCCGTTCAGACTTTTTAAACGTGTGTTTCACCCCCTGCCCCGCTCCGGAGGAGAGGGGTGACTCTCGCTCGGAATTTTTCATTCAATTATATTTTACTCACTCGTCCACAAGCCGAAAGTGCCTGAATGAAGAGTACGGTAAGATTAACGGGTCTTTGGTGTACCTTCGTCAGAAACGGTAAGTTTCTTACGGCCTTTTCTTCTGCGGGCTGCCAACACTCTGCGGCCGTTAGCCGAGGCCATGCGCTCGCGAAAACCGTGTTTGTTTTTTCTTTTCTTGCGCGAAGGTTGGAATGTACGTTTCATGTTGTTTAAATGCTAAATTTCTTAAAGGGCTGCAAAAATGCTTAGGATAATCGAAACTTACAAGATTCGGCCTTAAGGTTTTAAGTAAAAATGCCATTTTATAACAGAAAAGCCGGTTTTTGATACCGGCTTTTCAATTCATATTGGTAAAGTTCCGAAGAGTTACTGCACTTTAAAAAGCGAATCGTCCAGGGCTACGTTAGCTTCTGCCGCAGTCATTTCGAATTTCAATTTCATGGGACCCATGGATTGAATTAAGGTATGCGGAAATTTTACCCCATTTACTTCTTTGAAATTCTGATACTGATACGGTACAGAAACTTCCCCTTGCGGGGTTTTAACATAAACCACCGATTGGATCTTTAAACCGGATTTACGGCTAAAGTAGTTGGTTATTTTTCCGCCAGCCGGAAACGCATATTCTACTACATAGGCTTCTTCGCCCTCTACGTTTTCAACTCCTTTTAACGAAGGCTTAATATTCATTCGGGCCAGGGCAAGTTCCGGAACGATAAGTGCATCGAACAAATTCATTTCTTTAAGGCCGACATCTACCGGGATTTTTTGTCCTTGCATTTGTCGCGCTACTTCTTTCCCATCGGTAACGGTTTTCTGTAACACGCCCATGCCCGCTACCGATAACTCCATCAGGTATTTACCGTCTGATTTTTTCGAGCTTACCATCGTTAGATCCATACCCTGAACGCTGCCCTTGGCGGTTGCTTTAATTGTCTTTAGTTCACTGATTTTCTTTTCGCCTCCGAGGGCAGTTATGTAATCGGCAATCACCTTATCGGCCGTAAGGCCAGCCGGCAACGAAGATACAGTAGGCGCTGCGGCCGGCTCACCATAACTATCGAAGTACTTAACCTCACCAAACTGCTTGAGTTTACCAGCTACATCGGCTGCTTTGCCCACCACTACAATATGTGCATTGTCGGGGCGAATGAATTTTTTTGCAGTGGCCTGCACATCGGCTAGTGTAACGGCATCAATTGCCTTTACATAATTATTGTAATAGTCTTTGGGCAATTTGTACTTGGCGGTATTAACTGCAAAGCTGGCAATGGTTTGCGGGCTTTCGAGTGAGCGACCAAAGGCTCCTGAAATCTCGGCTTTGGCAGCCACTAATTCTTCTTCGGTTACAGGTTCGCCTACAATCCGTTTTAGTTCATACAGAAACTGAAACACTGCGCTATCGGTTACCTCGTTACGCACGCTGGCCGAGGCATTGAAATTACCCACCAGTTGATCGGCATTGAGCGATGAACTTGCACCATACGTGTAGCCGTGCTTCTCGCGCAGGTTTTGCATGAGGCGGGCCGAAAAGCCGCCACCTAAAATCTGGTTGGTAACCCGGGCTTTAACTGCATCGGGTGTGCCCGGCTTAAGATCCACCGGGTAAGCAATATTTACTACCGATTGTACTGCGCTGAAGCGATCTACCATTGCTACATACGTTTTGGCGGGCTCTTTCGGTTGTACGTAGGTTGGATTTTTTACTTCTCCTGCTGCCCACTTACCAAAATATTTTTCCACCAAAGTTTTAGCTGTTTTAAAATCAATATCGCCTACCAGAATGAGGTAGGCATTGTTTGGTTTAAAGTAGGTGTTGTAGTAGCTCTTACAATCTTCTAAGGTAATCTTGCCAACTGATTCTTCAGTAGTGGCAAGCCCATAGGGATGTTGCTTGCTATACACCTGGGCTCTGCGCACGTTACCCATAATAGCATTCGGATTTTCTTTACCGGCCGCAAGCCCCGAAAGCGTTTGGGTTTTTAATTTCTCCATTTCATCGGGTGCAAAAGCAGGGTTGTATAACACATCGGTAAACAACTCGAGCAACTTGTTGGTATGTTTGCTTAGGCTGGAACCAAAGATACCTGAGGAACTGGTGTTGATATCGGCCCCGATAAAATCTACTTCTTCATCTAATTGCGCTTTGGTTCGGGTTTTTGTACCCGTGCCAATTAAAGTTCCGGCCATATCTACATACCCGGCCTTTTCGCCTTCAAATACCGGCTCGTTTTTTAGTTGCAACGAAATTTGAATGCGCGGCAGTTTTCGGTTTTCAACCACAAAAACCTGTAAGCCGTTTTTTAAGGTTATGGATTGGTACTCGCCTATTTTTATTTCGCGGGCGGGCGCTGGTTGCGGGGCTTTGGTGCGATCTACTTGGGCAAATGCCAGGCCTGCCATCAGGCAAAAGCCAATTGTATATGCGATTAGCTTCTTCATAATTAATTGTCTTTTTTGATTTGGGTGTTATCGGGTTTGCTTTGGGCCGACTTAGGCAGGTAATGCAATACCACCCGGTTTTCTTTTGTTAAGTATTTTTTTGCTACCCGCTGCAGGTCTTCGCGGGTCACTTTCATGTAGCGCTCCAACTCGGTATTGATCAAGTTGGCATCTTTAAAATAAACATGGTAGTTGGCAAGCTGCTCGGCTATGCCGAAAGTAGTGGCATTCTGTTGAACAAAATTGCTTTCAACCTGGTTGCGGATTTTCTGAAATTCCTTTTCGGAGATCAGCTCTTTCTGCACCTTTTCGATTTCTGCATCCATAGCCTTTTCCAGATCGGCCACATCTACTCCCATGTTTACCAACCCAAGGGTTATGTACAAACCGGGGTCTTCGAGTGAGAATGGGAAGGAAGCAACCTGCAAAGCTTTCTTCTGGTCGTCCACCAACGCTTTGTACATGCGTGAACTTTGGCCGCCTGAAAGTAACGTGCTTAACATATCCAATGCGTATGAATCGGGCGTGCCTTGTGCAGGAATGTGATATGCCTGGAACACTGCCGGTAACTGAATGTTATCGAAAATAACATCGCGCACCTCGGCTGTTTGTTGAGGCTCTTTTATTGTGGGGCGCGGTACTTCTTTACCACGGGGTATGTCTTTGAAATATTTAGCCACCATTAGTTTGGTCTGCTCAAGATCAATGTCGCCCGCAATTGAAAGCGTTGCATTGTTGGGTACATAGAAAGTTTTATAAAATGCTATAAACTCATCCAGCGATGCAGCATTTAAATGATCGAGCGAACCAATGGGTGTCCACTGGTAGGGGTGTTCTTTGTAGGCCCGCTTAAAAATTTCGCCCTGAAACGACATGTAGGGTTGGTTGTCGATGCGCTGGCGCTTTTCTTCTTTCACCACTTCGCGTTGCGTTTCTACACCCACGGTTTCAATTTTAGCGTGCAGCATGCGCTCAGACTCCATCCATAAACCTAACTCCAATTGATTAGATGGAAGTACTTCGTAGTAAAAGGTGCGATCGTTAGAGGTATTGGCATTGTTGGTGGCGCCAGCCTTTTGTAAATATTTGTCGAACTCTCCACGCTTGATATTCTCTGAACCTTCAAACAACAGATGCTCAAAAAAATGGGCGAAGCCCGTACGCTTGGGGTCTTCATTTTTTGAGCCTACATGGTAGAGTACCGAGACTGTTACAATGGGCGTGGTGTTATCTTTGTGCAAAATAACATGCAGCCCGTTGGGCAAATCATACTCGGTAAATTCGATTTTACGAGCCTGGCCAAAACTTACCGTAAACGCGATAAGTAAAAGCCAGATTGTTAAACTTTGTTTTTTAAGCATATTCCGTTATTTTGAAACACAATGATAGCAAAATTTATGCAGATGATTTTACTGAAGATACGTTCTATAGTGGATCCAAACTCTTCCTTTTTAGAATCACTAAAGACCCAAGAAACAGGCCAATCAGTAGCAATAGGAACAAGGTCAGATTATAATAATCATGGCTTAAATAAAATAAAACAATTCCGTTATCCTGAACTGAATTAAAATTTTTTAGAATATGCATTGGCAAAAATGAAAGGTCAACACTATACTTTCGAATCAGATAAAGACCAAAAGTAATTTCAACAAAAGAATAGATGAAAAATATTACCAGCGCTGAAACACCTCTTCTAAAGATGACTGTTAAAAAAAAACAGAAGAAACCGTATGCTAACAAATAAACAAAAAGGTGAACCAAGAAGCCTAAAAGAAATACGAAATCAAAAGTTACTGAATAATGGTTAGCTGTGATTAAAAAACCACTAAGACTGAGAAGTTCGAAATACATTATAATTAGCAGTATGAATATGACTTTACCAATGAAGAAATCATTAATAGATGCACCATAGGAAATACTTCTTTGGATAATTTTGTTTTCAAACTCATATGCAATGCCGATTATAACCCAAATTGGAAAGAGAAGATTAATTGCTTTGATAGAGTCTCTTGGAAATTGAACTGAAATTATAAACGGTGAGGGATCAATATCAAGTGAATTGATAAAATAAGTGCTATATAAATTAATGAAATAATAAACTGAACTTAAGACTAATAGAAGAAAATAGAATCTTCTTGGTAATTTTTTGAATTCAAGTTCAACTACACGATGAATTTTCATTCTCAATTCAGGTAAGCAGCTTCAAAAGAGCCAAATTCATTTAATATGGAGTCCTTAGAACCATTGCGGATTATAGTTCCACCTTTTATAAAAACCACATGAGTACAAGTTTTTTCCAGCTCAGAAAGAATATGGCTTGCAATGAATATAGTCCTTTTACCTTTTTGGGTCTCTATAAAATTCCTAAAAAAAATAATGTGATCAACATCTAATCCATTTAAGGGCTCATCAAGTATAACCAAATCAGGATCTCCCATAAATGAAATGGATAATGCCACAATTTGCTTCATTCCTGTTGACAGCTTTGAAAACCGGACTGAAAGTATTTCATTCAGGTTAAACGCTTCAATAATATTATTCCTCTGAGTAATCGATGCACCTAAAATGGTTTGAGCGATCGAAAGATTACGCGATACCGAAAACTCAGGAAAAATGCCCATAGTAAGTACGCATGAGCCAATTTTCAGCCCTTCTTTGATTTTTAGCTGTCCTTGGGTTTGTTTTATTATTCCCAGGATAATGTTGATTATTGTAGTTTTACCACTCCCGTTAGGCCCAATTAATCCTATTATCTCTCCTTGTGGAATGCAGAATTTAACATTTTTTAGAACTTGTTTCTCTCCGAATGATTTCGATACGTTATTTAACTCAATTAATGCTTCCATAAATTGCTTAAGAAAAAAAGAAGGGGGGGGGGGGTGATACCCCCCTTAAATCGATAATAATTTTGTTAGCCTTAAATTACTGAATTGCACAATGAATTGCACAGGCTACCATGACTTCAATTGAGCAAATGCCAAAAAATATGTTTAGTCCATCACACATAAGTCGACAATCCGGATCAGCATCGCAAGCGTTCATTACTGTACTATAACAATTGCCAGTACATGAATTTACTCTGCCCAGAATGGCTAAGTCTTTACTTTCAACTATTAAATTATTCTCAATTTTGATTGAATTTGTCCAAACGAGTTGGTTGTCATAAAAATGATACCACCCATTAGAGTTTAAGGATTCTACGCTACTAACGTAGAAAGAGACAAAAGAGCCATCAAATTTTCTTGCTGAATAAACAGCCCCCGTAATAATCCCATTACCAAGAATAGGAGACACATAGTACTTATCACCTTGATTCGATACATTCATGACTGTTTGATCTAAATTAATAGTTCCTAATTTAGACAATTTAGAATTGTAAAATTTCTTAAAATTAATTTCCTCTTTGTATCTAGCTAAATCATCTTTTTCTGTACTGATTTGATTGCTGTCTTCGCAACCTACTATTAAGAAGTAAGTTGAAAGGAATAAAAGTTGTTTGGCTTTCATAATTTGCTATTTGTGACCTTATTCAAGTTCACCGGTTAAACCCTGCTCCGGCTGCAGTTGTTTTGCAAAACGTAAGAGAAGTTACCCAATGGCGTTGTTCCATCCAACCACGCATGAAGCAGGCCATGTAAGATAAACCTTAAATTTTGCTATAAAACTTTTCTGCAAGGCTTTTCAGTCACGTCACAAGTAAATCGTTGATGTTAAGAGACTGGCGTTTTGAACGATTTTTTAGATGATAGATAGATAACTTAACGCATGTAAGATTTTGTTACTGTGGGAAAGCAATCCGGGCCGTGCTGCTGCTAAAAATAATTCTCTACCGCAAACTGGTATCGTTGAATAAACAGCTTCTTAAATGCGGTTACATTGTTAAGTTCATAAAAGAGCAGGATCGCTTTCTTATACTCACTGGGCTTAACGCTTCGGTACGAAAGCGGGTAAAAGCCGCCTGCCATCAACCAAGTATGGCCTAAGCCTCGCTGCTTTGTTGCTCTTTTAAAATTTAGGCAATCCCAATTGGTTCATGGGTTAAAATTATGCTGAATTATTACGCCAAATCTCCCAAAACCTTCTTCATTTGCCCGGCTGAAGCGGAGTTATTCAATCAATCTGCCTTCTACATCCATGCGTTGATGCAATACTCTTATAACTTCTATTCCTTCTTCAGTGATTTTGTAAAAAATCAAGTGTGATTTTACCTTCGAACATCGGTAGTTTTTCCTGATGTGACTAAAATCTCTACCCTGAGTCGAATTCTTCGAAACATATTCTATCTCATCAAAAATAAGATTTACATACCGGTCCGCTTGCTCTATAGACCACTTTTGAACTGTGTACCACCAAATTTTATCAATGTCTTCAGCGGCCTTAACGCTGATTTTATAGCTCACTTTCCTGAATATTTTTTATGAAGATTTTTCAAGAAGATTTTTCTATCAAATTTCTTAACCCAACCTGACTTTTCACCTTTTTGAAGTTCATTTATTAACTCTGTTCTTCTTTTTTGCTCTTCTTCAAAAAGCCGAAGCGCAGCTCGCACCACTTCACTCGCGGAAGAATAGCGACCGGACTCAACCTGGGTGCTGATATAGGAGTCAAAATAATCACCCAATAAAATTGAAGTATTCTTTGCCATCTTTATAATTCTTATGTATTCAAATATACCAATTTCTGGTACCTTCACAAACGGTTTTTAGTGCTAAAAGCCTATGCTTCTACACCAAATCCCCCAAAACCTTCTTCATTTGCTCGGGCTGTAGCCGCGGCCCCCATTGCGCCACTACTTTAGAAGACGCAAGCGAAGCCAGTTTCCCCGCTTCGGCATAACTGTGGCCGTGGGTTATTCCATATAGAAAAGCACCTGAGAACATATCGCCTGCACCGTTGGTATCAATAGCCCGAACCTTGTAAGGCTCTATCTGAATAAACGTATCTCCATCGTAAATCAACGCTCCGTTGGCTCCCAGTGTAATGGCAAAGCGCTTGGCTACTTGTTTTAGTTTTTCGCGGGCTTCGGTTACAGTATTTGTTTCGGTAAAAATCATGGCTTCTTCTTCATTACAAAAAAGCAAATCCACACTTGCTCCTACTATTTCTTCCATTTGCGAAGAAAAATATTTCACCATGCTGGGATCGGAAAATGTGAGGGCCGTGCTCACTTTATTTTTCTCGGCAATCTTCTTGGCTTCCTTCATCGCCTCCAATCCTTTTGGGCTGGCAACAAGGTAGCCTTCGAGGTACACATACGTGGAGTTTTTAATCGCGCGGTCATCCAGGTGCTCAGGAGAAAGAAAAGAACTTACACCCAAAAAAGTGTTGAGTGTGCGCTCCGCATCTGAAGTGGTCATTACAAGGCAACGGCCCGAGTGCCCTTGCGGACAATCTTCGTGTGTTAGATTGGTATCAACGCCATTGCGCTTCAGGTCATCGAGAAAAAATTTTCCCAGCTCGTCTTTCGCCACCAGGCACGAATAAAAACTTTTACCTCCAAACTGATTTACAGCCACCATGCTGTTGGCCGCTGATCCTCCGCCCGACATTTTACTCCGCTTCATATCAATGGCTTGCATCAGGTGCAATTGCCGCTTCTCATCCACCAAGGTCATTAAGCCTTTCTCTACTTCATTCTTTTCAAAGAAATCAAGATCTACTTCGGTAACAATATCTACCAGGGCATTTCCTACTCCGTACACATCGTAATGGGTGGCTGGTGGCTGGTTGCTGGTTGCTGGCATTAGGTGTGGATTTTAAAACAGTTGCAATGATAAAATTAAAAGTTGAAACGGTCTAACGCTGTTTCCTCAGATTCAAAGTGCGCTTAAATTTGGCTGCCCGATCAGGATAATCGGTAATAAAGCCATCTACATCCATTCCCTTTACGGATAACATATCTTTTTCTTCATTCACCGTCCACGGTATTACCCGCAATTTTTTCTGATGCAGGGTTGATACATCCTCGCGGGTAAGCAACTTAAAATACGGACTGTAAATAGAAGGTGTAAATCCAAGATCGTCAAGATTTTCTGCTACCGATTTTTTATTTTCAACCAAGGCTGCCAGTCGCACTTCCGGATATTTTTCGTGCCAGTATCTTAACACCCTGAAATCGAACGACTGAATGATTACGCGATCCCATGGCAGGTACTCATCCACCAGCTTATATACCAATTCCGAAAATACTTCAGGCTTTGGATGAAACTTGCCATCGCCTTCGGGCAGACTTTTTATCTCTATGTTATAATCTACTTCGTAGCGGGTATGGCTGCGAATGTGATCTTCTACGGCTGCTATTACATCGCGCAGCAATGGCTTGGCACAGGGTTGCTTTTTTTGTTGCGGAAATTTTTCGTTGCCGAGCGAACCACAATCCCATTGCTTTACTTCGGCATAAGTCATTTTGTAGATGTTAAACTTACGCTCGTCTTTTGCCTTAAGAGTGTCGCCCTGGGGTGAAAGACAAATGGCTGCGGCCATCCACGGCTCGTGCGAAACCACCAGTTGATTGTCTTTTGTTACGGCCAGATCTAATTCAATAGTTGTAACACCCGAATCAAGTCCATATAAAAATGCCGGGATTGTATTTTCCGGCATGAGCCCGCGGGCCCCACGGTGGCCCTGCACATCAAATCGGGGTGTATAGGTTTGGGCAACAACCGAACTACTAACCAGCACTAAGTAAAGTAACAACTTCATGCCGCAAGATAGCCGGATTGCGCGTGTTGTTATTTAGTCGCGCGCGGTTTTTATTAGTAACCAGGTAACGGTATTCGGCAGCCTGCCATTCTACTTCACCAACCAAACTGGTTGCAAGCTGCCGATCCGTTAATTTCTTTTAACCGCCAATAATCATGCGCATCCCTCTGCGCCCCCCGCCCATCGGGTTTAAATGTTTATTAAGAGCATACGTAAAGCTTACCATGTAGTAGCGCCCCAGGTTGTTGGCAACCTGTTGTTGCACGTAGTTTTCACCGGTTGATTGGGTTACGCTGTTGCTTTGATCCAAAAGATTATTCACTCCCACTTTAATTTCACCGGCATTATTCTTTAGCACAAATCGCGATACGGACATATTCCAGAATGGTATAGTCTGCCTGAAGTCGCTGGTGGTGCTGGTATAAATCAGGTAATCGAAGCTGGTATTAAAAGCCGACCGCTTGGTGAAATTAAGATTTAGCTCCGACCGGTACGTCTGGTTAAAATATTCCTGATCGGGCGTGTTGAAATCGTACCTGGTGAGTTGCTTGCTGAAGTTGGCACTCACATCAAAAATAACAACTTCTTTATAGGTAAAATTATAGCGTGCTGTGCCACCCAGGGTTCTGCTGCGCACATGATTTTCAAGTTCGTTCAGCACTGAAATACTTTCGGAGAGTGAGGCCGTAGGGCCAATATTAAAACGACTGTTCAATTTTTTTATAGGGAACCCGGCATTAACATTTGCATTAATGCTTTGCGCACTTTTCACGTTTACAGGCTTGGTGGTGCGCACCAGGCTATCGTTAACCGATTGCGAATTAACGATTGCGTTTTTCATATACGAAGCATTAATAAACGCAAACAAGTTCATAAACTTGGCCGGATTAAATGCTGTGTAGTTTGTATTGATACGATGGGTGTAAGCGGGTTTTAAATCAGGATTCCCCATTGAGATGTTAAGCGGATCGCTATTGTCCACAATAGGTTGCAACTGTTGAATAGAGGGCTCCTGCATAGACGTTTCATAATCGAATCGTAGATGCTTAAACGTGCTGAAGTCGTAATTGAAGCGCGCCACGGGTAACAGGTTATCAAACTTCTGATTAATGGTAACCTGGTGCAACTTCAGGTTTCCGGTAAGGGAAGTCATCTGGTAGCTGAGCCCGGTGGTTATGCTGAACTTGTCGCGATTCATTCTAAAGTTTAAACCGGGCCGGTTGTACACATAATTGCTGGTGTATTGATTACTCAGTCCTGTATTAAAAACCGGGCCTCCATTTTCCCAATCAAAAACCTGCCGGTTCACCTCGTTGCGATTAGTTGAGAAATTGTAATTCGCTTCCATGTACTTCCTGCCACCCAACGGTTCGGTAAAAGACACCGAGGTACCCAGGCTTTGGTTTTGCGTTGCCTGCGTGTTGGTCTGATCAATTTTTTGCTCGGTACCTTGTTGGGTATAGGTGTTGGTGGTGTTTTGTGAACCTTCGCTATCGTTGCCCGATAACCCAAGTGTAACATTGGTAGAAAACGATCTTCCCTTTTTGGCAAATCGATGGCGCCATAGCACACTTGCATTCAGGTTTTTTGAGGTTTGGTCGTTGTGTGCAAGCCGCACGCTCTCATTTTGCACAGCCGTGTTGCCAAGGGTCATGGTTTTGCTTTGGCTTAACGTGTTCGACTCGGATTGTGTAAACGATGCGTTAGCCGTGGCTCGTATCGAGTTGGCTGAATCGATGTTATGATCGATCATGAGTGTGCCACGATGATTTTCGTTGTTGCTGAGCTGGCGGCTTTCCTGGTTAAAATTATACTCGCCCATGTTTGGCAAGGTGTTAATGCGGTTAAGCGAGGTGCTTACATTACGATCGAGGTAATTATAAAAGTAACTTGAGGTGAGCTTGGTGTCTTTGTTTAAATCCTTATTAAAGTTGATGCCGCCCGCATAGTTGGTCATAATTCCACTCTGCCGCCCACCAAAATTAATTGCAGGGCCACCCGAAGAGGAATTGGAATTGTTATTCGAAGTAACTGTTACGGTGCGGGCCCCGCCTCCACCGCCTCCAAAAGCTTGAGCACCGCCCGAAAAGCTCATGAAGTCGCCAATAGAAAAACCTTGTTCGTTAATGTTATTTCCCATTCCCAAAAAAGAAAGCTGTTGGCCTTTAGCGAATTTGTTGATGCTTGCCGAGGCCTGAAAACGATCGTTGGTACCGGCCCCGGCCATCAGGTTACCAAAGGCTCCGTTACGTTTTTCTTCTTTCAGTTCCAGGTTAATTGTCTTTTCGCGTTGGCCATCATCAATGCCAGTAAACTGCGCGTTGTCTGACTTACGATCAAACACCTGCACTTTATCCACTGCATCGGCTGGCAGGTTGCGGGTGGCCAGTTTCGGATCGCGCCCAAAAAACTCGCGGCCATCTACCAACACGCGCTGTACCTGTTCGCCCTGTGCACGCACGGTGCCATCGGTTTCCACCTCAATACCCGGCATCGTTTTCAATAAGTCTTCCACATTTGCATTGGTTTTGGTTTTGAAAGAACCTGCGTTAAACTCGATGGTATCTTTCTTTACAGTTACCGGATTCTTTTCACCTTTAATTACCACCGCATCTAACTCTTTGGTTTGAGGAGCCAGCTTTATTTTGCCAACCTCTACAATATTGCCTTCGGCAGGTGTAACAATTCGCTGCAGGTAACTACCAAAACCAACAAATGTTACCTTTAGCAAGTACTCGCCTTTGTTTACATTCTTTATTTCGAAAAAACCTTTCAGATCACTCACCCCAAAATTTACCAACGTGGAATCTTTTGAGTTAAGCAACATTACCGTAGTGGAAGGCAGCGGGGCCGCGAGGGTATCGGTAACCTGGCCTTTAATCGAAAACTTTTGTGCCTGGGCGCCCACCGCCACACTCATTAACATCACCAGTAAAATCTTCTTCATTGTTTATTTTTTTTGCGTAATTATCCCATCCTCCTGTTAAAGGAGCTTTTATAAAATCCAACTTTATTTTGAAATTCTAATTCCGAAACATCATACCCCGGCCCCCCATCTGCTTCATCTGTTCTTCCATCAACTTTCTGAATTCGGCCTGTGTAACTTTGGTGCCGCTGGTAGGCTCTTTCAATTCATTCTTCTTCAGGTCGCGCAGCTCTACACTCTTTGCTACAATTACCCGCTCGCCATTGTTAATATCCAAAGCCAGCACAGCACCGGGTAACGTATTGTACCGTTCAGGCCCCAGAAATGGCCGGATCTTATCGGTAAACCAAACCGTAATTTCATTGGTGCGCACCTGAGGCGGGCGATTTTCCTGTGGGTTCTGTGGGTTGGGTGTGCCTACTACCATGCTGCGCACCGTATCGGTGCGGGTATAGTAGGCCATACGGCATTCGTAACCAGCAATGGTTTTCACCTGGTCGCCAAACTTCCAGGGCGCCATTTGAAGCGAGTCTATAATAAGGAACGTTTTTCCGGTTAGCTCCTGCCGCGAAATTACCTTGCCGGAGTTTTGGTTAACGTAAATGTCGGAGCCGGGCATGCGAAACGACATGCGCACATTGCCACCACCGCCCGCAGTAAATTGTTCCTCTTCATCTTCTGTAATAGTTTTGTAGTACGATTCTGACGCATTAAATACGAGCTGATGTTTGGTGGTGCGGAATTCCGGAATCATCGCTTTCATAGCATCGCGCTCGGCCGGAATGTTGCGGTGCATGTTAATCTTCATTTCGTATTGAATAACCCCCGATTGTGCCATTACTACTTCGGCAGCAGCAATAGATACCAGAACGCCCAGCAGGAGAATTAGTTTTTTCATAGCAGTTGTTAGTTTCATGTGGGTTTGTGTGTTACAAATGTACGTGCTATGATTAGCCCCTTCCGTTAATAATTCCAAAATCAAGGTTAATTAAGGTTAAAAAGCGGCAAGGCTGGCACCGATACCCTTACTTTTGTACAGTGAAACAAAAAAAGAACCGCTTAACCCTGGCATTGAGTATCACCAGCATGGCCTTGCTGCTGGCGTTGCAGGCGTTGTGGCTTACCAATGCCTACGAAAGAGCCTACTTTGATTTACGCAGAGAAACAAACGGGTTATTCCGTACTACTGTAGTTGCTTTGCGCGATTCATTGTTTACACAGAGCATCTCACCGGTAATGGCCGATAGCAACGTGACCATAGTACAAAACAAATTAGATAGCACCTGGAAAAAATTACCAGACGCGGCCTCGCAAGTGCGGGTATATATTTCTTCAACCATTAAAGCCGATACGCTGGATAACATTCTAAAGCCCATTGCCGGCCGGTTGCATGCGCGGCAATTTGCTTCGGGCCGTAGCTTCATGATTCAGCTTTCGCCCGATTCGCTTTCGCCCGATACATTGCGGCATCATTTCGAACTTACGCTTCAAAAAAATAATCTGCCGTTATCTATAAACGTAATGAGTTCCAAAGAAGGCCCACCGCGCATTGATTTTGCCAGTGGCCGCTTTCGCATGAACGAAACACACTGGGACGATATGCCCCTGAGCCGAACCTTTAGCAATACCTTGCATACCGAGTGGGTACGCTTTAATCCGGCACACCGGTATGCAGCAAAAATCACCAACTTCAGAATGGTGTTGCTGCGCCAGATTGCACCCCAGGTACTGTTCTCAGTGTTTCTTACTCTTATAACTACGCTCGCGTTCTTAGTTATGTACCGCAGCATCCGCTCGCAACAAAAACTAATGGCGCTAAAAAATGATTTTATAAGTAACATTACCCACGAGCTGAAAACACCGGTAACAACGGTGGGTGTAGCCCTGGAAGCAATCAAAAATTTTAAAGCTCAAAACAATCCAGAGCTTACCAACGAGTACCTTGAGATTGCCCGCAACGAATTAAACCGGCTGAACATTCTGACAGATAAAATTTTAAAGACCACTATATTCGAAGACAAGGGAGTAGTTTACAAAGCAGAGCCGGTGGACTTACAGCAAATAGTTACTACCGTGCTGAGTTCGTTAAAACTGGTATTTGAGAAACAAGAAGTTGTGGTGCAAACACAATTTGAAGGAACTGATTTTGTTGTGCCGGGTGGAGAAGCGCATCTTACCAGCGTAATCTACAACTTATTGGACAACGCGTTAAAATACAGCCCGGTTAGCCCGGCCATTTTAGTTCAGTTGCAAGAAGAAGAAACCATGGTATCGTTACTCATTCAAGACAACGGCATTGGCATAGCCCCGGAGTTTCACAAAAAAGTTTTTGAAAAATTCTTTCGGGTGCCTACCGGCAATGTACACACCACCAAAGGCTATGGCCTGGGGTTAAGTTATGTGGAGAGCGTAATAAAAAGCCACCGCGGAACCATTAGCGTGCAAAGCGAACCGGGTAAGGGTAGCACGTTTATCATTCGCCTACCAAAAACAAATGGGTAAAGTAAAAATCCTCTACGTAGAAGACGAGCCCTTTCTGGGCAGGATCGTAAAAGAAAGCCTGGAAGTGCGCGACTTTGAAGTACGCATGGTGGCCGATGGCCGGCAGGTAATGCCCGTATTTGAAGAGTTTAACCCGCAGATCTGCGTGTTGGATGTAATGCTGCTGCATAAAGATGGCTATGCGCTTGCTTCCGAAATCAGAAAGGCCAACGCCCAGATTCCCATTATTTTTGTTACGGCCAAAACCCAAACCGAAGATTTGTTAAAAGGTTTTGAAGTTGGCGGCAACGATTACCTGCGCAAACCATTTAGCATGGAAGAGCTGATTGTGCGCATTAACAACCTGCTGCAGCTAACCCAAAAGTTAAGCAGTAACCCGAAAGAATCGGTAGTACTGGGCGACTACACATTTACCCCGCAGCGGTACGAACTGCGCAGAAAAGAAGTTGTAAAAAAACTTTCGCACCGCGAGGCCATGCTGTTGCAAGTGCTGGCTGAGCACAAGAACCAAAGTGTAGAACGCAAAACGGTTTTGCTGCGCGTGTGGGGCGATGACTCGTTTTTTAATTCGCGCAATCTGGATGTGTACATAACCAAGTTGCGCGACTACCTGAAAGAAGATACCTCCATTGAAATTATTACCATTAAAGGTGTGGGGTATCGGTTTGTGGTGGGGTAGTTTAACGTTCCCAGACCTTGTGTTTTATCCGCGATCCAAGCTTCTCATTTTCAATATTTTGAAGCAGGCCGTGCGCGAGCTCGACTTCGGCCCGGCTAATTGCCTTTTTATTTAGTCCTTCCGTTTTTTAAAAAAATTGCAGCACCTTGTATATCTCAAACCAGCTATTAAATTTGCAGTCCCATTAAATAAGCGGGAGTAGCTCAGTTGGTAGAGCACGACCTTGCCAAGGTCGGGGTCGCGAGTTCGAGTCTCGTTTCCCGCTCAAAACCCCTCTCCAAACGAGAGGGGTTATTTTTTAAATCTGCCGGGCGCAGCTGCCAGCCGAAGTTTATACTGCGGCCCAGTAAGCCTAGGTGTGAAAATGTTCTTAGTAATAATGGTCTGCCCGGGTGGTGGAATTGGTAGACACGCAGGACTTAAAATCCTGTGGATAGTAATATCTGTACGGGTTCAACTCCCGTCCCGGGTACTTTAAATGTTTTTCGTTTACATCTTATAATCAAAAAACTTTGGCCGATTCTATATCGGATATTCCGAATCTCCTGAAAGAAGACTTGCTGAGCATAATTCCGGAAAAGTAAAATCAACCAGGCCTTTTCGTCCCTGGATTAAGGTTTACTCTGAATCTTTTGCCACCGAAGCAGAAGCCATGAAAAGAGAAAAATCAATTAAGGCAATGAAAAGTCGTGTCTATATTCAAAGCTTAATTGGTAAGGCACGTCCCGACTGAAGTCGGGATGGCTAGTAATAGCTGTACCCCGATTCATCGGGGGCCCGGGTACAAATCTTTATTTGCTGAGTTAAAGATATTTTACATCTTTAATGAGTATGAATAGAATCAAAAACAAATACTGGTTTCTTACCTTACTGTCCATCCTCTCCATCATTACTTTTCTCGATCGCAATGCCATTTCCATTGCGGGCATTGAAATTACCCGTGAGTTGGGTTTTACCGAAAGTGATTTCGGATGGATACTGGCCGCCTTCACCATTTCGTACGGGTTGTTTGAAATTCCGACCGGCATGTGGGGCGACCGCCTGGGCGAAAAAAAGATCCTGGCCCGTGTGGTAGTATGGTGGTCTTTATTTACAACACTCACGGGCCTGGCCGGTGGCTTTGTTTCTTTATTTGTAATCCGATTTATGTTTGGCGCGGGCGAGGCCGGAGCCTATCCCAACACGGCCATTGCGGTGCGCAAATGGTTTACGGTAGCAGAACGCGGTCGTGCGCAAGCTATTATCTGGATGGCAAGTCGCATTGGCGGAGCTATTACACCTTTTGTAATTGTACCCATGCAACTCCATTTTGGTTGGCGCATAACATTCTATTTACTGGGCATAATTGGCGTGGTGTGGGTTGTTGTTTGGTTGTTGGTATATAAATCAAAAACAGAACCGGAAGCCCCAAAAAGAGAATCCTTTTCGTGGAAGCAGATAGCTTTTTCCAAAAACTTTACCATGCTGCTGGTGGTTTACTATTGCTATGCCAGCGGAGTTTTCTTTTTTATCTCCTGGTTGCCAAAGTATTTGTACAACGGACGCGGTCTTTCGCAGGAAGAGTTAACCTACTCAGCTTCGTTGCCCTTTATTCTGGCTGCCTTCGGATGTTTGCTGGGCGGAGCCATCAGCGATTATCTCGTTACCAAAATTGGAATTGCCTGGGGCAGGCGCCTGGTACCACTTATTGGCCTGGGACTTTCGGGCCTGGTTATGTTGGGTGCAACTTTTACAGATAATAATAGTGTGGCGGTAATCATGCTGGCACTTGGCCTTGCCTTTATGGATGTAACTGCACCCGTGGCCTGGGCCATTGCTACCGGCATTGGCAAACAGCATAGTGGCGCCATTACCGGTGCCATGAATACCGCGGGATTATTGGGTGGAACCGTTGCTTCGCTTGGTATTGGTTATTTAATTACCTGGTCTGGCGATTACAATTTACCCGTAATGCTTATCGGAGCGCAATTGTTAATTGGTGCCACACTCACATTAGGAATAAGGGCCGAATCATAAGCACTTATTGCACCGGCAATACATGTACCGGGCCCTCGCCATAATTTTTTTCGCCTGCGCGGATAGCGATTGGCAACACATTTTGACGCGGAGGGAGCGGACAGGTTGCGAAGGCTGTAAAGGCGCAGGGTGGATTGTAGGCTTTGTTAAAATCCAGAATTACTTTATTATCGGCCGAAGGTTTCTTTGCATAAAGAAACCGGCCCGCACCGTACGTTTCGTTTCCACTAGTTGAATCTGCAAAGATGATAAACAACTCTTCACCTTCTTCCAGCGCATCTAACCGATAGCTTTTTCCATTCCATGTAAATTGAACCGTGCCAGGCGAACGTTGAGCAGTAGTTTGACCCAACACATTCGTAATCGCCACCGTGCGGGCAGAATCACCACGTTCCAAAACAGCCTCTATCCGATAGGCTGTGTTAACCGGGTAACGTGCTACACCGGTAAAGGCATGTAGCGCATCGGCATGCGCATCGCGCACACGCACACCCAGTTTGGTATCGCGCTTTATAATATTAAACCGCAGGTCGCCCATTTGCACCTGCGTAGGCCGGGCTGAGTCCGGGTGAAAAATAACGTGTGAAGAAATTAGCTGGTTGTTAACGGTGGCCTCCACGCCCTTGTTGACTACCAGGGTTACTACATTTTCTTTCACAAGAAAATACCCGGCTTGCTCGGTTATTTTATCTGGAAACACCAGCGCGTTAGTAGTGGCACTTCCAAAGGTATTCGGCCCGGGCTCCAGCCAATAAAGGCCCACCAGGTTAAGCCACCCGTTCGGGGCCTTCAGGTTTGCCTCCCGTTCGGCATGCCAGGTTTCAACCTCGGCCCGATGTGCTTCCACCTCTTCGGGAGTAAGGGTTTTAACTTGAGAGCAACTAATCAGCATCATGAAAACACCAACCGAATAACGCATTAGTCTATAAATTTAATAGGCAAATATAATGCATCCTTCGCACACCTGCTGCACAGTATCGCGCATAAATTGTTCGCTGGCGGACAACCAGTAGCGATTGTGGGCTTAACAGCTTGTGTTTTAAGCGGAATGCTGTTCTGGCATAATTATTACTACAAATAGGAAATTATTATTTCGCATATGAAGAAATATCAACTTGGCGAGTTTGAAGAAGTGGTGATGCTAACCGTGGGCATCTTATACGATGAAGCCTACGGAGTATCTATTAAAAAAGAAATTGAAAGCCGGCTGAAACGCGGTGTAAGCGTGGGCGCATTGCAAACTGCTTTAAGAAGATTGGAAGACAAAGGCTACTTGAAATCGCGCGAAGGTGAAGCTACCGAAGAGCGGGCGGGCAGACCCAAAAAATATTTTATCATTACTGCTTACGGAAAGAAAGCGATGGAGTACACACGCATCACACGCGAAGAGTTGTGGAGTGCGATACCGAAAGTTGCATTGGATGTTAAAATGACTTAAGTAATAAGACACAAGTAGCAAGACTCCACTCTGTCTAACATCTTATGTCTTGATACTTACGTCTGAGATAAAACCATGAAAAATTATCCACCTCGTTTCCCCCTCCGCTTCTTCCGCTGGTTTTGCCATCCGAAGTTGCGCGATAGCATTGAAGGGGATTTGATGGAACTGTATGAAGAGAGAAGAATTAAAAGTGGAAAACTAAAAGCTGATGCGCACTTTGTTAAAGATGTACTACTGCTATTCAGGCCAGCCATTATTAAACCAACAGAAGGAACAGAAAGATTAAACACGTTCGGTATGTATAAAAGTTATTTTAAAATCGGTTGGAGAAATCTTGCCAAGAACAAAGGTTACTCACTTATTAATATTGGCGGGCTTGCTTTGGGAATGGGCATGGCCCTGGTGATTGGCCTGTGGGTGTTTGATGAACTGTCCTTTAATAAGTACCATGAGAATTATTCGCGCATTGCACAGGTAATGAAAGGCGGAAGCTTTGAAGGCAAACACTACGTGGGCCAAACTTCTTTGCCCTTTCCGCTGATTGACGAATTGAAAAATAATTACGGGGCGAATTTCAAGCACATCGTTCCGGCTTCCTGGAAGTCAGACGCAGTACTCTCTATTCAAGATAAGAAAATTTCTAAAGTGGGAATGTTCATTGGAGAGGATGCCCCTGAGATGCTGACTTTCAAAATGATTTATGGCACATGGAAGGCGTTAACAGACATGAATTCCATTATGATTTCAGAATCAACATCTGAAGCCCTGTTTGGAGATTCAGATCCCCTTAATCAAATCGTAAAAATTAATGGTGAGAGAGAAGCTACCATTATGGGAGTGTACGAAGACTTTCCCAAGAACACAGCCTTTCATGGTGTGCAGTTCTTTCGGCCCTGGGAATTTCTTGTGAGCGATGGAGCATGGATGAAGCAACAAGGTTGGGACAATCACTTTCTCGAGATTTTTGCAGAGATACAGCCACACGCCACTTTTGAAAGTACCACTGCCAATATTATCAATGCCGAAGCTACAGCAATCAAAGACCTTGCTTACATGAAGGATGAATTGAAGTACAACTACGAAATTCTTCTTCTGCCTATGCATGATTGGCATTTACGGGCCGATTTCAAAGAAGGCGTGTTGCAAAGCGGACCAATGCAACTGGTTTGGTTCATTGGTTCGATCGGGGTGTTTGTGTTGTTGCTGGCTTGCATCAACTTCATGAATCTAAGCACCGCACGATCGGAAAAGCGCGCAAAGGAAGTGGGTATTCGCAAAGCCATCGGCTCCATCCGCAGGCAATTGATAGGACAATTTCTAAGCGAATCATTTTTAGTTGCTGTATTTGCTTTCGTCATCGCGATAGCATGTGTGTTTGTTTCTCTTCCCTGGTTCAATAACCTTTCTGGTAAAGAAATGAATATGCCTTTGACCGAGCCCTGGTTTTGGATTAGTAGTTTTATTTTTCTGTTCATCACAGGTTTGCTAGCAGGAAGTTACCCTGCCTTATACTTGTCATCCTTCAAACCGGTGAGTGTGTTAAAAGGAGTTTTCCGGGCGGGAAGATCGGCCTCCCTACCAAGAAAAATTTTAGTAGTGGTACAATTCACGGTTTCTGTTATGTTGATTATCTGCACGGGCGTGATTTACAATCAGCTTGTGTTTGTAAAAAATCGCCCGGTTGGTTACGACCGGGATGGTTTGTTAATGATTCCAAAAAAATCGGGCGATTTTAACACCAAAGCAGAAACGCTCAAGGCTGAATTGAAAAACTCAGGTGCCGTTACTGAAGTAGCAGAATCTGGCGGAGAAGTAACCAATGTATGGTCGCACAACAGTGGCTTTTCGAAAAATGGAGTGGTGGTTGACAAAGACAGAGGGCTTGCTACACTGCAGGTATCGCACGACTTTGGAAAAACAGTTGGTTGGAAGTTTGTAGAGGGTCGCGATTTTTCGAAAGACATTGCGAGCGATTCCGAAGGGTTTGTTATTAATGAAGCTGCAGTAAAATTCATGGATCTGACAAATCCGAGCGGGCAGGTTATTCATTGGAAAAACGGACCCTGGCAAGTAGATAAAGATTTCGTCATCCTGGGCGTGATTAAAGACATGGTGATGGACTCTCCATTCGAGCCGGTGAAACCAACTATCTATTTTACCATGGGCTGGAAAGGTTGGCTTATGCTTCGCGTTACGCCAGGCATGCCGATGCAAGAAGCGCTTCCTAAAATCGAAAAAGTATTTAATAATGTAATTCCCGACATTCCATTCGATTACAAATTTGCCAGCACCGAATACGCTGCGAAATTTTCTACTGAAGATCGCATCGGCAAACTGGCTGCTGTGTTCGCAATTCTCGCAATTATAATCAGCTGCCTTGGGTTATTTGGTCTCGCCTCGTTTGTGGCCGAGCAACGCACAAAAGAGATTGGCGTGCGAAAAATTTTAGGAGCATCAGTAGCCAACTTGTGGCAAATGCTTTCAAAAGAGTTTGTGATTCTTGTTGTGCTGTCTTGCATCATTGCGGCACCACTCTCCTACTACATTTTGTACAACGGTATTAAACAGTACGAATACAAAACAGAAATGGGCTGGTGGATTTTTGCCTATGCAACTGTGGGGGCATTAGTGATCACCCTACTCACGGTGAGCTATCAGTCTGTAAGGGCCGCTTTGGCAAACCCGGTAAACAGTTTGAGAAGCGAATAAGAGATGTTACCAGTTACCGGTATACTGGCAACTGGTTGTTATAAAAGAATGAAATCAAATCCCCCCAAACTCTCCCTCCGCTTCTTCCGCTGGTTCTGCCATCCGAAGTTGCGCGATAGTATTGAAGGTGATTTGATGGAGTTATATGAAGAAAGAAAACTTAAGAGTGGAAAGTTAAAAGCGGATGCTCACTTTATTAAAGATGTATTATTCCTTTTTCGACCGGGCATTATTAAACCAACAGAAGGGTATCAAAATTTAAACACGTACGCTATGTATAAAAATTATTTTGTAACAGCTTGGCGCAACATAACCTCAAAAAGAGCGTATGCAGCCATCAATGTTTTTGGTCTTGCCTTGGGCATTGCCTGTGCACTGCTCATTTTCTCTTTAGTACGCCATCATCTCGACTTTGACAAATTCCATGCGCAAGCAGACCGCATTTATCGGTTTGTAACCGAAGAACACCACGGTGAGGTTGAATATTCTCCAAACGTGCCGCCCGCCTTTGGCAAAGCTTTTCGCGATGACTATGCCTTTGGCGAAAAGGTAACACGCCTCTGCACCTTGAACGACAAGCTTATTACTCTTGATGAAAACGGTGAAAAAAGAAAGTTCCAGGAGCAAGTTGCTTTTGCCGATCCGGAGTTCTTCGAGATTTTTAACTTCCCACTGGTTGCCGGAAAAGCAGATGGCCTGTTGCGTGAACCTAACACCGCAGTTATTACCGGCCAAATCGCAAAAAAATATTTTGGAGATCAACTTGCGCTTGGCAAAATTATCCGGCTTGGTTCCGATATCGATTTTACTGTAGTGGGTGTTTTGAAAGACATCCCCGCAGCCACCGACCTGAATACCGAGATCTATTTTTCGTACAGTACCATGAAGCAATACAATGATTGGTACGCTGCAGACGATGCGTGGGGTGGAATTACATCTGAAATTCAGGTGTTCACGCGGCTGCAACCAGGCGTAAATCCCACCGAAGTAGAAGCCGTGCTTCCAACCTATGTGCAGAAGTACAGGCCAAAAAGTAAAAATGTGCATCACTACAAAATGCAAGCTCTTAGCGACATGCATTTTAATGCCCAGTACGGTGGCAAGATGAGCATCAACACGATTTGGATCTTATCCACCATCGGGTTTCTGCTGGTGTTTACAGCGTGCCTCAACTTTATCAATCTGGCCACGGCACAAGCGGTTACGCGCGCCAAAGAAGTGGGCGTACGCAAAGTTATGGGCGGGTTGCGCGCACAACTATTCTGGCAATTTACTACCGAAGCGGGAGTAATCGTGGTGCTGGCCACCTTACTGGCCTTTGCCGCTTCTTATACCGTGCTGCCATTCATGAATGAATTTTTCAATGTTACGCTTTCGCTGAATGTATTTTCGGATGTGCGGTTGCTGTTGTTCCTGATCATTGTAATCGCGGCTGTAACCCTGTTATCGGGTGCCTACCCGGGCATCGTTTTGTCGCGCTTCAAACCGGTGCTCGCCTTAAAAGGAAATTTAAAAGGCGGGCCGGGAAGTTTCAACATCAGGCGCGGACTCATCATTGCGCAGTTTACCATCTCGCAGGTACTGCTCATTGGCCTGATCGTAATGTTTTATCAAATGCGCTATGTTAATAAAATGGACATGGGCTTTGATCGCGATGCCGTGGTAATGGTGCCGGTAGGATCGAGAGACCAGAAGCTCAATACCTTAAAGACACAATTCGAAGCCATACCACATGTAGAAAAAGTATCGGCTTGTTTTGGATCGCCCGCCTCCGAAAATATGTGGGGTACTTCGTTTCGGTTCGATACCCGTACCGAAGCAGAAGAATTTCCGATCTATTTTAAAGGAGGCGATGAAGATTACCTCGCTTTATTCGGGCTTGAATTGGTGGCCGGAAGAAATGTAACCGCCTCTGATACCGTACGCGAGTTTCTGGTAAACGAAAAAGCCGTGCTGAAACTAGGCCTTGCTTCACCAGAAGATATTTTAGGAAAATTTATGTATGCCAACGGAGGCAGCATTAAAGGCCCGATAGTAGGTGTTGTAAAAGATTTTCATGATCAATCGCTCCATGCAGAGATAGAGCCCATCTTTATCACCACACCAAGAAATTTTTATAACAGTTATGCCATCAAAATAAACATGGCCGAAGCGGCCACCACGTTGCCGGCCATTGAAAAAGCCTGGAGTGCTATGTATCCGGAGCCAATTTATCACTACGATTTTCTGGACGATCAGATTGCATCCTTTTACAAGGCCGAACAAACCATGCTTACGGTGGTGCAGGTGTTCTCGGCCATCGCGCTGCTTATCGGGTGCCTTGGGTTGTACGGGTTGGTGTCTTTCATGGCCCTCCAAAAAACAAAAGAGATTGGCATTCGAAAAGTGTTGGGCGGCAGCGTGCCTCAAATACTGTGGATTTTTGGAAAAGAATTTTCACGGCTGGTGGTGATTGCATTTTTTATTGCCGCCCCGTTGGGTTGGTTGCTCATGTCGCAATGGCTTACCAGCTATGTGTACAAAACCGAGATTGGCGTTGGCGTGTTTGTTCTTGAGCTTCTGATTATCCTGGCCATTATTATGCTTACAGCAGGCTTCCGTTCGCTCAAAGCAGCAGTGGCTAACCCGGTAAATAGTTTGCGCAGCGAGTAAAGACTTAAAGTAGCAAGACGCAAGTAGTAAGACTCCGCTCAGTCTAGCGCCTTATGTCTTGATACTTAAGTCCTGCTACTGTCTCACTGTCCCGAATCCGAACACTCCTGTGCTATTATTCGTACAGCGATCTTAATCAATTCCTAAAATAACGTTGAATTCTGTGTTGGCATGATTATTCCTACATTTAGGAAAATAGTCTTGTCATGAAGAAATACCAACTGGGTGAGTTCGAAGAAATCGTGATGCTCACCATCGCCATTCTATATAAAGAGGCCTATGGACTGGCTATCAAAAATGAAATTGAATCGCGCCTGAAACGCAACGTGAGCATGGGCGCTATGCATACCGCCCTGGTACGGTTAGAAGACAAGGGCTATATCCGCTCGCACGATGGTGAACCAACGGAGGAGCGCATGGGCCGACCCAAAAAATATTTTCAGATTACAGCGCTGGGTAAAAAAGCCATGGAATATTCGCGCGAAACACGCAATGCACTTTGGGGTGCAATTCCGGATGTGTCGCTTAATGTGAAATTCAGTTGATTGTAGAAGTTGAATTTGAAGAAAGTAGGCAGTTGGCAGAATTCAGTAGGCAGTCGATACTAAGCTTGCCACTATTGATCAATGAGTTTGAAAACAGAAAGACCATATCCACCCAAACTTTTCCATCGCTTCTTCCGGTGGTATTGTCATCCGCGGATGCTCAACCACATCGAGGGTGATTTGTTGGAAGACTATGGAATTCGCGTAGCTAAAAAAGGAAAGTGGAAAGCGGACATAAGATTCATGTTAGACGTGTTACTCTTACTAAGACGTGGAATAATCCGCCCCATGGAAGGCAATAAAAATTTAAACACTTACGGTATGTATAAAAACTATTTCAGAATAAGTCTTCGGCACTTAATCAAAAACAAGACTTTCACCATTATCAACGTGCTGGGTCTCGTATTGGGGATTTCATTCAGTACGATGTTATACACCTATGTAGCCAACGAATTATCATACGATTCCTTTCATCGGAAATCAGACCGGACATATAGAGTACTTACAATTGATAAATCGATTCCCGATAACCCACGCACCTATGGGTTAACTGTTTCACCCTTTGGCCCTGAAATAGTTAACTCGTTTCCTGAAGTGGAGGATATGACGCGCATTCACCGATTCTCAGGCCAGGTGATTGTGGAAATTGGTGAAACTAAATACAATGAGCGCAACTGGTTTACTACGACTGATCAAAATTTCTTTACTGTTTTTGATTTTGATTTCGTAGAAGGTGATAAAGCCACAGCCCTAAGCCAATCTTTTTCTGTGGTGATACCACAATCAATGGCGAAAAAATATTTTGGTAGCGAAAGTGCCCTCGGCAAATCCATGAACTTACAGGAGATTGGCATAGTTAAGGTAACAGGCGTAATTAAAGATTTTCCTGAAAACTCCCATCTTAGCTTTGACTTATTGTTTTCCAACATTCTTACTAATAAAGAGTGGACTGATTACTTAAATGATTGGCAGGACTTCGGTGCTTATACCTATGTGGTGTTGCACGATGGCAAATCCATTCACGATGTAGAGGCAAAGATGCCCGGGTTTATGAAAAAACATTGGGGACCTGATGCCGAACTACAGGCCAGTGCCTTTCAGCCCATACAAGATATCCATTTGCATTCTGCCGAAATTCTAAATGGCGTTGAGGAAGAACACGGCCAGCTTTCGTATGTGTACATCTTTTCCAGCATGGCGATTTTTCTATTGGTTATTGCGGCTATTAACTATATCAACTTAACCACATCAAAAGCGGCCTCGCGCTCAAAAGAAATTGGAATCAGAAAAGTAGCAGGCGCAATTAAAATGCAACTTATTTTTCAATTCTTAACGGAGGCTTTTATCGTTACGCTTGTTTCTATGCTACTATCTATTGTCGTAATGAAACTGTGTTTTCCCTTCTTTAATTCCATTACCGGCAAACAGTTTATTCTTTCATTTGAAACGATACGGGAGTTTGTGCCTGCCCTTTTACTGATCTCACTAATTATTGGTGTGATTGCCGGAAGTTATCCGGCTTTCTATTTGTCCAAACTAAAACCGGTTGCTACATTAAAAAGTCAGGTAGTATTTACAAAGCATAAATTTAATCTGCGCACTTCACTCGTGGTGTTTCAGTTCACAATCACCATTGTACTAATTGTGTGTACACTGGTTATTGGCAACCAGCTCAACTTCATCCAAACCAAGGATATTGGATTTGATAAAGATCAACTGATGATCATTGATATTAACAGCGGGGCCGTGCGTAGTCAGTTTCAGGCCATGAAGAATGAGTTCTCAAAATTGGCAGGGGTAAAACATGTAGCTGTTTCGTCACGCGTGCCAGGCGAGTGGAAAAACATCCGCCAGTTGTACGTAAAAAACACAACCGAGGTCAATGCAACTACCGATTCGCTTCAAACCTATTTTATGGGATTTGATGAAGACATGCTAAAGACGTACGATCTTGAGCTGGAGGCTGGAAAATTCTTCTCCGGAAACGGTAAAGCTGATTCGTTGAATGTGGTGATTAATGCATCGGCTGCGCAAGCGATGAACTTAAAAAATCCGATTGGCACAGTACTTCAGATGAGAGCCAGGAGAGGTATTTGGAATGTGCATGTAGTGGGGGTTATGAAGGATTTTAACTTTCAATCGTTGCATCAGAAAATCGCCCCCATTATTATGGGTTATCGCAATAATCCTATTCAGAATATCGATTACTTCACCCTTAAAGTTTCTGGTAATGCTCAAGATATAATTGAAGGTGCTACTAAGATTCATGAGAAATTTGACCCTGAAACGCCTATCGAATTTCACTTTCTTTCCGAGCAGTTAAACAACTTTTATGTATCCGAGAAAAAGGCAGGCATGATTTTTCAGATAGCGGGAGCATTGAGCATTCTGGTAGCCTGTCTCGGGCTATTGGGTTTGGCCAATTATCATGTAGAGCGTAAAACCAAAGAGCTTGGCATAAGAAAAATATTAGGCGCGGGGTCGCTTAACTTATTTTTAATGGTGGCACTTTCGTTTACGCGGCAGGTGGCCCTTGCCTTTGTGTTGGCATGTCCGTTGGGCTGGTATGTTATGCGCGAGTGGCTGAGTGCTTTTGAGTATCGCATTACGCTGAGTGCCGGTGTTTTTATACTGGCTGGTGCAATGGTGTTGCTGTTGGCACTCCTTACCGTGAGTTATCAATCCGTAAGAGCAGCCTTGTTCAATCCAATAAACTCACTGCGGGCAGAGTAATTGTGTGGTTAACATAAGACAAAGTAGCCAACTTCTTTGACTATGGGAACTGTCAACTAAAACAAAATATAATTGAAAAAGAGCGAACATTATCCACCCAAACTTTTCCATCGCTTCTTCCGGTGGTATTGTCATCCGCGGATGCTCAACCACATCGAGGGTGATTTGTTGGAAGACTATGGGGTTCGCGTAGCTAAAAACGGAAAGTGGAAGGCAGACATAAGATTCATGTTAGATGTGTTACTCTTGCTAAGACGTGAAATAATCCGACCCATAGAAGGCAATAAAAATTTAAACACTTACGGTATGTATAAAAGTTATTTTAAAATCGGCTGGCGAAATCTTCTTCGCAACAAGGGTTATTCACTGATAAACATTGGTGGACTTGCGCTGGGTATGACAGTAGCCCTGCTCATCGGCTTGTGGATGTGGGATGAACTCACGTTCAATCGCTATCACCAGAATTACGATCGCATTGGGCAGGTGTATCGTCACAATCTCCGGCAAGGGCAAATTCAAACCGGCAACATTGTAACCACCGGTGTGGGCACTTTGCTGCGCGAAGAATATGCATCGCACTTTGAAAAAGTGGCTATTGTACGCGGGCGCAATGAAGAACACGTGTTGGGCTTTGGCGAAAATCAATTCACGCAAGTAGGCTATTTCATGCAGCCTGATGGCCCCGAAATGTTTTCGCTTCACATGATTCATGGCACACGCGGTGGCCTGGCCGATATGTCGTCTATCTTATTGTCGCAGTCCGTGGCGCGCAAATTTTTTAATACTGAAAATCCTGTAGGCCAAATTATCCGCATGGATAATAAATGGGATTTGAAAGTTACCGGGGTGTACGAAGACTTGCCCAAGAACTCTGTGTTTTACGATGCCACCTACCTGGCCCCGCTCGATCTTTATCTGAACGGGTGGAGCCATTTGAATGTATGGGACAATTATAATGTGTACGTATATGTTCAGTTAAAAACCAATGGAGATTTTAAGCGCACTTCGGGCGTAATTAAAGATGCCATGTTGCCACACATTGATGCCAACAGTGCTGCCTCAAAACCAGAATTGTTTGTAGTACCGATGGAAGACTGGCATCTCAAATCCTATTTTGAAAATGGTGTGCAGGTACGGAGCCCGTTGATGAACTCCGTGTGGTATTATGGAATTATCGGTTGTTTTGTATTGGCGCTGGCATGCATCAACTTTATGAACCTTACCACCGCCCGTTCAGAAAAACGAGCGAAAGAAGTCGGCATCCGAAAATCTATTGGCTCTGTGCGCGGCCAACTGGTAGGGCAGTTTTACAGCGAGGCCTTTCTTGTTGCCACACTTGCATTTATTGTGTCGTTGCTGCTTACGCAAATCTGTCTCCCGTTCTATAATCAGATTGCCGATAAAGACATGACGCTGCCGTGGCGCGAGCCGCTGTTCTGGTTAGGGTGCTTCGCATTTACTTTTCTAACAGGCTTGCTGGCCGGAAGCTACCCTGCGCTTTACTTATCCTCTTTCAATGCCGTTCAGGTTTTAAAGGGCACATTCAAGATGGGGCGCTTTGCTTCGCTGCCCCGGAAAATTTTAGTTACTGTCCAATTCACCGTTTCGATCAGCCTCATCATCGGCACGGCCATCGTATATCAACAAATTCAATTTGCCAAGAACCGACCCATTGGCTACTCGCGCGAAGGATTGATTTCACTTCATCCGCGTTCGCCCGAATTTATTGGCAAGTACGAAGTGCTGCGAAACGAGTTGAAAGCTACCGGTGTGGTGGATGAAGTAGCTGAATCCAATTATTCAATTGTAAGTACCCTGGGCTGGAATGGTGGCTTCGACTGGCGCGGGAAAGATGAAAGTTTAAATGACCTTACCTTTAATATCAACGCAGTTACGCCCGAATATGGAAAAACCATTGGCTGGGAATTTCTGGAAGGCCGCGATTTCTCACGTGCCTTTCCGGCCGATGCCAGCGGGGTTATTATTAACGAAACCACTGCCAAAATCTTCGGCTTCGAAAATGCAACAGACGAAGTTCTGATCAGAAACCGGAATGACCACCGCGAAGAGTTTAAAATACTGGGCGTTATCCGCGATGTGGTGAAGGGCTCGCCTTTTCAAAAAACAGATCCGTGCTTGTACTTTTTTTCGGGAGGTGACCAGGGTTGGCTGCACATTCGCATGAACGACAAAGCAACGGCACACGAGGCGCTGCCTAAAATAGAAACCGCCTTTAAGAAAATCGTACCCTCAGCCCCGTTCGATTTTACTTTTGCCGATGACGACTACATGGCCAAGTTCAAAGCCGAAGAACGAATCGGTAAGCTGGCTTCTATCTTCAGCACGCTGGCTATTGTAATCAGTTGCCTCGGACTTTTTGGTCTTGCTTCGTTTGTAGCCGAACAGCGTACCAAAGAAATAGGTATTCGCAAAGTGATGGGTGCATCACTGGCTTCAATATGGAAGATGCTTTCAAAAGATTTTGTTGTGTTAGTCATTCTATCATTTGTATTGGCTGTACCGATGACATATTCATTCATGAACGGCTGGTTGCAGCACTACGATTATCGCACCGACATTTCATGGTTTGCTTTCGTCTTAACGGGTGTTGGGGCATTGGCCGTAACAATACTTACCGTAAGTTATCAAGCCATTAAAGCCGCGCTGGCGAATCCAGTGAAAAGCTTGAGATCGGAATAGTTTAAGCAGGCCGGTCAACTGTCCACAGTCGACCGTGGTCTTGCCAGAAAAATTCTCGTCTTTTACTTAACATATGTGAAACAAATTAATTACTTTCACGTTTGTTAAGTAAATCCATCCGAAAATGACACAACAATCCCTCGGTGAATTTGAAGAGCTGGTATTGCTCATGGTTGCCGCATTACATGACGAAGCCTACGGTGTAGCGATACTCGAAGGCTTGGAAGAAAAGCTAAAAAAGAAAGTAAACATCAGTGCGGTGCACGTAGCGTTGAAGCGCATTGAAGACAAAGGTTTTGTAAAATCCCGCTTTGGCGGAATTACCGAAGACCGGGGCGGCAGACGCAAAAAGTTTTATGTGATTACTGCTGTTGGTAAGCGAATGCTCGATGCACAATATGAATTACGCAACAGCATCTACAAGCAGATTCCGAAAATATCGTTTGGCTGAAAATAGTGGACACACTATACAAGACATTAGTAGAAAGACTCAAGCAGTAAGACACAAGCGGCCTTATGTCTTACTACTTACGTCTTAAACAAACAAAATGAAAATCAATCCACCCCAACGAGCCCTGCAATTCCTCCGCTGGTTTTGCCGCGAAGATTATCTGGAAGAGATTGAAGGGGACTTGATTGAAGTTTTTGAAATAGAAGTTCAACAGTCTTCAAAAAGAGCTAAATGGAAATTTGCCTGGAGTGTAATCAAATATTTTAGACCGGAGTTTATCAAGTCGTTTAAGCACAAAGAATATAACGCCTACGGTATGTACAAAAGTTATTTTAAAATCGGCTGGAGAAATCTTGCAAAGAACAAAGGTTACTCGTTAATCAACATTGGAGGTCTTGCGATTGGTCTTGCAGCCTGCATGCTGATAGGTCTGTATGTGCATCACGAGTTGAGTTACGATCAGTTCAATGAAAAAGCTGACCGTATATACAGGGCAGATATGGAAATTAAGTTCGGTGACAATCACATGAATATAGCGGTAACCAACCCAACCTTTGGAGAAACTGCCCTGTCAGACTTTGCGCAAATTGAACAAACCACACGATTAAGGTTTTATGGTGGATTCTTAGTAAAGAAAGGTGATGTTAACATTCGCGAAGGTAATGTGGCCTGGGCCGACTCTACCTTGTTTGATGTGTTTACACTGCCGGTAATAGCAGGGAATCCGAAAACTGCGTTGACGGAGCCAAACTCCATTGTCCTCACCGAGTCGGTTGCGCGGAAATATTTTGATAAGACCGATGTTGTGGGACAGACACTCACTATTAACAACACGGAGACCAGGAAGATTACTGCCGTAATCAAAGACATCCCGTCAAATGCACATTTTCACTTCACCAGTTTTATTCCAAACATCGAGGACAAATCCGCCAGTCAGGACATCTGGGCAGGATACCAAAATTGGAACACGTACTTATTATTAAAGCCGGGTGTCGACCCCAACACCATGACAACTGAACTCAATAGAATGCTGGACCGGCATCTGGAGCCCGACCTTAAGAAATTTGTAAATAAATCTCTTGCTGAGTTTAACAACCAGGGCGACTTCTTTAAAGTAAGTCTCACCAAACTTACCGATATACACCTTCATTCCGATAAGCCTGGGGAATTATACGCCAATGGTAACATGGAGTATATCTATATATTTTCAGTGATTGCCGTATTCATTCTTTTTATCGCCATCATCAATTTCATGAACCTTGCCACTGCCCGATCTGCCAACCGGGCCAGAGAAGTAGGCGTCAGAAAAGTAATGGGTTCGCTCAGGCACAACCTTATCCATCAATTTTTAACAGAATCATTTCTTACTTGCCTCTTTGCTATGCTGCTATCTGTGGGTATCACCTACCTAAGTCTTCCACTTTTTAATGAGTTGACTGGTAAGTCCTTTGATTTTAGTTTCCTTGGGTCCGGCTCGGTAATTTTTTTGATGATAGGTCTAACATTAGTAGTTGGTCTGCTCTCAGGAAGTTATCCCGCATTTTATCTGTCGGCCTTTCAGCCGGTTGCTGTGTTGAGGGGTAGCAAAGGCTATTCAAAGAAGTCTGTCTTCAGAAATACGTTGGTAGCATTTCAATTTTCCGCTTCCATTTTGCTCATTGCCGGCACATTGATTGTGTTTTTGCAAATGGAGTACATCCGGAGCAAAGACCTGGGGTATAGTCGCGCACAAAAACTCATCATCAATAACATAGACCAGCTCGGCCAGCAACTCGAACCATTCAAAAACAACCTGACTCAGGTAGCCGGTGTCGAGGGCCTGTCTGTTACGGGGTTCCTGCCCGTCAACTTTAACCGCAGCGTAAACGCGTTCTTTCCCTCTCCCACCATGGATATAAATACAGCTATCAGTATACAGTCTTGGATAGTTGATGAGAATTATCTGCCTACCATGGATATGAAAGTTGTGGCTGGACGAAATTTTCACAAAGGAAAGGCGGATACGCTTTCAATCATCCTGAATGAAGCGGCTGCGAAATTTCTAGGTTGGGGAGATGTTTTGGAACATAAGCTCTATCGCCTTACAGAAAAAGAAACAAGTCCGATTGCTGAATATAACGTGATTGGAATTGTAAAAGACTTCCATTTTAGTTCATTGAGGGAACAAGTAAAGCCGTTGGCATTCTTGTATGGCGAGGACCGTGGCGGCCTTACGGTAAAAGTAAATTCAACCGACATGGCTTCCGTAATTAACAATATTGAGGCACAATGGAAATCAATCTCTCCGGGGTTCCCATTTGAGTATAGTTTTATGGACCAGGATTTCGAAAACCTGTATAAGAGTGAACGACAGATCGGGAATTTGATAACCATCTTTGCATCATTGTCAATTTTCATTTCATGCCTGGGATTATTTGGACTTGCAACCTATGTAACTGAGCAGCGTACAAAAGAAATTGGAATTCGAAAAGTATTGGGAGCATCGGTAGCGGGTATCACTACGCTGTTGTCCAAGGATTTTCTGAAGATAGTACTGATTGCAATAGTAATCGCCACTCCGGTTGCTTATTACTTAACGTATCAATGGTTACAGGGCTTTGTATACAGAATCTCACTTCAATGGTGGGTGTTTGTAGGTGCAGGACTTATAGCGCTAGGCATCGCCTTATTTACCATAAGCTTTCAAGCCATTAAAGCCGCGCTGGCAAATCCTGTTAAGAGTTTGAGAAGTGAATAAATCATTTAACAATGGCGCTTAGATGAACCCGGTGAAAAGTTTAAGATCAGAGTAATGCAAGCACTTCCACCAAAAAGAGCCCTGCAATTCCTTCGCTGGTTTTGCCGCGAAGATTATCTCGAAGAGATTGAGGGCGATCTGACAGAGATTTTCATCAAACAATCTGAATCATCTCCGCGCCAAGCGAAATGGAAATTTAGCTGGAGTGTATTAAAATATTTCAGGCCTCAGTTCATAAAGACTTTTAAAAACCAACAACCCACCACATTTAGTATGTATAAAAATTATTTTACAATTGCATGGCGCAGTTTACTTAAAAGTAAAGCCCATACGCTTATTAAGATCAGCGGCCTGGCATTGGGTATTGCCAGCGTTTTTCTTATGGTCACGTACATACGGCACGAACTCGATTACGATCGGTATTACGATCACTATGAAAATCTTTACCGGATTACATGGGAAAATGAAAATCCGCAAACGCGTACTCCCCACCCCATGGCCCTGGCCATGGTTAGCGATTTTCCGGAAGTAGAAAGTGCCGTAAGCCTATCGCCACTATGGGGGCCCGGGCTAACCCGAAGAACTTTTTCTGTCCGTAATCTGGAAAAAGATTTACGCTTTGACGAAAAAGAGATTCTTGCGGTTGACACTAATTTTTTTGATGTGTTCCGCTTCCCCGTAGTTCGGGGTGATGCTAAAAAAGCATTGAAGAATGTAAACGGAATGCTAATCTCCGAAAGCACAGCAAGAAAATATTTTAGCAGCGATGATCCCATTGGCAAGCATCTGGCTGTAAATGCGGATGACGCCCTGCTGGAAGTGATGGCCGTTTTTAAAGATGTGCCGGATCAAAGTCATTTCCACTTCGATATATTAGTTTCATATGTGCGCGAAAAATCATTTAATCCGAAAAGCGAATACTATACCTGGGCAGATTTTGGTCATTTCAACTACGTGCGCTTAAAGCCGGGTGCCGATGCCAAAGCCCTCGAAGCCAAACTGCTGCCGTGGGTGCGTAAGTACATCAACGTATCCGATGAATACTTTCGCAAAGCCACTGCGAATAATTTCGGATTTCGTGTACAGCCGCTAACCGACATTCATTTAAAGTCAAAATTGCGTTGGGAACTTGAACCTAACGGCAACATAGAATATGTGTATATCATGACGGCCGCTGCACTGCTCACCCTGGTTATTGCCTGCATTAATTTCATGAACCTGATGACTGCGAAATCGGTTGACCGTGCCAAAGAAATCGGCATCCGAAAGACCCTGGGCGCACTGCGGAGGCAACTTTCTTTTCAATTCCTAGGTGAGGCGTTTCTGGTTACAGTAATAGCGCTTGCAATTGCCGTATTGCTGATCGAGGCAGCACTGCCCTTTTATAATTCGCTTACGGGACATTCGTTTGTGTTCTCCTATAAAGGAACCCTTCCGATTCTTATTGCACTGAGCTGTGTGGTTACGCTGCTTGCCGGTGTTTATCCCTCTTTTTACTTGTCTGCCATCCAACCCCATTCTGTTCTTAAAGGGAAAGTCCTAATTGGAAATAAAGGCTACAGGCTGCGCAGTGTGCTGATTGTTTTTCAGTTTGTTATTTCGATGGCGCTGATTTCCGGAACTACCATTATTTTCAATCAACTGAACTACATCCAACACAAAGACCTTGGCTTTGACAAAGAAGAAGTACTTGTTATTCCAATTAAGAACAGAGCAATCAATAAGCGCATCCAAACACTTAAAACAGAACTGTTGACTATTGATGGCGTTGTTGCCGTTTCGGCCAGCTCCAACCTACCGGGTAGTCAGTATAATCAAAACAGTATCTCGCTTGTTGAAGCTCCTGAATTTGAAATGGATTGTTCAGAAGCATTTGTTGACTATGATCTTTTAAAAACCATGAACATTGAATTGGGTGAGGGTCGCTTTTTCTTACCCGAAAACCTGACTGATACAACAGCTGCTTTTGTAGTTAACGAAACCGCGGCCCGGCAGCTAAACGCTGGATCGGTTGTTGGCAAGGAACTAAACTGGTATTTGGATAAAAACGATAACCCGATAAAAGGGCCTGTTATCGGGATGATGAAAGATTTTCATTTTCAGTCGATTCATCATGCCGTGCAGCCATTGATTTTCATTTTATATCCAGCCTACAATCATTTGGTTATTAAACTGGATCCACGTGACTTTGAAAATAAAATTGCACAGATTAAAGCCGTGTATTTGAAATTTGATGAGTCATTTGACTTCGAGTTTGCATTTCTTGATCAACAATTAGATCAGCAATACAAGTCCGAGCAGCGCGCAGGCCTGGCATTTGGTCTGTTTGCCTTTATTGCCGTTACTATAGCGTGCTTTGGCTTGTTTGGCATTGCTATGCTATCATTCAAACAACGCACAAAAGAAATCAGCATCCGTAAAGTGATGGGGGCTCCTACTTTTCATCTGATCATCCTGTTGCTAAGTGATTTTACAAAACTCATTTTTATTGCTATTGTTATAGCTATTCCGGCTGCATGGTGGGTAATGGACAACTGGCTGAATAACTTCACCTACAATGTGGGCGTACACCCTGGCGTTTTCATTCTCTCCGGGTTCGCGTTAATCCTGATCTCGTGGATTACGCTTGGATACTTCACGCTTAGAACATCGCGAATCAATCCAACAGAAGTACTTAGAAGTGAGTGATTTCACGGATGGGGCCAATTGAGACGCTATGAAACTTAAGTTATTGCTACGAGCCCTTCAGTTTTTAAGCTGGATTTCACACGAAGATTAAGACCTCATTTTTCTTTTTTGCTAATATCGATGCCGAAAACCAATTCGTAGCCATTGTTATCCAGAATGCTGAAGTCGCGCATCTGGTATGCCCGGTCGGCTATAGCTGATTTTACAACAGCTTTTTCTTTAACATTTTCCCAAAGGCTGTCCACATTGTCGGTATAAATGTAAATGCTTCCGGTAAGCGTGGGCTTCGGAAAAAATTCGGGGCTATCCGGTTCTTTGCAATCTTCCGGTTCATCCTGAGGCACCACAAACATGATCTGTACCTCATTGCGGCACAAGGAAACAAAATCTGGAAAATTGCTGACGGCTTTGAAGCCGAGCAGCGTCTCATAAAACGTTTTGGTTTCTTCCAGATTCTTTGTCCACAAAATAGGACTCAGGCCATGCAGTTTAACTTCCATCAATTTTATAATTTATAGATACCTACTATACTTTCGATTGAAGACAAACCTGGTACCCATCCGGGTCTGTTATATAAAGTTGCTTCATCCCATACGAGGCAATTTCTGGCGGATTAATTTGCAGGCCTTTACTTAAAAGCTCGTGATAGGCACCATCCACATCGGGGCAACCCAGATATAAAATTGTATCGGAGTGCGCGGCCACTCGTGCTGGTTCTTGTTGGCCGGGGCGATCGGGCAATTCATATTGCGTGTTGAGCATCAGGTTTAAGCCGTTGCGCTCAAGCCATACCCAGCCAACATCATCTTCGGGGCCCGCACTTTCGTGGATGGAGAAGCCCAACGCTTCTACATAAAACTGAAGCGCGGCTTTCATATCGAATACAGCCAGCAAAGGACATAGATATTGGATTTCCATTTTAAACTTGGTTTTAAATGGGCATAGCAAACCGCAGGGTGTTGCCATCGGCATCGGTTACATAAAACTCGCGCTGGCCCCAGGTTTGGTTAATAGGCGATTCGTGCACGGGTGAGTTTTCCTTCTCTGGTGTAACCAATCCACGCAAGAGATATTTTTTTAAAAGTGTATCTACATCTTCTACATACACATAAACCGGAATACCGGGTACGCCATCAATTTCCGAGAGCATTAATTCTGCCGAGCCGCGCACCATGTCAACACAAAACGGGTTCAGGTCGGCTTCCGGGTATTTCAGTTCAAAGTCGAGCACCGTGGTATAGAACGCCACAGCCTTCGTTATGTCTTTTACTTTAAGGAGGGGAACAATCATTTAGGAAATTGCTTAAGGTAACATAAAGAATTTTTTTGAAGTATGATACATCAAAAATATTAAGTGCACGTAAACCTTGGTAAGACAATTCCACTTTTAACACATTGGTGTGCGCAATCGAACACTCCAGGCAAACCAACCCCGCTCTTTCGTGTCCAAAATGAAGTTGAAGAAATCTGGCACAATTATTCCTACATTTAGAGAATAATATTTTCATTATGAAAAACTTTCAACTGGGCGAGTTCGAAGAAATTGTATTGTTAACCGTGGGCATCTTAAACAACGAGGCCTACAGCGTGGCAATAAAAGATGAAATCGAATCGCGCCTGAAGCGAACCGTAAGCATGGGTGCGCTGCATACCGCTTTGATTCGCCTGGAAGACAAAGGATACCTAAAATCCTACTCGGGCGAAAGCACCGAAGACCGTGCCGGCCGACCAAGGCGCTACTTTGAAATAACTGCACTTGGTAAGAAAGCTATGTTGTACGCCAAAGAAACACGCGAGCAATTGTGGAAAGCGATACCGAAGGCAGTATTGGAAGTTAGTTTACAAAAGTTGGCAGTAGGCAGTCACCAGTAGGCAGAGTAAGTACATCTGCCTACTTAATAATAGATGAAATCCGAAAAACCATATCCTCCCAAACTTGCCTTGCGCTTCTTCCGATGGTACTGCCATCCAAAGTTGCAAGACTATATAGAGGGCGATTTGCTGGAAGTATATGAAAGGCGATTAAATAAATCTGGGAAAGAAATAGCGGATTTACGATTTGTGATTGATGTGCTCATGCTTTTCAGGCCGGGCATCATTAAACCAATGGAAGGATATAAAAATTTAAACACATACGGTATGTATAAAAGTTATTTTAAGATCGGGTGGCGCAGTCTCTTGCGAAACAAAGGTTACTCCATAATTAATATTGGGGGATTAGCCGTAGGAATGGCAATCGCTATACTTATTGGGTTGTGGGTTTGGGATGAGCTTAACTACAACAAGCATCACGAAAATTATGATCGGCTTGCTCAGGTAATGCAACACCAAACGGTGGATGGTAAGGTGATGACCGGCTATGCAATACCCCGACCCCTGGAAAGCGCGATGCGCAGCACTTACGGTAACGACTTTAGCTATTTCGCAATGGCTACGTGGCCGGCTGATCACATTCTAAGTGTAGGCGAACACAGCATATCGCAATCCGGCAATTTTGTACAGGAAGATTTTCCAGAAATGATTTCATTAAACATGATTTCAGGAACCCGTGCCGGACTCAAAGATCCTGCATCCATCATGCTTTCAGCGTCCACTGCTATTGCCTTGTTCGGCACAACCGAGGCGTTAAATCAATCTCTCCGGATTGGGGACCGCCACGATGTAAAAGTTACCGGTGTATATCATGATATTCCTACTAACTCAAATTTCACTAATCTAAAATTCTTGTCGAGCTGGGAATTAATTGTAGCTGCTGAAGATTGGATACGGTACGCAGAGAACCGGTGGGATTTTAATTCCTTTCAACTTATTGTTCAGCTTGCCCCCCATGCAGATATGAACCGGACATCAGAAAAGATTAGCCAGGTGCGTGCCACTCATTCTAAAGACAATTATTTCAAACCAGAAATTTTTCTTCACCCTATGGCTGACTGGCACCTTTATTCCAATTGGGAAAATGGGATTAAAACCGGGGGCCAGATTGAAATGGTAGTGATGTTTGGAGTTATTGGGATATTCGTGCTGTTATTGGCATGCATTAATTTTATGAATCTTACTACGGCTCGCTCTGAAAAGCGCGCGAAGGAGGTGGGTATTCGTTTGACAATAGGTTCGGCCCGAAATCAACTGATCAACCAGTTTTTAAGCGAGACATTCTTATTGGCATTTTTTGCTTTTGCTTTTGCCTTAGGAATTGTGGTTGTTGCCTTGCCCTGGTTTAATCAACTTGCTTCAAAACAAATTGAAATTGAGTGGAACAATCCGTTGTTTTGGATTATTGGCTCTGCATTCATTATTGTAACCAGCTTTGCAGCAGGATTTTATCCCGCATTTATGTTATCCTCTTTCAAACCCGTGAAGGTTCTAAAAGGAGTATTCAAGGCCGATGGCCAGGCTTCGTTACCGCGAAGAGTGTTGGTGGTGGTTCAATTTACTGTATCCATTACACTGGTAATTGGAACACTCGTAATCTATAACCAGATTCATTATTCGAAGAACAGGCCTATTGGATATGACCGCGATGGGCTGATTACCTTTTTTGTTAAATCGCCCGATTTTATAGGTAAGTATGAAGCCTTGCGCCTGGCATTAAAGAATACCGGAGCTGTTATTGAAGTAGGCACCTCTACTACTCCACTTACACAAATCTGGAATAACAGTGGTGGTTATAACTGGCCGGGTAAAGATCCTACACTGCAATCTGAAGACTTTGGGATTGTTGAGGTCAATCATGAATTTGGAAAAACCCTGAATTGGAAAATATTAGAAGGTCGAGATTTTTCTCATGATTTTTCATCCGATTCGCTTGCCATAATTTTAAACGAAGCGGCTGTTAAGTTTATGAATGTGGAAAATCCTATTGGAATGGAGATTACCAATGGTGATACTAAGTACCACGTAATCGGTGTGGTTAAAGATATGATTATGGAGTCTCCCTACCTTCCGGTTCGTCATAACATGTACTTTCTCGATGGCCACTATCGCTATGTAAACTGGATTAACATGAAATTAAATCCAGACCGTAGCGCACCCGAATCATTAGCCACAATTGAATCAATATTTAAAACATTCGCTCCCTCGCTTCCCTTCGATTATAAATTTGTGGATGTCGAGTATGCCCGAAAATTTTCAAACGAGGAGTTAATAAGCAAGTTAGCCTATATATTTTCAGGCCTCGCCACGTTTATCAGTTGCCTTGGTTTAATTGGGTTAGCTTCGTTTGTGGCCGAACAACACACTAAAGAAATCGCGATTCGCAAAGTATTAGGCGCTTCGCTTTTGCAACTCTGGAGTTTACTCTCGTCAAGCTTTGTTGGATTGATTTTACTTTCAGGATTAGTGGCAGCTCCGCTCGCGTATTATCTCATGTCGCAATGGTTAGCAAATTATCAATATCATGAAGAAATCTCCTGGTTGCTCATTTTATTAGTAATGGCAGGAGCGTTGATCCTTACTATTTTAACAGTAAGCTACCAGGCCATTCGCGCTGCGGTAATGAACCCGGTAAAGAGCCTTCGCTCTGAATAGCGTAGGCAGCAAGCAGGAGTGAGTAAGGCAGTCATACTCCTGCTGGTTACGGGCAACTGCCTGCTCCTAATTGAAGAAGATTAATCCTTACGCCCTGAACCGGTAAGTAAATTTCATTAAGAAGATATTGTGACCTTTCTGATCGAAGTTAAACGAATACGATTTATGCTCAGGGTGTGAATCATAAAATTCTCCGTTGCGCTCGCGGGTCCACACTAAAAAGAAGGTAGAGCCTGGAATATATTCCCAACGCATTACCATGTTGGAGCGGAACTGGCCGAAGTTAAAATCGGGTTTGCCATAAGAGTAATCGGGCACGTTGTCGTTATTCTCATCCACCCAATAGGTATTGGCGCTAAAGGTTGGATTAAGGGGCACAAAGCGACCCACGTACTCCGTTGCGCTGGCATTGGTAATGGACTTAAATTTAGAATACCGGCCGGCCGTACCAAAAGGCTGCCCGTAATACTGAATGGATAAGTTGGGCGTAAGCATGTACGTTGCCCGGATTACCATACGCACTGTGTTTTGATCTATTCGGGCTACAATGTAGCGTGGTTCACCACTTACTTCGGCTGTAGTTACATATTGCATTTCGTTTTCGTTGTGGCTGTAGCTAGGCGCCACCGATAAATTAAGCGCATTGGTAGGTCGCCAGGTTAGGCGCAATTGCATGAATATACTTCGCGCAAAGTGTTCGTTCCCAAAACCAAATTCGGGGGTAAGACTTGCATAAAACTTTTTGCGAAAGTCGGAATTAATATAACCCCAATAATAAAGCCGCCCCGGGTAGCGCAAGGTAGGGCCACCGCGCAAGTCGCTGTTAGAGGCACCGCGCACCCGGTACGTTACTCCCGTGCCTGCCTGCCAGAAATTCTTAAACTCCGCATGGGCATTTACATTGTAGCCCTCGTTCAGGTTGCGCCCTCCGAAATCATACTCGCGCCACTCGTTAATGTTAAAGCGCTGCGACCGCGCAATTCCTTTTGGTTTAAGAATCCGGTATTGCATCCAAAACCATTGGCTGATGATATCGGTTTGTGGCATGAAGCCGGCATCGTTCAACTCCAGTTCGGGGCTTTGCCATACCACGCCCAAATCCGAAACCAGGTTGCCGCTTTTCTTACCAACTACTACCTGCCCGCCTGTGCCGGTTAACGATTTCCGGTTAGGGTCAAACTCGGTATGCTTATTATCAGGGCGCTGAAAAAATCTAACCGATGAGCGTTGCGTAACACTAATAGCCTCTGCACTGCCTTCCACATGGCTTAACATACCCTTGGCGCTTATGTAGTACCTGCGTTTGCTCCAATGGTGCAGTACATCCAGCCCACCCGTGTAGGCCGACCTGCGCAACCAGGTTAAGTCGGTGTTTTGCAATTGCCGGTTGACTGCGGTAAACATACCACCCACTACGGTGTTGGCCTGGTTAAAATCTTGTTGCGCCCGCATTACAAAATAATTAGTAAGGGGCTCCACTTGTTCTTTGCGCTTGTGCCCCAGCGAATCAATCTCGGCATACTCGCGGGCCGTAACACTTTCCATCAGCGCCCACGAAAATCCTTTCTTATTTTTTCCTGATAGTTTGGCCGCGCCCAAAATTTTTGTACGATTTACAGGCTTCACATATTCGTTCACACCATCCGCACCATTTTTATCCGGATCGGCCCACCCTTGCGGTTGCCGGCCTACGCGCCTGCTATAAAATAAATTGCTCTCGTTATTGGCAAAAGAAAAATCCAGGGTGTTGGCGCCTTCCGTAAAGAAAGGACGTTGCTCGCGAAAGAAGAGTTCGAATGCCGAAAGATTTACTTGCGATGGGTCGGCTTCCACCTGCCCAAAGTCGGGGTTAACAGTTAAGTCGAGTGTAATGTCGCTGGTGATTCCAATTTTTGCATCGAGGCCCATATCGGCCGCGGAAGATGTACCGGTGGCGTAGGGGTTGCCTTCTTCCCTCTGAAATGTTTCGGCTTTGGTAACGAGATACGGTTGAATCTCCAATTGCTTCTGCGGCTTTATTCCTTTAATACCGTTCATCTCGCCCATTAAATGCACATAACCGGCCGCATCGGGGGGAATATATTGCCACCGCGAATTTTCCTGGTTGCGGAAAAATCTGCGCTGCACATTTAATCCCCACACCAATTCTTCTTTGTTGGTAAACCGGAGCTGACTCAACGGAATGCGCATTTCGGCTATCCAACCTTCTTTGTCGATGCTGGTTTTCATATACCAGATCGGATCCCAACTGGCATCCCAGTCATCGCCATTGTTCGAAACATACTCATCGCTCTTCACCCCCGATACGGAAGCAGTAAATGAAAATGCCGTTCGCTTATCGTAATAACTGTCGATATGAATTTCTACCCAATCGCCATCAAAGCTATCTCTGCGCGACATGCGCTTTACAATTTTTTCTGGTTCGGGATCGTAGCATCTGAAAATGGCATAGAGGTTCTTGTCATCGTACAGAATCTTAAACTTGGTTTGCACTGAAGCGGGTTTACCCTTGTCGGGATTCACTTGCCGGAAATCGCCACCGGCCCACTCCACCTGCTCCCAGGCTTCATCGTTCAGCAACCCGTCAATTACGGGTGCCGTGCCTTTTACCCAGGCAGTGGTATATCGCTTGGTAGAATCGGTTGGTGTTTGGGCATGGGCAATTATACCACAAGCCAAAAACAATAAGGTAAACTTCATGTGGGGTGGGGTTTTGAAGAATACTTTTGTATTCGAAGTTGGTTACAGGATTTGAATCAGGAGTTTTTACGGGAACGGAACGCAGGAAGTTGACAGGAATTGCTGAATGGTGAAAAATTCTACACCAACTGCTCAACCTGTGTAGTGAATCATTACTTCCACCAAAAAATCTGTTCGTTGGTGAAACAGAAAATCCCACAATCGAACAGCATCACTAAAAAGTGGTTGTTGTGCCTCTCAACCCTGCGTTTTTTATGGTAAACTATTTGCAACCCCAGGAGCTTACATGTATTCCCTTCTGTTTTTACGCATCGTTTCCAAAAATCGGGAGGTTTATTTCTTAAAGTTCTTAACGCTGGCCGTAGCATTTGCCAGCACCACACTCATCACCCTGTTTTCAATCCAGGAGTTTGGTTACGACAAATCCCTTACCAATAGCTACCCCGTATTCAGAGTTCTGCAACGCGACAACAGCCCTGAAGTTCATGGCAATCGTCTGTCGGCTAAAATACCACTACCCATCTTCCAGCAACTCGATGCACTTTCCAAAGATTCCATAACGGTGGCTCGGGTAAAAATTATGAAAGGCGTAAGCCTGGCTGTAGATGGCAAATTATTTCATGAAAGAAAAATACACGCTACCGACACATCATTGGTATCTATCTTTAGATTTAATGTGGTGAGTGGCTCTTTGCAGGATTTTGCAACTGGCGTGCTTATCTCTGAAGCCCTTTCACTCGAGCTCTTCGGCTCATTAAGCACAAGCGGCAGGCATATTAAGTTATTTACACAATCCGATACGCTGACGTATGCGGTGGCTGCAGTGTTTAAAAATTTTCTAAACAATACGCATGAAGATTTTCAATTCTTCCTGCCCTATCAAGAACAGCCGATTCAAACACTTCAATTTAACGCTACCACCAGTGGTGTGTATGGCCTAGCAAAGCAAGGAAAATTTGACGACTATAAAGCTGTGCTCCAAATCGACTCGGTGTACTCGTATTCCTTTCAGGCATTATCTGAAATTTATTTTGGCCCGCGCGTGGCCGGTGAGGATAGCAGGCATGGAGATGCCTACAGTATTTTGATTTTACTATGCGTTACCGGGTTAATCTTGTTTCTTGCATTAACAGGCTTTGTAAACCTTACTACGCTCTCGCTTCCGCATCGTGCTAAGGAACTTGCCATTAAAAAACTTTCCGGCACGGGGCATTGGTCGTTAATGAAGATGTTCGCCTTCGAGTCGTTTGCGTTGGTTGGTATTTCATTTTTAGGTGCGGTTTCAATTCTCTTTATTTTCAACTCTTTCATCGAATCTATTCTTCAGATCGATCCCATTGGCTTACTATTCAATAGCAGCGTAGTCTTTGCGTCAGTTATTTTATTACTAATAGTATTAAGTGGGCTGGCCCCTTTGCTTATGACTCTCAAATTTGCCCGCGCCACTCCCACCCGGCTGCTCAGTACCGATACAATTACCTTCCCCCGATTCAAAAGAATAATAACATTTCTTCAGCTAGGGATAAGCCTGTTTTTAATTGTGGCGTCCATGGTTATAGGGCGGCAGGTAACTTACTCGCTTTTAAAAGAACCGGGGCGCAATCATTACCAGGTTGTTTACATGCCCTATCCAGCCGGGCTCACCAACCAGGGCCTGGCCGAACTAAGAGCGGGCTGGAAGAAAAACAATCCGAATATTGATGATGTAATTGCCACCTCGCAACTTCCGCACTATGTGCAGAGTAAAGAGTTGCACTCTGATTTCTATTTCATGGCTGTTGATCGCGGCTTTAAAGATTTTTTTCGGCTGCCGGTAGAAAGCGGCCGCTGGTTTCAACCCAACGATGAATCGCCAATGGTGGTTATTAACCAGGCCGGCAGTTCGCTGCCAAGCCATTCGGAAGTAATTGGAGTAATCGGTAACATGGACGAAGAATTTAACCGCTCGCAAAAACCTTTAAAGTACACGCTTAGCTCGGGTACGCAATATCAATTTTTGTGTGTGCGTGTATTGGAAGTTAATATTCGCACCACACTTTTTGTGTTGGCGCACGCCTTCAGCAATAACTTTCCGGCTCCGGTTTCTTTTGTCGATACGCGCTTTGAAGAGTGGCTTCACTATCAGGACCGGCTCAATTCGCTATCGGGTATTCTTGTAATTATCTCGGGTATTCTCTCGTGCCTTGCAATTTATGGTTTAAGCTTAAGCCTGGTGCGCGATAAAATAAAACAACTGGCTATTCACAAGCTGTATGGAGCCAATATTGCGCGCCTCACAAAGTTGCTGGTGCGCGAATTTGTGGGTCACATGCTTCTGGCACTACTGGTAGTTGCGCCCATCACATTTATCTTATTGAAAGAGTTTCTGCGCAACTTCGTTTATACAACACCCTTTCAATGGAGTGATCCGGTGTATCCGCTTGCGTATTGTGTGGTAGTACTAATAGCCTTATGCGGCTTTCAGGCTGTTAGCCTCAATCGCTCAGATCTTACCCATGCCCTGAAAGGGTAAGGTTACTGCACTTCGACATGCTCGGCTTCGTGCCGGGCTTTTTCTGGCTTCGTTACCGGGCCGCGACTGTTTTGCGCTTCGTACTTCCGCTTTAGCTCTGCAGCCTCCTTTTTATTTTTGGAATGAAGGATGTGCTTCGGTACTTCCTTCAAATCCCAGATAAGGCCAACTGCTGCAAGCCCGCGTAGTATATAATAAGTAATATCAACCTCCCACCAGAAAAATCCCTGGCGCGATGCTACTTCATAATAGTGATGATTGTTGTGCCAGCCCTCACCCATAGTAATAATAGCCAACCACAAACTGTTACGCGATTCATCATTGGACTCGTACCGTTGAGTGCCCACTTTATGCATAATGGAGTTGATGGAGAAAGTTGCATGGTACAACACGATGGTACTCAAAAAGAATCCTACAAACAGGGTACTTAAACCAGCCGTACTGAATATCGCCATCAGACTTCCTCCGTTTACCCAACCACCAATTGCTGTAACCAGCACAGCCAGAATGGTTGGCGGCACGAGATAATGTTTGTTCAACCAAACCAATTCCGGGTACTTGGCATAGTCTCCAATCACTTTATAATCTGTCTCCTTAAAATCCGGGCCTACAATCCAACCTACGTGCGAGTACCAGAAACCATAAATTTTCATCGAATGTGGATCGGCCGGGGTATCGCTGTGGCGATGATGATGCCGGTGATGCGCTGCCCACCACAAGGCGCCTTTCTGTGCCGTAGTTTGCGACATGAAGGCGATTACAAATTGAAACCAGCGCGAAGTACTATACGAACGATGGGCAAAGTAGCGATGATAACCACCCGTTACCCAGAACATACGAAACACATAGAGGAAAATACAAACTATCCAATCGAAAAATGTGGCACCCGTCCACAAGGCGCCTAACGGCATTAAGTGAATCAGGAGAAACGCGATCTCTTGTTTGAGTACCGGCTTTCTTCTAACCTCGGGAACAACTGCTTGAGCCATAATGGTAGTATTTCGGAATGTAAAAGTGTACTGCAAAGATAACGCGAATTGCGGCTAATAATTCCATGGAGCTTACACAATCGGCAAAATGTTTACCGAACGAACGTTAAAAACATGATTTAAAGCAGAAATGAAAAACAAAATCAATCTACACTATACCGAATACCCGCTTGGGCACGAATGATATCCAACGTTTGCATAAGCAACAAGGTAAAGTGGTGTGTAAGTACCGGGCTCTCCACCAGGTTATTTTGCAGGCACTCGTTTACATGACGAATCTCATACTCATACCCAAAGCCTGCTGCTTTTTCAACCTCAATTACTTCGCGTGTATCCACCACGCTGGGGTAAAATTCTAGTGTGGTAGTGGGGCCATGCATGCGGTGCGTAAACCGGAGGCGACCGTCCGTGCCACCAATATCGCCACCAGAAGCCAGGTTAGTTGCAAGCGTGCAAAACATGTTGGCAATTGCTCCATGCTTATATTGAAAACGGATAACGCATTGTTCATCAATACCCGTATGTGCGGGCGTCATGGCGGCATCAATCACATCGGGTTTGCCCAATAAATCCAGCGCCATAAAAACCGGATACACACCTATATCCAGTAGCGCACCTCCACCCAAAGCCGGATCGTACAAACGAGGCGCAACCGGGTGTTGCGGCTTAAATCCAAACTCGCCATAAAAGTATTTTATCGCACCAACTTTACCTGCTGCAATAAGTTCTTTTGCTTTTACATAATGTGGCAGCAGTCGGGTCCAAAAAGCTTCCATAATAAACGTGTTCTGCGCCTTCGCGAGATCGATCATCTCACTTGCCTGTTTGCAGTTGAGTGCAAATGCTTTTTCGCACAGTACTGCCTTCTTATGTTGTAGGCATAACAATACATGTTCGTAATGAAGTGCATGGGGCGTAGCCACATAAATCACATCTACTTCCGGATTGTTTACCAGTGCCAGATAACTGCCATGCACATGTTTAACCGGAAACTCTTTTGCAAATGTTTGTGCTGTTGTTAACTCGCGTGCGCCTACGGCCATTAATTCTGCATCGTTAACTAATCTAAGGTCAGATGCAAACTTGCGGGCAATACGGCCACAACCTAAAATACCCCACCGGACTTTTTTCATCGCTCTAAATTCAAGATTTAAAGCTCAAAATTCAAAAAATTCTAAATCTTACCGCTTCGCTAGTAAACGATGCGCCTCGCGTTTGTCGTTAATTTCTCAACCCTAACTGCATTTGTATCCGAGCATTCGAGTATCCATAACTCGCCAGTTGAAGAAACAAGACCGCCCGTAGGCATCCACGGTGCAGGAGTTCGGAAAACTATTTCTTCCTTGCCGGTTTGGTCAAATTTTTTAACCAACCGGTTACTGGCCACAGCGGTATAAATATTTCCGGCTGCATCGTCCCAAATTCCAAAAATCGCATTCTGATTTTCAACGGTAGATTTAGTCCACTGTTTATTGGCTATCTGCCGCGCGACTTTCTTCACGTTTCCGCGTTGGTCGATCTTTATCAGATCTTGGAAATCCGTTAAGAGCAACTCATCGCTTTTAGTTACGTACATCCAGCGGATATTTTCAAAACAATGATCCGATACAAGTTTTTTTCTTCTATGAAGATCCAACTGAACTACTTGTTGGCAATCGGCATCGCGATTAGCCGAATACATATTTCCAAAATGATCGCGCACAAAACTGTAGTCTTTCAGAAAGCCCTCGGTGTTGGGTGTTATCTTTTCAAACTTTCCATCCGTTGAATACCGCCAAACATAGTGGGCCCACTGGTTGGTCGAACTTTCGTACCACAAGTGCTCACCGAATAAGTTATTATTCGTATCCAGAAATAATTCATGTGTGTGAACATTGGGCACAACAATAGATTTACGCCCGGTTATGTCTATTTGCCAAACTCTTTCGGTATCGGTGTAAAACACGTTCCCCTTGCTATCCATTACAATGCCTACACCGGGATGGGCCCCTACGCATAGAACTAATCCCAGTAAGAGTATTAGTAAAAGAGTTTTCATTTGCGATGCCATTTTTACATTCCGAAAAATCGAGGACAACTACTTGTTGAAGCTGCAGCCCTGGCGCTTCCTAAATTTATTTTGCCTTTAACACAATGTTCAGCCGCACAATGTCGTGTACAAGTTCATCTTTTAAACCTTTATAGGCTACTCCAAATTGTTGCCTGTCGAATCGTAAATCAGCTTGGGCAATAAAAAGTTTATCCGTTTGGGTGGTAGGCTCTACTTCAACTTTCCAGCGCTTGGTAATTCCTTTTATAGTTAAATTACCTAAAACCAGATTACGCGCAGGATTATCAGGGTGTACCCGCACCTCCACAATCTCGAATTTTGCAGTCGGATAGTTAGTCACATCAAAAAAGTCTTCGCCCTTCAAATGGCTTTCTAGTTTTTTCTTTGGAATAGGGTCGGTATCGGGAATATCTGTACACGAAATGCTCGTCATATCAATAATAAAATAACCACCGGTAAGCTTCCCGTCATTTATTTTCACGCTTCCTTCTTTTATTTTAACTATTCCCTGGTGAAATCCAATAACCTTCGTGCCCGTCCAGCTTACCTTTGATTCGGTTGTTACCACGTTGAGTTGGGTTTGCGCAAGTACCGTACCGGTTACCATCACAAACACGATTAATACTACCGTTTTCATTTTTTAGTTGAATTGTTAATAGTTAGAAACATTAAATCCCAAAATAATATCGCGCTGGCCCAGCCAGGTGTCATTATCTTTGGTGAGTTTGATTATTCCCGACCCACCCCGATCGGAAACCTGTTTTCGTACAGCCGGTGTTAACTTTGAATCATCCTCGAACTGGTACTCATCTATCCAGTAGTATCCCTTGTCTGGTTCGTAAATAATAGGATGAATATGTTGTGGAATGTTGCTGTTGGGATACGATGCCGGACGAATGGTTTTAAACTCGTATTCGCCTTTTGTGTTGGTTTTTACCCAACCCCGTATGTGCCCATGCCGCAGAGCGTGCGTTTGATTCTGGCCGCGTGCATAAAGACCTGCATTATCGGTTTGATATACATACAAGATCACCCCCGAAGCTGGAGTTTTTCCATCCTGCTTGTAAATAATGCCCCGAATAATCAAAGGCTCACCAGGTTCATTCCTATCCACCAAAATTGTTTTTGAGTCAATCGTTACCGGTATTCCGTCAAACATCAGGTGACAATCTTCGCATGGCCCGCCAACTTGCTTTTTAAGGTACGATTGGCTTTGTGCGCATCCGCTTAGCGCGATAGCAAATCCAAAAAGAGTATAAATCAATTTCATGTTGGTTTATAGGCTGAATGTACGGCTCACCTACAACTTCGTTTCGCTAACCTGACCATTGGTACTGAATTCTTGATGAACTGTTACGCCCTACACAAGAGTATTTCACAAAACCCGTACTTTTGAATATGTCGCGCTTCTTCTCGTATCGGCTAGATCATATCCTTTTCTGGACACTCACCGTGATCTTTCATGGCTATACACGATTACCGTGGATTCACAAAGCCGGCCTGAATCAATTTATGGTAGAACTAATTGTGCGGAACGGCTTGCTTGCCTGCGCGATTTATCTCACAATTTCAGTCGCCATACCCCATCTTACCAATGGTAAAAAGGCTGTTGGTATTTTAGGCATCGTGGTCGCCTTATGTCTTTATGTGCTGGGTAAAAATGCACACGATGTATATTTCTATGGCTACGTAATGGGCGACCCCGAACGTCTTCACTTTTTCTACAACACATTTTACAATTTTTCCATCGTTACATTTTATCTCGCCTTTGCTACTACATTATACTTGAGCAAACTGTGGTACCTGCAGCGCGAAAAAATGCGACAGATTGAAATGGAAAAACTGAATACCGAGTTGGAATACCTGCGTGCCCAAATCAATCCGCATTTTTTATTCAATTCTATTAATACCATTTATTTCCAGATTGATAAACAAAATACCCATGCTCGCGAAACCCTGGAAAAGTTTTCGGAAATGTTGCGCTACCAACTCTACGAATGCACAAGCGAAACCATCGCTATCGAAAGAGAAATTCACTACTTACAGAATTATGTAGCGCTTCAAAAATTACGCCTGGGCCAGCACCAGGTTGAGTTAAAGACCGATGAAAGCCTACAGAATTTTTTCATACCGCCATTGGTGCTGATTCCATTTGTGGAAAATGCCTTCAAACATGTTTCTCACTTTACTAATAAGCCCAACGAAATCAAAATAGAGTTGCTGCGAAAGGAGAAAAATCTGAATTTTAATTGTTTCAACACAACCGAAACTGTGATTGCTAAATCTAACGGAGGTATTGGACTGAAAAATGTTGCGCGCAGGCTTGAGTTGTTATTTGGAGGAACCGCTACGTTAAAAGTCGAGCGCACAGAAAACGCGTACACTGTTTCACTTCAAATTCCGATAATGTGAAACTAACCTGCATTATCGTTGATGATGAGCCCCTCGCCCGCAAGGGCTTGGCAGAATATGTAGCCGACCTGGATTACCTGGTGAACAACGGCAGTTTTGAAAGTGCCATGGCTGCAAATGATTTTATTAGCAAACAGCCTGTTGATTTGATATTTCTCGATATCCGGATGCCAAAAATTTCCGGAATCGATTTTTTAAAAAGCCTGAAAAATCCACCGTTGGTAATCTTTACTACTGCCTTTTCGGATTATGCATTGGAGAGTTATGAACTGAACGTGCTGGACTATCTTGTAAAACCTATTTCATTTGAGCGATTTAAAAGAGCTACTCAGAAAGCTTTTGATTATTTTCTATTGAAACATCCGCAAACCGCGACCGATTATCTTTTTATAAAATGCAATAAGGTACTCGAGAAAGTTTTCTTTGCCGAGATTTTGTATGTTGAGGCCATGCAGAACTATTGCATTCTTCATACCGCTTCGCGCAAGCTAATTTGCTATAGCACGCTTACTGCTATGGTAGAAAAACTGCCAACCGAACGGTTTATGAAAGTACATAAATCGTTTGTAGTGGCATTGGATAAAGTAACGAGTATTGAGGGCAACTCATTGAAAATAGGAAGTTCAGTTATTCCTGTTAGCAGAAATTTACAACAAGTGGTAAAAGAAAAAATTACCGGTTGAAATTTGGGTTAGTCACCATGCTTCGTTAAAAGTTACATAATTGTAACTTACAAAGTTGTAACTTCAATATGTGCTTTCAAGCTAAAAATTGAGGTTTTCACTTTTTGAGTACACCCAAAATCTCGTTCAGCTTCAGCAACGCCTCCAGGGGGCTAATTGTGTTGATGTCGATTTTCTCCAACATCTCGTGGATGGCTTTTGACTTAGGATCAATCTCGAACAAACTCATTTGCTGCGTTGCCTTGGGCAATTCGTCAAATTTCTTTTTTGATTCGTTCTTATGTTTGTCCTTTTCCAGAAAATGCAAAATCTCATTGGCGCGCAACACCACTTTGTTGGGCATACCTGCCAACTGCGCCACATGAATTCCAAAGCTGTGTTCGCTACCTCCTTCTTTCAGCTTGCGCATAAAGATGATTTTGTCGCCCACTTCTTTTACGCTTACATTAAAGTTTTTCACGCGCACTAAATCTTCCGTAAGCTGATTTAATTCGTGGTAGTGGGTGGCAAATAAGGTTTTCGCTTTAAAGTCTTTGTGATTATGCAAGTACTCTACAATCGACCAGGCAATGGAAACACCATCGTACGTGGAAGTGCCGCGGCCAATTTCATCCATCAAGATCAAACTGCGGTCGCTCAGGTTGTTGAGGATACTTGCGGTTTCCGTCATCTCCACCATAAACGTAGATTCGCCCCGCGATAAATTATCGCTCGCGCCTACGCGCGTAAATACTTTATCGATTATCCCAATCGTTGCCGCTTCGGCAGGAATGTAACTCCCCATCTGGGCCATTACTACAATCAATGCCGTTTGCCTGAGCAAAGCCGATTTACCCGCCATGTTGGGCCCGGTAATAACCAGGATTTGTTGCGTCTCGTTGTCGAGGTAAATATCGTTGGGTACATAACTCTCGCCTACCGGCAATTGCTTTTCAATTACCGGGTGGCGCCCAGCCTTAATAGCCAGTCGTTTGCTTTCGCTGATTTCGGGCTTGCTGTACTGGTTGGCACGTGCTATCTCGGCAAAAGCCACCAGGCAATCCAACGCAGCAATTACGCGTGCATTTTGTTGAATCTGCACAATGAAGTCGGCAGCATGACGCACCAGGCCGGTAAACAAGCGTTGCTCAATTACTAACAGCTTTTCTTCGGCATGAAGAATTTTCTCTTCATATACTTTTAGTTCTTCCGTAATGTAGCGTTCCGCATTTACCAGCGTTTGCTTGCGAATCCAATCGGCCGCCACTTTATCCTTATTGGCATTGCTTACTTCTAAATAATATCCAAATACTTTATTGTACGAAATCTTAAGCGAGTTGATACCAGTGCGCTCCACTTCTCGCTTTTGTATCTGCAACAAATAGTCCTTACCAGAAAAAGCAATGGCGCGAAGCTCATCCAATTCAGCATCCACACCTTCTTTAATAATACCGCCTTGATGAATCAGCATGGGAGCATCGTCTTTCAGTTCGCGCTCAATCTTATCCAAAAGAAATTCGCACTTGCTGAGTTGGTCGCCCAGTTTCTTTAGCTCCACGGAAGTTGACTTCTCCAGTTCATCCTTAATTGGAACAATCGCCTTGAGCGATCGCTTAAGTTGAAGCAACTCGCGCGGATTAATGCGGCCAACGGCCACTTTAGAAATCAAGCGCTCCAGATCTGTAATCTGCTGCAAGTGCTCTAACATTCTTTCCGCAAAATCCCGGTCGGTATAAAACTGCTCTACCACCTGCAGTCGTTCGTCAATCACTTGTTTCTCTTTTAGCGGAAGCAAGAGCCACTTGCGCAGGTTGCGCGAACCCATCGGGGTAACCGTTTTATCGAGCACCTCCAACAGCGATACCCCGCCATCGTTGGAAGAACTTACTAATTCCAGGTTGCGAATAGTAAACTTATCAAGCCACACGTATTTATCTTCATCGATGCGCGCGATGGCCGCAATGTGCTGCGTGTCTTTGTGTTCGGTAGCTTCGAGGTAATGCAGAATAGCGCCAGCCGCAATAATGGCTTCATTCATCCCATCAATACCAAAGCCTTTAAGCGAATTGGTTTTAAATTGTTGAATCAGCTTTTCGTTCCCGAAATCAAAAGCATACACCCAATCGTCAAGCGCAAACGTGGCATACTCTTCACCAAATTGCATTTCAAATTTTTCGCGGTGGGCTTTGCTGTAAATGATTTCGGCTGGTGCAAAACTTTGAATGAGTTTATAAATATAGAGGTCGGGCCCCTGGGCCGCGTAAAATTCGCCTGTACTTATATCCAGAAAAGCAACCCCTAAAAAGGTTTTACCAACTTGAATGGAAGCCAGAAAATTATTGTGCTTACGCTCCAGCACATTATCGTTAAACGAAACCCCCGGAGTTACCAACTCGGTAACACCCCGTTTAACAATGCCTTTTACAAAGCGCGGGTCTTCCAGTTGGTCGCAAATAGCCACGCGATTGCCGGCCCGAACCAGTTTGGGTAAGTAGGTATCGAGTGCATGATGCGGAAAACCAGCGAGTTCAATTTCGGAAGCCGATCCGTTGCCGCGTTTGGTTAGGGTTATATCCAGCACTTTAGCTGCTTTGATTGCGTCCTCGCCAAAGGTTTCGTAAAAATCGCCCACACGAAAAAGCAAAAGCGCCCCGGGGTACTTCGCCTTGATGGCACTGTACTGTTTCATTAACGGGGTGTCCATTGCGCCTGCTCCTGCCATAGCCGGCAAAATAAAGAAAAAGTATAAATGCGCAGTAGTCCGGCACGGGCGCTAGCATGCCAGAGGGTAATAAAAAAAAGTCTCCCGCGCTTTCAATTCTTACTAACGCGGGAGACACCCTAACCTAAACTCCTATCAACGCTTTCTACTCAAACAATTCGGCAATGCTATCGGTGGCCGATTTTACTTTTTGTTCCACTTTGGCATAAGCCTTTTCGGTGCCGTTGCGAATTTCTTCCCAGGTTTCTTCGGTTGCATTCTTCACATCGTCCATGGCTTTTTCTACCGCATTGCGGTCTTGTTCCAGCTCGGCTTTCGCCTCGTTCAATCGCTCTTTGGCTTTGTCGGTTGCATGGTCAAGCTCGCGGTCAATCTTATCCAATTGCTGATTTATATTATCACGCAATTCGCTCAGGTTGCGAGCTATCTTTTCCTTCTCGGCCTTAATATCGCGCTCCAGCCTTGCTTTGTCGTTTTGAGGCGGGCTGCACGAGATGGCAAAGGCTACCAATGTTCCCATTAGGAGCATCAACAAAAATATACTCACAAAATTTTTCATAACTCTGTTAGTTAAGGTACCACAATAGATTAGGCTTACGCCTTAATAGCATGTTTTATGCTTTCGATAGCATGCTTGCCGTTTTCGGCATAGGCATCTACCTTTTTATTATAACCCCGCAATGCCTGGTTCACATAATCGCTAACAGCGCTCTTCATTTCGTCTGTCAGTTCGCCTGCTTTTTCTCTCACCTGCTTGCGCGTTTCTTTGCCCGAAGCAGGTGCCATTAAAACTCCGGCAATAGTTCCGGCAAGTGCGCCCAGGCAAATGCCGCCAAGTACTTTTACTGTTGTGTTCATGGTTGTAGTGTTTTAGTTACAGAAATAATTACCTACACCCCCCCTAAGTGTTAAAACAATACCAGAATTGGCAACAGGTTATTTTACGCTGTTTTTGTCGGTTTTTGATGATTCCTTAAGAACCCGAAGTAGATTTCTCGCCACAGGTTGTGGCAAATTTCTACAGGTGGCCACAGAAAAACCCATTGCCTTAGGCGGCCCAAGAGCTCTTTGAATTAAAAAACAACCCGCTTTAGCTGGTTTTGCTAAATGGCGACTGCGCTGGCACACCCTTTTCTTTACCTGAATCAAAATTCTAAAAACTAAAAATTCAAAACCATGAACACGAAATCGAAAAACAATTTATGGATGAGTTTGGGCTTCGCGTACCTTCTTCTACTATTAGGTGGACCGGCAAAAGCTCAATCAAAATCTGAATTTGGGATTAAGGGCGGTTTGAACCTTAGTAATTTTTATGTTGAAAAAATTGATGATAAAGATGCCCGGCTGGGTTTTAATGCCGGATTGTACAGCCGCGCCTACATCACAGAATTCTTTGCCATACAGCCCGAATTAAATTACTCTACGCGCGGTACCGAAATAATTTCGGACGGGTTCTTTAACCAGCGAACAAAGTTCAACCTTAATTACCTGGACATTCCTGTGCTGGCCGTGTTTAAACTTGGCAAAACAGTAGAACTACAAGCCGGGGTTTATGGAGGGTATTTGCTTAATGCCAACATTAAAAGTGAAGGCGACCTGGGCAACTGGTTTGACGACCTGGATCGGGACAATTTTCAAACGCTGGACTACGGCCTTACCGGGGGCCTCGGCTTTAACCTGGGCGGAGTGCAGCTTGGCGCGCGCTATAATTTAGGGCTGCAACAAGTAGCCAAAAGTAGTGGAGCGCGTAATGTGCTGGGCGATTCCAAAAACTCGCTGGCGCAGCTGTACATCGCTTTTCCTCTAAGCAGTAAATAATTTAAAAACCAAAAATCCAAAATCACCATGAGCAATCTATTGTATCTTATTGCGGTTATCCTGATTATAGGATGGCTGTTGGGCGCTTTTGTGTACAGTGCCGGCCAGTTAATTCACCTCTTGTTGGTATTTGCTGTAATCTCGCTCCTACTTCAATTAATACGAGGGCGAAAGGCGTAACCTAAAAAAACTCAACCAACCGGAAAGCTGCTCTAGAAAGGGCAGCTTTTTTTTTGAACCAATTTGAGTGGCTGCTGTTAATAGCAATCATGCCGTCTTTCAATATTTTAGGTGAAGCCATTCGACAGATGATTAAAATCTCTGATGCGGAGATGGAAGACTTTTTTGAGTTGTGCACAGAGAGAACCTTTCGATCAAAAGAATTTTTAAGTGAACAGGGAAGTGCTGCAAACGAAATCTTTTTTATTACGAAAGGGCTTACCCGCAGTTTGATAACCGATGGGGCCGGGGTAGAACACACCATTCATTTCTCCACTGAGTACCAATTCATATGCGACTATACCAGCTTCATGATGAAAACGCCTGCGACAAATGGAATTCAGGCGTTAGAGTTAACACAGGTGGTTGTAATGCCGCGGGTAGCGATTGACTGGGGTTATTCCCACCTGCAGCAAGGTGATAAGTTAGGCAGATTGATTGCCGAATATTACTTCATCTATTTCGACAGCCGCCTCAAAAATCAATACTTGTTTACCCCTGCTCAACGGTACGAAAATATTACCAGAATATTTCCCAATATCCATAATAGGGTTCCGCAGCACATGATCGCCTCCTACCTGGGTGTAAGTCCGGTACACTTGAGCCGGCTAAAAAATTCGCTCTGAACCAGGTCTTGCGCCATTGATTGAGATTCTTTGTCTAAATTATAACAAATGTTAACGTTGGCGGTGGCTCAACCCTAGTAGGTTTGAACTACTAAAAGAAAAATACTATGAAAACTCTAATTACATGTGCAGCGCTGCTGTGGTGCATAAGTACCTCAGCGCAGAAAGGGATAGTGGTTCTAAAATTATCCAACATTCAAAGTGAGAAAAGCGGAGAAATCTCCATTGGGCTTTTTACAAAAGAAAATTTTCCAAAGCAGGGCAAACAACTTCGCAACTACAAATTTCCCGTTACTGTTTCAAACATGGAGGTAGTTATTGAAGATGTTCCATTGGGCACTTATGCTATTGCTGTGTATCAAGATATCAATAAAAATGGAACCCTTGAAACCAATTTTATAGGCATGCCGCAGGAACCAGTAGGATTTTCCAATAATGCCAAAATAAGAATGGGACCACCGGATTTCTCGGAAGCAAGTTTTACGGTAATAGATAAAGAAAAATTACAGCTAAACATAACCCTACGCTAAATGTCAACAAAATACATACTTATAACCGGTGCCTCTACAGGTATTGGTTACGAAATGGCCAGACTGCTTGCTGCTCAAAAATACAATTTGATTCTTGTTGCCCGGAGTTTGCAAAAACTCAGTGCTGCTAAAGCCAAATTGGAAAGTTTAAATGGAGTTTCCATAAAAATTTTTCAAAAGGATCTCGCAACTGTGGACGGGGCTCAATCTCTCTACCATGAATTAAAAGCTCAAAACCTTAAAGTAAACATGTTGATTAACAATGCCGGGAGCGGAGTGTACGGAAACTTTACAGATACCGATTTAGATGAGGAATTGAAGATGATTCAGCTAAACATTGGATCGGTTGTAACTCTTACAAAACTTTGCCTACAGGATATGCTAATCCAAAAAGAAGGGAAAATTATGAACGTGGCCTCTTTGCTTTCGTTTTTGCCCTTTCCATATTACACCGTTTATTCGGCCACTAAATCTTTTATTCTTTCATTTTCCGAAACGCTGGCGGCCGAACTGGATGGCAGCGGCATAACCGTTACTACCCTGTGTCCGGGGCCGGTGGATACAGGCTTCAATACCGAAGCCATGTGGAATACGAATGCCTACAAAGCAAACCAGCCGATCAATGCCGCGGTTGTTGCCCGTTACGGGGTGAATTTATTATTAAATGGCCGCGGCAAGAAAATAGTTGGGTTTAACAATTGGTTTATCTCTAACCTGCCGCGTGTTACGCCAGATAGGCTAATGATGAAAATTAAAAAGAACCTGGCCAGCCAGCGTACGCAAAGGAAGTAGGTCAATACTGGAAGCAAGTGGAGTAACTGGTTACTCCACTTGCTTCCGCTCTTTTCTTCAACTCACTAAGCCACACATCGTGTAATCGTTTTAATTTCTTACCCTGAAATGTCTTTTCAAAAAATGTAAGCCAGCCGTTTTGCGACTCGTCTGTAATAACACGACACCCGCCTGGTATCGGTATAATAAGCCAGGCATGGTACCCTTGAATGCTTTTCTTTTTTGATTCCCAGCTTAAACGTTGGTTGGCTTCAAATTCCTGAATGGTGGATTCAAACTGCATTCCCATAGTTTTCCATTCGAAAACAGAATTTTCACTCAACGTAGGGCCTCCCCCTTTTACCATGCGCACATCCTGTGCGCCTTTGTACCATTTGGGCCAGGCCTCTGCATCCAGCAGGATAGACCAGATTCGCTCGGGCGAAGCGGCTATTTCAATTTCGTTATGAACGTAAAACTTACTGGTGGCCGGGTTATACTTGTCGGGCCAGTGAATGGAGGTATCCTGCGCCTCAGCCCAGCCTGCGAAGAGGCACATACTAACTACAATAATTGTTTTCATGTTAAATGCTTTTAAGTTTTTTCAAACTTATCGGCATTGGAACAAAGGCATGCTTAACAAATGTTTAGGTTTTCAAAACAGGCGTTTTAAAATCGTGTAACCAACCAATCCAAACAAAACGATCAGATGAACAATTAACCACACTTTTTGATAGCGTGGCCTGTTCTGCCAGCTTACCTCCTGTTTAAACGGATCGAAAATTAAGGCTAGCCCTAAATTTGTAAAGGCGCTTGTAAACTGGTTGGTAGCCCAGAAATAAATACTTAACACCACGAAAAGACCATACATAAACCGGTTAAAACCGGCAGTAAGATTTAGCGGGCGTTTGTTGGTTGTCATACCTTTTGTAATTTTTCTAATGAGTAGCTTGAACATGCCGAATATTTCAAACCAACAAAAAAATTTTGTTTGTAATTTTTACCCGCTTTCAGGTACTGATTTGAAAAAATTTACGGTTATGAAAAAACTATTTCGCCCTGCATACTTTGTTGTACTGTTTCTTCTTCTTGGCAATACCCTCTTTGCGCAATCCGAAAAAGCTCTTTTGTGGAAGATTACCGGCAAAGGCCTGAGGGAGCCATCGTACCTGTTTGGTACCTACCATTTGCTTACGCATAAGTTTTTGACGACAACCCCGGAAATAAAAGAACCCTTTAAACAAGCTAAAGGAGTGGTGGTAGAAATGGTCATCGACTCTTCGCGCCTGCAACAGTTGGGTATGATGGCCCTGATGCCCGACCAGAAAATTTCTAGTTTAATTAGTGTTGAAGAATTCAACTTGGTATCTGCAGAACTGGAGAAACTGATGGGTGTTTCTTTAACGCAATTAGATCAGTTTAAACCGGTTTCGATAATGGTTATGATGACATTGGTTTACGCCCAGCAGCGCAATGCCGAGATACTGGCAAAATATCCGGGTTTACCCATGGATTATTTTTATGCAGCCACAGGAAAGATGTATAAAAAAGAAGTAACTCCATTGGAAACACAGGAAGAACAAATTGACTTACTCTATAACTCATTTTCTATTGAGGAGCAGGCGCGGCAATTGGTAAAATATGTAGCGCAAAAAGAGCTGGCCGCACAAACCCAGGCCGACTTACTTGCTTTGTACCTCGATAAAGACCTGCGGGGAATGTATGCGCTTACTGAAAGTTTGCCTACCGACTTAGGAAATTCTGATGCGTTGCTAAAAGATCGAAATACAAAATGGATGGAGGTACTGCCCAAACTTATGAAGAAACAATCGCAATTTATTGCCGTGGGCGCCTTACACCTGCCCGGCCCCGATGGTTTAATTGCATTACTTCGCAAGCAAGGATTCACAGTTACACCGGTAAAGTAAGAAGCCTGCATGGAGCAGATATCAGAAAAAGAATTTTCCAACCTGGTTAGCAGCAACCGCGGCATTATCTATAAGGTAATCCGGTTGTACATCAACAACGCGGAAGACGAGCGTGACTTGTTCCAGGAAATTCTCTTTCAGGCTTGGAAGTCATACCCGCGTTTTGACGGCCGCTCTAAATTTTCTACGTGGCTTTATCGCGTTGGTCTTAACACTGTGTTAACTTTTAAGCGCAGGCCGGCTCTGATAATTCCACACGAAGACCTGGCTGCCTTAAATGTGGAGCCTGCCCGGGATAACAAAGATGAAGCCGAGGCCCTTTACCAGGCTATACGCGAGTTGCCCGAAGTGGACAGGATGATTGTTACCCTGCATTTAGATGGATACGACAACGAAGAAATTGCCGAGATAACCGGCCTTACTAAAAACAATACAGCCGTAAAACTGCACCGGATAAAAGATGTGCTTATTAAAAAATTTAATGCCCAATGAGTATGGATCTGAATGAAGCATGGAAAAAGTTGGCCGAAGAAAAACTTCAGCAACCATTTGGCGAAACTGTAGCCGTTAATAAAAAAAGCAAGCACCCCGTTCAAAAACTAATTAACAATTTGCTTTTTACCCTGGGGTTTGTAGTGTTTTTCGAAACAGCTTTTATTGCCTTAGCCGTGGTAATGCCGCAACCTATTGTAAAGATTGGGATGGTTTTTATGATGGCCGTTTACGTCTTCTACTTCCTCATCAACTTTCGCATTCTAAAACACATCCGCGCTACCTTTCGTCTCGATGAAAATGTAGTGCATACGCTTCGGGCTATCTACAACAACACACTGCAATCGTTAAAAATGCAACGCAGGGCTTCTCTCTTTATTTATCCATTGGCCGGCACCTCGGGGTTTTTCCTGGGCCTTTCTATAGAAAGTAATGTACTGGAGATGTTGCAAAATAAATTTACATGGCTTGCACTGGTAGTTACGGTTGCCATTCTAACCCCCATTAGTTATTACCTGGCCGTGTGGCTCGAAAAAATAAGCTATGGAAAATACCTGCACCAACTTCACACCATGATTAACGAGCTTTCGCAGGAGTAAAAAAACTAGGCAGGGTCTTCCAGCAACTCAACTTGCTGCAATTTGTCGTTTATCGATTTTATAGCCTGGTCTAATTCGGCCATACTTTCGGCCAGGCGTTGGCGTATCAGCAATTCATTTTCGCGCGATGACTCTACCGACAACAGGTTGAGCAGCCCCCGAATGCGACTTACCGGTGCGCGCAAGATGTGTGAATTAAAAAACGTGTACTCGCGCAACTGGTTATTCTGTTGCAACAGCAGTTGGGTACGCGCATGCACTTTTTCTTCCAATTGCTCTTTCAGTAACTCGAGGTCTTTTCGCTGATGCTCCAATTTTCTGTATTGCTCCAGAATTGTATCGTTGCGTTTTTTTAATGCACTGTAAAAATCGTGGTTTAACCGCATGAGGTAGATAATAGACCCATTAAAAAAAGCGGCAATCATTACAATAACCAATCGCCACCGGAAAAACCCTTGCGGAAAGAATGCCTCTACATTTAAGTCGGGGTTGTAGTACATTATAAACTCGTAAGAGAAAATGATGAGGGCCCACACCAGTGTTAAAAAAAAGAAATAAAGTGCTCGCTCCCGCTTCTGCGAAAACAAGAGTTGAACAATAACCGAAGAAACCATGCAATAAAACGGATGCATAAAAAGCGCTACCACGTGGTTACCACCGGTAACAATCGGCAAAATTGTTACGCACCAAATCCAAATAAGAACAAAGAATAACCTGGACAGCAGGTACCGGCCCCAGGCATTCAGCACATAGCCAATCACTGCACTAAACCAGGCAATCCAGGGCACTGCAGCGCGCAGGGTCCAGCGCTCGAGGTTCAAATAATTGGGAAGGAAGTAAACAAGGTATGGCAGAAGTAAGAAAAAGATTAAAACGTAAACTACATTGGTTAAAATGGTTACCCTCCGGAACTCCGCATCCATCCCCTCCGATACGCCTACCTTCAATAAATTAATCTTTCTCACTTTTAAGGAGGGCATTAAGCCCTGCTGCGTGAAGCTAACTATTTTTACATGCGCCAAAAATCCTTCTAAAAAATAACTGGGGCGGGCATGTAGGGTTTAACTCTTATTTCAAACTTTATTAGGTAGCTTTATCCGCCTAAAGAAAGAACATGGAAAAAGATCCGTCAACTAAATCGCGTATTACCACCGGTATTCTCGTTGGCAACCTGGCTTCCGTCTTGCTGGTTGGCGGTAGTAAATACCTGGTTACCTACCTGGAGGGCCTCGGTACCGGCAACGGTTCGGGTATCTTCGTTTTCTCAAGTTTTATTATTGTTCCGCTACTCATGGGCGTCATCAGTGCCTGGTATTGGCACCCGCTACAACTTAAAACAAAGCACTACATTGGCTGGTCTGCGGTTAATACCCTCGTAGCCTGCTTGGCCAGCTTTATTTTTTTAAGAGAAGGCGTTATCTGTCTGCTTATTGTCTCGCCATTGATATTATTGTTTGTAACGGCCGGGGCATTGCTTGGAAAAATATTGTACAACCGGAAAAACAATACCCTTAACTCCAGCCTGGCAGGGTTAGCGCTGGTGGTGGTGATGGTGGATACGTTTTCTGATCATAAAAATGTACGGCTGGTTTCTGACACCCTTATCGTGAACGCCCCCATTGAAAAGGTGTGGCCACATGTGGTTGCCTACAAACCCATTACCCTCAAAGAGAATTACTGGCTTTTTAAAATTGGGATGCCCAGCCCGGTTGAAAGCACCGTGGATGGCTATGAAGCCGGTGCAGGCAGAAAATGTATTTTTTCGAATGGGTATGTGTTTGATGAAAAGATGATTGTTTACAAACCCAATGAGGAATTAACGTTTGATATTCTCACCCAGCCGCACGATCCGGAAATTATGGGCCACATTGATATTTTACGCGGCCAGTTTTTATTGAAAGACAATGGGGATGGTACCACTACGGTAATCGGAAATTCGTGGTACAAGCTCTATGTCTTTCCGGGTTGGTACTTTAACCTGTGGAGCGAAAGCATTACCCGCAACGTACACCTGCGTGTGATGCAACACATTAAACTTTTGAGCGAGGAACATGTTTGAGTGGGTAGTACGATACCTTGGTTTTCTAAAACACATTCCGGTTTTGCCGCACTTGTTTGATGCGGGTCTTAAACTTATCAGTCTATTCACACATAAAAATTTATCCGACCACATTGATGAAATTGAAACGGAAGTGCTATCGTGGCAACACACACATGTAAGCGCACACAAGTACGGTGGTGTTCAGTTTAATTCAACTAGGCACGAGCTGGGCCATATTCATGGCAACGGCTTGTTGGATATTTTGCTCAACCGACACCATAAACTTTTAATAATAAGCCGATATCCGGTTCAGGATCATCATGTATTTAAAAACTCTGGTTGGATTTCGTTTTGGATAAGAACTCCGCAAGACAAACAAACAGCCATTGCGTTGTTGCGCTACGTGTACGAGTTAAAATTACCGCAGCCAAAACAGCAGGATTTAGTAAAATGAAAAAATTATCACTCGAAGAACTGGGCCGGATTTCCATCGCAGAATTTAAAGACTCCGAAAAAATTCCCGTTTACATTGTATTGGATAACATTCGCAGCCTGCACAATGTAGGCTCGGCCTTTCGTACAGCCGATGCCTTTCGCATTGAAAAGATTTACCTTACCGGCATTACCGGCACTCCTCCACACCGCGAAATACAAAAGACAGCCCTGGGCGCCACCGAATCAGTTGCGTGGGAGTATGCCGAAAACACCGCCACCGTGCTGCAAAACCTAAAAGCCGCTGGCTGCACAATTGTTATTGTAGAACAAACCACCGATAGTATTCCGCTTCAGACTTTTGAAGTCCCTGCCAATGCAAAATATTGTCTTGTATTTGGCAACGAGGTAAATGGCGTAAGCGAAGAAGCAATTGCGTTGGGCGATCTGGCTTTGGAAATTCCGCAACTTGGCACCAAACATTCGCTCAACATTTCGGTTTGCTTAGGAATTGTGGTTTGGGAAGTTTTCAGGAAGATACACCTTAGTTAGTTACTGGTGTCTCGTTGCTGGCGGCTGGTTTGAGTGGAGCAACTTAATCAAAACAGCCCGAACAACCAGAAGTAAGAAACAAGCACCGAGCACCGGTTACTTCACCGGCACCAACCGGTTTACCGTGCCCGGGTTTTCGGTTGTTACATAAATGTAGCCATCGGGGCTTTGGGCCACCGCGCGCACCCGGCCAATCTTTTCCAGTAGTCTTTCTTCCGTTACAAATTTTCCATTCTCAACCTCCACACGTGCCACCAGTTGAAATGCTAAAGCGCCCACCAAAAAATTTCCTTTCCAATCGGGGTACTTATCGCTGGTAACCATGGTTAACCCGCAAGGTGCAATAGACGGCACCCAATACCGCACCGGTTGTTCCATACCTGGTTTGGAGGTAATATCGGTAATAGGAGTACCATCGTAATTGATGCCGTAGGTAATTACCGGCCAGCCATAATTTTTTCCCCTCTCTACTTTATTCAACTCATCGCCTCCCTTGGGGCCATGCTCATGATCCCACAACGTATTGGTTTGCTTATCGTAGTACAGCCCTTGCGGATTGCGGTGCCCGTACGACCAGATTTCGGGTTTGGCCCCGGGCGTGTTAACAAACGGATTATCGGCCGGCACGCGCCCGTCTTCGTGCAAGCGCAAAATCTTGCCGAGATGATTAGTTAAGTCCTGCGCATTTTCTTTTGTGCCCCGCTCACCGGATGAAAAATAAATGTAGCCTTTGCCATCGAACACAATGCGCGAACCAAAATGTACCCCCGATGACGTAGTTGGCAACGCTTTAAAAAGTTCTTCGAAGTTTACCAATGCATTGCCTTGCAACTTCGCGCGTGCTACAACGGTGCCCCCATTGTTTCCATCGGGTTTGGAATAGGTTAAGTAGATCCAACCATTTTGCGCATAGTTTGGGTGCACCTGAATATCCATTAGCCCACCCTGCCCTTTATCATATACTTTAGGCACCCCCGAAATTTTTTCTGGCAGTAGCTTTCCTGCTTTAATGATTCTGATTTCACCACTCTTTTCTGTTACCAGCATGCGGCCGTCTGGTAAAAAAGCAATCCCCCACACACTTTGTAAATCGGCTGTAATGGTTTCAAATACAAATTTTTGTTTCTGGGTTGTAATGGTCGAGCCCGGTTTGGGCTGCGCCATAGCCTGAGCGAATAAAGCGAAAACGAAAACACCGGTGAGAATCTGTTTCATGCATAGTTTATTGAAGGGGCAAGATAGAACAATGCATTTAAAAACAGTGAGTGCCCGGTAGTGGTGGCTTTAAGAAAATTATGCGTATCCGAAACAAAAGAATAAGTAACAATAAACCACCAACCGGCCCGCGGTATTCCGCCAATCTTTTGCATTTTTGCCATTCCTATTTACTTACCGTGAGCAACGATCGCTATAGCCAACGCGGGGTATCCGCCAGTAAAGAAGATGTGCACAACGCCATTCAAGCATTAGACAAAGGGCTATTCCCAAAAGCTTTTTGCAAAATTGTGCCCGATACCCTTGCCGGTGATCTCAACTACTGCACCGTTATGCATGCCGATGGCGCTGGCACAAAATCATCGCTGGCATATATCTACTGGAAAGAAACCGGAGACCTTTCGGTGTGGAAAGGCATTGCCCAGGATGCCATTATCATGAACATTGATGACCTGCTGTGTGTAGGTGCAACCGGGCCGATCTTACTTTCTTCAACTATTGGTCGCAATAAAAACTTAATACCGGGCGAGGTACTTTCAACTATCATTAACGGAACCGAAGAGGTGCTAACCATGCTGCGCCAGCATGGCATGGAGATTTACAGCACCGGGGGCGAAACAGCCGATGTGGGTGACCTGGTGCGAACTATAATTGTAGATAGCACCGTAACTGCACGCATGCACCGAAGCCAGGTAATAGACAATGCCCACATACAAGCGGGCGATGTAATTGTGGGGTTGGCATCGTATGGCAAGGCTACCTATGAGCTTGAATATAATGGCGGCATGGGAAGCAACGGCCTTACCTCGGCCCGCCACGATGTGTTCTATCATAGCTATGCAACCAAATACCCGGAGACTTACGACAAGGCTGTGCCGGACGAATTAGTCTATTCCGGTAACTACAAAGTTACCGATGAAGTGCCGGGAGTCGAACTTAATGTGGGCAAGTTGGTTTTATCTCCTACCCGCACGTATGCGCCCGTCATGATAAAAGTACTGGAAGAACTTCGGCCGCACCTGCATGGCATTGTACATTGTAGTGGGGGCGCACAAACTAAGGTACTTCATTTTATTGATCAACTGCACGTGGTAAAAGACAATCTGTTTACGGTGCCGCCTCTCTTCAAACTAATCCAAGAGTGCTCCGCAACCGAATGGAAAGAAATGTACAAAGTGTTCAATATGGGTCATCGGCTTGAAATCTATTTGCCCCATTCATTTGCAGCACATGTAATAGCCATTGCTCAATCGTTTGGCATAGAAGCGAAAATTATCGGGCACGTAGAACCTTCCCCCGCCAAAAAAGTTACCCTTACCACTGAAAACGGGGTGTTCGAGTACTGAAAATCTTCCCGATCAACCTCTTAACACCTTCCATACACCGGCAATACCAAGTAGTGAGATTTGTAAGAACCAAAGCCCCATTCTTTAAAAAGAATCAGATCGCGAAGGTTAAGAAGAGATCGTCATCAAAAAAACGAAATACCAGTCATTCCAAAATATTAGTAGCTTTGGTAAGCCTCAATACGCTCACCCATGCCACACTGGAAAATCAAACTCTCGCTTTTTCTCAACTACTTCGTTTTTGCCATTCTACTAAACAGTGTGGGTACGGTTATTCTGCAGGTGCAATCCAACTATGGCGTAAGCGAATCCGCTGCCAGCGTATTGGAAGCTTTTAAAGATTTAAGTATCGCAGCAGTTTCGTTTCTGGTTGCCAGCTACATCACCCGCATCGGGTATAAAAATGCGATGCTGATTGCTTTGGCGCTTGTTACACTGGCCTGCTTAGCCATGCCTTCGCTACCCGGCTTTGCCATGACGAAAGTTTTGTTTGCGGTGGTGGGCACTTCCTTTGCGCTTATCAAAGTTTCGGTGTATGCAACGCTTGGCCTTATTACCGCCAACAAGAAAGAACACGCCAGCCTGATGAATTTTATCGAATCATTTTTTATGGTTGGCATTCTAACCGGATATTTTATTTTCAGTGCTTTTGTGGACGAGTCTGCCACGCAATCCAATGCCTGGTTAACGGTCTATTACCTGCTCGCGGCAATCTCGGCCGTGGCTTTTGTGTTATTAGTGCTTACCCGCCTGGATGAATCCTCCATTCAATCGGCCGAAGCAAAACCTTTTCTTCGCGAGTTTACCGACATAATTAAGCTTGCTATCAAGCCCTTGGTTCTTGTGTTCATTCTCAGTGCGTTTACCTATGTGCTCATTGAACAAAGTATTATGAGTTGGCTGCCCACCTTCAACAGCAAAGTGTTAAATCTATCTACAACCCTCAGCATTCAAATGGCCAGCATTCTGGCTGCTGCAACTGCGGTGGGTCGTTTCTCGGCTGGTGTTGCACTCCGCAAAATCCATTGGTTTGCGGTATTGTGTGTGTGCCTGGTGGCAGCAGCAGCAATGGTGCTTATTGCTATTCCGTTGGCAGCATCAGCACAAGGTAAAGAAGTAACCGGTTGGAGCACCGCCCCGCTGGCCGCCTTCGTGTTTCCGTTAATTGGGCTTTTCATCGCGCCCATTTATCCGGCAATCAATTCGGTTATTCTTAGCACACTGCCCGCACGCCAACACGGCCCTATGTCGGGGTTGATTGTGATTTTTTCTGCGCTGGGCGGCACAACCGGCTCGATTATTACGGGCCATATCTTTGAAGCATACGGTGGCGAAACCGCATTCTACTTTTCGCTAGTACCTATTTTGGTACTAGCTATTTGTTTGTTTTTCTTTAACCGACTTCAGAAAAAGTCAGAGGCTGTTATTGAGTTCACATCAACCAAAGGGCATTAAGCCATGCAACAAATTCACGAACTAGGAGAACTTTTCGAAGCGGTACAACTGCAACACATTTTTGACGATGGTAAAACCTTTCCGGATTGTTTGCCTAAAAAAAATCTGGATGAAATTAAAGCCGACTTTACCGCACAAAAAGAGATTGCCAACTTCGATCTGAAGAAGTTTGTGCTCCAAAATTTTACTTTGCCGGCCCCGGTTGCCTCCGGGTATCGCAGCAATCCGGAAAATTCAACTTCGCAACATATTCATGCTTTATGGAATGAGTTAACACGCCAACCCGATCAATCCGGTGGCTCGCTTATTGCATTGCCGCACCCGTACATTGTACCGGGCGGGCGCTTTCGCGAGATCTATTATTGGGACAGTTACTTCACCATGTTGGGGCTTCGGGTTTCTTCGCGCACCGATCTTATTCAATACATGGTTGACAACTTTGCCTACCTGATTGATACAATTGGCTACGTTCCGAATGGTAATCGCACGTACTACCTCGGTCGTTCGCAGCCACCTTTCTTTTCGTTGATGGTGACCCTGCTGGCCGAATTGAAAAAAAATACGCTGAGCAAATACATTCCGCAACTCGAAAAAGAATATCGGTTTTGGATGCGCGGCTCGTCCGAGCTTAGCGAAAGCAAAGTTGCCCTGCATAGAGTGGTGCGCATGCCCGATGGTAACATTTTAAACCGGTATTGGGATGAGAGCGATTCTGCACGACCGGAGTCTTACAAAGAAGATATGGAGTTAGCCCGGCACGCAGTTCAGCAACCTGAAACATTGTACCGGCATCTTCGTGCCGGAGCCGAATCGGGGTGGGATTTTAGCAGCCGTTGGTTTAAAGATGAAAACCGGTTTTCTTCCATTCACACAACTGAAATTATTCCGGTGGATTTGAATTGCCTGCTTTACCATCTCGAAAAAACCCTGACCGATGCTTTTCAGGAGAGTGGCAACAAAACACAGGCAGCCCACTACCTGCAATTGGCCAGTTCCAGAAAAAATGCTATTCGCAAATACTGTTGGAATGCAACGGAACAATTCTTCTTCGACTATGATTTTGTAGCGCAGCAACAAAAACAAGCGCTCACCCTTGCGGCCGTGTATCCGCTATACGTAGAAGTGGCTACGCCTGAGCAAGCACTGGGTGTAGAAGATTTGCTGCGCCAACAATTTCTAAAACCGGGCGGCCTCACAACTACCGTTTTCAACAGCGGCCAACAATGGGATGCCCCCAACGGCTGGGCTCCACTGCAATGGATGAGCTACAAAGGTCTGTTGAACTATGGCTTTGATGATCTGGCCCGAGAAGTAAAGACGCGGTGGTTACAAACCAATGATCGGGTTTATCTTGAAACCGGCAAGATGACGGAAAAGTACAATGTGTATAGTACCCATGCCGAGGGTGGCGGTGGCGAGTACCCAAACCAGGATGGTTTCGGCTGGACGAATGGAGTTTATTTGGCGATGAGCCAGCGATCCTAAGCGGATAAAAACCCTAAGCCCATTGTATTTAGGGGAATAGAAGTGTAAATAAGACGCGAAGCTGCTTGCTACTTCTTATACATTCCAATCAACACCTCTTCACTTCCATCAATTGCCGGCAAAGGTAAATTCAATATCCTGGCTATTAGCGGATACACATGTATGTTTTGGAACGCGGCCACCTTTGCTCCCTTCTTGATATTCGGTCCCTGCGCATAGAAAATTCCATACATATCTGGCACAGAGGCCGGGTCATATCCATGCACGCCTATCTTCGTTCCTAACTTGGCTGAATTTAAAAATCGTTCGCGCGTACCTTCCCGGATATAAAAACCTTCATCAGCGATAATCATTATGTCGCCCACGTGGTAATGCGTGTAGTGCCACCGGGCCGGATAGTCCTCTTTTCGCAGCACGATAAAATTCTTTTCCTTTCTTTTCAACACGGCATATAACGAATCTTTTTTTTCCTGCCCGTCAACGTACAAGTGCGTTTGTGTACCCCCATTCACCAATTTCACGCTCTTGTCTTTCCGATCCACCAATTCATCAACAAAAATAAATGTCGATTCTTCTACGGGTAGTTCTTTCATGCCGTGATCGGACACTACCATTACATTAACCGGTAATCGGGTTGCATTTACCCCCGCCATTAATTCGCCCAGCAAACTATCAGCGCGCAATACCGCATGCTTTGTTTCCACTGCGTTAGGTCCAAAATCATGTCCTTCATGATCGGGAAATGAAAAATACAGCGTGATGAAATGGGGCCTTTCGGCAACTGGAAGTTTTAACCAATCAAGTACCTGTTGCACACGCTTGCGCGGATCAACTTTATCATCAAACGGAAAATAATAATCGGGCCTGCGGGCCGGATCACTCATTTCTGAGCCTACCCAAAAAAACGAAGCTGACCTCAACCCATTCTTTTTGGCCAACTCCCACAGTGGCACACCACCATAATAGTGCGGGTCGGCCACAAGTTCCTTCTTACGCATACCGTAAAACTCGTTGCTGGCGCGATCGTAAAATGTGTTATCTACCAGGCCGTGATTGCCGGGGTTTAAACCGGTAACAATTGAATAATGATTTGGAAAAGTTTTGCTCGGGAACGAGGGAATAATGGCTTCGGCCCGTACGCCTTGCTTTATAAATTTTTTAAAATTGGGCGGATTGAAGTTGGCAACGTAGTCGTGGCGAAAACCATCGAATGAAACGAGAATAACGTAAGGCTTTTGCTGAGCGGTGGCCCAAAAGCTTACCGAAAGTAAAGCCAGAACCAAAAATCTTTTCATAGGCGTGGCAAGATGATTTTTTTTAGTCAAATGCGCTATGATTTTTATTTCTTTGGATGTTATTAAATCTTTGCCATGCATCCGCCCGAATTTTGGATTGAAAATCTTCACCTGCATCCGCACCCCGAAGGCGGTTTTTATAAAGAAACGTATCGGAGTGCTGAAAAAACAGAACGCTCAAGTTTGCCCGCTCGTTACGAAGGAGCTCGGCATTTTTCAACAGCTATTTATTTTTTGCTGCGCTCACAAGACCGGTCTGTTTTCCACCGCATCCAATCAGATGAACTTTGGCACTTTTATGCCGGCACTACTTTGCTGATTTATGTTTTTGAAGGCACACACCTAAAAACTCATCGGCTGGGGGCCGATCCTGCCAAAGGCGATTCACTACAAGTACTCATTCCTGCGGGTTGCTGGTTTGGGGCTGTCTTAGAAGCGATTGATAGTTATGCGTTGTGCGGATGCACCGTGGCGCCCGGATTTGACTTTACAGATTTTGAAATGGCCACGCGCAAAGAATTATTGACAACGTACCCCGGGCACACAGAAATTATCGAACTGCTTACCAGGGCTTGATCATAATTTTATGCACTTCGCCAACTCCATCACGTTCAACAACCAAAAAATACAAACCTGCCGGTAGCTCGCGTACATCTATGTGAGCTTGCTTCATAGTAACCAGAACGGGCACACTACAGGCACGGCCTACTTTGTCTGTCAATCTAATTCGAGTAACCGCTCCGCGTATCGTTATCCACTCATTGGCCGGATTAGGAAAAATCTCAAGGCGTTTTTGCTCGTCAACACCTACTACTGGTTCCACGGTAAGTTGTGCCGCGTTGCTTTGTACTTCGCCCGCAATGTTGGAAACGCGTACGGTATAAACCCCCTCGTCTTCTTGCTGAGCAGACGGAATCAGGTAGGTGTGTGTTGTTGCCAGCACCACAGGCAATCCGTTTTTGTACCATTGATACGAAAAAGGTTGCGTGCCGGTGGCCACCACCGAGAAGGCAGCTTCGGCTCCGGCCGAGACGGTAACGGATTGCGGCTGTTCAGCAATTGTGGGTGCGCTGGATGCCTGCGAGGTTATTTTATACAACGCGCTTGCCCCACGACTTAAATAATATAAGTTGCCATCGGGGCCGGTGGCAAGCGCCACGGAAGAACCACCCACATTGCTTCCAAATAAAGTAGCGGTTGGCGTTCCGGAAAGATCCAATGCGTAAATCCAGTTGTTGCATAAATCCTGAAAGAAATACTTGCCAACATACGCGGCTGGGTACGCAGTAAACTGTGGATTGAAAAATGTGCCGCCCGTAATGGCGCACCCCGTAGGTTCTTGCCCGCTGTGCAAATAGGCATACACCGGATTGGTATAGGCGGGATTGGTGCTACTTCCCTCGGCATTGGGCCATCCAAAGTTTTCACCGCCCGCGGTAGCGTTGTTAATTTCTTCCGCTGTGTTTTGCCCCACATCGTTTACAAAAATTTTTCCGGATACCGGTTGAATGGCAAATGTGTAAGGATTACGTAATCCGTAAGACCACACCCGCTTGCGTTGTTCACTCGCAGTGGGTGAATAGAAAGGATTATCGGCAGGCGCACTTCCGTCTTTGTTAATGCGCAACATTTTACCGTGGTATGTGTTCAGGTTTTGTGCGTGTGCACCATTTGCATTATCTCCCACGGCCACATACAACTTACCATCTATTCCAAATGCCAAGGCGCCACCATTGTGATTGGTGGCACTGCTCAGGTTATCCAATTCAAGAATTACAAGCTCACTCCCCTCCAGGGCAACATCGCCAGAAGCGGTATAGCGAACTATTCGGTTACGAATGGGCGCGCTGCTGGTGGTATAACACAAGTACACAAAACTGTTCGTACCAAAATCCGGATCGAGTGCAACGCCTATTAAGCCGCGCTCTCCGGATGCACTTACAGAATTTAGTGTAATAAAGGGAGTGGCGAGAAGCGCCCCATTTTTAACAACCCGCAGCACGCCATTCTGTTGGGCTACAAAAATTCTTCCATCGGCAGCGAATGCCATTGCCGTGGGCGAGTTGATGTTATTTGCTACTTGTACTCTTGCAAAGCCTGATGGAAATGTTTGTGCGCGCGCGAACGTAACACATGCCAGAAAAAAAAGAAAGAGGGTAATTCTCATACCCTCTAAATTAGTGATTTAGATTTTGAAGTACCGGCTGTTCATCGCTGAAAGACCCTTCTCAACGAAGCTGAACTCCATTTCTAGCCTTCAAATCCGATTTTCTTGTGGCTGCCATCGCAAAAGGGTTTATTGCCCGATGCACCGCATCTGCAAAATGCCGTAACATTATTTTTCCTGGTTAGGCTTCCGCGCCCATCTTTTATAGCAACATTTCCATACACCAGCAAGGGCCCGTTGGGTGAGGTTTCTACAATAGTTTCTGCTTCAACTTTTAGTTCGGTAGCTTCTGTCTCGCTATTCATATAATAGCTCAATGCCCCCGATGGGCATTTTTTTATCTGCTCCACTATCTGCTGCGTGGTGGCTTGTTCCGGTGTTACCCATGGCCTGCGCCTCGGGTCGAATACCTGGCCCAATCCTTTAAAACATATTGTAGAATGAATGCATTGATTGGGTTTCCAAACAATAGTTACTTCTCCGTTGGTGTACTTCTTGGTAATGTCTTTCATAATTTGATCAGGTTAAGTCCGGGAAGCGGGCCGCTGGGGTATTGCTGCAGGTAGGCGCCTGCTTTTAAAGTTCCGAGGTCAATGCCGGCAAATCCAATTGCATCGATAATAGATTTTACAATTGTCTTTGCTGCCTCATCATCACCACAATAAAATACAACCCGCTTGCCACCCATTTCTTCGGGCGATGATTGCAGCAATGGCGGTGTAAACGTGTTGAAGGCTTTTACAAGTTTAGCTCCCGCCAGCATTTCTTGTATTACTTCGCTGGAGGCCCGCCCTGCCAGTTCGGCCATTTTATAATCCGGAGGCACCACGGGGTTGATCGGATCAATAACAATTTTACCAGCCCAGTTTGAAATTTGCTTCGCTACTGCTGGAAGGTGAATCCATTGCACGGCCAAAAAAATTACCTCGGCACCAACCGCGTCTTCAACCGTGCCCGCCCGCGCTTTACTACCCAATTGCTTTACTATTTCTTTGAGCGAATCGGCCCCGCGACTGTTACTCATAATTACTTCGTAACCGGCTTTCACCACTTGCCGCGCAAAGGCTTGCCCTATTCCTCCAGAACCTATAATTCCTATTTTCATTTGTATGGTGATGTCGGATCAAGATACAGGTTGCAACTAACTTGTCAAAGTTGGGCAATCTTCGTTTCGATCTGAATGGGGTTGTTAAGTGTTTTGTGTACGGGGCATTTCTCGGCAATCTCCAGCAGCCGGGCACGATCCTCGGCTGTTAGCTCACCTTCAAAATACAACTCGCGCGTAAGCGTTGTTTTAAAATCATTCTTCTCCATCGCTACTTCTACCCGCACCTGTTCCAAAGGAATTTGTTTTCTATCGGCATACATGCGGATGGTAATAGCCGTGCACGAGGCCAGCGACATCAGTAAAAATTCTCCTGGTGCAGGGCCGGTGTTGGTGCCTCCTAAATCTTCAGGCTCATCGGCAATGAGGGTTTTACCAGAAGTAATTAACTCGGTGCGATAATGCGCTTTACCAATTATTGCTGTAACCATTATTTAAAAGGTCTTAGTATGTACGAAGAATTCTTGCGTGAAGCGCTCGCGCGGTGCGGTTTCGCGGGCCTTTAAATTATCATTCAGACTTTCTGGCTTACCCGGATACCCAATAGCCAGCACCACCACGGGCTCAAGCGACTCAGGGATGTTCAATGTTTCGATCAATACCTGCTTATTGTAACCACCCATCTGATGCACCACTAACCCGGCATGCGTAGCCTGCACCGAAAGCAGCGCATTGGCTGCACCCACATCGTACCGGGCAGAGCCATTGACTGCACCATTGCTTAGGTGATTCTTTCGGGCCAGGCTGGCCACGAGTACCGGGGCATGTTGCGCCCACACTTTATTGCTGTCGTTTAATGCATTTAATAAAGTGTTGTACAACGCGGATTGATTTTTGGTTGCATATACATATACCCACGGCTGGCTATTCATACTACTGGGTGCCCACCGGGCCGCCTCAAAAAGCGAGCGAATGGTTTCTTCTGGCATGGTTGTGTCAGAAAAGGCCCGTTTACTTCTGCGTTTCTCTAATTCCGGTAGTAGGGTATGAGCTATTTCAGTTGATCGCTGGATTTCAGATGGAGCTTGCATAATTTTTTTTATAAGATTTAAAAATGAACGGAACCGTATCCGATTACTTTAAAAATAACAGCGCTGGCCGGCAAACAGTTTCGGAGTTAATCCGAAAAATACCTAGCTGGTTATTCTTCAATTAAAACGCCCATCTTGCCCATTTGATAATCGCGCATCGCTTCCATAATCTGGGTTTGGGTATTCATTACAAATGGGCCGTGCGATACCACTTCTTCATTTAACGGTTTGCCCGTTAATAATAAAGCCCGAGTATCTTCCAAAGCAGTAAGCGCAATGCCTTCGCCATCGTTTTTAAAATGAACCAGGTGTAATCCCTCCACCATACCAAACCCACCTACACTTAGTTTACCATCCAACAGGTAAAGTATTGCATTGTGGTTTTCGGGTAATGGAATATTAACTGTTCCATCTTTTTTCAATACCAGGGTGGCCGCATTCACTTCAACCTGCGATGGCACCGGGCCTTTCGAACCCAATACTTCGCCTGAAAAAACATTTACGGACACTAACCCATCAGCACTTTTAACAACCGCTGCTTCTTCGGCCTTAACCGGAAAATACATGGGCTGATCCATTTTATGCTTCGCAGGAGTGTTTATCCATAATTGAATAATTTCCTGCCGACCACCAATTTCATGAATATCATGTGGTGGCCGCTCGCTATGAATAATACCCATACCGGCATTCATCCATTGTGCCCCTCCGGCATAGATGGTACTATCATTTCCCCTGCTGTCGCGATGGTGAACACCACCTTTAAAAATAAAAGTTACAGGCGAAAAGCCCCGGTGCGGATGGGGCCCCACCCCGGCATCGTCTGGATCAATGGTAGCAGGCGCTTTTATGTCAGCATGGTGCAGCAATAAAAACGGATCTACCTGCTGTACTTGTTGGGTAGGCAACGGCTGCCGAATGGGCATTCCCCCCATATCCATTTTATGAGCGTACAGCAATCGGGAAACGGTTCTGGTTTTCATAGTCTAAAATTACGTTCTCCTTGAACTAGATTAACAAAGTTATTACAATAGTTGTCTATACAACTATTTTCACCCATTTTTCGTTCCTATTTTTAAAACAAGGAAATACGACTATGAAACCTCAATTGATAAGCGGCATACACCACGTAACAGCAATGGCCGATGATGCCCAGAAAAACCTCGACTTCTATACCGGAATATTAGGCTTGCGCATGGTTAAGAAAACCGTAAACTTCGATGCGCCTGATGTGTACCACTTTTATTACGGTAACGAAACCGGCAGCCCCGGCACCATTATGACCTTTTTTCCCTTTGCGGGGATGGCCAAAGGCCGGCATGGCAAAGGCCAGATGACGGTTACTTCGTTTTCTGTTCCAGCTCAAAGTTTAGATTATTGGTTGGCCCGATTTAGGAAATTCAATATCTCCTTTACTGGTCCGCATCAGCGATTTGATGATGAAATGTTCATCAGCTTGCAAGACTCGCATGGACTTGCGTTAGAATTAGTGTTTAATAAAACTGATTTGCGGCCGGGTTTTACCTACGGACAAATTCCGTTGGAATATGCGGTGAAAGGATTTCATGGCGCGGTTCTTTCTGAAGATAACACCGACCGCACGGCCAGCCTGTTGCTGGAAAGTATGGATCACAAACTGATTGCCGAAAAAGGAAACCGCAAGCGGTTTTCGGCCAGTGGAGTACCCGGAGATTTTATTGATGTGTTGAATGTACCTGAAGCTGTGCGCGGATTAGGTGGGAGCGGAACCATTCACCACCTTGCTTTTGCCACTGCCGATGACGCTTCGCAAATAGAGATGAGAGAGAAATTGTTGAGCAAAGGTCATCAGGTTACGGAAGTGCTGGATCGTCAATACTTTCATAGCATTTACTTTCGCGAACCCGGAGGGGTGTTGTTTGAAGTAGCTACTAATCCGCCTGGCTTTGCGGTTGATGAACATCCTTCCAAATTAGGTGAAGCGTTGAAGTTGCCAGCCTGGTATGAATCGATGCGCGATAAAATCGAACATGCACTGCAGCCGATAGCGCTAAACCCAGAAAAGTTTGTTTAGTTATTTATTGAAGGTTTGCTTGCCATATCTCAATTATCTACTTACTTACTAAAAGCCGATGCACACTAAAAATTTTATAGAAACGGGAGTGCCCTTACGCAACGCTAAGAACGCGCTTATCATGCTACACGGTCGCGGTGGCTCAGCTGAAGATATTTTATCACTTACCAATTATTTACCGGTGAAAGATTTTTATATCGTAGCTCCACAAGCCACCAACCATACCTGGTATCCATTAAGTTTTCTCGCACCCGCACCACAAAACGAACCGTGGTTAAGCAGTGCGCTTGATCGCATTAAAGAACTGAGCGATCACATTCAACAAGCAGGCATTTCGTGTGAAAATATTTTTATCCTTGGCTTCTCGCAAGGTGCTTGCTTAACGCTTGAGTTTGCAACCCGCCATGCCAAAAAGTGGGGCGGTGTGTTTGCCTTAACGGGAGGGTTGATTGGGGATAAACTTGAAGCTTCACGCTATCCGGGAAATTTTTCCGGCACACCAGTACTCATGACAAATGGAAATGCCGATCCGCATGTACCGCTTACGCGGAGCAAAGAATCCAAACAGCAGTTGGAAAAGATGAATGCAAAAGTTGAACTATTGGTATATCCCAACCGACCGCATACCATATTGCAAGAGGAGTTAAAAAAAGTGGCCGGTTATTTATCCTGATCTCCAACCAAGGTCTGTGTCCGCGCAAACCTCCTGCTGTTCATAAGTTGTAACATGCTGTTCGTGATTTATATTCACGAACCCAAATAAAGCGGATTTTCAAATCCGCAACATCTTACTTCGCCATTACAAATGTCGAAGAGCAAGAGCCGGATTAAAGCGGATTTTCAAATCCGCAACCTCTTACTTCGCTATTACAAATAGCAAGAGCAAGTATGATGTAAATCATGTAATACATCCAAACAAAATGTACTAATTCAATAATCAGTTTTTGTTAACTTGGAAACCTATGACAGCCGAGAAACAAAGACTGATTGAAGATCGCGACAAAGTAAAAAACTGGCGCCAGTGGGGTCCGTATCTTACTGAGCGGCAATGGGGAACTGTGCGCGAAGATTACAGTGCCAATGGCGATGCTTGGAATTACATTTCGCACGACATGGCACGCAGCAAAGCCTACCGCTGGGGCGAAGAAGGCATTGCCGGAATTTCTGATGACAACCAGTTTCTTTGTTTGGCGCTTGCGTTATGGAATAAAAAAGATCCTATTCTGAAAGAGCGCTTCTTCGGGTTAACGAACCCCGAAGGGAACCATGGCGAAGATGTGAAAGAGTTATACTATTACCTCGACTCCACACCTTCGCACTCCTACATGCGCATGCTGTACAAATATCCGCAAAGCGAATATCCCTATGCCCAATTGGTGGAAGAAAGCAAGCGCAGAGGGAAACTTGATCGGGAGTTTGAATTAATTGACACCAACATTTTTGCCGAGAACCGGTATTTTGATGTGGCTGTAGAATACATCAAAGCCGATGTGTGCGATGTGCTCATGCAAATAACGGTTACCAACCACGGCCCAGAGGCAGCCGCGCTTGAGCTTTTGCCTACACTCTGGTTTAGGAATACCTGGGCCTGGAGTGGCGATGATACCAAACCGGAAATTTATTTAGACGATAAGGGAATAATGAAAGCGAGCCACAAAAAACTGGGCTCCTATTATTTTTGTTGCGAAGGCAACCACGAAACACTGTTTTGCGAAAACGAAACCAACACCTGGCGCCTGCATCAGCACTTTCAGCCGGGTACGTTTAAAGATGGTATTAACGATTACATCATTTTCAATTACCCCCATGCCGTTAATAAAATCAGCAAAGGCACAAAGGCTGCATATCGGATTGATCTTAATTTAAGAGCGGGCGAGTCGAAAGTCGTGCGCCTGCGCCTGGCTTCGCGGTTTCATCAAAAACCGTTTCATCATTTTGAGCAGGTAGTAGCACAAGCCAAAAACGAAGCAGACGAGTTCTATGCGGAGTTGCAAAAAGACATTCGCTCGGAAGAAGAAAAGATGATTCAGCGGCAGGCATTAGCCGGCATGCTCTGGAGCAAACAATTTTATTATTACGACCTGGATGTGTGGTTGCGGGGCGATTCGCAACAGCCACCACCACCTTATGAACGCAAACGCGCACGCAACCACGAGTGGGATCACCTCCACAACTGCGATATTATTTCCATGCCCGATAAGTGGGAGTATCCATGGTATGCTGCGTGGGATCTTGCCTTTCATGCCATCCCGTTGGCGATGATTGACCCGGAGTTTGCTAAAAATCAATTGCTGCTGCTTACCAAAGAATGGTACATGCATCCCAACGGACAGCTACCTGCCTACGAGTGGGCTTTTGGCGATGTGAATCCGCCTGTGCATGCGTGGGCCTGTTGGCGGGTGTACCGCATCGATAGCAACCTGCAAGGTGGCAAGCGCGATCGAAAATTTCTAGAAGAAGTATTTCATAAACTGCTACTCAATTTTACCTGGTGGGTAAACAAGAAAGACGAAAGCGGCAACAATATTTTTCAAGGCGGATTTTTAGGGATGGACAACATTGGTGTGTTCGATCGCAGTAGTACGCACCTGCCCACGGGTGGCTACATCGAGCAATCGGATGGTACCAGTTGGATGGCCATGTACACCCTCAACCTCCTACGCATGTCGCTGGAGTTGGCAAAAGAAAACCCCACCTATCAAAGCCTGGCCACCAAATTTTTTGAGCACTTCTTATACATAGCCGGGGCTATGGCCAACGTAAACAACGAGGGCATTAACCTGTGGGATGAAGAAGATGAATTTTTTTACGATGTACTGCACCTGCCCAACAATGAAAGAGTTCAACTGAAAGTTCGTTCTATGGTAGGCCTTATTCCGTTGTTTGCGGTAGAAGTATTGGATGAAGAAATCTTTCAGATGATGCCCGAGTTTACAGAGCGCCTCGATTGGTTCTTACAAAACCGCCCCGATCTGGCCAACCTGATTTCACGCTGGGGCGATCGCGGAAAAAATCAACGGCACTTACTTTCATTGCTACGCGGCCACCGCATGAAGCGCCTGCTTAAACGCATGCTGGATGAAAAAGAATTTTTATCGCCTTATGGTGTGCGCGCACTTTCGCGGCATCACCTTGATAACCCCTATGTGCTGCATGCCAACGGCAGTCAGTTTTCGGTGCGTTACCAACCGGGCGAGAGCGATTCGTATTTGTTTGGTGGCAACAGCAACTGGCGTGGGCCGGTATGGTTTCCTGTAAATTATTTGATCATCGAATCGCTGCAGCGCTTTCATCATTATTATGGCGATGATTTTAAAGTAGAACACCCTACCGGCTCTGGCAACATGTTAACCTTACGCGAAATTGCCAGCGAACTTTCGCAGCGATTAATTAAAATGTTTAAAACCGATGCAAAAGGCCATCGCCCGATTTATGGCGGGCAGGAGTTATTTCAATCCAACGCTGAGTTTAAAAACCACTTACTTTTTTACGAATACTTTGATGGTGATACGGGCCGCGGCTTAGGCGCCAGCCATCAAACCGGCTGGACGGGCCTGGTAGCGAAGTTGATACAGCCCATATTGACTCGGAAGAAAAAATAATTTCTGTTTGACTCTTCTTGCGGTCGGCTTTTATACCTCCCCCCCCTTCCGGGCAATAAAAATCCGGCTGAAAAATCTGCCTTCACATGACTAAAGTAAACTCTCTATCCCATTGTCAGCTATCAGAAAAAATTTCTTATTCACTTCGCAACGAACTGGCTGGGTTAGTGCGGGCCGCTTTCAGTGCCTGGGTGCTTACAATTAACAAAGCAAAACCCAAGGCCATTACTCCGGTTAGTGGAAAAATCCACCAGGCTAACGGGGTGCGAATGGTGTATCGCTCTAAATAATTTGTTAACAGCCACCAGGCCAAAGGCGATGAAACCACAAACGCAACAATTACCAGCACCGAAAAATCTTTTGAAATAAGGCCCACCAGGTTGGGCACCGAGGCTCCCATTACTTTGCGGATGCCGATCTCTTTGGTGCGCTGCTCGGCTGTAAATGCAGCTAATCCAAATAAACCCAGGCCCGTAATGATTATGGTAAGGGAAGCAAACAAACTAGCCAGTGTACTGGTAAGATTAATAGTGGTAAACTTCTTTTGAAACTCCTCATCGGCAAACCGGTATTCAAAAGGATAGGCCGAAGCATACTTCTCAAAAACAGTTTTTACCGCGTTTATGGATGCCTGTAAGTTATTTGTCTTTTTGAGCCGCACGGTTACTGCATCAATCCACTCGGGTTCTAAAATAGCAAACATGGGCTTTACCGGTTGAAATGGCGAACCCATCAACACATCGTCCACCACTCCTATTAATTTTCGTTTGCCACCCCACAAATCCAATTCCGTACCGATGGGGTCTTCCAGGTTCATTAAAGCCAGTCCGGCTTTGTTTATAATGATGGCGGCTGTATCACTTTTAAAATCCTCGTTAAAGTCGCGCCCTTCCAGAATTTTAATTCCCATTGTTTTGGTGTAATCGTACTCGGTTGCAATGGTTGTAAATATCACGCGCAACTCTTCGGGCTTACCCGGCCAACCCAAAAAATTATTGCTGTTAATATCCGTTATCTGGCTGTTAGATTTGGTAACGGCCTCTACTACGCCTGTGCCAAGCAGCTCTAACTTTATGGCTCTGTAATTCTTGCGCACTTCGTTGGTATAGCTCACAGCCATCAGGTTTTCCTGATCGTAACCTAATTGGCGGCCCTTTACCAGTTGTATTTGCTGGTAGATTACAATGGTGCCTATGATTAGTAAAATTGAAAAACCAAACTGAAGAATAACCAGAATTTTACGTGGCAAGCTGGTGCCTTTGCCTACCGTTGGTTTTCCCTTTAGCACCTTGGCCGGGTGAAAGGACGACAAGTAAAAAGCAGGATAACTTCCGGATACAATGCCAACCAACAGCACAATGCCCAGCGCACTTATCCAGAAGGAAGATGCGGTGTAATCAATAAAAAGTTTTTTATCTACCAGGTTGTTGTAGTACGGCAATAGAATTTGTGCGGCTAAAATGGCAATTGCAAATGCTATGAAAGCAATAAAAGTAGATTCGCCAATAAACTGAAAGATTAATTCCGTGCGCCTGGAGCCAATGCTTTTACGTACACCTACCTCGCGGGCTCTGCGTTCGCTGCGGGCAGTAGCCAGGTTCATAAAGTTTATGCAGGCAATTACCAGTATAAAAATTGCAATAATGGTAAACATCTGTACGTAATCATTCATCCCTCCGGTTTCTACTCCGTTATCGAAATTGCTAAACAAGCGCCAGCGATGCATCGGGTATAAAAAATATTCTGGCTTGGTATCTTTCTGGTCGTGCTCCTGCAACATCATGCGCACACTATTTTCTACATCGGCATGGTTGGCGGGGTTGTTCAGTTCTGCAAATACCTGAAAAGAATAGTTGCCCCAGTTGGTAGTATTTCTGCGAACCCAATCGTTATTCTGCTCACGAAACTTCCATGTAATTAAAAAATCGAATTGAAAGGTGGAGTTGGACGGAATATCTTTTAAGATGCCGGTAACTTTCAAATCGTACTCATTGTTAAGCCGAATCACTTTGTTGATAGGATCCTCATCGCCAAACAAAGACTTCGCGGTAGATTCTGTAATCACTATGGATGGCGGATCATCCAGCACCTGATCGGCATTGCCAATTGCCAACGGAAACTCGAACATCTCCAAAAACTCTTCGCTTACCCAATACCCCTTTTTAAGCAACCGGTTTTCGCCTACGGTTATCAGGTGCTCGCCACCCCAATCGGTAACGGCCATACGCGCTATGTTGCTGTTGGCGGTTTTAAAAGCTTCGTAGGTTGGCAGCGGCACGCTGGTCCAACTGCTTACCTTGCCATCAAACTGGGCACGCACCCACACCTGGTAAAGCCGGTCGGCTTTGGGTATAAATTTATTATAGCTGGTCTCATCGGCCACCCATAATAAAATAAGAATGCTGCAGGTAATGCCCAGCGCCAGGCCTGCAATATTGATAAACGAATAAAACCCGTTTTTAAACAGGTTGCGCACCATTACCAGAAAGTAGCTACGAAGCATACAAAGGAGATTAGAATTTCAATACTGGGGTTTTTGTAAAAGGTATCAGCGTAAGCAAAATAAATTTTTGCTTAATGACTTTCTTTTAGCAAGTGAGGTTGCACAGTGCCCCGGGAATTTGATGCGCGGCAAAAAGAATGTTCAGCCCTGTACAGCAGAGAGTACAAAAACGTACAGTTAGCGGTCGGGCATTGCCAGGGCCATGATGAGGTAAAGCAGGAGGCCGGTGCCAAAAAACAAAAAGGCTACGATGAAAATTATCCGCATAATGGTTGGATCCAGGTCTAAATAGTTTGCCAGGCCGCTGCAAACGCCAAATAATTTTTTCTCGCCTTTTACTAATCGCTTAGCCATACGTGTAGAATTTGTTTTTAAAAATACCAAATTGACATGAAAATCGTGCCGGATAATTTAGATGCGTACTTTTAGCGTGTACCTTTGTTATCTATGAAACTGTTCAGCAAATCATTGGCCATTGGGAGTTTGTTAGTCATAACTTTCTCGTGCTCATCTGATAAAGAAAAACAACCCCAGACCGATCCGCTCAAAATCAACTACGCCATCCGCAGCCTGTGGCCTCATGATACCGAGGCTTTTACGCAAGGCCTGCTTATCTACAACGGCCAATTATTTGAAAGCACGGGCCAGTTTGGCACCTCGTGGATTGGCATTGTGGATATCAATACCGGAAAAGTAGATAAAAAGGTTGTGTTGGATAATCAGTATTTCGGGGAAGGCATTGCCATTCTCAACAACAAAATTTTTCAACTCACCTGGCAAAACAAAATTGGGTTTGTTTATGATCTTAAAACCTTCCGCAAACTAAAGGAATTCAAATTCGATTCTTTTGCCAAGGAGGGCTGGGGCCTTACCCACGACCAGGCTAACCTGATTATGAGCGATGGAACCAACCAACTGCATTACCTGGATACCGCCACGCTGGAGTTGGTGAAATCGGTGAAAGTAATGGACGAGAACGGCCCTGTTAAAAATTTGAATGAACTGGAGTACATTGAAGGGTATGTATATGCCAACGTTTGGCAAACCAACCTCATTTTAAAAATCGATCCGCAAAGCGGTAAAGTAGTTGGACGGATCGACCTTTCTAAACTTGCAAGCGATGCGCGCAAAGCAAGCCCGCAGGTTGATGTACTGAACGGTATTGCGTGGCACCCGGAAACACGCTCGTTCTTAGTAACCGGAAAAAACTGGCCCAACATTTACATTCTTAAAATTGATTAACCACTTTTCAGGTTTGGCTTTAGTGCGCACGTTTATTTTGCTCATGCTTGCCGCAGTGCCGCTGTGGGGGCAGCAACCCTATATCCAGATTTTAGGAGTGGCGCAAGATGGAGGCTACCCGCACATTGGGTGCGAAAAAGTTTGTTGCGCGCCTTCCGGGCAAGAGGTAAAAAAACAATTTGTGGTTTCGTTGGCGTTGGTAAATCCAGCCACGCAGCAATGGTGGCTTTTTGAAGCTACGCCCGACTTGAAAGAACAGGTGCACGCGTTTCGCCAAAGTACCCATGCCCAATATTCCTTTTTGCCTTCCGGGATTTTTATCAGCCATGCACACATGGGGCACTATGCCGGCCTGTTGCAATTAGGGCGCGAGGCTTTAGGAAGTAAAGAAGTGCCGGTGTATGTACTTCCCCGCATGGAAAAATACCTTCACGAAAACGGACCGTGGTCGCAATTGGTAAACTTGAAAAATATCGTAACAATTCCGCTAAAGGCAGAACAGCCTGTTGCATTGGCCCCCAACATCTCGGTTACTGCATTCACCGTTCCACATCGCGATGAATTTTCTGAGACAGCGGGATTCATCATCGCGTTTGCCGACAAAAAAATATTATTTGTTCCGGATATTGATAAGTGGGAAAAGTGGAATCTCAAAATTGAAGAGGCCGTAAAGCAGGTAGATTATGCTTTGCTGGATGCTACCTTTTACCACGCAACCGAACTCCCCAACCGGAGTATGAGCGAAGTACCACATCCGCTGGTAGTGGAAACCCTGGCTCGCTTCGAATCAAAACCGGAATTAAAATCACGGATTTACTTTATTCATTTCAACCATACCAACCCCTTGCTTTGGAATAAAGCGGAGCAGGAGGCGTTGCGCGCAAAAGGATATAACGTAGCCGAAACCGGAATGATCCTTCGATAGATGTTGGCTCTATAAGTTGCTACAGCGTTAAAAAATAGTTAACCCGAAACTCTGCTCCGCCTAAAGCAGTTTAACGAACCAAGAAACCCCAACCGAAAAATGAAAAATATCCTACTACTCTTTTTACTGATTGGACAATCAGCGTGGGCCCAAAGTGATGAAGTACTAATAAAAGAAGTTATAACTTCAGGTTATATTTCGGGTATTCATAATGGCGGTTCGGTTGCCGACATCCGCAAAGGGTTTCATCCAACCTTTCAAATGCTTCGACTGATTGATAATGAGGTAAAGCCACTGGGCATTGAAGAGTGGATTGTGCAAATTGAAAAGAACAGAGCACAGCCCAACCCTGCTCCTTCTGTACGCACCGATGGCAAATTTATAAGCGTAACTGTAGCGGGCACAGCTGCCAATGTAGTGCTAGAGCTTTACCGGAACGATAAAATAATCTTTACCGACAATTTACTACTCTACAAATTTGCCGAAGGCTGGCGGATTGTAAGCAAGACTTTTTACCGGCACCCGTAACTTATTCGTTGCGCCTGAAGAATAGGCAGGAAGTGGGCAAATTTATATTCACTATTCGGTAACTTGGTGGCCCCATGGAAGCCACCCCGATTTCGAAATTTGCGAGTAGGTTTTTAAACACAACGGCAAGTCATGTTTTTTTAACAGGCAAGGCCGGCACCGGCAAGACCACTTTTTTGAAAAGGCTGGCCGAACATACCCACAAAAATTTTATTGTTGTTGCGCCCACCGGAATTGCCGCACTCAATGCCGGAGGTGTTACCATCCATTCGCAGTTTTTACTACCACCCGCTACGTTTATTCCCGATCGGTACCTGCCCGAAAATCTTACTGCAGGTGGGCGCTACATCAATTCGCAAACCCTGGCGCGCAAACATCCGCTTAACAGCGCGCGCAAGCAGGTGCTACGAGCCATTGACTTATTGGTGATTGATGAAGTAAGCATGCTGCGGGCCGATTTGTTGGATGCCATCGATTACCGGCTAAAGGCAGCACGGGGGGAGTTTACACAAAGTTTTGGCGGAGTGCAGGTATTATTCATTGGCGATCTTTTTCAGTTGCCCCCGGTAGTTAAAAATGAAGAGCAGGAATTACTTAGTCGCTATTATGCTTCGCCCTGGTTTTATGAAGCTACCGCTTTGCGCGATAATCAACCCGTGTACATTGAACTGGACAAAATTTTTCGCCAGCACGATGAAAAATTTATTCATCTGCTGAATAACCTGCGCAACAATACCGTGCAACAGGCAGACCTGGATGAGCTAAACCAACACTACAAATCGGCCGAAGAAGTTAACCAACTGCAGGAAGTAATTACGCTAACTACGCATAACTATAAAGCCGACCAACTCAACCGGCATGCGTTGGATACCCTCGCCTCGCCACCGCACTACTTCGAAGCAATAGTAGATGGCGAATTTCCAGAAAGCATGTACCCGGTACAGCTGCAACTGGAATTGAAGCAAGGCGCACAGATTATGTTTGTGCGCAACGACACGAGCTCCGATAAGAAATATTTTAATGGCAAACTGGCAACGGTAACGCGTATAGAAGAAGATGAGGTGTGGGTGCAAATGGCTGGTACCCGCGAATTGTATCAACTGGCGCGCGAGCGGTGGGAAAACAAACGATACGCGGTAGATAAGGCCAATCACATACTTAACGAAGAAGTGATTGGTTCGTTTGAGCAATATCCTGTTAAACTAGCCTGGGCAATTACCGTGCACAAAAGTCAGGGGCTTACATTTGATAAAGCAATAATAGATGTAGGCCAGGCATTTGCCGATGGCCAGGTGTACGTAGCGTTGTCGCGATTGCGAGCGCTGGATGGGTTGATTCTTCGTTCGATGATCAACCCCGATGCCGTACGTACCGATAAGCACATAACCCAGTTTGCTACAAAGGCGCACCCACCCGAAAAATTACAAACGGTAATCGAAGCCCAGCAGCGTGTGTACATTACCAAATTATTGGGTCAGACTTTTTCGTTTGAAGGGTTGCTGAAAGAAATAAATTACATAGTAAAAAATAAGGAACCCGAAACCTTCGATGACCCTACGGTAAAGCCCGTGCTCGTGCAACTTATAGATGCGCTCGTAAACGAAAAAACAAATACCGAACGATTCAGAACCCAATTGCAAAATTTACTTGCGCAACAATTGCCTCAGCAATTGCTGGAACGAGTTGAAAAAGGAAGTGCTTATTACAGTCGGCTGCTTTGGGAAAACGTTCGGCAATTGCTGCGCCACTTAGAGTCGGTAAAGCACCGCAAGCGCTCAAAAACCTATCTTGGGCAACTTCAGGAAATAGATCAACTTTTTACTCGAAAACTAGGCGAGTTTTACCAGGTACCGGTTATTGTTTCGCAGATTCTTTCCGGCACCGAACTGTTTGACTTACGTGCGGTGCGACTTACTATGGACACGGAAAGACAGAAGCTGCTACAGGAAATTAATCCGCTTCCTTCGGAGCAGAAACCATCGAAAAAAAAGAAATCCACCAAGACCAAGGATGGTAAAAGCACATACGATGTTACGCTTGAATTATTTAAAGCCGGTTTTGCGCCAGAAGCTATTGCCAAAGAACGCGGCTTTGCAGTAAGCACCATTGACGGGCATCTGGCAAGGGCCATTGAAACCGGTAAATTGGATATTGAGAATTTTATGGATCAGGAATCGATAGCTAAGGTTGAAGCTGCTATTAAAGACTTACCCGAATCGTTCGTTTCGAAAGATCTCTACGACAAACTGGAAGGGAAGTTCAGTTATGGAAAGCTAAAGGCGGTGCTGGCGTATAGAAAGTCGCAACGCCCGGAGGCTGACCATTTGCAATCCTGAGCGGGGTCAACAACAAATCGAGCGAAGGATTTCAAGATAAATTCTCTGGATCCTTCGCTCGGTGAGCTTTGGAATAAAACTAATCAGCAATTACTAATCTTGCCCAGTCCAATTCTGAGTTTTATTTCGCTCAGGATAGCGGATTAATAGAATAGTTGGCATACCTAAGAGCGTGAGCAATCCTGAGCGGGTGATACCCAGGTTAAAATTCGAAGCTTTAACAATCAATTGGGACTCAACAACAAGTAGAGCGAAGGATCTCAAAGATAAATTCTCTGGATCCTTCGCTCGGGATTAATTCCAGCCACCACCCAGCGCTTTATAAATTGTAACCCGGGCATTCATTTGCTTCAGCTTAATTTCAATCAGCTCCATCTTCGATTCCAACGCCTCACGTTGCGTAAGCAAAACTTCCAGGTAATCGGCCCGGGCTGAAGTAAATAAACTATTGGAAATAGAAATGGATTGGGTAAGTATTTCTACTTCTTGCGCTTTGGTTGTATAACTCTGTGCAAAGTTATTCACCTTGGCCAACTGATTAAGAACCTCCAGGTAGCCATTTAAAATACTGCGCTCGTAGTCGTACACGCTCTGCAACTGGCGCGCATTGGCGGAGTTATACGCTGCCTTAATCGCATTTCGGTTTACAAGCGGTGCCATTAAATCACCAGCCAGGTTGTAAAGCATCGATTCGGGTTTAATAAGATACGCTGCATTGAAGGATTGAAACCCGGCTCCGGCCGTAATACCAAACGAAGGATAAAAGTTTGCGCGGGCCGACTTCACATCTAATTTAGAAGCAGCCAACTGCAACTCGGCCTGCCGGATGTCGGGCCGGTTACTGAGCAATTGCGAAGGGATACCGGCTGCTATCGAATCCAATTTCAAATCGGTAAACTGATTGAAGTTGCGGTTGATGCGCGTGGGAAATTTCCCGGTAAGAAAATGAATCCGGTTTTCAGTTTCCACAATGCGTTGCTTGATTTCGTATTGAAGATTCTTGGTATTCAACAATTGTGCTTCAAACCGGTTAACCGCCAGTTGCGTAACCTTGGCCGCTTCCTTTTGCTGTTTCACAATTTGAAACGCATCGGTTTGTAGTTGCGTGTTCCGTTGCACAATATCCAACAGGTTATCCAGCGCCAGTAATTCATAGTACGAATTGGCTATTTCGGCCACCAGGTTAGTAACCATAAAATTCTTGCCTTCTATGCTTGCCAGGTAACGCAGCGTAGCGGCTTTCTTCGCATTGCGCAATTTTTTCCAAACGTCTAACTCCCAGGAAGCATACAAGCCTGCACGATAATCCGTAAAAGGCTCCGGAAAAGATTTGCCATCTACCTGCAGGTTTTCTTCAACGGCACCGCTGCGTGTAAAGCGGGGTGTTTTTTCTACTCCTGCGCCAGCCCCGAAATTCACAAACGGCAAATACTCACCTTTGCGGGCACGCACTTCGTTCTTGGCAATTTCAATTTCCTGCAGTGTAATATTCAGTTCTTGATTGCGGCTTAATGCGGTATCAATTAACGCAACCAGGGTAGCATCGCTAAAGTAGTTTTTCCAGTTTACCGAAGTTAGGTTGGTGGTGTCGGTTTTTCCCACGTAGGTGGCCGGCACCGTTTTATTCTCTGTTCTTACTACGGTTTGCGGAGTTACACAACTCCCCAAAGCGATGCTTATTGCTAAGCCTATGCCTGCATTATATAGTTTCCTTTTCATTGCGCTTTCTGATTTTTTTAAGAATTCTTCTTATCAAAGGGTCGTTGGCTCCGCGCTCAACAATATCTTCGCTTAGCGGAGTTTCGTCTTCATCTTGAATTAACTTTCGGCCATCGGCCAGCGAGCCAAAGATGTAGTACAAACCGGGCACAATAACTACACCGAACACGGTACCGAACAACATGCCACCCAGGGCAGAGGCCCCAATGGTGTGGTTGCCCACGGCACCAGGACCGGTAGCGATTACCAATGGAATTAATCCGGCAATAAAAGCAAACGAAGTCATTAAAATAGGCCGAAAGCGTACGCGGGCTCCTTCAATAGCTGCATCCAATACAGACATACCTTCGTGGTGCTTTTGAATGGCAAACTCCACAATCAGAACCGCATTTTTTCCCAACAACCCTACCAGCATAATTAACCCTATTTGCGCGTAGATATTATTGGCCAGCCCCATCAACTTAAGCAGCAGGAATGAACCAAACACCCCGGCCGGTAGCGAGAGAATTACAGCCAAGGGAATGATAAAACTTTCGTATTGCCCGGCTAACACCAGGTACACAAAGATTAGCACCACCACGAAAATGTAAATAGCTTCGTTGCCCCGGTTGGCTTCATCGTACGACAACCCTTCCCAGGCAATGTCATAACCTTGTGGCAAAATTTGTTGGGCCACTTCCTGTATTGCATGAATGGCATCGCCACTGGTATAGCCCGGTGCCGGAATACCTCGTATAGAGGAAGATGTGTACAAATTGAAGCGTGTGATCTCATTGGGGCCTTGTGTTTTACGCAACTTCATAAAAGCTGAATATGGCACCATCTCATCGCGATCGTTTTTGATAAACAGATTTAGAATATCAGAAGGATACTTTCTGTACTCCGGTGCCGATTGGGTATATACTTTGAAGAATGTATTGAATCGCGTAAAGCCTTGCTCGTACGTACTGCCAATAAGAATATCCAGGTTTTGCATGGCCTTGCCTATCGAGACTCCTTTTTGCATGGCCAGGTTATTATCTATTATCAATTCGTATTGTGGATAATTGGCAGCAAAAAATGTAAACAACCCGGTAAGCTCTTTGCGTTGGCCCAGCGCATGCATAAACTCTGTGTTAAGTTTATCAAACTGCTGGTAGTCAATCGTACTGTTTTTATCTAACAGGCGCAACGAAAATCCATCGGACGAACCATAGCCAGGCACGGCCGGTGGTTCGAAATATTCGATAACGGCACCGAGGTCTTTGGTCTTTTCTTCCAGCTCTTCAATAATTTGTGTTACCGACTGGTGGCGCTCCGACCAATCTTTAAGGTTAATGATACATGTACCGGCATTAGAGCCACGGCCTTCTGTTAGAATTTCGTAGCCGGCCAGCGAAGAAACCGATTGAATGCCCTCCACCTCTTCGGCTATTTGTTGCAGCTTGCGCGATACATCGTTGGTACGCTCGAGCGTACTGCCGGGAGGTGTTTGAATGATGGCATAGATCATCCCCTGATCTTCGTTGGGAATAAACCCCGAAGGCAATGTTTTATCTACAAAGAAAATTCCTATGCCAAACACTATCAGAATGCCGTAGGTAACTACCTGCCGGTTGGTGATTACTTTAAGTAACCGCGTATAGCGCCCGGTGGCTATATCAAACTTTCGGTTAAACCAATCTATAAAGCGGCTTACCGGAGTATGGCGCTTCATTTTGCCATGGTTATTTTTAAGAATCATGGCGCACAGCACAGGCGTTAATGTAAGCGCTACCACACCCGATAGTACAATGGCGCTGGCCATGGTAATAGAAAACTGGCGGTAGAAAATACCAACAGGCCCGCTCATAAATGCAACCGGCACAAACACGGCTGTCATAATAAGTGTAATGGCTATGATGGCACCACTGATTTCGCCTAATACCTTTTGCACCGCCTTGTAAGGCGAAAGATGCTCGGCCTCCATTTTGGCATGCACGGCTTCAACCACCACAATGGCATCGTCCACCACAATACCAATAGCCAGTACCAGCGCAAATAAAGTTATGAGGTTAATGGTTAACCCAAACATTTGCATAAACACGAAAGCTCCGATTAGTGAAACCGGTACCGCAATGGTGGGGATAAGCGTAGATCGCCAATCGCCCAGGAAAAGAAATACAACCAACGCCACCAGTACGAAGGCTTCGACCAACGTATGCAACACTTTATCGATAGAAGCATTTACAAACTTCGATACATCGTAATTGATTTCGTAACTCATGCCGGGTGGAAAGTCTTCCTCCAACTCTTTGAGCTTTGCTTTTACGCCATCAATTACCTTGCTGGCATTGCTACCAAAGTTCTGCTTCAGCACAATGGATGCAGCCGGGTAGCCGTCTTTGTTAGAATAGATATCGAAAAACTCGCTACCTAATTCTACTTCAGCAATGTCTTTAAGTTTCAGGATTTCGCCTTTGGCGTTGGCCTTAATAACTATGTCTTCGTATTCTTCGGGTTTATTAAAGCGGCCTTTATACGTTAACACATATTCCAGCGACTGCGCGGTTTTACCTGAGCTTTGCCCTAACCTACCCGGCCGGCCAATAACGCTTTGCTGGCTTAATGCTTCCATTACTTCTTCAGCCGAAATACTGTAGGCCCGCATCCGATCGGGCTTTAGCCAAACACGCATAGCATATTGGCGGCTACCCAAAATCTGGGCACGCCCCATACCACTTATGCGTTGCAGCTCGGGCAGCAGGTGCACGTTGGCATAGTTGTACAGAAATTTTTCATCGGCATTTTTATCGGTGCTGTAGAGGTTTACATACATCAACATACTGGGCTGTATGGGTGTAATGATAATCCCCTCGCGTTGTACCAACGGTGGCAGGTTGTTCATTACCTGGTCAACCCTGGTTTTAACGTTTACTACGGCTGCATTCGGATCGGTGCCTGGTTCAAACACCACTTGTATGGTAGCTTCACCGGCACTGGTTGCATCCGAAATAAGGTACTGCATACCCTGCACCCCATTAATGGCGCGCTCCAGCGGAATTAAGGTTGACTCTACCAGAATTTGTGCACTGGAGCCAGGGTACGCAATAAAAATGTTTACCCGCGGTGGTGCAATGTTGGGGAACTGCGAAATGGGTCGGTTAACAATGGCTAACAAGCCCAGGAAAATAATTGCCAGCGATATGGCAATGGCTAATACCGGGCGCTGAATGAATCTACTAAACATAACCTTCGATTTTTTACGTTACTTATTCAGCGTGTAGTTGATGTAAGTCTGCAAGTATGCTGCTCAGATTTTTGAAATCGGTAGAAATTTTTTGATTGTTTTTTACCTTTCGTAAACCTTCAATCAAAATTTTATCGCTACTGGCAAGGCCTTCGGTTACGGCATACAAGTGCGGCATTTCTGCCCCCACCGTAATCTGGCGTGCGTGCACCACCCCTTCTGCATCTACTACGTACACAAATTTCTTATCCAGAATTTCAAACGTGGCCTTTTGCGGAATCAGCAAAGCATTTTTCAGAACGGTTGGCATTAAGATGTTGCCCGTTTCGCCATGGCGCAAAATGCGCTTGGGGTTTTGAAAGGTTGCCCGAAAGGCTATGTTACCCGTTTCGTTGTTGAAGTCGGCTTCAATGGTTTCCACCACACCAATCTGATCGAACAACCGGTGGTTTGCCATTTCCAATTTTACTTTAAGCAGGCTGTCGGACTTTGCCCTTGTGGCATAGTCCAGGTACTCGGCTTCGGGTACATTAAAGTACACCCACATTTTACTGTTATCCGAAAGAGTGCTTAGCAACTCGCCTTCATCAATCAAACTTCCCAACCGTACTTGAAACCTGTCCATGATGCCATCGAACGGTGCTTTGATTTCGGTAAAGCCAAGATGTGCTTTAGCCAATGCCAGCTCGGCCTGCGCTTTTTCGTACCGCGCTTTGGCAAGTGCCAGTTCGTTGGGTGAAACAATTTTTTGATCGGCCAGATTTTTGGTATTGGCATATTCTATTTGCGCGAAGTTTACTTCTGCTTCGGCCCGTTGGGTTTCGGCCTGGTAAATCATAGGCATTATCTGAAACATGCGCTGCCCTTTCTTTACCGTTTGTCCTTCATCTACATAAATATTTTGCAAGTATCCTTTTTCAAGTGCACGCAATTCGATGTGCTGAATAGCATGTATCTGGCACACGTAGGCGTTGTACAACACCGTGTCCTTTTGCATCGGACTCGAAATAGTATATACCGCATCCGGATGGTTATCGTGGGCTTTGTGGCCACAACTGGTTGCCAACATTACTACCAGCACACAGCCCGGAATAAAAAATTTGTTCATAAAAAAAATCTGGTTTTTGTTAATTTGATAAAAGGAGTATTCACGCAGTAATTGAAAACTCGTGAATGTGTTTGCCGTAAAAGGCAAACAACTTTAAGATGTTAGCAAACGGAGCCCTTCCAGGCGTGATGTAAGATAACCAGCGAAACAATTTGCCGGTTATGCAGGGTATAATCCAACTGCCGCAACGAATGCCGGCACGTATAGGAATCCTGCTGCTCTAAAGAGAGTGGATGTGGAATTACCTTGTCAAGATTGTCTTCGCTTTGTTTCGCGCTCTCGTTTTCATCCTGCGCATCGGTCGGGGCCGGATTAGGCAGGGAGTCATCCAATGGACTTTGAACTGCGGCATGCTGTGCTGAAATCCGGAATGTTTCTTTCTTGTACGATAGCGATTCAGCTGTATTATACCGGGCCCATACGCTGGTAATAGACATGGTAAGTACCAACGCCATCGCCACAACCGACTTGCACAAATTGGCAAACGGTTTTCGGTAACGAGTAACAGCAGTATGAAGATTTGCTACAAACACGGGTAACTTAAGCAGCAAAGGTAATAAGGAATACGAACATAACTCTATTTCCTGGTTTGGTAGGATGCCTCTAAAAACGAAAAGCCGAGGTTTGGGTTGTTACTAACACGCGTAAGTGAAATACCACAATCGATTTAAGCCATATGGTTAGGTACTTCTGAAGCACCTTAAGTTTCGCTTAAGAAAATCTTAAGTAAAAATTTATCCGAATTAAACTCATCACGTGCTCTTTTAATACTCTCAAAACACCACCACCACCGTGCTCCAGCCATTTCGCAGGCGATGGCCATGATCGCGGGCGGGAAGCCACGCGGGTCCTGCTTTTAGTAGTTCAATTGCTTTTGCATCCAACGCAGGTGCAAGGCTCTGATCTACCTGAAAATCGGTAAGCACCCGGTTTACAGTTACGCGAAACCAGATTTTTACCATGCCATGCTCGGTTGGATTTAAGGTACGCACGGCATTGCGCAAATAGTTGGTATAGTTCTCAAAGCCTGCCTCGGGCATAGGGAACAAACTGCTTTCATCGTACACAAACTGCAACCCTTCTGTGGTTCGGCTTCTTCCGCGCACCAGCCGACCATTAAGAAAGTACTCTTCAAAATACATTTGGCCATTGGCATGATACCCAATCCAGCGCCCTTCTTTTTTTCCTTTTAGATATGCTCCCTGCTCGGCCAACACTCCGTTGGGGTGGTAGCGTTGCACCAGGCCTTCACCTTCTTTTACCCGCAAAACGCCAAGCGAGTCCCAGAGGTTTTTCATAAAATACTCCGGCTCATAGTATTCTTCACTTTTCAGCGTGCCGTTGTAATGAAACACTTCCCATTTACCAACCGGGATTTCTTTCTTATACCTGCCAGCCTGCTCGTAGGTGTTGCGGTTAGAGTAATACAAGAAAGCGCCATCTTTACGGCCATCGGTATAAAAGCCTTTCATTTGAATAGCTCCGTTACTGTAATAGTCGCGCACCCAACCTTGCCACAAGTGCATCGAATCTTGCTGACCAATCCGGTAAAATGCGGCTGGTGGGCCGGGCACTTCTTCCCACTCATCGTTATACCAGATCTTTACCGGATACAGCAGGGGTTGGGCGGTGGTGTCTGTTTCCTTTTTACGGATGGGAAGCAACTGCGTAAGCGGGTAGTCTAACTGGTAATACGGTTGCATCTGTTGCTGGCTCCACTCTATACTATCCAGGTAACGGTAACTTTCCTTTTCTACCAGGTTAATCCGAAAATTATTCTCCAGCCTTCGTAAGGCAATATACTTGCGTAGGCGAAAAGTATCCTGATGTAGCGCTTCGGGCAAATAAGGTTGCGCATCCAACATCTGTTGGGCAGTGTCCCATGCGGCATCCATTTGCTTAAAGTGCTTCACATACACTTCGTCCGAAAGGTTGGGTCTTTTAAAAAGCGCCTGGGCCGAATCTTCTGTAGCCAGGATTTCTTGAAAAAATTTAAAGTAGGTTACCGGATAGCGCGGTAAACTCAAAAAAAGCAAAATCAAAAGTGGCAAAATCAAGTACTCCGCCTTTACCTGATGGTACGTTCTGTTGAATAGTGAAGTAATGCCCAGAACTATTCCGCCTGCAAGCCCGCCCATGTGCGCAGCGTTATCAGCATTCAACGCTTTGGCGTATAAAAGATTTACACCTAAAAAAATTATAAAGTTGATGAGCAATGGCGCTATTGGCTTTTCTTGTTTGCGGCTTTCTACTATTTGTGCTACCAGCGAAAACCCAAACAATCCAAAAATTGCCCCCGAAGCTCCCACACCAATTGCAAATAAATTAAACACTAAACTGGCCAGGCTAGCTGTAAAGCCACACAAAAAGTAGATCCATAAAAATTTGATGGGGCCTGTAATGCGCTCTACTTCGCTGCCAACGGTAAACAATGCATACATATTAAACGCCAGGTGCATGAGGTTGCCATGCAGAAAGAGATGCGTAAACAATCGGTACCATTGCGTATCCAACGTAAGTGGTGCAAACTCTGCTCCGTTCAGCAGCAGGCCTTGTGTCCACGCAGGGTCTTCAAATGTGCCAATTGCATGGCGGCTCCAGGCAAAGGCAAGCATGTTTGCCAGCATAAGAGAAAGGGTAACTACCCGTTGACGAATCTGCATCCGGTGGACTTTTACAGCTCAAAATTTACAAACTGTTTTATGGAAACGGGCTGCAGGCTGCATCAAATTATAAACCTGATCTTATAAAATGGCCATACGGCATGATTATCCTAACTATTCCGTGTAATCCTAAACAAAAAAATTATACCCTATGAAATCTGAATTTACCATTAGCATACCCACACCGTGTAACGAAAACTGGAATAACTTTACACCCTCTCAAAAAGGTAAATTTTGTGCCGCTTGCCAGAAAGAGGTAATCGATTTTACCGGCTGGACGGAAACAGAGATTAAAAAATTCTTTCTGCACCAAACCCAACCCGTTTGCGGCCGCATGGCGCAGCACCAACTTAAACGGTACGCAGCGCAACCAATTGTAAGGTTTAGTCTGCCACCCCTAGGCGCTGCCTTGCTGGTGTTGCTTGCCCAGCCCGTGCAAAGCCAAACCGAAGGAAAAAAAGAAAATCAGGAACAACTATGGCCGGCCCGGGTAAAGGCAAGCAAGCCAGCTATTAAAATACGAGGCCAGGTTACAGGAATGGATTCTACTGAGTTGTTACCGGGAGTGAATGTGGTTTGCAAGGGCACCACCAACGGTACTGTAACCAATGCCAACGGGCAGTTTGAATTAGAACTTTACCAGGCTAAACCTATCGAAACAATTCAGTTCTCGTTTATCGGTATGATTCCTGTTGAGGTAGAGGTTGCCACACAGCAGCCCAGCGAACTAAACGTAACCATGCACTACGATGCGTTAACATTAAATGAAACCGTTGTAGCTGGCGGTATTTGTGTAAGGCGCTTCAGCCCGCGAAGAATCTGGTGGCGTTTTAAAAGCATCTTCCGATAAATTTAGAAATAGTGCCATATAAGTTGGTTTTTATACAGGGTGCGCGTACATTTGCCCTCCCATATCGCGGGGTGGAGCAGTTGGTAGCTCGTTGGGCTCATAACCCAAAGGTCACAGGTTCGAGTCCTGTCCCCGCTACTAAACATAAGCGACTTCTTCCAAAAGGGGTCGCTTTTTTCTTTATGACCTTTTTCGTGTACGTTTTGCATTCTCAAGCATTCGATAAAATTTATATCGGCTACTCCGCTGATCTGGAGAAAAGAATTCAATCGCACAACACATTGGCCACCAAGGGGTGGACGGTGATTGATGGTTTACAAGTATTTAATATTGTCAGACTTTATATCAGGTTATAGCCTGATTTTAGATTTGCATTTATCAGGTTATAGCCTCAATTCCTTTTGAATTTAATCCTATCTCTTATGGAATAAATTCTTGTTGCCGTTAAATATCTACTCCCATCATTTTTTAATACCACAAAAAAAAAGCGACTCTTATTCAGAATCGCTTTTGGCCTTTGAAAGACTATTGCTGTCTATAAGGTTTTCGACTTGGCGTAGGCAACTGATTCCTCCACTTGGCGGGCAACCTCATCTTTTTGCTGCCGGGTTTTAGCCGAAATGTTGGCAATGAGTTGTTCGAAGGAAGTATCCACCCGGTTAATCTCTGCCTCGGATAAATCCACGTACTTCGATTTCAATTCCTGCTTCAGTAAATCGTTGCGGGTAATGTCTATCACGTTGTTCATAGAATTCTGCTTTTAAGTTTACACTAAAACTAACGCAAAAAAGCGCTCATCGTACACAACTATCTGTTTTGCAACGATTTGGAAGCAAGCAGACAGCGTTTTCGAAAAAATACAGATGGGTAATTTTAAAGCCTGCCCAGTCAGCCCCGAATAAATTAAAAATAAAGTAGCCCTTGTTTCGCAACCGGTTGCGGTCAGGAACTCGTCATTTTAAATGAAAACAACAGAAAATTACACGTGGACTAGATTCCATAAAAAGTCAAAAACTTAACAATTTCTTAACATTGGACTTTCTCTGAGCAATAGCCGACAGCACAAAAAAGGCTTCCGGGCGCTCAAAACTGAGAATCAAGCGGGTTGCCAGGTTTTCAGTTGGCACAATAAAAAAGGAGAAGCTTGCGCCTCTCCCTTTCACTTCACACACGAGAAAGTCTACCTCCCTTTCCCGTTGCCATTCACGCTAACCAGTACAGGTTCGGGCGCAGTTTTTACCGTAGTAATAATGCGCGCAGCTACCTTGTAAGGATCAGCGGCTGAATTGGGTCTGCGATCTTCCAGCCATCCGCGCCAACCGTTTTCTACGGTGGCAATAGGAATACGAATGGAAGCGCCCCTATCAGAAATACCATACGAAAATTTATCGATGCTTTGTGTTTCGTGTTTGCCGGTTAAGCGCAAGTGGTTATCGGCACCGTACACGGCAATGTGTTCTTTTACATAAGGTGCAAAGGCACTGCACACCAAATCATAAATGTCTTTAGAGCCGGCCTCGCGCAACAATGAATTAGAGAAGTTTGCATGCATGCCCGAGCCATTCCAATCGGTAGCACCCAGCGGTTTGCAATGCCAGTTAATGGCTACTCCATATTTTTCTGCCGTACGTTCCAAAAGATAGCGGGCAACCCAAACCTGATCGCCCGCTTCTTTGGCGCCTTTGGCAAAGATCTGAAACTCCCATTGGCCCGGAGCAACTTCGGCATTAATGCCTTCTACGTTAATGCCGGCTGCCAGGCAATAATCCAGGTGCTCTTCCACAATAGAACGACCGAAGGCATTCTTTGCGCCCACTGAGCAATAGTAAGGACCTTGCGGTGCAGGGTATCCGTTTTCCGGAAAGCCCAACGGTTTATTAGTGCCCGGGTCCCACAGGAAGTACTCCTGTTCAAAACCAAACCAGAAGTCGCGGTCGTCATCTTCAATTGTAGCGCGGCCGTTTGTCGGGTGTGGGGTGCCATCGGGACTTAATACTTCGCACATTACCAGGTAGGCATCCTTGCGTGCCGGATCGGGGAAGAGAGCCACCGGCTCGAGTAAGCAATCGCTTGAACCACCCGGAGCTTGCTCGGTAGAACTTCCATCGAACGACCAGGTTGGGCATTCTTCTAATGTGCCATTAAAGTTTTTTACAATTTTTGTTTTACTGCGCAGACTCTGAGTGGGTGCGTAGCCATCCAGCCAGATGTACTCCAATTTGGTTTTAGACATAGGTAGTTTGTTTAGTGGTTAATTCATTTTTAAAATTTATACACGGCTGCCAGGTTAAGTGTAGGCAGCAATGTTTTGTTAACGTTTCCAGAATCGAAGCCCTTGTAAAAAGAGTTCTCTTTGGTTTTATCGATGCGCAACTCGGGTATGAACGTGAGCCCACCTACTTTGTAGTTACCCGAAAGTGTAAACTCCATTACGCTGCCATTGCCATCGCTATCCAAGCCAAACAAAGGCAGGTGATAATTTTTAATTGCGAAATATTCTGCACGCAACCCCAAAGCAAAATTTTCAGAGATTGTGATTTTTGGATAGAGTGCTACTCCAAAGAAGGAAGAGGGGTCGCCTTGACTATCAACAATATTTCCGTTGTTATCAACTTCCTGACCGGTACCCACTGTTTGGTACGAGGTGTTGAGCCCCAGGTAAAACTTATCGCTCAGGTCGTAGCCTAACGTAATATCGCCTTGAAAAAGCTTCCCGGCAGAGAAACTATTGCTGGTAATATTGTCCTTATCCAACGTGCCATCTTGATCACCATACAAAAAATTGAACCAGATACCGCCCTTATCAGAGGTCTTGCCAAGTTGTGCTCCAAGGGTATACGTATTAACCGGGTTGAATTCCACGATATCAGTTGGGTTCATTATCGCCAGCTTGGCAACAAACCCATTTTCGCCCGCAAAGTCTAACCGCGCACCGGTATGGTTAAAGGGGCCCCACGAAAAGAGGTACGAAGTTGAATAATGAAAATTAACCGCGGGCGAAATTACTTCGTATCCTAAAAAGGTATTGAACTGCCCCAGGTTAAGTGTAACCTTATCGTTAAACTTATAATACGCATACGCCTGGTTAATGATGGCCTGCTCGGAGGTGGTACCAAAGACAGCGGCTTGCCCGCGTGGCCCAAACACTACATCACCTACAAAGCCTGCCTTTTCGCCTGAGTAGGAGGCAATCAGATTTACCATACCCAATGAAAATCCTTTCAGGTCGGCAAACGATGTAGATGGGCCGTAAGGTGAAAGACCAAACTGTTCGCCAAAATAATTTTTAGTATTGAATGAACTGTGAAAGTACGTATCGATTGATCCGGACAACGTAAACGAAGGTTCTTCTTCTTCTTTCTTTTGTTGCGAAGCCTGTTCGGTGGTTGATGCTTCTGACTTCTTCTTTTTGTCTTTATCGTCTTCGGCTTTTGCCGATGCCAACGCAACCGGCTCTTGTGCAAATGCAAGTACACTACTTGTTATCAACAGTATAGACAAAACAGTTTTAAGGTTTTTCATAATTTTAAGGGTTGTATTTTTTACAATGGCCAGGGAGATTCTCAGTGGATGACTGCAATTATTCAGCTGAGACTTCCTGGTGTTTTTTTGCCTGCCTTACAACCGGCCCGCCTGGCCAGTTGTAATCGGCAAGATTTTTTTAATTATTCTTCATAGGTTATGGTGTAGCCGCGCATGCCGTGCTCATGGCTATCAAGTCCTTCTTTTTCATGCTCGGCCGATACGCGAATACCGCCTTTCATAATCTTATTAAGAATGAAGAAGACAAGAAGCGAGCCCACAAACGCACCACCCCCGTAGGCCAGAATGCCTACCGCTTGCTTAATGAGTTGATCGAAGCCGGCCATTTTACCCAACACCCCTACGGCCAGGGTGCCGATAATGCCGCATACCAGGTGCACCGCAATGGCACCTACGGGATCGTCAATTTTTACTTTGTCGAAGAAGATTACGGCAAACACAACTACCAGACCACACACCAACCCGATAAGCAACGCTTCGTTGGGCGACATTTGATCGGCCCCGGCTGTAATGCCTACCAACCCGGCAAGAATACCGTTAAGCACCATACCAAGGTCTAATCTTTTAAATGCAATAAGACCTCCTACCAGGGCGCCCAGTGCACCAGTACAAGCAGCAAGCGCAGTGGTAACACAAACCAGCGAGATGGTTTCCGGATCGGCCGAAAGTACCGAGCCCCCATTGAAGCCAAACCACCCTAACCATAAGAGAAACACTCCTATCACCGCCAAGGGTACCGATGAGTTTGCAAATGTTTTTGGGGTTCCGTTATCGTACTTGCCCAGGCGCGGGCCTACAATTATGGCACCTGCCAAGGCAGCCCAGCCCCCCACAGAATGCACAATAGTTGACCCTGCAAAGTCATAGAAGCCGTAGTCGTTAAGCCAACCGCCACCCCACTTCCAGCTTCCTAAAATCGGGTAGATTAATCCGGTAAGAAATAAGGTAAAGATGAAGTAGGCGCTGATTTTAATCCGTTCGGCCACTGCACCCGAAACAATCGTAGCAGCAGTAGCACAAAACACGGCCTGAAATAAAAAGTCTGTCCAATAGGTGTAATGTCCGCTGGCATACGAAATCGGGTCGTAATCTTCTGGCGTGTTTAAGCCAAAGCCAGCAAAGCCAAACCAGCCGTTAAAGGTGCCGGGGTACATAATGGCAAAGCCGAAGAGGGCGAAAACAACAATGCCGATGGCAGTATCAACGGTATTTTTGAAAAGAATATTTACGGTATTCTTTGCCTGTGTAAAGCCAGACTCTACACAAGAGAAGCCTAGCGACATAATAAACACCAAAGCGGTGGAGAGAATCATCCACACGTTGTTGGTAGTAAATAGCGAAGTTGCTTTGGCCTCGTTTATCCGGGCCGAAAGTACCCTGATGGAATCTGCCAGGGCAACAGGGTCAATGGAGGTAGAATCGGGTAGCACATCAATCATAGTGAAATGGGTTAAGGGTTAGAAATTGATCTGGGGTTGGGTTTAGGTTTTTAATTTTATCACAAGAATCTACATGATAGGGTAAATTTTAACCCATCTTTAAATATTTTTTATAGAATTCGATTACGGAAGGATATTTTTTAAGCCACATTTCAAAAAAACTATGTGTTTTTTAGAAATGATGATAAAAAACACATCGTAACTTAACAAAAAGGTAAAAAGCAACGCTGTGAAGTGCTAAAAAGCGCTGGAATCAAGGGTACAATCGATTTCTGAATCTTTGATAAAATTCCGGATAGCCCTACAACATCAAAAGTTTATCTTGTAGTTGTAGCCGGTAACAGCATAAACTAACTGCGGATCTTATCCAAAATACTATTTAATTCCGAAGACTCGGATTTAGTTAACCTGGAGGTAAGCTGCCGCCATGGATTGTCGGCAGTGCGACCGTCTATTTTAGCCAACAGCGAAAGGCCTTTGGGTGTAATTGAAATATCTACTTGCCTGCGGTTGGCCGCACACACTTCGCGTTTTACAAAGCCCTTTTGTCGTAGTTTTTCTACGAGGCGGGTGCAATTGCTGTTTTTGTCGATCATTCTGTCTCGTATATCCAGCAATTTTAGAGTAGCGGGGTGGCTTCCGCGCAAAATGCGAAGCACGTTAAATTGCTCGGGCGTTAGCAAGAACTGTTTTAGAAAAAGGGAGTTTTGGTTGTAGAGCCAGTTAGCGGTAAGCAATACATTAATGGCTGCCTTCTGGTGTTCGCTCTCAAACCGTTCTTGTTTTATTTCTGCTTCTAACTTCATGGGTCTTTTACTAAAACTATTTTGCTACAACCTAAAAATAATGTACCCTGCCAGTAATTACTAAAAATCAAATGGCATTTGAGCAAGCGGGCGTTAATTTGCAGTACAAATGAATGCCTTTCGATTTTTAGTTCGCATGCTAAGGCATGTTTTGTTTTATACCCGTAAGAAGCTTTCGCCACGGCAGTTTTTTATGGTCTCCAGTATTGTAGTGGGAATTGTATCTGCATTGGCTGCCATTGTCCTCAAATTTTTTGTTCATACCATTAGCGTGTGGGTAAGTTATTACGCCACGCACTTCGAACAGTTTTATGTGTTTGCGTTGTTTCCATTGGTGGGCATTACCGTTACGGTTATCTATATTAAGTACGGTCTTAAAGGAAATTTCAGAAAAGGAAGCGCAGAGATTGGATACGCCATTGCGCGCAAATCTTCCCGGCTTCAGCAAAGCCAAACTTATTCGCATATAATTACCAGCGCACTTACCGTGGGCTTTGGAGGTTCTGTGGGGTTGGAGTCGCCCATGGTAAGCACGGGTTCGGCTATTGGTTCATCTTTCGGCAGCTATTTTCATCTTTCGTATAAAGATCGCACAATTCTTTTGGCATGTGGGGCCGCAGCCGGCATTGCAGCCGCCTTTAATGCACCCATTGCCGGGGTGCTATTTGCCATTGAAGTTTTATTAGCTGATGCTACGGTTGGCGCTTTTATCCCGATTATTCTGGCCGCAGCTACGGGGGCGCTGCTTTCAAAAATAATTCTGGCCGAAGGTATAATCCTTTCTTTTTCACTGCAGCAACCTTTCGACTATCACAACCTGCCGTTTTACATTCTGTTGGGCGTGGTGGCCGGGTTTGTTTCTTTATACTACGCCTGGATGCTCGACAAGACCGAGAAATTTTTTGCGTCTCGAAAAAATACCCGTTCTAAGATTATACTGGGCGGGTTTGGACTGGCCGTACTCTTGTTGATGTTTCCATCGCTGTTTGGCGAAGGATATGAAAGTATAAAACTTCTTGCCAACCATAACGCATTTGATGTAACCAATGGCAGCGTTATTCATCAATACCTGCAAGGCGACTTTACCATTCTTATTTTTATTGGAGCCCTCGTATTTACCAAGGTGCTTGCCGTTGGGCTAACCTTAGGCAGTGGCGGCAACGGGGGTAACTTCGGGCCCTCGCTTTTTGTGGGCGCTTACCTGGGGTTTGCGTTTGCACGGTTGGTTAACCTTAGTGGTATTGCACAAATACCCGAAACCAATTTTACGCTGGTGGCGATGGCCGGTATCTTAAGCGGTGTATTTTACGCCCCGCTTTGCGCCATCTTCCTGATAGCCGAAATAACCGGTGGCTACGACCTCATCATTCCACTTATGCTGGTGGCTGCGCTGGCATTAACGGTGGCCCGGTATTTTCAACCGCTTTCTATGGAAGGCAAAAAGCTTTCGAAGTTGCTCAATATGACGGTGGATAACCGCGATCAGTTTTTATTGAGCAAACTCAATCTGCAGGATTTATTAGAACAAAATTTTTCCGCCATCCGGCCCGATGACACCTTGCGGTTATTGGTGCGCGTAGTTTCTATTTCGAGGCGCAACACCTTTCCGGTAGTTACCCGCCAGGGCGAACTCTTAGGAGTAGTACACCTGGATCATATTCGCGAGATTATTTTTAACGACAAACTTTACGACACCACGCTTGTAAAGGAAGTAATGACCGAGGCCCATGCGGTTGACTTTAACGACAGCCTTCCGGAGATCTTGAAAAAATTTGATGAAACCCGGCAGTGGAATCTACCCGTAACAAAAGAGAAGCAATACCTTGGGTTCTTATCGAAGGCTCGCATCCTTACCGAATACCGGGCTGAGCTGATGAAAACAATTTAATTTTTAGTGAGTGATTCGCTTTGCGGCCAAACTTGAAAAACAGAACAAACCGGGTGGCTGGACTTACCTGGTGGTAACACCAGCCCACATCAAAAAATTAAAGGCGGGCAAAAAAACGTTTCGGGTAAGAGGCTGGCTTGATGCGTTTGAATTCAAGCGCGTTTCGTTACTCTCGTTTGGCAACGGATCGTACCTGCTGCCCTTTAATGCCGCCATGCGCAAAGCCACCGGCAAAAAAGCTGGCGATAAAATAGCGGTGGCAATGGAGCTTGACGAAACCAAAGCAAAATTATCGGCCGATTTGCTTCAGTGCCTGAAAGAAGAACCCGAAGCGCTCCGGTTTTTTAAAACCCTAACTCCCTTTTTTCAAAATTTCTACAGCAAATGGGTTGAAGATGCCAAAACCAACCCAACCAAAACCAGAAGGTTGGTTGCACTTGTTACTACACTCGCACAAAAACAAGGGTACCATTACTTATTAGAAACTTACAGAAATAGTACCTTGTAGCTGAGGTTACGAACGCTGTGTTTAAGTGCCCAGAAAGCTAAGCCCAGCGTAATACGTTGAAAACACAATGTGTTAACCTCTAGTTTGTGAGAAGAAGTAACTAAAGATTTTGCTACCCATGCGATTCAAAAATCAGGTTGCCATAGTTACCGGTGCCGGGCAAGGTATTGGTTTGGAAATTTGCCGCAGGTTAGCAGCCGAAGGTGCCCACGTGATGTTAAACGATGTGGAGTCTGCGCTTTCCGGATCGGCAGCAGCATCCATCCGCCAGGCGCACGGAAGTTGTATGGCCTTAAGTGGAGATTGCAGCGAAATCACTTTTATAAAAAACCTGGTTGATGAAACAATTGCTGCTTTTGGAAAGATTGATATTGTAATTGCCAATGCCGGCATTACGTTGTTTGGCGATTTCTTTGATTATACCCCGGATGATTTCTTTCGCGTTATGCGCCTGAACTTAGGTGGAAGTTTTTTTCTGGCTCAACAGGCAGCAAAAAAAATGCGCGATCAAACTACAGGCGGCCGGATTTTGTTCATGTCGTCAGTTACCGGGCATCAGGCCCATAAAAATCTTGCCGCCTACGGCATGAGTAAAGCCGCGTTGGAAATGCTTGCTAAAAATCTGGTGGTTGAACTCTCACCTTTCGGAATTACTATCAATACCGTTGCGCCCGGAGCCACCGCCACCGAACGCACCAATAGCGATCCGGACTATGAAGCTACATGGTCGCGCATAACTCCCATTGGCAGGCCTGCTTCCACCAGCGACATTGCCGCTGCGGTTTTGTTTCTGGTATCGCCAGCGGCAGGCCACATTACGGGCCAAACATTAATTGTAGATGGTGGCTGGACGAGTGTAAGCCCCTCGCCATATTAACCAGGTAAAGTTGCAAGTCGTTTTAAAAATGCCAACACGTGCGTATTAAACTCATCGGCCGCTTCCAGGTTTGGAAGATGGCCAGCGTTGTCAATAATAATTAACTCCGAACCCGCTATAGCATTTGCCATGTGCTGCGCTACCTGCGGGGGAGTCATCTTATCTTCATTTCCAACAAGTAGTAAAACCGGAATTTCAACCTTTGGCAAGCACGAACAAGTTTCGGTGCGGTCGGCCAGCGCTTGCAAGGTTCGGCAAACAACTGCTGCGGGTGTTTGCAAAATAGTTTGATGGATAAATTCTACTTCTTCCTTTCGGGATTGGAATGAAGCCGGGGCAAACAAGTTTTTCAACGATTCATTGGCATAAACCTCGAGGCCGTTTTTTTTGATGAAGGCAATCGTCTTCATACGCTTTTCTCTGCCTTCCGGTGTATCGGCTCCGCATTGTGTATCCGCTAATATCAGGCCTGCAAAGCGATGGGGTTGTTTCTGAATCGCGTTAAGCGCGATGTAGCCACCCATCGAGAGGCCACACACCACCGCGCGTTCAATTTTTAATTCATCGAACAAGGCTAACAGATCATCGGCAAACAAATCGATGCTAAAGGTGGCTTGCCCGGCTTCTGATTTTCCATGGCCCCGCACATCGTAAGCAATCGTATGGTAATCAGCCTTCAGTGCGTTTTGCTGTGCAGCCCACGTGGCTTTGCTAAACGGGAAACCATGAATAAAAATTACCGGCACTGCACCCGGTTGGCCCGACTCGGAATAGCTAAGGGTTACACCGTTTACGGTGGCTGTTTTGTCACGCTTCATTTCTTCTAAATTAAATTTAACCCGCGCAAGTTACCTCCTACCGGCTATCGCTCATCTTATTTTTTACACCTCCGTACAGTACATCCAAAACCCCTGGCTCGTTTAAAAATTTTTGTGGAAAAGGGAGTTCTACCTGCGAGGCTTCGTTCAATTGCTTCACTACCTCGGTGGGAATCTCGAAGGTTAAGCAGCCTAAGACATCTTCCAATTGATGAACTTTTGTTGCGCCCACAATTGGAATAATTGATTGTCCTTTATGCTGGCGTGTCCAGTTAATAGCCAGCTGGCCCGGAGTTACGCCCAGGTGTGCAGCCAGTTCAACTACTTTGGTTGCTATCTGCGTGGCGCGGGCACCTAACCGCGCGCTGGATTCAGGCAGCCGGCCGCCATCTCCTTTCAAATATTTTCCGGTTAGCACACCACCGCCAAGCGGTGCCCAAGGTGTAACAGTCATTCCAAATGCTTTGGCCATCGGCAGCAGTTCGGCTTCTACGGTGCGCTGAATCAAGCTGTATTCAATTTGTAAGCCTACAAACTGATTCCAGCCGCGAAGTTGCGCCAGCGTATTGGCCTGGCTTACAATCCAGGCGGGGGTATCACTTATTCCAATGTAATGCACAACTCCTCTGCTAATCAAATCTTCCAGGCCCTTCATTATTTCTTCGGTGGGGGTCCAGCCATCCCACGCATGCACCCACAACAAGTCTATGTAGTCTGTGTTCAATCGCCACAAGCTCTCTTTTACACTGCGCATTAATTTTTTCGATGGTTTCCGGCAAAGTTCAAGTCGCCTGATCGGTCGCGCAGCGAATACTTTGTGGCTACTACAAAATGATCGCGATCTTTTGCGATGAAGTCACCCACAAATTTTTCTGATGTGCCCTCGGTGTAGCGATTGGCTGTATCAATAAAATTACCGCCCGCATTCGCATACAAATCAAAAATCTGTCGGCTGGTTTCTTTATCGCAGCCCCACTTCCATTCGGTACCAAAGCCCATGGTGCCCAGGCTTAACTCGGAAACCCGCAGCCCCGATTGGCCTAAAAGTTTAAAGTTCATTTGTTGATTGGTTAATTACTTTTGTTAGAAGGCAGATTGTATCAAAAAAGTTTGCACCCCGCCACAATATGAAAAAAATTGCGATTGTTTTATTCGATGAAGTTGAGGTACTGGACTTTGCCGGTCCGTTTGAAGTTTTTTCCGTTACCGGGAAACGCAGCCAGGGCACACCTTACGAAGTGTTTACGGTGGCCGAAAAAGAAACTATTGGGGCCCGCAACAACCTGATCATTCAACCAACTTATTTATTTGAAACCGCGCCCGCTGCCGATATTTTTCTGGTGCCCGGTGGGGGCGGATACCATCCGGATGGTACAGCTTTTGGTTCGCGCAGAGAAATGAATAACCCCGCTATGCTGGAATGGGTTAAGCAACAATACGCAAAAGCAGAACTGGCGCTTTCAGTTTGCACCGGGGCATTGATTATAGCAAAAGCCGGACTGCTAAACGGGTTACAAGCCACTACGCATTTTATGGCAGTAGATACCCTGAAAGAAATTTCGCCCACAACGAATGTGCAGGCCGATCAACGGTATGTGGATAATGGGAAGCTTATCCTTTCGGCCGGGGTTTCGGCAGGTATAGATATGGCTTTTTATGTGGTTGCTAAACTGCAGGGGCCGGAGGTAGCCCTTGAAACTGCCCGCTACATGCAATATGATTATTGGAAATAATTTTTTGCACAAATAGAATTCTCTTTTACCTTTGCAGTCCTTAAAAATAGGGAGCTTAGCTCAGCTGGTTCAGAGCATCTGCCTTACAAGCAGAGGGTCGGGG
>JAFLBQ010000008.1 GCA_017303805.1 Cytophagales bacterium | reverse complement strand
GACCGGGTTGGACTAACCGCTGGTGTACCGGTTGTCGTGTCAGCGGCACTGCCGGGTAGCTATGTTGGGACGGGATAAGCGCTGAAAGCATCTAAGCGCGAAACCCACCTCGAGATGAGACTTCCATAAAGGGACGTCAGAGATGATGACGTTGATAGGCTGCAGGTGTAAAGTCAGAGATGGCAAAGCTGAGCAGTACTAATTACCCGTTCGCTTCAGAACAAGCACACCCATGTGCTCGCATACTTTTACTTTAGAAGATACATACTCTTTCATCAATCATGTCAACGATATTGAAGAGTCTATAGTCGATAGTAAATAGTCCTTAGTGCTGAGGACTTACTACTAAAAACGCAAGACTCATTTAAGACATTAAGGTGACTATAGCGGTGGGGATCACCTCTTCCCATTCCGAACAGAGCAGTTAAGACCACCCGCGCTGATGGTACTAGGGTAAAACCCGGGAGAGTAAGTCGTTGCCTATTTTTAACAAAGCCCGTACAACCAAAATTGTTCGGGCTTTTTGCTTTTAGTAAAATGGAGTTTTTGAGACAGGTAACGGGTGTTGTAATTATTTCGGGCTGAATTTGTAGTTTTGAAATGCTGTGAAGTTTAGATTAACAACCTCTTTAATTTTTTGTGTTGCTGTTGGTGGATTAGTATCCTCTTGTAAGAAGCCCTCCGAAGTTTCTTTTTGGAGTTTTGTTGACCCAACTACCGTTATGGTGTTTGAGTCGGGGCAACGTTTGCTGCTGATGAATAAGTTAGTAGTTGAATTGTATCAAAAAAAATTACCCACGCAACTTGCGGCATGTGTTCAATCAGTAAACAAAAGCAGCTATAGCACACTTTATATTTCAAAAATCTCCAATGAGGATTTTGAAAATTTAGTGAGTCGCACAAAAAGCACAGCCAGGCAATTGGGTGGAATAGCAATTTATGAGAGAAAAAAGGAGGGAGCGGTTGATCTGGGTTTTGCGTATGTGGAAGGCTATTTAGTTTTTAGCCAGTCACCCATTTTGATAGAGAATGCAATACGCGTTTACAATGCAACACCATCGCCTAATTACAGAGTTAGAAACCCCCGATTATTTGAGTTTGTTACAATAAAATCAGATGCCGGAAATCTTTGGGTTAACTACAAGCAACTGAGTCAGACAAAAATACCCTTGTTTGCTATGTTGAATAAAATCCCCGTGCTAAAAGATCTTGCCGTGTCAGCAGTGCTTGACATAAGTATGAGCAATGAACGGATTTCGCTAAGTGGTTTTACTCTTGATACGGTAGGTAAGCAGTGGGGTTTATACAGATTTCAGAACCAGACTCCTGTAAAGATTGAAGCAGTGCAGTATGTTCCTGGGAATACGCAAGCATTTGTTCATTTTGGTATATCAAATAGTCGTACTTTTTTTTCGGAAGATCCGGCTGACTCCCTTCGGATGCAAAGTGAAGAAATTGGTGTTTGCATGTTGGAGCAGGATAGGTATGTGATTATCCTAAAACTAAAGCAAAATAGCGCAATCAGAAATTCGGAGTATGTAGAAAGTTATTCCGGGTATGACATTCTTAAGATGCCCGGCAGAGCCCTAAACTTGATGGAAGCCCTCTTGCCGAGGGGTGAGTATGTTTACTTCATGCAAAAGGATAAATATATTTTTGTGGCGGAAGAAGCCAGTGAACTCAGAAACCTGATTGATGCCATTGAAGCAGATGAAACGTGGGGCAGATCGGTAAGCTTTCAGAATTTTTTTGAAAGTAGTTTGCAAGAAGGTAACGTATCTTTCTTTTTTACCCCGCGCACGTTATTTGGTGAAGGTACAGCTGATTGGAAACCTCTATTGGATTCCATGGGTCTAAGCGCTACACAGTGGGGAAGTATTCAATTTAATTCGCTGGATAATCATTTTTATACGAATGCCAATTTTGTACTGGGTGCTAAAGAGAAACCTTCCAAAACGGTAACTTCCAGAAAATCATTTCAATTGAGTAGCTCGCCTGCCAGTGTAGTTAATGTTAAAAATCACGTGGATGGTTCCGGGGAATTACTTTTACAGGATTCCACTTTTAAGTTATTCCTTTTTTCGATGAAGGAAGGTGTGCAATGGATGTATGCACTACCTGAAAAAGTTGTACAAGTACAGCAGGTAGATTATTTTAGAAATGGTAAGCTACAGTATTTAATCACCACTGCATCTTATACTTACTTGATCGATCGGTTGGGTAGAGATGTTCAGGGGTTTCCGGTTAAACCAAATCTGAAATTTCGATTTTCTGAAGTGGTTGATTATGATAAGAGCAAAAATTACCGTTTCTTATTTGGCGGAGTTGATGGGGATATTTATTTATTCGACAAAGCGATGAAACCTTTGGAAGGTTGGTCACCCAAAAAGCTTCCGGCTACGCTTTTGTTTTCGCCCCGGCATTATCGGATTGGTGGTAAAGATTACTTTGTGACGTTAACAACTGATGGCCAAATTCATCTTTTGAACAGAAAGGGTGATTACGAAAATGGTTTCCCGCTTCAGGCTGCAAAAAATATTTCCGGAGACTATTATCTGTACGTGGGGAATAGCCTGGCCACCTCCTTCATTTATTTTACCACCCCTACTGGCGAAGTTCATAAAATTGGATTGGATGGAAAAAGAGTAAGTGAAAACCTGGTTCGTGGAAAACAATCGGTATTTTTTTTGGTAGCCACCTTGGCGGGAAAATCTGAGTTTTTTGTTGTAAGAATTGATGCCGATAAGTTGGCTGTATTTAATAAAACCAATCAATTGATTTTTGAGCGCGAGAACCCCGGATCGCAACGAATAATACCCGGTGCGATTATGGTTGGGGATGAACCCTATTATTGCTTTTTTGACGTGGAACAAAATCTGAGCTACGTGTATGATAAGAAGGGCAGCGTGATGTTGGGCAAACCACTGGAGACAACCCTTTACCCGGTATTCAATATTGATTCGAAATCAAAAAAGGCTACCATTTTTACGATCTATGAAAATCAAGTTAGTGTAACACCTCTTAACTAGATTTCCCTCTCGATTTTTCTAATTCATCCCAAGTAGTTTCCGGAATTTCTTCCAGGTGACTGAACTCGCCACCGTTACGTAGCCATTCACCGCCATCAATGGTTATAACTTCGCCATTGATATACGCTGCGTAATCCGACAATAAATAGGCTGCCAGATTAGCGAGCTCCTGATGTTCGCCAACACGTTTAAGCGGCACGCGTTGGGCCGGATTGAATTGGTTAACCAGTTCGCCTGGCAAAAGCCGGCTCCAGGCACCCTCGGTAGGAAAGGGACCCGGAGCAATTGCGTTGCTGCGAATGTTGTACTTAGCCCATTCAACTGCAAGCGATCGCGTAAGCGCAAGCACGCCTGCTTTGCCGCAGGCTGAAGGTACCACGTAGCCCGAACCCGTCCACGCATACGTAGTTACTATGTTCAAAAATATACCCGGTTGTTTTTTTGCAATCCAGTTTTTTCCGATGGCCAGGGTCATGTAGTACGTTCCTTTCAGAACAATGTCCACTACAATATCAAAGGCTCTGTGCGACAGTCGCTCGGTTGGGCTTATAAAATTACCGGCTGCATTATTTAATACTCCATGTATGGTACCAAATTTTTTCTCAGTTTGGTCTATCAGGTTTTCGATTTCATTGTACTTTCTAATATCGCAAGGCACTGCTAAAACGGTACCACCGGTTTCCGTATGCAGCTCGGTGGATGATTTTTCCAATACCTCTTTTTTGCGACTGGTTATTACCACCTGTGCTCCCAATTGCAGCAGGTACTTGCTGATGGACTTGCCAAGGCCGGTGCCACCTCCGGTAACAATTATAGTTTTTCCTTTAAAGGTAGTGGGGGGCAACATGCCAGCCATAAGGATTGTTGTTTCGCTAAAAGTAGGAATTGATTTTTATTTTAGATATTTACTCCTCAAATTTTTTAAACTATGAATGCACTACGAATTTTATTTCTGATACCCTTGCTGGGGTTATCTTCTTGTATAGTTACCAAAAAGAAGTACGATGATGTGCTCGCACAAAAGATAAAGGCAGAGGGCGAATTGGCAGAGCGAACCCGGCAGTTTGATAATGCCCAGGCCACCATTACCCAACTAAACGAAGCACTGGAACAAATAAAAAAGGATACCACAGAATTGAACGATGAGTTTAGGGTAACAAGTAAGAAGTTAGCTGACTTGAACTCGGCCTATGATCAGTTAAGTACATCCTATAGAAATTTGCTAAACAACAGTGGTAAACTTAATCGCGATTTGGCTCAGCAGAAAGATCAGCTATTGGCTATTGAGGAAAACCTGCAAAGTACCCGCAGGCTAAATGATTCACTAAGCACCAGCCTGGCCGAGCGCGAAAAGAAAGTGCGCGAACTGGAACAAATTCTGGCTAATAAAGATAAAGCGGTAAAAGATTTGAAAGACCGCATCAGCAATGCGCTGCTTAACTTTAAAGAAAATGATCTTACCGTTAAAGTGAAAAATGGTAAAGTGTACGTGTCGTTGGCGGAGCAATTGCTTTTTGGATCAGGAAGCATTGAAGTAGATAGTAAAGGTGTGATGGCTTTGCAGCAATTGGCACGAGCCATAAAAGATCAGCAAGATTTACAAATCATGATTGAGGGCCATACCGATAATGTGCCTATTTCAAAGAAGTCGCAATACATGCAAGATAATTGGGATTTGAGCGTGATGCGAGCCACCGCAATTACCAAAATACTTACTGCCGCGGGCTTGGGTGCTAAACAAGTAACGGCTGCCGGTAAAGGCGAATATGCTCCGCTGGCAGCTAACGATACGCCACAGAACAAACAGAAAAATCGCAGAACCGAAATCATCATTACCCCTAACCTGGACGAGTTATTTAAAATTTTAGGAACGAATTAAGCCTATCGATAACTAATTTGTTTCTTCAATCCAATCCTACCTAAAACTTTGAAATGAATTCGCACCCCTTAAAGCAGCTTGTAAGCATACCCGTTATTGTTGCCGCCTTAGGCTATTTTGTTGACATCTACGATTTGCTGCTATTTAGTATTGTGCGCAGGCCCAGCTTGCTGGCTATGGGGGTTGGGCCAGAAGAGCTACTTAGTAAAGGAGAATTTTTGCTGCAGGTACAAATGGCCGGGCTATTGGTGGGCGGACTCATTTGGGGAATAATGGGCGATAAGCGAGGCCGCTTATCTGTTTTATTTGGTTCTATTTTGTTGTACTCGTTGGCCAATATTGCCAATGGATTTGTAACCACAGTGCCTCAATATGCAGTGCTGCGGTTTATTGCGGGCATAGGTTTGGCTGGTGAATTAGGTGCCGGCATTACCCTGGTTTCTGAAACGCTGCCAACGGCCTTGCGTGGGTACGGCACTACGCTGGTGGCAACGGTTGGTTTAATGGGGGCAGTACTTGCTAATTATGTTGCCAAAACGTTCGATTGGCAAGTAGCCTACTTCATTGGAGGTGGGCTCGGCCTGCTGTTGCTTATTGCCCGGGTTAGCGTGTTTGAGTCGGGCATATTTTTGAAAGTAAAAGAACAAGGAGTAACGCGAGGCAATTTTTTACAATTGTTTAATCAGAGGCAACGCTTTGTAAAATTTATTGGCTGTATTTTAATTGGCCTGCCAATCTGGTTTGTAATTGGCATTCTGGTTACGTTCTCGCCTGAGTTTGCCGAGGCCATGCACATTACTGGCATTGTAGCCGGAGATGCAGTAATGTATAGTTATATTGGCCTGGCAGCCGGAGATATGAGCAGCGGCTTGCTCAGCCAACTTATCCGCTCGCGCAGAAAGACAGTTTTTATGTTTATTCTCTTAACCTTAGTTTTTATTCTCGTTTACCTTTACTTCCCATTGTCCAGTGCTTTACAATTTTATATTGTATGTTTCTTGCTAGGATTTGGAATTGGCTATTGGGCATTATTTGTAACAATTGCAGCTGAGCAGTTTGGAACCAACCTGCGTTCTACCGTTGCCACCACCGTTCCCAATTTTATTCGTGGCACCGTAATACCGCTTACATTATTATTTCAACTTTTTAGAAAGGATTTCGGAATATTAACAGGTGCGTTAGTGGTGGGGCTTATCACAATAATAATTGCATTTTGGGCTTTGCGCCTGATAGATGAAACATTTGGCCGCGATTTGAACTTTTTAGAAGAAGATTAGGCCAACTCCAATGGGCCCCAAATTTTCTTTGCAATGGCATTTACGTACCACATCGGATAGCTTTTTAGTAATTCCGGTTAATAATTCTCCTTTTGTATAACTTCTTACATCCCAAATAATTACTGCAGAGTTGTTGCGTATTTTGCGGATTGATTTTAATCCGGTTGCAGACAAAGCAATGAGACTAAGGTTTTTATGTGTGATGGTACTTGCCAGCCTAAGCTTCCATGCAAAGGCACAAAACCTTACTGTAATTGATAGTTTAAGGCAGGGGCTTTCCAGCCAACGATCCGAAGCACAATTCGATTTGCTGAATGCCCTTGGTTTTGAATATCGCTACTCCTATCCGGACAGCACCATATTTTATTGCTCACGCGCATTTGAATTAGGGAAGCAAATTGGTGTGAAGAAAAATCTCTCAAAGCCGTTGAGCTTTATCGGACTTGCCTATGCCAATAAGGGAGTTTACAATAAGTCTTCGGAATATCATGAGCGAGCCATTCAAGTAGCCATTGATCAGAAGGACTCTGTGCAGCTTGCCTTTGGGTATAATAATCTGGGCCGTATGTATTTTGATGGGGGCGATTTGGAGCGGGCTTCGGCTAATCTGGTACGCTCACGCGATATTTTTGAAGTGTTGCAGGAGAAATTAGGGTTGGCGTATGTGTACCGCAGTCTCGCCAACCTGTACAAATCGCAACAAGAGTTTGAACATGCCGTAGCCATGAGTACGCAAGCGTATGAATTACGAAAGCAACTGGGAGACAAGCGGAGTATTGTATCATCATTACTGGAACTGGGCTTAATTTATGAAGCGATGGGCGATACGAAGTCGGCTCTTCAAAAGATGCAGATGGCCGATTCCATTGCCCGCCAGGTAAACGATAAGGTTACGCTAGCCGAGCTGGAGTTGGGCATGGCCGAAATATTATACGCAGAAAAAGAATTTAAAGCAGCCAACGAAAAAGCTTCTGAAGTTTTAAAAAGTGTTTTGGGTTTATCGAATCAGAAATTGTACATCCGGGCTTCTCTTATTAGAGGAAAGTATTTGAAATCTCTAAAACAGTACCACGAGGCACTTGCAATTTTTGAAGATGTAATCTTAAAATCAGAACAATCCGGAAACCTGATTTTTCAAATTGAAGCCATTCAATGTGCTGCGCTTTGCTATAAGGCCTTGAACCAACCAGAAAAGGCCCACGAATTGGATGACAAATCGGAGGTATTAGCCGAGCGGATAAAGAATACCAACCTGCAACAGCAAATAGAAAGGCTACAGTTTCAATTACAAATTGAAAAAAAAGAACAAGAAAATATTCTGCTTAAGTCAACACAGACAAAAAACGAATCGCAGTTGATAGCCCAACGTTTTCAAAACAGGTTGCTGATTGGGTTAATCATTTCTGTTACGGCTGTCATGTTTATTTTCTGGAGTTATAATCGCAAACATAAATTCATCAACCAAAAACTTCAGGTTCAAAATCATCAGCTCAGCGATTTGAATAACGAGAAAAACTCGCTCATGAATATTGTAGCCCATGATTTAAAGGCTCCGCTAAACCAAATTTTGGGATTGGCCCAGGTAATGGAGTTAGAAGGCGGACTTAATCCTAAGCACTACCAGTATTTGAACATGATGAAGCAAGCTACGCGTGCCGGCTCTAATTTAATTATTGATTTATTGGATGTAAATGCTATTGAAGAAACGGGCAGCTTACCCACTTTTGCTGAGGTTAATTTGAAAGAGTGGATCGAAGAAAGAGTTACTTCTTTCGATGTAGCGGCCCGCACAAAGCAATTAAGCCTGGTGCTCTCTGCGCAACCCCCGCAATCCTTTTATACTGATCTCGATTTTTTAAGTAGAATTTTTGATAACCTGCTTTCCAATGCAATAAAATTCTCGGCTCGGGGCAGCGAAATTGGAGTTGAACTGTCCGCTACAGATAACGGCATTGAGCTTGTAATTACCGATCAAGGCCCGGGCTTCACTGACTCGGATAAGCAAATGCTTTTTCAAAAATTTAAGAAACTTTCGGCCCGCCCTACCGGGGGCGAAAGCTCTAACGGGCTAGGCCTTGCCATTGTTAAAACCCTGGTAGATAGACTCAATGGAACGATTGAGCTCAACAGCCAGCCCGGTAAAGGAGCTACGTTTGTGGTGCGTATTCCATCGGGCAATAAATAATTGCAGCTGGTATTAAACCGTTTTGCCAATCCGGCATCTAATTGCAAAATTGATTATTATGAGAAAGTTGGTTTTCATTTTTATGTTGTGGATGGGATGCACCGCACTATTTGCACAAACAACACGCACAGATGTGCGGCAAAAAACGCAGCGAGCCCGCATTGCTGAAGGCCGGGCCGATGGTGATTTAACGAATGGCGAAGCAGCAGCTCTTAACAGGCAGCAGCGCCATATTCGCAGAACGGAACGCAGGGTAAAAGCCGATGGCACTGTCACCGCCTCGGAACAACGCAGGTTAGACCGCAAACAAAATCGCGCAGGCCGCAACATTCGCAGGGCTAAACATAATGGAATAACCAGGCCCTGACTTAGCCTGCAGTTAATAGAACCTTATCCTTTATCCGAGCGCTTGATTTAAATCGGCAATAAGATCTTCACAATCTTCTACGCCAATACTTAAGCGAATGAGTGAATCGGTTAACCCGTTTTTAGTGCGCTCTTCTTTGGGGATGCTGGCGTGGGTCATTGAAGCCGGATGATTGATGAGCGACTCAACTCCACCTAAAGATTCGGCAAGGGAGAATAGCGACACGCGTTCCATCAGATTTTTGGCATTTTCGAGGCTGTCATTTTTAAGTGTAAATGAAAGCATGCCGCCAAAATCGCGCATTTGTTTTTTTGCAATAGCATGATTGGGATGATCTGTAAACCCCGGCCAGAACACTTCTTTAACCAATGGATGTGCGCGTAAAAAGGTGGCGATCTCTCGTCCGTTTTTGCAATGGCGCTCCATGCGCAGGTGCAAGGTTTTAATTCCCCGCAATACCAAAAAACTATCCTGTGGGCCCGGCACCGCACCACACGAGTTTGCGATGAATGCCAACTCCTGGTGTAGCGAGTCATCGTTAACAACAAGTGCACCCATAATCACATCGCTGTGGCCGCCCAGGTACTTCGTAACAGAGTGCATTACAATATCGGCTCCTAAAGCCAATGGATTTTGTAAGTAGGGGGAAGCAAAGGTGTTATCGACAGCAACAAGTACATTATTCTTTTTGACGAGTGTGGCACACGCTTCAATGTCTATAATCCGCATGAGTGGATTGGATGGAGTTTCCAACCAGAGTAGTTTAGTTTTTGCGTTGAGATACGGAACCAGATTTTTAGAATCGGACAAATCAATAAAATGGAATTTGATCCCGAACTTCTCATACACTCGTTTAAACATGCGGTAAGAGCCTCCGTACAAATCATTGCTGGTTATTACCTCATCGCCCGGTGCTAGTAATTTTATTACTGCATCGGTGGCACCCATACCAGACGAAAAGCAGATGGCGTGTTTACCATTTTCAAGTGCAGCAATGCTTTTTTGTAATGCATTGCGGGTGGGGTTGGCCCCGCGGGCGTAGGCGTATCCTTTATGTTGAGCCGGAGACTCCTGCACGTAGGTAGAAGTTTGATAAATGGGTGTCATGATGGCACCGGTTGTTGGATCGGGCGCAACACCGGCATGAACGGCTTTAGTTCCAAAATTCATGAGATAAACGGGTTTGAAGTGTGGTTGCAATATTACAAAACCGGCCTGTCTAACCTAAAATCTTCTAAACGTGTAAAATCCTTTTCTTTATCACCCAAATTATGGTAGCTTAGAAATTCCCTTTCTAACCAAAGTCGCTTTAATCTAAACCTCACCCTTATGTTCCGTTGCAAAATTATTGTAGCCGTTTTATTGTTTTTTCCCAGTAGAAGTCTGGTGGCTCAAAACACGGTTGGTATTGGAGTAACCAACCCAAATAAAAATGCTGTTTTAGAGTTAGTTTCACCAACTAATAATCAGGGTTTGTTAGTTCCTAAATTAACAACCGCACAACGTACCGATGTAGCCTTTGTAGGTTCCCTTTCCGCTACCGATAAAGGACTACTTGTGTTTGACAGTGATATTGGTAAGTTTTTTTATTGGGGTGGTGCGGCATGGAGTGTAATTGAAGATGGCACGAGCGGCACAGGGACAGTAACCAGTATAAATACCGCGGGCGGGCTTACCGGTGGCCCGATAACCACCACCGGAACAATTAGTTTAGCAAACACGGCAGTTGCCCCCGGTAGTTATGGTTCGGCCACGCAGGTTCCTACTTTTACAGTAGATGCCCAGGGCCGGTTAACTGCAGCGGGCAATACCGCAATTACCGGAGTAGCACCAGGGGGTGCAGCCGGTGGTGATCTTACAGGAACTTACCCAGCGCCTTTGGTAGCAAACAATGCTATTACCAGCGCAAAAATTGCCGATGGCACCATTGCTACAATAGATCTGGCCGATGGCTCCGTTAATACCAATAAAATTTTAGACGGCACTATTGCCACTGCCGACCTGGCCGATGGCTCAGTAAACTCACTCAAGATTCTGGATGGCTCCATTGTGAATGCCGACATTGGAGCCACTGCGGCTATCGGTGTAAGTAAGCTGGCTGCAGGTGCCAACGGGCAAATCTTAACCACCACGGCCGGTACTCCTCAATGGAGCACGCTTTCATTAGGAACAGTAACAAGCGTTGCAACGGGAACCGGTCTTACCGGTGGCCCTATTACGGCAACCGGAACCATTGCGCTTGCAAATACAACGGTTACACCGGGTAGTTATGGCTCGGCTACACAAGTTTCAACCTTTACGGTGGATACCCAAGGTAGGTTAACAGCAGCGGGTAACACAACCATAGCCGGGGTTGCGCCAGGTGGTGCAGCAGGTGGCGATTTAACCGGAACTTACCCTAACCCAACTTTAGCAACTGGTGCTGGAAACAGCCTGGTAACTTCAATTAACAATGCAGCTACTACCGGCACAATTAATGCAAATCGGTTAGCCGCTTCAGTTGTTTTGGATACGGAATCGCCAACGGGTGGTGATATTGGCGGCACTTTCACCACTGGGCTTACATTAAACAACGGATCAGTAACCACAGCCAAGATTGCACCTGGAACGAACGGGCAAATATTGACCACAACTGCAGGTGCTTCTGCCTGGACTACGCCAACATTTGGCACAGTAACAAGCATAGTTGCCGGAACGGGCTTAACAGGCGGCACCATTACCTCAACGGGAACAATCGGCCTCGCCAACACCGGGGTTGCAGCCAACACCTATGGCTCGGCTTCGCAAGTGCCAGTAGTAACAGTAGATGCGCAGGGACGGATCACAGCAGTTGCCAATACGGCAATAAGTGTGGCGCCCAGCGGTGCGGCCGGGGGAGACCTAACGGGAACTTATCCCAACCCTGTGGTTGCAAATAATGCCATTACTTCCGCCAAGATTGCAGATGGAACTATTGTAAATGCGGATGTGAGTTCCAGTGCTGCACTTGATGTTGCCAAGCTTTCGGTGGGTACTGCTGGCCAGGTATTAACAACATCGGGTGGTAGCATTGCTGTGTGGGCAAACGTGGGCCCCAATGCACTTATCAATAATATTGGTACTAGAAATCTTTTTGCAGGCGATCAGGTGGCACCTGGCGGAACAGATAATGCTGTTTTTGGCTGGCGTGCCGGAGCAAATAACAGCGGCAATTATAATGTGTTTATGGGAACGCAAGCTGCTGAGAACCATACCAACCTCGGGTTAAGTACAGTAATAGGATGGTTTGCCGGAAGAGTCGGCAATCATCAGGGAAATACCTTGGTTGGAGCACAGGCTGGTGAATTTATTACTACGGCAAACGTAAGTACTTTTATTGGAGAAAAGGCGGGCTGGAATGTTACCACGGGTGTTGGGAATACGATGCTCGGTGAGCGTGCAGGTCAGAATACCACAACTGGCTTTTTCAATACCCTTATTGGCACTACAGTCGCTACAACAAATACGCTTGGCTCAAGGTTAACACTTATTGGAAGAAATGCCGATGTTAGTGTTAATAACCTAAATAATGCTACGGCCATAGGCGAAGGAGCTATAGTTAATGCCAGCGACAAAGTACGCATTGGCAACGCAACAGTTACTGTAATAGAAGGGCAGGTGGCATTTACCGCAGCTTCTGACAAACGGTTAAAGCAAAACATTGCTGCCCTGTATAAGGGACTCGATTTTATAATGAAATTAAACCCCGTTAGCTATCGCATGAAAGGTTCTTCGGATAAGAGAACTAATTGGGGTTTTATTGCGCAAGATGTTGAGGCGCTTGTCGGTGCTGATAATTCAATTGTTACAGTAGGTGGGGATGCGGAAAAAACATTGGGTTTACGGTACACTGATTTTATTGCTCCTATGGTGAAAGCAATCCAGGAGCAAGAGGAGCAAATAGGCGAGCTAAAGGCCTTATTGGCAGACTATCGTGCAGAATTAGAGCGTCTGAAGGCTCAGGTACAAGCGCAATCTGTTGAAGCGAAGGTTGGCAAACCGTCAAAAACTGAAAAAAAATAGAGTAAGTGGTTTAAGAACAAAACCCGGGCTCCCCGAAAAACGGGATTTTACAATTGAGGAGTTTACCAGAAGGTGTTAATTGCTATGAATGTGATAATTTGTACGATTAAGAATTAAAATTTAAAGCATATGAGCAAAATTGTCCTTAGTGTTTTGGTAGTGCTGCTGAGTCATTGGGCGGTTGCCCAAGTTGGAATCGGCACCCCTAATCCCAATCCGAAAGCGGTTTTGGATCTTGCCTCACCAACCAATAATCAGGGTTTTTTGGTTCCGCGCCTCACCACGGGGCAGCGCACGGCTATTGCCTTAACTGCCTCCGACAAGGGTTTATTGGTTTTTGATACCGATGCTAACCGTTTTTTCTTTAGTAACGGAAGCGCTTGGGTGGCTATTGAAGATGTAGCCTCGGGCAGTGGAACGGTTACCAGCATCGCTACAGGCACAGGTTTATCGGGTGGCCCTATAACCACCACCGGAACAATTAGTTTAACAAACACGGCAGTTGCCCCCGGTAGTTATGGTTCGGCCACGCAGGTTCCTACTTTTACAGTAGATGCTCAGGGCCGGCTAACTGCAGCCGGCAATACCACCATTACGGGTGTTGCACCCGGTGGTGCGGCTGGTGGCGATTTAACCGGAACATATCCAAATCCCACCGTGGTGAACAGCGCCATTACCAGTGCCAAGATTGCGGATGGCACAATTGTGAATGCGGACATTGGAGCTACTGCGGCCATCGGTGTAAGTAAGCTGGCTGCGGGTGCCAACGGGCAAATCTTAACCACCACGGCAGGAATTCCGCAATGGAGCACGCTTTCATTAGGAACAGTTACAAGCGTTGCAACGGGAACGGGTCTTACCGGTGGCCCTATTACAGCCACCGGAACCATTGCGCTTGCAAACACTGCGGTTACACCGGGTAGTTATGGTTCGGCTACGCAAGTATCAACCTTTACGGTAGATGCCCAAGGCCGGCTTACCGCGGCCGGTAATACCGCAATAACCGGAGTAACACCCGGTGGTGCGGCTGCTGGCGATTTGACAGGCACTTATCCAGCACCCTTAGTAGCTAATAATGCGATTACTAGCGCAAAGATTGCCGATGGCACCATTGCTACAATTGATCTGGCCGATGGCTCCGTTAATACCAATAAAATTTTAGACGGCACTATTGCCACCGCAGACCTGGCTGATGGCTCAGTAAACTCTCTCAAAATTCTGGATGGCTCCATTGTGAATGCTGATATAGGTGCTACTGCGGCCATTGGGGTAGCTAAATTAGCTGCAGGTGCCAACGGGCAAATCTTAACCACCACGGCCGGTACTCCTCAATGGAGCACCCTCTCGTTAGGTACAGTAACAAGCGTTGCAACGGGAACGGGTCTTACCGGTGGCCCTATTACGGCAACCGGAACCATTGCGCTTGCAAATACTGCGGTTACACCCGGTAGTTATGGCTCGGCCACACAGGTACCTGCATTTACGGTAGATGCGCAAGGAAGACTTACGGCTGCAGGTAATACTACTATTACAGGAGTTGCACCCGGTGGTGCGGCTGGTGGCGATTTAACTGGTACGTACCCCAACCCAGTTGTTTCTCAAATTCAAAATCGCCCTGTGTTAAATACACTTCCTGCTTCAGGTCAGGTATTGAAATGGAATGGAAGTGCCTGGGCTCCCGGCAATGATGATAATTCAGCGTTTTCACTCCCTTACTTTGCTTCTCTTAATGCAACGGGAACAACTCCGGTTTTTCAGATAAACAATGATGGTACTACCAATGCAAGAGTAGGCCAATTCAATATTACAAATGCTTCCAATACGCAAAGCGCGTTGGCAGCATCTACCTTAGGTACCGGTGCTGCAATTGTAGGTAACGGTACTTTTTTAGGTGTGGCGGGTACCACAACCACTATAGGAGGTGCAGCCGGGTATTTTCTTAATAGCGCTGATCGCGGGTTTGGAGCCATAGGATACTTAAACACGGCTGGCTCTGCTTCTTATGGAGTACTTGGAACCACCTACTTGAATGATGGGACTTACTTTGGTGTTGGTGTAGAGGGGGTAGGCGATGATTATGGCATTCGGGCCCGCGGTGGAATTTTTGGAGGTGAATTTACCAGAACAGGTGGTACGGCTTTGGTACGATTGGCTGGTGGTGGGGCAAGTGTGTACTCCAGCTCTAATGATGACTTTACTAATGCGGTAACGGGAGCTGCCTTTGGTGCGAGTGCATATGGAGTTTATGGCTCGGGCACCGCTGCGGGTGTTGCTGGGTATAGTGATAATGGGAATGCAATAGACGGGTACTCCAACAGTACAACAACCGGGTATGCTGTCTATGGCCGTCATGGACAAACCACCGGAACAAATGCGGCCATCCGGGGGGAAACAAGTTCTACTGCAGCAAACGCAGAAGGTGTAACAGGTGTAGTGTTATCAACTACCCCGGGCGCATCCTCTGCGGGTGTACGAGGAATTAACAACGGAACCGCTGGATTTGGAATTGGAGTTTGGGGAAGCCATGCAGGATCGGGTTGGGGAGTTTACGGATCGGCAGCATTGGCTGCCGGTTATGCGGGGTATTTTTCAGGTAGGGTAAACGTTACAGGTGCCCTAAGTAAAGGAAGTGGTACATTTAAAATTGATCACCCATTAGACCCGACTAACAAATACTTATATCACTCATTTGTTGAGTCTCCCGATATGAAAAATATTTACGATGGGGTGGTTGTATTGGGAGCAGATGGAGATGCGGAAATTACGTTGCCCGAATGGTTTGATGCCTTAAATAGAGATTTCAGGTATCAGCTTACATGTGTGGGCGGTTTTGCCAACGTTTACATTGCACAGGAAATTCAAAATAATAGATTTCGAATTGCTGGAGGAAGACAAGGTTTAAAAGTATCGTGGCAAGTAACGGGCATCCGAAAAGACCCATATGCTGAGAAAAACAGAGTTAAAGTGGAAGAGGAAAAGCCGGCCAACGAACGAGGGAAGTATTTGTATCCGGAAGCCTACGGACAACCAGTAAGTATGGGTGTAGATTATGCACAAATTAACGGATCGAATTCAACCTCTGAAACAAAACCAGCACCGTCAGCAGAAGAAATGCGCCAGCGTAATGCTAAAATGGTTAAACCCGGTACTGAAAACCAACCCAAATCAGAATCGCAACTTAAGCCCCTTAAATTAAACTAAACTTCTAAATGAAAACTTCAATTAGTTTACTCTTTATTTTAGTGGTTGAAATTGCGAATGCGCAGGATGTTATTATTAAAGCCAACACCACCCTGTCTATTACAAATGGTACTACGTTTACAATAGGCAATGCGCTTACCAACGATGGCACCCTCGTTAACAATGGCTCTATTTTGATTGGCGGGCAATGGGTAAACAACGGAACGTACACACCGGGCACAGGGTCTATTACCTTTAACAGCACAGCTCCAGTTCAGGTAATCAATCACAATGCGCAGGCTTTTAATCGTCTCACAATTTCCGGGGGTGGTACCAAGCAGTTTCTGGCCGACATTGTAATTAACCAGGAGTTAATTCTGACCGATGGTATTCTGGAGTCTTCGAATAATGCGAAGATTGAATTTGGCAGCGGTGCAATATTTAGCGGAGGTTCAGATGCCTCGCACATCAAAGGCACCGTTCAACGCACCGGGCAGGGTACCCTGGTTTTTCCTACGGGCAACGGGCAGGCCTACCTCCCGGTTGAATTGCTAAATACCCCTAGTGGTACTACAGGTATTATTCGGTTACATGAATTAGCTAGCCCAACTTTAACCGGTAATTCAACTCTGGCTACCTTATCAGACAAACGCTATTGGGAGTTGGTTGTGCAGGATGTAATTCTTACTCAAAGCAAAATCAAATTGCCTTCTCGCAACGAGTCTTTTAATTCGTTAGACAACGTGGTGGTTGCGGGCAGTTCTGTAGCATTAGGCACCTATACTTCTTTGGAGCAATCTGACTTTTCAGGAAGCCCGGCATCGGGTTCGGTTACCAGCAACCTGGCGCCTACCACTGTATTTTATACATTGGCCTCAGCCAGTACCGATGCCACAATAAAGGTGTACAATGCGGTTTCCGTTTTTGAAGACGGTAAGAATGATTACCTGCAGATCGAAAATATTAGTAAATATCCTCAAAACACGGTAAGCATTTTTAATCGCTGGGGCGATCGGGTATTTCAGGTAAAAGGATACGATAACAATGATCGTACGAAACGGTTTGCCGGATTATCTACCGCTGGGAACATACTACCCTCGGGAACTTATTATTATACGGTAAATCCGGGGGATGGATCGGAAGCCATTACTGGTTACTTGCATCTTAAATAGAACGGGTAATGTCAAATTTTTCCAAGTAGTCGGCCACGCGCCTTACAAAGCTACCACCTAACGAGCCATCTACCACACGGTGATCGTACGAGTGCGATAAAAATACTTTGTGCCTGATGGCAATCGCATCCCCATACGGAGTTTCTACTACTGCTGGTTTTTTCTGAATGGCGCCCACCGCCAAAATGCCAACCTGCGGCTGCATTATAATGGGCGTGCCCATTACATTTCCGAACGACCCTACATTGGTTATGGTGTAAGTACCACCGCTTAGTTCGTCTGGCTTTAATTTATTTTCGCGGGCTCTTTTTGCAAGATCATTCACAGCTTTTGCAAGACCGGTAATATTATACTGGTCGGCATTCTTAATAACCGGAACAATCAGGTTGCCGGAGGGCAGCGCTACGGCCATGCCAATATTAATATCTTTCTTTTTAATGATCTTATCGCCATCTACCTGAATGTTGATGAGTGGAAAATCTTTTATGGCTTGAATGATTGCTTCGATAAATACCGGGGTAAACGTAAGCGAATCGCCTTCGCGTTTCTGAAACTCATTTTTAACCTTGTTGCGCCAGAAAACCACGTTGGTAACATCGGCTTCCACAAACGAAGTAACGTGAGGCGAGATTCGTTTGGAGTCCACCATGCGGTCAGCTATCATCTTGCGCATGCGATCCATTTGCAGGATTTCATCGCCAGATGAAACAGAGGCCGGGACCAACGGGGCACTTTGCGTTAACGCAATAGATTGACCCAACTTGCGATTTTGAAGGTAGCTCATTAAATCTTTTTTAGTGAGCCGGCCTTCGCTGCCGCTGCCGGGTATTGCTTCTAATTCCGCCAACGCAATTTTTTCTTCTTTTGCAATGTTGCGCACCAGGGGCGAGTAAAAGCGGGTAGCTGACTTGAAGCTGGTGGTAGCATGAGTACCGTTACCATTGGCACTTATAACTGAAGTTGCTTTCTCTATGCTTTTTGCGGGCGCCACCGGAGTTGTTACCACTTCTGCAGTTTCAACCTCGGCTTCGGTAGCTATTATGGCTATGGGTTTGCCGATAGGTACCACGGCACCTTTTTCTACAAGGATCTCTTTCAGCGTGCCAGCATGGGTTGATGGTACTTCCGTATCCACTTTATCAGTAGCAACTTCCAATACCGATTCGTCCTGTTCAATTTTATCGCCCGGCTTTTTGAGCCACGAAAGAATGGTAGCTTCCATTATGCTTTCACCCATTTTGGGCATGATGAGTTGTACCAGCGCCATGTTTCAATCGGTTGTTTTGTCTGTGCAAGTTAACATTTTTAACAGGATTGAAAGTATGCATGCACTTTGCCAACCGCACAATAAATTGTTGAATTCATTACCTGTTTTAAGCAAAGAATATGAGGTACACCCGCAGTTTAAGCAAACGTTATTTCTTTTGTTTACTATTTCTCTGCCCTAACCTGGTAAGCTCTGTCGGATAATGTTTAATACAGCAATGCTGGCCAGCCGGATGTTGAGCATGCGGTCTTTCGTAAGCTGGAGTTTTTTTGTTACTGTCTGGTACTTGTCGCTGTATGCAATCCATACAGTGCCAACAGGCTTATCGGGTGTGGCGCCACCGGGCCCGGCAATACCGCTGGTAGCTACGCCAATATCGGTGCTGAACTTAGCGCGTACAATGTTTGCCATTTCAATAATGGTAGGCTCACTTACCGCCCCAAATTTTTCCAGTGTTTCGGGTTTAACCCCCAGTTGCCGCATTTTTATTTCATAGGCATACGGAATCATGGTACCTAAAAAATATTCTGAACTTCCGGGCACGCTTGTAATTAAGTGCGAGAGATAACCACCTGTGCAACTTTCGGCTATAGATAGTGTGAGCTTGCGCGAGCGCAAGGTTTCGCCTACAACCACTTCAATCGGAGTTTCGCCATAGCCATAAATGTACGGGCTAACCAGCGCTTTTAATTTTTCAACCAACTCGGTGGTTTCGCTTTCAAGTTGCGCTAATGAGCTGCCGAAACCCGTTAGTCGTAATTTTACTTCGCCCAGGCTGGGCAGGTAGGCCAGTTTTATATGAGAGGGGAGTGCGTTTTCCCAGGCGGCAATTTTTTCGGCCAACATCGATTCGCCTATTCCAATGGTGCGAATTACTTTATGATGAATAACCGGGAGCTCAAATTTTTTACCCAGGCGTGGAATAACATGATCGGTCATTATCTTTTTCATTTCGTGCGGTACGCCCGGCATGGACATAAAGACCTTATCGCCTTTATCGAACCACATGCCCGGTGCGGTGCCAAGCACATTGGTAATTTTTTGGCAGGCGGTGGGCAAGGCGGCTTGTTGTCGGTTTAGTTCGGTAAGTTCGCGCCCCCGGCTTTTAAAAAACTCGGTTACCTCGGCCAGGGCTTCTGCGTTAATGGCCAGATTGCAATTAAAATATTTTGCAAGGCATGGTTTGGTCAGGTCATCGCTGGTGGGGCCTAGTCCGCCCGTAATCAGAATTACGTCTGCTCTTTTCTCAGCTTCCTCAAAAGCCGTTAAAATTTCGCTCTCCACATCGCCCACTGTTGTTTTGCGCACTACTTTAATTCCTATTTTATCGAGCTCAATGCTCATCCATTGCGCGTTGGTGTCAACAATTTGTCCGTACAGGATTTCATCGCCAATGGTTAATAGCTCTGCCAGGATTTTTTTCACTATGCTTTTTTGATTTTAATTTGAAAATGGATTGCAAATTAACCTTTTCGCAATACCCGGGTAATTGACGGCAACAAAAATAAGTTTAGCCATTCCCACATTCTTTTTTATACCTTCGTTTCTGAAAACGTGTAAACATGAAATCAGTAATTAGTGTGCTGTCATTTTTAATGATGGCGTGTACAACGGCCCAAATTAACCAGGCCCTTTCAGATGCCAATAAAGCGATGACTGGCGAGAAGCCATTGACCACGGCAGAGGTTGGGGATGGGCTTAAGGAAGCTTTGATAAAAGGTATTTCAAATGGCTCCGACATTGTATCGCAATTGGATGGTTATTTTAAAAACCCGGAGATTAAAATTCCTTTTCCACCCGATGTAAAGAAAGTGGAGGATCGGTTGCGCCAGTTAGGCATGGGTGGCGAAGTGGATAAATTTGTGCTGACTTTGAACCGGGGAGCCGAGGAAGCAGCAAAAGAAGCCAAGCCAATTTTTATTTCGGCCATTAAGCAAATGACTATTGAAGATGCGTGGGGAATTTTAAAAGGCGAAGAAAATGCCGCAACGCAGTATTTGCAACGCACCACCACGGCCCAACTGAAAGAAAAGTTTTCGCCCGTTGTGCAGAGTGCCCTCAACAAAGTAAATGCTACCAAGTATTATGGCGATCTGGTAACACGCTACAACAGCATTCCCACCGTTCAAAAAGTAAATCCTGATCTGAACGACTACGCTACGGATATGGCCATTCAAGGACTTTTTACGATGATCGCCAAAGAAGAGAAGAACATCAGGCAAGATCCTGTAGCCCGTACTACCGATTTATTGAAACGGGTTTTTGGATCAATCAACAAATAGATCATAACATGACTTCGCACCACGAACTACTTACCAAAGCAATTGAGGCACTGCATGCCCGTACATTCTATGCGGCTTACCCCGAACATCCGGCACCCGCCATTTATGGAGAAACGGCTGATGCGGATGGTCAGGCAAAATTTAAAGCAACGCTCGGCAATCGGTTTACAGAATTAAAACAAGCCGGTGAAGCCGGTTGGGCCGGACAAGAGGAATCGCCATACCTGCAGCAACCATTGCAAGTAAGTTACCCTGTGTTTAAAGTGGAAACGTTGATTGCGAACGCCACGAGCGCATTTGCCACGTGGCGAAAAGTATCGAAAGAAGATCGGGCTTCCATTCTTATTGAATCGCTGGAGCGCATTAAGAAAAGATTTTTCGAAATAGCGTATGCCACCATGCACACTACCGGGCAAGGTTACATGATGGCATTTCAGGCCTCGGGCCCACATGCTGCCGACCGGGCGCTGGAAGCAGTAGCTGCTGGCTACGAAGAGCTTTCGCGTGTGCCCGGGGCAGCGCTTTGGGATAAACCGATGGGTAAGTTCAATGTTCAATTAAATAAAGAATGGCGCGCAGTACCTAAAGGCATTTCGGTGGTGATTGGTTGCTCTACGTTCCCCACGTGGAATTCCGTAACCGGGATTTACGGAAGTTTAATTACCGGTAACACGGTGATTGTAAAACCACATCCCGGAGCCATTTTACCCATTGCTATTTTTGTTGCTGAGATTCAAAACGTATTGGCCGAACGCAAGCTCGACACCTGCATTTGCCAACTTGCCGTTGATACATTTGATAAAATGATAACGAAAGAGTTAGCCGAACATGCAGCGGTTAAACTGATTGACTTTACCGGCAACTCCATGTTTGGCAGCTACCTGGAAGCCTTACCGGATAAAATTGTATTCACAGAAAAGACGGGCGTTAACTCTGTTATTTTGGATTCGGTTGAGGATATCGATAAAGTAGCGGCTAACCTGGCCTTTTCTGTAAATCTTTACAGCGGCCAGATGTGTACGGCACCACAAAATTTTTTTATTCCTGAAGCCGGAATTAAAACCCCAACAGGAACAATAACCTTCGATGCGTTTGCAGAAAAGTTTGTGGCAAACATCAACAGTTTGGTGGATAACCCGAAAGCCGGCCCATTTGTATTGGGCGCGGTGCAAAATAAAAAGACGTGCGAACGGGTGGAGGAAGCTGCCAAGTTGCCCGGAAAGGTTTGGTTGAAGTCGCGTACGTTCGAGAACCCCCAGTTTAAAGGTGCGCGTGTTGCCACACCGGTGGTAGTTGAAGTTGATGCTTCTAAAAAAGAAATTTTCAGCAAGGAATTATTTGGTCCCATTGCCTTGCTGATTAAAACACAAAGTACAGATCAGTCAATTGCCTTGGCGCAAGAACTTGCAAACGCGCACGGAGCCATCTCTTGCGGAGCCTACACTACCGATGCTGTTGTTCGTGAAAAAATTGCCGATGCAATGGCATTGGCCGCTACGCCTGTATCGTTTAACCTTACGGGTGGAATTTATATGAATCAGAATGCTGCGTTTTCTGATTTCCATGTTACAGGTGGTAATCCATCGGGGAATGCCTCATTTACAAATCCTGAATATGTAAGCAGACGGTTTACCTGGGTTGGGCATCGCGAACCGGTGAAGGCATAAAATTTCACGCAAAATCGCGAAGTTCGCAAAGCAAAAATTTAAGCTTAGCGTTCTTTGCGCCTTTGCGTGAACAAACTTAACATACTCGAAATCTTAACACCCATCAACGTTGAAACCCACGCCAACAAAATAACAAACTCTTTATAAGAACCACCCACATTTGGCAACTCCCCGCGTACCCGGGGCAGGTAGGTCATAAAAAAGAGAAACCACACATAGTATAAATAGACTAACGTAGTGCTATTAAATCTCTTTGGCGAAAATTTGCCCGCATCTGCTTTGTGTTGAAAATAAGGCATTAGAAAAATAATGGCATAGCCAATAAACCCACCGGCTAATCTTATAGGGATTAAATCGTTCCCCGAAATTAAAACGAATGCAAGCAATTCGCCCAGGTGGATGGCGTGTGCAATAGCAAAAATCAGAAAATACTTTTCCGAAAGTATGGCTCTCAGTTTTACATGCCTATGGTTGTGAAATAGGAAAATAAGGCTGAAGACTGCCAGCGAAACCCGACCGGAAAATCGCGTGACTGCTTGCAAAGCCTCCAACGAAGTGCCGTAATTGATTACAGCAAGCAGCGCGATAGCCACTTCAATAATAAGTACACACAGCAGCGCATTCCGGAAAGTCATTCGATTAGTTTTTGAAGTGCGGCAATAAGTAATTCAACTTCTGTCTCGGTGTTATAATAGTGTGGCGAGATGCGCAGAGCCCAGTCAACTTGCTTTGAATCAAAATCAATAAGTGCAAAGTTGCGATAGCCGATTGAGGTATTGATGTGTTGGTTACGAAGGGTATTCAATACATCGGCACCTTTCAGTCTGCTGATTTTTACTGTGATGATGCTGCTTTGGTTTGGGCCTTTGTCCAGCAGAATGGTATTGGGTAGTGCAGCTAAACCAGTTCTAACCAAATTACACAGGTACAAATTTCTTTTTTGAATTTCAGCTAAGCCCAACGAAACCGCAAGCTCAATGGCTGCTTTACTACCCAGCACCAGCGGGTAGGGGAGCTCCCAATCTTCAAACCTGCGGGCGTCCATGCGTGGGGAGTATTCATCAGGCTTAGTCCATTCGGCACCTCGCAAGTCAATGAATAATGGTTCCAGTTTTTGATCAATCACTTTATCGGCCACGTAAAGAAAACCAGCACCCCGCGGGCCGCGCAAAAATTTACGCAAGGTGGCGGTAAAAAAATCACACTTTATTTTTTGAACATCTACCGGAATTTGCCCGGCAGATTGACAGCCATCAACTAAGTAATAAATATCTCGCTGTGCGCAAAGTTCACCAACAACCTCAACCGGTTGTATTAACCCGGTGTTGCTGGGCACATGGGTTAACGAAACTAATTTGGGTTGATGCTCATCCATCAATCGTTTCATATCATCTACATCCACACCGCCTTCCGGTAAACTGTTTGCGCGAATAATTTTTATGCCGAATCTTTTCTGGAGTGAAAGAAATGCGATCTGGTTAGAGATATAATCTTCATTAGCCAGCAAAATTGAATCGCCCGGTTGAAACGGAATGCACGATAAAGCCCGCGCAAATGAATTTGTGGCGTTGGATGTAAAGGCAATATTGGTAGCCTTGCAGTTGAGTAGTTGTGCCGTTGATTCATAAAAACCGTTCACTTCCGTGGCTTTTAAATCAGCAGCTTCATAACCACCGGTAATGGCTTCCAGTTGCAGGTGCCTGATAATCGCATCCAAAACCTGTTGCGGTGGCAACGAAGCTCCGGCATTGTTGAAATGAATTTTGTAGGGGCAACCGGGAGTTTGCTGACGAAGCAGGTCGATATTCAACATTTAGCGCTTAGGTTTCAGTATCAGTTTTCTCGTACCCGATTCAATTTCAGGTTTATTCATCAACATCTTTCTGAATTTTCCGGTAGCATACATTTTGGCCTGGTCGCTATAATGGGCACTCATCACATTACCAGACTGCCCGGAAGGTGAAACGGTGATGCCATTTTCGGCATCCGCAAAATCGGTAACCTTGCGCAAGGCCGGCCCTCCATCAACATGATAATACCCGGTAGTATCCAGGCTAAAGTGCAAATTGTTGAGTACTTCGCTTCCACCGGGCACTTCAAAGGGCCCAACGTTAAAGAAATTACGTAAAGGCTTTACGGCATCGAACGCATGTTTATGCGTAAGGGTATGAATTTTTTTCCACTGCCAGTCGGCAGGATTTTTTCCACAAGTTGATATAAGCAACGCGCGGGTTTTTGATGCGGCCTGTTCCACAATTTGTTCGCGGGTTTCTTTTGCTTCGGTTCGGGTATTGTCCCACCAGGGCGAGTTGGCATTGGCGATAAATTGTTCATAGCTATTTTTCAAAACCGAGGTGGCTGCAATTGCCTCGAAAGCTTTATGAGAAATTTCATCGGCCATAGCCAGGCGCATGGTTTGCGAGAGCAGGTTATAATATATGGAAGGAACTGTTAACTCCAAATCATGAGTACCATTCCAGTTTTCAAGTTGGGTTTGAAACTCCGCATACTCCGGGTTATTAATTGTTTTCAGAATTTCAGCAAACTGATGCGCTATATCCGCATGCATGTGCGAGGTTACATCCAGGTTGATGGCCTTCATGTCTTCCACCGTCCATTTTTTATTTTCTTTAATTAGCTCTTCAATTCTGCCCGCGCGACTGCGGGGATAATAATACCCCGGATACAACACACCTTCTACGCTATCGGGTTGGTTGTTGGCAGAATACACATAGCCCCAGGGTGGGTTTACCGCATGTGGATTTTTAGAGAATTCGTAATAGCCCTCATACTCGTCATGTCCGCTGGCACCATCCAAAAAGAATTTAGACACTACATGTGCCGGCCTTACGGGAAGCTTAGCCACCGCCCACCAGGCAATGTTACCATGCGCATCGGCATACATCAGGTTTAATCCAGGGGCCGAAAATAACGAAGCAGCTTTTTGAACATCGTTAAAATTTTTTGAATGATTCAATTGATAAGCTGCCTGCAAGGCATGGTTGGGCTCGTGGTTGAGCAACCACCACAGCGAGGCGGGTTTTAATTCTTCGGTGTTTTCAATAATTCCGCTAATCATGCTGCCATGCGGTGTTACCGGAATAGTTAGTTCCACATCGGCATCGCCTTTTACTTTAATCGTTTCTTTGCGCCACTGTAAATCCACCCATTCGCCTTTGTATTTTACCTGGTTGTTGTCGTTGGTTTCTTCGTAGAAAAAATCGGTATCGTCATTTTCGAACATGGTAAGTCCCCAGCCGGCAAAATGATTTTGCCCTAACAAACCAAACGGAATACCCGCAATATGATGGCCGTAAAATTTATAGCCCGGATATTCCAGGTGCGCTTCGTACCAAACGGCTGGTTGCGCAAACCCGATGTGGGTATCGTTAGCCAATATGGGTAAGCCTGATGCCGTTCTATCGCCAGCAATAGCCCAACCATTACTGCCTTGCCAGAGAGGAACCGGAAGTTTGGTTAAGGCTTCATCAAAGAATGCAATCAGTGAATCTGTGGCTTTTATTTTTCCAGCCCCATCAAAATTTTTTATGCGTACTGCATTGGCCGGAGTTTGTACGGCAAGGTCTGCGAGGTAGGTTGCTCCCAGTTCTGTTCTTATTTTTTCCAACACCGGGTCGGCCCGCAACCCCTCGGCAAAGCCAAACGACATAAAGCCGATGGCCAGGTAAATGTCTTTTGGTTCGAACGCTGTTTTGGGAATTCCGATAATCGAAAACTCAAGCGGTGTTGGGCCTTCGTGAATAAATTCATTGATGCCTTTTTGATAGGCGAGGGCTGCTTGTTGAAAGCTGGCCGTATCGGCTTGCAAAAATTGGCGGGCATGTTTTTCGGCAAACTCGTTTATGGCTAACGCCCGGAAAAGTTTATCCACTTTAAGCAAATCTTTGCCTAATACTTCTGATAGTCGGCCGCTGGCCGCGCGCCTGATCATTTCCATCTGAAACAACCGATCCTGGGCGTGCACATACCCCAGGGCAAAGTAGGCATCGGTTTCATTTTGTGCGTAGATGTGCGGAACTCCGTATTCATCAAAATGTACTGTAACCGGTTCCGTTAATCCGCTAAGCGTAATTTCGCCCGACAGAACCGGTTTGGTGGTTTGCAGGTAGATGTAAAGGCCCAGTAAGGCTATCAATACTAAAGCAATCAAGCCGATTAGGATACGTTTCAGAATTTTCATAGGTAGATGGAATGCTGAAAGTTAGGTATTCTCTGTGCCTTCTCTGTGCCTCTGTGGTTAGAAATTTTTACCACAGAGTCTACAGAGATTTGCACAGAGAGAAATTTTAATCAACTATCTTTAAACATATGAAAGTCCTGATCCTACTTCTTTTTCCAATCACCATTCTCGCTCAAAACAAATATGGCCTCATGCCAGTCAAGCTGGAAGAATACAAACAAAGTGTAAAAGCCAACCCGGACAACGCGTTGATAAACCTGGAAAAGGTTATTCCGGGTGTTGTTCTGGAGATAGGGTATGCCACCACGAATAATTTTACGGGCGGGAAAATTTATAACCTGCCCCGTGCGTATGCCCGCAGGCCGGTGGCCGAGGCGTTGAAAAAGATTCAGGCCGAACTAAAGCCCAAAGGGTTGGGACTAAAAATTTTTGACGGATACCGGCCCTATGCGGCAACGGTTAAATTTTATGAAGTCTATCGCGATACAACGTATGTAGCTTCGCCCTACAAAGGTTCGCGGCATAACCGGGGTTGTGCGCTCGATCTTACCCTCGTTGATTTAAAAACCGGAAAAGAATTGGAAATGCCTACCGGGTGGGATTCATTCAAAAAAGAAGCCTGGCCCAGTACACCGGTAGCCGATCCGAAAATCCGCGCGAACCGTAAATTATTAATTGATACTATGGAGAAATATGGCTTTAAAGTAAACAGTTCGGAATGGTGGCACTTCGATTTTGTTGGTTGGCAAAAGTTTAGCGTAATGGATATTGATTTTGAGGAGTTGGAAAAATAGTTTCTCAATTTAGTAGATTTGACTTTGGATAAATCAATTTTATAATGGACAAACAAAGTAAAAAATTCCTGTTCGATTATTTAAACAATGCTTCGCCTACTGGTTTTGAACAAGCCGGGCAACAGATCTGGTTAGATTACATTAAGCCCTACACCAATGAGTACATGGTAGATGTATATGGCACGGCCGTGGGGGTTATTAATCCTAAAGGCCAGTACAAAGTAGTGATTGAAGCCCATGCCGATGAAATCTCTTGGTTTGTAAACTACATTACTGAAGAAGGTTACATCTATGTACGCAGAAATGGCGGCTCCGATCATCAGATTGCACCTTCCATGCGGGTAAACATCTATGGCGATAAAGGAATTGTGAAAGGTGTTTTCGGCTGGCCCGCCATTCACGTGCGCGATGCTGCCAAAGAAGAAACGCCAACCCTAAAAAATATCTTCATAGACATTGGCGCAGAATCTAAAAAAGAAGTGGAGGCTATGGGCGTGCACGTAGGCTCTGTTGCTGTGTTTGAAGATGAACTGATTGAACTGAACAAAAATTATTTAACGGGTCGGGCATTGGATAACCGCATGGGTGGTTTTATGATTGCCGAAGTGGCCCGCAGGCTCAGTGAAAACAAAAAGAAACTTCCGTTCTGCTTGTATGTGGTAAATGCGGTGCAAGAAGAAATTGGTTTACGCGGTGCGGAAATGATTTCGCGCAGATTGAAGCCGGACCTGGCTATCTGTACTGATGTAACCCACGATACACAATCACCGATGTACAACAAGAAAGAGAGTGGTAACCTGAAATGTGGTTTAGGCCCGGTATTGTGTTACGGCCCGGCCGTACAGAACAATGTGCTGAAGATGATCATTGATGTAGCACAAAAGAAAAAAATTCCGTTTCAGCGCCAGGCGGTATCGCGTTCTACCGGAACCGACACCGATTCCTTTGCCTATTCAGCCGAAGGTGTTGCCTCGGCATTAATTTCGTTGCCACTAAAATACATGCACACTACCGTAGAGACTGTGCACAAAGACGATGTGGAAAACGTAATTAACCTGATTTACGAAACGTTGCTCCAGGTAAAGCCCGGGCAGGATTTTAGATATCTTAAGTAGTCCATAAAAGTTCAAAGTCTAAAGTCCATAGTCTAAAGTATAGGCTAATATCTCTATACAAAGGACTATGGACTTTAGACTTTGGACTAATTACTATGGACTATTTCTATTCCCACCGAGTTCACATCCGCCCAAAAGCCCGGATACGATTTATTCACTACACTGGGATCGTTAATTAGCAGATCTGTTAAAGTAGCCCAGGGCGCAAAGCCCATCGCCATACGGTGATCGTGGTACGTATCAATTGTAATTTCAGAAGTTGGAATTTTTCCCGGTACTAAAATCCATTTCCCGGTTTCAGGTTCAGTTAGTGTGGCCCCAACTTTTGCAATTTCATTTTGTAGAGCCGCAATCCTATCGGTTTCTTTTATGCGCAAACTTTCCAGCCCCGTAAATTCACCGGTAATGCCTTTTACTGCACACACCGGCACCACTGTTTGGGCCAGGTCGGGGCAATCTTTAAAATCCCAAACCAATGTTGATGCGGCAGCCTGTTGGGTAAGAATAAGTTGATTGTCTTTAAAGGTGGAGCGCACCCCTAATTTCTCCATAATCGTTGCAATTACCCGGTCGCCCTGCAGCGAGTTGGACGAGACATTTGGCAAGGTGATTTCGGCCTGCCGTGCCAGGGCCGTAAAGCCATACCAATAACTGATGGCCGACCAATCTGCTTCCACTACCACGTGGCTGGTTTGGTACGTTGCCGTAGCTATCCGGATGGTTTGTGCCTTCAGGTCTATTTCCGGAATTACACCAAACTGTTTCATCAGGGCAGCAGTCATTTCTATGTAGGGCACACTTCCTGTTTTTCCCGTAAGGGTTAGGGTAAGCCCTTGCGGCAGCAGTGGTGCCACCATCATTAATGCAGAAATATATTGGCTGCTCACGTTGCCCGGAATGGTGAGGACTGCGGCAGTTTGCTTTTCAAAACCTTTTATTTCGATGGGTGGAAAGCCTTCTTTTTCGATGTAGCTGATGGTGGCGCCTACTTTTCTGAGCGCGTCCACTAAAATACCTATGGGCCGCTCCTTCATGCGGGCAGTTCCGGTAAGCACTTTATGTTGATTGGTGATGGCAAAGTAGGCCGTAAGAAACCGCATGGTGGTGCCGGCATCCATCACATCAATTATCCGATCGGGGCTGTTAACCAGGTTGGTCATCAGCACCGTATCGCGGGCATCCGAAAGATTACTAACAGTCGATTGGGTTCCGCTAAGGGCTTTTAAAATCAAAGCCCGGTTGCTAATGCTTTTGGAAGAAGAGAGCTTATGGGTGGTGCCGCGTAGCGTAGAAGTCTTTAGAAGTTGAATGCAAGGTGCCAAAATGAGGGTACGTTAAGTAGGTGTTAAAAATAATTTTTATGAGAGATTTTTTATGAGGCAATGAAACAATTTAATTTGAGTTAGAGTTTTACAAAGTATGACAACAACTAAAAAACTAATGATTGGATTGGGGGTAGCAGGTGGAGCCTTGCTGGCCGCCTGGTTGCTAACGGGCGATCGCGGAAAGAAAACAAAAGCGTTTGTTTCTAAAAAAGCCGATGATCTGAAGCAAGCGCTTAACAAGCAGAGGGCAGCTTTCGATGATTCTGATGCACATTATGTGTAACATTCCTGATAGTAATCGAGTGCTGCTTCAATCTCTTCCGGGGTAGTTTCCACATCCCACCGGGCTTTGCCAATTCCATCCGGCAAGGCCATTAAGATTTTATTGCCTTTGTTTTTCTTATCCTGAGTCATTAATTCCAACAGCGGTTGGCTGGCGGGTAACATAACTTTCGGATAAACCGATTTAATATAGGCTGCAATCTCATCGCGCTCCGAAACTTTTAAAAGCTGCTTGGCGCAGGCTATGCCTGCTTCGGCAATCATGCCTGCAGCAATTGCTTCGCCATGAAAGAGCCGGTGCCCCGATTCCAGAAAATAACTTTCCACTGCGTGGCCCACGGTATGTCCAAAGTTTAAAATCTTTCGCAGGCCCTTTTCTTTCGGGTCGGTAGCTACTACCCCCCGTTTAAAATCCACGGAGTGCGTTAACAACGTTTGCCAATCCTGCTGCTCCAGTTTTTTTTTGCGCAGCACATCCCACATGGCGCCATCCGAAATAATGCAATGTTTTATTACCTCGGCAAACCCCGATCGCAACTCGCGGTGGGGTAAAGTTTTTAAGAAGGCCGGGCTGATGAGAGTGGCTGCCGGTTCGCAAAACACCCCGATGTGGTTTTTGAAACCCATAAAATCGATACCCAGTTTGCCACCCACGCTGGCATCGGCCTGCGCCAGTAGCGTAGTGGGCACCAGCACAAAGTCAATTCCGCGTTTATAGGTTGCCGCACAAAATCCGCCCAGGTCGCCAAGCACGCCTCCGCCCACAATCACCAGTAAACTGTGGCGGTCAAGCCGCAGGGTGGTAAGTTGTTCCCAAACGGTGCTGCAGGTAGCCAGGTTTTTATTCTCTTCACCGGCAGCCACCGTAATAACCCGATGTGGGGGCAGATTTTTTTCGAGTAACGGATAGCATTGCACGGCAGTATTCTCATCGGCAAGAACCACCAGGTGCGAATAAGTGTTCCTGCTTAAGAATTCCGTAATAAGTTCGCCCGGCTGTTGCCGGATAATAATTTGAGGCATACAAAAAATTAGTGCAAACAAAATACGGCAATTATTGTCTTTAACTGAAAGTTTTGTGGGTTTACCGTTTACCAGCTACTTCGTTTAGGGTTAACGGGTAACTGGTATATTTGCAGCCGATTTGTTCTTATGGAAATCCAACCCAAGATTCAGTTCGATAATACCGAAGTAGCTTTCTCGTATAAGTCTGACCCGGAACTTAAAAAAGCTCACTTTATTTTTTCAATCGTCAACCACCCGTGGATTTCGGCTATGGCTACGGGCCTCGCAAAATTAGGACTCCTGTTGCGGCTTCCCGTTAAGGGGCTAATTCGTGCTACCGTGTTCCAGCATTTTTGTGGGGGCGAAACCATCGCGCAAAGCGCCCGCACAATTCAAACGTTAAGCAAATTTCATGTGGGCGCCATTCTCGATTTTTCGGCCGAAGGGGCGCACGATGAGGCCGGCTTTGATTCTACTACCGAAGAGATTTTGAAAACCGTTGAGCAGGCTCGCAACAATGCGGCCATACCATTTACGGTTTTTAAGTGCACCGGTTTGGCTACCATGCCCTTGTTGGAAAAAGTACAAAGTAAACAACCGCTGAGCAACCAGGAGCAGGAAGCCTTTGCGCATTTTCATGATCGGGTGGAACGCATTTGTGCCCGGGCGCATGCGTATGGAGTGCCGGTAATGATTGATGCCGAGGACAGTTGGATCCAAAACCCGATTGACAAGGTGGCGCGGGAGATGATGCGCAAGTACAATCAAAAGCAGGCCATCGTATTCAATACGTTTCAGATGTACCGCCAGGATATGCCCGATAATTTGCGCAATGCCTTTCACGATGCGGCCATGCACAACTATTACCTGGGCGTAAAAATGGTGCGGGGCGCCTACATGGAAAAGGAAGCAGCCCGCGCCAAAAAATTAGGCTACGAAAATCCCATCTGGCCCACCAAACAAGCTACCGATGATGCCTTTAACAAGAGCCTTGCGTTTTGTTTGGATAACAAGCAACGCATTAGCTTAGTGTGTGGCTCGCACAACGAATACAGCAACCAGTATTTAACTGTGTTGATGGACAAGCACGGATTAAAAAATAATGATAGCCGGGTTTGGTTTGCCCAACTTTTGGGAATGAGCGATAACATCTCATTCAATTTGGCCAAGGCCGGCTACAACGTAGCCAAATACGTGCCCTATGGCCCGGTGGAGTTGGTAATGCCTTATCTGATAAGAAGAGCAGCAGAAAATACGTCTGTTGCCGGGCAAAGTAGCCGGGAGCTTACGCTGATCCGAAAAGAGATTGCAAGAAGGAAAGGGAAATAGTTTCCAGTTACCGGCCACCGGCTGCTGGTAACAGGCACCCAGTACCCAGTAACTTAGGCAGCTTTTACTACCTTTGCCCTTCAATTAGTTTACAGAACCATGCAGTTAAGCGAACAAGAACTCATCCGCAGACAAAGCCTTCAGGAATTACTAAAACTGGGTATTAATCCTTACCCGGCCGAATTGTTCGAGGTAAACACCTCCGCACAGGAAATACACCTTCATTATCCTAATCAGAAAATAGAGTATAAAGATGTTGCCATTGCCGGGCGAATTATGTCGCGCAGGGTTATGGGCAACGCCTCGTTTGCCGAACTGCAAGACGAGACCGGGCGCATTCAGGTTTATTTTCGCAGAGATGACCTTTGCCCGGGCGATAATAAAACAATTTACAACACCGTATTTAAAAAGCTGTTGGATATTGGCGACATCATTGGCGTAAAGGGTTTTGTGTTTACAACACAAACCGGAGAAATTTCCATTCATGTTACCAGTTTTAAAATTTTATCGAAGTCGTTAAAGCCGTTGCCGATTGTAAAAGAAACAAAAGACGAGCAAGGCAATGTAACGGTACACGATGCATTTACCGACCCGGAGCAACGCTACCGCCAGCGCTATGTCGATCTGGTAGTAAATCCCCACGTGCGCGATGCGTTTATCAAACGCACAAAACTGGTAAACTCCATGCGCGAGTACCTGAACAACAAAGGCTACCTGGAAGTGGAAACGCCCATACTACAGCCTTTGTATGGCGGGGCTGCGGCCAAACCCTTCAAAACGCATCACAATACGTTAGATATGACCTTGTACCTGCGTATTGCGAACGAGTTGTACTTAAAGCGATTGATTGTAGGCGGCTTTAATGGGGTGTACGAATTTTCGAAAGACTTCCGCAACGAAGGCATGTCGCGCTTCCACAACCCCGAGTTTACCCAGGTAGAATTGTACGTAGCCTACAAAGATTACTATTGGATGATGGACCTAGTAGAGGAGATGATTGAGAAGGTTGCGTTGGATCTGCACGGAACCACCGAAGTAAAAGTGGGTGAAAACCTGATAGATTTTAAGCGGCCGTGGAAACGGTTTACCATGTATGAGGCCATACAGCACTTTACCGGTATCGACATTTCGCAAATGGATGAAGCGGCCTTGCGCGATACCTGCAAAAAGTTGCAAGTACCTATGGATGCAACCATGGGCAAAGGAAAACTCATCGACCAGATTTTTGGCGAGAAGTGCGAACCCAACCTGATTCAACCGACTTTTATTACCGATTACCCGCTCGAGATGTCGCCCCTGGCTAAAAAACATCGCAGCAAGCCGGGTTTGGTAGAGCGCTTCGAAGCCATTTGTAACCGCAAAGAGATTTGTAATTCCTTTTCGGAATTGAACGACCCGCTGGACCAGCGCGAGCGTTTTGAAGAACAATTAGAGTTAGGCAAGCGGGGCGATGAAGAAGCCATGACTCTGGACGAAGATTTTCTTCGCGCACTGGAATATGGCATGCCGCCCACAGCCGGTTTAGGTATTGGCATCGATCGTTTATCGATGGTGATGACCAATTCACCTTCTATTCAGGATGTGATCTTCTTTCCGCAGATGAAGCCTGAGAAGAAAGCCGAAGCCAGTACCGAGGCCGATTTTGTAGCTATTGGAGTGCGTGCAGAGTTACTGCCAATTCTTAATAAGCTGGGCATTCATACCACAGAACAACTAAAAGGCATTAAAGCTACCAAGCTTTTTAACGACATTCCGGGTATGCGCAAAAAGTTAAAGCTGGATGCCGTGCAAAATCCTACACTGCAAGAGATTGAAGGCTGGCTTAATTAATTGTCGAAGAAGCTCCGTTGGCGGTCTAACTTTAAATCGCGCAACAGCGAAGATTTAACGCCAAGCGAGAAGTTATACGATTGATAGCGGCCAAAGGGAGTCCAGCTAAGGCTCATCTGCCAGCAGTGCAAATCGCGGTTAAGGCCAAGTTGAGTTTGTGTAAATTCTTTGCTTTTGAAATCGTAGCCCGAGTTGTACGTTATCTTCCATTTTTGTGTAAGCGAAATATCGCCACTAAAACGCGCTGCCTGTGTAATCATTGGCGATTGATTTGCCGGATGGCTGTAATCCACATTATAGCTAATGCGCAGGTTCCAGGGAATGGAAAAATCCACATATGAGTCGGGGTTCTGTAGCAAAAACTTTTTATCGGAATCGCTTATTTCCGATTTTCCAATTTTATCGCGGGTGGTGTTATCGCTCTTTTGGCCTTTGGGGTTCAGGTTGGTGCTAAATGCAAAGTTCGCGTTGGTAATGCGACCGAATTGTCGTGCATTCCACACATAGGCGTCCACTCTTTTTTCGGTGTAAATCGGAACCAGCAAGGCCGGGTCGCCTTCGTAGTTTTCGCGGTCAATAATGCAACCCGTACAGCCCTCCAATGTATAGTCCGTTATCACCTTCCGGTATTGGTATGGATCTAAGGTGGCGCTGAAATTAAGATTGATTTTGTCCTGCAAAATGTTGGTGTTGGCCGACAGACCAAAGTTGGCCAGTTTGAACGACTCGGCTAAAAAATTGTAGGAGCTACCGATAGAAAGCGTGTTGAAGAGTGCAATCTTACGGTCAACAGTGTCTTTGGCGTTGCGCACCTTCATTTCGATATTATTATTTACGCTAAAGTTCATTGCGCTGCTCTTGCCGCGGCCAGCGGTTCCGTACAGGTAGCCTTCGTGGCGGGCTTTGTATTGCACGGTTTGATTTCCGGCTCCATCGGTAGTTACAAAGCGCTGGTAATAATCGTAGCGGCTGGTACCAAAATCGGGTTGAAATGAATACCCCAGGGAAGGGTTAATAACATGGCGCACCGCCTTGATGCGTGCCTCCGGGTTTTTGCTTACATACGTTCCATAAATGCGGGTGGTCATATTCATACCACCGCTGTAATTGAATACCCGGTTAAAGCCATCTACTTTGGTTGAAACAAACGTGCGCGTAGAGTCTATGTAGGTCCAATCCAGCTTATCGAAATACCAGCGTTCGTCATAGCTTAGGTTGGGGCTAATGGTAAAAAATTTAAAGGCTTTAAACGATGTGCTGATGGGTACGCTGTGGCGGATTCCTTTCCTGGAGTTACGAAAAAACAAGGGCAGGTTCTCGAACGTAAAAGGTGCAATGCTGTCTTGCAGAACTCCGTTGGCATCTACCCGCAATTTGCCCAGGTTGTTGGTAAGCTGGTTGGTTCCGTTCATCGAGTAGCGCACGTTCAGGTTTTGCAGAAACATGCTCTTCTCAGCATTTTTAAATGGATAGATGTTGTTAACGTTAAAACTCATATCGGGCAAGGGCAAGTCAACCTGTTTGGTGCCCAGGTTTTGGTTGTGCCGCAGGTTTAACCCTAAGCTAAAAGGTGTACCCGGAAACGTTTTGCTGTAATTAATATTGGAGCTAAGATTTTGCGTTGTTTGATCGATGCGTGCAGACTGGGCGTTGGCGTTTACGCCTAAAAAGTTGTTGGTATTATACGAAGAGCTGGCCGCATTTACCGATGCAGAAAATCTGCCGGTGCCTTTGGTTTGCGGGCTATGGCTCCAGCTAATACGAAAGTCTTTCGACTTGGTGGGAGCTTCAATTTTCTCGTTGTTTACGTTGTTGGTGAACGTAAAATTAAATGCACCCGAGTAGTGGTAGCGTTTGTTGTAGTTGGAGTTGAGGGCCACCGCGCTACCGCCTTTCGAATAGACATCGCCCGTTAGCGCCACCTTCACGTATTCGCTCACATCGAAGAAATAGCCACCCTGTCTTAAAAAGAACCCGCGCCTGCGCTCTTCGCCATAGCTCGGCATTAAAATACCGGATGCACTTTTGCGCGGGGCCGGAAAAATTCCAAACGCAAAACCGAGCGGAGTAGGCACATCGTTAAACTCCAGGTAGAAGGGCCCCGATACCATTTTGTCACCAGGAATGGCTTTTACTTTTTTAGAAATAATCCGAAAGTGCGGGTGGGCCAGGTCGCAGGTAGTATAGGCATTGTCGATGGTGAACAATTCGTTCTTTTCGTTTTTGTACACTACATCGCCATGCAAAAACCCTTCACCTTGTTTGGTTACTACCCCGGTAATTTTTGCCTTACGGGATTTAAAGTTGTACAGCATGTCTTTGGTTTCGTACTTCTCGTTCCCGTTAATAAACACCGGGTACCCTAAATGCCTGCCGGTAGAGTCGGCCCGGCTGTGAGCCGTAATGGTAGATTTCTCGTAGTCGATTACAATTTCTTCGGCCATCAACTCGATGATACCGTACTTTACATGGGCATCGCCATAGAGTTTAATAATTTTACTTTGCAGGTTAGAGTTAATCGAGTCGCGGGCAGAATAGATAATCGTGGTTTCAATATCACTTTTGGGCTTATTCGCCTGCAACGAGTCGGGCTTAGTCTTCAATGTATCAGCAACCGGAAGCTTTTGGAGCGAGTCTTGCTTAACAGGAAGCCGGGCCGGAGTTCGCAAGGGGCGCTCTACCTGGCCAAAGGCACTAAACGCACCCACTGTGAGAAGACAAAAAGCGAAGCATAGGACAAGACCTACCGGCCTTTGGTTGAGGATCAAGGGTTTAGCTTTTAGCGAAAAATTCACAACTTTGTGTAAAGTTATTGCAAATACTTCAGACATCGGAACACCAGTGAAGAATATCAAATCCAGGCTCAGCTCAAAAGCAATAACCTTGCTAAACTTTCCGTCACTCTTACGTAAGCACCCGGTATGAAAAGAAGAGAGTTTATTTTAAAATCGTCAGCCCTGGCCACCTTACCCCTTTTTTCGTTTGGCAGGGATTTTAAAGTGCGCACGATTGTAATTGATGCCGGCCATGGTGGTAAAGACCCAGGTACCATCGGTAAGTTTGCTAAAGAAAAAGATGTGGTGCTAAAGATCGCCTTGAAAGCCGGAAAATACATTGAGGAGAACATTCCGGATGTGAAGGTGATTTATACCCGCAAAACCGATAAGTTTATCGAATTGCAAGACCGGGCCGGGGTTGCTAATAAAAGTAAAGCCGATTTGTTTATGAGCATTCATGCCAACTCCATTGTGGGCGCAAATGCTTACGGTACCGAAACTTTTGTGATGGGCTTGCATAAAGACAACAGCAACTTTGAAGTGGCCAAGCGCGAGAACTCGGTTATTCTGATGGACGAAAATTATAAAGAGAAGTACGAAGGTTTTGATCCTTCAAGCCCGGAGTCGTACATCCTTTTTTCGCTGAACCAAAGCGCCTACCAGGTAAATAGTTTGCGGTTTGCTCAAAAAGTAGAAGAGCAATTTAAAAATAAGGCGGGGCGCTACAGCCGTGGCGTAAAGCAAGCCGGGTTTTTAGTTTTATGGATGACAACCACCCCCAGCGTGTTGATTGAAACCGGGTTTTTATCGCACCAAAAAGAAGAAGAATTTTTAGCAAGCGAAAACGGGCAAGACCTGATTGCTTCAGGGATTTACCGGGCCTTTAAAGACTATAAAACAGAAATTGAATCGATAAACTAATGGTTAAGAATAAAGAGTTTAAGGTGGGTTTGTTTGCCACTATTGCGTTGGTACTGTTGTATTACGGATTCAATTTCTTAAAAGGCATTGATTTTTTCTCCACCACCAATCAGTACTTTGTGGTGTACGATAACATCGACCAATTAGCGGTTTCTAACCCGGTGTTGGTAAATGGATTTGCCGTTGGGCGCGTAAGCCGCATAAGTATTATGCAGCAACGGCAAAACAAAGTATTGGTAGAACTTAACATCGACTCGAATATTACCCTTGGCGATTCTACCAAAGCCATCCTCAACAGCGATTTTTTAGGCGGCAAGTCTATTCTGCTTTCAATTGGTAAAATAACCCGGGTACTTAAGCCAAAGGATACCTTGCAGGCAGAAGTAGCCAAAGGCATGTTCGATTTGATTTCCGAAACCGCATCGCCCGTGGCCGATAACCTCGGAACCACCCTGCGCAAATTCAATGTAATTCTTGATAACCTTACCAAAAACTCGCAACAACTGGAGTCCATCTTTGCCAAATTGCAAACAACTCCCGATCTGCTCAACAAAACGCTGGTTACCGCCAACGGTAAAGTAGAAGACTTATCGGCAAGCTTTAAACAAGTAGCCGAAAATCTGAATGGCACGTTGAACGAATTGAAACCTACCCTGGCCAACTTTAAAACTTTTTCTGATTCGTTGAAACACCTGGAATTAAACAAAACGGTAACTGAAGCCAAAAACACCGTGATCAAGTTGAACGAAACCATCGATAAAATTAAAAACGGCAACGGCACGCTGGGTAAAATGATTAACGAGGATTCGCTGTATGTAAACCTGAACGGCCTGTTGCGTAACCTGGATATTTTGGTAGAGCACTTTGATACCAACCCGAAACATTTTCTTGCGCCCCTGGGAAAAAGCAAAAGCAAGATAGAACGCGACAGACGCAAGGAGGAAGAAGAGAAAGCAAAGCAAAAACCCTAGCGCACCGGCATGGATCTGGAATTCAATAAAAACGAAGATCAGTTAAAGCAACTCTGCAGCCAGCTAAAGCTTAAAGCCGCCAAGGTGCAACAAGGCGGGGGCGAAAAGAAAATCGCGGAGCAACACGAAAAGGGAAAACTAACAGCCCGCGAACGAATCAGTTACCTGATTGATAAAGATTCTGAATTTTTAGAAGTGGGGTTGTTTGCCGGTGAGGGCATGTATGCCGAGCAAGGCGGTTGCCCCTCGGGGGGCGTGGTGGCTGGCCTCGGTTTTATTAAAGGCCGGCAATGTGTAATTGTAGCCAACGATGCCACCGTTAAAGCCGGGGCGTGGTTTCCGATTACCGCAAAAAAGAATTTGCGCGCACAGGAGATTGCACTCGAGAACCGGTTGCCTATTGTTTACCTGGTGGATAGTGCCGGGGTGTTTCTGCCCATGCAAGACGAAATCTTTCCCGACAAGGAGCATTTTGGCCGTCAGTTTCGTAACAATGCAAAAATGTCGGCTCTTGGTATTGTGCAGATAGCAGCTATTATGGGTAGTTGCGTAGCCGGTGGTGCTTACTTGCCTATTATGAGCGATGAGGCCATGATTGTAGATAAAACCGGCTCTATTTTTCTGGCCGGTTCGTATTTGGTTAAGGCAGCCATTGGCGAAGACATTGACAATGAAACCTTGGGTGGTGCTACTACACACTGCGAAATCTCGGGTGTAACCGATAATAAATTTCCCAACGACCAGGCCTGCCTTGACTACATAAAGAGTTTATTCGATAAGCTGGGCAGTGCCACCGTTGCCGGATTTGATCGTGTGCGGCCGGCACCGCCCAAAGAAAAGGCCGATGAAATTTATGGATTGCTTCCGGCAGACCGGGCCAAACCATACGATACGCTGGAGATTATTAAGCGATTGGTTGACGATTCGGTTTTTGAGGAGTATAAAAGTCTCTATGGAAAAACCATACTCTGTGGGTTTGCGCGGGTAGAAGGTTGGGCGGTGGGCATTGTAGCCAACCAGCGCAAGGTGGTAAAAACAAAAAAAGGCGAAATGCAAATGGGTGGAGTAATCTATTCAGATGCTGCCGACAAGGCAGCCCGCTTTATTATGAACTGCAACCAGCGCAAGATACCGTTGATTTTTTTACAAGATGTGAGTGGCTTTATGGTGGGTAGCAAAGCCGAGCATGGCGGCATTATTAAAGATGGTGCCAAAATGGTTAATGCCATGGCTAACTCTACAGTGCCTAAGTTTACCTTTATTGTGGGCAACTCGTATGGGGCGGGTAACTACGCCATGTGTGGTAAGGCCTACGACCCACGCCTGATTTATGCATGGCCAACCGCACAGATTGCAGTTATGAGTGGCAACTCAGCGGCCAAAACCTTGCTTCAAATCCGCGTAAGCGCGCTAAAAGCCAAAGGCAAAACCATTACCAAAGAAGAGGAGAGCCAATTGTTGCAGGAAATAACGGCCCGGTATAACGAGCAACTAAGCCCGTACTATGCGGCAGCACGCTTGTGGGTAGATGGTGTTATCGATCCGCTGCAAACCCGCCAGGTTATTGCGGCTGGCATCGCAGCCGCCAACCATGCACCCATCGAAAAGTTTAATGTAGGGGTTATTCAAACCTGATTCACTTTTTTAGAGATTGCGCTCAGGCTATTCAATTTTTTAATAATCTTGTGCCGATGACGGAGAATGAGTTAAAAGCGCTGGTTTCACTGCTCGATGACGAGGACAAGCAAATTGCAGATCATGTGCAGGAAAAAATACTATCGTTAGGCACACAGGCCATTCCGTTTTTAGAGAAAGAGTGGGAGAGTAACCTGAACCCCGATGTGCAAGGGCGCATTGAAGAATTGATTCATACGCTGCAGTATGAGTTGGTGAAAGAACGGCTGCTGGCCTGGTACCGTGGCCCTAATCCGGATTTGTTAATGGGTATGTGGATTGTGGCTACGTACCAATACCCCGATATTGAACTGGATAAACTGCGGCAAGAAATTGAACAGGTGTACCAGGAAGTGTGGCTGGAATTTAACCCCGAATTGCACGCGCTGGATCAGGTGAAAATTCTAAACAGCGTTATCTTCAACAAACTTCGGTTTGGCGCCAACACTAAAAATTTTCATTCGCCCGGCAATTCGATGATTAACATCGTGTTGGAAACGCGCAAAGGAAACCCCATTACATTGTGCGTAATCTATATGTTGGTAGCTCAAAAATTAAAGATGCCAATACAAGGTGTTAACCTGCCCAACCTCTTTATACTTACGTATAAAGACGATGCGCAACAGTTTTATATTAATGCCTTTAACCGGGGTTTGATTTTTTCGCGCCAGGACATTGAAAATTATATTCATGAGTTGCACCTGGTGCCGCAGCAATCATTTTTTGAAGCCTGCACCAATATTGAAATTGTGCGCAGGGCATTGCGCAATCTTATTATGTCGTTCGAAAAGATGGGCGAACACGCCAAAGCAGAAGAAGTTAAGTTACTGCTTATTGAAATTTCGGACGGAGGTGATTTAGGGGTTTGAGTTTAAACCGCTAAAAGTTGGGTGAGCGTACCGGTATGTAATTCATGCCCGCCTTCAAACGTAATCCGATCCGGACTAAGATTTAATTTGGCAAATAGGTGTTCCACTTCGTGCAGGCGGGCTTCGGTTACAAACGGATCTTTAGTGCCATACACAAATTTTACTTCGGTTCTGGCAAGGGTTGTGGAGGCATCTTGCAAGTTTAAATCGGGTGGGAATACCCCTGCCCATAAAATTAGTTGATGGGCGTGCGCACCGGCACATACCCACCGCGAAGCAGTAGCGGCACCTTGCGAGAACCCCAGCAAAGTTACTTTACCATTGTACCCGGTCGGCACTTCCGTGTGATAAACAGTGTGCAGATAAGAAAGGTAGTTCTCAATATCCATCAGGCGGTTTTCGCGGGTCATCCAACTGGCGCCAACCTTTGTGTTGCCTGTTTGCGAGCGGCTGGTTACATCTTCTAAATAGAAATGTGAGAGCCCTTCTGGAGCTACGAGGTATGTGTGATCGTTACAAACAGGCTGAAACTTTTTTAGGAAGTACGGAGCAAGTTGTCCGTAGCCATGCAACGCAAACACAATATTTTTGGTTTGTGGGGAAAGAGTGCCCAGGCAGGCATAGCGGGCTTTGTAATTAAATGAAACAACACGATTTGTAGTCAAAAAAAAAAAGGCGGCTACTTTTAAATAGCCGCTTTCAGGTTAGGGTTAAGTACAAAAATTGTTATCGCTTAAAGCCCAGGGCGCTGCCACCGCAATGGGCCGAGGGTTCATCGAATGTATATTGAATGTAATAGATGCCGGTAGCATTGCACGAATAGGCAATGGCCGCTGCGGCCTGGCCATTAATTTTGCTGCTGGCAACTTTGTTGCGTTCTTTGTCAAAAATGGCTACCACAATTCCATCGGGCGGATTGCCATTGGCACACAGGTTAATCATGTATTGGGTGCCTTGTGTAAATACATAGCTGTATTCTACCTTATCTTTTGCCAGTCCGTCCACTTTATAGCTTTTTAAAAAGTTAAAGCCGTTGGCTAACTTTGGTATGCACGAGGTAGCCAGGCTTTCTGAGTTACAATCCTGAAAGGGTACGGGCGCCATTCCTAAAAAAGCCAGACATAAAATCGGTAATACTATTTTTTTCATAGAAAGGAGGGGTGTTAACTGGTTATTTTCTCCCGAATGGTGTTGGTAATCTTGCTGATCTCCTCTACGTTTTCGGGTTTAATATTAATGTTGGTAGTACTGTTATCCTTAATTACGGCCACGCCATCCACAATCTGCATGGTAGATTCTTTATAGGTATAACTTATTTCCACTTTATCGTAAGCCAATTTAAGCTGATTGAGGTCTGCTTTAAGGGTTGCCATGTTGGCATCGGTTTCATAAAATGAGAACAAAAGTAAAATCTGCTCGAGAATAATTTTTTGTTCGCCAATTTTCTCCTGTAGCTGTTTATTGCCGGGGTTTCTAGCGGCCGTCTGGCAGGTAATCTGCATGGCTTCTATCCAGCCACCGGTTAGTAACAGCACGCTCAGGTTATCGCGGCTTTGCGATTGCAGGTAGTGATTGATGTGATTAAAATTCATGGTAGTGATAAGCAGCAACGAATCCAGGTTTTTGCTGTTGGCGGCCAACCGGCCAATGGTTTGCACATCAAAGAACTGACCAATATTTAACTCATCGGCCAATGATTTAATAGCGGAGATGTACTTGAGTCCGTCCTGGTTACGCCCAAAGATATTGGTATAACCGAGGTCGGTTCCGTACACACCCAGGTTTAATGCCTTTTTATAATTGCTGTTGTAGCGCGGCAGGTTGTGCGATGAGTTGAGCATTTCGGAATTGTAGCGCGAGCCCGATTGCTTGAGAAGTACCGAAATCTCCAACGGACTCGGGATTTGCTCGAGGATAGCATTCACCACCTCTTCATCAACACCAGGTGTCGCAGTTTCTGGGTTTTCGAGAGTTTTCAGAAAGGCCTCGCTATCAGGTTTTTTAGAGGAACAACTGATTAAAACAACCAGCGCCCAAAGAGTTAATAATGATCTCATAAAGTAGAGGTTAGTACAAAAATAAGCCTTTGCCCCGGCCCGGCAAATACCAAAATTCAGATCATTTCTTCCATGTAAGATTTACCCTGCTAAACAGTTTTACAAACTTGCGCAGCCACTCAAAGTAGAGTATAATTAAAAAAGCCGTGGTAAGCAGCCAAATAATCAACAGGTTAAAGAAGTAGGTTGCAATTTCGTAGCCCAGCAGGTTTTTTGTTGCAATGAAGAACGGGGCCCGGTAGGCAAAAGGAGAGTGCAGGTTAGGTGCTTGAAAAATGGGATCAATAGTTTGAACCAACCGGCCGTTGTATTCCAAGATCCGCTCCGGGGTTTTTACGTTGCGCACCAGATCTGCCAGGCTCTCATTATAATATTTATTTTTCTCATCCTGAATGTGGTACCCCTGCTGCTCATAGAAGTTCATTAGCTTCTCAATCCGCTCTGCATTTTTGTTGTATTGTTGCTGGTAATATTTTTTATAGCGCGCCAAGTATGCTTCAAGTGTTTTACCCGTTTCGAGGGTGTAGCCTTCGGTAAGAAATGCGGTTTTCAGATCAAGGTTTTCTAATCCTTCCTGAAAAGGTTCGTTGAGCAGGGTAAAGTAAATTATGTTTTTATGAGTGATTAGGTTGCTTTGGCTGGTACTTTCGGGCGCATGCACCCAATCGATCAGTTGTTGGTTGCGCGCATGCAACTCATCGGCAAGGTAGGCTGCCTTAAAGTCGGCTCTTGATTCGGCCAGCTCGAATTCAAAGTAGGGTTGTTCATATTCATTGTTTTTAAATTGGTACACCGCCATTGCTTCGTAGGCCCACCGCGAGGCCATCAGGTCGGCAACCAACGGAACTTTGCCTTTGTTGCTTAGTAGATGGTTAAGTTTATCAAAGTCAAACAACACCCCGCTTAAAATCATTTGTGGAATAAGTAAAAGCGGGATTAAAACATACACAGTAACAGCCGAGTTGAATGCAGAGGAGATATTGAGACCAATCACATTAGCAAAGCACGAAGTTGTAAACAGAACCAGCCAGAAAGCCCACGTCATGTCGTGGATTTCTAAAATCCAGTTGCCAATGGCAATAAAGCTAAGTGTTTGAATGGCCGAGAGCAGAAACAGAATGCCAAGTTTTGAGAACAAGTAACTGCTCCAACTTAAATTCAGAAACGATTCACGCTTTAAAATTTTACGGTCTCTTATAATTTCTTCGGCACTAACGGTTAGTCCCATAAACAACGCCACAATAATGGCCATCAGCATAAAGGCCGGAAAATTTTCGTTATACCGAAATACATACTGCGAGCCATCGGGTGCGCTGCGGTAGCGAATTACAAATGCCAGCAGCAAGGCCAATACGGGTGCCTCCAACAGGTTAATAAGCAAATATTGGCGGTTACTGATTTTCGCCAGCAAATCGCGGGTGGCGAATATCCAGGCTTGTTTCAACTTTGAAGGGATATGCAAGTTGCGGGGTGGCAGTTCTCTTACCTCTTCGATGCGATTGGGCCGGAACGACTGAACGAACATTTCGAACCATTGGCCGGGAGTAATTTTTCGCTTTTGGGTAGGTTGCCCGTATTCGTCAACAACTTTTGCTTCGATGATGTTAAAGATCTGTTCGGGGTTTACGTTCCCGCACACTTCACATTGGCCGCGGTTGCTATCTACCTGGTGGGTGGCTTTTTTAAAGTACGACACGGCCTCCACGGGGTTTCCATAAAATGCTGGGTAGCCGCCCGTGTCCATAATCAACATCTTATCAAACATTTTGTAGATGTCGGACGAGGGCTGGTGGATAACAACAAAAATGAGTTTGCCTTTAAGCGATAACTCTTTTAAGAGGTCAATTACATTTTCTGAATCGCGCGAAGAAAGCCCGGAAGTGGGCTCATCTAAAAACAGAATGGCAGGCTGGCGCATGAGTTCCAGTGCTATGTTTAAGCGTTTGCGCTGGCCGCCACTTATTTTCTTATCCAACACGCTGCCCACTTTTAAATCTTTGCGTTGTTCCAGTCCCAAATCTTCCAATACTTTCATAACCCGAAATTCAAGTTCGGTTTCCGAGAGATTGGCAAAGCAGAGCTTGGCGTTGTAGTACAGGTTTTGATATACGGTTAGTTCTTCAATTAGTAAATCATCTTGCGAAACATAGCCGATAACACCTTCCAGGTTTTGCTTTTCGCTGTGGATGTCGAAACCATTAATTTTTATTTTGCCTTTGCCGGGCTTCTCTAAGCCGGCCAGCAAGTTGAGTAACGTGGTTTTGCCGGCCCCGCTGGCTCCCATTATTCCTACCAGCTTGCCGGGGCCTTCTGCTATTTTAATGTCGCGAATGCCCACAGTGCCATTGGCAAACTTGTATTCATCAATGGTGGCAATAAACGAGAGTTTGGTAGCCTGGTATTCTTCATTAAAGGCAGCTACCAGGTCGCTGTAATAAAGGGCACTTCCATCAGGGGTTTTAATGGTACTGCCATGCGAAAAGAGATACACTCTTCCGGGTTTCATGGTAAAACCATTTAAGATGTTGGCATCCGCGCCCATGTATTTTGCAAAGTACATGCCCACGCTGTTTACCCGCACAAAAACAAGGTGGCCCTGCACGTGGGCATGAATGTGTTTTTGCAAAGGCAACGACCGGGTGCCTTCGCTGGCAACCAGCACATTAGAGAAGTTCAGGTTGTCGGTTGAGTCGGCAATAGCAAAATTTTCTATCAGCTTATATTCTTCGGGTAAAATGTTAAATACCGTTGAGACGGTATTTACAATTTCCATGCGTTGGGGAGTAAAGCTTTTATCGGAACCAACCAACTCCAGGATTTTTACTAAAACAATTACCTTCTGTTTTTGGGCCAGGGTTTTGTTAATCTTTTTACAGATGGCCAGCGTTTTAATCGAATCTTTTACCGAGGTGAGTTTGTGGCTGGTATCGTCCACATGGGGTGCTTGTTGCACATTGTAGCCGGAAATTTCATCGTAAAGTTGCAGGTAGCCGCTAATGGCAGCCTTCTCCAATTCTTGTTGAAAAAAATCGATTACAAATTGACGCTCGTTTTCAGAAACTCCACCATCTTGCTTGGTTATAATGGCAAAAAGTTGGGTTAACGCCTTGAGTATTTCTTCACTCATAACTCAACAAAGTACAGATTGAATGTTAAATAAATCAATAGGTTTCAAAATCAAAGGGTATTTTAGTCAGTTGAACCAATTCCTGCCCGCATTCTTCCATGTCCTCATCGTCTTCCAGAAACTGCCACACAACCCGCGCACCCAAAAGTCCTTCCATTGTTTTAAGAATATCGAGCAGTTCGCGTTGAGTAGCTGTATTTACGTACTCAAAGCGAGCGGTTAAAATGGTAGCGGCAGCGGGCTTTTTACAATACTCTTTTAGCCACCCGTGCACGGGCTTAAAAAAGTCTTCCATGGTATCGGCCACAGCGCGGCCTTCAAAATACAAATTTCCGGTGGTTGCATTCAGCGCTACATACGGAGTTAGATCGGTACGTTCTAATTCAAGGTTTTGCACAAGGTTGGATTTAATCTTTTAAGTTGGATGCATCAAACGAGTAGGGTAGCAGGGTGCTTGCCGAGCTCTTTATCCATTCGTTGGGCGCATGGTGCATGATCACTTCAAACGGTTTATGTTGCCGTTGTTCAAACTCCAGCATTACCTGGCGGCAGGCGCCACACGAAGTGGCCGCAGCTAATTCTTTATGATTTTTTTTATGAGCCACTATTGCCATTTTGGTAATTACTTTACCAGGATGTTGGGTAGCGGCAACGTACAAGGCTACCCGTTCGGCACACATGCAAAGCGGGTAGCTGGCATTCTCCTGGTTAGAGGCCGTAACCACCGTGCCATCGTTTAGCATGAGTGCTGCGCCAACAAAAAATTTAGAGTATGGTGCGTATGCATGGTGTGCTGCTTCTTTGGCTTTGTGCACAAGGTATTTCGATTCATTATCCAGTTCTTCCAGGTTTTTGTAAATCTCAAGGCCCTTCATATAGTAGTAAGATTGGTGAGCGTAGAAAGATAGTAAAGGCGGTGCGCTAAATGAAATTGTACCTGTATTTTCTGTTAAATTGCTGTTTTAGTGATTCTATGAGGATGCATAAAAATATTCTGGTTTTGGGTGCGGGCAGATCGGCCTCGGTTTTAATTTCTTATTTATTAAAGCAAGCCGAGCAATATGCATGGAAGATAACTGTTGCCGATGTAGCACTGCAACAAGCGCAGGCACAAGTAAGTAACCATCCATGTGGCGAGGCACTTTTATTTTCTATTCACGATGCGACTAATGCCCCCGGGGTGATTGCCCAGGCCGATGTGGTTATTTCACTATTACCCGCCCACCTGCACCCATTAGTGGCCTCACTTTGTTTAACAGCCGGCAAACCGTTGCTTACAGCCAGTTATGTTTCAGACGAAATGAAGTTGTTTGATACCGAGGCACGCCAAAAAAATATCTTGTTATTAAATGAGTGTGGTCTCGATCCGGGTATCGATCACATGAGTGCCATGCAGGTAATGGACCGGATCCGCCAGGCAGGCGGGGAGCTAACTTCTTTCGAATCGTTTACGGGCGGCTTGATTGCCCCCGAAACCGATCCGCTTAATCCGTGGCGCTACAAGTTTACGTGGAATCCACGCAATGTGGTTATGGCCGGCCAGGGCACAGCAAAATTTATTCAGGATAATCACTTTAAATATGTTCCCTATCAACAATTGTTCTTGCGCACCACCCCGGTGCACGTACCCGGCTTTGGCGATTACGAAGGTTATGCAAACCGCGACTCGCTCAAATACCAGCGCACATACCAGTTAGAGAACATTCAAACATTGGTGCGCGGTACGTTGCGCAATAAGGGTTTTTGTAGTGCATGGAACGTGCTTGTACAGTTAGGCTGCTGCGATGATTCTTATAAAATGGAAAATGTAAACACCATGACACACGCGGGGTTTGTCCAATCTTTTTTAAGTGGATTACACCCTGCGGTAGAAGAAATCTGTCAACGCTTTCAAGTACTGCCTGATGGCGAAGAAATAAAGCGGCTGGTATGGAGTGGTTTGTTTTCGGAAGAACCTGTTGGGCTTGATGCCGGAACCCCCGCCCAGGTGCTGGAACATATTTTAAATAAACGCTGGCGGCTTAGCCCAGGCGATAAAGATTTTATTGTGATGTGGCACCGGTTTAAGTATTTACAAAAGGGAAAAGTAAAACAAGTGGAGGCTTACCTTACAGCCACCGGCAGTAACGAAGTGCAAACCGCCATGGCGCAAACGGTAGGGTTGCCGTTGGGCATTGCAGCTAAACTTTTGGTGCAGGGAAAACTAAAAGCTACCGGGGTGGTTATTCCGGTTACGCCCGAATTTTACGAACCAATTCTTGCAGAACTGGCAACCTTTGGAATAGCGTTGAAGGAAACCGAAGCCTAACCTTTTTTAGGGTGTAAGAAAATTACACTAACCGGTAAACTAATCAGATAATAAAGGGCAAACCAGCGATTGTCCGAAAGCCACCCAACCAAAAAACTTTGCAGCAGATAAGCCAGTGGTGTTAGCACCATGCCCACGGCAAATTTTAGTGAGGCAATAAATTGCGGATCAAGCCGGGGCTGGTTTATTATTTTATGAATAATAAAAAGCGGGACCACGTGGTTAACGGTATAGTAAACGCGCAGAACTTGCTGAAGAATACCAACACTATTTTTTCTTATACCCGGGTTTAAATGCGGTTGGTTCACCACGCGCTGATCAGAAGCCAGCTGTTGTACCAGATCCGAATGGAAAAATTTGCCGTGTAGGGATTGGTAGCGGGTTGAATAATCACCCTCTGGAATGATTAGCGTAAGCGGCAGCAGGGCCGCTCTTACCTCGGCCATTAAGGCCTCAGTTTTAGCAGGCGCGTTTTCGGCAAAGTAAGTTGCAGGCACTTCGATACTCTTTCCAAAGTTAACCAATACGCGCGAACGAAATGTGCGGTGCGCCTCGTAGTAAAATGCAACCGGCACTATCTTTAAAGCCACGTTATGTACTGTGGCCGCCTGGGCAATTCGGGCAAAGCCCTTTTGCAAAGGCAATAAGGTATAGCGGTCGTTGTGATTCCCTTCACCAAAAATCAAAATGGATTTTTGTTTTGCCAGCAAGTCGGCACACGATTCAATTATCGCTTCATTTTTACGCAGGGTATCAAATCCATCGCGAAAGCGATACACAGGCAACATTTGAATAAACGTAAGTGCCCGGCTTGCCCACTTTTTTTTAAACACATTGGCGCGGGCCAGCGCCCACGGGTTTCGGGAGGTGCTGCAAATAACCAGTACGGCATCTAAGAACGCATTTTGATGATTAGCCACAAAGATTACGGGCCCGGCAGGAATTGGTTCTGCTTTGTGCACTTGCCATTTTCTAAAATAAAAATGCAATGCAAGCCAACAATAGAATTTTAACGCCCCGTAAAATGCGCGCTGCATCACGATGCCGGCAACTTTTTACTGCGTAAGAAAGATGCAAACACAAACCCCGAAATCAGATGCCATACGCCCCACCAGGCCGCGATAACAGCCATGGCGGTATTGCCATTGAAAAAAGTGAAAATCAAAATTAATGCAAGGCCCGAATTTTGAATGCCGGTTTCTATTGCTACCGTGCGGTTTACCGACTCTTCGTTTTTCAATGCCCGACTAAAATAGTAGCCGGCTAAAAGCGCGAGGCCGTTATGAAGCAGCACCACCCAAAAAACCTGCCGCAGGTACATGGTAAAGGCAGCCTGATTGTTTACAACGGCTGCTACAATAAATCCGATGAGCATGAACATGGAAGCTAACCGTACCGACCCGGCCAGTTTGCCCGCTTGTTTTGGAAAGTGAGTAGCCACACTCATGCCCACCACTAATGGCAACAACAAAATGGCAGCCATGTTCAGTAGCAACGAAGCGAGATCAATTTCGAAGGTGGTAACTTCTGTTGCAAGTAAAGGCACCACTTTGCTCCATAGCATAAAGCTAACCGGAGTGATGAAGAAGGCTGCCAGTGACGAGAATGCAGTAAGCGTAACGGATAAAGCCACATGTCCGCGTGCCAATTGCGAGAAGAAGTTGGAGACATTGCCACCCGGGCAACAGGCTACGAGCAGCATGCCAAGCGCCATGCCTGGTTCAACCGGTAAAATCGAAATCAGGCCAAGGGTAAGCAGCGGTAGTACTACAAATTGCGAAAGAAGCCCGGTGGCAATTGCCTTCTTGTTGTTTGCCAATTGGGTAAAGTGCACCCACCGGATTTCCAACGCTACCCCAAACATGATTACCGCCAGGCAAACATTTAAAATGAGCAGGCTTTCTTCTGAAAATTGAATGGTAGTTTCGGGCAAAGTTTTTCGTTTTGGTACGAAGTTAAAGATTTGAATCGTTCGGCAAACGGGAATCTATTCCATTTGCTCGTGCCGATTTTGCTCATACCATGTGTCGGTGAGTAAATCCAAATCGTGCGCAGCCGAAACCGCTAATTGGTCGCACCGCTCATTTTCGGGGTGGCCCGCATGCCCTTTAACCCAAACCAGTTTTGGTTGGTACCGGTAGTGCAGCGGAATGTAGCGTTGCCATAAATCGGCATTTGCCTTTTTGGCAAAATTTTTCTTCTGCCATCCCCACAGCCATCCTTTTTCAATGGCATCAATTACATATTTCGAATCGGAATAAATGGTAACAGCAATACCCAACTTTTTTAATGACTCCAGCGCTACAATTACACCTAACAACTCCATTCGGTTATTGGTAGTAAGGCGGTAACCCTGGCTAAGTTCCTTTACGTGGCCGTTGTATTTTAAAATTACTCCGTAACCTCCCGGCCCCGGGTTTCCTAAGGCAGCTCCATCGGTGTAAATTCGAATCATGGGGTAAAAATAAAATTTCGAATGGTGAAATGATTCTCAGTTAGTACCGGGTAATCAGCACCGTTATACGGATGGAGTGATCGAAAGTAAAGTAGTAGCGTCATTCGAAAAGTAATTTCTAAACAGCTTAAATCGGGAACAGATTGCCTTTAAAAATCTTTACAGAAATGGCCAACAGGATAACACCAAATACTCTGCGCAAAACTGCAAACCCCGATTTGCCGATAACCCTTTCCAGCCACGAGGAAGACCGCAAGACAATGTACACGAACACCAGGTTTACTAAAATTCCTATCAGTACGTTTGTTTCTTCATAAACCGCCCGGAGCGAAAGAATAGTCGTTAACGTGCCGGCACCGGCAATTAAGGGAAACGCCAATGGCACTACCGAGCCCGAGCCTTTGGCATCCGGATCGTCTTTAATTAACGTAATGCCCAGGATCATCTCCATAGCCACGATAAAAATCACAATAGCTCCGGCCACGGCAAACGAGGCAACATCCAACCCAAATAAATTAAGAATAGACTGCCCCAGGTACAAGAAGGCCACCATCAGCGCAGCCGAAATAAGCGTTGCTTTTTCGGCATAAATACGGCCTTCTCTTTTTTTAATGAGAATTATAAAAGGTACCGACCCGATTATATCGATAACGGAAAAAAGAATAAGTGTAACCGAAAATATTTCCTTGAAGTTCATCGCGCACAAAATCTGGGCAAAGGTACGCAAGTGCTGAATACAAGGTGCTATTTCTGCGGATAGCTTTTTAGAAACCTTTGCAACTTTTTTAGCTCACCTGGTTTGAGTGCCGGAAAATTGGCAATGCGGAAAGTTGTTTCTTTCCAGGGGCCATACCCTTCGCCCAAAATAAAACCAGCTTTGGTTGCTTGCTTCTTAACGTTGGTAATTTGCGTGGGTGAGACTGTAACTGTAATTACCGTTTGCGATTGTAACCGGTTATTCTTTACAAGCGCAGTAAGGATTTTATGCTGCTGCAGGAAAGCGTACCAATCTTTTGCCTGCATGCGAATGCGTTTATCGGTAGTAGTAATACCGGGCGAGTCCTTTAAGGAACGATAAAGCAGGTAAATACCCAGCACATTAGGCGTATGCGTGGTTTGAAAGAGTTCCATCATGCGCATCTGGTTTACAAGGCTATTGTAATGTGCCCGCTTATTAAGTTGATGTGCCCGCTGTAGCGCCCGGGGCGAGCAGATAAGTAGGCCCAACCCGGCCGGCAGGCCAAAACATTTTTGAACGGAGGCAAACCAAAGGTCGGCACTGGTAAAATCCAACCGGATGCCACCCAGCGAGGAGGTAGCATCCACGGCTATCAACGGGCCATCATGCTGTTGTTTTATTTTTTTTATCAGGGCTACGTCAACTTGCGTGCCGTTGCTGGTTTCATTTTGCGTAATGCAGATTACATCGGTTTTAACGTGAGTGTGAACAGGTAACGGTTCTTCCAAATCAAAAGCAACGTATTCTGCTTGCGGGTGTAATGCCTGGGTATAGGTAAACCACTTTTGCGCAAAGGCTCCGTTGCCAAGGTGAGTGCTCCTGGTTTCAATAAGAGATTGCGCAATAATTTCCCAACATTCTGTGGCTGATGATGTAAACAGGACGGTATAGTCGGCTGGTAGTTTGAGTTTGCGTTTCAGTTCGCGAACGGTTTGTTGCACCAGGTGGGTGCAGGCCGGGCTGCGGTGGTTCATACTCAACACACCTTCGCGGTGTGCATCGGCCACATACTGTTTTATAGCATCATAAACACGCGAGGGCCCCGGATAAAATGAAATCATGAAATGAAAAGCAAAGTTTATTTCCCTTCCAGCCAGTCTGTGCCCGTAAGATTATAAATTTCCTGAATGTCCTTGAGAATTTTTTCAAAATTGAGTTCGAGGTCTTTCAGCAAGCCGGACTTTATATCGAACACCCAGCCGTGCACTATCGGAAATTTATTGGCAAGGTATTGTTGCTGTACGCTGGCCAGTTTCGATACATTGATGCATTGCTCCTGCACGTTAAGTTCCACTAACCTGCGGTAGCGGGTTTCTTCATCGGTTATGGCATTTAACTCTTGTTTGTGCAGGCGGTACACATCGCGAATGTTGCGTAACCACGGGTTTAGTATGCCCATATCAGACGATTGCATGGCTGCCTTCACCCCTCCGCAGTTGTAATGGCCGCAGACAATAATATGCTTTACCTTAAGGTACCGCACCGCATAGTTGATTACCGACATCACATTCAAGTCGAGCGCATTAACCATGTTGGCCACGTTACGATGCACAAATACCTCTCCAGGTTGCACCCCCATCATGTCTTCGGCTGTTACACGGCTATCGCTGCAACCAATGTAGAGATAGTCCGGGTGTTGCTCGCGGGCAATCTTTTCGAAAAATGTTTTGTCGGTTTCAAGTTTGGTGGCTACCCACTTGCGGTTGTTTTCAAACAGTTGTTGATAATCAGTCATTGCAATGAATTTTTAAAATAGTACGCTTTCTACGGGTTTAATTTTTTCGGGCAAATTCTTTTCATCCAACATATCCAATAAGTCAATTTCAATGTTGCGGATAATGGCATTTACCGGAACATCGTTCAACAGTCCTTCAAATGGATTTTCGCTGTAGTCGCCCACATACTCCATTAACGAAAATACCCACGATACTACCAGGTTGAAGGGAATCATCAGCCACATTAGTTCTTCGCCCATTTTGGCGAATTCGCTGATCATCCCAAACGGGATTAGAAAAGTAAAGATGAGGATAAAGATGGTACTGGATGTTGAGTATTGACGGGGCAACGGAGTGTTTTTAATTCGTTCGCTGGCCCCTTGCTCAGCATACAGGTCTGTAATTAGTCGTTGCAATTCAATTTGCTGAAAATCGTTGAGGAGGCCGCGTTGCTGTAAAGAACCAATGTGTTGCGATTGTTTATCCAGCAATTGAGTGGCCGCATTTTGCTTGTGTCTTATCCAGTCTTGCTCTTCTTCGCTTAGGTAAGTTCGAAGCACTTGTTCATACACATTAAAATTAAAGCGTTTGGAGAAGTACTTGCGCTGCCGTACACTGGCATTGTCCTCATGTTCCCATGCAGTGCGTTGCGAAAGGGCATGCAGCAAAGCATAGAGCCAAGCTATGTGCCTATGTAGGATAATCTTTTTTTCAGCCTCCAGGGTTGCATCCTGTTTGCCCGCAGCGAATGCGCGCACGGCAGCACCAAACGATCGACTGAAGTTAACAATCCGTCCCCAAACTTTCCGCGCCTCCCAGTTGCGATCGTACGATTGGTTGTTTTTAAAACCCACGTAAAACGCTACAGCGGTACCAATAAGTGAAACCGGCAGCCAGGGAATGGCCACCCAATGCCAATCCAGATATTGATAGGTGTAAAGTGCCAACAACCCGGTAAATAATGACCACAACGCGATGCGCCACGACATGAAGTAAAGAATGAAAAAGCTTACGTGGCGTTTGATGTACATGGCTGTTGAAGTAAGAGTAATGATTTTAAAAATAGGAAATTAAAAACAAAAATATGACTGGTTTACTATTAACTAAAGTATTTCTTGCACTTAGTGGAATTGGTTTAAACAAAAAGGTAATTTTAATAGAAAACCAGGAGCAAATTGAAAATGAGAACCTTACTGCCTTGTATTTCTGCTCCCTTTATAGAAAGGTATGCTAATTGAATTTTTAGAAATGAGATTTTTATTATTCGTCATTCCAACGGTACTTATTGCCTGTGTACAACCTGCCAAACCACCGCAGAAATTCTTTAATCCGGAGTTTAAGTGGCGTATCACAATACCTGAGCAGTTTGAGTCTGTTGGCCCGGAGGAGTGGGATAAACTCCAGAACAGAGGAGCGGCTGCCATTGAGGATACGTACGGAATGGCTGTAAACAACCAAACCACCACACTGTTTGTGTTCAAGAGCGGTAACCTTAATTATTTTGAATCCAACTATCAGTACTACGATGAACAGGTGGATGGTGATTTTGCTGAATCGGTTAAGGCTGTTAATGAAGCTTTATACCAAACGTTTATAGTACAGATGCCGGGTGTAACCATTGATACCTTAAATTCAATGGCTAGCATTGACGGGTTAACCTTCTATTCTAACGAAATGAAAATTTATTATCCGAATAAACTAACCATGTACTTTGCCATGTACAACCGGCTGTTCGATGACAAGGAGCTTACAGTGAATATCATGTACACCGATGTTCAGAAAGGTGAAAAATTGAAGCAAGCGTGGTTAAATTCAAAGTTTGACTTGTAAGCCGATTGACTTCGCATACTATTACAATGTGCGGGATTATAATTTTAAGTCCACACTGTCCTTGCTTAATTTTATCTGATAATCTTTTGGGTTAAGTCCGTATTCTGCCTTAAAGCATTTGGAGAAATAAGATAAGTTGGAGAAACCCACCTGGTACATAATCTCAGTTACATTTCCCTCTTTGTTACGAAGTAAGATGGAGGCCTTTTTTAGCCGGTATTTTCGAATGATATCGTTGGTTGAAAATTGTGTTAGCGATTTTAGTTTCCGGTACAAGTACGAGGCGCTCATGCCTATCTCTTCACTCAGTTTTTCAACACCAAATTCGGGATCAGCAATGTGGGCTTCCACAATGCTCATTACCTTAGTTACAAACTTATCGTCTTCATTGTTTGCGGTGGCTGGTGGTGGTTGCGTTAGAATTACTTGCTTAAGGTAGGTGGTAAGTTCTTTTTTGCGCTCCAGCAGGTGGTCAATATGAGCTTCTAAAAGCTCTATTTCAAAAGGTTTCGTCAGGTATGCGTCAGCGCCAATTCTTATGCCTGCAGCCTGCTCGGCAGGCTGCGCTCGTGCTGTAATAAAAATTACTGCTACCTGACTGGTTACAGGGTTTTCTTTTAATTGCTTGCAAAAAACTATTCCATCCATTAGTGGCATTACCACATCGGTAAGCACCACATCAGGTAATGCAGATTGCACTGCGCGCTGTCCTTCAATTCCGTTTTGAGCAGCGATAAAATTGTATTTGTGGTTGAGGCTTTCTTCCACAAACTGAATAATATCCGGATTGTCATCAATTATCAAAATAAGCGGCTTATCAGTTTTTAAATTCAGCCGATATGATTTTTGTATAGGCAGTGTGGCTGGTTGCCGGGTTGCTACTACCTCAACTTCTTCTTCATCGTGTATCCAGCTTACAGGAAGGTGATTTTTACCGAGGGGCAAGTGGATTAAAAAAGTGGTACCCTTGCCCTTGGCACTGGTAACATGTAAAGTGCCTTGATGTAGTTTTACGTATTCCAACGCCAACGCCAACCCGATGCCCGATCCTTTTCCAGTTAACCGGCCGTCTGCTGTCTGGTAAAAGGGTTCAAATATTTTCTTCTGTTCTTCGGGGGTAAGCCCTATGCCCGAGTCGGTTATTTCTATGCAGGCAACGCCCGCGCCAGAAGGAACCTGTTCAGTCAGTTGTTTTACGGTAACCTGAACCATGCCGCCCAGGGGCGTAAATTTAAAGGCATTGGACAAGAGGTTGAAGAGAATCGTTTCGATTTTTTCGCTATCGGCCCAAACCGGAAGCTCGGCTTCATCGGCACAAAAGTGGAAGTTAATTTTTTTGCGAAGCGCAGTGTCGGAAAACAAAATGTGTATTTCCTGAACAAATGCGATCAGGTTGATGCGTCCTATTTTTAAATCAAGGGTGTTGTTTTGAAGTTTGTGGAAATCGAGCGTTTGGTTTATTACGCGCAGCAGGCGTTGTGAATTTTTTTCAGCCAGGTGTACCAGCTTATGGCTGGTACTGTCTAACTGATTATTTTTTAACAACTGTTGTATGGGCGGCATAATTAGACTGATAGGAGTACGCAACTCGTGTGAAATGTGCGTAAAAAATTCCTGCCTTGCTTTTGAGAGAGACTCGGCATGAGCCTTTTGCAGGCGTGCGATTCTCAATTCATTTGTTAGTTTTAGCCGGCCCGCGTAAATGCGTATAGCCCACCAACCCGCTGCTCCAATAATCAAAACATAAAGCAGAAGAAACTGCCATGTTAAAAGCAGTGGTGGATTAATTGTTATTAAAAGCGTTGCTTCTTGATTACTCCAATGCCCGTAATTGTTGGTGCCTTTTACCCTAAACGTATAGTTGCCGGGTTCAAGGTTGGTGTAAACTGCAAAATTTTTAGTTCCTGAGGTATAGATCCAATCTTCGTCAAAACCTTCCAATTTATAGGCGTACACATTTAGTTGGGGCTGCCACAAGTGCAGCGATGTGAACTGAAAGGCAATGGATCGATTGGCATAAGAAAGATTGAGATTTTTGGTAAAGGTTATGTCGCTGCTAAGCAATGCTTGCCCACTTACCGTATCACCCGGATGAATCTGTTTATTATTGATTGCGAGAGATGTTATAAATACTTTCGATTCATACGGGGTTTGTTGCGGTAACTTGGTGTTCACCTGCAGATATCCATTGTCGCCACCAAAAAGAATTTGATGTTGATTGTTTACCGTGGCACAGCCCGGATGGAAATTTCTGATTTCAAGGTTGGGATCAATTGGAAACAATGACACGTGCTGGGTAGTCGGGTTCACTGAAAATAAAAAGGGATTTGCTATGGCCCAGATATTTCCGGAGGCATCTTCGCTTATATTGGTAATGAGTAGGTCGTTTCCGGTTTGTACCGGAAAGAACCTCACTTCTTTAGACTGTGGGTCAAATTCTATTAAGCCATTTTTACACCCAAGCCACACATGGCTGTTGCGCGAATAAAACAAGCTGCGGATGTCGCCCATAGAAGGCGTAAGTTTGATGGCTTCTTCCCGCACTGCTTTTGGTGTGTTATCAAAAATGGATATCCTAAATAGTTCGTTGTATTGTGTGTACCATACGGCATCTGCACCGGCCACAAATTTTTCAGACCCAAACGCATCGGTAATTAACTTGAATTGGATGCGGCCAGGATCTCGTAAATTGTCTATCGCTCGGAATAACCCGCCTTGATAAGTGCTCACCCACATGGCGCCATCGTTGGTGCGCACCATGCGTGCCACATAATTTGTTACCAGGCCGTTACCGGGCGTAGCTGTTATTTCCATCATTTTCTGTTCTTTGTCGTCCCAGATATTGATCCCCGCTGCCGTACCAATCCAGATTCTACCCAATGGGTCTTCCTCCAGCGCATACACATTATTTAATAAGAGTTTGTGATTTTTGCCTTGTGTATCGAAGAGCTGAGTTTGTCCGCTCGTAAGATCTTTTCGGATTACGCCATGCAGCGTTCCAATCCAAAGTATGTTTGAAGTTGTAACCATCAGGGCCTTAACCTGGTTACCGGCAATTTGATTGTCGATACGGCTTGCCACGCTAGTAAAATCGTAGATGGCCGGCAAACTATTGAGGCGACTCAAGCCATTTGAAGTAACTAACCAGATTACTCCACTACGGTCTTCGAAAATCTGCCAGATTGCATTATTTGAAATAGAGTAGGGGATTTGTGGATTATGAAAATAACTTGAAACAGAATGAGTGACAGGATCATAAATGTTTAAACCAAAATCAGTCCCCAACCATAACTTTCCGTCTTTGCCTGGAAATATACATTTGATAACTTCATTACTTAAATCAAGGTGCTGATCGCCTAATAGGCTAAATTGATTTGTAACGGTGTTGAATAAACTTAAGCCAGTTTCGGTGCCCACCCATAAAAGCGAATCGTGCAACGGGTTAACAGGTAGTATGCCACCACAGATCAAATTATTTTGAATTGCAGGTTTATAACTCCCCTTCAAATCAAACGTTTCAAACAATCCGCCAGCCGGTAACAGCCGGTTAAGTTTATTATAGGTGCCAACCCACAAAGTGCCATCGCGGGCTTCGTATATAGAGCGAATCGTAGTGTGGCTAAGGTTACTGTTTTGCGTGTGATAGGTTTTTATAATGTTGGCTGCACTGTCTAATTGAATAAGCCCGTTTTCGGTTCCTATCCAGATTTTACCATTAGTTCCTGCTGCCATGGTTCGGATGGCGCTGGCACCCAGCGCAGTTGTTCGGGTAACTTCGAAGGTACGGGTGTCTATTTTACAAAGCCCGCTCCATGTGCCAACCCACAAGGTATTTCCTGTTTGCAGCAAGCAGCTTATTTCGTTTGACGGAAGGGAGTTAGGTTGGGCTGTTTTATTAAACACCCGAAAGGAGTAGCCGTCATACCGGGCCAGGCCGTTGCCGGTTCCAATCCAGATAAAATCGTTTTGATCTTGTGCAATACCCGATACAACATTAGATGGCAAGCCGTCCTTAATGGATAGTGTCGAGAAATAAAGTTGCTGTGCGTTACACCCTGTGCTTATCAGTAAGGCTACTATCGCAAATTTCCATTCGGGCAAATTCATTACACAAAGGTTAATCAATCAATCTTACCAATAATAGCGGAATATTAAAATATTGTACACCAGCGGTTAAAATTAAATTTCATTAAAGTAATTCAAGCTTTCCAGATTGATTCCCGTTAATTTCGGAAAGAAATATTTTAGAGCAGACTACATGAATGCACTAATTTTGGCAGCATGAGATTTCTATTTTTATTTAGCGTTACTGCCTTTTGCGGTCTATCTTCTTGCAAGCAAGAAGAAACGCCCCCGAGCCTTAAGCCGGATTTCCTATTTGGTGCCGACCTTTCGTATGTAAATCAAGTGTTAGATAAAGGCGGGGTTTATAAAAGTGGTGGTACTCCTGCCGATCCGTTTCAGATTTTCAAACAACACGGAGCAAATTTAGTGCGCTTGCGGCTTTGGAATAACCCGGTGTGGACCCGGAATGTTTATGGCGATGAGGGCACTCAAATGTACAACGATCTTTCTGATGTAATCCGCTCGATGGAGAAAGCGAAGCAGCAGGCGCTGCCGGTGCTACTCGATTTCCATTATTCCGATACCTGGGCCGACCCGGGCAACCAACGAATTCCGGCAGCTTGGCAAGAAATCCGAAGCATTAATGTGTTGCGCGATTCGGTTTATAATTATACGTTTAAAACGTTAACCCATTTAAAAAATCTCAACCTGCTGCCCAAGTATGTTCAAGTGGGCAACGAAATTAACTGTGGGATGTTTTTTACGGATGCACCTGCGGGTTTCCCCGCATGCAACGGATGCAACGGTCAATGGCCCAATCTGCGCACTGTAATTAAATCAGCGATACAGGCAGTAAAGGATGTTTCAGGCGAGATAAAAATTATGCTGCATGTAGCGGATCCTAAAAATGTAGATTGGTGGTTTACACAACTAACCAGCGGTGGTGAGATTATAGCATTTGACATTATCGGATTTTCCTACTACCCGCTGTGGCACACCACCGTGCAAACGTATCAGATCTCCGATCAGGTGGCAGCTTTTAAAAGCAAGTTTGGTAAGCAGGTAATGATTCTCGAAACGGCCTATCCGTGGACAACAGGAGGTAATGATAACTATACCAACTTGTTTGGAAGCCAGGCGCCCATACCCGGATACCCCTATACACCGGCAGGACAACTTGCGTTGCTGAAAGCGCTTACACAAGAAGTGATCGATGGCGGTGGTGCTGGAATTGTTTATTGGGAGCCAGCCTGGATTACCTCCGGGTTAAAAGACTTATGGGGCTCCGGCTCTTCCTGGGAGAATAACACTTTTTTTGATTTTAGTGGTGAACTCAATTCAGGCATTCAGTTTATGTTACATCCTTATACCTATTGATCAAATCTATACCGTGTATGCGTTATTACTACCTCGTTGCGTTATTAGCCGCGCTAACTTCTCATTTTGCGGTTGCTCAAAAAGCCTCGAAAAAAAATCCAGTGTACATCGATAAGCAGGGCACCTTCCGGTGGGCCGATACGAACAAAGAGGCAGTTTTTTTTGGAGTGAACTATACAACTCCATTTGCTCATGCCTACCGGGCCATTAAAGCACGAGGCATAAACCCTGAAGATGCAATCCGTCAGGATGTGTACCACATGGCTCGCCTCGGATTAGATGCATTTCGCGTTCATGTTTGGGATACGGAGATTTCTGATCTGGAAGGAAATTTATTAAGCAATGAGCACCTGCGTTTGTACGACTTTTTATTGGCCGAGCTAAAAAAGAGAAACATAAAAACTATTATTACTCCAATTGCATTTTGGGGTAATGGATATCCCGAACCGGATGAGCAGACCCCGGGCTTCTCGCGGTTTTACGGACGATCAAAATTAACCACCAACGATTCGGCCATTGTAGCGCAGGAACGATACCTTACTCAATTTTTTCAACACGTTAATCCATACACCCAACTCACCTATCAGGCCGACCCGGACATTATTGCCGTTGAAATTAATAACGAACCGGCACACAGCGGTTCAAAAGCCGGGGTAACCAACTACATCAACCGATTGGCGTCCGCCATCCGAAATACAGGTTGGAGTAAGCCCGTGTTTTACAATATAAGTCAAGGCCCATACTATGCCGATGCGGTTGCAAGTGCTAAGGTGGATGGATTTAGTTTTCAGTGGTATCCTTCTGGTCTTGTGGCTGGCACCACACTGGCCGGCAATTACCTGCCGCATGTAGATAACTATACAATTCCATTCGATACCATTGCCGCCTACCGCAATAAGGGTCTAATGGTTTATGAATTTGATGCGGCCGATATTCTGCAAGGCTATATGTATCCGGCCATGGCCCGAAGCTTCCGGCAAGCCGGTATGGGGTGGGCTACGCAATTCGCGTACGACCCCATGGCCATTGCCAATGTAAACACGGAGTATCAAACCCATTACCTTAACCTGGCCTATACACCGTCCAAGGCCATCAGCTTACTTGTCGCTTCGCGCGCATTTCATAAACTACCAAGGTTTAAAACTTTTGGTGCCTACCCGGCTGATAGTGTGTTCGATGTTTTTAGAGTAAGTTATAAGGAAGCGCTAAGCGAATTAAATGATGATACCGAGTTTATATATTCCAACACCACCCGCACCAAACCGCGGCAGGCGGCAAAGCTACTTAAAATAGCAGGTGTGGGCAGTTCGCCAGTGGTTGCGTACAAAGGTAGCGGTGCTTATTTTATCGATAAGCTGGAGAGTGGTGTTTATAGATTGGAAGTAATGCCCGATGCAATTTCTGTAAACGATCCATTTGAGAGGGCCTCTCCAAAAAAAATCGTAACCCGGCTTGCCTGGAACCCCAACGAAATGCAAATCAATTTACCCGATTTGGGATCGGACTTTGCCATTAGACCGCTGAACGCAGGCAACAGTATTACTCCTGAAGTGAATGGAGTAACTTTTACAATACTACCCGGCACTTACCAGGTTATCCGAAAAGGAAAACAAGCGGCTCAATCGTATCCAGCCACCAGCATTGGCTTAAATGAATTTGTAGCACAGGCTCCGGTTACAGCGCCAGTGGAACTTTTTCACAAGCCGGTGGCAACAGCCTCGGCATCTGCACCGCTTAGTATCAAGGCTAATATTTCCGGAACGGACTTTACAGAAGTTAGCTTACTTATTGCCCCCGCGGTGGGGCGCCCCCGAACCTTACCCATGCAAAAGAAAGCAACGGCCCTCTATGAGGCGATCATACCCGAAGAGGCAATGACAGAAGGCACGTTGAATTACAGAATTGTGATAAAGCAAGGCGAAAGGTTTACGGTATTTCCGGGGCCGGTATCTGAAAATCCATTTACATGGGATGCCTGGCCTACCAATTTCTGGACATTGCGCGTAGTGCCACGTCAAAGTGCGGTAGAGTTATTTAATCCTACTACCGATCGCCACTTTTCAATTTATCCTGTGTGGAGAAGAGGGTTTACCACCAGTTATGGAACGGCTGTAAACCCGGCACACGCAACACTTAAATTAGAAGCCACCAACCTTAAAGGGATTGAGCAAGTGGTTTTTCAATTTGTATTTTCTGAAAAGGTGAAAGGAAGATTACCCGACTTCTTAAATGGTAATACGGTAATGGTAAAGGCACGCGCCACAAAGAGTGCGGCAGAGGATGCTACAATTACACTAATCGATTTAAACGGTCAGTCATTTTCGGCTGCGATAAAACTAACCGATCAATTTCAGGAGGTAGCTATTCCGCTATCAGCGTTTAAACCAGGCGAAGCCACATTGCTCCCCCGGCCTTATCCTCCGTTTATGCCGTTGCTGTTTAAAAATAACAGCCCGAACGTTTTAAATATTGTCGATGCCGAGCGCATAGAAGTGTCGGCTGCCAAACAGGTAAACGAACATGAAATAGATCGGCCGTTTGGTTTTGAACTGGAGTATATCTGGTTAGTACATCGGTAATGAAAAGTTTTTACCTTTTACTGGCAGTGGTGGGGCTGACTGGCTTTGCCAAATCCGAAAAGAATTTTTTTATGCAAGAAGCGCAACTGGAGTTGGATGCAAGAGCCAATTTGGGTGAGGGCGCTCTGTGGCATCCAACAGAAAACAGACTTTATTGGGTTGACATAGAAGACAAGCAGGTACATGTGTACAACCCCGAAACAAAACAAAACCGATCGCTTTCTGTGGGGCAGCGTGTGGGCACGATTGTACCTATGCAAGGCCGCGGTGCCTTGGTTGGTCTTCAAAGGGGAATTTATAAACTCGATACGCAAACCGGTAAAACGGAATTACTTGTTAACCCATTGCCCGACACGTTGCTTCGGCTAAATGATGGAAAGTGCGATCCGGCTGGAAGATTTTGGGTTGGTTCATTAGCGCTTGACTCACGCAGGCGCGGAGCGTCACTTTATCGTTTCGATAAAGACGGAATCCACACCATGTTGGATAGCGTTTCCATTTCGAATGGAATAGTTTGGACCAGCGACCGGAAAACTATGTATTACAACGATACGCCAACCCAAACGGTGCAGGCATTTGATTACGACAACCACACCGGAAAAATTTCGAACCGAAGGATAGTGATAACTATTCCACGCTCCTTGGGTGCCCCCGATGGAATGGCTATTGATGCGGAAGATAAACTGTGGGTTGCGCTATGGGGTGGTTATGGAGTAGGGCGCTACGACCCTTTAACAGGACAGTTGATGCAAAAAATTACGGTGCCGGCTCCGCATGTTACTTCGTGTGCATTTGGAGGTAAAAATCTCGAAACACTATATATAACCACTGCCCGCGCTTGGGTTAAACCCGAAATTTTAGATCAATACCCGCTAAGTGGAGCGCTGTTTAGTTTAAATTCTGGCGTACGGGGTGTTCCTGCCAATTTGTTTACAGAACCGGTTCAAAAACCGCACAAACCATAAACGGCCGATAAATTTTCACCACAACTTTTTTGGGTATTTTTTTCTTTGCAATCGTTTCAGCAAACGATTACGTAAGAACATTCTTAATTTCTGAAGGATTTCTGCTCATTTTCCGCGCTATTTGTAAATAATTTTGACGATTCGAAATTTCAAAACACACACTTTAAAACAATTCGGTTTATGATTAAAAATCTACTGCTTTTGGCATTTCTAAGCGCAGCGGTGGTGTCTTTAGGGCAAACCCGGGTAGTTACCGGAAAAGTAACTGCCGCGGATGATGGCCAAGGCATACCCGGTGCTAACATTTTGGTAAAAGGTACCAACTTGGGTACTACTACCAACGTAAATGGGGACTTCTCCCTATCGGTGGGTAACGATGCGGTACTGATAATCTCCTATATCGGGTACGCTACCCAGGAGGTTGCAGTGAACTCTCAGTCGGTAATCAACATTTCTATGCAGACGGACGTAACAGCCCTGCAGGAAATTGTGGTGGTTGGGTATGGAGAAGTTCAAAAGGCAGATGTTACCGGTGCGGTTACAGCTATTTCCAATAAGGATTTCAACAAAGGGGTGTTAATGTCGCCCCAGGATTTACTTACCGGTCGCTTAGCGGGGGTTTCAGTTATTTCCGGTAGTGGTGCGCCCGGTGCCGGGTCTCAAATCCGCATTCGAGGTGGATCTTCGCTAACTGCAAGCAACAACCCGTTAATTGTTATTGATGGATTTCCAGTAGATGGAACCGACCCCGGAGGAATTGCCAATCCACTGGCATCCTTAAACCCGAACGACATTGAAACCTTTACCGTATTGAAAGACGCTTCGGCAACGGCTATTTACGGCTCGCGGGCCTCTAATGGGGTTATTATCATTACAACCAAAAAGGGAAAGGCCGGCAAAGTTCAGTGGAATTACAATGGCAACACATCCATAGCTACTCCGGTTAAGTACGTAGATGTTTTATCGGGCGATGAATACAGGGCCCTGGTAAATGATCTTAACAGTCAGGGTACATTTGGAATTACACCGGCAGCATTAAATCTGTTAGGTAATGCCAATACCAATTGGCAACGTGAAATTTTCCGCAACTCTTTTTCGCACGATCATAATTTGAATGCGGCCGGTACCTACAAATTTCTTCCATACCGGGTTTCTTACGGCTATACCGATCAGCAGGGGATATTAAAAACCACCAGCATGCAGCGGCATTCTGTTAATCTAAATCTAACGCCCACTTTTTTAGATGGCGATCTGAAAATAAATCTAAGCGCCAAAGCAAGCCGGGCGGTTTCTAACTTTGGAGACGAAGGCGCTATTGGCAATGCTATTTCGTTTGACCCCACGCAGCCTATTCGCGATGGCAATGAAACCTATGGTGGTTTCTTTAGTTGGCTAAGCAAAGGAGTGGTTACCGGTAACTCGAACCCCGTAGCCATGCTGGAGCAAACAGACAATCAGGGAACCAACAAGCGCTTTATTGGCAATGCTCAAATAGAATATAAACTTCCGTTTTTACGGGATTTAAAAGCTGTACTTAATCTTGGTATGGATGTTTCTTCAACCGAAGGGTATAATCGGGCACCGCTTGCTTCTGGGTTTATTCACAGCACAGGTACCTTAACCGGTAGAAACAATACTTACACCGGTAAAAACAAATCTGAATTATTGGATTTCTATCTGAACTACTCAAAGCAAATAGGCATTCATAAAATTGATTTAACCGGTGGCTATGGCTGGCAACATTTTTATCGCGTGCGTGATACCCGCAACGAAAATGCAGTGCAAGTAGTGGATAACCCGCCCACGCCCAGCGAGAACTATCTTATCTCTTTCTTTGGGAGACTCAATTATACTCTCAATGGAAAGTATCTGCTCACTGCCACCTTGCGGAATGATGGTACCTCTACAGTAGCACCTGAAAACCGGTGGGGGTTGTTCCCCTCTGCGGCCCTGGCGTGGAAAATCAAAGACGAAGAATTTCTTAAAAATGTGTCAGCTATCTCTGATTTGAAATTGAGAGTAGGATATGGTGTTACAGGCCAGCAAGACATAGGCGCGTACTACCAATACCTGCCCTTGTACCGATCCTCTAACGATCAGGCACAATATCAACTCGGTAATACTTTTTACCACACCCTGCGGCCAGAAGCGTATGATAAAAACCTGAAATGGGAGGAAACAACTACCTATAATGTGGGTATCGATTTTGGAATCTTAAATGATAAACTAACGGGATCCATTGAACTCTTTCAAAAAGACACAAAGGACTTGTTGAATAACATCGGTATTCCTAACGGGGTTAACTTCTCTAATTTCTTAACCACCAATGTAGGAAGTATGAAAAACCAGGGTTTGGAAATAACCTTGAATTACGCGGCAGTGAGCAAGAAGGATTTTACGTGGATTATAGGAACCAACTTTACAAGCATTAACAGCACCATTACCAAGCTTAATCTAACCGATGATCCAACTTATCCCGGGGTATTTTTAGGCAATGTGGGGGTAGGTGCCTTTGTACAAAACCACCGCGTAGGGTTGCCGGCTTCTTCGTATTATGTATATCAACAAGTGTACGATGGCAACGGAAAACCGGTCGAAGGCCTTTATGTAAATCGCTCGGGTGGCAGCGGCCCTGCAGCAACCGAAGCCAACAAGTATCACTTCCATCGCCCGGTGGCCGATTATCTGATTGGCCTCAACTCCAGAGGAACTTATAAACAAATTGATTTTGCTTTTGCATCGCGGTTTAGTATTGGAAATTACCTCTACAACAACGTAGAGGCTGGCTATGCATATTACAATGGAGTTTACACACAGCAACATTTCCGCAATGTGCCCAGCATGATTACCGATGCCGGCTTTGTAGGCCAACAGGTATTTTCTGACTACTTCGTTCAAAATGCCTCGTTCTTCAAAATGGACAATATGAGCGTTGGCTATAACTTCCAGGATTTGGTGAAGCAGGGTTTAAAAGCCCGATTAAGTCTAACGGTTCAAAATGCGTTTGTGATTACAAAATACAAAGGCATCGATCCTGAATCAACCAGTGGTATTGATAACAACATCTATCCACGCCCGCGTACGTTTTTGTTAGGTTTGAATGTAACATTTTAAGTAAAGAGAAATACGGAGGTATGAAAAACTTAAGAAATAAATCGATTGTCATTTCAGGGGCCGCATTAACATTTTTAATGATGTCTTGTCTGAATGATTTGAATGTAACGCCATTGGATACAACGGTTACCACCTCGGCTAACGTGTACTCCGATACGCAATCCTATAAAGCCGGATTGGCAAAACTATATGCTACGTTTGCACTCACCGGCCAGCAGGGGCCGGCCGGAGCGGGCGATGTAGCCGGTGTGGATGAAGGGTTCAGTTGTTTTATCCGTTCGCTGTGGAACATGCAGGAATTAACTACTGATGAAGCCGTGTGGTCTTATCCGAACGATGCCAACGGAACCATTTTTAATCTGCACTATAATACCTGGACACCAGCCGATATTATTCCAACGGCTTTGTATGCCCGTATTATGAATGTGGCCGCATTAACCAACGAATATATGCGCGCTACTTCCGGTAAATTGTCCGATGCAGATATTCTGAAGTTTCACACAGAAGCCCGCTTTCTGCGTGCGCTGGCGTATTACTATGGGTTGGATCTATATGGCAAAATGCCGTTTGTTACCGAAAACGATTTGCCGGGCGCGTACTTTCCACCCGAAAAAAGCAGAAGTGAATTGTATGCTTTTGTTGAAAGTGAGCTTTTGGAGATTAAGCCGCTAATGGGTGCACCGCGTTTTGAATATGGCCGGGCCGACAAAGCTGCCTGCGCCATGTTATTGGCCAAGCTGTATCTCAATGCCGAGGTTTATATCGGGCAACCAAAATATACCGAGGCGATCACCCAGCTTAATGAGGTAATTGCAGCAGGCTACAACCTGGCACCAGCTTACCTCAATAACTTCTTAGCTGATAATCACACCAGTCCGGAAATAATTTTTTCACAACTTTTTGATGGAACTAAATCGCAGGCATACGATGCGGTTAATGTTATGATTTATGGAAACACCGGCAACGGAGGTTGGTCGGGCCTTAGAACCACTTCGGCATTTGTAGGGAAGTTTACCAACGCCAACGAGGCCCGGGCCTTATTTGCCAAAGAAGACAAAGGGCAGGCATTGGAGATTCAGGCAGTTAATAACGCTTCGCAGGGATATGGCATCTTTAAATTCAGAAACGTTACCTCGGGTGGTGCGCCCGGAAGCAATCCTTCATTTCAGGATACTGACTTTCCCATGTTCCGGCTAGCCGATGCATACCTGATGTATGCCGAGGCAGTATTGAGAGGCGGTAGCGGTGGTGATGCAACTACGGCTCTTGGATATGTGAATGCGATCCGTACCCGAACAGCCGATGTAGTTGCAGGCACTGCACCAGGTGCCATTACAGCAGGACAACTAACACTTGATTTCATTTTAGATGAGCGTGCCCGCGAATTGTATTGGGAAGCCCATCGCAGAACGGATTTGATCCGGTTTGGTAAATATACAGGCAGCACCTATTTGTGGCCCTGGAAAGGTGGCGAGGCTGCCGGCACGGCCATTGGTGCGCACCGGGTATTATTTCCAATTCCTTCGGCCGATAGGGCTTCGAATCCGAACTTATCACAAAACACAGGATATTAAATAGCTGATTTAAAAAACGATTACCTATGAAGACGTTAAAGCTTTTTTTAAGCGCGCTTTTAATAACGAGTATCTTCACTGCATGCGAAGATGATTCTGTAAAAGCGGTTGTTAAATCGGAAGTGAGCCCCAACAACTTGCAAACGCCTGCTACAACAGCGTTTGTGCTTACTTCGGCTATCAAAGATCAAAACTTTGCAACCATTAACTGGACTGCTCCCGATTACGGGTTTGCTGCTGCAGTAAATTATACCCTGCAAGCAGATAAAGCAGGTAATAATTTTGCCAATGCGGTTACGCTTGCTTCCACTACTGCATTGCAGGCGTCACTCAATGTGGGCGCAGTAAATGATATTCTCTTAGGGTTGGGCTTGGTTCCTGAAGAAGCAACCTCTGTAGAGATTCGGGTAGTCTCTAATGTGAACAGCCACGTAGCAACGGTTTACTCTAACAAAGTAACCCTAACACTTACAGCCTACGCAACCAGCTTCCCCCCCATTTGGGGTATGGGTGCGGGTTTGAATGGCTGGGGTCCTTGGCCTGACAAAGCAGTAGAATGGCAAAGTACCGAGTTTAGAAAGTATGAAACAGTTACCTACTTTACTAATGGCGAAACGTTCAGATGGTTTGCCCAATTAGACTGGGGGCCGGTATCGTACAACTTCCCTTATTTTACAACGGTATCGCCTGTGTTTGTTAACGGCAACGATGGCGACTCCAACCTGCGTGTAAACGGAGCTTCTGGCTGGTACCGGGTGGGGGTTGATTTGAATGCGAAGACGGTTACAGCGGCAGCAGTTGAAGAACCCGTGATGTACATCACTGGGGCCGGTATTGGTGGTTGGGATCAACCCGGCACCGGTGTAAGTATTAAAATGACCTATCTCAAGCCCGGCAAATTTCAAGCAGATGCAAATTTTGTAAGCGGGCAAACCTTCCGCTTCTTTGGCCAGGCTAACTGGGGGCCGGTATCGTATAACTATCCATTTTTTACCGGTGGGGTACCCAACTTTTTTGAAAATGCAAATGATGGGGATTTGAATTTCCGGGTAGTAGGCGAATCGGGTTCAAAGAAAGTAACAATTGACATAAATGAAAAAACGGTAACGCTGGGCGATCCGCCACTGCCTGTAATGTACATGACCGGTGCCGGTATTGGTGGTTGGGATAAACCCGGCCAAGGCGTAAGCATTCAAATGACGTACAAGAGCCCCGGTGTGTTTGAAGCAACAGCAAATTTTGTAAGCGGTGAAGCATTCCGTTTCTTTGCCCAAGCCGACTGGGGCCCGACCTCTTATAATTACCCGTATTTTACTACAGTACATCCGGATTTTGTAAACGCCAACGATGGCGATAGCAATCTCCGCTACGTGGGCACCTCGGGGTCTCGCAAAGTTACCGTTAACATAACCGCAAAAACGGTTGCACTGGAATAGGTTTTGTTTAATTGTTGTTTTGAAAAATTCAGGAGGAAACTCCTGAATTTTTCGTTTTTAATATGGCTCACTTGCTACAACGCACTTTACTTGTTTTTTCGCTCCTGCTCGTTTTGGCGTGCCAGTCAAAACCGAACTACTTATTTACCCAACTGCATCCTGTTGATTTCGAAAATACGTTAATCGAAACGGCTGCAGTAAATATTCTGAACTACGAATATGCCTATAATGGAGGCGGTGTAGCCGCAGCCGATTTTAATAATGATGGCTGGTGCGATTTATATTTCACTGGCAATATGGTATCCAACAGGTTATTCCTCAACAAAAGGGATTTTACGTTCGAAGATATTACAGCAAAAGCGGGTGTAGAAGGCAGAGAATTATGGAAAACCGGAGTAACCACGGTGGACATTAATGCAGACGGTTGGATGGATATTTATGTATGTTATTCCGGCCCTGAGTTGGGGCAGTCTTTCTCCAACCAGTTATTTATTAATAATGGAGCCGGCCCCGATGGCATACCCACATTTACCGACCAGGCTCCTGCATACGGGCTCGATGCGCCCGGAACCTTTTCAACGCAAGCCTTATTTTTTGATTATGATCGCGATGGCGACCTCGATATGATCTTAATTAATCACGCCAATCATTTCTTCTCACCATTTGTAAATACGGCAAGTTTACGCTCTACCCGCCACCCCCAATTTGGAAACCGACTCTATCGGAACGATTCACCAGAAGGCAAAATTTTATTCACCGATGTAAGTGAAGAGGCAGGCATTCACGGAGGTGGAATAAATTTCGGGCTGGGTGTATCGGTAAGTGACATCAATAACGATGGCTGGCCCGATTTATATATCTCCAACGATTACGAAGAGCAAGACTTTCTTTACCTGAATAACCGCAATGGCACGTTCAGTAATGTTACCAAAACAGCGTTGGGTCATTTTTCAAGAAATGGAATGGGAACCGACATTGCTGATTATAATAACGATGGTCTGCCCGACCTGGTAGAGGTAGATATGTGGCCCGAAGATAACTTCCGGCAAAAGCTTTTAAAAGGCCCTGATGATTACAACCGCTACCAGCTCATGCTCGACAGTGGGTTTCTCCATCAACAAATGCGCAACACGCTACAGGTAAATACTGGAATCACCGAAAATGGAGTTCCGGTTTTTAGTGAGATCGGGCAGTTGGCTGGTATTGCGGCAACCGATTGGAGTTGGGCGCCTTTGTTTGCCGATCTGGATAATGATGGACTGAAAGATTTATTTATTTCAAATGGATACCTGCGGGATTTTACCAGTATGGATTTTTTAAAATTCACAGTGGAAGAAGCACGCGCCAAAGCCGTACAACGTGGTGAGCAACTCAATGTTGTTGAACTGGTAAGTAAAATGGCTTCTACCAAAACTACAGATTATGCGTTTCGAAATGCTGGCGATCTTACTTTTGAAAACGTTACCCATAGCTGGGGACTTTCAACCTCCAATCTTTCGTTTGGGGCAACCTATGCGGATTTAGATAATGACGGAGATTTAGAGCTCATAACCAACAACACCAACGAACCGGCAACAATCTGGAAAAGTAATAGCGAACGAATAAACAACAGAAATTATTTAGCAATAGAACTTGAAGGGCCGATTAACAATCCGGTAGGTATTGGATCGAAAGTTTACGTTCAAACACCCGCACACACCCAACTGATTGAACAGTACCTCACGCGCGGATTTCAGTCGGCTGTTGACCCGGTTTTGCACGTGGGCCTGGGTAACAACACCACCGCCACCATTCGCATTGTTTGGCCCGATGGGTTGATATCTGAAGTTAATCAGGTAACCGCAAATCAAAAGATAAAACTGAAGTACGATCATGCTGTTCAACCCGTTAGCGCAGTGCAAGATTTTGATAAATTATTTACAGAGATCACTTCAGCAACGGATGTACAATTTGTTCACACCGAAAACAAGTTTGTTGATTTTGATCGTGAACCGTTGCTACCCGTGCAGCCATCGCGTAGGGGGCCGGCCCTGGCCACTGCCGATGTGAATGGTGATGGCATAGATGATTTTTATCTCGGTGGTGCCATAGGTCAAAGTGGGATGTTGTATTTAAGCAAGCTTTCGGGCAAGTTTGGTTTGGCACCTGCACAACCCTGGAGTGAGGATAAAAATCAGGAAGATGTAAGTGCAGTTTTTTTTGATGCAGATGGCGATGGCGATCTGGATTTGTTTGTAGTAAGTGGTGGCAACGAATACGCAAACGGATCTGCTATGCAGGACGACCGATTGTATTTGAATGATGGCCGGGGTACATTCAAAAAAACGCCTCCTGGTAGTATCGTGGCCGATCATGCCAGTGGAAGTTGTGTGGCAGTTGCAGATTATGATCAGGATGGCGACCTGGATTTATTTGTGGGCGGTGCTTCTGTACCAGGAAATTTTCCATTTGCAAGTCCGGGTGCGATTTTACGAAACGACACGGATAGAAAAACAGGCACCATAAAATTTACCGTTGCAACCCACGATGTTAATCCGGAGTTGCGAGCACCGGGCATAGTTACCGATGCCGTATGGACGGACTTTAATAAAGACGGTTGGCCTGATCTTATTGTGGTTGGCGAGTGGATGCCCGTGCGCTTCTTTGAAAATAATAAAGGCAAACTGGTTGAACTGATTCTACCGCAGCAAGACCAATTGCATGGTTTATGGTGCCGGGTTGTTGCAGCCGATTTAGATAATGACGGGGATGAAGACATTATAGTAGGAAATGCCGGAGCCAACCTGCCGTGGAAAGTTTCGCCCGCTGCACCATTAAAATTGTTGTATGGCGACTTTGATGCCGATGGCAAGACAGATCCACTTATGGCATTTACGGTGGCTGGAAATTTATACCCGGTACCCTCGCGCGATGAACTTCTGCGTCAATTGCCGTTTTTAAAGAAGAAGTTTATATCATATGACAGTTATGCCCGCGCCACTATGAGTGAAATACTGGATGCCACCCAGCTTGCGCAGAATTTCCAATTACAGGTTACCACCCTGCAATCCGTGATACTTGAAAATGTTGGCTCCGGGTTCAATCGCGTGGACCTACCAAACGAGGCACAGTTTTCTTCGCTGAGTGGTATTTCCATTTTTGATTTCGATGGCGATGGAAAGTTGGATATTTTAACTGCTGGTAACTATTATCCGTACAGTACACAATGGGGCCCGGCCGATGCTTCCAAAGGCTTACTTCTAAAAGCAACCACTGGCGTTAAATTTACTCCGGTGCCTTGGAGCCTAACGGGTTTTTACGCACCGGGTGATGTACGCAACATGAAACTTCTTTCCGGAAAGCAAAACGATAAGTTTATTATCCTGGCAAGAAACAATGATTCTATTTCCATGTTTAAAGTTGCTACAAGATGAGTAAATCGATAACCAGATTTTTTGCGTTTATAAGTAGTGCGCTACTGGGTCTTTGCAATTACGGCTTGGCCCAAACTTTGGCTTCCGCACAAGAGCCGCCTTTGTGGGCGCAACAAGCAATTTGGTACCAGGTATTTGTAGAGCGATTCAACAATGGGGATAAGACAAATGATCCCACTCCGGCAGACATCGCCATTCCCCCGCTGGGTATTACAGCACCGGCAGGTTGGACAATAACACCATGGACCTTAAGTTGGTGGGAACAGGAAAGTTGGACAAAAGTTCCGGGCAGGTCTTTTTCTGAAATGCTTCAGTACCGGAGATACGGAGGCGACTTACAAGGGGTGATTGACAAACTAAACTACCTCCAAAGTCTTGGTGTTACAGCTTTGTATTTAAATCCGGTTAACGATGCTCCCTCTTTGCATAAGTACGATGCACGGTATTACCATCATGTGGATGTAAACTTTGGGCCCGACCCTGCAGGCGACAACGCACTTATTGCAACTGAAAATCCCAACGATCCTGCTACGTGGAGGCAAACTGCTGCCGATAAGCTTTTACTAAAGCTCATTAAAGAAGTACACAAGCGCAACATGAAAATTATCTTAGACTTTTCATGGAATCATACCGGTACCACATTTTGGGCCTGGACAGATATCTTGCAGCGTCAGGAAAAATCAGCATTCAAAGATTGGTATGCAATTAAATCATTTGATAATCCGGCAACACCCGAAAATGAATTTGACTACCACGGGTGGTTGGAGATAAAATCGTTACCGGAAATTCGAAAAGTAGAAATCACTACAGAAAGGCGGGCAGGCCTACCGTACGAGGGGAATTTACCGGAAGGATTTAAAGCCCATGTGTTGGCTGTTACAAAACGCTGGCTGGCACCCGATGGAGTTACTGCGGATGGTGTGGATGGATTTCGGCTGGATGTGGCCGATCACATTGGCTTGGGCTTTTGGCGCGAGTACCGAAATTTTGTAAAATCGGTTAAACCAGAAGCTTATCTGGTAGGAGAAATTTGGTGGGAGCAATGGCCCGATAAAATGATGAACCCAGTACCTTATACGAGGGGCGATGTGTTTGATGCCATTATGTTTTACCAGGTGTACAGTCCGGCTCGTTATTTCTTCGCTGAAACCGATTTTGAAATTGATGCCGAGGCTTTTAAAGATAGTTTGGCATTTCAATGGAATAGACTGGCGCGTGCTACCCGCTATGGTATGATGAATGTTTCTTCGAGCCACGACACCCCAAGGTTGCTAACTGATTTTTTTAATCCGAATAAATACAAATTCAATACGTACCCGGAAAACAAAGCTTATAAAACCAATAAGCCGGATGCAGTAACCTACCAGCGACTTCGGTTATACCTTGTTCATTTGTTTACAACGATTGGGGCACCGCATATCTGGAATGGAGAAGAGATGGGAATGTGGGGAGCCGATGATCCGCACCCGCGCAAACCGTTGCTTTGGCCTGGGTTAAAGTTTGCACCCGAGCGAAGAGATAATTACCGCAACGAACTCAACGCCTGGGACGAGGTTTCTTTCGACACGCAACACTTTAATTTTTATAAGAAGCTGATACAAATCCGGAAAGCACACCCTGAATTAATTACAGGTGAAATTGAGTTTACTAAAGCAACGGGAAAATTACTAGGGTACCGCAGGTATTTGGGTAATGATGAAGTTCTGGTATTATTTAATGCAAGCACTTCCGATGCGAATTTCCAGTTACCTGTAGGTAAAACTTATATTTACCTGTTGAATGGAAGGGGGAAAGCAAGGAATTCGATTTCAGTAAAAGCCCTGGAAGCGGTAATCTTAAAATTGAAATGATGTATAATTTTAGAATGATAAGTGCCATGAAGAAGTTAGTTACAATCCTTGTGTTGTGTATGCCAGCGCTCACGTTCGCGCAAAAGGTTACCTTAAATCCAACGATTACTCCCTCGTTATTTCAGTATAACGATCAGATTACCGTTACCTATGATGTTACCGGTACTGCGTTGGCCAACCTCAGCAACGCCTGGATATGGGTATGGATACCTGGTAAAAATATCAACGCCCGGTATAATATAAATCCGGCTACGGCTGCAGCCGATCCTGCCAAGTTTACAAAAACTGTTACCGGCAGCACCACTAAATGGAGCATTACGTTTAAGCCTTCCGATTTTTTTACAGGCGACATTAGTAACGAAGCGCAAATGGGCATTTTGTTGAAAGCCAGCGACTGGCCGGCCGGTCAAACTTCAGACTATATAGCAAACTTTGGCTTTAAAATAAGTTTGGTAAGTCCTGCCAAAACACCGGTAGCAATTGCGCAGGGAGCTAACCTCGAGATAAATGCCACCGCACCGGCTCCGGCAAATTTTCAATTGTTAGTAAACGATGTGCTTACTGACTCAAAAACCAACCTTCTCAATTATACATTAACCTACACCGTGCCGGCTACACCTGCCGATGCGGTAGTTAAAATTATAGCTACGGCAGTAACCGGTGGAGCCACTCATCAGGTAGAATTTCAATATGTAGTGAAGCAAAATAGTCCGGTAGTTGCCAGGCCTGCCGGTATAATAGCCGGAATAAATTACAATGCGGACCCTTCCAAAGTAACGCTATGTTTTTGGGCACCCGCTAAATCTTCGGTTTACTTACTGGGCGATTTTAGCAACTGGGATGTAAAATCGGAGAACCTGATGAATAGAGATGGAGAATTTTTCTGGAAGGAACTTACCGGACTTACACCCGGTCTTGAGTACGGTTTTCAATATTGGTTAGAAGGCACATTGCGTATTGCCGATCCCTTTGCCGATAAAATCCTAGACCCGGACGATCAATATATTCCGGCTGCTTCGTATCCAAATTTAAAAACGTATCCTTCTAAAGCCTTGTCGTCTCAATGGTACGAGAACCGGATAAGTGTTTTCCAAACCAACCAAACACCGTATGCCTGGCAGGTTACAAATTTTGTGAAACCTAAAAAAGAAAGCCTGGTTGTTTATGAAGTACTGCTTCGCGATTTTTTTGGAGCCGGCAATCGGAATTATCAATCATTGATTGATACACTGTCTTACATCAAACGACTGGGCGTTAACGCCATTGAGTTGATGCCTGTGATGGAATTTAATGGAAATGAAAGTTGGGGCTACAACCCTGCTTTCATGTTTGCACCCGATAAATTTTATGGTACAAAAAATAAACTAAAAGAGTTAGTGGACAAGTGTCACCAAAATGGAATCGCGGTAATTTTTGATATCGCCATGAACCATCAGGACTTGCCTAACGCATTCTTAATGCAGGATTTTAATTTTGCAACGAGTAAACCAAATCCAACCAACCGGTGGTTTAATGTAAATGCCACGCATCCGTTCAATGTGTTCTTTGATATGAACCACGAAAGTCCCTACACTAAAAAATACCTGGACACGGTAAATTATTACTGGTTGAATGAATTTAAAATTGATGGCTACCGGTTTGATCTTACAAAAGGCTTTACCCAAACCAATAACCCTACAGATGTAAGCGCCTGGTCCGCATACGATGCAAGCCGGATTGCTATTTTAAAACGAATGGCAGATAAAATCTGGCAACATAACCCCACTGCGTATGTAATTTTCGAACACTTGGGTGTTAACCTGGAGGAGAAAGAAATGGCTGAATACAAAGCCAATGAAGGAAAGGGGATTATGTTTTGGGGAAAGATGACGGATCAATACAATCAAAATACGATGGGCTACGGTTCCGGATCGGATCTAAGTGGAATTTACCATGGCATTAGAGGTTGGTCGGTTCCGCATGTGCTGGGTTATATGGAAAGTCATGACGAAGAACGGCTTATGTACAAGAACCTTCAATTCGGTAATTCATCGGCAGGTTATAATGTAAAGACACCAGCAGTTGCATTGAAACGCATGGAGGCAGCCTCCACACTTTTTTATACCATACCAGGGCCTAAGATGCTCTGGCAATTCGGAGAATTGGGTTTTGATTACAGCATTAACCGGTGCGAGAATGGTACTATAAGTAACGACTGCCGATTGTCGATTAAACCAACGGCATGGGAATATTACAATGACTTCAGCCGCAAACGCTTATTTAATGTAACGGCCAATCTTATTAAGTTAAAGAAAGCGGCAAATGTATTTCAAAATGGTGAGGTTGCGTTTGCTGCCGACAATCTGATAAAAGCGGTTGTAATCAGAAATAAAAATTTTACCACAACCCCGGCAGACTCTACCGAAATGAGTGCGGTGATTGTTGCTAACTTTGATGTTACTACCAAAACCTACAATCTTACTTTTCCCCATACTGGCACCTGGTACGAATATTTTACAGGTTCAGCTATAACGGTAGCGGGCGGTACACATACCTTAAATCTGAAGGCGGGTGAGTACAATCTCTTCACAAACACACCATTGGTAAGCCCGGTAATTACAGGTCTCGAATCTTCAAAGGCAGTTGCACTCCAACTTTATCCTAATCCGGTAACAGATTATATTTTTACTACCGATAGGCTGGACCAACTGGAGTTGATTACACCGAATGGCTTAAAGTTTAGGCCGGTACGGGTTTCCGATACCACATGGAGTACCGATGGGGTGCCGCCAGGTTTTTATGTTGCAGTAGGGTACAAGAACGCGTCTCGTTATTATTCGAAGCTGATTAAAACAAACTAGAAAATCTGCAAGGGCTCGGGTTCTATCGCGCCTCATTTTCCGCTAATTCCTTACCTTCGCGGCTGAATGAAGGGTAGCGGTTTTTTTTATTCCTTCAAACGGTCTCATAGTTCAACGGATAGAATAGAAGTTTCCTAAACTTTTGATCTGGGTTCGATTCCCGGTGAGACCACTTTACTACTCCCGAAAGCGGGCCAGGTCGGCTTCGGCTGCAATAAATCCAAAAGCCGAAAAATGTTTGCCACCTACCACACGCTCGAAAATTGAAATCGCCTGCGCAGTGTCGCCATTGTACAAATACCAATTACCTACACCGTAACCTTGTGTGGCCAGCGCCAGGTCAGCATCGGGTGCCGAGTTGCTTACATTTAAAACAGAATCTACCGGCAGCAAGCCTTTGTAAAGCAGCAGGCGTTTAAAGTACGAGTCGTTTTCCACAATGGTCATGCTGGGTGTAATCTGCTCCAGCAATTTTATGGCCGCCTGGGTTTTACCTTGCCTGCGATAAGTCATATACAACCAATCGGTGGTTGCCGTAACAAGGTCATCGTGGTTGCTTGCGGTCATGCACGATAGATAGGCCTGAGCGGCCGGTTCAAATTCTCCTTTTAAGTAGTGCGCTAATCCTAAATGGTACCACACATTAAATTGGGTAGTGGAAAGCGGTTGGTTAATTTTATTAGGAATGCCATCGGGTTCGATCTCTAAAGGTGTAGCAGGCATCAGTTCACTTGCTTTTGTAAAGTCGGCAATGGCTGCATCGAATTTGCGCTGCGAAATGTAGCGATGCCCGCGGTGCCGATAAAGTTTATATGAGTTGGGGTATTTCTCCAACCCTTCGGTAAAGATGGCAATGGCTTTATTATAGTGTGTGAGGTACGCATGCCTGCGCCCTAACCAAATGTAGTTTTCTTCGGATGGATCGGCATCAAATTTTAATTGTGCGGCTTTCAGGTTGCTATCCAGTTTAGGATTAGGCGCGGTAGGCGCAAAATATTCCAACCCTAACAGCGAGTACACTTCCGCAGCCTCGGCTGCTGCCTGTTCGGGGTTGTTCTCTTTGCATGCAAAGAGGGTAGCTGCACTTAACAACAGGATGCACGCGTTTCGTTTCATGTTATTCAACGCCCGGTTGTTTAAGTGTAAAACCGGCTTTCCGTTTTTCTTCATCTACAATTTTCTTTACATCGGCCAGCAATTTTTTGGCATCGTAAACAATACCGTCTTTTACTGTAAACTTTACGCCACCCGCACGCACCACTTTGTTGTCGTCTGTTAGTTTGATGGCTCCCGTTCCGTACAGGGTTTGTAAATTCGCCAACGGATTTTCTTCCACAATTACGAAGTCTGCCAGCTTACCTACTTCTACCGAGCCGAGGTCTTTATCCACACCCAACGCTTGCGCTCCGTAAAGAGTGGCCGAACGGATTACTTCTATTGGATGAAAGCCGGCTTCACGCAAGAGTTCTAACTCGCGGATGTAAGCAAACCCATAGAGCTGGTAAATAAAGCCGGAGTCCGAGCCGGTGGTAACGCGCCCTCCGCGATTTTTGTATTCATTCACGAAAGTCATCCATAGCCGGTAGTTTTCGCGCCACTGAACTTCCTGCTCGGTACCCCACGAGTGCCAGTAAGAGCCATGCGAAATTTTGCTGGGCTGATAAAAAGCCCATAGCGATGGCAGCGTATAGTCTTCGTGCCACTCGGCCCTGCGCGCGCGGTGTAAATCGCGGTTAGCTTCGTAAATGTTGAAGGTAGGGTCTAATGTAAAGTTTAGTGCCAGCAATTCGTTCATTACTTTGTTCCAATGATCCGAAAACGGAGGCGCGGCTTGTTTCCATAATGTTCCGGCATCGCCAAAGCGGTGCATCTCGTTTTGATAATTATAGTCTAGTGCAAAGTTTTGAACTGTTTGATTGGTGAAGAGCGCTTCGGGTAAACCGTACCAATGTTCCATGCTGGTAAGGCCGGCACGTGCCGAGTGCAGTACGTTCCATTGCGCCACATTCATTTGTGCATGGTGGCAAGCCGAACGCAAGCCCAAGTCTTTGTTCTTACGCAAGGCAGCATCCATAACCTCGGGCGCAGCCCCAAAAAATTTTATTCCATCAGCGCCTTTGTTTTTATTATCTATTACCCACGCGCGGGCCTGGTCTGCCGTAACAATCGGTTCTTTGGCACCTTGCCCAAAAGCGGTATAGGCAAAAATGCGCGGGGCTGTAATCTTGTTGGCAAGACTTTTTGCCTTGTGCTCTAACACCCAATCTAAGCCATTGCCTGCCGATGGGTCGCGCACGGTAGTAACACCGTGTGCCATCCAAAGTTTAAATACATATTCAGCATTGGGCGCCTGCCCTCCGCCAATGTGGCCATGCATATCTACAAAGCCGGGCAACAGGTACAAGCCGGTGCAGTTAAGTTCTTTACCGCCTGGCTCCAGCTTGGGCCTGCGGGCTTCGTTAATGGGTACACCGGGGTAGCCTACCGTGGCAATATTTATAATGCGATTTTGTTTTACTACAATATCCACCGGGCCAATGGGCGGAGCGCCCGTTCCGTTTATTAACGTTACTCCGCGAATAATCAACTGCGGGTAGGGGCCATCACCATCTTTTACTTCGGGCGATTTAAGTACCTGAGCTTTGGTAAGTGTGCTGCAAAGCAGGAACACGAAAAACAATTTACGCATGGGGCTGGTTTTTTTCGGAAAGTAGGTATTTTCAACAAGTTAAACTACGTGTTTTGTTTTTGGTACATTAACCGGCATTACGAATGGTGCGCAAAGTTTTTCTGTTTGGTATTATGGTGCTGCTGGGCGTGGGTGGTGCGGTGTGGTATTACCATGCACGCACTTCGGTAGTACGCCCGGTGGCACCACCGCGGTCCACACTCGATTCGGTCTTACAGGTGCCGCTATCTACGTTGCGTGTGCCGCTGGAGTTTTCGCTCCGCGATTTGGAAGCTACGGTAAACAAAAAGCTGTCGGGCACCTTTAAACAAGGTTGGATGCCGGTTGGAGATAAACAACGCGACAGCATTTACCTGGGCTTGGAGCGCTTTGACCAGGTGCGCCTGAACTGGCAACCCGGCCAACTGACAGCCGCGGTACCGCTACGCATCGAATTCAAATTTAGCAAAGTGGCTGCGGGCGTGCGCATCTCTAGCAATAAGCCGGTAGTAGCCGAAGTAGTGGTACGGTTAAAATCCAACGTGCAATTAGACAATGCCTGGGGTTTAAAGCCAACAACTCAACTCGATACGGTAATCTGGAAAATGGAACCAACACTTAAGGTTGCTTTTGTAAATGTAAACTTGCGCGGCTTTGCCGATAAATACCTGAATCGAAATGCAGACCGGTTAACCCATCAATTTGATAGCCTGATGCATGAGATGCTTGACAGCCGCAAGGTGGTTCAAAAAATCTGGAAAGACATTCATCAGCCCATCGTAATAAAAAAACAGGAGCCGCAAATTGGGTTGATAACGCAAGCCGAAGCGTTAAGCTTGCGGTGGATTGAGAGCGATGCCGACAAGATTGCCGGTTTAATCACGTTGAAAGCCCGGGTGTTCAGTTGGTTTGAAAGCCCACCGGTTATTGAACCCGCGCTCTTGCCACCGTATCGAACGGCCCCGGGGCAGCAAGAAGAATTGGATTTGTATGTAAAGGCAAGTCTTTCATTTCATCAGATCAATAGTTTTATCAATCGGCATTTGGATAAAGCGAGCATAAACTTCAATACCTATGTGTTGCAATTGCATCGGGCCGAGCTATACAGCAGCGGGCAGGAACTTGTAATGGAACTACGGGTAAAAGGAGCCCTGAAAGGTAAAGTATATTTGCGCGCTTTGCCTTACTTCGATTCTGTAACGCACGCAATCGGGTTAAGGCAGTTCCGATATGATCTGAGCACCGAAGAAATTCTGCTTACCACAGCCGATTGGATGCTGCACGACAACCTGGTAGCCATGTTGGCCGATACGGTGAAGTATAACCTTACACCCGAGTTACAGGAGTTGCCGCATTTAATAGAAGGTGCTGTGGCGCGCGGCAAATCAGGTAATAAGATCAACCTTTCGGTAGATTCGTTGGCAATCACCGTTCCCACCACATTAGTAACCCGGAATGATATTCAATGGATTTTAAGCGCACGCGGTAAAGCCGGTATTGAGCTTAAAAAGAAAGTACTGGAGGGTAAGTCAAAGTAAACTACGTCTTGTTAGGTTAAATTTAGCCTATCTAAATCGTTTTCTGTAATATTTTGATAACAATAGGGTATAATTTAGACCATTATAGGTTTATTTTGGTGCAAATCTACCTCCCTATGAGCAAACCAAAGACCCGTTGGATTGTAATCTTTGCTATCCTTACCATTCTGCAACTGCTTGTTCTTTTTAAAGCAGGCAACCCCATCAGCGACCAGGCCGAAACAATTGACAAGGCCGACACAGCCTGGATGATTGTGGCAACTGCCTTTGTGTTGTTTATGACACCCGGCCTCTCGTTTTTCTATGGGGGCATGGTTAGTTTTAAAAATGTAATCTCCACCATGCTGCAAAGTTTTATTGCACTGGGCGTAATTAGTTTGTTATGGTACCTGGTTGGTTTTAGTTTGGCTTTTGGCGATAGCCTTGGGGGCATTATTGGCGATCCGACTACTTTCTTTGCATTCAAAAATGTGGGGCTTAATCCGCACCCGGCCTTAGCGCCCACCTTTCCGTTTCTCTTGTTTGCACTCTTTCAACTTAAGTTTGCCATTATCACTCCGGCTTTAATTACGGGTAGTTTTGCCGAGCGGGTAAAGTTTACCTCGTACCTGATTTTCATGTGCCTCTTTTCATTGCTTATTTATTGTCCCCTGGCACACTGGACGTGGCACCCCGAAGGCTTTTTGCGGGTGTGGGGTGTTTTGGATTTTGCCGGAGGCACCGTAGTACACATGTCGGCCGGGTTTGCAGCCCTTGCCGGGGCCTATGTGCTTGGTAAGCGGGAAGAGAAGCAACATCAGCCGGCCAACATTCCATTTATTATTTTGGGCACCGGCATGTTATGGTTCGGATGGTTTGGTTTCAATGCCGGTTCGGCTTTAGCAGCCAACGGGTTGGCCGTGCAAGCCTTTGCCACCACCAACATGGCCTCGGCCTCGGCTATGATTACCTGGGTTATGTTCGATGCGCTGGTGGGAAGAAAAATTTCGGCCATGGGTGCCTGCATTGGTGCCGTGGTGGGCCTGGTGGCCATTACGCCTGCTGCCGGGTTTGTTAATCTGGGCCAAAGTATCTTCATTGGGTTTGTAGCCGCGTTGGTTAGCAACATGGCAGTTTATTACAAACAAAAAACTTCGTTAGACGATACACTGGATGTGTTTCCTTGCCATGGGCTGGGCGGCATTGTTGGTATGATTCTTACAGCCGTATTTGCCAAAGATGTAGGCATGGTAGATGGCAATACCGAAACGATTAAATACCATTTGCTCGCCTTGCTGATAGTGGGTGTGTTTACATTCGGAGGGTCTTACATAATTTTTAAAATTACCGGAATGATAACCCGCCTGCGCGTTTCGCCCGAAGACGAACAACTCGGGTTAGATATAAGCCAGCATGCCGAAACCATGAAGATTTCAACCCGCTAACTACCCTTAACAAGTTTGCACGCTGCCGGGCTCCGGCAGCGTTTTTTTTATCCTTTCTTTAAACCTTTTATAAAATTCAACTTCGCGTCTTTACGGTTTTCAATACATTTACTTCAACCTAAACTCCTGTTGTTATGAAGTACCTATGCATTGCCCTGCTTTTAATAGCCGGTTCGGCTGTAGCCCAAAAGAAAAAATCAGATCCAAAAGCCCAGCAAGAAATTATCAAATCGCTCGATGCCGACTTTGATAAGTACTCCGGCATTGCGCATCAAATCTGGGAATTTGCAGAAGTAGGCTACCAGGAAGTAAAGAGTTCGGCTCTATTGCAGGAAACGCTGAAGCAAGCAGGCTTTAAAGTGGAGGCGGGCGTTGCCGGCATACCCACTGCCTTTGTGGCTACGTATGGTTCGGGCAAGCCGGTAATAGGTATTTTGGGTGAGTTCGATGCTTTGCCCGGAGTATCGCAAGATGCCACACCGGAGTTAAAGCAGGTGCCCGGCAGACCTGCCGGTCATGCCTGTGGCCATCATTTGTTTGGTACCGCTTCATCGGCAGCAGCCATAGCCGTTAAAAACTGGATGGCGACAAATAAAATTCAAGGCACCATTCGCTTTTATGGAACTCCGGCTGAGGAGGGTGGCTCTGGAAAAGTGTACATGGTGCGCGAAGGATTATTTAAAGATGTGGACGTTGTTTTTCATTGGCACCCGGGTGCTCAAAACAATGCCGGTGCGCGCAGTTCGTTGGCTAATAAAAGTGGCAAGTTCCGGTTTACCGGTATTGCCTCGCATGCTGCAGCCGCTCCGGAGCGTGGCCGTTCCGCATTGGATGGCGTAGAAGCCATGAACGATATGGTGAATATGATGCGTGAACATGTTTCGTCTGAAACGAGAATACATTATGTAATAACCCGCGGTGGCGAGGCCCCGAATGTGGTGCCCGCATTTGCAGAAGTTTATTATTACGTGCGCCACCCCAAGCGCGATATGGTTAAAGAAGTTTGGGAGCGGGTAACCCGCGCGGCACAAGGCGCTGCGTTAGGCACCGATACAAAAGTTGATTGGGAAATAACGGGTGGTGTGTACGATTTACTCCCCAACGAGGCGTTGGCCCGTGTAGTGGATACGAACCTGCGCCTGGTGGGTGGATATACTTATTCCGATTCGGAAAAAGTATTTGCAGAGAAAATTCAAAAGACTTTTACCAACGCGCCTGCGCTGGCAAGTACCAACGAGATTAGTGAATTTAAAATTTTGCCGGGTGCCGGCTTTGGTTCAACCGATGTAGGCGATGTAAGTTGGGTTGTACCAACTGCAGGCTTATCTACTGCTACATGGGTGCCGGGCACGGCTGCTCACAGTTGGCAGGCTGTTGCCGCAGGCGGTACTTCCATTGGCCATAAAGGTATGTTGATGGCTGCAAAAACGTTGGCGTTAAGTATTGTGGATGTAATCAATAACCCGGTGTTGATTGAAAATGCGTGGAAAGAATTTCGCACCGCTACGGGCGCTAACTTTAAATACGAAGCGTTGATTGGCGACAGGCCACCGGCTTTGAATTACCGTGAGTAATGCGTTACTGATTCATAAACTTACCGATCTCGTTCATAAACTTGTCGGGGTCTTGCCAGTAGTTGCGGCTATACACCCGCAAAAATGGCCACGCTTTTAAATCCAGCAGCAAAGGGGTAAGGGCATGGTCGGCACGCGCACTCAGGCTGGTAACGTAGTGGGCATCATCAGTTAAGATGGCGCCAATTGCCAACTCGTTTTTTGTTACAGTTAAGTCGTGAAATGGAACCGCGTGTTCTTCCAGGCCAAACTCCGGCCATTTATGGCCAGCCCGTTTCTTAATTTCTTCTGTAAGCCGAATGCTGTTAGCTCGCGCACCTGCTTGCGGTGGGCTTACTGCAAAGGTGCTGGTAGAAACCTGCCACGCATACTCCAGGTAAGCTTTTAAAAGTTTGGGCCCCGGATGAAGTGTTTCCTCTACTTGCAATTGCTCTGGCATAAAGCTGCAAACCACAATAATTTTTTCACGCGCCCGGCTTACGGCCACGTTCAGGCGATTTTCGCCCCCGGCCAGGTTAAGGCTACCAAATTGAGCTGCTACCCGGTTATTTTTGGCAGGTGCATAGCCAATTGAAAACACAACAATATCACATTCATCGCCCTGCACATTCTCGATATTTTTTACAAAGAGGTTAGGCGGAATAGTGTTAAAGGCATCTTCGATCAAATCGAGAATAAGGTTTTGCTGCGGGGCATTAAATGTAATTACACCAATTGTTTTGTCGGGTTGGTCTTTTAAAACTTTACTTACATGGGCTACTACTTTTTCGGCTTCCTGCGGGTTGGTGTTGTTAAGCCACGAACCGTTAATGTTATCGTACATCAGGCTGGGCTCGCTTGCAAGCATGGCCTGCCGGTGTGGCAGTAGTTGTAAACTCCCTTCGTAAAAATGCCGGTTCGAAAACTCGATTAACGGAAGGGTTTTGCTTCTATAATGTCCTTTCAACGAAAGTGCGGTAAGGTAGCGGTTACATAAATCGAGCAACGAATCAATTTCTGTTTCCGGAAAACCATCCTCGTCTTCTGCCCAGCGCGATTGGTAAAAGTCGCCCGGGCGTAATTGTTTGGAGTCGCCCGCTACCAATAGTTGTTTGCCGCGGTACAGAGCCGGAATACCCCGCTCGGCAAAGCATTGCGAGGCTTCGTCAAAAATTACGAGGTCAAAAATTTCGTGCATTGGAAAAATGGCCGATACCGATTCGGGCGAGGCCAGCCAGCACGGCATTATTTTAAAAATTTCTTCTTCGAAGGTGGCTGCCAATTTGCGCACCGGCCAAATGCGCTTTTTCTTAGTTACCTGGTGCAACAAGTCGCGATAGCTTACCCGGTTATCCAGGCGGTTCACTTTCAGGTTATCAATTACCTTTTCTCTTACCCGCAACAATACCATCTCCTCGCACAGATGTTGTTTCTCTGTTATCAGTTCGCGCAATTCGTTTTCGAGTAGCGTAATTTTTCCAGACGACACCATGCGCAACTCCGGGCTACGCGCTTCCAAATGATCTATCCAGGCCAGGGCAAGGCTATTTAAAAATAGAGACTTCATTTGGTACTCGTCCCAGGCCGGGTGCAGGTCGAATAATTTATTCACCACATCTCTTTCCGTAGCGCTTAGCGATTCTGCCAACCGGTCAAATTCACAAAGCGAATCGAAGTCGGCCTTTAATGTTTCTGTTAATTGTTGTACAAACCACGGTTGCGTAGTTATTAAATTAATCTGCGTGGTTGTAAGATATTCGCTCCAGCGGTGTTTAAGTTCCGGAACAGGGCCCAGTAATTCAAACAGGGTCCCAAGCCGGGTCGAAAACTCGGTAAGTGTAAAGGCTTGCGGATCGATTATGTTTTTTAACCCGCGTATTTGTGCGAAGAGCAATTTTGCTTGCAATGCAAAGTGCTGATCGGCAAACCATTTTTTAAAATCTAGTTGATGTAATACTTCGGGCACTTGCTTTAGCCAAACCTTTGCTTTTAATTTAGAAAGGGTGTGTTCCAGGTTTAGCCGGTTATCCAGTTTGCGCTCCAGTTTTAAAAAACCTTCTTTGTTGCTCTCCAACGAATTCTGCACCAATACACGCTTAATCAGAAATTTGTCTTTCGAGAATAATTCCCAACGGATTAATCCGATTAGTCCTTTGCGTGCTCTCATGCTTCGGTGCAAGGCTTTTTGCAAGTTGCCCAACTGGGCCGATGACGTTGAAACTTCGGGGCCATCGTTTTCAAAACAGCTCATCAGGTTTTTTTCTACATTCGATAGCCACAACGAACTGGTTTCCTGATCTTCTTCCAGCATCATGCTTTGAAAGTACAGGTAGGTGGCATCGTGTTGCAACAAAGTTTTGATTTCCTGTACTTGTTGTTGTTTCTCGCTAAAGGCTTCGTATTGTTCCCAATCTAACCGAATGGCCAATTGAGTTACCAGGTTTTCATTGAGTTGCTGAAAACGTGTGCTCACTTCCTGAATGGTTTTTCTAAGCGTAGCCTCATCACTTGCCTGCAGATTTTTAAAAGACTTGCGGTCTTTCCAGGGGTAGCCCTCGCGTTGCAGGTTTTGTGCATAGTGTACATACGTGGTTAACTTGCGTAAAAACGGGTTAAGGTTATCAAACCGAAAGGTGGAAAACTCCTGCTTCAGGTTAATGGCATCTTGGGCCGGGTTCGATTGCAGATAGAGTTCTTTTATAGCAGTGCCACAAACGGTAGTATCAAATAAGGCCTGCCTGAAAGTTTCCAGTTCGTCTGTTATCTGATCTATCCGATGACTGATCTGCTGAAATTTCCGTTCCAGGTTAATGGCATCAACACTGCCGTTTCTGGATTTGTAATCATCCACCCGGTTTATCTGCCGGGCAATCTTCTCATAGATTTCTTTCCGATCGTTTTTAAAATCATGAATCAAAGCTGCAAAATCGGTTAGCTGTTTACTTTGCAGCCGTTGGTACACTACATCTAATGCCGCCCGTTTTTGGCAAACTACCAGCACGCGCTTTCCGGTGGCTAAGGCATCGGCTACTAAGTTGCAAATCAATTGCGATTTACCAGTGCCGGGTGGCCCTTGTATTACAAGTGAGTTACCGAGCTTAGCAGCTTTTAATGCATTCTCTTGCCAGATGTCGGCCGAAAAAATAAAGTGCGTTTTTTCTTCCTTTACCTGATTAATAAAATTGGTTGTTGATTGCTTTGCCGATCGCACTTCGAAAAGTGTTTCCAGATCGGGCACGGTTTCTTGTTCAAGCAGGTGCAGGTAGTCGGGCACAAGAAACGACCCGGCTTGTGGGAAAATACCCAGTACCGCCTTTGGAAAAAGTTTAAGCTCACCATTCTTTAAGCCCTCCGCAAAAGCTTCGCGTTTCAAACTTACAAAGGGAGTCAGTTCATCGCGGTAATTGTCTGGATTAAAATGAATTTCAAGATTATTTTTTTGAAGCAGTTGATACACGGCTGTGCGGAATGCGGTGCTGTCGCGATCTACTTCTTCAAAGGTTTCGTCCAGTAAGGCTTCGCTTGGTTTTACCTGGTTGTAATGTGCATACGCCAGTAGAAACGATTTATTAAAACCAATGCCGGCATCTTCGCGCGGTTCCAGGTGCCACTGATTTTTGTGAACACTCAGAGTTACCGGAAAAAACAACAGGGGGCATCGCACCAGCGTTCCATCTTTAAACTTGCCTTGTACAATGGGCCAGCCTACGTGCAAATCCCTTGAGCCACGTTCTTCAAAGATAAGTGAGTCAATTCGCTGTAACTTCTTTAGCTTTTTACTCGCTTCGTTAGCAGCCTCCATGCGGGTGTCCAGCAGCGGGCAAATAGTGTGCGGTCTTTCTTTAATGAGTGATTCAATGATCGTAAAAGCACCTTCACCATTGAGTTGACTTAACTCTTGTACATCTATAAACTGATCGGCCGTTAGCCGTGCCAAAAACAACGACCGGTTATTACCAGATAAATTAGTGAGTCGCCTTAAGAAGGTTGTGAGTAACTTTTGAGTATTGCCCAGTGCCACGTTATGGATTTAATGAAAGATAAGGTATGATTTTTTTATAAAACGAACTATCGGCCACTACTATTTTCAAAAGTCCTTCGGGGTGCTCAAAATCACCGTGCTGAAAGCGATAGGTTGCAATGGCTTTCGCCAAAGAGCCCGAAATATACGGGTGTTGTCGCAGTTCTTGTTCCGAGGCACAGTTGAGATTAATTTTTAAAGGTTCAAAAGCAGGCTTTACCGTAAACTTTTCAGCAATTCGGTTAACCAGTTCGGGATTTAATCCATACACTTCATTGAGTTGAGTCATAGAAACAAAGCCGCCCAATCTGCTTCGATAGTTTACAATACGGGCGCTTAGTTTGCTACCAATGCCGTAGATTTTTTTTAGTTGTGTGGTGTCGGCCGTGTTAATATCTGCGGGTTCAACCGTTTTGAAGTTGGTTGCAGGTTGCAGTTGCGAATAAGAACTAACCCGCGCATCGGGCAGTAAAATGAAATCGTATAAACTTTTATATAAGCTGCTATCCAACCCATAAATTTTTTTGAAATCGGATTTTATCGCAAACTTTCCGTTGTTGGCTCTATAGGCTTCAATGCGCCTTGCAACGGCAACAGGAATACCCAGGCTGTCCATTTCGTTGAGCGTGATGGTATTTGGGTTGAAAGGAAAGCGGGCAGGTAGTTTTGGTGGCGCGGTGCTGTCAATGACTGCAGGCCAATGGGCCAGCAGGCTATCCAGTGTTTTTTGTTCGGTAACAAATTGATTTGTGCCTTTACTCCTCCAGGCATGATAGGCAGGTACCACCAGCAGACTACCACACAGCAAGGGCAGAAGAATCAATAAACCAGTAGCCTCGTATGTTGAAACTCCGAAAAAAGCCCGTAGCCACGATTTCGTCCGTTTGATCATGTGGAGGTAATTCATTTACATGCCACCTAAATCAAATTTAAACTTATTATCATCTTCAGGAAATTTAAAATCGGAACAAACCGATAATATTGCAGGCAAAAATTATGAGCGTATGAAAAAAGTAGTGCTGATTGTTGTATTGATTGGAGTGGGGGTTAAATCGTTTAGCTGGGGTGTAACCGGCCACCGTGCTACGGGGTTGATAGCCGAACGGCATCTTACCAAAGTTGCCAAACAAAAACTAGCGCAGTTGCTTGATGGCGAATCGTTGGCGATGGTTAGCACGTGGATGGATGAAATCCGATCGGACTCTACGTACAATTATGCTACCGATTGGCATTGGACAACCATTCCGGATGGGGGCAAGTATGCCGATGTGGCCAGCAATCCGGATGGTAAAGTAGTGTTGATGCTTGAGAAGATTGTGAGCGGGTTAAAAAGCGGGAAGTTGGATCGAAAGAAAGAGCAAGAGTATGTTAAAATGCTTGTGCACATGGTTGGCGATATGCATCAACCCCTGCACGTGGGGCGGCCGGGAGATCGTGGCGGCAATGATATAAAAGTAAAATGGTTTCGTGCAGACACTAACCTGCACAGTGTTTGGGATAGTGAAATGATTAACGATACACGCCTAAGCTACACCGAGCTGGCAGATGCATTGGGTAAACCCGATGCGGCAACTCAAAAAAAATGGACAACTGGTTCCGTGCGCGAGTGGGCTGAGGAATCGACTACCTACCGAACCCAGGTTTACGATATCGGCAATGGAAACTTAAGCTACGCTTATTCTTACAAATACTTTCCAATTGCAAAACAGCGTATGCTGCAGGCCGGTGTTCGCATTGCCAGTTTACTTAACGCTATTTACGGTTAACTACACGTTGAAATAGTTTTTGTGCCAGGCCTGAAATACGAGCAGTCCCCACAAACGTGCATGTACATCTTTCGGATTGCCCGAATAAAGCTGCGCTTTTAGGTTGTTAATTTCCGTGAGGTTAAAAATGCCTTGTGCTAAAATGCGCTCCGGTGCCAGCAAATCGTCCAGTATTGGTTTAAGTTCCTGCTTCAACCAACTTAGCATGGGTACTTCAAACCCTTTTTTAGGACGATTGTAGACTTGCGCAGGAAGTTCCTTTCTAAAGGTGTCTTGTAAAATCCGCTTGCGCATCGAGCGGTTGATTTTATACGAATCCGGTAACGAAAAAATAAAATCTACTACGCGGTAATCTAAGAACGGAACCCGCACCTCAAGGCTGTTGGCCATGCTCATCCAATCTACTTTGGTGAGCATGTCTCCCGGCAATACTACCGTCATGTCGGTAAGTAAGATCTCCCGCACGGTGCCGTGGGTAATGTGTTGAAGCAGGTTTTGTTGCAGCAACTCAATTTCTGCACGATTAATTTGTTGATTCACTTTATCGCTTAACAAGGCCGTAACTTCGTGGTTCTTGGTAAAGCCGGCCCATCGCCAATAGCGTTGGGCAGTGTTCAGTTTCATTCCTTCAGCAAACCGGCTAAGCTGCCGCACCAGGTTTGCGGTTTTTCCACTGCGCGACTGTGGTAACCGGCTCCACACCGGTGCAAGATGTTCAATTAAATTTTCTTTCCAGGTTTTGTTAAGTGTGCGGTAATATGCTGCGTGCTTGGTGTAACCTGCAAAAAGTTCGTCTGCGCCATCGCCCGAAAGGGCCACTGTGGCATGTTGACGGGTTTCTTTACTTAAGATAAACACATTCAATGCCGATGAATCTGCAAAGGGCTCATCAAGATAGTTTAACACCTGCTGCACATGGGCCAGTAAATCCTGTTGCGTAAGCGAAAAAACGGTATGGTTGGTTTTCAAATGCCGAGCTACCGCGTTGGCGTAGGGTGTTTCGTCAAAAAATTTATTATCGCGAAAGCCAATCGAAAATGTATGCAGATCGGGTTTGTGTTTTACAGCCAAAGCGGTAATAACAGAAGAGTCCACACCGCCACTTAAAAATGCACCTACCGGTACATCGGCCACCAGCCTGCGTTGCACGGCATCATTCAGCAATTCATAAAGCCGGGCTTGTGCCTGCGCATAATCGAGCGGTGCAGGTTCAGTTTGAGCTCCAAGGGTATAGTAACGCTGCTGTTCCAGTTTTTTTGCGCGAATGCGAAGATAGGTGCCGGGTTCTAGTTTTTGGATGTTCTTGAAAATTGTATGCGGTGCCGGTATGTAATTCAGGTGGAGGTAGGTGTGAAGTGCGGTGTAATCCAGTTCTTTGTCAATCCCGTACTGCACTAACGATTTGATTTCCGAGGCAAACAAAAATTTATCTTCATCGAACAGATAGACCAAAGGTTTTATTCCGTAGCGGTCGCGGGCCACAAAAAGAGTTTGCTCTTTTTTATCGTAGATACAAAAAGCAAAAAAACCATTAAGGCGAGCGAGACATTTTTCTCGTTCTGCGATGTACAGATTAAGCAGCACCTCGGTATCGGATGCCGTTGTAAAGGCAGCCCCTTTTGCGGTGAGCTCAGATTTTAATTCACGGTAGTTAAAAATTTCTCCATTGAATACAATGCAAAAGCGGTTGGAGGCATCCCACATGGGCTGGTTTGCCGCACTGCTGGTATCAATAATAGAGAGTCTGCGATGGCCCAGGGCCACGTGGTCGTCCGAATACACATTTTGAAAATCGGGGCCTCGTGTTTCAAGCGCTTCGGTGGCCCTCACAATGTTAATCATGTGAAACCTACCCGCCAGGTTAAAGGCGAACATGCCTGTTATGCCACACATAGAATTAAGCTGCCACCAGGTAAAGTTCGATTGAAGTTCTTAAAGTGTTTTAATCTTAATATTCTTAAACCATACTTCGTTGCCGTGATCTTGCAAATCGATATAGCCGGCCGAGGCCTGGCCGTAGCCGGCTGCATCTTTCCATTTGCTGGCCTCGCGCTTTGCAATCCAGTCTTCCGACTGCAGTTCGTAGTCAACTACTTTGTCACCATTCAGCCAATGTTCAACATGATTTCCATTCACGATAATTTTAGAAGTGTTCCAGCTGCCGGCCGGTTTTACCGGCTTGGTTGCAGGGGCTGCATGCATATCGTAATTGCTTCCGGTTTTTTGCAACTCCGTAAGTTGGCCGGGGTAACCTACATCATCAATCAGTTGATACTCCGGGCCAGAGTAATAAGGTTGTTCAAACTCTTCGGTAACGCGGTACATAACGCCACTGTTGGCTTCGGCTGCTACTTTCCAATCAAAAACCAATTCGAAGTTGGCAAACGCTTCGGTAGTACGAAGGTCGGCCCGCTCGTTGCCATCGCCTGTAGTTTCGTTAAGGGCTTTGCAATGCAACGTATTCTCAGCTACCTCCCACGTATTATTAGCGCGGTTCTTAAAGAGGGTCCAACCGTTTAAACTTTTACCATCAAATAATAATTTCCAACCTTCGGCTATCTCAGTTGCCGATAGCGTATTGTCGCCAGCAGATTCCAGCGGTGTATCGGTTTTGGATGGGGCACAGGCGGCCAGAATATAAACAAGGAGCGCAAGCAGATGTACCTTTTTCATTTAAATTGTTGGTTTGGATTGGGTTACAAAGTGTAGAAAAACTGAAATTAACGCCTGCAAAACAACCTATAAGTTCTCAAACAAAAAACAATTTCCCGCATGAAACCAAAAAACTATTGGATTACCTGTTTCGCTTTTCTGCTAATGCATTCAGCCTTTGGACAAGTGCACATTGGTGCAACCACAGCCTACAATGCCACTTTTGTACTCGACAAAGGCCTGAGCGAAGATCCACGCTACAATTCTACCTATACGTATCAGATCGCACCCATCGGCTTTAATTTTGGTGTTGATATTGGTAGAAAATTTGGCTTGCAGTTAGAGTCTATTCTCTCTAACCAGGGCCAGATTTACGAATTGGTAAATGTGGCCGATCAAATAGCCGGTCAGCGTAAAATCGATTTGCAGTACATCAATCTGCCGTTGATGTTTAAGTTTATGGGTGGTGGTAATGGCCGGGCCCGAACCAACTTTAACCTCGGCCCTCAAATGTCAATTCTCACCAAAGCCACTGAGAGCCTGCAGGCCAATGCCGGTGAGTATAAAATTCCCGAAGGGTTAACCATCGATGACATTCGCACCGATTTCCCCAACGCAGAAGCAACCGGCAGCGGTACGTACACCATTTCGGATGTGCCCAAAAAAGACTTGTTAACCAAGCAAGCCAACGATTTTAAAAATGCCGAGTTTCAACTGGCGGCAGCTTTTGGTGTGGATATTGATTTGTCGAAACATATTTACCTGTCCACACAAATCCGGGCCAACTACAGCCTAACCGATATGCGCAATGGCGATGTTATTAATGCCATAAAAAATGGCAACACCTCGGACATCTTTGGTGGCCGGGCTAATTTTTTGGTAGGAGTGCAGCTTGGTTTGCACTATTATTTTGGAACATTACGCTCGTATAAGTAAGCGCATTGCACCGCTATAAGAGCCGTGTCGGTTTATCCGATGCGGCTTTTTTTATAGATGGTAGGATCTGCGTTGGTTAAAGTAGGGTTTAAGAATTGTGCGATCCAGCAAAAAGAAGAGCAAGATCAGGTTAACGAACACAATCAGGTTAACAATCATCCGCATGTTTAGGTTAAAACTTAATTCGGGCAGGGTGATGAGGGTGTTGGAGACAGGTGCATCAATTAAAATGGTAGTGGAGTTGTTAAAGGCGCCCACCGACAATAGCAAAAGCATGGTAATGGAGGCAACCAACGAACCAGCCAACAATAGCCAGGCCCGGCTGCGAGTAACCCGTTGCCCGGGGAGTTGAAGATTGTTCATTACGCTTTCTTCAAATTTCAAAGAAGGAGTCTGCACCTTAGTAGCAGCGATCAACAAGGCATGTACTTCCCTCAGTTCGTTCAGGCGTTGCTGTAACCGGCTATCTTTTTCAAGCGTGGCTTGCAATTCAATGGCTGCGGGTTCGCTCAGTTCGCCATCCAGGTAGCGCAACAGTATCTCATCGTTGTCGGAAGCATTCATAATGTTATAAAGTTAAGGCTTCTTTGTTTAAAATTCTTTTTAATTCATCGGCCAGGCGCAGGCGGGCCCTGTGCACGCGCACCTTTACCGTGTTGGCCGGCTGACTCATCATGGTGGCCACCTCTTCCAACGAAAACTCATTCAGGTAAAAGAGTTGTAGCGCAAGCCGGTCGGCCTCGGCAAGGGTTTGCATGGCTTCATGTAAAAACTTAACCTGATCTGCCTTTTGCAGGTCTCTGCCTCCTTGTTCTGAAACCGGAATCTGTGCGTGCTCGATAGAGTAAAACGCAGCTTTGCTTTTCCGTTTATAACTAATGGCCGTATTGAATACAATCCGGTACAGCCAGGTTTTAAAGCGGGCCTCGCGGTTAAATTTTTTTAAATTCTGAAAGGCCTTAATAAATGCATCTTGCGCAACCTCTTCCGCTTCCGGCTTGTTGTTCACAATCTTTAGGGCAATGGTAAAAGCCAGGTTTTTGTATTCCCGAACCAGGCGGGCATACGCAGCGCTTTCGCCTGCCAAAATCCGGTTTAGCAAGTGGTTTTCTTCTTCTTGTGTGATCACGCCCGGTTTGACGCTTATTGAATACCCGAAGTTACAGCTAAATATATTGTAACCGCTTGTAACGGTTGGGCGTCAAAGCGGCAAAAACAACCAAGAAATTTTATGGAAGACGAAATTATTATTCCGGTGTTGGGTATTCTGTTGCCCATAATTATTACGTTAGGCGCGTTTGTCTTATTAGCCTACATGCGCAAATTCGAAAACCTGGAGCGCATGGCCATTATTGAGAAAGGGCTAAGCCCCGACTTATTCAAGAAAACACGCAGTACTTCAGGAGCTTTGCGGGCTTCGCTTTTACTTATGGGTGCCGGGTTAGGATTTTTGATGGGTTATTGGTTAGATGAAGTATTTCGGATGCGCGAGGTGGCGTACTTCTCTATGCTATTTCTGTTTGGTGGAGCGGGTCTTGGATTAGCCTACCTGGTAGAGGAAAGAAAAAACCGAACCCGGGATTAGAGTACCCAGGGGATTAGAATTTTTGCAGCTGCAAAGATTAATGCTACGGCAAGCAGGTTCATAACTATACCGGCACGCATCATGTCTTTTACTTTCATGTGGCCACTGGAAAATACGATGGCGTTGGGTGGTGTGGCAACCGGAAACATAAAAGCCATGCTGGCTCCAAATGCAACGGGCATCCCAAATAAAATCGGATCTACGCCCAGGTTGTTGGCAATACCAAATACCACCGGAATAAAAATCTGAACCAGGGCTACGTTGCTCATCAGTTCAGTAATAAATACCGAAGCCAATATTAAACCCAATAAAAGCCAGTTAACCGACTGGCTTTGTTGTGCAATGAAAGTACCCACAGCCTGAATGATGCCGGTATTGGAAAGACCTTGGGCCAGGCAAAGTCCGCCACCAAAAAGTATTAAAATACCCCACGATAATCTTTCGGTGTCCTTCCACGTAAGCAAAAATTTAAACTCTCTGAAGTGTGCGGGCACCAGAAACATAAGCACACCTCCAGCCATTCCAATGTTGGTATCGTTCAAAAATTCTTGCTTCAATAATAAATTAAGTGGTTGTTGAAATATCCACAGGCAAGAGGTAAGTGTAAAAATTGTTAACACCAGTTTTTCTTCGGTGCGCATAGGCCCGAGGTCGGCCAATCGGTTTTTAATTAGCGCCTCGGCTCCGGCAATTTGTGGCAACCGGTTAGGAAAGATAATGCGTGTAATTACCAGGTAGCCGAGCCCCATTACGGCAATACTTAAAGGCAAACCAATCAGCATCCATTTTCCGAATGGAATTTTTTCATGACTGATCTGATCTAAGATTCCAACAAACACCACATTGGGCGGGGTGCCAATTACAGTTGCAATACCACCAATATTAGCGGCATAAGCAATTACCAACATAAGTCCGATTCCGAAATTTCGTTCGGCCACGTCTGTTACAGCGGTGCTTCTTCGCAAGAGATTTATTACAGAAATAGCAATGGGCAGCATCATCATGGCGGTGGCTGTGTTGCTTATCCACATGCTGATGAACCCGGTGGCAAGTGTAAAGCCGAGTATGATGCCGTTACCAGACGTGCCCGTTATGCGTACCAGGTTAAGGGCAATGCGCTCGTGCAGGCGATGTTTTTCCAAGGCGAGCGCAATCATAAAGCCACCCATAAATAGAAAGATGATGGGGTTGGCATACGGTGCGGCTGCTTCGCTCATTTTCATAATGCCCAGCAACGGAAAGCTGATGAGTGGAAGCAGGGCCGTTACCGGCACCGGGGCTGCTTCTGTAATCCACCAAATAATCATCCACGTAGCAATAGCTAAAACAAGCGGAGCACCGGCCGAAATAAACCCAGCGGGAACAAGCCATTTGATAAGCAGGAAGGCAACGGGGCCGGCAACAAAGCCAACCTGTTTTATGCGCGGATGATTTGCACTTTCGTCCATTCAGTAAAAGATAGAATTGGCAAGAAACAAAAATAGCGGGATTGCCCGCTATGAGATGCCCGCGAAATTACAAGGTTTATCCCTGGCCTTCGCCCGAAGTTTTTGGATTGGCAGGTTTTACTACAATGGTGCGGCCGTCCAGCTCGGTTTCGTTGAGCGCTGCAATGGCTTGCTTGGCTTCTTCATCGTTTGGCATTTCAACAAAACCAAATCCTTTAGAACGACCGGTGTCGCGGTCTTTTACAACTTTTGCCGATGTAACCTGGCCAAATTTGGTAAATGCTGCCTGAAGTTCTTCCGATCGGGTTTTAAAGTTCAAACGGGCCACAAAAATGTTCATAACAGAAATAATTATTGATAAATACGTAATTCCAAAGAAAAAGCGGCACCCGCTTTCTCAAGCTTCACCAAAATAGAAATTAATCTTTAGTTTTCAAACCCGGGTATCGGTAGGGCTTACCGGGCAATTAATTCGCGGGCATTTTCTATGGCCAGGGCCGAAGGTGTTGCGCCACCAATCATTTTGGCTATTTCGGTTACTCTTTCAGTTTCGCTAAGCTGCCGAATTCCTGTTACTGTGCGCGAGCCTTTTGTTTCTTTATACACAAAAAAATGTGCATCTGCTTTGGCTGCAATTTGGGGCAGGTGCGAGATGCAAATGAGTTGATGTGCCTGGGCCATCTCTTTCATGCGGGCTCCCATCTGTATGGCAATCTCCCCCGAAACCCCGGTATCAATTTCATCCAATACAAGCGTGGGTAGCGCTGTGCGTGTTGCCAAAATATTTTTAATGCTGAACATGACCCGCGCAAACTCTCCCCCCGAGGCCACCTGGCCCAACGGCTGAGGCGCTTTCCCTTTATTGGCACTGAACAAAATCTCAATGCTATCAATACCTGTGCTGCTGGCGGCCACTACCTCGTGGGCAATAGATAAAGTAGCATCGGGTATGCCTAACTCTTTTAACAACTTGCTGAGTTGACGGGTTAAAGAAGTAAACACTTTTAGCCGGGTTTGGCTTAAGGCCGTTGCACTTGCCTGAAGTTTTTGTTCTGCTGCTTTTAAACGAAGGCGCGCTGCTTCCACTAACTCATCAGCTTGATTGGCTTTGCTGGCTTGCGTTTCCAACTCGCGTTGTATGGCAAGCAATGCACCTACTGTTTTTACCCGGTGTTTTTGAAGTAGTTGGTAAATTTCGCTTATGCGTTCTTTTACCACTTCGGCCCGGTGCGGATCAAACTCCACCTTTTCTTCGGCCTGCTCCACTTCGGCTACTACATCTATTAATTCAATTCGCACGCTTTCCAAACGCTGCCAAAGGGCTTGGTAGGCCGGTGCGTACGAGGCAATCGGTTGAAGTTGATTGCGCACCGTTAATAAGGCATTTGTTATGGAATAATCGGTTTGGCCCAATTGCTGAAGTACTCCGTTTAATACCAACTTTATTTCTTCGGTGTGTTCAGAAATTTTTTGTTCACCCTCCAGCGTTTCCAGTTCACCTTCGGTCAGCCGTGTGTTGCGCAGTTCCTTTACCTGAAAGTTTATAAACTCCGATTCTTTTTTTAACTGCTCGCTTTCGGTGCTGAGTTGAAGGTACTCCCGCTCTGCTTGTTGGTAGGCATGCCAAATGGCGGAGTAATCTTTTCTTAGTTGGGCGTTGCCCGCATACGCATCAATAAGTCTTAGTTGAAATTGTTTGGTACCCAGTTCCAGCGTTTCGTGTTGCGAGTGTACGTCCATCAACCGGTCGCCTATTTTGCGCATTACCTCTAATGTTACCGGGGTGTCGTTAATAAATGCACGACTCTTGCCCGTGGGCGCTATTTCTCTGCGCAGTACGGTAAACTTTTCATAATCCAGATTCTCGGCCTCAAATAATTTCTCCAGTCCATAAGCCGAAACATCAAACGTGCCTTCGGTAATACATTTCTCATTGATGTCCCACAGCGTTTTACTGTCGGCCCGGTTGCCCAATAGCAGCCCGATAGCCCCTAATAAGATGGATTTTCCAGCTCCGGTTTCTCCGGTAATAATATTCAGGCCTTGTGCCGGAGTTAATTCCAGGTGCTGTATAAGGGCGTAGTTGCGTATGGTAAGATGGGTGAGCATGCGAACGCTAAAATTAAAAACTCAGGCCCGGGAAAAAATACTAATTCGGAATGATTTTTTGGTAAATGTTGCGCTTGGGGTCTAAGGTGGTGAGGATATCGTAAGCCTCTCTGCGCACGTTCAAATTACCTTCAGAGAAGATGTTCACTAATTCGGCTGATTTGGCATCAAAAAAGGAGATTACCGCAATAGCGTTGGGATTAATCGTCCAGACTTTCTTTATATTTTTTAAAACATCCAGAATAATCTCCCGGCTTTGATCGGGATTTTTTTCGAAGGTATCCAATGCCAATCGGTGGTAGCGGTAGCTGTTTTTGCGTATCTCCACCATTTGCGGATTATTTAAATTTTCTACCAGCGCATACCGATTGCGTGGATTCCCCAGCGCAGCCCACCCGGCTTTGTTCGAGGACTGTGCATTGTTAACTACCAGCAAGGCTTTTTGCACAAACGCGTTGCCTCCCAATTCGCTAAACGAATCATAATCGGCAGCCAACACGGTATAGGCATAAAATGCCAGCATAGAAGTAAGGTTGGTAATGTAGCTGTTGTCGTTGTACTCCAGGGGCAACGATTCAATGTATTCAAACTCCCACTCGCGATCCGCAAAGTTCAGCAATACACTTTCGTAGTTGCTGTTGTACACCGGGCGGGCAGCGGTAATCTGGGCATTGGCAACAAAATTTCCAATGGAAGGCATCTTACTGATGTTGATGAATAGTGCACAATTTATTTTTTCGTAGCTCTTATACGAATCAGTGCTCCACTTGCGGGTATTTAAAAAAGTAGCAAAGGCCCGCTCCATATCTTTAAATACAGCCCGGTCGGTTGTCTGAATCTGATCGGCATTTACAGTAACTTTAAAATAAAGCTCTTGTGCATGTACAGGCATCAAACTTATGGCAAAGACGAAAAGCAACAGGCTACGCATGGAGGTATTCTATTATCAGAGTAACGAGATCGGATGCTACTTCTTTTTTAGACTTCAAATTAAATTCCTGAATCTTCAGATTTTTATCAACAACGGTAATCTTGTTGGTATCGTGGCCAAAGCCTGCACCGGCATCATTCAAAGAATTTAAAACGATCAGATCGAAATTTTTCGATTTCAGTTTCAGTTGCGCGTGTTCCAGTTCGTTTTCGGTTTCCAGCGCAAAACCCACTGTTAACTGATTAGGTCGTTTCTGTTTCCCGAGCTCCGCAGCTATGTCGTGGGTTTTAACCAACTCAAACGAGATGGAATTCCCTTTTTTGATTTTTTGCCTGGCCACCTGTGCGGGTTTGTAATCAGCCACTGCTGCCGAAAACACAGTAATGTCTGCCTTGGAGAAATGCCGTGTACTTGCCAGAAACATTTCTTCTGCCGATGTAACGCGTTCAATGGCTACCCCGGTGGGTGTGGGCAAATGAGTGGGGCCTGATACGAGCGTAACCGATGCACCATGCCGCGCGAGCAATTCGGCTATCGCATAGCCCATTTTGCCGGTGCTATGGTTACCAATAAACCTTACGGGGTCCAGCGCTTCGTACGTTGGGCCTGCCGTTACCAATGCATGCTTGCCGGTTAACGGCCCCGGTTTAAAAAGCCTTGTAACCGCTGTCACAATTTGTTCAGGCTCGGCCATTCGGCCGGTACCTATAAGGCCGCTGGCTAACTCACCGTGTTCAGGACTTATCAGGGTGGCTCCCCACTTCTCAATTTTTTTTACGTTCTGCTGCGTTGCTTCGTGCTGCCACATATCCAAATCCATAGCAGGCGCCACCAACACCGGGCATCGGGCCGACAGGTAAGCAGCCAACAAGAGATTATCGCATTGGCCGTTGGCCATCTTAGCCAATGTATTTGCCGAAAGGGGTGCTACAACAAACGCATCGGCCCAAAGACCTAACTCAACATGGTTGTTCCACAAACCGGTTTCGTCTTTAACGAATTGTGTTAGCACCGGATTTTTGGAAAGCGTAGCAAGGGTAAGGGGTGTTATAAATTCAAGTGCCGAGGGAGTGAGAATCACTCTAACCTCGGCACCTTGTTTCACCAATAATCTAACCAGTAAGGCTGCCTTGTAAGCGGCTATGCTGCCACAAACACCCAGCAGAATTTTCTTACCGGCCAGCATTTATTCAGTTTTAGTCTCAGCTTCGTTTTCTGTTGCGCGCATGCGGTAATTCAACTTGCCTTCCAGAAATTCTTCGGTGGCGGTAGAGGTTGGTTTGGGCATCCGCTCGTAGTAGCGCGAGATTTCAATCTGCTCGCGGTTTTCAAAAACTTCTTCCAGGTTGTCCACCGTGGTGGCAAACTCAGCTAACTTATTATTTAATTCTTCTTTCAGGTTAACGGCAATCTGGCGTGCACGCTTGGAAATAACCACTACAGACTCATATAGATTTCCGGTAGGAGCCGAAATTTTATCTACATCGCGGGTTACAATGGATGATTGAATAGCCATGTTATTAGATTTTAGTGTTCTTTAATTTATTTACTTTTTGTTGACTTTCTACGTAATACCGTTCAGCTTCTTTCAGGAATAAACTGTTCGGGAAATTATCTACCAGTTCTTTATAAAATTCAAGTGCCGAGGAGTACCGCTCCAATTGTTTAGACGGAATACTTACGTTAGCCAATTCGTATTCGGCAATAACTTTTAAGTATGCAGCCTCTTCCAGGTATTTAGAGTCGGGGAAATTCTTTTTGAAGTTATCGAATGAAATAACGGCAGCTCCGTACATTTTTAGTTTTAGGTAGTGGCGAGCGTTATCAAACCCTTTCTTCTCTAATTTCTGCTGGCTGGTGGTAATAACGTCAATGGCCCGGTTCATAAACTGGCTGCCTGGGTAGCGGTTTAAAAAAACCTGCATGGCATTCATCGCATCAATGCTGCTCTTTTGGTCTTTGCTGGTATCGGGCGAAGAGGCGTACAAACAATAGGCGTACATAAATTGGGCTTCTTCGGCCAGGCTGCTTCGCCCGTAGGTTTCGTAAAATGTTTTAAACTGATCGCTCGCCAACAGGTACAGCTTTTCGTAGTATTGACAATAGGCTAAGTTAAACTCTACTTTTTCGCCTTCGGGCAACCCTCTTACAATGGGTAAAATCTGTTCAAAAAGTATCGATGCCCGGTAGTAATCCTTACGGGCAAAATAGTTAAGGCCAGCCTCGTATTTAATGCGCCAATCTTCGCTTTTCTCTATCCGTCTGAATTTGCTGCAACCGGCTAAAAGCAGAATAACCGCGATCAATAGCGTGCCTTTTTTTGTCATTTTGTGGAAGGAGTTCAAATTCACTAAAAAGATTGGCGTTGTGCCATTTTAAGCCTGCAAATATACTATACCAACCCGATTTAGCAATTGTAGCAGGGTAGTGGGTAAACGCGGAAAAAGGGGGTTTATTTTCGGATAATCAGCTTACGGGTAAGCACCCCGGTATTATCTACATAAAGCGTGTAAAAATAAATGCCCGAAGTGTAGTCTTCTGTTTGCAGTTTGAGGCGATTCTCGGCTGCGGGGAGGTCAAAATCCTGCATGGGCTTGCCTAAAATATTGTGAATGGTTAGCCGGGCCTTTACATGCTCGTTGTGGATGCGGTAATCGATGTAGGCATGGTCTTGCACGGGGTTGGGGTAAACATCTTGTATGGTTATGTCTTTGGACTGAAACAATACCGGCTTTTCGGTTCGTTCGTGCACATTAATGGCTATGGCAAGTTCTTTACTTTCGGCCGGCAAACCTTTTGGGTAAATATTAAACTTAACTGTTTGGACGCCCGGCACCAGGCCGCTTTCAAGCACAAAAACCAATTGAGTAATGGTTTCGCCCGGCTCTACGCGTTTAGAAAATTCCGAAATCCCGGCCTCAAGGCAGTTCTTGTCCAGGCAGAAATAACCTTTTTGCGAGCTGCCCAATTCGGCATGGGCTTTACGAATAATATAAAACTGTGGCTTATCGGACTGATTGGTAATTTTTATTGGGATCCGAATGGTTTCGCCTACCGGCACCTGATAACTTTCCTGGTGCTCGGGCAATTCAAATTGGCGGGCCAGGGCTTGCTGGCCAATTAACACCATTAAAAATGCAACAAGCAGTCTCATTTGAATAGGCACACTAATTCAAATGAAAAGTTATTACAAAAAGATGCGTTTCCCTATCGATTGCAGAAAAAAATCTTTTGCCGGTGGCAATTATTCAGACTGGCTTTCGTTGACCGGCCTTTTTACCACGTCTTTGCGCAGGGGCCGTAAGTCTCCCTTCCAGTTAAAACCTTTCAGGGTTCGGTCGGCTTCTTTTATTTCGTGGGGTGGGGTAAAGGTGGCATCAGGTTTTACGTAGGCCGAAACATTATTAACCTTCCCATCTTTAAAGTTGATGCGCATGTTGCTGCAAATCATTTTGTTCATACCCGTTGTGTAGGTAATCAGAAATTTCCCTTTGTCGGTTTCAATTTCTTTTTCCTGCAAGGCGTGGTAGATGCTCTCTCCGTTGCCATCTACCGTAACATACCGGATCTGGCTGTTGGCAAAGTAGGCCACCATTTTACGCCCCTTAATCTGGTTGTAGTTCTTAAGCGAATCCTGCGAAGCAACAAAGGCGTTGGCAATCATGTAGAGGCGGTCGATTTTTTTATTGGTAAGCAGCATATAAACCGAGTCGGCTGTCATCTGATTTCCCATATTCCAGAGTACCGGGTTGCGGTACATGTGCAACGTAGAGTCTTTGGCAATGTAGGCAAGCGAGTCGGCCACGCCTTGCATATCGTGGCGGTAAATTTTTACCCGATGGTAGGCCAGCAGGCGTTTCTTTTTGGGATCTTTGTTTTCAATTGAAACCAGGGTGTCGGCTGAGATGAACAATGTATCGAGGTTGTCGTCAATTTTGGCTACAAACGCATTACCATATACTTTCGAAATTCCCTTTTGTTTATCGTAGAAACTGTCATCGCCAAAAATCAATAGGTTCTCTTCTTTAGATGTCATTACCACGCGGCCCCTGGCGCGGTATAGTTTCCGGATTTCATCAATCTGGTATTCGTTCCCTTTTATCTTATACTCTGTGGTTTCCATCTGGCCGGTGGTAAGGTCCGAGGCTTTCAGGTTCGTATTGTAAAACCCACTTTTATAAATGGCAGTGCTGCCGTCTTTATTGGTTACTACCGTATGATCGCGGAAGTAGATAACCTTGGTTGAAGAGTTATACTGCAACGTATCCGATTCCATGGTGTAGTCAGGATTTTTTCCTACCACCTCTCTCTTAAAAGAGGCCATGTTGGTGCGGATATCATAGTACCCTTTTTTACTGGTTAGCACGTTGGTGGAATCTACCAGGCGGCCACCATTGAAGTACCGGGCCTGGTTGCGTGGCCGGTCGTAATCCAGAAAGTCGGTGTAAAGAGTGGCCACCCCCAGCTTTTTGAATACCACATTTCTACGCAGGTAGGCAATACGTTTGTCGCCATCATACGTAAGGCTACGCGCCACTACATCCACCGAGTCGCCCTCGGTAATATGAATTTTACCAAAAGCCTCAACAAAATTTCTCTTTTTGAAGAAATGAGCCGAGTCGCAGTAGATGGTTGTCTTTTGCTGAACAAAAATTACGTTACCAATTACGCGGTCAAACCGCTCACCGTCTTTTACAGCACCGTACAGGTTATCGGCTTTTTTTAGTTTTACCTGCCGCTGGGCCAGGGCCGCACCTGTAGTGGTCATTAAAAGCAAAAGGAAGGCAAACCGCATCATCGGGTTCAAAATTAGATAAAAGTAAGTTCGCCACACGCAACAAAATTAGTGCCTGCCACGGCCTGAGCGTTCAATCCGGCAAATGGTTATCATATCTTTGAGCTGTGAACAATCTGGTAGCTACCTATTTGAACGACCTGGGCGTGCAGCCGCATCACAAGGTATTAGTGGCTGTAAGTGGTGGGCTCGATTCTATGGTAATGGCAACCATCTTGTTGGAGTTGAAGTTTTCAATTGGTATTGCCCATGTAAATTTTGGATTGCGTGGTGCAGAGGCTGATGCTGATCAGCTATTTGTTGAACAGTGGGGCGCCCAGCATAGGGTTCTGGTTTATACTACTCAGGTAGAAACTAAACTGTACGCGCAACAACATGGAATTTCTATTCAAATGGCTGCTCGCGAATTACGGTACCAATGGTTTAATGAATTGACAGCGCAACATGGGTACGACTTTATCGCCACCGGCCACCACCTAAACGATTCGTTAGAAACTGCATTGATTAATCTTTCCCGGGGCACCGGCCTGGAAGGCCTTGCGGGTATTGCACCACGGTCGGGTAACCGCATTAGGCCCTTGCTGCGGCTTACGCGCCAACAAATTGAAGTTTACGCAGCCGAAAAACAGATTGCCTGGCGCGAAGATGGCAGCAACCAAACCGATGCCTACCTGCGTAACTTTATCCGGCACCGGGTTATTCCCCAACTAAAAAAGGTAACCCCCACGTTAGAAAATTCATTTGCTGAAACTACCATTCATCTGCAAGCCGATTTAAAGTTGCTTCAGCATAACCTGCACCAATGGCAAACGGCACATGTGCACCAAAGAGGCGATGATTTAATTCTATCCGTGGCTTCTCTAAGCAACCCACACATTATACCCTACTTGTGGCGTACGCTTCAAGCCTACGGGTTTGGGTGGCAGCAAACGCAAGCCATACTGGCTGCAGCCACAGGCCAACCCGGTAAACAATTTTTTAGCAAAACACACGTGCTCGCAATTGATAGGGGTGAGCTTTTGATTACCAGGCGGGTAGAAACGCCCCCGGAGGTTGTGGTTTCTTTAGAGCCAGGCAGCTACGTAATGGGAACCCAAACCCTGGAGTTGGTGCTTCCTGTTGCCGTGGAGGTTATTACCAACCCCGAGGTAGCCGTATTGGATGCCGAAAAGTTAGCGCCAACCCTGGTATGGCGGGTTTGGCAGCCGGGCGATTATTTCTATCCCTTGGGAATGGATAAAAGAAAGAAGGTAAGCGACTTTTTGGTTGATGAAAAGGTGCCGGTTAATAAGAAGGGCCGGGTTACTGTTTTGGAAAGTGCAGGCGAAATTGTCTGGATTGCAGGCCTGCGAATCGACAATCGCGTTAAGCTGACAAAAAGCAGCCGGCAGGCAGTATTATTTCGGGTAACACAAATGTAGTTTGCCTTTTGATTTGCAGCCTCGTGTTTTAAATTGCGCCCCGATTTTAACGACCTAAATTACTCGTACTATGAAAATAACCGTGGTGGGTGCCGGCAACGTAGGCGCCACTTGTGCCGATGTGCTGGCCTACAAGGAAATTGCAAATGAAATTGTATTAGTTGACATCCGGGAAGGTTTTGCTGAGGGCAAAGCGCTTGATATCTGGCAAAAGGCCCCCATTGATTTATATGACACCCGCACCATTGGTTCGACCAACGACTATTCAAAAACAGCCGGGTCGGAGGTTGTTGTAATTACTTCCGGTTTGCCGCGCAAGCCCGGCATGACCCGCGATGACCTGATTACGACTAATGCAGGAATCGTAAAGTCTGTTACTGAAAACGTAATTAAGCATTCGCCCGAGGCCATTATTGTAGTGGTATCCAACCCGCTGGATGTAATGACGTACCAGGCGCACCTTACTTCTAAATTACCCCGCACCCGGGTAATGGGTATGGCCGGAATTTTGGATACCGCGCGCTACCGCGCATTTCTTGCCGAGGCATTGAATGTTTCGCCTAAAGATATTCAAGCCATGTTATTAGGTGGGCATGGCGACACCATGGTGCCCCTGCCGCGCTATACAACCGTTGGGGGTATTCCGGTAACGGAGTTAATAAGCAAAGACAAACTGAATGCAATAATAGAACGCACCAAAGTGGGTGGCGGGGAGTTAGTGAAGTTAATGGGTACTTCGGCCTGGTATGCACCGGGTTCGGCTGCGGCCCAAATGGTGGAGGCTATTGTGCGCGATCAGAAACGCGTGTTGCCGGTATGCATTCGGTTAGATGGCGAGTATGGTATAAAAGATTGCTACCTGGGTGTGCCGGTAATTTTGGGTAAAGCCGGTGTGGAGCGCGTTATAGAGCTGGATTTGAACAGCGATGAAAAGGCGCAGTTAGAAACCAGCCGCAAGCATGTAAAAGAAGTAATGGATGTGCTCGACAAGTTGAGCGCCTGAAGTTGAAAAAATTCAAAGCCATACTGGAAAACCCCGAGCGTAAGCAAGATGTTGCGTACATCTCAATTCCATTCGATGTGGAAAAAGAGTTTGGTTCGAAGGGAATGGTGAAAGTGAAGGCAACCTTTGATGGCCACCCGTACCGGGGCGTAATTTCCAACATGGGTACGGGTTGCCACATTCTTATTGCCCGTAAAGATGTACGCCAGGCCATAGGCAAGAAAGTAGGTGATACCGTACAGATTACACTAGAGAAAGATTTAGATGAGCGGGTGGTGGAGTTGCCGGAAGATTTACAGCGCACCCTATCTAAAAACAAAAAAGCCCACGCTTTTTTTGATATGCTTTCTTATACCAACCGGAAAGAATATGCGGTTTGGATCGCATCGGCAAAGAGGGAGGAAACGCGTACCAGTAGGTTGAATGAAATTATACCCCGCCTTTTGGCAGGTAGGAAGAATCCCAGCGAGAAGTAAGTTGCCGGCCCGGTACATTTTATTCCCCTATTCACAAAACAAATCCACGTGCACCGGGCCTCTGCAACAAAAACACAAACCCTAACCTATCGGGTTGTTGTAGCTTTAACGTGCCAGTGATCTAAAGATTTTGGATGCGGGTTTAAAAACGGTTAACAAGCCGAATGTGCAGGCAAGTGATTAATTCCGGAATCGTTTAAAAAACTCTTCTTCGTACGAAGCGCCAATCGGTACTTCGTTGGTATCTAATGCAATTAGTTTGTTGCGCACATTGGCAATTCGTTTAAAAGGAACTATGTACGATCGGTGCACCCGTATAAACTCTGAAGGGGATAGTTTGTTCAAAATATTTTTCATGGTCATGCGCGCAATGATAGGGCGCTGTTCTTTAACATGAATTTTTACGTAGTCATCTAACCCTTCAATAAACTGAATGTCGCCTGTAGAAATTTTTATGAGTTTGTAATCGGCACGAACAAACAAGTAACTATCAGTGGGGCTGTTAGACTGGTTGCGGAGCACGTAGTTTTCTTTGGCGCGCACTACGGCTTGTTCAAAGCGCTCGTAGGTAAAGGGCTTCAGCAGGTAATCGGTGGCTTTCAGGTTAAAACCCTCCAGCGCAAATTCGCTGTAGGCCGTAGTAAAAATTACCTGTGTGTTCTGTCGGATTTCTTTTGAAAACTCCAGCCCCGATATGGATGGCATCTGAATGTCGATGAACAACACATCTATGGGAAACTGGCTCAGGTACTTGAGCGCCAGCGAAGGTTGAGTGAAACTTTTTTCTAAGGTGAGCCACCCGGTTTGCTTGCAAAAAGTATCCAACACCTGCAGGCCGGGTTGTTCATCATCTAAGGCAATGGCTTTCATTGGCAAATTAAGTAAGTAGTATAGACAGATAAACGCTAAACTCAGTTTCAGATTGTTTAATCTCGAGGGTATGTTTTTGCGGATATAGTAATTGCAACCGTTGGCATGCGTTTTTAATTCCCACCTGGGTGTTGCCACCCGGGCCGGCACTTACTTTCTGATTTTTTATCTCGAAAAATATAACATGATATTCCAAGGTAATCCGGATGGAGATTTCTGACCGATGCTCCGGGTTAACTCCGTATTTAAAGGCGTTTTCAATAAAGGGTACCATGAGCATGGGTGCTATCTGTTCGCCATTTTTCGGAGTGTCTATGGTAACACTCAGCGTTACCGATTCGGGCAACCGCAGCCGTTGTAACTCAATATAGTCTTTAAGGTAGTTCAGTTCTTTGGCCAATATTACTTTATCGTGTATGGCCTCTGTTAACACGTAGCGCATCATATTCGATAGCTTCACTACGGCCGGTGCGGTGGACTCTGCTTTTTGCAACGCCAGCGCGTAAATGCTATTGAGAGTATTGAACAGAAAATGCGGATTGATTTGTGCGTGCAAGTAGGCAATCTCTGCTTTTTGCCGGGCCGCTTCGGCTTGTCGCAAGCGGTCGTTGATTCTAAGTATTAAAGAGAAAAGCAATACAAGGGCAAATGGTACTGCGGGCCTTCCAAAACGAAAACTGATTTCGCGCAGCAGGCTTGGTTCGGGTGGAGGCATAGCCGGGCGCAATCCGGCCTCGGGCCCGGCACCAAAGTTTGCGGGCGGGGCTTGCATGGGCACGGTGCGCAATGGCAAGCCTTGGTTAGGGGCAAATTGATTCGGGATAATGGCAATAACCAGATAGATCCCAACGGTAATCAACCCTAATCGCCAATACTTCTTGTTAAAGTAGTAGCGTGGTGTTAACCAGTGGTAATTCAGATAAAAGTAAATGATAAGCAATCCGTAGCCAACCAGAATGGAAACGGCAGCAGGGCCGTTTAAAAAACCTGACATGTCGCGCGGGCCCGGAAATAAAATGATGGGCAGGGTAATAAAAATTGCCCAACCGGCCAGGTGCAGTATAATTTGTTGGAGCCGGTTCATTTCAATTCATTTTTCTGCCGATGTAGAGTATCTCGCTGGGCATTACCGAATGCCGCTGAATGAGTTCTGGGGTAAGTTGTTGCGCAAAGCCATTTGCTTCAGCCACCAGGCCACTGGCTTGAATGCGTTGGAGGTAATCGTTACCGTATTTGCGCACGTGGTCATCCTGACCAAAAATTTTTTCACGCTCGCGTTTGTTGGTAATGCTGTTGTCTTCAAAGGTTACATCCGGCACCGGAGAAAAGAAGGGCACCTGAAGGATAGCCCACCCTCCGGGTTTAAGCACACGCTTCAATTCGCGCATGGCTTTGATGTCATCGGCAACATGTTCCAGCACATGGTTGCAGAGCACGGCATCAAAACTGTTATCTGTAAAAGGTAACTGATGAATATCGGCTTTTACTTTAGCCAGCGGAGATTCAATGTCGGCCGTTATATAGCCAGCGCCATGCTGTTTTTCAAATCGTTTCATAAAGCATACTTCGGGGGCTATGTGCAGCACCTGCATTGGGTTTTTGAAAAAGCTCGTTTCGCGTTGAAGGTAAAGCCAGATAAGGCGGTGGCGTTCCAGGCTCAGGCAGTTGGGGCAAAGGGCATTGGCACGCGGATTAATTCGGCCGTAGGGCATAAACTTGCTGAAGTTACTTTTACACACGGGGCATGCCACCCGGTTGCCTATATAAAACAGGCCTACCAGTTTAAGGCTTGTACCGGCAAGTCGTTGAAGCCAGGGGCGGGGCACAAAGCGTATGAGCAACTGAATAAGCGTTTTCATGGGCGGCAAAGATAACGAAAGCGTTGAGTGCGAAGTTTACGATGCAGGCGGCTATGAGGTAAGCACGGTCTGACTATCGGTGAAAATTTTTGGTCTTTTAAACTTTTCTGTTTAACGATGCATCTTTATGTTCGAAAACAATCAATTGAGCTCAAATTAAGCGTTTTCCGTGACCGAAACCTTACCGAATAGTGGAATGATGCATGCAGATGCCCTGCTGGAGCGGGCCCGACAGGGTGATGCGAATGCGCAAGGTAAATTGGTGCAGGTGTGGTACAAACGCATCTACAACTTTGCCTATAAATTCTTTTTCGACCACGACCTGGCCATGGAAGTGTCGCAGAAGACTTTTATCAGCATGCATCGCAACCTGGCTGGTTTGCAAGATGCATCCCGGTTTAAATCGTGGCTCTATACCATTGCTGTAAATTATTGCCGCGAAGAGTTGCGCAAGAAAAAATCAAAACGGGCGGTTTCGCTTAACGAGTTCCCCACGGCCGAAGGCGAGGTTAGCTACCAATGGGAAACCAGCCACGGGCGGGCCGATAACCCTGAAAAGCAATTGCGACAAACGGAACTTTCGGACCTGCTGCAGCAGTGCCTGATGGAACTGAGTGCCGAGCAGCGCGAAGTAGTGATTATGAAAGAGTATGAAGGCTTAAAGTTCAGAGAAATTGCGGAGGCTTTGCAGATTTCAGAGAACACCGTGAAATCCAGAATGTATTACGGGCTGGATGGATTGAAGAAAATTTTAGAAAGAAAGAACATAACAAAAGAAGCACTGGGCTATGAACTATAAACCAGACGAAGGCACCCTGATGGCTTACCTGTATGGTGAGTTGGATGCCGCCACCAAAGAGCAAGTGGATCTCTATTTGGCCGAACATCCGCAAGCGCGCGAACGGCTACAGCACCTTGCTGTGGTACGCAAAAGCCTTGCAGCGTTGGCCGATGTGGAAGTGATTGCGCCCCCGGTTTTTGTAGCCGAGGAAAAACGCGCCTTCTTTTGGAGTTCGCGCTACCTTAAAATACCCATGGGCATTGCTGCCTCGCTGTTGTTGCTGCTGCTTGCAGGCCGCTTTTTTGGCCCCGAAGTAAAGTATGCAAAGGGTGAGTTGCTGATAAGTTTTAGAGCTACGCAGCAAGAAGAGGTGCAAGCACAACTGCTGTCCGCGCAGGAGGTACAACAGATGATCAACAATTCCTTGGCGCAAAACAACCAGGCAATGGTTGCTAACTGGAAAGAGAGTAACCTGAAGTTGCAGGAGTCACTACATCAGAATCTGCAGCAGAGTTCGGCCCGTATTGACAAGCTAATTGGAGTGGCCTCGCAGGCCTCGCAAGATCAGGTACGCACTTTTGTGGCTGGCCTGCAGGAAGAAAATTTAAAACTCATGCAAGACTACTTTAAACTCTCAGCCAAAGATCAGCAGGTGTATGTAGAAAATCTATTGGTTGATTTTACAAAATACCTGCAAGAGCAACGCAAGCAAGACCTGGTGTTGTTTCAGGCCCGCATGAACAACATCGAAAAAAACACAGATCAGTTTAAACAGGAAACCGAGCTGATTCTGGCGAGCATTATTTCAAATCCGGAAGGAGCAATAAAAAAAGTGAATAACTATTAATTGATAACAAAAATGAAAAGAATAGGAAGCAAGGTGATGAGGGTGGGCGCGTTGATGATACTATCGGTTTGCGCCTTTGCACAAAAAGACGAAGCACGCATGACGCGCGACCTGGAGGTGGCAAAGAACATTTTGGGTACGTTGTTAAAGCAAAAGCTGGAAAAGCGGAATTTTTTTCCGTTAGAAGTTGAAAGTAACTACCGCGAAGGGTATGGCGTAACCTTCCGAATGCCAATGACTATGCCCGGTACCTTTGCGTTTGGTTTTGGTGGCGACAATGTGACCGTTATTAACGGTCAGGTTGTAAAAACCTGGGATTTTATGGACGAACAGGATGTTGCCCAGGTGTACGATGCCAATGGAAGAATTTTATCGGAAACAGTAAGTGGCCGAGCCAAAGCACCCCGGGCCAAACCGATTAATACCGATAGCGTGTACGAGGCCACCAATTTGAAAATAATTGAAGCCTGCAAAGAATTTATGGCTGATTATGGCGACCTGATTTCGCAACTGCAACCCAACGAAAGAATTGTAATCACCAACCGCGAAGACGGAGCCCGAAGTTGGTTAACGGTTTTTCCGGATAATTATAAAACATCGTTTCTTTCTGTGGAAGTATTGAAGAGTGAACTTACTCAATTGAAACAGGGAAAAGTATCGCGCGAGCAGTTTATGAAAAACCTGAAAGTTGTAAACAGCGAGATGGACAATAAACTGCAACCCGACCTGGAATTGCTTTCATCCATCTTTAACAGGTTATACCGCAGAGATCTTTCGAAAACATTTTTTACAGACGAAGGCATTTATTATGAACGTTTGAAAGATTACGGGGTAATTTATTACATGACTGTTTTTTCCAGCAACCAATCGGGCCCCAACCGGTGGATAATGCCTACGCAAGGATTAAACAACCTTACCCAAGCCGAGCGCGACAAGCGCATTAAAGAAATTTACCCGGTCTTTGAGCAAGATATCAAGTTGGATCTTTTGGAGTATGGACGCACCCTGAAGAGCCTTGCCCCGCAAGAGCAGTTGGTTTTTAACATTCGGTTAACCAAATGCCAGGGCTGTGGCATTCCGGCAACGTTGGAATTAACCGTAAAGGCAAGTGTACTGAGCGACTATGCCAGTGGAAAAATTTCGCGCGATGCAGCGCTTGCAAAAATAGAACTGCGCAAAGGCAGTATTCAATAGCTCATTTAAATAACCGGGCGCCAACCACCTGCCCGGTTATTTCGCCTTTCCTGTTTTTTTACAACTTAAGTTGTAACCTTGGCGCGGGTTTAACAGTAGTAGAGGTTTAGATACACCCACATGAAGGGCATTCAACAACACGTGCCGGAAATAAAATTTTCACAAAAGAGAATCGTTTAAACAAGGAACCTTTACCCTTTACCCCACATTTCATGAACAAAAGAAATTTACTCATTATAGCCGGCCTGGCAATTGTAGTGTTGACTGGTTTTTTTATACTCAGGCGCGATAGCGGCTCTGAAGTGGCTGCTATTCTAACCGATGTAAAGCAAGGTCAGTTTCGGGTGGAGATAGAAACAACCGGTGAGTTAGAGGCCAAAAACTCTGTGAAGATTTTAGGCCCGCACCAGCTTCGTAACTTTCAGATCTGGGAGGTTTCCATTCAGAATATCATCAGCGAAGGGACGGTAGTAAAAAAAGGCGATTGGGTTGCCACACTCGACCGGTCGGATTTTCAAACCAAGTTTACAGCAAAACAAATTGAATTGGATAAAGCGAGCTCAAAATTTAACCAAACGCAATTGGACACCGCCTTGCAGTTGCGCCAATCGCGCGATGAGTTGATTAACCTGAAGTATGCAGTGGAAGAAACGGGCATAGTATTAGAGCAGTCTAAATTTGAACCGCCTGCCACCATTAAGCAAGCTGAGATTAACATGGACAAAGCCAAGCGTGCCTATCAGCAGGCCGTTGAAAATTACAAAATCAAGAAAAACCAAAACATTGAAAAGATGCGCGAAGTGAATGCTGAATTGCGCAAAGTGCAATCGGAATACGATGGCATGACAAAAGTAATGGAAGCATTTAATGTGTTGGCACCCGAAGATGGTATGGTGATTTACCACAAGCATTGGGATGGTAAGCCCATTAAAGCCGGCTCGCGTATTCAAATGTGGGATCCTACCGTGGCCACCTTACCCGACCTTACGGTAATGATGTCTAAAACTTATGTAAATGAAGTGGACGTGCGTAAAGTGCAAAAAGGTCAGGTGGTAGATGTAGGGCTGGATGCGTACCCCGATAAAAAACTTTTGGGCAGTGTTACCTCGGTTGCCAACGTAGGCGAACAACGGCCCAATTCCGATGCGAAGGTGTTTGAAGTAATGGTAGAAATAAAAGGCACCGATCCCACCTTGCGCCCGTCTATGACAACCAGCAATAAAATTGTTGCCTCGGTAGTAGATCAAGCCTTGTTCGTGCCATTAGAAAGTTTACACACCGAAGCCGACTCCATTACCTATGTAATTAAAAAGAACGGACTTAACTCGATAAAGCAGGAGGTTGTGGTAGGTGAAACCAATGCGAACGATGCAGTTATCTTAAGCGGGCTTTCGGTTAGCGACCGGGTTTATCTTTCTATTCCCAATGGCATTGGCAACTCAAAAATAGAGTTGCTGCCCGAATTAAATGGAAAGCGCAACAAGAAGAAAGCAGAAGAGCCGAAGCTGGCCGCCAACTAAGTTACCTGCTTATGCTCAACAACTACTTCTCCGCACGCATGCTGGCAAACCTTTATATTGCCATCGATGCAGTAATAGCCAATAAAATGCGCTCGCTGCTAACTGCTTTGGGAATTATTTTCGGAGTGGCAGCCGTAATTGCCATGCTGGCCATCGGCAATGGCGCCCAACAGGAAATCCTTAATCAAATTAAACTGGTGGGTGTTAATAACATTGTAATTAAACCCATTGTAGAGCAGAAGGATGAAAAACTCAATTCCGAAGCCACCGGAAAAAAAGAAAAGAAAAAATTTTCGCCTGGCCTTACGGTACGCGATGTAAACAGCATCAGCACCATTATACCGGGCCTTTCAAAAGTAAGTCCCGAAATTATTCTCAATACCTCGGTAATTCAAAACGGAATTCGCAGATCAGCCAAGCTGGTAGGGGTTGAGCCTTCCTATTTCGAGATTTATGATTTCCAATTGGCCGATGGACAAATGTTCAATGCAGAGCACCTGAAACTGGGGGCCCCGGTTTGTATAATTGGTTCGGCATTGAAGAGTAAATTTTTTCCCACTGAAAATGCGATTGGCAAAAGCCTGAAAGTGGGCCCACATTGGCTAACCGTAATTGGCGTTTTGCGCGAACGGTTTGTTTCGCAAAACAGCATCAGCAAACTGGGCATTCGCGATTTTAATATGGATGTGTACGCGCCTCTGCAATCGGTACTGATTCGGTATGAAAACCGCGACCTGATTACTGCCGAAGCCCTGCGGCTCGCCAATATGCGCAGCCAGGGAATCTTTTTTATTGGTGGCAATAACTCGAATGAAGAAAGTGAGGAAGAAAAAAAGAATTATCACCAAATAGACAGGCTGGTGATACAAGTTGACGAAACAGCCAAACTACAACCGGTAGCCGAAATTATTTCGCGCATGCTTACCCGAAAACATTACGAGGTAGTTGACTTTGAAATTGAAATTCCGGAATTGTTGCTGAAACAACAACAACGCACGAACGACATTTTTAATTACGTGCTCGGGGCCATTGCCGGTATCTCGCTGTTGGTGGGTGGTATTGGTATCATGAACATTATGCTTGCTTCGGTATTGGAGCGCATAAAAGAGATAGGGCTCCGGTTGTCTATAGGTGCGCAGAAGCGCGATGTGGTACAACAGTTTTTGTTCGAAGCGGTGATGATAAGCGTTTCGGGTGGACTCATTGGCGTGATGCTGGGTGTGGTGTTGGCCTACCTGGTCTCTGCTTTTGCCAACATTCCCACTATAATAAGTTTCACTTCTATTTTACTTTCATTTGGTGTGGCGGCTACCGTAGGTTTGATTTTCGGAATTGCTCCGGCCCGCAAAGCAGCCAGCCAGGATCCTATAACTTCCTTGCGACATGAATAAGCTATTTTTTATACTCCTTGCCGTGCTCAGCGTAAAGGTGCTGCCGGCACAAAATAAATTTACCATGGAAGATGTGGTGGGCCGGGCATTGCTGCAATCACCGGCTTTTAAGCAGGCGGAGACCAGGCGCGAAACGCGGTACTGGCAATACCGGTATTTTCGCACCAACTACAATCCGCAGTTGCGCATGAGCAGCAACAATGCGGGCTCGTTGTATAATAATAGTTTTACACCCGTGCGTCAGCCCGATGGCTCCATTCAGTACCTGCCGTTGAATCAGCTAAACCCTGGTGTTAACTTTGGGTTGCAACAACCCATTCAGTGGACGGGTGGGATGATCTACGCAAACTCCAGCTATAATTACTTCAATAATATTACCAAAGACACCCGGCAATGGAATGGGGCACCTTTCAATATCTTTGTAAACCAACCCTTGTTTGCCTACAACCAGTACAAGTGGGATCGTAAGATTGAGCCCATCCGCTACGAAGAGTCGAAGCGGGAATATGCGGAGAGCATGGAACAGATTAGCCGTGATGCGGTGACTGCATTTTTTAGTGTAATGCAAGCCCAGGTTAACGCACAGATTGCAAAGTTTAATCTGGCCAATAACGATACGATTTATAAAATTGAACAAGGCCGCTATAACATTGGTACCACCTCGCAAGACAAACTTCTACAAGTGGAGCTGCAATTGTTGCGCTCGCGGCAAGATGTGGCACAGGCAGATCTGGATTTGCAAACTGCGAGTTTACGTCTGCGTACCTTTATTGGGTTGCGCAGTGGCGAGCGATTTGAACTTAGTCTGCCGGATGCTATTCCGCAATTTGAAGTAAATGAAGAGGAGGCGCTATTGTATGCCAAACAAAACCGTGCAGCGTTTATTGCATTTGAACGAAGAAAGCTGGAAGCCGATCAGGCGGTAGCACAAGCCAAAGGCGAGCGCTACCAGGTGGGGTTAACCGCTTCGTATGGTACCAACAACGTGGGCAGTTCGTTAGGCGATTTATATCAAAATCCATCGCGCCAGCAAATGGCAAATGTTACCTTTAATGTGCCGCTGGTAGATTGGGGCCGAAGAAAGGCATTGATGCGCACCGCTACGGCCAACAAGAAGTTAAACGACTATATTATTGCACAAGACGAAGTAGCATTCGAACAGGAGATAATTACCCAGGTGCGTCAATTTGAGATGCTCCGGTTGCAGATTGAGATTACCAAAAAGGCAGACGAAGTAGCTCAGGAACGTTACCTGGTAGCCCAAAACCGCTACCTGATTGGAAAGATTGACATCACCAATTTAAATATTGCGTTAAACGAAAAAGATACGGCCAAGCGCAGCTATCTCGAAGCATTAAAAGCGTTTTGGTCGGCCTACTATGATTTGAGAAGATTAACGCTGTATGATTTTGCGAACGGCAGACTTTTATATCTTGCCGATGCAAATGGCTAATAAAAAATCTTCATGAACTTCCGTGCACAGGATAGTTTATCGCTCATTCTACAAACAGGCTTTGTGCCTTTACTCTCGCAAAGCGATGCCAACCTTGCACAACAGGCTATGGAGGCTGCTTACCGCGGGGGTGTGCGCGCATTTGAATATACCAACCGGCAACCAAACTCTTTTGAGGTATTTACACACTTAGTAAAGGCAGCAGAAAAATTACCCGGACTTGCGTTGGGAATTGGTACTATTATGGATGCCACTACAACCGAAAAATACATTCAGGCTGGCGCTCATTTTATTATCTCACCAATTTTAAAACCTGAAATGGCCCCGGTATGTAAGGCGCACAATACGTTATGGATACCCGGTTGCGCCACATTAACAGAGATTGTTACTGCCAAAGAACTGGGGGGCGAGCTGATTAAACTCTTTCCGGGTTCGGTGCTGGGGCCGGGTTTTGTTAAAGCCATTATGCCGGTGGTGCCTGATTTGAGGCTTATGATTACCGGAGGTGTAGAACCCACCGAAAAAAGTATTTCGGAATGGTTTGGTGCAGGTGCCACTTGCGTGGGATTGGGTTCGCAGTTATTTACCAAAGAAGTATTCGAAAATCAGGATTGGAATAAGTTGGAGCTGACGGTAAAGTATGTGTTGGATGTGATCAGGAGTGTAAGATGAATAAGATTGAATTATTTCAGTCAGGTTTCATATCTTTAACTATTCAAACTAGAATTTGCCAGGTACTGTCTCTGTCTAACCGTTAAAGTATAGAATATGAACTCGGAATCCATTAAACGCAATATTCACCAACTTATTGATGGTATAGAAGATGAAGAATTACTTACCAACTATCTGAAATTGTTGAAAAAGGACGCATCGAGAACTCAATCCAACTTTTTCTGGCACGATGAAGACGAAATGATTACCCGAGCTAAAACCTCACTCCAGTCTGTAAAAGCAGGTCGTACAAGGTACATTAAAGATTTCAAAGCAGACTTTGAAAAGTGGAGACTGGAAAGAACTTTGTAGTAGAGATCACCCCTGAAGCCGAGGGATACTTTCTTCAGGCTATCGAGTATTTGTACCAAACCCATACTCAATCACAAGCAAGTAATAAATCTGAAGAGCTTCTGGAAATGGCTATGTCACTTAGTCGTTTGCCGAGACGAGGAAGTATTGAACCCAAACTTAAATTCCTTAATGAAGAACATCGCTATTTGGTTTATCGTGTTACAGGCCGTAAAAAATCAGGATTATTTACTTAATTGATGAGGCCGCACATAAAGTTTATATCACAGATTTTTTCGGGACGGAAATGGATGATGATCAGATAGCAAACAGAAATTTTTAAAAGGAAAATTGGTAGCCGAAACTAAATTAAACCCCTGTATAATTAAACGGACTGATCGCCATTAACTTTGCTTTCAACTCATTCGTTACTTCCAAGCCATCAATAAACTTATGGATGCTGGCCTGCGTAATTTTTTCGTTGGTGCGCGTAAGTTCTTTCAGGGCTTCGTAGGGATTTGGATAATTCTCTTTGCGTAAAACGGTTTGAATGGCTTCTGCTACAACAGCCCAGTTTTCTTCCAGGTCTGCATCAATAGCAATTTTGTTCAATTCGAGTTTGGTAATTCCTTTTTCCAAAGATGCAAGCGCTAACAAAGTGTGGCCAAGCGGTACGCCTATATTACGCAACACAGTAGAGTCTGTTAAATCGCGCTGCAGGCGCGAGATGGGTAGCTTGGCTGCCAGGTGCTCGTAAAGTGCGTTAGCTATGCCCAGGTTGCCTTCGGCATTTTCAAAGTCTATTGGATTTACCTTATGCGGCATAGCACTCGATCCAACTTCACCGGCTTTTATTTTTTGTTTGAAATAATTCATTGAAACATAGTGCCACACATCCCGACTGAAATCAATCAGAATCGTATTAATACGTTTCAGGTTATCGAACAATGCCGCAAGATTATCATAGTGCTCTATTTGAGTGGTAGGAAAGCTGCGGTGCAAACCCAATTGCGTGTTTACAAATTCGTTGGCAAAAGTATTCCAGTTAACCTGTGGGTACGCAATGTGGTGAGCATTAAAGTTACCGGTGGCGCCACCAAATTTGGCTGAGTAGGGAATGGTAGCGAGCAGATCCAATTGCTTTTGAAGGCGAGCAACAAAAACCTGTAGTTCTTTGCCCAGTCGGGTAGGCGAGGCCGGCTGGCCGTGGGTGCGGGCCAACATGGTAATTTCTTTCCATTCACCCGAAAGGGTATGAAGTGTGGCAGATAGTTTTTGCAATGCGGGTATCACCACTGCGGCCATGGCTTCCTTCAGCGAAAGCGGAATGGCCGTATTGTTTACATCTTGCGAGGTAAGCCCAAAGTGAATAAACTCTTTGAAGGTGGAGAGTTTCAGGTCGTCAAATTTCTTTTTCAGAAAATACTCCACGGCTTTTACATCGTGGTTGGTTGTCTTTTCAATTTCCTTAATAGAGAGCGCATCAGCTTCGCTAAAAGTTTCGTAGATCGATCGTAACGCAACGAGCTTTTCTTTTGGAAAATTTTTCAGCTCGGGCAACTCGCGGGTAAGAGCTATGAAGTATTCTACTTCTACCCGCACGCGGTAATAAATCAACCCGTATTCCGAAAAGTAGGGGGTAAGCGATTTAGTTGCAGAAGCATAGCGCCCATCGAGGGGCGAAAGAGCGTGAAGGGATGCGGACACGAATAATCTGTTAAGGTGTAAAGATACAAAATTCAGGTTATCCGGTTTAATCCGCGCATGTTATGGGTAAAGCCAGTCAGTAATTGTATATGCATGTATTTTTTAAGTTTCAAGTACAGGCCTGTTCCTATTATTACATTCGTCTGGGAATTTTTTCAGATTTTTGTACACGTAAGTTTAACAACCCTTTAACACTGCTACCCGACATACTCCAAAACTTTCTGTGCTTCCAACCGTAAAAAGCGGTAACCTAATCTGCCCCAATTCCCCGCATGATCTCTCACTTTATCCGCACCTCGCTTCTGGTACTTTTTTCAGTTGCGTTGCTGGCCCAAAACAAGCCCGGCATGCAATTGCCGATTCAAAAAACCGAACAGCCGATTGTGCTGGATGGCAAACTGGATGAGATTGCCTGGCAGCAGGCGTTTGTGGCCACCGATTTCTTTATGAACTTTCCGTACGATACAGCCCGCGCACCGTTTCAAACGGAAGCGCGCCTTACGTTCGATAACCAGATGCTCTACGTTGCTTTTGTGTGTTATGATGACGATACACCCGATCTGATGCAATCCCTGCGCAGAGATTTTGATTTCGACCGTACCGATAACATTGGCATTTACCTGGGGCCCTACAACGACCGCATTAACGGATTCTATTTTCAGGTAACACCCTACGGGGTTCAGGCCGAGGGGTTAATTGCCACCGGAGGCGCTATGGAAGGAAGTTACAACGATACGTGGGACAACAAGTGGTATTCTAAAGTAGTACGCGAAAAAGATAGATGGGTAGCGGAGTTGGCCATTCCATTCAAGAGTTTTCGTTACAAAAGTATTGAAGAGTGGAACATTACTTTTTTACGGTGGGATCGCAAACGCAACCTGGCTTCCAGTTGGATAGCCACACCCATACAATTTATTCCCGCGTCTTTTGCATATTCGGGTCAGTTGGTGTGGAGCGAGCTGCCGCCCAAAAGCAAAGTAAACATTTCGCTTATTCCCTATTTGGCAGGCTCTGCTTCGCGCGATAGTGAAACAACACCAGTAGAAAAATCGAATGAGTTGCAGGCCGGGTTCGATGCCAAGATTGGAGTTACGCCTGCACTTAATCTCGATCTTACCGTTAACCCCGACTTCTCGCAGGTAGAAGTAGATCAACAGGTAATTAACCTTACGCGCTTCGAATTTCAGTTTCCGGAGCGCAGACAGTTCTTTCTAGAGAATAACGATTTGTTTGCTGCAGCCGGATTTCCTGAAGCGCGGCCTTTCTTTTCGCGCAGGGTAGGGTTAGCGAAAGATAGCAGCGGCCATCTGGTGCGCGTACCTATTCTTTATGGAGCCCGGCTAAGCGGTTCGCTCAACAAAAACTGGCGTGTAAGTATGCTCAACATGCATACGAAAGAAAAACTTTCGGCCGGGTTGCCTGCACAAAATTATGCGGTGGTGGCCGTGCAACGCAACTTCTGGAAGCAATCTAATTTTACGTTGATGTATGTAGATAAAAATTCAATGGGTGTACGCGATTCAGATACCGCCCGTTACTTTCATGAAGACCTTTTGAAATACAAAGTTGTCAATGGCGATTCGGTAGCAACGTTTAGTCGCTACAACCGCGTGCTTACGGCCGATCTGGACCTGCGCAGTGCGGATAATACCTGGTATGCAAGTTTTTACTATAGTGGTTCCTTTTCTCCTTTACTTAACTCAAAAAATCTTTCAGGCGGAAGTTTTTTAACCTATACGAAGCGCACCATTAAATTATTGGGAGGCCACTCGTTCGTGCAAAAAAATTACAATGCCGAGGCAGGCTTTGTGCCAAGCCGAAAAGTTTATCCGGGCATCGATAATTTCTTTGGCAGTGCCGAATTGACTTTTTATCCTAAGAGCAAATGGATTGCCACCATGGGGCCGGGGGGCGAAGCATCGGTTACCGTAATTCCGGGGGGCACGGTTACCGACAAGACTTATAGTGTTGGCTATGGTTTTCAATTTTTGAATACCGCCAGGATTACAGCCTTTTATTACCACACTTATCAGCAGCTTACCAACACATTCAATCCAATAGATGGTGATAAATATATAACCTATAAAGCCGGTGAAGAGTACAATTGGGCCGGGGTGGGGTTTCGTTACAGTTCAGACCAGCGTAAGCTATTGTATTACCGGCTTACCTCGCGGTATGGAGGCTTTTACAACGGTAATAACTTTAACATGGGTGGCGAAGTAAATTACCGCTATCAACCTTTTGGCAGCATTGCGGTGCGATTTGATTACAACGACTTACGCCTGGCCAGTGGCTATGGCAACGAAAAGTTAATGTTGGTTGGCCCGCGGCTGGACTTAACATTTACGGATAAACTGTTCTTTACCACATTTGTTCAATATAATAACCTGGCCGATAACGTTAATCTGAACACGCGCTTTCAGTGGCGTTACAAACCCGCCAGCGACTTCTTTATTGTGTACACCGAAAACTACCTGCCAGAACAGCTAAAGAGTAAAAACCGGGCTCTTGTATTTAAGTTTACCTATTGGCTGAACGTGTAAATTTTGTAAGGTAAAGGATTATTGCCACCTGCATAGTACCTTTGCGGGCAAACAAAGATTTTTACATGGCTTTTGGATTTTTTAGGAAGGGTGAAAAGCAGGAAACCTCGGTGCCGGCCGGCCCACATTATTATAACCTGGTGGTAAAGCAGCTCGTTACCGAAACCAAGGATGCTATAAGCATTGTATTTGCACACCCCGAAAAGAAAATCGTTTACAAGGCAGGGCAATTTTTAACGCTAATCGCATCGGTAAATGGAAAGGACGTACGCAGGGCTTATTCCCTCAACTCTTCGCCCGTTACTGATCCCGACTTATCGGTAACCGTAAAACGGGTAGAGGGTGGCCTATTGTCCAATTGGTTGCCCGATAACCTGAAGGTAGGCAGCAAGCTGAAGGTAATGGAACCGATGGGGCAGTTCACCACCGAATTCCGCAAAGAAAACAAACGCCACCTGGTAATGTTTGCCGGTGGCTCGGGTATTACGCCCATAATGTCGATTATTAAGACCTTATTAGTAGAAGAGCCACAAAGTATCTGTTCGCTGGTTTATTGCAACCGCGATATCGACAGTGTAATTTTTAAAAAGGCCTTCGATGAATTGCAGGCTGCGCACGAAGGTCGCTTGCATGTAATTCATGTATTGGATAATGCTCCGGTTAACTGGCAAGGTCATTCCGGGTTGCTTAACCACGAAATGTTATCAAAAATTCTGGAGCGTATTCCTGATTGGGGCATTGGCAGCACCACCTATTTAATGTGTGGCCCGGAAGGGATGATGAAAAATGTGCAAACCTTATTGGAGGCGCGACAAATTCCAACGGATAAAATCTTCAAAGAGAGTTTTGTGCAAGGCACCATCGATAAAGAAGCAAAGAAAGAACCTGCGCCCGTAGCGGCAAGTGCCAACGGGGCTCACGAAGTTACTATACGCTACGATGGCCAGGAATATAAATTTGTGGTGGAGCCTGATCGTACCATTCTTGAAACAGCGCTTGATAATGGCATTGATCTTCCGTATTCCTGCCAAAGCGGATTATGTACGGCATGCCGCGGAAAGGCCTTGAGTGGCCAGGTAAAACTGGATGAAGAAGAGGGCTTGTCGCAATCGGAGCGGGCCGAAGGCTATGTGCTAACCTGTGTAGGCCACCCGCTTACTGACGATGTGGTAATTGAAATTGGGTAATTACGTTGCTCAGCAACGCGAGGGTTAATAGGCCCGATCTACCGCCCCCGAACCGTACACTTTCTTGGTAACGTTCTTGGTATTGCCTTTATGCTTTACAGTTCCACTTCCTAACACGGTTGCTTCCAACGAAGCCGAGGCGGTTAGCTCGCAGGATCCAGAACCGCTTATTTTTACTTTGGCGTTCTCAAGTTCGCAGGCATAACCGCTTAACGATCCGCTGCCACTCATTAAAATATCGTTATTGGTTGCGTAGCCTTTTAACGTTACGTTACCCGAGCCGCTTATTTCAGTTTTTACATTATTACCTTTAATATCCAGATCGATGGAACCACTACCCGATACCGCCAGGCTCAAATAGTCAGAAGCAAGCGAGTTTTCAGATACAATTTTTCCACCACCATTAACCTGTAGTTCGTTCAGGTTTTTAACACTAACCATCAACTTCATAGTAGGGCGGATTTTGATATCATCAATTTTTGCCCAAATGCTTTTATTTGGATTGTCTGGTTTCCGTTCCACATTCACCAGCAGTACGCCATTTTCTACTTTTACAGAAGTAAGCTCCCAGATTTCGGTAAGGGCTTCTACTGTTACTTCTTGCTTGTTGGTTTGTTTTACATAAACAGTGTAGTTGCTGTTTACATAAATGCTTTTAAACTCGGGTAGGTCCAGGGTCTTTTTGGTTACCTGCGCAAATGTAAACGAGGCTATAGAGAGCAGTACCAGCGAAACCAGGATAACGGCAAAAAGGAAATTGATCTTTCTCATAAAAAATGGTTAGGAAGTACAAACTGCAAAGCTTTCGGCAGTACAGTATTTTTAATTCGTTCAAAAGTACAGGCGATCGGTAAAATGTTTAAACCGGGGTTAAACTTAATCTGTCATTGTTATTTTTTCTTGAAAATATACCTGAAAACCAATACAAAAAGGGCCAACCCGAGGCTAATCATAAACAAAACCATTGGGGTTATAAGCTTTACTGCATGCATTTCTTCGAGCGCTAAAGTTTAATCCGTGCCTGAAATTTAAGATCATTTCTGGTATTTCCGATAATGCGCTCGCTGCCGGAGCCAATGGTCTCTGCCCCGGTAAGTGTGGTGCGGGCCAATCGCACCCATACGGCAATGGTGCGCGAAAGGGTGTATTCAACCAGTAGGTAGCTTCGTACTCCTACCCCGTAGTAAGCCGGAAATGAGAAGGCAAGCCACACATCTTTCTCAAAAACATACAGCCGGTTGTCGTAGTCATCGGTATCGAACAGCGCATAGCGGCCGCTGCAGGTAAGCCGGTTTCTTTTAATGGTAATGTCCTGAAGTACTGCGGTAGCGCGGGTGGTGCGGCCGGCCAGCGAATAACTGCTAAACTGAGCCCGGGTACGCAACGAAAAGTTTCGCGTGGCCTGGTAATCTACGTTTAGCCAATAATTTCGCTTCAGGCCGTTGGTAGTTACGTACAGGTTAGATTCTACACTCTGGTTTCTAATTTTGTTTTCTTCGCGCATTTGTGCGAAAAAACTTACATGCCGCGCGGGGCGGTGCGTAAACCGAAGCAACCATTCATGTCCTGTAGAAGGACTGTAGCCGCGGTAACGCAGCCAGTCGAACCGGAACGAATCGAAGTAGCCGCTCACCCAATATTTTTTATTGAAGGTGTATTTCCATCCCCAGTACAGGCCCTTTTCGTTTTGGGGTGTTGTATTTTCGCTTAACGCATTGCTGTAAAACGACTGGTAGTTGCGGCTAAAATTGCGATAGAGTAAAGCAAAGTCCAGGTGGGTAGTTAAACTTGCGATTAACCCCGTGGTTGCTCCCCAGCCTTGCCTAAAGGTTTTAGCTACTTCTCCAAAAAACATTCCGTTGCGCAGGCGGTAGTTGAAGTAGAAACTACCGTTGGTGTTCTCCTTACCCTGAAAGTAAAATTGATTATAGAGAGTTGGGTTCCGGAACAAGGGAGCGCTGAGTTGCGTGTGCAGCAACAGGATGCCCGCATCTGCCTGCCGGTGATTAAAACTTACTATCAATCCTGCATTGCTTTCGTGCACGGTGTTTTGATTAGCAATTTCATTGGGTGTGCGGTGCAATCCTGTGGTACTAAGCGATGATGTTGAGAAAGCTCCTGTTGAATCTGTTTGAAGGTTGCCATCGCGCCAGCGGGTTGAGTACAAGCTATGCACGGTTAATTGGCTGGTGGCTGCGTAGCTTAAGGCGGCCCCTCTGAAATAGCCGGCCTCGTAGGCCGAGGTATAGGGCATAAAGCCGAGTGTGGGTCTTCGAACGGTGGTAACTGCTTCTGCATTTTTACCAATCCCAAAAGCCGAGCCCAGTACTAACCCTTGCCCAAACTGTGCCTGGTAGTCGCCCACAATCAGATTTTTAATTTTTTTCTGATTAAGTACTTGCACGTGGGCCGATAAAAAACCCGGGCCGTATTGTTTTCGGTTGGGTGCCCACACTATTCTTTCACCGGCATCTTTTTCGGCTGTAAACCCGATACTAAAATCTCCAGGCTCACTCGTGCGAAAGCGCGTGTATAACCGATTGGGCGACCCGGCATAGCGGCTGGCTGCAGCAGTGGATGCCTTGTAGCCGGCTTTTGCTTCCAGTGTACGGTCGGCACGTAGTAACAGGTAATTGTTAGGCGATGCAACAATTCGTTTCCATAGGTTTTGTTGTTCGGCATCGGCTTTTACAGTGCAGAATAAAATCAAACGTTCAAAAGTTGGTCGGTCTATTTCCGGTAAGGCCTGCAATTCAAATTCCGAAAGAAACGCACCGGATACTTGCCGATGTGTAAGCACAGCCTGTACTTGCCGCTCATTTAAAAAGTACAAACCGCGTAGTTGTTCTGCCGTAACCTTGTTAAGGTCGAGCGGATTGGTTACCAGCATCATCAGGTTTTCATATAAGTCCTCGTAGTTGATGTCTTCGTCTTGTCCGGCTAAAATCTCATCCACCAGGTTTTCAAGGTCAATTGTTTTGCGGTAATCCTGCGCTATAGCAGCGGTTATTGAAACGCACAATACAATGCAGGCAAGGGCTTTCATCTGTTACTAATTTTTTGTTGCGGGTCAGATGGAGTTTTGATTTTGAGACTTGCCCGGGCACAAGGCATTGGTAGTAACATCCCGTTTGGTATAGTCTGGTTTATGTTCATTTCAGGTGCGTTTGCGAAAGTGGTAGGTTATCGATGCCTGATGGCTGGCACCTGTTAACGAATTGAATTGAACCGCATAGTCTGCCTGAAGCACTTTGCGGGTTGCGCCAACTCCTAAAAATCCGCTTGCCGGATTAAGATTAAAACCAGTGCGGGCAAAGAATTTACCTTTAAACTCGTATTGCAAGCCGGAACGCCATTGGGTAGTAAGTGCAATGTCTTTCTCAATTTCTGTGGTTACACATACTTGTTTACTCAGCTTAGCCACCATACCGGCTATCAATCGGATTGGCAATTGTTCTTTTGCATCCTCACCTCCAATTTTGGATTGTGTAAGATTGGTAATGGAAGCGGTAAGGCTTATCATCTCGGAAAGTTTTGTAATACCACCTACATCAAAACTCAAACTGGTGTAGGTTCCAAAGCCCTGGGCCTGGTATTGAATGTAATTGATTTTTGCGCCAAGGGTAGTAATTCCAAACGTGCTGGCATAGCCGGCACTTAGCAGGTGTTCGTTATAGAGTTCATCGCCAAAGCGAAATGCGCCTAACGCAACTGCGCCTGACTTTAATGGAGCGCTAAATGCAAACGCCATGCGGTTGGCTCCTGGTAATCTACTTTGCGCATGATAGCCAGTGGCAGCAGTTCCTTCGGTGAGTAATCCAATCGTGCCAATATTATTGAAAAGGCCCCACTCGTAAGCGATGCCAGAGCTGGCATTGCCCATACCCATACCCTGCGCCCCCATAAAGGTGGCGGTACTTTGGGCATTTACTATCTTTGCCAGCGCAAAAAAGGCAAGTGTTAAACGGAGCATGCGGTATGAGTCGGTTAGTCAAGATACTTTTTTTTAAACTTATTTTCTTAGTGCCTTTTGCAGGAACCGCCCAGCCTGTAAAAGAATATTATGCTACGGGCGAATTGAAAGCCGAAGGCAATAAGGAGGGCGAGGAAAAAACCGGTACGTGGCGCTACTATTATCCCAACGGGCAGCTAAGTGCGAGCGAACACTTTGTAAATGGATTTTTGAATGGGGAAGTGATTTATTATTACCCAACGGGAATAGTGCAGGGCAAAGAGCATTGGGTAAATGATGTGCTTACCGATACTGCGTGGTATTATCACCCATCGGGTGCGTTGCAGCGCAAAGGCAAGTATCAACAAAGCGAGTATGCCGGGCAATGGACGCACTACTTCGAGAATGGCAAACTTGAGCGCATTGTAAATTATCAATTCGGTTTGCCCGAAGGTGAAACCCGTGTGTACAGCCAGGCTGGCATTTTGGTGCAGCAAGGCCAATACAATGCCGGCAAGGAAGATGGCGAATGGAAATTCTATACCGAAGCCGGGGTGTTGGAATTTATCGGCTCGTACCAGCAAGGGCGCGCCATTGGTGTGTGGTACGTGTTGGTAAATGGAAAGAAGCGCGTGTACAAGCGGTATTAAAATTCCTTTTTAAGGTGGAGAAAAAAACCGTGAGTTCGTTCGCGCGTAAAAGTATATTCCAGCCGGATAACCGCATCGTAGGCCATTACAAGATCCATTCCCGTGCCCACCCCGGCCAGTAGCCGGTTGGGCAGGCGCGTGTTAAGGTGAAGTTGTTCGTAGTAAGGATAGTTTTCTGCATAGCCTACATCCAGGTATCCCTTCCAATACATGGCAAATGGAAAGTAGCGGAACTGCTCAATAGCGAGGTTATCCATTTGCCAGGTGCGTGAAAAGATTTTTTTTCGAAGTGTAGTTTTAGACAGCGCATAAACCGGGCCTTCAATTACATAAATTTCATAGCCTTTAACCAATTGCCTGCGGTAGCCCAATGCGCTGTACAAAGAATACGGCTGGTTGGCTGGCGAGCTTATAAAAAGCGCGGTGAAATTGGAAAGGTAAAAGCCATGGTTCAACTTAAGGTAGCGTGCATAGCTGCTGCTAACTTCCCATAAATTAACCTTGCTAAGCCCGAGGCCGGAATGAGAGGCGCTGAGCACAAACTGGTAGCCCTTTAAGGGATAAGCAAACACATCGCGGTGGTCTGCATTAAATGTGTAGCGCAGTTGGTGATAGACTTGATGCGTGCGGCTGGCTCCAAAATAATTTGGGTTATAAAATGCGATAGAGTCGTTGATGGTTGAATTCTGATAGTGATATTGAAAGGAATGTGTTTTATAAAAGCTTTTGCGGTAGGTATATGTAATTCCGGTTAGGTAGGTGGTGCGCAAGGGTTCTGAATCGCGCCTGAAAACCAATTTATGATCGTTTGTAAAAAAGGCAAGGTTGCGGGGTGCAATGTACCCGAAATCGAAGGTGAGGCCGTGCTTTTGTTGATGATCGATGTATGGAATGCGATAGGTTAATTCGAAGCGCCTGGTAAAACCAAACTGCCCGGTAAAGCGCAAGGTTTCGTTGCGCCCCCGGAAATTATATTTGTACAACCGCAACCCATAATTTACCCGCCTCCAGTCGTGGTTATAGTTTTGCCACCACTCGTTAAAGTTACGGTCAGAAAGTTCGAAGATTGGAACGGGAAAGGTGTACCAGCGCTCGCTAACTTCAATGAGTAAATCGATTTGCTGGTTGGTTACCGAATACCAGCGCACCTCCACCTTGTTAAACAACCGCAGGTTGTAAATCTTTTGCTGATCTTTTAATACTACTTCTGCCAGCCGGTTGGTGCTAATGGTGTCGGCAGGTTTTACGCTCAGCTCGCGTAAGATAATTTTATCGTGAGTAACCTTGTTACCCACAATCAGAATGCGGTTAACGGTAACTACCTGTGTGGTGTCGGTGGGCGGCAAAAGAGGTTCTGCTTCCGCTGTTGGCGAATTAAAAGCGAACAAACTTAAAAGCAGCGCCCACATGCTTTACCAACCTGCGCTGTGCTTAAGTGGTTGACTTATTGTTTCGCAATGACCAGATCAGGATAATAATGCCTGCGATAAAGAGCGGAATGCTTAAGATTTGCCCCATATTAAGGCTAAGGTTCTTTTCGAATGCCACCTGGTCTTCTTTTAAAAATTCGTAGCCAAAGCGCAACCCCCAAAGAATAATCATAAACAAGCCAAAGATGAGACCCGTAGGTGTTTTTTCTTTTTTGCGATTCCAGATCAAAAACAAGATTAAAAATAGAATAACACACGAAACAGATTCGTACAACTGGGCCGGGTGGCGGGCAATGCCAAAGGTGCTGATGCGCGCAATGTAATTGCCCTCTGCTACCGCATCGGCACTGTATTTCAAAACCGTGCCCTGGTTATCCACATACTCCGAATAGTAGTTGAGGTAATACTGAATGTCCTGTTCCAGGTACAATTTGGCATCGGCCTGGGTAACGCCCGGTTTAAAGATTACATATATGTAGATGGGCACGCGGCCATTGGCGCCTTCGGGCAAGTCTTTGTTGCGCTCTACCTTTACCGAAAGTACGGGGCTATTCTTTTTCTCTTTAATGGCTTCGGTAACGCGATTGATAAACACTACGCTGGCCGGGTTGTTGGAGGGCAGGCCAATGATTTCGGAATTGAAGAAGTTACCCAACCTGATTAACGCACCGGTAATTGCAACCACAATTACAATGCGATCTAAAACCTGCAAATAGTTTTGGCCTGGCTTGCGCTTGCGGCTGTATAACCAAAGGGCCAGCAAGATTCCTAAAGCGCCTCCGTGGCTGGCTAAACCCTGCAAGCCTGTAAACCGGAACGGTGAAAATTCAAAAGGAAGAAAAATGCTGATGGGATCTTTTAAAAACAGTTCGGGCTGGTAGAAGATAACATGCCCGAGGCGCGCGCCCAGTATGGTGGCAATAACCATATAAATGGTTAGCGTGTCCACATCTTTTTCGGGCTTGCCTTCTTTGCGGAAAATGTAATAGAGTACTTGTTGGCTAATCAAAAAGCCCAACGCAAACAATAGTCCATACCAACGAAGGGCAAACGAACCAAGCGAGAATATTTCGGGGTTTGTGTTCCAGATCAGGTAGCTGAAGAAAGTAGTCATTGCCGTAAGATGCTTTTATGCTATTAAGGGGCAAATATAAGGGCAAATTGCAAGTTTGTGTTAAACCTTCCGGTCTTTAAGGCCGATGCTTCAGCGATGAGTTCGAGGCTTACCTTACAAGGTGTCTAATTCCTGCAATTCAAATTTAAACCCAGCCGAAAGAATTGGAAAGCGGCACCAACTGCGCGGATCCACATTGATTTCATCCAGGTGAAATGAAGGCGCCAGCCGTTCTCGTTTCCATTGATTAGCAGCCCACAGGCGGAAGAATTTGCGAACGTAGGCTTTAAGCTCATCGGCCGGGTGGGCCGGTAGCCGCTCGCGCAATTGCAAATAAACTTGTGCGGGCGACTGTCTTTGACCAATGGCCAGCAGTTCAATTTCTTTTAAGATGCTATAGGGCATCAGGTCTTTTTCATCAGTTTGTGTGCGCTCGGCCGGCCGTAGTTCGGCTGTGGGGGTAAGGTTGTTTACGAAGCTCAATCCGGTATAACCTAATTCCTTCTTCGCCCAGGTTAGCCATTGCAGAATAAAAGGTTTATCAATACCCGCAATGGGGGCCAGGCTACCGCTGGTATCGCCATCCATGGTGGCATAGCCTACATCGCCCTCGCTACGATTGGAGGTGGTTAGCAGTACCGCTTGTTGAATATTTGCCAGCATCCAGATAATGGGCGAGCGACTTCTTGCCTGAATATTTTGCCGGGCAATATCGTCCTGTTCCCACGAAAGTTTTCTACCTACTACTTTTTCGATTTTACTTTCGTATGATGCTACTTCGTCATCAATTGCCCAATTATAAAAGGTTGCCCCAAGTGAGTGCGCAAGCTGTTGCGATGAAGTAAACGTTGCCTCGGACGAATTTTTTGTTGCCTGGTACGCACAGGTTAGCAGGCGCCCGGTAATTTCTTTGGCCGAGGTGCCTATGGGGATATTCAGTGTGGCGCAAAACTTTTCGGCTCCTAATTCTTCGAGCCCACGCCTTACCATTTCTGCTACCAGTATGGCACAAAGCGATGAGTCCGCGCCACCACTTAAACTCAGCACATACCCGTTGGCTTTGCTCTTGCGAAGGTAATCGAACAAAGCTAACGCAGTGGCTTTGCCGAATTCTTCATTCTTGAATTTACTGTCGGTAAGTGGATGTTTTTCAGTAGCCTCGAGATTAGTAAAATCCACATCGCACCAAACTAAATTAAATGGTTTAAACGACAGGCGGTTATTTAACTGAATGAGGTTACCCTGCACTCCGAAAATAATATCGCCATCGTAGATCATACGGCCGGCTTCATTACCCAACAGATTTACAAACAGATAGGCACAGGTAAATAGGCGCGAGCCGTCTTTTACTACTTCCTGCTCGCGCAGCTGGCTTTTGCCCATAGCAAAGTGGCTGGCGCTTGGGTTGAGAATAAGATTTACTCCGCGCTGTGCTAAGCGGTAGCCGGGGCGTTTTTCTTTTCGCCAACTGTCTTCACAAATCTCGAAACCAAAAGTGATGCCCTCCAATTCAACAACAAGATCGCCAACCGGAAATGTATAGTGCCCGCGGGTTAGTTCAATAGTGGCATTCGGTTGCCAGGCATCAAACCAGCGGGGTTCGTAGTGCACCCCATCGCGGGCCAGGTTCTGTTTTAATACAATGCCAAGAATCTTTTGCTCGTGAATAACACAGACGCCATTGTAGGTAATGCTCTCCATGCGCAAGGGTAAGCCCACGCAAACCGTTATGCCGTGCGTGTGCGGAATAATTTCAAGCAGCGTTTGCCAGGCTTTTTCAGATAGCCACTCACTCAGAAACAAATCCTCGCACCCATAGCCGGTAATGCTTAGCTCGGGAAAGCAGAGCAATTTTACCTGCTGGGCTTTGGCGGCTTCAATCGCGTTAAGAATGTTGTTTTTATTTCCGGTCCAGTCCAGCGGGGTTTGGTTTACAGTGGCTCCGGCAATTCGTACAACATTGTTCATTCCGTAAATCTCCAAATTAAATCTGTAACATGATGCACGTTTTTTCTGCTGCATCCTGTTCGGCTTTTTTCTTGGTTAATCCAAAACCCTGGCCAAAAGGTTGGTCGGCAATAAACACCTGTGCGGCAAACTCGCGCTGGTTGCGGCCCTTTTTAATTTCTTCTACATCAAATCGAATTTCTTTGCTTTCGCGCTGGGTCCATTCAATGAGTTTGCTTTTATGGTTAGAGTTGGAGCTCACCACCACCTCCAGGTCGAAGTAGGGTTGGATTAGTTTATCGATAACAAATTTTTTAGTGCGCAAGTACCCTTTGTCGAGATAAATGGCGCCCACCAGGGCTTCGAGGGTATTTCCTAAAATAACTTTTTGCAGTTGAATGTTTTTCTGATCGAATTGCACGATGGCCGCAATGCCCATCTTTTTGGCCAGGTTGTTCAACGACTCGCGGTTTACAATGCGCGAACGGATTTCGGTAAGAAAGCCTTCGTCTTTAAAGGGATACTTTTTAAACAGATAATCGGCTACGGCTGCGCCCAAAATGGCATCACCCAAATACTCCAATCGTTCGTTGCTTTCGCGAAAGCCATTTTTTTCTTTGCCACGCGAACTGTGCAGGGTGGCTAATTTGTAAAGCGCCAGGTTGCCGGGTGTAATACCGGCTATGGTTTTAATGGCTGTTACTAATTTTTTATCTTCTTTGGAGTTGGGCTTGGATAAAGAAAGTAGGTGCCACACGGCTTACTCGGCTTTCTTCATTATAATGGAGGCATTGTGACCGCCAAATCCAAACGTGTTGCTTAGGGCAACTTTTACTTCGCGGTGCTGTGCGTTGTTAAAAGTAAGGTTTAATCGTGGGTCCAGGCCATCGTCATCCGTAAAATGATTAATGGTAGGAGCCACTACGCCTTCTTTAATTGCCAGCACACAGGCCAGCGCTTCTATGGCTCCGGCCGCTCCCAGCAAATGGCCCGTCATAGACTTGGTAGAGCTGATGTTCATTTTGTAGGCTTGCTCGCCAAATACCGCCTGAATGGCTTTTATTTCACCTATGTCGCCTAATGGCGTAGAGGTTCCGTGGGTGTTAATGTAATCTACTTCTTCGGGTTTAATGCCGGCATCGGCCAGGGCATTTTCCATAACTTTAATAATACCGGCTCCTTCGGGGTGGGGCGCGGTAATGTGGTAGGCATCGGCCGATAGGCCACCGCCAATTACTTCGGCATAAATTTTAGCGCCACGTTTCTTTGCGTGTTCGTATTCTTCCAGAATTAAAGCGCCAGCACCTTCGCCAAGTACAAATCCATCGCGGTCTTTATCGTAGGGGCGCGAGGCAGTTTGAGGCGAGTCGTTTCGTTCGGAAAGAGCCTTCATGGCATTGAAACCTCCAACACCGGCTTCGCACACTGCAGCTTCGGAGCCACCGGTAACAATTACATCGGCTTTGCCTAACCGTAAGTAGGTAAAGGCATCATAAATGGCATTGGTAGAAGATGCACAAGCCGAAACGGTTACAAAGTTGGGTCCGCGAAAGCCATATTTTATGGAGATGTGACCTGCACTTAAGTCGGCAATCATTTTAGGAATGAAGAACGGATTGAAGCGCGGGGTGCCATCGCCTTTTGCAAAGGCTTTTACTTCTTCTTGAAAAGTAAACAACCCCCCGATACCCGAACCCCAAATAACCCCCACGCGGTCGGGGTTAAGTTCAGATAGCGGAAGGTTGGCATCTGCAATGGCCTCGTCAGCCACCACCATGGCGTATTGCGCAAACGGATCAAGTTTGCGGCCTTCTTTGCGATCCATAAAGTCTTCAATTTTGAAGTCTTTTACCTCGCAGGCAAACTTGGTTTTAAAAAGAGAAGCATTGAATCTGGTAATGGGTGCCGCCCCGCTTTTGCCGGCTTTTAAACCTTGCCAGTATTGCTGAAGGTTGTTTCCGATGGGGGTTAATGCACCTGCACCTGTAACTACTACTCTTTTAAAAGTCATACAATCCGTTAGTGGAAGAAAAAAACTGACAAAACCTGATTATTTCTTAACGTTCTCTTCGAGGTAAGAAATCGCCTGGCCTACAGTAGCAATGTTTTCGGCCTGGTCATCAGGAATGGAAATGTTGAATTCTTTTTCGAATTCCATAATAAGTTCTACGGTGTCCAGCGAGTCGGCACCCAGGTCGTTGGTGAAACTTGCTTCAGGAGTAACTTCAGATTCTTCCACGCCAAGTTTGTCGATAATAATCTGTTTTACTTTTTGTGCGATTTCAGACATGTTAATAAGGTTTAGAGGATTCAAAAATCTGTGCAAATAAAGAGATTTGATGCAATATTGTCAAACTTTAAAACGTGTACGGAAACAAGCCTAATAAATGGCAAAATTGAAGAAAAAGCGGCTGGACGTTGAATATACCTTTGATTTTGAGCTCACCGGAATAATTTCAACAGCCAAAGGGTATAAGCTTGCGTGGGAACTTAACCAGGCTGCCGGCTTAAGGCTGGTGCGCCAGCCCGACCTGGTAGTGCAGCTAAAAGAGCGGGTATGGGCAACCTTTGCCCAGTTTGTTGTTGAAAATGAGGTAAATGTGTTGAAACTGTTTCGCAACAAGCCCCAGGAGGCTGAACTACTACGTGAGCGGTTGGTGCCTGAGTTCGGGCACTACGATTATATCCTGTACTCGAAGGGCGAAGCGCACATGTCCAGCAAACGTTTGCAGGAACTCTTGAAAAATATTCCTTCCATCGAATTGGCTGCTTTTATACCTTTGGCAGCTTTAAAATCGAAGGAAAACTTCATTTTTTAATTTTTATCTAACCCCATTGCATGGAACGCATCTCGTACAACAAAACCAAAATTGTAGCCACTATTGGCCCGGCCTCTAATAATAAAGACATGTTAAAGGCGCTGGCCCGCGAAGGGGTGGATGTGTTTCGGCTTAACTTTTCACACGGCAAACACGAAGACCACCAGAAGGTAGTAAACTTCATTCGCGAGATTAACGATGAATTGGGTACGCACATTGCCATTTTGCAAGATCTGCAAGGCCCCAAAATAAGAGTAAACGAAATGGAGCCCGGCACGGAGATAAAAGCCGGAGACACTATTACTATTACCACCAAAGAAGTGCTGGGCAACAAGAGCCTGGTAAGCACTTCGTACGAAGGCTTGCCCAACGATGTGCAGGTGGGCGACATGATTTTGATTGACGATGGCAAAATTGAACTTCGGGTAAAAGATGTGCGCGGCATTGAAGTAGTGTGTACTGTTATTTATGGCGGCCCTTTAAAATCCCGCAAAGGCATTAACCTGCCCTTTACTAAAGTATCGGCACCCTCGCTTACCGAAAAAGATTTGGAAGACCTAAAGTTTGGTTTGAAGAATAAGGTAGATTGGGTGGCGCTCTCATTTGTGCGCAAGGCCAAAGACATTGAAACACTGCGGGCCATTATTAATGAACACAAAAGCACTACACGCATTGTAGCAAAAATTGAAAAGCCCGAGGCACTTGAAAATATTGACGAAGTAATTGCCGCTACCGATGCTGTAATGGTTGCGCGCGGTGATTTAGGGGTTGAAATCTGGATGGAGGAAGTGCCCATGGTGCAAAAGATGTTGGTAGCCAAATGCAACCAGGCATCCAAGCCTGTAATTGTGGCCACCCAAATGATGGAGAGCATGATTGAAAACCCGCGCCCTACCCGGGCCGAAACCAATGATGTAGCCAATGCAGTAATGGATGGTGCCGATGCACTTATGCTTTCGGCAGAAACGGCTGCCGGCAAATATCCCATCGAAGTAATTCGCAGTATGGTGCGCACCATTGGCTCGGTAGAAAAGCAGGGAAATATTTATTACCGCTATCGCGATATTGATGCGAACTCGCAAAACTATTTTAATGACAGCTTAATTCTAACCGCGTGTAAACTGGCAAAGGATGTAAATGCCAAAGCAATTGTGGGGATGACGCAACTGGGCTATGCAGCGATTAAGGCATCTTCGCACCGGCCCAACGCCAATATTTTTGCGTTTACCAGCAACGATACCATACTCAACACGATGAACCTGGTGTGGGCTACGCGGGCCTATCACTACGACAAGGCCAGCAGCACGGACGAAACGATAGCCGATGTGGAAAAAATTCTGAAGCGCGATGGCCACGTGCAATCCGGTGATATCTTCATCATTTTAGCCAGCATGCCCATACAGGAACGCGGCCGTTCTAATATGATTAAAGTGCATGTGGTGAGTTAAGGATTTAAGTTTCGGATTTAAGATTCACTTTTGATTTGCTCTTTAGTTTGAAATCTTAAATTCGAAATTATGGATTTTTGAATCAATCAAAGCTTCGGCTCTACCATAATTACCTGTTCCTTCTCAACCACTACCGCACCAGCGGGATCGCCTTTGCGCTTGCGCACAAATTTTTTAGGTGTTACGCTTACCGGGCAAAGTGTTTCGGTTTTTCGTTTGGAGTTGTACGCTGCCAACTGCGCTGCCCGTTCGATAACATCTTTTGGAAATGGTTTGCCCGCCTGGTGTTTTATAATTACATGCGATCCGGCCACATCTTTGGCATGTAACCACAAATCTTCTTTGTAAGCAAGCTTCAACGTAAGTTCATCGTTGGCTTCGGCATTACGCCCCACCCAGATACGGAAACCCTTGTGCTCAAACTCGTGATAGGGAAGGATATTTTTTTGTTTGGCAGGCTGAGGTTCTGACTGCCGCAGTTGTTTTAGATCGGTGGCAGTTGTTATTTCTGCTAACTTCTGATTTAGCTTTTCTAATTCTACCGTTTTGGTATTGATGGCCTTTTGTAATTGACTGATTTCGATTTGCTGGTTTTTAGCCTTGCGGTAAAATACTTCAGCATTTTTTTGTGGTGTAAGATCGGGTTTCAGTTTTATTGCAACCGATTGGTTATCGTAAAAGCTGGCTAACGTAACCTCTTTGAGTCCGATGGAAAGGTTATGAAGGTTGGCCATCAGCAAATCGCCCCAAAGCTGGTAGTGCGTATCGTGTTGTAGTTCTGTTAATTTCTGTACGTTTTTCTGAAGGTAGTTTTCACCAGCTTTTATCTGATCGTGTAATGCTTTCAGTTGTTTGTTCTTTTGCGTAGCAAAAGCCTGCTGCGATACATACTGTATAAAAAATGCATCGATGGCTTCAGCCGGGTTATCAAACTGTTGCACAATTGTTCCGGTTGCCAGCAGCGATAAATAAAGTTTGCCAGATTTTTCAAGTATAAAATACCGGGGGCTTTCCAATGCATGGAGCAGCTTTTGAAACTCGGGCCACAAGTCTGGCTTTGGCAGATTTTGAGTTTGTGTTTCCCAATAATCCCACACCAGTTTACCAAAGGTAAAATAGTATTGCTGCAGCTTGGTGCTGTGAGTTTGAAAAGCCTGTTCACTAAAATCGATTTTGCGGTTAAGACCGGGCAGCAAAATAGCTAAATCTGTTTTCTGGTGACTGCGAAAGAGGTCGATGGCATTACTATTTTGGAATAGAATAAGATTAGCCCGGTTGCCGTGCATCTTAAAGAGCAACGTATAATCCTGCTCTAGTTCAATACTGAAACATCGTTCGTTTTCAAATTGGTGAACCTGAACAATTTTTTTCAGAATTATTGCTGGAAAAAGATCTACACTGTTTTTACGTGCGCGGCTAAATTGACCAGGAAAAGAAAGGCAACAAAAGTCGGGTTGCAGGCTGGCCTTTATAAAAAATGACTCGTGCGAGTTGTTGAATTCTAAAATCAGTTCATCCTTATTTTGACTAAAGCAAGCAACCACCTGAAAGCCGGCAAGCTTCTGTTGCAAATACTTGCTGAGTTGTTTAAGAAAGTAATAGTTGTTGTGCACGTATTAAACATCGATAGTCAGGCCATCGTAAGCCAAAGCTACTGATTTTGGCAACTCGCGTTCTACCATTTTGTGGCGACCCAGTTTGTGACTGATATGAATAAAATACGTTTGCTCCGCACCGATGCGGGCGGCCATAGCCAGCGCTTCTTCGAGGTTGAAATGCGAAAGATGTTTTTCGCGTTGCAAGGCATTTAGCACCAGTGTATGGGTGCCTTTTAAAAGGGCGAGGGTAGAATCAGGAATGTGATTGGCATCGGTGATGTAGCTGAAGTTATTGATCCGGAAACCCAGCACGGGCAGTTGGTAATGCAAAACTGGTAGCGGTGTAATGTGTATGGCTCCAATCGCGAAAGGCGCATCGGTAATTTCGTTCAACCTAAGTTGCGGTATGCCGGGGTACTTGTTTTTTTCGAATGCGTAATAGAATTCGGATTTCAGCTGCGCAAGCACCTGTGCATTGCCATAAACCGGCATGTCGGTTTGCTGAATGTAGTTGTAGGCCCGCACATCGTCCAGCCCGGCAATATGGTCTTTGTGGCTGTGCGTAAACACAACGGCATCTAACCGGTTAATGCGCTCGCGCAGCATTTGCTGCCGAAAGTCTGGCCCGGTGTCAACCACCAAACTAAAATCATCTATCTGCAGGTGGATGGAAGAACGCAGGCGCTTGTCGCGGTAATCCATCGACTGGCATACTTTGCACGGGCACCCGATTACGGGTACGCCTTGTGAAGTTCCGGTGCCGAGAAATGTGATTTTCAAAAGCAGTTAAAACTTGAAGGTGCGCTTAAGCAGTAGTAAACTGACTTTATTTTGTTGGCGCTTAAACTCCTGATACTTGCCTTTTAGCAGGCGGAAGCCAATGGCTTCTTGTGTTTCCGGATCAACCACCCAATATTCCTTTACACCCGCTTTTTCGTAAGCATCTTTTTTCTTGGTGAGGTCTAATTTTTTTGTGCCGGGAGAAAGTACTTCAACTATAAGATCTGGGGCACCATAAATACCATCCTTTTTTAGGATTGCTTCATTCTGATTTGAAACAAAAATAATATCAGGCTGGAATACATTTATTTTTGAAAGGTAAACATCCAACGGGGCTCCGAATACTTTGCCTAACTTCTTTTTAACAACGTACAAGTATATCTGACTGGAAAGCCCTGTGGATATATCCTGATGATCGAGAGTCGGGGATGGTGACATATAAAGACTATTATCAATTATTTCAGCGCAGGTTCCCTCGGGTAGCATTTTAAATACTTCCAGTAGGGTACGGGGTGGGTGTAGAACTGCCTCTTGCATAGTCAAATATACTTCATCTGGCTCTCAACTCTTTACTTCAACTGTATGTAGTTCTTCGTAGAGTTTTTTACTTTTTTCGGTAAACCGGGCCGGGTCTAATTCCAGATTTCTCAGAATATCCAGCAAGGCGTTAATTTTACCTTCTACTGTAAAGAACTTGTTCACAATCATGATTTTCTGTTCTCTTAGCAGGCAGTAGCCCGATTTGAAATTCCCTTTTTCGTAGCGTAGAATGTAGTCCGATTCGGCAATCAGATCTTCCAGCTTGGTCAAAAATTGGTTTGTGTACTTAATCATTCGTAGTGGCGAATTTTAGTCCGCAAGATAACCATTAACCCGAATTGTGCCTAACCTCCGGTATCAGCTAAAAAATGTAGAATGTGCCACCGCCAGTTGCTAATATTGTCGGGATATTTAGAATTTGTGGCTGCCAAAAAACTAATTGTAATTGTAGGCCCCACGGCAGTGGGTAAAACGGCCTTAGCCATTCGGTTGGCGCAGCACTGTGCTACTGAAATTATCTCGGCCGACTCGCGCCAGATTTACCGCGAACTGGAAATTGGAACGGCCAAACCTAGTGCGGAAGAATTGAACCTGGTTCCGCATCATTTCATAAACTCGCATTCCCTGCACCAGGCGTACGATGCTGGTGCCTATGGCCAGGATGCGCTAACCTTAATTAATTCATTGTTTGAAAAGTATGATACCCTGATTCTTTGCGGAGGCTCTGGTTTATATGTACGGGCCGTGCTGGAAGGTTTTGATGCGATGCCGCCTGTACCAGAAGGTTTAAGGGAGCAAATTAATAAAGAGTATGAAGCGAATGGTCTAAGTTGGTTGCAAGCACAGGTAAAGCAAGCAGATCCTTCCTATTTTGAGGTAGTAGATATTCAGAACCCACACCGGTTAATCAGGGCTTTGGAATTGCACCGGGCCTCGCAGAAACCGGTACATGAATTGCGCAGGCAAAAAAAACTGGAGCATCCGTTTCAGGTTGTTAAAGTTGGGCTGGAGTTAGCGCGCGAAGAACTTTATACCCGCATAGACACGCGTATGGATACCATGCTTGCTGCGGGGCTATTTGCTGAAGCTGAAAAATTTTACCCGCTGCGGGATTTAAATGCATTGCAAACCGTGGGCTACCGCGAAATTTTTGGATTTATGGATGGCTTGTACGACAAAGCCGAAGCTATCAGGTTGTTGAAGCAAAACTCGCGGCATTATGCCAAGCGCCAGCTAACTTGGTTTAAGAAGGATACTAACACCAAATGGTTCAGCGCGAATAGCTACAATGAAATTTTCGCTCACTTGAAGTAATTAATTACCGAAAGAGTGCCTGCTGCCTGCTACCAACTGCCTACTTTTGTTTATGACTAAGCGCGTTCTCATCATCACCTACTATTGGCCACCTTCCGGAGGGAGTGGTGTGCAACGTTGGCTTAAATTTGTAAAATACTTACCCCAGTTTGGTTGGGAGCCCTTTGTGTTTACCCCTGAAAATCCAGCGTTCTCTATTCAAGATAAGTCGCTGCTGAATGATGTACCGGCACAAGTTGAAGTGGTTCGATTTCCTATCTGGGAACCTTACCAACTGTTTCAAAGACTTGCTTCTTTTTTCTCAGGTAAAAAAATGCAGCCGATGGATTTAGTGGCAACTGGAAGAAAGACGTTTATTCAAAAATTCGGGATGTGGATTCGGGCAAATTTTTTTATTCCCGATGCGCGCAGGTTCTGGATAAAACCTTCGGTAGAATATCTTTCAGACTTTGTACAGCGGAACCAGATTGATAAAATAATTACTACAGGGCCACCACATAGCATGCATTTGATTGGCCGAAACCTGAAAAGAAAAAATCAGGCCTTACGCTGGGTTGCCGATTTTCGCGATCCGTGGAGCGAGTGGGATTTACTCGACACCCTCCACGTTTCCGGTTGGGCCCGCAACAAGCACAAAAGAATGGAGGCATCTGTACTTCGCGAGGCTGATCGTGTACTTACCGTAACACCTTACTACGTAAAGCAATTTAAACACCTTGGAGCAAAAAGTGCAGAACTGATTTCGAACGGATTTGATGAAGACGATTTTAAATCCATTCAACATCATCGTACAGCATCCTTCACAGTGCGGCACATGGGTGGTGTGGATGAATTGCGCGATCCAAGACCTGTTATGTTGGCTATAAAAAACCTGTGTTTGCAGAAACCGGACTTCCGGGAAGCAGCTAAGGTGGAATTTATTGGCACCGTAAACTCAAGCTTTAGGGAGTTTGTAGCCCACGATGAGGTACTGGCAGCGTGCGTAAATTTTGTGAGCCACATTCCGCACAACGAATTAATGAAGACGTATGAAACCACCGATTTGTTGTTATTGATTTTAGCGCATGCAGCCCATGCTAAAGGAAATATACCCGGAAAACTTTTTGAATACCTGGCTTCAGGAAACGAAGTGCTTGGAGTTGGGGCGAGCGATGGAGATTCGGCAAAGCTCCTGACCGAGGCAGGTGCTGGTAGCGTAGTGGATGCCAGCGATCAGGAAGGTCTCGAAACTGCTCTGTGGAAAAGTTTTTTAAACTGGAAAGCAGGTGCAAAGCCCGATAGGAAAACGATAACCGAATATTCGCGCAGGGTCTTAACAATGCGTTTAGTAACACTGCTGGAGCAATTGCCTTAACCTTTCGAGCGAAGCCCTATTCGGCTCAACTGCATCAACAAGAAAGCATTTCCATCAGGCGAGGCCTTTGTATAATAAACCAGTAACGAAAAGAATCCTGTAATCACACCGGAGCGAATCACTACATCGAGTAGTAAAATTTCAAATTTGGGAATCAGAAAGTTGAGGCCAACCGTAACCAACGCAACACCCAAAACTTTGAGGGTTGCCCGATTAAATGGTTGTATTTTTAGTTTATACCAGATAAAAAAGTATTTCAGCGTGTTGAACGTTATAAGTGCTAAGGCCGAACCCATGGCCGCTCCGTTTATTCCGTAAATCGGGATAAGCATATTGTTACTTACGATAACAACACCCGCTAATGCGGTAAGCAAAAGAATATTAAATGCGTAGTATTTAGAGAGTACTATAATTTCGCTGCTGGGGCCAAACAACATATCGGCAAGTTTGCCAACGCCAACAATAACTACCACCCATTTGCCAGCCTCATAAACTTCTTGTTTTGGCATCAGCGAAAAAATGTTATCCAGGTTAATGTAAACACCTATTAGTAACAAAACGCCAATTATAAACTGATTGATGGCTGTTTTTTCGTAGATGGTTTTAATTTCAGTGAGATCATTCTTTTCAAACGCCCGTGCAATCAGCGGCATGGCCACCTGGCTTAAGGCGCGTTTAGGAATTTCTATAATGGTAGCCATGTAAAACGCAGTGGTGTAAACCGCATTGGCGGCCAGGCCCAGCATACCGGCTACCATCATGCTATCTACTTTGCCAATTAAGATCATACCGGCTGCACCGGCAAAACTTAACGAACTATACACAATAAGCGCGTTAATCTTGCCCGCAGGCAAGGTGCGCAAGTTAAAAGTAAACGATAGCTTTTGAAGATAACTTAGATAGGCAATAAGCAACAGCAAACAAAAAGTGTATGCCAATAGGGTATAGATTACAAATTGAGTGTAGGTAAAATATCCTTTGTAGTACAGAATAACCAATGCCGCCAGGCAAAGGCGTACCACCACTTCGCGCAGCAGAGCGGGGAAAATGAGTTTTAACAAAGATCGTGAGTAGGCTTCCAGCAATGAGGTGAGTAACAAAATCAACGTAAGCCATACCACCACAGACGCGTATTCAATAATAGCCCGGGCGTTTGCCTCAAAGTAGGAGAGAATAGTAGTTTCAAAGAGTTTGAAAACCGCGAAGAAAATAACGAACCCACCGAGTGCCAACAGGGCAATTAGGCTGATGAACCCGGCCTCTGTGTTTTTATCTTTCACTAGTTGGGGGTAAAACCTGAAGATACTTTGGGCTAAGCCAAAAGTGGCAAAAGGCGCCAGTAAAATGGCTGCATCCTGCACGGTGCGCAGCAACCCCACCTGTTCGGGTTCCAGAAATTTTGGAAACAGGTACAACAAGTTGAGGTAGCCAATAACCGCCCCGGCATAGGAGATTATAGTTGTATAAATGCTTTGGCGGATTACGAGACCCATTTGTGGTTGAAAATCAAAACACGAACATAATCTAAAATAGTTATAACTTTTTGGGGTTATAGTCTTGAAAATTGAAAATTGGACAATTCAAATTCTTTCGCAGTAAACGGATGCAGACCTTGCAGGTTTTAGCGTAGTTATAAAGACCTGCAAGGTTCTTGCAATGGAACAGGTTATAACGCGGCACAACCCATTCGCAAAAAATAAACTTACATGATAAGGTTTGAAAAAATCGATTTTTTTTTTGATTTCTGCAATTCTGAAAAATAACCTTACACGCACAGGTTTTTGAAAGGCTTGCTAATTGGTACACATGTAAATTCCATCCAAACAATTTTTAGTGATCGTATGGACAGGGTTTCGGCTTATAAGAAAGTAGAGCAGCTTAAGTGGCTGGTGCAAACCAAATCTACCGGTAGCCCACTTCAGTTAGCACAAAAACTCGAAGTATTTGAAAGAACTGTTTACAGGTTATTAGACATGCTGCGCGAACTGGATCGCGTGGAGGTTACATTCTCTTATCTGGATAATAGTTATGTAATTATAAACTTGTAAAAATAATATAGACTGCCAAAAACTGGCAGTGAGCGAAGTTAACTTGTAGTATGTTAAACAAACCATACTATGAAAATCACAATCGCAATTTTACTGTTAGTGTTCGGAGTAACGCTAACAGCCGCTGCACAATGGACCACTTCTGGCACGAACATTTTTAATTCAAACACAGGGAATGTGGGGATTGGTACCTCTACTCCATCAGTTAAATTAGAGATTAATGGTGCTGGTGCTTTAAATGTTTTGAATTTAATTAATGAGTCTAATTCAATGCAGCTATCTGGAAAAGTAGCATCAAACACGGATTTTCATGCACCTGCGTATGTTGGCCTTCGCTCTCGCGGTACACTGGCTAGTCCAGTGGATGTGCAACCAGGTGATAGGATAACCGGTTTATATGGCTCATCTTTGCATGGCGGAGTATTTAGAAATTCTGTAGCTATTCAATTTTTTGTTGGCTCCAACCCAAGTAGTACAAGTCACCCATCATTAATCCGATTTGAAACCACTTCAAGTGGATCAACAACTCGTTTGGAGAGAATGCGAATCACAGAATCTGGTGATTTAGGATTAGGCACTACTTCCCCAAGTTTTAAGATGGATGTAAGTGGTTCCATAAGAGCAGTAAGTTTTATCACTTCCTCAGATAAACGCCTCAAAACTAACATTGTTAAGATTGAGAACGTACTTCAGAATTTGAATAAAATAGGCGGCTTTACATATACATTCAATAATGATAAAAGTGGATCAATGCTATTACCAGAAGGAAGGAGATATGGATTTCTCGCACAGGAGATTCAAAGTATTTTTCCTGAATTAGTAACCGCTGATAATGATGGATATTTAGCTGTTGACTATGTTTCAATGATGCCAATATTAGTAGAAGCTATTAAGGAGTTGAAGCACCAGCTTGATCAAGTAAAAGATTTATACTTAAGGAATATTGCTGAAGATGAGGAACAAAAACTAGCCAAGGACGGAAGAGAGTTTCTCGAACAAAATTCTCCAAATCCGGTAGTTAAACTGGCAAAGATTAGCTACATGTTGCCAAAGGATGCGATGAGTGGAGTACTTGTAGTTTATAGCTTGGATGGAAATCTATTAAACAGTTTAACTTTAGAAAAGAAGGAGGGCTTTGTGGAAATTGATGTTGAAAAATTAGGAAACGGCATCTATCTATACTCAATGCTCGTAAATGGCAAAATTATTAACACAAAGCGGTTACTTGTTTCCAGGTAAGGTCGATCCTTAAATGAATAAAAAACAGAGTTTACGTAGTTTAAATTTTATTGAGAGCTACAGGAGCTCTGTTTTTGTTGCTTCTATCACATAATATCTTGGAGTGAGGTAGCGTAGTAGCGGTCGAAGTCCTAACGCTCCCGTTGGTGAAGTCCATTTTTCGGTACGAACTATCTGCCAGCCACTTTTTTCTAGCAACCAATCAAACTGCCAATCTTCAAATTCATGAAAGTGTTGATCCCAACGAACTTGCTTATTGCGATAGGCCTTCGCAAACCAGAGGGACAATGGAACGCTTGCATATAATCTTTTAGCATGAATATTTTTAAGAACTCCCATTGGATTGATTAAGTGTTCCAGGATTTCAAAAGCAAATGCAGCTTCTACTTTGAATTGATTTACCGTTTCTGGAAAGTCATCCAGATCCTCACCTTTTGTATTGGTTACCGCATATCCTTCTTGTTCAAACAATTTTGAAAGAGGATTGGTAATTCCAACATCCAATACAGTCGAGCCAACTGGTAAAGTTTGCTTTACAAAGGCAAGAGTTTTTGTGTAGCGTCTGCTTAATGCCTTGTTATCAAGGTTATATGCTTCAGTAGAGTCCATTAATAGCTGGCGTAAATATTTAAAAGAACTTCCTTTTCATGCTCCCAATTCATATTTCCCTCCAAGGTTGCTTTTTTTCCGCTTGAACCCAATGTTGAGCAAAGCTCTTTGCTTGAATAGAGTTCGTTCACTTTTTTTGCAAAATCATATTCATCGTCAGCCTTAAAAACCAAACCACTCTTACAAGTTTCAACTACCCGTTTTAAAGGTGCGCTAGAACTAACCAAAACTGGCTTACCGGTCATCATACCCTGAAATAGTTTGTGTGGAATGGTATGATCGGTATGGCCGTTGGATTGATGAGGAATAATATTCACATCAGCCAACGACATGTATGAAAAAAACTTAGAGAAGGGTTGATAACCCAGAAAGTGAACATTGCTTAGTTTTCGTTCAGTAACCAATTGTTGCAGGTTTTGCATAACTGCGTTGCTTCCAAAACCTACAATTACCAGGTGGATGTTTTGAGGGTCGCTTACATGGCTCAAGCCTTTAATGGCCACATCTACCCCGCGGTGCGGCCCAATACCTCCGGTGTAAGCAATTATAAACTTACCGCTCAGGTTTTGATAAACGGAGTTATCCAATTGCTGGTTGATGAAGGTCTTTTCTTCGGTATTGGAAACCACTACTACCTTATCGCCATTAAGAGCATGCTGGTTAACAAGCCGGGTTTTCATTTCTTCTACCACGGCAATAACGGTGTCAGCTTCTTCGCAAGCTTGTTTCTCCCACTGTGTCCACCGATCTGGATTCATAAACAAGAAATTTTTCAGCCGTGCAATCGGGTTGGTTTTCCAGACAAACCATGTGCGGAGGGCTTCAGGGTAATTTTCGTGCAGATCTACGATAACCTTTAAGCCTAATTCCTTTTTTAACGACAAAGCTGTGCCTGCTAAGGGTAAATCATGAACATGTATTAAATTGATTTGCTTTTGTAGAATGATGTTCCGGATAGCTTTTTTGAATCGTGGATGCGCAAAAGTCATTGACATAATCACATCCCAAAACGCTAACTGGTAATTATTTTTACCGGCATCAATCCGATGAACCTGAATACCTTCTACAACTTCGTTGGTTGGTTCATTTTTTCGCCTTAAGCAAAGCAGATGTATTTCGTGGCCTGGCTGAAGCAGCGCTCCTGTTTCCTTTTTTATCCGGATATCGGCCGGGTAAGGTGCGTTTAGTAGCATCAAAACTTTAGCAGGCACAGTCTTTTTGCTGCAAAGAAACACAATTCATCCAGAAGAATTTTAATGATACCGGAATAATGCAAACGATAGCGAAATGTTATGCTCACAACACCTACAAACCCTTTAGGTTACCACTCAGCCACGCTCAGTAAAAACTCATCACCCTTGCAATCGTTAGCAAAATGATTTTCGGTAAAAGTTTAATTATTAAAAAGCAATTTTAACAAACACTAAACCACTTCGCTATGACTAACACGCTTACACGCAGAAACTGGCTTCGTACCAGTGCTTTAGCCGCAGGCAGCCTGGTAACAGGTTTGTCGGTGCTGGATAAACCAGCCTTTGGAATGACTCCCTTTAAGGGAACGTATGGCCTGCGCGAAGATTTTTTTCCGCCAGCCGCAGATGAAATCAAAGCCCGGTTGTCCGCAAACGAAAATCCGTGGGGCCCTTCTAAAAATGCGGTGGCAGCCATAGCCGAAAGTGCCACAAAGGGAAACCGGTACGTTTATAACAGCTCGCGCGAAATGGAAGAGTTGCTGGCAAAAAAGGAAGGTGTATCGCCCGATCATATTTAACGTAAGTGGTTTTGGATTACTGTGTGTGGTGTTGGCGGCAACACCAGCTTTGATTCCGGTTTTTACGCCCAAATCGAATTAAAAGAACAAGCTTAAAGTGTGGTTCCTGTTTTTAATGTTTACGACCTGTGGAAACACAGGTCGTTTTTTTGTAAGTCAATTCCGAATCCCACTTTCAATATTTATCGGCAATAATTTTTCTTTCTGATCAGGAAACTGAATTTTTGCATCTTGCTATTTAACTATCCAACAATGATAGGGGAGGTTAAGTAAAATTATGCATCGTAAAATCGTTCCTCGCAAATTATAGCTTGTTACTAAAAATGAAAATCACACTTATTGCCGGTGCTCGTCCTAATTTTATAAAAATAGCGCCCATCATCAGGGCAATTGAGCGGGCGCAGCGCGATGGGTATTCAATAGATTACCGGCTGGTACACACCGGCCAGCATTATGACGATAAGCTGAGTAAAATCTTTTTTGAGCAGTTGCAGATACCAGAGGCGCACATAAACCTGGGTGCGGGCTCCGGAACACAGGCCGAGCAGACAGCCCGCATTATGATTGAGTTTGAAAAAGATTTACTCGCCAACCCAACCGATCTGGTAATTGTAGTAGGCGATGTAACCTCAACTATGGCTTGTACCATTGTGGCCAAAAAACTTAACACGAAAGTTGCCCATGTAGAGGGTGGTATCCGTTCGTTTGATATAAGCATGCCCGAAGAAATTAACCGGCTTGTTACCGATTCGTTAGCCGATTATTTTTTCACCACCTCTCAGGTAGCAAATGAAAACCTGAAGAAAGCGGGTGTTAATGATGAACAGATTTTCTTTGTAGGAAATACCATGATTGATACGTTGCTTACTCATTTACCGCGCACGCAAAAGCCGGTACTTTGGGAAGAACTTGGACTGCAATCCAAAAATTATTTTGTGCTTACCCTCCATCGCCCCAGCAATGTGGACGACCCAGAAAAATTTGCCCGGTGGATGCAGGTGTTAGACACTACCGGTTTACCAATTGTATTTCCGGTGCATCCACGCACGTTGAAAAATTTTTCCAGGCTAGCCCAAAAACCTAAAAATATTCGTGCCTGCGATCCGCTCAGCTACCTCGAATTTATTTATCTGATCAAAGAATCGAAAGCAGTAATTACAGACTCGGGGGGTGTACAAGAGGAAACTACCGTATTGGGTGTGCCATGCTTAACACTTCGAAACAATACCGAGCGCCCCGAAACCGTAGCTGAAGGTACCAACGAAATGATTGGCGATGATTTTGTAGCACTCTCAAGCGCATTAGCTAAGGTGAAAAGTGGTGATTGGAAAGCTGGAAAAATTCCGCAGTTATGGGATGGACGAACTGCAGAAAGAATTGTGCATGAGTTGTTGAAGTTGGGCGCGCAGTGATTGGTAATATTTTATTCGGTGATCAGTATTCGGTAATCAGGGTTATGTAAAGGGTTTCTGTAAGTAAATCAGGTAACGAGAAGCAAGAAACTAGTAACCAACAGCTACTTAATTCTTCCGGGATTTGCCTTCAAAAAATCGCCCCAGCCTTTTGATTTAAGTTTTACCGTGCCTTGTTGATAATGATGACAAACAGCCACGGCCAGCGCATCGGAGGCATCCAGCAATTTGGGCATTTCTTTAATGTTAAAAATCTGCATCAGCATTTTAGCTACTTGCTCTTTCGAGGCGTTGCCATTACCGGTAACAGATTGTTTAACTTTCTTAGGCGCATACTCGGTAATGGGTACTTCGCGAAAGAGTGCAGCCGACATGGCTACACCTTGTGCTCGCCCCAGCTTTAACATCGATTGCACATTCTTACCAAAGAAGGGCGCCTCCAGGGCAACTTCATCGGGTTTAAATTCATCTACCAGCCCCAGCACCCGCTCAAAGATTTTTTTAAGCTTTAACGCATGGTCTCCGCTTTTACCCATTTGTATTACCCCAAACTGCAATACGGTTAATGCTCCGCCCTGGTTTAAAATAACTCCATAGCCCATAATGTTAGTACCCGGGTCCAGGCCAAGAATTATCTTTTCTTTCGCAACTTTTTTAGCAACTTTGCTCATGCCCCAAACTTACTGATAATCGTACAATGGTAGTTGTGTATGTAGTCTTTGGCACCTACTTTCTTTTTTTGATGTTCGTGGCGGGCGGGCTTTGGCGATGGCAAAAGCAAACCCCATCTTCAAGGCAAAGGCAACATCCGTTGGTATCGGTAGTGGTTGCCATGCGCAACGAGGCACAAAATCTCCAACCTTTACTGCAATCGCTGCAGACACAAACGTACTCCGGTCCATTTCAGATTTTGTTGGTCGATGATCACTCTACGGATAATACGTTGTATGTTGCGGGCTTGTTAAAAGTACATTTCAGTAATTTAAAAATTGAACTGCTCGCATCAGAGGCGGCCGGTAAAAAGCAAGCCCTTGCTACCGGTATTGCAAAAGCCGGGGGCGAAATTATACTAACTACCGATGCCGATTGCGAATTGCAGGCAGATTGGATAAATGATATGGTACAGGCATTTGACAACCACACGCAACTGGTGGTGGGTGTTGTAAAGCTTACAACCAACGCAACGGTGTGGAGTAAGTTGCAGGCCATGGAGTTTGCCAGTGTTATTGCAACGGGTTTGGGTAGCCTTGGTTGGGGGATGCCGCTTATGTGCAATGGGGCAAGCCTCGCATTTCGCAAGGCAGCATTCTATGCCGTAAGTGGCTACAAAGGCAACGAACATATTCCTTCCGGTGACGATGAGTTTCTGATGCACAAGGTTGCAAACCACTTTCCCAGATCAGTGAAGGCGGTGCCTCCGGGTTTAAACTTGGGTACAACTCTTCCGGTCACTACAGTAGCCGATTTTTTTGATCAGCGGGTGCGGTGGGCTGGCAAGTGGCGCGCAAATCAATCGGGGTTTGCCCGGCTTCTCGCTGTTTTTATTTTTTTGGTTCAGCTAAGCTGGTGGCCATTATTGGCAGCGGCTTTGGTTACGCCCCATGCAGGGCTTTCTGTGGTGGTGGTATTTAAAATAATGCTCGAGTTGCTTTTGCTGCTCACAGTTTCTTTTGTTACCCGCCAGCGCTTTGATGTGCTTGCTTTTGCTTGTCTGCAAATTTTATACGCACCCTATGTGTTGGCCGTTGCCGTGGCCTCTCAACTTATGGGCTATTCCTGGAAAGGCCGCACCACATTGCCCGGAGAATAACACAAGTATAAGTTCAGTAGGTATAGTAGGAGCAACCCCGTTGCGCCTGCGGTTGTTTTTAAAATTTTTGTTAATCTTTTACGCCTCATACCAAAGAATAGCCATTTGCGTTGGCTTTTTGTATTTTTACCATTAACCTATGGGCGAGCTGGAGCTTCGGAAATTAGTTGAAAGAAAAGAACTGGAACTCAATGCGTTGCTGGAAATCACCCAGTCCATCAACAACAATGTGCCGGAAGAATCACTCTACAAGATTTTCAATTTCACCCTGCGCAGCAACCTTAACATCAAGAAACTGGCTTTGTTTGTTCTGGACGAGGTCTGGAATTGCAAAGTGAACTTCGGCTCGCAGACAAACTTTATGCGCCACAGGCTGGACGACCGCTTCAAGCTCATTAAAAGCATTCACCAGATGGATGAGTTTGATGAGCGTTGCGATTTTCATGAATTCGATTTGGTTATACCCGTAGCACACAAAACCGAAACCCTGGCCCTTGTGTTTGTGGGTGGTTTTAATAATAATGCGTACGACCGGGACGAGAGCATTAAGTTTATTCAGGCCCTCAGCAACATCATTATTGTTGCTATCGAAAATAAAAAACTGGCGCGCAAGCAATTGGAGCAGGAAGCTTTTCGCAAAGAGCTGGAAATTGCCAGCGATGTGCAGCAGTTTCTGTTTCCTGAAAAACTGCCTAATACCGACCGCCTTAAGATTGAAGCCAGCTACCTGCCACACGACCGGGTAGGAGGCGACTATTACGATTATGTACCCATTAACAAAAATCAGTTTTTAATTTGTGTGGCCGATGTAAGCGGCAAAGGAATTCCGGCTGCGCTGATGATGTCTAATTTCCAGGCTTCGCTTAGAACATTGTTACGACAAACACCTAACCTTACCGAAATTGTTGAGGCGTTGAACTACCAGGTAATGGAAAATACCAAAGGCGAAAAGTTCATTACGTTCTTTGGTGCGATTTACGACTTGAGTTTAAAAACGATGGTGTATGTAAACGCAGGGCATAACCCACCCATCTTACTCGATAAGTCGGGCTACAGGCTGCTGGAAGAAGGGAGCACAGTGTTAGGCGCCATGAGCCCGCTGCCCTTTATGAACGAAGGCTTTATTACCGATCTCGAAGAGTTTACCCTGTTTGCTTATACCGATGGACTTACCGAAACAGTTAGCGAAGCCGGTACTGAGTTTGGGTCGCAGGCGTTGCTCGACTATTTAAAAGCCAATTCCAAGAAAGATTTGCGAACCATTCACCAGGATATTATTGTGGCGCTGGATAGCTTTAAGGGGCGCAATGGCTATCGCGATGATATTACAATGCTTTCGTGCCGGGTGGAGTGATTTGTAGTTCTTTCGTTTATTCACAATTCAAGTGGCTCAGATCTTAAATCGTACATCTTGAACCTGTTCCGCACTCCGTTTTTCTTACCCTGGCTTTACCCTCGGCTTACCTGGCGTGTACCTACGTCTGAAAAAAAAGTGTTCCTCACTTTTGACGATGGCCCCGTGCCAGGTCCCACTACTTTTGTGTTAGCAACATTACAACAGGTTAAGGCCCGGGCTACATTTTTTTGCATTGGCGATAACGTGCGCAAACATCCGCGGGTATTCAATGAAATACTTCAGGCCGGGCATGTGGTGGGCAACCATACCTTTAATCATTTAAAAGGATGGAATACACCCTTGCAGTTATACCTCGATAACATTCAGCAATGTACTGCCGCATTTTCGCAGCACGAAAATTGGATAAAACCTGGTAATCAACTAGCGGGTAATAATATTGCCTTCAGGCCACCCTATGGGCGTATAACCCGCGCGCAAATAAATGCGTTACAGCACCATTACCGGATTGTTATGTGGGATGTTTTAACCAATGATTATGATAAGAGCCTGAGCCCCGAACGGTGCTTGCAAGGTACGCGGCAGGCAACCCGGCCCGGCTCCATCGTGGTTTTTCACGACAGCTACAAAGCTGAAAAAAATCTCACCTACGTTTTGCCCCGTTACCTCGATTACCTTCAAGCCGAAGGCTACACCTTCGGGGTGCTTTAAGTTTTTAAACTCTACATTTGCACATGCACGTTTTGGTTGCTGTTTTAAATTGGGGCCTCGGGCACGCAACCCGCACCATTCCCGTTGTGCGATTATTATTGGAACGTGGCGTTAAGGTAACCCTTGCCAGCGATGGGGTAGCCCTCGATTTACTCCGGCAGGAGTTTCCGCAATTACCCTACGCAGAATTGCCCGGCTACAAAGTTACCTATCCGGTTTCGGGCTCGTTAATGTTTGAAATGTTGCGACACCTTCCTGCCTTGTGGCAGATTATCCGCGAAGAGCAACGGCAGGTGCAACAAATAGTTGAGGCGCAGGCCATAACGCATATTATCTCGGACAACCGGTACGGCTGCTATAGCCCCGGTATTGCCAGCGTTATCATTACCCATCAATTAAAAGTATTGATTCCCAAAACCTGGAGCCCCGTATCCTTGTGGATGAATGGGCGAATAAAAGGGCGGCTACAAAAGTTTAACCAGGTGTGGGTTCCGGATTTTCATGCACAAGGCGTAACAAGGGCTTTTACCGAAGGCGTGGCCATACCGCATCGGTTTGTTGGGATGTTGAGTCGGTTTAATAAATCTGATGCGGTAACAGACCAGCAGTTTGTGTTAGGGCTTATTTCCGGTCCGGAGAATCAGCGCTCGGAATTTGAGCGAATCCTACTTCAGCAGTTCGAGCGGATGCACAAACCAACCGTCATTGTCCGAGGACTTCCAAACTCTACACAGAGCCAGTTTAGGAATGGTGTGGAGTTAATAGACCACCTGCCAGCGGCCGATTTAGAGGCGCTTATTCAACAGGCTGAGGTAGTAGTGGCCCGCAGTGGCTACAGCACAATTATGGATTTGTACCAGTTGCAAAAGCGCAACGTAATTATGGTGCCCACGCCTGGGCAGGCCGAGCAGGAGCACCTGGCCGAAGAAATAAAGCGCAATAAGCTGGCCGTTGTGCAGTCTCAAAACGATTTTGATCTGCAGCGTGCCCTGGAACAACTGCCGGCTACCTTCGGGTTTACCGGTGCTCATTTTCAGCAGCAACAGGCAAAAGAGGCGCTCACCGATTTCCTAACTTTGGACCGATGAGTTTTTGGATTGATACACACGCCCATATTTACACCGATGATTTTAAAGAAGACCGGGGTGACGTACTGGCCCGATGCGCAGCCGGGCAGATCCGAAAAATCTACATGCCCAATGTAGATCACACCTCCATCGATAGCATGCTGGAGGTTGAGCATCGGTTTCCCGATCAATGCGTGGCCATGATGGGCCTGCATCCATGTTCGGTAAAAAAAGATTTTGAAAAAGAATTGTACGTAGTAGAAAGTTGGTTGCAACGTAAAAGGTTTATCGCTTTGGGCGAAATGGGTACCGATTTATATTGGGATAAAACTTTCTGGCCCCAGCAACAAGAGGCTTTTAAGATTCAGGTGCAATGGGCAAAGCACTACAATCTGCCGCTGGTAATTCATAGCCGCGAGTCGATTGACGAAACCATTAATTTATTGGAACCGCTGGCGGGTAAAAACCTTACAGGAGTGTTCCATTGTTTTTCCGGAAGTGTGGCGCAAGCCGAACGCATAACTAAGTTGGGCTTTTATGTTGGTTTGGGTGGGGTTGCCACTTTTAAAAACGGAGGCTTGGATAAAGTAATTCCGGAGCTCAATAGTGATTTTATCGTGCTGGAAACGGATAGCCCCTACCTGGCCCCGGTTCCGCATCGCGGCAAGCGCAACAGCCCCGAATACTTGCCTTTAATAGCTGCACGCGTGGCTGCATTAATGAATTGCACCGAAGAAGAACTAATGGAACGCACGTACCGAAACGCGATGCGGTTATTTTCTCCAGGCCGCCATTGAAGCGCGGAAATGAATAATATTGTACAATGAATTACACCCGCATTCAGATAGACACTGCAACCCCGGCCAAACCACGGTCGAAGGTTATGCTGATTTATACGGGGGGTACGTTTGGTATGACCTACAACGAAACCGGTGTATTGGTGCCTTTCGATTTTTCGCTCATCAAAGAACAACTGCCGGCACTCCGAAATCTCTATTTGGAAATTACGGTGGTGGCATTTACCACCCCGGTAGATTCATCGAACATTTCGCCTGACCATTGGAAGGCAATCGGGCAAATTATTTTCGAAAACTATGCCAGCCACGATGGGTTTGTGGTGTTGCACGGCACCGATACTATGGCCTTTACCGCTTCGGCCATTAGTTTTATGCTTCCGGGTTTACGAAAGCCGGTAATTTTTACAGGTGCCCAATTGCCCATCAGTCAGCCGCGCTCCGATGCGCGCGAAAATCTTATTACGGCTTTAGAGATTGCCTCTGCCCGCATTGATGGCAAACCGGTGGTTCCGGAAGTGTGCATCTATTTCGACAACCAATTGTTGCGCGGCAACCGGGCAAAAAAAGTAGAGAGTATGCACTTCGATGCATTTCAGTCGGGCAACTATCCGGCTCTGGCGCGGGCAGGTGTGAAAATAGATTACAATGCAGCCGCTATTGCCCAGCCTTTGGCTCATGAGTTTAACTTACTGGCTGCGTTTGATGGTGCAATTGCCATACTCAAATTATTTCCGGGCATTCAGCAACATACGGTAGAAGCTGTATTGAATTGCAAGGGGGTGAAGGCGGTAATTATTGAAACATTTGGATCGGGGAATGCGCCTACTGCCGATTGGTTTATTACGAGTTTAAAAGCGGCCATTGATGCCGGAATTATTCTCTTCAATGTATCGCAATGCCCCGGTGGCATGGTGGAGCAAGGGCGGTATGAAACCAGCAAAGAACTGGCAACAATTGGTGTAATCAGTGGCCGCGACATTACGTTGGAGGCAGCCGTTACCAAGCTAATGTTAATGTTAGGTGAATTTGGAGTTGAAGTTACACGGGCTCAAATCGGTAAACCGATGGCAGGCGAAATGGCGGGTTAAGATTCCAGCGCCTCTTTGTAAACTTTCAATACCCGGTCTCTGGCAAACTTATGATCAACCATTGGTTTAGGATAGTTGGCAGTACCTGCTTCGGGCACCCAATGTTTGATGTACTTTAGGTCAGGATCAAATTTTTCAGTTTGAAGTTCCGGATTAAATACCCGAAAGTACGGAGCCGCATCGCACCCCGATCCGGCCGCCCACTGCCAACCACCATTGTTGGCCGCCAGGTCAAAATCGAGAAGTTTTTTTGCAAAGTAGGCTTCGCCCCAGCGCCAGTCAATTAATAAATGTTTGGTAAGAAAACTGGCCACTATCATGCGCACGCGGTTGTGCATAAAACCCGTGGTGTTGAGTTCGCGCATGCCGGCATCCACAATCGGGTAACCCGTTTTCCCTTCGCACCAACGTTTAAATTCATTGGCATCGTTTCGCCATTCAATCTTATCGTAGGCGGGTTTAAAGGCTTTTGTTGGCACATGCGGAAAGTGCCACAAAATCATGTGGTAGAAATCGCGCCAGATTAGTTCGTTAAGCCACGTTTCATTTTTCTTTTTTGCCACCTGCGCAAGTTTGCGAATGCTTACGGTGCCAAACCGCAAGTGCACACTTAGTTTAGTTGTGCCGGCTATAGCCGGAAAGTTGCGTTGCTTGTCGTATTTATCGATAACAGCCTGCTTAATTACGCGCTCCGGAAATGATATTCCCGATTTCTCAAAACCGATTTCATGCAGTTCCGGTAGTGCTACCGGTTTCATTTTTTTGAAGGAGTCAAAATATTTTTCGGTGGGGTACGATTTGAGATAAAATGGTTTTAAGAGCGATTTCCACTTGCGACTGTACGGGGTAAACACGGTATAAGGCTTGCCATCGTCTTTCAATACCTCACCTTTTTCAAAAATTACCTGGTCTTTAAAGCTTTTAAAAGTAGCGCCTTTTTCTTCCAGAATTTTTTGCACCGCTGCATCGCGTTGAAGGGCATACGGTTCATAGTCGTGGTTGGTATATACCGCTTTTGGATTCAGTTTTTTGAAAACCGAAGGCGGGGTATCAAAAAACACAACCAACGAAGAACCAAGTTCAACAAGTTGGGTTTGAAGGTGCTGTAAGGCATCAAGAATAAATTCTATGCGCGCATCGGCTTTGTCTTCCAGCTTGTTTAAAATCTCAGTATCAAAAATGAAAATGCATACCACCTTCTTGTTGTAGCGCAGCGCATAGTACAGCCCCGCATTATCCTGCAAGCGCAAGTCACGCCTCAACCAAAAAATGGTGGTTTGGGTATCAATCAACGAATACTGTGCAAAAGTTTTATACACGAACAGGTTTCAAATTAGCCACCTCGGGGTGTTGCAGAATGAGTTTAAACCACCGGGTGTAGTTGTTGGGATTTTTATCAACATCTCTGCGCACTTCTTCCAGGGTTACATACTTCCAGGCTGCGGCTTCTTCTGCATTTAACTTCGGGGTTGCATCCGAATAACCAATCAGTACATAGTCCCACTCATGTTCAATCAGGTTATTGTCTAACTCAACCTTGTAGATGAATTTATGCGAGTAGGCCAGGTCGCAATCAAAACCCATTTCATGCCGTAATTTTCTTTTACCGGCTTCAAGCGCTGTTTCGCCTGGCCGCGGATGACTGCAACAGGTGTTTGTCCACAAGCCACCGCTATGATATTTCGAGGTTGCACGTTGCTGTAACATTAATTCTCCTTTGCTATTGAACACCAAAATGGAAAATGCCCGGTGTAGGAAACCCTTCTGGTGTGCTTCCAGTTTTTCCATGGTGCCGATCTCATTATCCTGCGCATCCACTAAGATTACCGCTTCCATTAAATCAGGTTTAACTGGTGTTTTACAAATGAGTATGCCAAAATAGAAAGTTTATGGCGGTTACGAACGCGAATGCGGTTCTGCAACACCGCATGGCAGGGGGTATTTTTAATTTTTTTAAACAAGGCCAGGTAATACAGGTAGGCTACGTAAACACCAAAGCGGGCCGGGCGTGGCAATTGGCGGATGCCCTGGTAAGCCGCATGAAAATCTTCTGCAATGCCGGCTTCAATTTGAGCTTTGCTGGCTTCGTCAAAACGGGTAAGATCAATACCCGGAAAGTACGTGCGGCCCATGCCGTTGAAATCCGCATTTAAGTCGCGCAGAAAATTTATCTTTTGAAATGCCGAGCCCAACTTCATGGCGGCAGGCTTTAACTTCTGATACGCGCTTTCGTCTCCATTACAAAAAACGCGCAAGCACATCAAGCCAACTACTTCGGCCGAACCCAAAATATAGTCTTCGATTCCTTGCTGATCGTACGTGGTAAGATGTAAGTCCATCTCCATACTCTTTAAAAACTGCTCAATCAATTCTTTTTCAAACTTAAATTGGTTGGCTGTTTGTTGAAAGCTGTTGAGGATAGGATTGAGACTGATCTTTTCGCTGAGGGCCCGGAAGGTATCTTCCTTAAACCGGCTTAGCAAAGCAGCCTTATCGTACTCATGAAAGGTATCAACTATTTCATCGGCAAACCGAACGAAGCCGTAGATGGAATAGATGGGGCCTTGCAACTCCTTACGCAGGCAGCGAATACCCAACGAAAACGAAGTGCTATAGGCGCGCGTAGTAAGTTTACTGCATCTTAAAGAAACCGAATCGAAAAGTTGTTTACTCATGCTAATCGTTTACCACGCCTGTTAAATTTAATTTACGTTGGTCGCGCTTTACAAGCTCGCGGGCAACCACCTGCCCCGAAATAATGGCGGGTGGCACACCAGGCCCGGGAACAGTAAGCTGACCAGTAAAAAACAAGTTTGTTACCTTTTTGTTTACGATTGCCGGTTTAAGATTGGCAGTTTGCTTAAGTGTATTGGCCAGGCCGTAGGCATTGCCTTTAAAGGCGTGGTAGTCGTTCATAAAATCGTTGTGTGCATAGCTGCGCTTAACCACAATATGCGGGCGCAGGGGCTGGCCTATTAGATGCTCAAACCGATCCATCACCAGGTTAAAGTAGCTTTCGCGTGTTGCTTCGGTATCGTGCAAGCCGGGTGCAACCGGAATTAAAATGAAAATATTTTCGCAACCGGGTGGAGCCACCGTGGGGTCTGTTTGCGATGTACACGAAACATAAAACTGAGGTGCGGTTGGCCACTGCGGGTTTTCGTAAATCTCGCGGGCATGTAACCCAAAATCTTCATCAAAGAATAAGGTATGGTGCAGCAGCCCTTCAACTTTTTTATTCAGACCCAAATAAAAAATAAGGCTGGAGGGCGCCATGCTGCGGCTCTGCCAATAGGTTTCGCTATAGTGGCGGTGCGTTGCCGGCAGCAGCGTTTGTTCAACAAAATGGTAGTCGGCCCCGGCCACTACATAGTCAAAGCGATGTGCCGCTCCGTTAACAACTACTTCGTGGATGGAGTTTTGCTGCATTTTAAACTGAGTTACCTCGCTGTTGAATTTAAACGTAACGCCTTGCTCTTTTGCGAGGGTGGTCATGCCTTCTACAATTTTGTGCATGCCGCCTTTGGGGTACCACGTGCCCAAGGCTATATCTGCGTAGTTCATCAGGCTGTACAAGGCCGGGGTTTTTTGAGCCGTGGCACCGAGAAACAACACGGGGAACTCTAACAATTGAATAATGCGCGGGTGCTTAAAGAATTTGCGAACGTAGCGTGCTATAGACTGAACCACATGCAGTTTAAACACGCCCAACATCAGGCGGGCATCCAGTAATTCTGTAAGCGAAATGCCGGGTTTATAAACCAGTTCGTTAATGCCAATATCGTACTTGTATTTTCCTTCTTCCAAAAAGCGGAGTAATTGCGTGGAGCTTCCGGGTTCCAGTTCATCAAATAACTTACCCAGCGCTTCTACTCCGGCCGGAATATCCAGATAATCATCTTTGCCATAAAAAATGCGGTAGGAGGGGCTCAGTCTTTCCAGCGTGTAATAGTCACCAGGTTTTTTATCGAAAAGCGCAAAGTATTTTTCAAACACATCGGGCATCCAATACCAACTGGGGCCCATATCGAAAGTGAAACCCTCTGTTTCAAATTTACGGGCTCTGCCGCCAGTAGTGCTATTCTTTTCAAATAAGGTAACGGCATAGCCTGCTTTCGCTAAACAGGTTGCAGCGCTCAGGCCTGCAAACCCGGCACCCAGTACGGCCACTTTCTTCATGCTGTGAGTATAAAAAGAAAACCCGGCTTTTTGATACCGGGTTCGGTTAAGTTAATTATAGCCGGTTAGTTTTTTCTGAATTTCTTTGCGGGCATGAAAAATCCGGTTCTTCACCGTTCCGATAGGAATATTCAAGTGTTCGGCAATTTCGTGGTACTTGTAGCCTGTGGTATGCATCTTAAAGGGTATCAATAGCTCGTCTTTCAGATCGTTTACATTGCGCCAAACTTCTTTAAACTCTACGCTGCCCTCGGGCCGGTTAAAGGTGTGGGTGTCTTCCACGTTCAGGTAGTAAAGTTCTTTGGTGGTATCATGCGAAGTGCGGGCTCTTTGGTTTTTGCGATAGCTGTTGATGTACGTGTTGCGCATAATAGTAAAGAGCCACCCCTTCAGGTTTGTATCTTCTCTAAACTTGTCGCGGTAGGTTAGCGCTTTCAGGATTGTGTCTTGCACCAAATCCAGGCTCTCATCCCGGTCGGTAGTAAATCTACGTGTAAACGTTCTGAGCGTTGGCCTTAAAAGCGCCAGTTGTTTGCTGAATTCTATCGCAGTCATAATGTTTAACGTTTATTTTAAAATGTTGAACAAAATTAACCACACCGTGCAGATATCCAAATTAATGTTTAATTAATTTTATAAAAGGTTAGACAATTAGTTACTGATCAATTCTTTGAAATTCAGGGCGTTGCTAAAGGTAGTGATGTTAGGGTAGGACTCTACCCGGCCTTTTTTAAGTGCACTACCCGAAACCAGAATTTTTGCTGCGGCAAAGTCCTGACTCAACCGCGCCAGATAAGAAGGGAGTATTTTGGGCGAAGGGCCACTGGTAAGTGAGGTTACCAGTAAAGCCGGTTGGTGTTCGTCATAAACCGATTTAAGGTCTTTGTGCGGAACGGTTTGCCCCAGGTAATAGGTGCGCAAGCCATGTTGTTTGGCCAGGTAGTAGTAAAACAGCAAAGCCAATTCGTGCAATTCGTTTTCGGGTAAGAAGAGTAAAATTTTAGGTGCCGACTTAGGCGCTAAAGGCAGACCATCGATGGCTACAATTAATTTTTGCCGAATCAGGTTGGAGATAAAGTGCTCCTGTGCCGGGGAGATATTGTTGGTGAGCCACAGCACTCCGATTTTTTCAAGAAAGGGATAAACGATTTCTACAATTGTTCTTTCAAAGCCAAATTTCAAAATCAGGTTCGAGAGGATTTTCTCAAATTTTTCTTCTTCTAAATCAATCATGGCCAACACCAATTGATCGATATGAATTTCGATGGTGTTGTTGGTTTCGCTTAGCTCCGAAACCTTCTGGTTCAGATCGGCCAGGCTTAGCCCAACAATGCGCGAAATTTTTACTCCGTGGTTGTTAAGCACCGACACGTTGATAATCTTTTTCAGATCCTCATCAGTATAATAGCGGATATTGGTTTGGGTGCGCTGTGGACTTACCAGCCGGTGGCGTTTCTCCCAAATGCGAATGGTGTGCGCCTTTATGCCGGAAAGCTTCTCCAGTTCTTTAATTGAATACCTACCCATAAAGAATGATTTTGCAATGTAACAAAGCTGTAGCCAAAATGTTTTTAAATGCTCTAATTTGTTGTAATGGATACGATGCTTGCGCAAGGAGAGAAATGGTTTGAAGCCCGCGGCTGGACACCCTTTCCGTTTCAATTGCAAGCCTGGCAAAGTTTATGGAGCGGCTACCACGGCATGGTAAATGCCCCAACCGGTAGCGGAAAAACGTATTCTTTACTGATTCCGATTCTGTTGGAAGTCAACGGAACAAAAAAAACCAAAGGCCCGCGGGCAATCTGGATTACACCCATCCGGGCGCTGGCCAAAGAAATTGAAATTTCTGCCAACCGGGCCATAAAAGATTTACAACCGGGCTGGCGCGTAGGCGTGCGCAGTGGCGATACCAGCACCCGCGAACGCGGCAAACAAAAAGAACAACCCCCCGAGTTTTTAATTACCACACCCGAAAGTCTGCACCTGCTTATTTCACAAAAAGGGTATGCCGAATACTTTGCCGACCTGCGCACCATTGTAATTGACGAGTGGCACGAGTTGGTAGGTTCCAAGCGGGGTGTAATGATGGAGCTTGCGCTTTCGCGATTGAAAACTATTTCGCCCGCGCTGCGCATTTGGGGAATCTCCGCTACCATTGGCAACATGGAACAATCCATGCAGATATTACTGGGTAATTTTTATTCGGAGCATAAGATTAAAGTAGTAAAAGCAGACATTCAAAAGCAGGTAGAAGTTGTTTCAATCTTTCCGGATGAAGTGGAGAGGATGCCGTGGTCGGGTCATTTAGGAATTCAATTGCTGGATAAAGTAATTCCCATCGTAAAGCAAAGCAACAGCACACTCATCTTTACCAATACAAGATCGTTTGCCGAAATCTGGTATCAGAAAATGCTCGATGCCGCTCCTGAGTTATCAGGATTAATTGCCATGCATCATGGTTCCATCAGCAAAGAATTGCGCGATTGGGTAGAAGACCAACTGCATGCCGGCAAACTCAAAGCGGTGGTGTGTACTTCCAGCCTCGACTTAGGTGTTGATTTTCGTCCGGTGGAAACGGTGATACAAGTGGGCAGCCCAAAAGGGGTTGCTCGATTTTTGCAACGGGCAGGCCGCAGCGGTCACCAACCGGGTGCGGTTAGCCGGATTTATTTTTTGCCCACCAATACCTTAGAACTAACCGAAGGCGCGGCTCTGCGCGAAGCCATGCAACGCGGCATCGTTGAAGATCGATTGCCGTACCTGCGTTCGTTCGATGTTTTAATTCAGTACCTGATTACCCTGGCGGTATCGGATGGCTTCAGGCAAGAAGATATTTTGCGCGAAGTACGCAGCACGGTAAGCTACGCATCCGTATCCGATGTGGAATGGAATTGGTTGCTCGGTTTTATTACCACCGGTGGCGAAGCGTTAACCGCATACAACGAATACAGGAAAGTGGTAGTTGAAAATGGTTTATTCAAAGTAGAAAACAAACGCATTGCCTTCAAACACCGGTTATCTATTGGCGCCATTGTAGGCGATAGCCTGTTGTATGTGAAGTACGTGAGTGGAAAATTTTTAGGCACCATTGAAGAATACTTTATAAGCAGCCTAAAGATTGGCGATGTATTTTGGTTTACGGGCCAAAGCCTGGAGTTGGTACGCATAAAAGAAATGGAAGCGCACGTGCGCAAGTCAAAAAAGAAGAGTGGCAAGGTACCCTCCTGGCAAGGCGGCCGCATGCCGTTGTCTTCGCAAATGAGTGAGATGATCCGGTTAAAAATTGATGAAGCCGCCACCGGCAAGGAATCGGATCCGGAAATGAAATTTCTGCGCCCGCTCATGCACTTACAGCGCGATCGCTCGCACCTTCCAAAAGCCAATGAATTTCTGATCGAGTACTTTCACACTACCGAAGGCTACCATGTGTTGATGTATCCGTTTGAAGGCAGGGCGGTGCACGAGGGGATGGCGGCTTTGATTGCGTACCGTATAGCTCAGATTCAACCCATTACGTTTTCTATCGCTATGAACGATTATGGTTTTGAGCTGCTATCCGACCAGGAGATTCCCATCTACGAGGCCATCGAAACCAACGTGCTGGGCAGCGAAGAGTTACTGAAAGATATTCAGGCCAGCATTAATTCTACTGAAATGGCCAAACGCAAGTTTCGCGACATTGCCGCCATCTCTGGATTAATTTTTAAAGGGCTACCCGGACAAAAAATAAAAGAGCGCCATCTGCAATCATCTTCGCAGTTGTTCTTTAATGTGTTCCATGAATATGAGTCGCACAACCTGCTGTTACTGCAGGCATTTGAAGAGGTAATGGACTTTCAATTGGAAGAAGCGCGGCTGCGTAAGGCATTGGAGCGCATCGCCCATCAAAAAATTATTATTACCGAACCGGAGAAGCCTACACCCTTTGCGTTTCCGATTATGGTAGATCGCACCCGCGAAAAGCTTACTACCGAAAAATTGGAAGATCGCATCCGAAAAATGCACATTGCATTCCGGTAAGATTTAGCTTAAAACTTTTTCTTCTAAGAACTTAACCAAGCTCCATTAAGTTAAAGTGGAGGCTATTAAAAAGGGTTGGACGTTACGCCAACCCTTAGGAATCACAAACGAGGTACCTATTCAATACACCTGTTCAACAGCTTTTGAAGAGTAAGCACCGATTTGAATACGTTGCTGCAGCCAATCAAGTATATCCTGAATTACTACCTCGCTTTCGTCATCATTTAGTAAATCATGATAATGGCCTTCGTAGAGTTTCAGGAGTTTATGGGTGGAGGTTGCATTGGCCAGAAAATACTCGCTGCCGCTGGGTAGGGTGGCTTTGTCGGCAGTGCCATGCAAAATCAACAACGGTAATTTCAGATGGGCCATGTTCTCGCCCAACTGTTTGCCGGCTACTATCAACTGTTGCATTGTTTTAGCAGGTTGTTTTTCACCGGCAATTAGTGGGTCTGAGTTCATTTGCGCTACTACCTGCAGGTTGCGCGAAAAGTCTGCATTATTTAATTGAATAAGTTGTTTGTGGGGCGCCACGGTGGCCATAAATTTTAGCAGCGCCTGGGCAAATGCTGGGGCCGGCACGTGAAATGCAAAGCTCTCGGATATTAAACCATTTAGCTTTTGCTGATGTTGCAATGCATAAACAGAAGCAAACACACCACCCGCACTGTGCCCAAGTAAGAACACCGGCAGCGTGGGGTGCAAGCTTTTTGCAATATCAACTAGTTTATCTATGTCATCGATAATTAGTTGGTAGTCTCCGATAAAGAAGCGCTCGCCTTCAGACTTCCCCCGTCCACGAAGGTCTAGTGCAACTACTTCGTGATTTTGGGCGGCAAGCGTAGCAGCAAAGTTTTGATAGTACCCGCTGTGCGAGTTGAGTCCATGAACAATTACAACAAGGGATTGCGGATTCTCCGATTTCCAGTTTCGGTAGAAAATTTTTTCGCCAGTTGAAGATTGGAAAACTGCTTGTTTTGGTTGAATGATTGTTTTCATAGTTTTAAAATTTTTTGAATTTGGTGCCTACTTTGTTTGCGGTGTTCGGCATGTCCGTTGGTTTTTTTTATTTGAATTGTTTGCCTAGTTGTGCTACAGTGTGTAGCCACTTTGTTCGCTGCTCGGTAGTTGATTTTCTGATGAATCCGAATGTGGAAAAACGAATGGGATTGAAACCCACATAGCCAAATACCACTTTTTTAAGGATGAGGTAGAGCGATGCTCTATGAACAAGGTAGAACCAAAACCTGGGCGTATCCATAGTTACCAACACCCGCATGCTTTTTCCTTTTAGTAATTGTTCAGGAAAATTTTTTCCGGAGTGATTTTTAAACGCAAAGCCCGGTAGAAATACCCTGTCGATAAAGCCTTTGGTAACGGCTGGCATAAAGCCCCACCAATTTGGAAATGCAAATACTACGTGGTTAGCCCATTGCAGAAGTTTTTGCGCAGTAAGCAGATCGGTCTCCAATTGGTTTGCTTTACCTGTCTTGTACCCATCGGCCAGGTTGCCATCAAACTGCAAATCGGAGATATAAATTGTTTGGCAGGTAGCCCCATTCGCTTCTGCTGCAGCCTGGTAAGAATCCAGCAATGCCTTGTTGAACGAATTTTTTGAGGGGTGCCCGAGGATCAATAAAATTTTCTTTTCCATTGTGATTCCATGTTTAATTTGATATCACAAAGGTGGGCGCCTGGGGTGGGCTACGCCTGACACATAAGTGTCAATAATTACTTATGCGCTAATTTTTGACGAATTCTGGTAAGTGATTGGCGTTCGATGCCAAGATAGCTGCAAAGGTGGGAGAGGGTAACCCTGTTAAAAAGACTGGGATACTGGTGCATGAAATCAAGGTATCGTTCTTCGGCCGACTGAAAAATAAAACTTTCAATACGGGCCTGCTGTCTTTTTAAGACTGCCTCGGCAATTAAGCGCCCATACCGTTCAACGCTGGGGAATTTTTCATACATCAGTTGTATGTTTTCGTAAGACATGAACACCATTGTAGTGGGCTCAAGGCTTTGAATGCAGTACCGGCTTGGCTTTCGCGCAATGAAAGAAGGGTAGTGCGTGGCATATTCACCTTCAGGATAAAAACCCACGGTTATTTCATCTCCGCGAGTATCAATGTAGGACGATCGTACCAACCCTTGTACCACTAACCCGATCTCTTGCTGAACTGTACCGGCTTCTATAATGGTGACTTTCTTTTCAAATTCCCGGATGTGAAGGATGTTCGAAAACGCTGATAGTTCCGCTTCTGAAATGGTTGGGCAAACATACCTTACCGAGTTTAAAAAGATTTCAGAGACGGATTCCATGTGCATGAATGTTTGTCCTTTTTTCACAACGTGCTGCTGTACTATTGCAACAGAGTTTAAGGAACAGGCTTTAGTTTATCATCGATATTAGCCTTGCGCATTGATCTCGGTGTCTGGCAATATGAAACCCCAAAAATTCCAGGCGCTGATGAAAGTCCATTGGCCCTGATATGGGGTGCGGATGAGCCATTAGGCGTAGTTCATCTTCTTGCAAATCCTGCGCAAAGGCTGCCAGTATTTCTTGTAAATTTTTTAACGAAGCTATCCAAAATGCCAGCGTGCCGCCCATGCGAGGTGCGGCTACCGCGGGTACTATTTCTTTGGGTTTCCAGGTGAGCTCAATCAGTTGTTCAATCGGCATGTTCTTGTGTATAAAATCCAGTGTGCGTTCCAGCTTGCCTGCTCTTATGGCCTTAAGCGTTTTCCACATGCCGGCAATGCCACCTTGTTCTGCCCAAAAAAGATGTTCAGTAATTTCGTTTAGATTCCACTCTTCTTCGGTTGGTTTCCATAGCGCTTGTTCTTCGGAAATTTGCTGCAATTGATCCAGGTACAGGTTACGTTCTGTTGCCACCGTGTTAACGAGGAATTGTATTTTATTCATATTCTTTTTGCTGGTAGGTATTGTACCTAAATCAAACTTTATAATTTGTATAAATATCCCATCTGGGTCCGAAATTTAACAGGTTTCCCTTTAATAGTTGCGGGTTTCCATTTAGGTATTTTTTTGAAGGCTTCAACCACAGCTTCGTCACATCCATAACCTATTCCTTGAATTACGTTAAAGTCACCTGGAGTACCATCTTCGTTATTGGTGTAAAGAGCGATTGCAATATGCTTAACGAACCGCGTAGTACGCGACCCGCACGCTACGTGGTGCGAGAGGCGCACCTCGTCAGGTAAAACTGGCTAGGCCGACTACTCGATTGGCGGCTGTGCCGGTTTAGTAGGCTTGAATTAAAACATCTGTCGGAATATTCAACTTCTCATGGAGTTGTCTAATCATGTCCAACGATAGCTTTCTCTTTTTGCTCAGTATCTCGCTTGCCCTACTTTTAAGTCCTACGACTTTTGCTAAGTCAGTCTGAGTATAACCAAGTTGTTCCATTCTGAATTTTATTGCTTCAATTGGGTCGGGTAAGTCAATAGGAAAATGTTCGTTTTCATATTGCTCAATCAATATTCCCAATATCTCAAGTTCATCCCCTTCCTTTGTTCCTTTTTTAGCGTCAAAAATTAACTCAAGCCTGTCCAAAGCTTGTTGGTAGTCTTTTTTAGTCTTTATTGGTTTTAAGTTCATAGCCTTTAAATTTTGTTCGCGTCAATCCTGTCGTATTCTTTATGAGTCCCAACAAATCGTATCCACATCATTTGATAGTGAAAATTAATCTTAACAATTAGTCGATAGTTGTTTCCCTTTATGTTGAAAACAACCCTATTCTCCCTGAGAACGCTTGCTGAAGGATACTCTTTTTTTATTTCATTGGTATTTTTCCATTCACTCTTTTCAACTTCTCGATACCATGATTTAAGTTGTTGTTCGCAGTCCGAATGTTTAGCCCAAAACTCTCGGAGTACCTTCTTAGCAATTACTCTCAAGTATTAATCTTTGGTCAAAGGTAAGTAAAAGTTCCCGTAATGGGAAGTGTTACTTATAAAAGGAAATGACCACGGGTAAACGCCCACTACTAAGGCAAATTTTAAATTAGAACACCGATCGGAAAATCAGAAACAACGTGCCGGCCATTACCATTACTACCGGCAGTGTAAGCAGCCAGGCAATTAAAATGTTGCGCACCGTATCAGGTTGCAGATTCTTAATACCCTTGCTGGCTACCATAGAGCCGGCAATGCCTGAAGACAATACGTGCGTAGTACTTACCGGCAAGCCAAAGGCAGTAGAAAGTCCAATGGTGGTAGAGGCTACTAATTCCGCACTTGCGCCTTGTGCATAGGTCAAATGTTCTTTACCGATTTTTTCGCCAATGGTTTTTACAATCCGCTTCCAGCCAATCATGGTGCCTAACCCCAGCGAGAGTGCAATCATAACAATTACCCAGCGGGGCGAGTAGTCGGTAATTTTTCGAACGGCCTTCAGGCTGTCGGCAAATACTTTTTTGTCCGCCTCACTCATGGCTAAGTCTTCGTTTGCCGTTAGTGCCTTCAGGTGGCTGTTCAATAGCATTATATCTTTACGAACTAAAAACCGCTCTGTTGCCGGTATGTTGCTGATGGTATGTTGCCCTTTAAGTTTGGTGAGCAGGCGGCTGGTCATTATGCGGGCGCTATCGAGTTTAGCTTTGTCCGATTGTGCCAGCGGTGCAGCGTTCAGGTTGTTAATAGATAATTCGATCTTGGTAAGCGGTGCTTGCAAGGTGGTTGGCACAAAATTCGGGTTAAGCGCAAAGTATGCCGGCACAATCCCGATAAGGATAAGCATTACCAGCCCAACGCCTTTTTGCCCATCGTTAGAACCATGAAAGCCGCTAACGGCTGTGCAGGTAAGAATCAGAATACTGCGTATCCACCACGGGGGTGGTTGGTTTTTTTTAGGTTCTTTAAACAATCCATCGCCAGCATCGGTATTCTTGGTTAAGTTACGCAGCAGAAACATCAGAATAATGGTAAGCGAGAAGCCGAATAAAGGTGAGATTAAAAGTGAGGCGCCAATCTCTTGTGCTTTGCCCCAGTTTACGGCCGCCTCGTTGGCTCCGGGCAGTAGCGAATAGGCAAGCCCCACACCCAATATAGATCCAATTAACGTATGCGAGCTGGAGCAGGGAATGCCCAGATACCAGGTTAGTAAATTCCAGAAGATGGCGCTTAGCAACAGCGCCATTACCATGGCCAGGCTATGCGTAATGTTTTGATCTACCAGCGACTCCACCGGCAACAGGTTTACAATGCCCATAGCTACCGTAATGCCACCCAGAAAAACTCCCACAGCATTGCAAATACCCGACCAGACCACCGCCACCCAGGGCTTAAGCGAGTTAGTATAGATAACGGTTGCTACTGCATTGGCCGTATCGTGAAATCCATTCACAAACTCAAAGCCGCAGGCTGCCAACAAACAAAGTACAAGCAGGATGGTGTAGGAGAACTCTAAGTCGAACATAAGGTGCTAGAAGAGTGGTAAAGGTAAGCGGTTGAGCAGCGGTCAATGTTATGGTAATGTTACCAATTTGGTTTGATTGGCAACAGGGGCAGGGCGCGGTTGGGTGCTAATAAAGAACCTCAAGCCCATGACTATCAGCCAATAAAAAATTACAAGGCCGTAGCAAATATGCTTCTTTGGCAAGGGCAAATATGCCAATTTGCCAACTGTGTTTAATGCAACTGATGGAACTGGAACTTCTGAATGAACCGATTACTTTATTGCCCCAAAAGGCAATCTGGTATAAGCAAAGAAGTACGGTGTTGATGGCCGATCTTCACTTCGGGAAGATCACCCACTTTAGAAAGTCGGGCATTGCGGTGCCACCGCGCGCAAACGAAAAAAATGCCGAGCTGCTTATTGCCGTGTTGCAACACACGCGGGCCGAGCGTTTAATTTTTCTGGGCGATTTATTTCACAGTCATTACAATGAGGAGTGGGAGGTGCTGGGCCAGGTGCGCAGGCATTTTGTTTCCTGTTCGTTCGAGTTGGTGTTGGGTAACCACGATATACTAAGTGCCTTGCAATACGAGCGTAATAAAATGGTGGTGCACCTGGAAAAATACCAGATGGGCAACTTCTTGTTTACGCACGAACCGCTGGCCACAGTGCCGGAAACGGTGTACAATCTTTCGGGCCACGTGCATCCGGCCGTGCAGTTGCGCGGCCCGGGCAAACAGTCTATTACCTTACCATGCTTTTATTTCGGTAAGCGCCAGGGCATTCTTCCGGCATTTGGTTCGTTTACCGGCACAGCCCGCATCGTTCCAAAAAAGAATGATCGGATATTTGTAATTGCAGACAATAAAGTAATTGCCTATCCGCATGAATAAGACTTTGCTTGCGCTGGTGGTGTTGGTTTCGATGGGTGCGTATGCACAAGATACCACGCGGTTATCGCTGCTCTTTACGGGCGATATTATGCAGCACGATTCAAATATTACTGCTGCTTACGATCCGGTTAGAAAAAAATATGACTATCAGGCTTGCTTTGAGTACGTGGCTCCGATTGCCCGCGCAGCCGACCTTGCCATCGGCAACCTGGAGCTTACCTTAGCGGGCGCTCCGTACAAAGGGTATCCGCAGTTTAGCGCGCCCGATGCGCTGGCCATCGAATTAAAACGCATCGGGTTTGATGTACTGGTAACGGCCAACAACCATAGTGTTGACAGGCGCAGGAAAGGCGTGGAGCGCACCATTCGGGTTCTCGATTCGTTACAGTTTTTACACACCGGCACATTCATCGATTCAATTGCGCGGGCCAACACGTATCCCTTAATCCTGGAAAAGAACGGGTTCAGACTTTCGTTGTTAAACTATACGTATGGCACCAACGGAATTCCTGTTACCCAACCCAATATTGTAAACCTGATTGATACGGTGCAGATAAAACTCGATTTGGCTAAAGCCCGGGCTCAAAAGACAGATGCAATTATTGTGTTTATGCACTGGGGCGATGAATACCAGAGTTTACCCAACACGGCACAAAAAAAGTTAGCGAAACTTTTATTCCGCGAAGGCGCCAAACTGGTAATTGGTGCGCACCCGCATGTGTTACAGCCTATGGAGTGGAATAAAGAGCGCGATCAGGTAGTAAGTTATTCTCTCGGCAACTTTGTATCGGGGCAGCGCCCGCGTTACCGCGATGGAGGTGCCATGTTATGGGTGGATTTAGAAAAAGTGGTTCGTGATACAGTTAGCCATACTCGCATACACCAGGCAAGCTATGAGTTGGCATGGGTACATAAAACAACTGAATTTGTTATGCGGCCTTTGCGTTACTTTGAAGGCGATACTCTGTTTATAAAAGATAAAACAGCACGCGAGGCGATGGCGATGTTTGCCAATGACTCGCGCGCGTTGCTAAAACGCCATAATGTGAACATAGCCGAGCGCCAACGGCCAACTGTTGATAGTGTAGCCTTTGAAGTTTGCCTGGGCATAGTAAGCGCGGCAGATTCATTGGAGGTGCACGAAGAACTGCTTACGTTTTATGGGTTAAAAAAAGAAGTGATTAACCCGCAGGAGGCCATCTGGTATGCAGGCCGATTTTACGAAGCCGAAGTGGCGTGGATGGCCCTGGCGGAGATTCGCACCCGCACCCGTTTTAAGAATGCCCGCGTGGTAAGAGTAGTAAATTAGTTTTCAATTTGAGCTATCTTTGGTTTATGGAGAAACCGAAACCCGTTTTCAACAGGCGTATTTTTTGGGATATTAATTTCGATAACCTCGATTACGATTTGCGTTCATCGTTTGTAATAGAACGCGTATTTGAGCGGGGCGATGTGGAAGACATTCGGCAATGCAGGCGCTACTATGGCGATGAGGCTGTAAAGCAGGCGTTGGTGAAAGCGAAATGGTTGCCTTTAAAATCAATTTATCTGGCTAGCGCATTATTTAATAACTCACTTGAAGATTATAGATGTTACATATTGGCACAGTCCAACCCGCTACATTTTCAGTACTAAAGAAACTCATGGCCATTGAGCAATTGAATAGTTTCTATTTAGTAGGCGGTACAGCACTTTCATTGCGATATGGTCATAGAACCTCCATCGACCTGGACTTATTCTCCGATAAGCCGTTTGATAATTCACAGATCGCAAAATCTATTCGCAAAGAAATTCCATCGTTTTCTTATCGATCTGATGAGAGCGCCATTGGGGTATTCGGTTTTATAGATGGAATAAAGATCGATCTTATTAAACATCATTTTTTTCCAAGAATCAGTGAAATTGTGGATGAAGATGGAATTCGATTTTATGGTGATGATGATATTATTGCTATGAAAATTATGGCAATTCTTAAACGAGCACAAAAGAAAGATTTTTGGGATATGGCGGAATTACTTCAACATTACCCGCTTTCGCATTGCATAGATTGTTACTTGCGAAAATATCCTGATAATCAAATTCAAATTTCGGTGCCAATGGCCTTAACCTATTTTGCCGATGCCGAAGAAAGCGATGAGCCCGTTAGCCTGAAAGGGCAAACCTGGAAAGGTGTGCAACGCCAAATTGCAATAGCTGTGAACGACTTCTTAAAGTAAGCACCCGCTCTAGAAAATTATTCCAATAGAAAACTCCAGCCCTGTAAAATCTACTTTGCCGTCTTTGTAGTCCACAGGTTTTGTTTCAAGTCCATTTAAATCCGAACCGCCCGTGTACGATCCGCGCAGCGGAAACCGGGCAGTGCCCACCAGGTAGTTTATCTCCAGCGACACAGAGAATTGCTTCGTAACCGGAAAGGTAAACTCAACACCTGCATGGTAGCCAAAGCCCGGATTGTTTTTAAAACGTAAATCGCTGTTGGCCACTGTCCAGCTTTCGAACGTGCGGATGGCCCTGTCGAAATTACCGGTGTTTAATTTCTGATCGAATCCATAAAAAGCAAAGCCACCGCCTTTAATATCAAATTCGCCTTGCTTGCCCTTAAACTCCAACACCAGCTCAACCGGTACAAAGAAAGTAAAGTTGGGGCCCAGCAACGGTTCTTTACTTGCAAAGGGTAAATCAAGCATGTTTAATCCCGACATGCGGTACAGCGAGAAGCCGGTTTCCAACGCGATGTAACGGTTAAGATTTACCCCCACACCTCTGAACGAAAACGGACTGATAGGCGTAGAGAAGTAACCGTTGCGGGGAATGAAATAAGAAAACGACAAGCCCACATTTTGTGCTTGCACACTTAATGTTACCGCACTCAGCAAAGTAAGAATCAGGTACTTTTTCATTTTTATTGCTTGTAAATTTTTATTTGTCTGGCGAAACCACGTTACTACCATGTTGGGTGTTACTTCAGGTTGTACTCATTAAATAAGGTTTGAATGTAAACGGTGCCGTTGCGCAATTCTGTGGTATTGCCGGTGTTGTGCACATAGTCCTTCAATTCAAAATCGTAAATACTTTCGTGTGTTGGGCTCACATACCCGTAGCCATTATTAAATACATAAACCGCAAACGGATGGACAACCGGGGCTAAAATGTTTTTACTAAACTTAAATTCAGCGTGAGGTTCAATTTTAAGTTGTGCCAGCAGCGTAGCAGCTATATCGGGTTGGCCGGCAAAAGTTTTTATCCGGCTGCCGGGTTGTGTAATTGCGCCACCCAACCACAGCATGGGTATTTTAAATCTCGATTTATCCTTCAGCTCCTGCACATCCGGAAAACGATGGCCGTGGTCGGCTGTAATAATTACCAGCGTGTTGTGCCACCAGGGTTTTTGTTTTGCTTGCGCGATAAATTCTCCGAGGCTTTTATCGGTGTAGTAACAGGCATTTAAATAGAGCGAGCCTTCATCGTTGCCGGCAATTACGGTCTTCATCGGTACTTCAAACGGCTCGTGGCTGCTAAGACTTAACATTACTTTAAAAAACGGAGCGGTGGTGGTATCCAGTTCCGTTAGCATCCGGTCAAATACGAAATGGTCGGCAACCCCCCATTTCGAATCGTCCAGCGCTTCGTCAAAGTCGCCTTCTTCGGTAATGTGGCTAAACCCGGCCAGGTTTACGTACGACTCCATGTTGGCAAAACCAATATCCCCTCCATAAACAAACGAAGTAGTATATCCATGTTGGTTAAAAACGTTGCTTATAAATGGAAGGTGCTCGGTCTTTTCAGGAAACTTTATAATAGATGTGCGCGGCTGGGCCGGAAACGCACTGAGTATAGAAACCAACCCCTTATCGGTGCGATCGCCACTGGCGTAAAAATTTTCGAACAAGATTCCTTCGCTGGCAAGCGCATTGAATTGGGGTGTAATGTTGGTAAGGCCACCCAGCGGTTCAATAATTTTAGAAGTAAAGCCCTCCAAAATTATCAGCAGCACATTGGGCCGGGCTACTGTGGTGTCAATCAAAAAAGTGGCTCCTTGCGTATGCATGAGCGAATCAAATTGAGAAGTAAGCTCCAGTGCTTGATAAAAATCAGCCGGATAGTTGATGCGGTTGCTTTTCGATACGCTCTTAAAAAAATTCCATACGGGGTTAATACCAGCATGGTTGGGGAACGATTTGGTTTTATGAAAGTAAACTACACCGGTGTTGAGCGGGGCCACCGAAATGCTGCTTCGAATGGGCAGTAGCAGTGCAGCAGTTATTAAAAGCCACGTAAGTGCCCGTTTCGTACCCATGGCAGGTAATGTGAGTAGCTGCGGGGCCAGCCTGCGCCAATACAACCAGCAAAAAGATCCGAACAGGATAACGAAAATTGCAATTAAAAGAATCAGCACTCCGGGGTTCACACTGCTCAGCGCTTCGCGCTGCAGGTACATAAGGGGTGTGGTGTTAATCCGAAAGCCCCAGTGTTTGTACAACTCGATATCGCCTGCAACCAGCATGCACGATACCAGCAGCAACAAGGTGGTGGTAGATCCGATTGCATAGTAGCAAAACCGCGTAGAAGTAAATGCTGAGGCTACCAACAACAATCCCGGAAGCAACAACCAATATCCGGCCATGGCCGCATCCATACGTAGGCCCAACAGTAAAGGCATAGCAACCTCATAAAATGAAAGGCTCTGAGTTTGCGGCAGTTGGTAAACGAAGAAAATAATTCGGGCCAGGGTAAAGAAACCCATCCAGTACAAGGCCAACAAACCAAAGAAGCGAAGGCGGTGCCGCATTTTCAGTTGTAAAGATAATCTTAAAGTGTTAATCCGATACCACTGGTAACAACAAGGTTATTCACCTTAACAAAAACCTGTACTTTTAATGCAAATTTTGTAAGCCATCAAAATCGTTATAATACCTTGCACCGACCAATTGTACAAAAAAATTATAGCCACAGTCTTAGAATTTCAAAATGCAATCTGACTTTAAACACAATAAATAATAACCGATGAAACAGTATATAGGGTTTGCGGCACTTTTATTATTCGCTACCGTTCAATGTTCTGAAAAGAAAGAACCTGCCGACCTCATTATTAAAGGTGGCACCATTTATACGGTTGAAGTTGACAACCCGGTTGTTGAGGCAGTGGCCGTGCAGGGCGATACGATTGTGTATGCAGGTAGCCTGGCAGGGCTCTCGAAATACCAGGGCGAAAAAACACGCGTGCTGGATTTGGCCGGAAAAACCATGACTCCCGGATTTATTGAAGGCCACGGACATTTTATGGGGCTGGGCTACAGCGAACTTAACCTCGACCTTTCCAGTATTTCCAGTTACGAGGAAATGGTTGCCAAAGTAAAAGCAGCCGTAGCGAAAGCCCAACCTGGCCAATGGATTGTAGGCCGCGGCTGGCATCAGGATAAATGGACTACCAAACCAGAGAAGTTAATTAAAGGATTTCAGACGCATCAGTTATTAAGCGAGGCCTCGCCCGATAACCCCGTGTTTCTTCGCCATGCCAGCGGCCATGCAGGTTTTGCCAACGCCAAAGCCATGCAGTTGGCTGGAGTAAATCAATTATCGGTAGAAAAAATGGGTAAAAATATGGGCGAAGGTGGCGAGATACTGGTAGATGAATTGGGCAACCCTACGGGCTTGTTCAACGAGCGGGCCCAATCGCTGATTACGCGCCACATACCCGGCACAACCACCGAGACTGATGAGCAAGCGTTGGATCTGGCTATTGCGGCCAGCTTAAGAAACGGCATCACCAGCTTTCACGATGCCGGAGTCTCGCGCGAAAACATTGAACTGTTCCGGAAATTTAAAGCAGCCGGAAAATTAAATACCCGCCTTTATGTAATGCTTACCGGTTTTGATAGCGACCTTCTTTACGAATGGTTTCGCAAAGGCCCCGAAGTAGATGCGCAGCATTTGCTTACCATTCGCGCCATAAAACTTAATTGCGATGGTGCCTTAGGCTCGCGCGGTGCGTGGTTGCTTGAACCGTACAGCGATCGCCCCGACTTCAGTGGCATGGCTACACTGTCGATGGATACGGTGCTCAAGATTTCGCGCGAAGGATTAAAGCATGGGTTTCAGATTTGTTCGCATGCCATTGGCGATAGAGCGAACAAAGAAATTCTCGATCGGTACGAAATTGCTTTCAATGAAAACCCAGCACAAGCAACCAACCATCGTTACCGAATTGAGCATGCGCAGCATTTGCATCCCAACGACATTGCCCGGTTTGGGAAGCTTGGAGTAATTCCGGCAATGCAGGCAATTCATTTATCGTCCGACAGGCCGTGGGCAATTGATAGGTTGGGTGAAAAGCGAATAAAAGAAGGTGCCTACATGTGGCAGTCGTTATTAAAATCGGGTGCTGTAATTGTAAATGGTACCGATGTTCCGGTAGAACCGATTAATCCGGTAGCTTCATTCTTTGCTTCCGTAACCCGCCAGACTTTGAAAGGTGAGCCGGAAGGTGGGTATGAACCGGCAGAAAAGATGACCCGCGCGCAGGCATTACGCTCCTATACACTCGATGCTGCGTATGGCGCTTTCGAAGAAAAATTGAAGGGCTCCATTAAAGCCGGCAAGCTTGCCGATTTTGTAATCTTTTCGAAAGACCTTATGACAGTGCCCGATTCAGAAATCCTTTCAACCGAGGTGAGTATGACAATTTTAGGCGGTAGGGTTGTGTACGAGAAAAAATAAAGGCCCGCGAGGGGCCTTGTTTTATGCGGGTTATTTTAAACCTTATTTCAGGAATTTATGAGCCCGTTCAAAAAGCAATTTGCGGTCGGCCGTAATGGAGGGGTCGGCATAAATGCGACTAGATAACTCGCCCACCACGCCTTTTTTGTAGCCAAGCTTTTCGGCCACTTGTTCGCAAAAATGAATTTCACTTTTAAATACCTGGCCATCGGCTTTCATAAGCTGAATAAGGTGGTAAAGATTTTCAAACTTCTGATCTTCCGAAAATGCGCTTAAATCTCCTATTGGCTTAGGGCTCTTCATCATATTGTCGATTTCTTCCCGCGATATGCCATTGGCCTTACCAATCATATGAATTACCTTGGCTTCCTTTTCGCCAACAGAACTATCGCTGGCAGCCAGGTTAATCAATACATTTAGTTGTTCTTTTATCATGACGAGTTTTTAGTTTTGTGTGCAAAAATAGGGTGACAGTATTCGAAATTTAGAGTAAAAATTGAATTTTTCTTACACATCTTTAAAAATATTACCATCCAGGCAACCTTCCCGAATGGGGTTAGTCTGTAATTTAAAGTTCGCAAAATGAAATTGAAGAATTGGTTTTTTGTTTTCTCACTTTTTGTGTTGGTACCTGCATACGCGCAGCAAAGTGAAGTTAGAACGGTAGGATCATTTAGTGGCGTAAAAGTAGGACAGGCAATTGATGTGTACCTGAAGAAAGGCGACAAGGAAAGTGTGCGGGTGGAGGTATCCGGCACGGATTTATCCAACATTCTTACCGAAGTGGGCGGAAGTTACTTGCGCATACACATGCGCGAAGGCCGGTATAAAAGTCGCACAGTAAAAGTGTACGTAACCTATGTTACGCTCGATAAAATACACGCCAGTTCGGCCGCCAATATTTTTTCCGAAGGTGTAATCCGCGCCAACAACATCGACCTCAGCACCTCCAGCGCAGCTTCTATTGAAATTTCGATTGATGCAGGATCGGTAACAGCAGAGGCATCCAGCGCGGGCGATATACAATTGGAGGGTAAAGCCCGTAATCTGATAGTAGATGCCAGCAGTGCAGGTGAAATAGATGCGTATTCATTGGATTCCGAGGCGGTGCGTGCCAACGCCAGCAGTGCCGGCACCATTAAGGTTTCGGCTTCAAAAGAACTTCAGGCAAGGGCTAGTAGCGGGGGCAGCATTCGCTATCGGGGTAGCCCGGGTAAAGTAAACACCGACTCCAGCAGCGGTGGGTCTGTTAAAAAAGCTAATTAGATTATAGAGTTGGGCTTGGAGGTCAGGCTCTACTTTTTTCAGCCCTCCGGCTTTTGCGGCCAGCCTCGCGGTCTTCCTTGCGGTTCAACTCCCAATTTAAAAGCGCCAGATTAAAATTTCGCAAATACGAACCTACTTGCTTCGGGTTGTATTCATATAAGGGGGCAAGATTCATCATACGTTTAAAAAAGTTGCTCTGCGAGGTTAGACGTAGTTTGGGCGGTTTTAGTTCGTAGCTCAAAACAAAATCTTAACATTAGTCGGCAAGATGCTACCCCGCCTTTCCCCGAAACCGATTGTGCTAATTTCTGTTAGGCCATTTTAAAGCCTGGTGAAAAAAAATTGTAATGTTTTTTAAACATTTAGGGTTAACCAGAGACCTAAATACTTCCAAAAAATATAATTTTGGCATCATCTACCTAATTAAACAACCACACCATGGCACAATTGCGATTTGAGGCCCTCAAAAAATTAAACGAACGCACCAAGGTACATGTAGAAGCAACCACACCCCACATTTCGCAATTCTTTGGCGAAAATGTATTCGGTATGGAGCAAATGCGCGCTACACTGGCCCCAGCCGTTTTCAAAAAAGTTAGCAATGCAATCAAAAACCACGAAAAGATAGACGAAGCCACTGCCGATGCTGTTGCCTCTGCTGCCAAGTCGTGGGCGATTGCAAAAGGCGCTACCCACTTTACCCACTGGTTTCAACCTATGACGGGCGGTACTGCCGAAAAGCACGATTCATTTTTCGATGCCCTTTCGGGGATTGAAAAGTTTAAAGGAAGTGAACTGGTGCAGCAAGAGCCCGATGCTTCCTCTTTTCCCAGCGGAGGTATTCGCAGCACCTTTGAAGCGCGGGGTTATACCGCGTGGGATCCAACCTCACCCATGTTCTTATATGGAAAAACGTTGAGCATCCCCACCGTTTTTGTTTCGTACACGGGCGAAACATTGGATACAAAATCTCCTTTGCTGAAAGCATTAAAGGCTGTAGATATCGCAGCAACCAAAGTGTGCCAGCTCTTTGATAAAGACATTCAGCACGTAGTAGCTTCGCTCGGGAGCGAGCAGGAATACTTTGCCGTTGATAAAGCCCTGGCCGATGCGCGCCCCGACCTTATCATGGCCGGTCGTACCGTGTTTGGTCATGCTCCGGCACGGGGCCAGCAATTGGAAGATCATTACTTCGGTACGATACCGGGTAGGGTTTACGATTTTATGCGCGAGTTTGAAATTGAAGCGTGGAAGTTGGGCATACCGGTGCGTACCCGCCACAACGAGGTTGCACCCAGTCAGTTTGAAGTAGCGCCCTTGTTTGAAGAAGTAAACGTAGCGAACGATCATAACCAGTTATTGATGGATGTGATGAGCCGTGTGGGCGAGAAGCATGGATTAAAAATCTTATTCCATGAAAAACCTTTTGCCGGTGTTAACGGAAGTGGTAAGCATAATAACTGGTCGCTGATAACAGATACCGGAGTAAACCTGTATGCCCCATCCAGTTCGGCCCGCGATAACTTACTCTTCTTAACTTTCTTTATCACTACCATTAAGGCGGTGCACGAATATGCCGATTTATTGCGCGCCAGCATTGCAACTGCCGGTAATGATTTCCGCCTGGGAGCCAACGAGGCCCCACCGGCTATCATGTCGGTTTTCATTGGTTCGCAAATGACAGCCGTGTTGGATGAGTTGGAGAAGAACGGCAACGTTAAAATTGAGAAAGGCGATAACATGTACATGAAATTGGGCATCGATCAGATTCCGGAAATTATTCTGGATGCCACCGATCGTAACCGCACTTCGCCATTTGCCTTTACAGGAAATAAATTTGAGTTCCGGGCAGTAGGGGGCTCCGACAATTGTGCTACGCCCATGGCGGTGCTTAACCTGATTGTTGCCGAGCAATTAACGCAACTGTTTGATTCTGTTTCGAAGGAAATTGATAAAGGTGAAGAAAAGCGCCTCGCGCTAGTAAACGAATTGCGCAAATATATTAAAGAGTCGAAGGCAATACGTTTTGAAGGTGATGGCTACTCAGACGAATGGGTGAAAGAAGCGGAGAAGCGTGGCTTGAACAACATTAAGAACATGCCTCGCGCAATAGAAGCTTACGTTGCAAAGAAATCGTTGGCGTTGTTTGAGAAGCATGAAGTGATGAGCCACAAAGAAGTGGAAGCCCGGAACGAAATTAAGCTGGAAAGCTACATTAAAAAAGTGCAGATTGAAGCCCGGGTAATTGGTGACTTGGCTATGAACCACATTATTCCAACTGCCATAGCCTATCAAAACAAGTTGATTACTAACGCAAATGGTTTAAAAGGCCTGGGTGTGGACAATGCCGCGGTGGTACAAACCATCAAGGAGATTTCGGGGCATATTGAAACCATTAAGGGTAGTGTGCGCGAAATGGTGGAGGAACGCAAGCGCCTTAATAAAGTAAGCGATACGCACAAGCGCGCTTTCGGCTACTGCGATGATATTAAAGAAAAATACTTTGATAAAATTCGCGATGCGGTTGATAAATTGGAGTTACTGGTGGACGATGAAGATTGGCCGCTGGTAAAATACCGAGAGTTGTTGTTTTTGAGATAGTGAAGTCTAATTGTTATTGAAAGGAGGCCGATGCAAGTCGGCCTCTTTTATTTTAGGATCATCTTCACAATCGCCTCCTTAATCAATTCCGGATTGTTCCACGGTACAAAGTGATCCATTTCTTCTTTAAAGATTACATCCACCGGGGCGTTGGTAAGCATGCGTTTGGCGAAGTCGGCATTGGCGGGATGCACCAACGTATCTTTGCCTCCCTGAATGACTATTACCGGAACACGGATTTCTTTCCATCGCGGTAGCATGGCCTGCAATTGAGGCTTTAGTTGGTAGATTTCATCATTTGAAGCCCGCAGCGAGCGCGGCAGCAACCATTTCAAAAAGGGGGTAGCCAGCGGTGCACGAAACCACTCATTCGGTTCTAGCTCCGGATCGATAGAGGGCGCCACCAGAGTCAAACCGTCAATCAGTTCTGGGTAGTCCATGGCCATTTGGGCAATCAGGGGCCCACCCAACGAGTGCCCGACAAGGTAAAGCGGTTGGTTGCTTTTGTGGGCGAGCAGCACGGGTTTGAGCAGCGCGGCTTGTTTTGCCAACGAGGGTTCGGCATAGCCAAAGTTAGCGCTACCAAACCCGGGCCGATCAACGCTTATCAAACGTGCATGGCGTAGCAACGTAGTGTCGGCCATAAAATCAATAAATGCACTGAGCGAGCCGGGCGAACCGTGCACAAATACCACCACAGGTTTTAGCGAATCTCCATTTATAAGGTAAGTTTGTTTGCGCTTGCCTGTGGAGTAGCTTTTAAGTTCGGCTTTCGGTCTTTTGTTTTGAAAATACTTTTCAATTTCAGATTTGCTCATTCTGAATTGAAAACACGAATGCATCGAAAAGCAAAACCCAAAAAGAACGGCCACAATGAGTGGCCGCTTCCAGTGCTTCGGGTTAAAGAACCTCATTAAATTTTAAGAATGCGTTTGTACTCACTTGCGTTGCGCATCACTTCCATTGCTGCTTTCAATTCTTTATCGTTTCTAAACGTATTTTCAACAGCTCCCCGTTCATAGTAATATCTTGATACAATCTCACGCTCCAACAAAGCTTTAATTGCCTCTTTATGATTTACCAGTTCATTTTTGCGCAGCTCTTTTAATTTGCCCTGAATCTGGTCAATGTTTGCTTTTAACTCGCCATAAGTCTTTTCGCGATTGGCTTCTGCAATCAACGCTTCCAATTCAGCTTCTATGGGAGATCGGTATGTATAGTCTTTTGTCTTCATCCAACTTACAAAGTCGCTGTACTCTTTATCAGAAAGCGAAAAATTCTTAGGCTCTGCCAGCGTGGGGTGTTGAGATGCATACTCCGTAGCATAATCAAAAATAAACCCATTAAAGTAGATTACGCGGGTTACGGTGGCCTCATCGGCAACCGCGAGCGTAAGATCGGGCTCGATGCCGCCACCATCAAACACTTTACGGCCGCGCGAGGTTCTGAATTCTTTCTTTACCGAATCAGGCACCGAAGCCACACTGCCATCTTCTCTGCGATGCGTGTAATCCAGCACCTGTATGCACCGGCCGGTGGGTGTGTAGTATTTGGCAATTGTAATTTTTACCTGCGAGTTATACGATAACATGCGCGGTACCTGAACCAATCCTTTTCCGTAAGAACGTTCGCCTAAAATAAGTGCGCGGTCATAATCCTGTAACGTGCCGGCTACAATCTCAGAGGCCGAAGCGCTACCGCGGTTAATAAGTACCGTTACCGGTATCTCCAGATCTACCGGTGGGTTAAGTGTTTCATAGGTAATGTTATTTTCTTCTACCTTACCCCGCGTATCAACTACTTTTTTTCCTTTCGGGATAAAGAGGTTACAAATGTTTACGGCTTCGTGCAGCAAACCCCCGCCATTGTTACGTAAGTCAAGTACCAGAAATTTGGCGCCCTTTTCTTTTAAACTTATCAAAGCAGTTTTTACTTCTTTGCCGGCATCGGGCGTAAACTCGGTTAGTTTAATGTAGCCTACATCGGGGGCAACCATCCCAAAGTAGGGCACGTTGCTGATTTTAATTTTCTCGCGTTTAAATTCGAGGTCGAACGGTTTATCTACTCCGGTTCTTTTAACGGTAAGTACTACGGGCGTACCCACCTGCCCGCGCATAATGTGGTTGGCTTCTTCCGATGTGAGCCGGCTAAGATCTACACCATTTATTTTAACCACTTCATCGCCAATGCGCAGGCCGCTCTTATAAGCCGGGTAGTTTTCGAATACCATGGTTACCATGGTGCGTTTACCAATGGGCCGCGTTACGGCACCAATGCCTCCGTACTGGCCGGTATTGAGGGTGCGAAAGTCTTCTACTTCATCCTCCGAAATAAAATTGGTGTACGGGTCGAGCGACTCCAACATGGCATCGATACCGGTGCGAATAGTTTTGTTAGGATTAATTTCGTCCACATACAGGGCGTTTACCTCTTTAAAAAGCGAGGCGAATATGTCCAGGTTTCTGGCTATTTCGAAGTAGCGCTCGGCTGGGGGGGTAAAAGCAAGGCCAATGGCCCCGCCAACAACAAGGGCGCCAAGTGCCCATTTTTTATTTCGGAATTTCATGTGTTAATTTTTATTTTTTATGGTCACATGGAAATGCCCGACACATTGTCATCATCGATTGGCCTGCTTTTGCTGATGGGCATTTCATAATCACTCGGTTCAACAATGAAAGGTACGAAAACTACCCGCGCAGGTTGGAAATATTATCTGGAAATTTAAAGCGGGGAGACTTGACCGCCTTGAGCATTAAGACTACGTAGCCCATGCCTTTCTCAAAAACCGTAGCCAGTTGCCGTGCATCACATTTTCAATGTCTTGCCTGGTATAACCTCGTTGCGATAGGAGGGTTGAAACTTTTTGAAGGTCGGCAATCGTTTCGATATCGGTGGGGCATTGCTCTTTGCCAAAAGCTCCATCAAGATCGGAACCGATACCAATGTGGTTGGCATTGCCGGCCAGTTGACAGATGTGATCGTAATTGTCAATTAATTTTTCCAGCGTGCAATTCATGCTTTGTGGTGTGGACTTGCCCCGTACCCAATCAGGTACCAGCATCCACGCATCCAGCACACCGCCAATCACGGCACCGCGCTTAATCAGCTCTTTCAGTTGTTCATCGCTGAATTGCCGGTTGTGATTCACCAGTGCCCGGCAGTTATTATGGCTGGCCCACACGGCTCCATTAAAGTTATCCATTGCTTCCCAAAAAGAATCATCGCACAAATGCGTGGCATCCAAAATCATGTTGAGTCGCTCCATTTCTTTTAGTAACTCTTTTCCTTTTGATCCTATTCCGCCTGTGGCATCGGTACCTTGAGCATACCTTCCCGGCCCGTAGTGTGCCGGGCCAATGGCACGTAACCCATATTCATAGGCTATCTCAAGATGCTTAAGTGTTACCAGCGAATCGGCCCCTTCCAAACTTAAAATGTAACCGATAGGTTTTTCGGGCGACCAATTTTTGATGTGATCTTCAAGTGAAACAAGATTTGAGATCGATTTTAATTCACCGGCCTTTTCCATTTCTGCATACCATGTACGCTGTGCTTGCGTATGGGCCCATGCTTGCTCGGGCGAGTGCCACCCAGGTAGCGGATTATCGGGCCCCACGTACCGCGCTATTTGTGTAGCTACCACTAAGCCAATATTTCCTTTACGGAGTTCTTCAAAACTAACCACTCCTTTTCCCCGATCAGGTTTGTCTGTAAGATTTTTTTCACGCTCGCGGATTTCAGAAATGGGTTTACGCAGATCGCGATTCCATTCCATCGCATTCATGCTCAGATCAAGGTGGGCATCAATAATGAGACGTGACATTCTTTTGTTGGTTTATTAGTCCATTGTCTTTAGTCCTTAGTCTTTAGTCGATAGTCGATAGTCCCTAGTCCCTAGTAACGAAGTACTATCAACTAAAGACTATCGACTTTAAGTTTCAAATAGTAATTTTTCTTTTCCGTGCCACCACATTCCACGTTTTGGTAACTACATTGTTTTCAACCACGGCTAAAGTTTCGTATAACGCAACGGTAGGGCAAATGTGAAAGGGAACTCCGTATAACACATCGCCCACCTTATATGAATTACCTTTTGGCGCTTTTAAGATAAGGTGTTCTTCACTATGGCCATACGCTTGTAACTCGGGTGCATTTAAGAAAAACACCCGGTTGTGCAGGGGATTTTCGGAAGCAACGGCTTTATGCCCCAGGTCAATGCAAAGTGTTTCATCATCTGGTTTTGAAACGATGCGGGTAATAAGCAGTGCAGCGAATACAAAAGGTTGCTCTGCAAACTGTTTATGGTAACCATAATCCCAGAAAATAAACGTGCCCGGGCTTACTTCAATGTTTTTTCGTTTACCGTGAATGGAGATGGTAGTATTGCCACTGGTTACAATGGTTGCATCAATTCCGGTTTGTGCAGCAATAGTTTCTTTCAGATTTAATACTCGTTCAAAACCTTCATCACACCCTTTTGTTCTTACTGCCAGATCAGCATCGCGATGATGACCATCATACGCATGTAAGCCAACCGGGTTTATTCCCTTTACGGATTTACAGAAAAGAAAAAGTGATAATGCATTTTCTGGTAATATTCCGGTACGGCTCATACCCACATTCAGATCAAGAAAAATACGAATGGTGAGATCATTTGCCTGCGCTACGGCTGCGAGTTCCTGTGCGGTAGTTTCATTATCAATCAGGCAAGCAAATTGTGTAGCCGGAAATTTTTTAATGAGCTGTGCAAAGCGCACCCCGCGCGGGCCAACCGGCTGGTACGCAAGTAAAACATCGGGTGCACCGATAGTTGCCAGCATTTCACCTTCGGCAATGGTGGCGCATTTAAATTTTTTAATTCCGGCATCCATCATGAGTTTACAAACTTCGGCCGTCTTGTTAGTTTTTACATGCGGGCGTAGTTGTGTAACATCCGGCACAAACTGTTGCAGGATTTTGATGTTTTGCTTTACGCGATCGGGATAGACAGCGAGTGCAGGAGAATCTAATGCGTTAATGTTTTTTATTATATAAGAAGAGTCCATAGTCGTTAGTATTTAGTCCTTAGTCTTAAGTCCTTAGTCTTTTAGTAGTTAGTCTTTGGACTAATGACTCAGGACTATGGACTCAAGACTCGCTTACTCCAATTCAAACATCGCTTCGATTTCAACCGGGATATTATCCGGCAACGAGCCCATGCCTACTGCGCTGCGCACACCCACACCATTATCAGGCCCCCACACTTTAGCGAATAACTCACTGCAGCCATTGATTACAAACGGGTGGCGTTCAAATTCTGGTACGGCATTTACCATTCCTAAAACTTTAATTACGCGTTTGATCTTGTTGAAACTACCCAGGTTTGCTTTTAAGGTAGCCAGAATAGCCAGCCCCACTTGTTGCGCGGCCAGCTTAGCTTCCTCGGCATTTAAATCAATACCTACTTTTCCAATAATCAGGCTACGATCTTCCTTTACCGTTCCATGGCCCGATACATAGACGAACTTATCTACGATGAGGAAAGGTTTGTACACACCAAGTGGAGTAGGAGCTGGTGGTAATGTAAGATTGAGTTGCGCGAAGCGCTGATCGGGCGTAAGGTTATCCATAAAAGTAATTAATTCAGAAAAGTGTTGATAGTCATTACTCCAATCAAACCGCACACGGCTACTATGGTTTCCATTACCGACCACGACCGTACTGTATCGCGGATGCTGAGGTTGAAGTATTCTTTAAAGAGCCAGAAGCCGGCATCGTTTACATGCGAAAACATTAAACTGCCGGCACCAATAGAAAGCACCATTAAATTAGGGTCCACATCGGGTCGGCCAATAAATGGCAGCATAATACCGGCAGCAGTAAGCCCGGCCACCGTTGCCGACCCTACGCATACGCGAATAATGCAGGCGATAATCCAACCTAGCACGAGTGGGTGTGCATTGATGCCATCCAGCAGCGCAGCCACCTCGGTGCTGATACCACTGTCTAGCAATACTTGCTTTAACCCTCCGGCACCGGCCATTATCAATAAAATCATGCTTACATCTTTAACAGCATCACCATAGGTATCCATAATGCGTTTCATGGTAGTGCCGCGAAAGATCCCCAACGAAAAAGTAGCCACCCCCAGTGAGATAAGCATTACAATGGCCGGATCGCTGAGGAAGGTTAGTAGGGGTCTGAAAAAAGACTCTTTGCCTACATAAGGATTTAAGATGGTGGTGGCGGTAAGAAACAGTACGGGCAGCAAGGCCGAAATTAAACTATTGCCAAGGCCCGGCAGTTTATCTTCCGGTAACCCTTCCGATTGAAATGTTTTGATAAGGTTAGCGTGAATTCCTTTTAGTGTTTTGGAGTAAAGTAATCCGGCAATGAGTACGGTAGGGATGGCAATGGCAAATCCATACAACAGGGTAGTGCCCATGTGCGCATTAAATTGTGCTACCAACGCAGTGGGTGAGGGATGAGGCGGTAAAAACCCGTGCGTAACCGATAGTGCGGCCATCATGGGCAAACCAATGTAAACAGCCGGTAGTTTGTAGCGGTACACAATGGATGCAATGAGCGGAAACACCAACACAAAGCCCACATTGTAAAACAACGGGATGCCAATTACGAACCCGGTTGTCATGAGTGCCCATTGCAAATTCTTTTCGCCAAAAATTTTAGTTAATCCGGATGAGATGCGCTGCGCGGCCCCACTATCGGCTACCAGCTTACCCAGCATCGCGCCAGCAATAACCACAATCACTAGCGAGCCAAGCATATCGCCCACGCCTTTTTGAACGGAGCCGCTGATTTTGGAAACCTCGATGCCCAATAACAAGCCGGCCAGTATGGAAATTATAAGAAAGGAAAGAAATGCGTTTACTTTGAAATAGGAGATGAGCACCACCAGCAGTGCAATGCATACTACAATAATGAGTATGGACATGGCTGGGAATTAAAACTTATCCGGAATTTGAACAATGCGAACTACAAGTTCGTGCGGGTCGCCATCTTTATCAACCAGGTTAAATTTTACAACCGGGTTATCGCGGGTAATGTTGGGTTCTACATTTACTATTTGGCTGTCTTGCAGGTGTGCTTCGAGCTGCTTTTGTAAAATTACCAACGCATTGGCAAAGTCAACTTCCAGCGGGCTGGGGTTATACGATGTGGTCTTCATTCTGTTTGCTTCAAAATTTAAGATTCTGGATTAGCCAACCTGTAATTCAAAATTTTGAAATTACTACCATCGGATTAACGCAGATGCCCACGTAAACCCGCTGCCAAAGGCCGCTAAACAAATTACGTCATTTTCTTTCATCTTTCCTTCAGCCCAGGCTTCGCTTAGGGCTATGGGTATGGATGCGGCTGTGGTGTTGCCATAGCGCATAATGTTGTTATAAACCTGGTCATCGCGCAACGCAAGTTTCTCTTGTATGTATTGACTAATGCGCAAGTTGGCCTGATGTGGCACCAACAGGTTAATGTCTTCTTTTTTCAGGTTGTTGGCGGCAAGGGCTTCGTTAATCACTTCCATAAAACGCACCACTGCGTGTTTAAATACCTGATTGCCGTTCATCACCACTTTAAAGTGGGTGGTATCTAAAATTTGCTCGGGTTGGCGCTCTTCTCTTTTGCGGCTGCTGCCCGGGTCGCGCACGTAGAGTTCCTCTGCAAACCGGCCATCGGAGTGCAGGTGGGTGGAAAGAATTCCAGGCTTATCGGTTGGCTGAAGAATGGCCGCCCCGGCACCATCGGCAAAAATTACTGCGGTGTTGCGGCCACGCGTTGTAACATCAATGGCAGTTGATTGTATTTCGGCACCTACTACCAAAATGGTTTTATACATACCCGACTTGATAAACTGATCGGCAACCGAAAGCGCATAAATAAATCCTGAGCAGGCGTTGCGTATGTCCAACGCGCCAATGCTTTCTAAGCCTAATTCGCGTTGCAGCAAAACACCAGAGCCTGGAAAAAAGTAATCGGGGGTAATGGTGGCGAACACAATAAACTCAATGTCTTTTTCGGTAAGGTTGGCGCGTTGCAATGCCAGCCGTGTAGCCTTGGCGGCCATGTTGGCTACCGTATCTTTGGTGGGATCAATCCACCGTCTTTCCTGAATGCCGGTGCGTTCCACAATCCACTCGTTATTGGTGTCCATTTGGGTGGCGAGGTAATCGTTGGTAATTATTTGCTCTGGCACGTGGTGGCCAAGGCCTACAATTTTGGAGTAGCGCATAGAAGTGTGTTAAGTACGCTCTAAAATTAATGAAATGTTACGGAAAGACTAATGTGTGTTAGTTAAGGTTTCCAGTTACCAATAACTGGAACCTGTAACTGGAGGGTTTATTCATTTTTAAATGAACAATATCATTTGATTGGTAGGATTTCCTGTTAATCAAGAATGATTTTCAAAAACTTTCCTGAAATCCAAGAAAGTTAAATGCCTGAAGCAGTAGCTATCTACAACACCACATTCACAATCTTACCCGGCACCACAATCACTTTTTTGGGTGGTTTGCCTTCGCTCCACTTCAATACTATTTCCGAAGCGAGTACCTGCTTTTCGATGTCTTCCTTTGGCATGTCCAGCGCAAATTCCATTTGAGCCCGTACTTTCCCATTGATGGAGATAGGGTAGTTGTGCGAACTTTCGGTTAAGTATTTTTCATCGTATTTAGGGAAGGATGCGTTCAGCACCGTATCGCTATGGCCCAGCAACGACCACAACTCTTCTGCAATGTGGGGTGCAAAAGGCGAGAGGGCAATGACTAACTTTTCTAACACCGCACGCTTATTGCACTTGAGTGATGAAAGTTCATTTACGCAAATCATAAACTCACTTACTGAAGTATTGAACGAGAAGTTTTCAATATCCTGTTCAACTTTCTTTAACGTTTTATGAAGCACTTTCAATTCCTCGCGTGTAGGTTCGGCATCAGTGATTTTTAACTTGCCGGTGTTATCATGAAACAAATTCCAGAAGCGTCTTAAAAATTTGAATACCCCGTCAATGCCTTGCGTGCTCCACGGTTTGCTGGCTTCCAATGGGCCGAGGAACATTTCGTACATGCGCAGCGTGTCGGCTCCGTAATCGTTTATGATCTGATCGGGGTTTACTACGTTGAAGTAGGACTTAGACATTTTTTCGATGGCGCTTCCGCAGATGTAAACCCCACCCTGGCTCTCCCCAGTGGGGAAGGGATTGCCTTCGCTATCTTCCAGAATAAATTCTGCGTTGGCGAAATCAGGCTTCCATTTTTTGAACGCTTCGGTATCGAGTTCCAATCCGTTTACGATACTAATGTCAACATGGAGTTCATCGGTTTCATATTGTTTCTTCAAGCCGCTGGAGATAAACTTTTGGGTACCTCGGATCCGATACACAAACCTCGAATCGCCCGTAATCTTTCCTTGATTAATTAACTTCTTGAACGGCTCATCAAAATTCAGATTACCCAAGTCGTGCAGAACTTTGGTCCACAAGCGTGAGTATAACAAGTGTGCAACAGCATGTTCTGAACCACCAATGTACACATCCACCTGATTCCAGTAGTCCAACGCTTTCCTATCTGCAAAAGCGTGGGTGTTGTGTGGATCCATGTACCGTAAAAAATACCATGCTGCACCCGCGTGCGTAGGCATGGTATTGCTGTCGCGCTTAGCGTTCGGTGAAAAGTTTATCCACTCGGTTAAGTTAGCGAGTGGACCTTCTCCGTTGCCACTTGGTTTAAAGTTGTTGGAAGGGGGGAGTTCCAATGGCAACTCATTTTCGCTCATCGCATAGGGCACATCGTCCTTAAAATAGATGGGGAAGGGTTCGCCCCAATAACGTTGGCGGCTCCAGCCGGCATCGCGCATTTTATAATTTACTTTACGTTTACCAATGCCCAACGCTTCAATTTCTTCAATAGCTGCGTCAATAGCCTGGTGCATCACCATGCCATTTAAAAAGCCTGAGTTTTCGAGAATGGCATCTTTGGTGGGGTTGGCTTCGCTACCTGTATAATGCGAGCCGATAATATTGGTGATGGGAATATTAAAATGTTTGGCAAACTTGTGATCGCGTTCATCGCCACACGGTACCGCCATGATGGCGCCTGTTCCATAACCGGCCAGTACATATTCGCTAATCCACACCGGAATTTGTTTTCCATTGAATGGATTGATCGCGTAAGCACCAGTAAACGCACCGGTAATTTTTTTTACCTCGGCCATGCGATCCACTTCGCTTCTGCTTTCAACGTATTTCAGGTACTTATCAATTTCTTCTTGTTGTTCTGGTGTTGTGATTTGTTTTACCAAATCATGTTCAGGTGCGAGTACCATAAAGTCAACACCGAATATGGTATCGGGGCGAGTGGTGAAGACGCGTATCGCCTCACCCCCCTCTCCAGGGGAGAGGGGGGTGGATTGTTTTATGGATGGAGCTTTGTCTAATGAATCTTTGATGGAAGTAAGAACTTTCGACAAGTCCTGCTTAACTTCTTCATTTGTAAATCGAATAACAGAAAAACCTGCTGAGTTTAAAAATTCTGTTCTTGCCTGATCGAATTCTGTATTAGCTAAATGGTAGCCTCCATCAACTTCGATTACTAATCTTCTGTCAAGGCAAACGAAATCGGCAATGAAAACTCCAATTGTGTGTTGTCTTCTGATCTTAAAGCCAAGCCTATTATTTCTTAGTTCCTGCCAAAGAATATCTTCCTCTTCGGTCTGATGTAGCCTGTTTTCTTTAGCAAACTCTTTTAGGTATTTCCAGTATTTTTTTTCTGAAGTCTCATAACCTTTCTCGAAGTTTTCTCCCCCTCTCCCCCGGAGAGGGGGTTGGGGGGTGAGGCTAAACTCCAACTCTGCCCCCACACTCTTGCCAATCCAATTCCGCTGTATCTCCTTCATGCTTTCGCTAAAGTCGATTTCGTCCAATCCTTTCAAAAGCCGGTCGGCATATTCGGTAATGCGCAAACTCCATTGGCGCATTTGCCTTTTTACTACGGGAAATCCCCCGCGATAACTTACACCATTAATTACTTCATCGTTGGCGAGTACCGTGCCCAAGGCTTCGCACCAGTTTACATCGGTGTAAGCGAGGTAAGCGAGACGATACTCCATTAAGATCTCTTGCTGCTCTTTTTCAGAATAGCTTTTCCAATCGTTCGATTTGAAATTCAAGATTCGAAATTTTGAATTCGGAATCGGATGATTGACGTTCCCTTCCGTTTCAAAAATTTTCACCAACTCAGAAATGCGTTCGGCCTTTTGTTTTTTACGATTAAACCAGCTATCGAAAATCTGCAAGAAGATCCACTGTGTCCAGCGGTAATATTTCGGATCGCACGTCTGCACCTCGCGGCTCCAATCGTACGAAAAGCCAATGTTGCCCAATTGCCGCTTAAAGTTGTTGATGTTATCGGCTGTAGAAACAGACGGGTGAATGCCATGCTCCAGCGCATATTGTTCGGCCGGCAAACCAAAGGCATCGAAGCCCATAGGGTGCAACACATTAAAGCCTTTAGTGCGCTTAAAGCGGGCATAAATATCAGACGCGATGTAGCCCAGCGGGTGGCCTACGTGCAACCCCGCCCCAGACGGGTAGGGGAACATATCCAGCACATAGCACTTGGGCTTTGTGGTATCGTTCGAAACCTTGTAAACTTCTTTTTCAATCCAGGTTTTACGCCACTTTTCTTCAATGCGTTTAATCTCGTCTTTGGTGTATTCGGCCATTTTTGTTCAGTTCTGTAAAATGTGAACCACAAAAGTACGGAGCGGGTTAGCAGGAAGCAAAAGAAAAGTAGGCAGGAAGCAGGCGGTAAGAGCAGAGAAAGTTTTTCTGCCTACTGCACCCTGCCAACTGCTTACTTCTTATCTAACCGTACTCTTATCAATCCGTTTAGGTGTATCCGTTCCGGCCACAATAGATTGGGCACTCAAAGCAATCGCCCGAATGGTTGTGGTAATGTTGGCCATATTCAACGTTTCCACTTCATCGTTTACGGTATGATAAAATTTATCAATGTCAATTTCATCAGTAGATATAGTGTGAGCCGGAACACCTAGCCGTGCCAGCGTGGCATTATCAGAACGATAGAATAGATTCTGCTGCGGATATGGATCGGGGTGAAACTGAAATGGGGTGCCTTTCAAATTTTTTTGAAGGATCTCTCCAAAGTCTGACCGCTCATAGCCGGTAATGAATGCCGAGTTCTGGCCCCACTTACTGGGCTTACCAATCATTTCAATGTTAAACATTGCCACTACCTTGTCGGGATTAAGTTGTTCTGAAAAATAACGCGAACCGTAACCACCAATTTCTTCTGCTGTAAAGGCAACAAAGATTAGTGTGCGGTTGTTGTTTCTAACCTTATTAAAATACCGTGCAAGCTCAATAACAGCGGTAGTGCCTGAGGCATCATCATCGGCACCGTTGGCAATCGAGTCGCCCGCTACCGCTGGGCGAATGCCTATATGATCATAATGGCCGGAGAACACGACAAATTCATCGGGTTTGGTTTTGCCAGGAATTATTCCAGCCACATTGCTCATGGTAATCGCTTCAATTTTTTGGGTAGCCTTTACGGAATAGCTAAGTACAGAGGTAACACCTACCACAAAAATCTTGGTAGTCTTTCGGCCGGTAAGAAACCGTTTTCCAAAATAGCCCTTCAATTCTTTAAAGGTTTCTTTGAACTCGGGCGCCACCAATACAAAAGCTGTGGTGGTATCGCGGGTAAGGTTAAAGGCTTTACTTAATAAATACTGGCGCGTGTTTTTGATGGCTGTATCGTACGCGATAACAATTACCCCAACATTTTTGGCCAGGTTAACCGAAGTGTTTTCTGTAACGAGCAATGCATTTTCAGGTAAAATTTTCTGGCCATTAATGACTACCTCCAAAGTTTGAGGAGCAATCATATCTTTTTTGAATTCTTGCCGGAAGGTTTTTAATCCTTGCAGTGGCGTAAGCCCGATGGTTTTAAATTCGTTGGCGATAAATGCTGCGGCTTTGTCGATGTGCTCCGGCTGGGTTGCCGATCGGCCCATCATATCATCTGCAGCCAGGGTTTTTAGTACGCGGGTTACATTGGCTTCAGTAATGTGTTTAGTTACTGGTTGCGAAAAGCTTATGAAGCTTGCGCAGAAAAATGCAGGTAGGATAAATTTCTTCATTCGCCAAACATAGCAAACAATATTGGCAGCCAAAAGCACTTTTCACAAACCTGCAAAAGGCAATGTCAGGCGGTTTGTTTGCTGCCAATGTTTACAAAAAAACCAAAGGCGGCTGCGGTAAAGAACATCAGCAAACTATAGATGGCCGGAGGTATGCTCATGGTGGAGTTGTTCAATACATTTAAAGCTATGTAAATGGCCAGCGTACCATTGTGGATTCCGATTTCCATGCCAATGGCAATAGCCTGTTTCTTTTCAACTTTAAACAGCATGGGCAGGTAATACCCAACCGCCAGACTTAAAACATTGAAAAGTAAAACGGGCATGCCCAATTGTGCAAAGTGATCGAGCAAGACTTGCTTTTCGCGGAGGGTTACCGATACAATAATAATAATGAGTAACACGGCCGAAATAATTTTAACCGGCTTATTCATCTTATCAGCAAAGGCGGGTGCTTTGCTTTTAATAAGCATACCGAGCGCAACGGGAACCAATACTACCACAAATACTTCTACTACTTTGGCAAAAGGCAACGGAATGTATTGACCCGCACCCATAAAATATTCCATCGCCAGATTAACAAGGAAGGGCAACGTGAAAAGCGTGAGTACACTATTCACAGCAGTGAGTGTAATATTTAATGCCACATCGCCTTTGGATAGATGACTATAAAGATTTGCCGTTGGTCCGCCAGGCGAAGCAGCCAATAATATCAACCCCACACATAACACCGGGCCAAGTCCACTGAACATGGCAATGCCAAAACAAAGTGCCGGCAGTAAAACCATCTGGCACACCAGCGCAATGGTTATGGCTCGTGGGTATTTGGTAACACGTTTAAAATCTTCCAGCGTAAGCGAAAGTCCGAGCCCGAGCATAATGATGCCGAGGGCGATGGGAAGAAACAAGGCGGTAGCGGCTGATTGTTGCATTTTTAAAGATACGCGAAAAATCAAAACTCCTAATCAGCCTGGTTTTAATCTGTAACAGGTCATCTCCTCCAGCCAACAGTTGGGTAACTCTTTTTACCAATGCCCTGTGCCAGACCACACATTTACCGTGTAATCGCACAAAAAAGAAGCTATGAAGACCGTTACCATTTTTCTGCTGTTGATCTCGGGCCTCGCTGTAGGGCAAACCAAAATCTCAGGTCGCGTAACCGATGTTTCAGGCGAACCCATTCCGGGCGCAAACGTACTCATCAAAGATTCTTACGATGGCGACAGCTCCGGATTAGACGGCACGTTTTCGTTTGTTACAGAAGAGCGCGGAGTGCAGACTTTGGTTATCACCTTTGTCGGCTATAAACTGTTTACCCAACCGGTAGAACTTACGGGCACTACACTCACAATTGCTGCCATACTCAAAGAAGAAATCAATCAACTGGATGGCGTAGTGATCTCAGCGGGATCATTTACAGCCGGTGAAGAGAAGCGCAGAACCATTTTAAAACCGGTTGATATTGCCATGACGGCCGGAGCCACTGCCGACATTGCCGGGGCATTGAATACTTTACCCGGCACTCAAAAAGTAGGGGAGAGTGGGCGCTTGTTTGTACGTGGTGGCGATGGTTCAGAGACCCGCGCGTTCATTGACGGCCTGTTGGTATTAAATGCCTACGCACCGGCTGCACCCAACACGCCATCGCGCGGAAGATTTCTGCCCTTTATGTTTAAAGGTACAAGTTTCAGTACGGGTGGTTACTCGGCTGAGTATGGCCAGGCTCTTTCTTCGGCTTTGGTGCTTACCTCCAAAGACAAAGCCACAATGAATCAAACCGACATCGGTCTGCTTTCGGTGGGTGCAGATGTGGCACACACGCAGGTTTGGGATCGCGCCTCGCTTTCAGGCAAAGTACAATATACCAATGTTCAACCCTACTTTGGGTTAATCAATCAGCGGGTGGACTGGAAAGTAGCTCCTGAAGCATTTGAAGGAAGCGCGGCTTACCGCCAACAGGTAGGAAAGACCGGCATGTTAAAGTTCTTTGGCAACTTTAATCAATCTTCCTTTTCACTTTTCAATCACGATATCCTTGATCCAAGTCAAAAGCAAGAATTCGAACTCACCAATCGCTACCGGTATGCCAACGCCTCGTATCAGCAGGCTATCAGTTCTGCCTGGACGTTGCGTGGCGGCACTTCCTACAACTACTACCAAAACGATGTTCGCGTGGCCAACAATCCAATGGGCGAAACGGAGACCGGGGTACATACAAAGCTGGTGGCCGAACATTCGGTTTCGGATCAGTTGGAGATCAGGATGGGCAGTGAGATTATTCAACGGCACTACGAAGCGGTTCGGTACAATGAGGGATTAGGAAAAAGTGAACAAGTTTCTTTTAATGAACTGCTTTCGGCCACCTTTACGGAAGCAGAGTATTATTTGAATTCAAAAATAGTAGCAAAAGCCGGTGGTCGTTTTGAATATATTCAACTCAATCAATCGGCTACGCTTAGCCCCCGGCTGGCATTGGCTTATAAACCCGGTAAGCAAGGGCAGTTTTCCTTTGCTTACGGATCGTTCACCCAATCTGCTCAAAACGAATACCTACGTTTCAATAATCAATTGAAGCAAGAAACTGCGCAGCACGTTATTCTCAACTATCAATTTACAACCGACCAAAAGACATTTAGGATTGAAGCTTACCACAAAGCATACCGCAACCTGGTAAAGTTTTCAAATGCCAACCCCCTGCTTATCTCCAACCAAGGTAAAGGCAACGCCCGGGGTGTGGAATTTTTCTGGCGCGATAGCAAAAGTTTCAAAAATGTAGATTATTGGTTGTCGTATTCATTCCTCGACACCAAACGTCTGTACCTGGATTATCCGATCTCAGCTACACCCACATTCGCATCGGCTCATAACTTTTCGGCAGTGTACAAACATTTTATTAACAAACTAAAATCGCAGGTAGGCATTACCTATAGTTTTAGCAGCAGTCGTCCGTACTATAATCCTAATAAACCGGCTTCTCAGTTTCACCACGACCGTACCCCCGCTTACCACGATTTAAGCGCCAACCTGGCATACCTTCCCAAACGCAATCTTATTGTGTACGTTTCGTGTACTAACCTGCTGGGCCGCAATAATATTTTTGGCTATCAATACAGTTCATCACCCAACGCACAAGGTCAATACGAAAGCAGGGCCGTTCGCCAGGCTGCCAACCGGTTTGCATTTGTAGGTGTGTTTATTACTCTTTCTAAAAATAAATCAATTAACCAATTGCCAAATCTTTAATTATTCATCTAAACATTTTCAATTATGAAAACAATCAATTTTTTTCTTGCCCTCGTTATTTCAGTAGGTGCATTCGCTTCCGATAAATACAGCGAGCAAATGGGTAAGTACATTCATGCGGTGTACACTGCCAAGACCACCGAAGAGTACCAGTCGGCCATCAATGCGTTGGATCGGATTGCGCTTGCCGAAAAAACAAAATGGGAACCTTATTACTATAGTGCATTTGGAAATATTATGCTAGCCACACAGGCATCAGAAGGTTCCAGGAAAGACAGCTACCTGGATTTAGCATTAATAGCTATTGAAAAAGGAAAGGCCATTCAAGCGAATGAGGCGGAGTTGGTAGCGCTGGAAGGCTTTGTGCACATGATTCGTGTAACCGTTGATCCGGCTGCCCGTGGTCCGCACTATTCAGGCTTGGCCTATCAAACTTATGGAATGGCGCTTGGCATAAACCCGAACAACCCGCGGGCTTTGGCGCTTATGGCACAAATGCAGTTTGGCACCGCCCGGTTTTTAGGTTCGTCAACAACCGAAGCGTGCGGCCTTGCCAAGAAGGCATTGGCGCAATTTGATTTACATAAAACAAACAACCCATTAGCGCCCACCTGGGGAAGAGAGATGACTCAGGAATTAGTTAAACAATGCAATTAAAATGACTGTGTGCGCAGGATAGATATTTGAAGATACCGTGCTATCGGTAGTACTCTGTTTAATTTTTATATTAGCGCATCACGAACAAATTATGTTAAAGTTACCTGCATTACTACCTTTCTTACGAGATAGCCTGAGGGCTTTGCTGGGTACGATCATCGCAGGTAGTATTATGAGTTGGTTTATCTGGCGCAGATGCTGCGAAACAACCGCATCTCTATACTGGATAATTTTCTTTACTGTCAGTTTGTGGATTTCGCTGTGGTGGGGCAATGCGTACGTGTCCACCTGGCTGGATAATATCTTTTCGTGGCACAAAGATCCTGTAAAGCGATTGGTAGCGGGCCTGGTTGGTATGACGGTTTATACCGTGGGAATTGTTTTCGGAATTATTTACGGATTTGATTTTGCCTTTGGGTTTAATGTGGGTAACAGGTTGGAGGGTACTTTTTTGTCCACCATCGTTATTACTCTTATTATAACCATGTTTATGACAGGCCGATCATTTTTACTCAACTGGCGCCAGTCGGCAGTTGATGCCGAGCGGTTGCAGAAGGAGAGTGTTACAGCCCAGTATAACAGTTTGCGCAATCAGGTAAATCCGCATTTTTTGTTTAATAGTTTAAATGCCCTTACGGGATTGGTACACAAGAATCCGGATGAGGCCGTGAAGTTTATCAAACAGTTATCTACCGTTTATCGGTATGTACTGGACACACGCGATAAGGAGTTGGTTCAATTGAGTGCAGAGGTTGAGTTTTTACGGTCTTATTTGTTTTTGCAACAGATCCGGTTTGGCGAGAAATTAAAATTGGAGGTGGATTTAAATGAAACGGGGCTGGTTGCACCATTGGTGCTGCAAATGCTGGTAGAAAATGCAATCAAGCACAACATTATTGCAGACGAGCAGCCCTTAACCATTCGGGTTTATAGTGAAGCGGAAATATTGATTGTGGAAAACACCTTGCAAAAAAAATCCATTCCATCTGTTGAGTCAACCGGTGCTGGTTTGGAAAATATAAAGAGGCGGTACACATTTTTAAGTTCGGTGCCCGTGAAGGTGGAAGAATCAAAGCGGCTGTTTAGAGTAAGCGTGCCCATTATTTTTACTGAGGCTAAACTTTAGTGCAGCTTAGAACTTGGTAAAGCTTAGCGATAGCATTTTGTACCACAGCGGTATCTTTGTGTTTTTCTTTGCTTCTCGGTGCAACTTTGTGAAATAGCTTAAAGTATCACAGAGTTACACAAAGTATTCGCAGAGTTTCACAGAGAAAGTTTATTTTGGATTTAATCATTGTGTTCCTCTGTGGTTTAAACGTAATAAATTTCTTGCCTCACGGCAACGAATGAACTTTAAAAAATGAAGATCCTTATAATTGAAGACGAACCACTGGCTGCTGAGCGGTTAATTTCGCTCATCAAAGAACAGCACCAAGTTACCATCCTTGCCCAGCTCGATACGGTAACGCGCAGTGTTGCGTGGCTACAAAAAAACCAATCCCCTGATTTAATCTTTATGGATATTCAATTGGCAGATGGATTGAGTTTTCAGATTTTTGAACAAGTACCGGTAAATGCGCCTGTAATTTTTACAACCGCCTATAACGAGTACGCACTCAAGGCCTTTAAAGTTAATAGCATTGAATACTTACTGAAACCTGTTGATGCCGGAGAGTTGCGGGCAGCCTTCGCCAAGTATCAAACCCTTACCGGCAAACCTTCGCCCGAGAAATTGATGGAAAGCATAACGCAGGCTATGCACATGCTTACCAAAAAGTACAAAGAACGTTTTGTAATCAAAGTAGGCGAACACTTAAAATCTATCGAAGTGTCTGAGATCCTGTTCTTTTTCAGCCTGGAGAAAACCACATTTGCCCAAACAACCGATGGCCGTAAACATATTCTCGACTTCACACTCGACCAATTGGATGCGTTGTTAGACCCTGCGCGCTACTTTCGCATCAATCGGAAATATATTGTGCGCATAGATTCGATAAAGGACATGATCAGCCATACCAACAGCCGCATTAAACTATTACTTAAAACCAGCGATGACAACGATGTGGTGGTTGCCCGCGAGCGGGTGCAAGAGTTTAAAGACTGGTTGGATAAGTGAGTGCAAAAGTGTTATTTGGTACAAACTCTACTCCAGGTGGAACCAACGTGTATTAATTGTGGCACCGTAACCTCCGGTACCTATTGTGCCAACTGCGGGCAACGTGCAACTGTTAAGCGATTAAGTTTTAGAGAAGGCTGGAACGACTTCTGGGCCCGCATCTACGGGTTTGATGGAATGCTTCCCCGCACGTTGCGCGACCTGACGATCAGACCCGGAAAAGCAGCAGTGAAATTTATTGAGAGAAACCGCGTGCAATACTATGGCCCGGTGGGGTATTTCTTTTTAATGATCACGCTTTTGTATGTGGTAGCAAGCTTACTGGGAATTGATATGGTTGATTTTTTGAAGAATGCTGCCGATACCGGATTACAAAAACCACCCAAAGCAGGCAGCGGACAAGAAAAATTTATGCAAGAAACGGTCAGGGTAGTATCCGACAATATGAAAGTAGTTTCATTTATCATCGTTCCTATTCAGGCATTTTGCTCGCGCTATATTTTTTTTAGAAAGAGCAATTGGAATTTTATAGAACACATGGTGCTTCCTTTTTATGCGCTGGGCCACTTGTATTGGTTTAGTATTGCAAGCCTTATAGCCTTTTGGTTATTCGGAAGTTTTATTCCTAACTGGGCCCAAATGATTTTGGGTATCGGCTATTTTTCTTTTGCGTATGCAAACATGTTTACTTATCAGAATCGGGTAAAAGCTTTTTTAAAAGGCTTTGGAGTGTATCTGGTATCGCAATTGGCATTGGGGTTACTAATAGCCATAGCCATAGTAGTTCTACTAATTCTTAACCCGGAAGTATTTGAATTGCTTAAGCCCTCCAATAATTTATAACTCCAATTCGAAGAAGGCAAAGTTTTTAATTCAATGCTTAGCCAGTTGCACCACCGTTTCTAGTTCCTTTTGTGCTGTTGCTACTGGCGCCAGGTACGATTTCAAACCATCCATTAAATAATTTGGAATGGTTTCGTTGCGCCCCGCCTTTTGCTCTATGTCGGCAAGCATCTCCAAAACTTCTGTTTTATGATCAAAATTTTCTGGTTGTACTTTCTTTCGCAACTCGATAATGGCCAGTACCAGGTCGGTAACCACCGGTTGTGCTTTTTGTACACACGCATTGTATTCAATCACAATCTGCTCTATTTCTTTTCTATCCAAATCACCCGATTTTATTTTATCGGTAACGGCAACACAATCGTCAAGAAAATTTGCCATTATTCTTTTAAAGGCCATGTTGGGCACCTCCAGGGTTTTGCCATCCAGGCGCTGAAAAAACCGGCCATCGTAGCTGGCCTGGTTGGCAATGCGAAAGGCATATAAACTCAGGTAGCCACCTTGTAGTTGCTGCATAAGCATAACCCGGTTTTGGTATTGTACTGGTTTATAAGTTTTGCCGCCCATTGAAACGGTAAGTACCTGAAGCGCGGTTAAAATTTCCTTTTTATTACCAACAGCTACCTGCACCCGATCTATGTGGTCGTAATTTAAAATTCGCACGGTGCCTTTCAGCGTATCGGCTTTCATGGTAACTATAAAATCGGATTGAGCGAATAGCGCAGCAGGTAGGCACATCAAAATCAAAAGGCGTATCATTTCAGAAGATTAGTTATCTGGTTGCCAAATACGCGAATAAGCTAAATATGAACAAGCGTGCTGCTACTTTTGCTTTAGCCGGCCCGCCTCTTTTAAGGCTTTGCTGATAATCCACTCCAATTGGCCATTGGTGCTTCTAAACTCATCGGCTGCCCATTTCTCCACGGCCTTTAGCAATTCCGGATCGAGTCGTAATACAAATGGTTTTTTCTGAGGCATTTTTTTTAGCTAAGGGTAGAAGAACAAATGTGGCCTAGCGCCTCCAGAAATTTTTCGGGCTGCTGCGTACCAAATGCAATGGCCGATCCATCTTGTCGGGTAATTTGCACCGCCTGGCTCCCTCTTACACTTAAGAGTACAACTCCCTGAAAGGTAATCCGCACCCCATATCCAAGAGCCTTGTGTGCTTGTGCCGAACATGCCACAATGTTGCCCGGAACAATCATTTTCCAGGAACGAATAAACGGAGTAAACCGATACGCCACTCCGGCCTTTGAAATTCGAGTTTGGAGGTTTGCTGTATAAAACAAAAGCAGAACAGCTCCGGTGCTGGTTATCGTAAACAGGCTCACAATCAGCAGCAGCTCATCTTGCAGGGGCGAACTGCCCCAGGGTTTACCTAAAATCAGTTGTTGAAACAGCCCATAGCCAAATACCAAATTGGTTGTCAAAGCCGCAAGTCCGATTATCATCCAAAGCCACCATTGTGTAAAGTGCTGACTCTCCTCGAACAAAAATTCAGATTGGGTTTTCATGCTGTTTAAAATCTACCTGCTGAAGTTGTAGCTATATCGTAAGGAGATAAGGTTTTACGAGTGCAACGTTCCGGCATTCACTACGGGGCTGGCGTCTTTATCGCCACACAACACAACCATCAGGTTACTTACCATGGCAGCTTTGCGCTCTTCGTCCAATTCAATAATATTCTCTTTCGAGAGATGTTCGAGTGCCATTTGAACCATACTTACCGCGCCTTCCACAATTTTAAAGCGAGCCGCTACTACGGCTGCAGCTTGTTGCCTGCGCAACATGGCCCCGGCAATTTCAGAGGCATAGGCCAAATACCCAATGCGTGCTTCTACCACATGGATGCCCGCAATCTCCAACCGGTTCTTTAGATTTTCTTCCAATGCATGGTTTACTTCGGTATGGCCCGAGCGCAAGGTTACTTCGTTTTCATTATCAAAATTATCGTATGGATACAACCCGGCAAGTGTACGCACTGCCGAGTCGCTCTGAATGCGTACAAAATTTTCGTAGTTGTCCACCTCGAACGCTGCTTTAAAGGTATCTTTTACCTGCCACACCAGAATTACCCCAATCTGTATCGGGTTGCCCACTTTATCGTTCACTTTTATCTTTTCGCTGTCAAAATTGCGCGCACGCAACGAGATCTTTTTCCGACTGAAAAAGGGATTAACCCAGTAAAAGCCATTTTGCTTAACGGTTCCTTTGTAATCGCCAAATAAAACCAGCACTACCGAGTCGTTCGGGTTCACAAAGAAAAATCCAAAACTTAAAAACAAACCAATACCAAGAAACCACAGCAAATACAGGTTGCGTGTAAGCAGCACTCCAACAGTGCCAGCAAGCATAAACACCAGAACCACCAGTAACATGAGGTAGCCTGAGAGCGGGGAAAACGATTTTTCTTTCATGTGTAAAAATTTATTGTGTTTAAGGTGTGATGAAATGCCTAGGAAGGCCATACCCTTTTTGGTGTGGCGGTTCTATGGTCATTTCAAACGATGATATCAAATTGATATTATTATGATAAATGTAACGGTTTTCCGGTAACCGGGTTGCTATTTTGAAATCTTTTTTTGAATCGGTTTATTAGGGCGCTTTTTCGCACCTTTTATGGTAAACTATAATCCCAAAGTCTGGTTTTCGCTTATTTTCCATGCCTACAGCCGGGGTGTTATGCGCACCCTTACTCCGGCCATTATTTTTATGACGGTTTTTTCGGCTGGGTTATGCTACCTGTTGCTGGATGTCTTTCGTTTTCACGAAGAAGATTTTCATACCACGATCTCCATGCACTCGCTGCTGGGTATTGTGTTGGGTTTGTTTCTTGTGTTCCGCACCAACTCTTCGTACGACCGCTGGTGGGAAGGCCGCAAGCTTTGGGGCAGCATGGTAAATAACACCCGTAACCTGGCGCATAAACTAAATGCCATGTTCAACCTGGCCGATCAGGAAAACCGAACCTGGTTTGCGGCCATGATCGCCAATTTTGTATATGCCACCAAGGAGCATTTGCGCAAAGGAGCCAAACTGGAAGAATTTGATGTAGTGGACGATAAGTTTCTTGATAACCTGCGAAGCGTAAAACATGTACCGAACCGCATCGCCTCTATGATGTATTCTCGGATAAATACACTGTATCAAAAAGGGGTTTTAACCGGTGACCAGTTGTTTCTTGTAGATAAAGAGCTGAAAGAGTTTGCAGATATTCTTGGTGCCTGCGAACGCATTAAGAATACACCCATTCCTTATAATTATAGTATGTACATTAAGCAGTTTATCTTCATTTATCTGATAACCCTGCCTTTTGCCTTTGTTACCACCAGTGGGTATTATACTATTCCTATTGTTATGCTCATTACTTTTGTTTTGCTGAGTGTGGAACTGATTGCCGAAGAAATTGAAGACCCGTTTGGCCGGGATATTAACGATTTGCCTACCGATGAACTGGCCATGAAGATCAAAGACAACGTACGCGAAATTTTGCTAACGAATTAGCCGGCCCATACTGTATAGATAAAGTACAAGATGATCAGCAACAGCATTACTGCATACATCACCAGGTCCACCCGCACATAGGCCCGGTACTTTTTATATAGTTCAATCAGTTTTTTCATTTTGCGATTGCAAAAATAGGTGATTACGCAACAACCTACAGTAGCATCTTAATTATTTAACCGTTCGTGCGCAACACAAATGCAGGTATTGCTGTTTAAACCATAATTTGATTTCTATGCGGCTACTTTTACTAACCTTTATCCTGCTTCCTTTCTTTGGTCATGCGCAAACCCGGTTTACCCTCAGTGGCTATGTGAAAGACGGTGCCAATGGCGAGGCACTTATTGGTGCTAATATCTATGTGAGGTCGCTGGCCACAGGTACCACCACGAATGTGTATGGGTTTTACTCGCTTACCGTAGAACCGGGCGAGTACGAAATAGTTTTTAGTTACATTGGCTACAGTGCTCAAAGTAAAACACTTAACCTAAACGAAAGCATCCGGTTAGATCTTGAACTACAGCCGGAAGGCCGGCAGTTGGAGGAGGTGGTGGTAAGCTCTGAAAAAGAACTACAAGGTGTAAAGTCGCTGCAGATGAGTGTGAACAGACTTGACATCAATACCATTTTGCGCATTCCGGCTTTCTTGGGCGAAGCAGACGTAATAAAAAGTTTGCAGCAGTTGCCGGGTGTTTCTACGGTAGGCGAGGGTGCATCGGGGTTTAACGTGCGTGGGGGCAGCGTGGGGCAAAACCTGATTTTGCTGGATGAAGCCACCGTTTACAACTCTTCGCACTTGTTGGGTTTCTTTTCGGTATTTAACCCCGATGCCGTAAAGGATACCCGGCTCTATAAAGGCGCGGTACCAGCCCAATACGGGGGGCGCATTGCCTCGTTGCTGGATGTGCGCATGAAAGAAGGTAACAACAAGACTCTTGCGGTAAACGGAGGTATTGGCACCATCTTTAGCCGCGCATCGGTAGAAGGCCCTATTGCCAACAGCCAGGGTTCGTTTATTGTAGCCGGCCGCAGGTCGTATGCAGACATTTTAGCCCGACCCTTTGTTGATATTTTGAACGAGGGTGCCGCCTTAAATTTTTATGACCTTACCGGAAAAGTAAACTACAACCTCAACAAACAAAACCGAATTTTTCTTTCCGGTTATACCGGCCGCGATAAATTCTTCTTCGACAAGAATCAGGGATTTTCCTGGGGCAACAACACGGGCACCTTGCGGTGGAATAAAATTTTTAACGACCGGCTCTTCGCCAATTTTTCAACGGTATTTAGCAAATACGATTATTCGCTGCAGTTTGGAGAAAACGAACGCGATAATTTCAGATGGAAGTCATCGGTGCAAAACCTAACCTTCAGGCCGGCATTCAGTTACTTTATTAATACCAACAACGAAGTATCGTTTGGGGCCGAAGCCAATTACTATTGGTTTGAACCTGCCAATGCGTACGGAACCAGCAACGGTAGCCGTATCGATATAAGTCTTCCAAGAAAATACAATCTCGAAACGGCTTTGTATGCGGGTAATAATCAAAAGCTTTCGCAGCGAGTGGCTGTGGAATATGGCATTCGGTTTTCGCATTTTGTGGGTTTAGGAAGCGGGGTGCAATACGATTATAACGATACTACCGCAGGCACGCGCAGAACCCCGGTAGCCGAACGTACCTACTCGCGTAATCAGCGCATGGCTACCTATCAAAACCTGGAACCGCGCCTTGCTTTTAAAGCCGAGTTGAATGATGTATCGTCTGTAAAGGCCAGCTACACCCGCATGGCGCAATATGTACACTTGATTTCAAATACCACTGCCTCCAATCCGTTGGATGTGTGGACACCCAGCACCAACAATATTAAGCCCGAAACCGGCAACCAGTATGCGGTGGGTTGGTTTCGCGATTTCGGTAAGGACCGCACGTATGAATTTTCTGCCGAAGCCTATTATCGCAGCACACAAAACCAAATCGATTATATAGACGGGGCGGACTTGCTTATCAACCAATACCTCGAAGGCGATTTACTTTCAGGAATAGGAAGGGCTTATGGTTTAGAATTGTACCTGCAAAAGAAAAGTGGTCGCTTTACCGGTTGGATTGCTTATACCCTTGCCCGCACCGAACTAAAAGTAAATGGCATCAACAACAACCAATGGTATGCAACGCGCTACGATCAAACACACAACGTGAAGGTTAGTGGCTTCTATGATTTAAACAAACGCTGGTCGGCATCGGCAAACTTTACATTTGTAAGTGGCACACCGGCCACGTTTCCCACTTCGCGCTATGTCATTCAAGGGATTCTTATTCCGTACAATGCCGAAGGTGGCCGCAACAATGTGCGCCTTCCGGCTTACCACCGGTTAGATATTGCCTTTCGGTTAGAAGGTAAAACAGTAAAGGCCAACGGCAAGGCTCGCAAGAATTCCGATTACTGGGTGTTTGGAGTTTACAATGTGTACGCCCGAAAAAATCCGTTCTCAATTTACTTTACGCAAGGCGATGAGCGCGTGGCACAAGGCAGTCCGCTCAACAGCGAGGCCCGGCAACTGGCTATCATCGGTACGTTTATTCCTTCGGTTTCTTACAACTTCAAATTTTAAAGGCATGGTGTTCACAAGAATTGTCTCCGTTATCGGATTGAAAAAGTTAACCTACCTGTTACCAATTTTAGCAGTGGGTGTGCTTATGGCTTGCGAAGATGTAATTAATCCTAACCTGCAAAAGGCAGACCCTGTTTTGGTTGTAGATGCCTGGATTACCAATTTACCGGATTCGCAAAAGATCTTCTTATCGCGTACGCAGCCTTACTTTGAAAACTTGCTGCCTCCGGCTGTAGCAGGCGCCACCGTAACGGTTACTGATCAGAATGGTGTTGTTTATTCCTTTATTGAAAATAAACCTGGCGAGTACGTGTGGGTGCCTTCCGGAAGTAATACGTTTGGACAAGTGGGGCTGCGGTATCAATTACAAATTAGTACCGGAGGCGAAATTTTTAATGCCGAGTCGGTAATGGGGGTTGCACCCCCGGTAGATAGCATTACGTTTTATGTTCAGAAAGGCAATCAGTTTGTGGATGATTTGTACCTGGCCGAGTTTTGGGCCAAAGACCCGGATGAGCCCGGCAATTCGTATTGGATCCGCACGTACAAAAACGGTATCCTATTAAATAAACCCAGCGAGATTGTAACTGCCTACGATGCGGGCTTTTCGAAAGGTGGGAATTTTGGGGGTGTGCAATTTATTGCTCCTATTCGCAGATCGATTAATCCGTTTGATACCGATGCAAATGGAAATTTTCTCTCTCCCTATCAGGTTGGCGATTCGGTGTTTGTGCAACTACATTCTGTAACCGAAGCGGCATTTAACTTTTTGAATGAAGTGGCCGTACAAACCAACAGGCCGGGCGGCTTTGGCGAACTCTTCTCCACACCGCTGGCCAACGTTTCTACCAACATCCGAAACGCACAGGCAGCAGGTAGTAAAGCGGTGGGCTTTTTTAATGTGGCAGCGGTTACTGGTTTGGGGCGAAAGTTTAATAGTTTAGACGACCTTACAGAGAATTGAGGTTAAGCAGCTTAGTAAAATTGACCGGTGTAATGTAGCTTTCCACTTTCGTGGAAGTATATGCGCGCACTGGTTGTATTTTTCTTTTTGACTTCAGGTCTTATAGCATTTGGTCAATCCACTACCGTGTTGGAAAACAATCCCAACTTGCAGTGGAAGCAAGTTAAGTCTCCGCATTTCAGAGTTGTTTTCCCGAAAGGGTTCGAGGTACAAGGTATGCGCATGGCCAACACCTTAGAACATATCCGCGAGCCAGAATCAAGATCGCTGGGCACCACGCCCCGGCCTATTTCGGTAATCCTGCAAAATCAATCGGCAATCAGCAACGGGTTTGTATCCATTACCCCACGCAGGTCTGAGTTTTTTGCCATGCCTTCGCAGAACTACAATTTTATGGGCACGTTGGACTGGCTCGATTTATTGGCCGTGCATGAATACCGGCATGTAGTGCAGTTCAATCATTCCAACCGTGGATTTAATAAGGCGTTGTATTACTTGTTTGGCGCCAACACGCAGGCTGCTATGAGTTATGTGGCCGTGCCGCAATGGTTTTGGGAAGGCGATGCTGTAGCTACCGAAACAGCTTTTACGCAATCTGGCCGCGGGCGAATTCCATATTTTAATTTATTGTTCCGAACAAATTTGCTGGAGGGCCGGGCCTTTAATTACAACAAGCAATACCTGCGCTCGTACAAACACAATATTCCCGATCACTACGTGTTGGGCTACCACATGGTGGGCTACTTGCGGCAGCGCACCAACAACCCCGAAGCCTGGGAAAATATTACCCGCAGGGCGTGGCAAACTCCCTTCATGCCCTTTACATTTTCGCGCGCTATAAAAAAAGAAACCGGCTTGTATGTTAAAGACCTGTACAAAGAGATGGCTGTTGAATTGCAAAAGGAATGGCAACAGGAACAGAATAATTTAAACCCTACGCCCTTCGAGAGTATTACAAAGCGAACTTCCAATGCGTACACCGATTACCGGTTTCCGCAAGAAGCAGGCAACGACTCGATTGTAGCGATTAAATCGGGTATTGGCGACATCGAAGAGCTTGTATTGCTTACGGCCGGAAAGGAAAAGAAACTTTTAACACTCGGGCCTTACAATCAAACAGGTATGCTATCGGCAGCAGCCGGCCGGGTAGTTTGGAACGAATACCGGTACGATCCACGCTGGCGGGTTAAAACCTATTCGGTAATTGTAGCCTACGATTTAGCCACCCGGCAACGCAAGCAACTTTCCATCAAGAGCCGGTATGCTTCGGCTGCGCTTTCGCCCAATGGCAAACGTGTGGCAACCGTTGAAACCGGCACGGATTACCAAACCCGTCTTGTAATTCTGGATTATGAAACCGGAGCGGTGGTACAGCAATTTGAAAATCCGGATAACGATTTTATTTCTATGCCGCGCTGGACTGCCGATGGTAAAGAGGTAATTGCGTTAGCTACCGGGCCAGCCGGCAAACAACTGATCAGCTACACGGTTGCTTCGGGTTTGCGCACGAATTATACCGAACCTACACAAGAGAACATCGGGTACCCGGTTGCGTGGAAGGCGTACATTTTTTTCAATTCGCCTCGAAGCGGTATTGATAACATTTATGTTTTGAATAAAAACGATCAAAAGGTTTATCAGCTTACGGTAAGTCGCTACGGTGCGTATAATCCCGAGGTTAGTGCATCGGGAAATTTATATTACAACGAACAAACCCGCGATGGGCAGGATATTGTTGTCGCTCCTTTAAATGCAAGTACCTGGCAAGAGACTCCCGCGTTCACCACCCAGCCTGGGGTATTTTTGAACGCATTGGTAGAGCAGGAAGGCAACCCACACTTGTTAAATGCTGTACCGAAAGAAACCTACCCGGTCAAAAAGTATTCGCGGGTGGCTCATTTACTCAACCCTTACAATTGGGGCGCTTATCTCGATAACACACTCACACGGGTAGATGTTGGTATCAACTCGCGCGATGTATTGAACAACTTATCGCTTAATGCCGGGTATTTGTACGATGTAAATGAACGCACTGGCAGTTGGAGTGCCGGCATGAGCTACCAGGGTGCTTACCCGATATTGGATGTAACGGTTTCAAAATCCAGCCGGGCAATTACAGAAGGCAACCTTACCTACGATAAAGTGGTGGGCACCGATACCACTACCGTAACCGAAAACCTTAAGTTTACCTGGCAGGAGAAAACCCTGGAAGCCGGGTTGCGCCTGCCGTTGCTTACCACCTCTTCCCGATTTTTAAGTTTGTTCTCGGTGTTTAACTATGTAGGTGTAAAAAGCATTTCTGATTTTCAAAACAGCATTGATGGCGGTGGACGTTTGTTACCTGCCAACTACCCGCAGTATTTTTTTCGTAACTATTTAGATAAGGGCAGCCTGGTGTATAATTATTTTGGCATGCGCGGTTACATGTTGCAAAAACGCAGCAGGCGCGATATCAACAGTAAATGGGGAATGGCTTTTTTTCTGGACTACTTCGATACGCCAAATAAAACCGATTACTCCGGCAACCAGGTTTCGGTGCAAACCCAACTGTATGCACCGGGGTTATTCAAGCATCATTCGTTATGGGGTTATTGGGCGTATCAAAACGCCTACATAGCCGATGTGCGCGTAAGTAGCGGCACCGGTCTTAACAACTATACTTTCCGCAACCAAATACCCTTGCCCCGTGGTTTAGCGATTTCAAGGTTTCAAAACTTTTACTCCATGTCGGGCAATTATACACTACCGGTTTGGTACCCCGATGTGCACCTGGGGCCGTTGGTAAATGTGCAGCGCGTGCGGGCCAATTTGTTTCTGGACTATGGTTTTGGTAGCAGCCTGATAAATAACCGGTCCTACAGTGCCACCTACCTCAGCACCGGGGCCGAAGTAAAATTTGATGTAAACCTGTTGCGTACGCTACCGCAGTTCGATTTTGGATTCCGGTATTCCTACGGATTAAACCCTGCTACAACCCGATTCGAACTATTGCTTAGCAGTATTAATTTTTGAGAAACCCGGGATTTTGATTGCTTGAAAATCGGGCAAATAAGGCTATTTTTGACCCTCAACAGAAGAAATAACCGACTTAATAAAAATACACATGGCAGAGTTAGTGCGCATGCCCAAGATGAGCGATACCATGACCGAAGGGGTTATCGCCAAATGGCATAAAAAGGTAGGCGATACCGTAAAATCAGGCGAGTTGATGGCCGAAATTGAAACCGACAAGGCCACGATGGATTACGAATCGTTTAACACGGGCACCGTGCTTTACCTGGGGGCCAAAGAAGGCGAAGCAGTAAAGATTAATGATGTGCTGGCCATTGTAGGAAACAAGGGCGAAGATTTTTCGGCATTGTTGGCGAGTGTGGCTGCCGGTGCCACAGAATCTAAAGCAGTTGGTAAAGCTGAAGCGCCTAAAACTGAAGCCACAGCCGTGGCCGAAGCAATCGACACCTCGGGTATAAAAGCTGAAATTGTCCTTATGCCTAAGATGAGCGATACCATGAACGAAGGCGTGATTGCTGCGTGGCACAAGAAAGTAGGCGATGGTGTGAAGTCGGGCGAATTACTAGCCGAAGTTGAAACCGACAAGGCTACAATGGAATATGAATCGTACAATACCGGCACTCTTTTATATATCGGTGCAAAAGAAAAGGAGGCAGTTGCTGTAAATGGGGTGCTTGCTATTATTGGCGATAAGGATGCCGATTGGCAAACCTTACTTAAAGCACATCAGGCCAAAGGTGCAGCACCAGCCAAGGCTGCTACACCGCAAGCCGAAACAAAAACAACTGCGCCAGCAACTACCACAGAACACACCACTACCGACGGTCGCATCAAAGCCTCGCCATTGGCAAAAAAGATGGCCAAAGATTTAGGCTTCGATATTGGTAAAATCCAGGGTTCGGGTGAAGGTGGCCGTGTTACCAAGCACGATGTAGAATCGTACAAGCCGGCAGCAGGAGGTAAGACCGAATCGAAAGGGTCTGCTCCGGTTGTGTTGCCACAGGTAGTAGGGCAGGAGAGCTTCGAAGAGGTGGCGGTATCGCAAATGCGTAAAACCATTGCCCGCAGACTTTCAGAGAGCAAGTTTACGGCACCGCATTTCTATGTTACAATGGAGATTAACATGGACAAAGCCATCGAAGCGCGTAAAAGCATGAATGAGATTGCACCGGTTAAAATTTCGTTTAACGATATGGTGCTAAAGGCTACGGCTGCGGCATTGCGTCAACATCCGGACATCAATTCCAGTTGGCAAGGCGATAAAATCAGAAAGAACCATCACATTCACATTGGTGTTGCGGTAGCGGTTAAAGATGGGCTGCTGGTGCCGGTAGTTCGGTTTGCCGATAATAAGTCGCTATCGCACATAGCGGTGGAAGTTAAAGACCTTGCGCAAAAAGCACACGATAAAAAATTACAACCAGCCGATTGGGAGGGCAGCACCTTTACTATTTCTAACCTCGGCATGTTTGGGGTAGAAGAATTTACGGCCATCATCAACACGCCTGATGCTTGCATTCTGGCAGTTGGCGGAATAAAAGAAACAGCCATCGTGAAGAATGGTCAATTGGCGGTTGGCAATGTGATGAAAGTTACGCTTTCGTGCGACCACCGGGTAGTAGATGGCGCCAGCGGGGCTGCTTTTCTAAAAACCTTAAAAGGATTATTGGAAGACCCGGTTAGGATATTGATTTAACGAGCACTGTGCGGTTAACGCCACCCAATAATTAAATTGTTGAATGCTACACAATGGTTGAAGACATTTCACTTTGTACCATTTACGAGCACACTAATCTTATATGAAGCAAGAAATTCATGCTACCACTATTTTAGCGGTACACCATAATGGCAAGCTGGCCATTGGTGGCGATGGCCAGGCCACGATGGGCAACACCATCGCCAAGAGTAATGTAAAGAAAATCCGCAAGCTTCATGAGGGAAAGGTGGTTGCAGGCTTTGCCGGCTCTACAGCCGATGCGTTTACGCTGCTCGATCGATTTGAAGAAAAGCTAAATGCTTATGGCGGCAACATGAAACGGGCAGCTATAGAACTTGCCAAAGACTGGCGTATGGATAGGTACCTGCGCAGGTTGGAGGCCATGCTTATTGCAATAAACAAAGACGAAGTACTTGTGATTTCCGGAACGGGCGATGTGCTGGAGCCGGATAATCAGGTGGCAGCCATTGGGTCGGGCGCCATGTATGCACAGTCGGCTGCGTTGGCATTAAAGAAGCATGCCCCGCACCTGACAGCCGAAGAAATTGTGCGCGAGAGCCTGAATATTGCGGCTGACATCTGTATTTACACCAACCATAATCTGGTAGTGGAGGTAGTGTAATCTTATAGCTCTTGCTCTTCCGGTGGTCGCATAGGCGGCTCGGTATCTGGCTTTACCGTGCTATCCTCTATTAAGATTACAAATGGTTTGAGGTACCGTGTGTGCGACAATATAATTCGAACCACACCTAAAGCCGGAATAGCGAGTATCATACCGGCAATTCCTAAGATCTTGCCACCAATTAGCAAGGCCACAATAGCAGCCAGCGCATTGATGCTGACTTTCGAACCGGTAATGCGGGGTGTAATAAAGTTGCCTTCCAGAAACTGAACGAACGAAAAAATGGCGACTACCCCGATGGCGTACCAAATGCTATCTTTGGTAAGCAAGGCCATAATCACCGGCAAGGTGGCGCCAATAAAAATCCCTACGTAGGGAATGATGGTAAGAACCCCTGAGAGCACTCCAAAAAAGATAGCGTGATCAATACCCAGCAGCAGTAACCCTACGCTGTTAAGCACAGCAATAATCAGGGTAACCAAAAGCAACCCCGAGATGTACCCCTGAATAACTCCTTCAACTTCGCTGCGCCAGGTTATCTCCGACTCATCTACAAGAAATGCGAGGATAAACGCTTTGAATTTTTCGCGGTAAATCAAAAATAAGAAAATGTAAATGGGCACCTGAACCAACAAGGAGATAATATTGGTGGTGGCAGCAAACAGGTTGGTTGCGTAACCACCCAGGTTGGCAAGGCTGTTTTTAAGAAGTTGATTTTGTTCGCGGGCGCTCATGCCAAATTTATCCTGCAATTCAGAGCTTACCCGATCAATCAGGGTGTTAAACTTGGTTTCTAAATTGGGTAAATCTTTTACAAGCGCACTTACCTGGCTTATGGTTAACCACGATAAGCAGATAAAAATCAGAGAGGCAACAACCAGAACAATAACAATCGCTAACGTGGGTGATACTTTTTTTTCAGCCCGTTTAATAAAAGGCAATAATACTACCGCAAATATTCCTGAAATAAGAATTGGAATAACGATATCGCTGGCAAGTACAGTAGCCGTTATAATAAGGCCTAACACTACCAATAATTTGTAGGTGTAGTCCAGTCGGTCTAATTTTTTTGTATTCATGGTTAGGCGTGTTCAATGGCTGCTATAATTACGGCACAGGCTGTTTTTATTTCCGATTCGGAAATGGTGAGTGGCGGTGCAATTCTAAAGCTATAAGGATGTGAAAGGAACCAATAGCAAATAACTCCGTTTTCTTTGGCATACGCTACAATACGGTTTACGATTATTTCTGATTCAAAATCGAAGGCAAACATCAGACCTATTCTGCGAACGGCTTTAATTTTAGGATGTTGAATAAGGGTTTCAATCAGCTTCCCTTTTTCCTCTACCTGCGCAAGTAATTTTTCGTTTTCGATCACTTCCAGGGTGGCTAATGCCGAGGCACAACATACCGGGTTGCCCCCGAATGTGGTAATATGCCCCAACATGGGGTTGTGGCTAAACAACTTTAACAATTCGTGCGAAGCCACACATGCTCCAATCGGCAGCCCACCGCCAAATGCTTTTGCAAGGGTTAAGATGTCAGGTACAATATCATAATGTTCAAAAGCAAATAATTTACCGGTACGGCCCATGCCACATTGTATCTCATCAAGAATAAGCAGTGTACCGGTTTCTGAACATCGTTTTCGCACTGCCTGCATGTAAGCTTTATCGGGTATTCGCACCCCGGCATCGCCCTGAATGGTTTCCATAATCACGCACGCTGTTTTTTCTGTAATCAAAGCGAGGTCAGCGTGGTTATTAAAGTGAATAAACCGCACATCGGGCAGTAAGGGTCTGAAGCTTTGTTTTTTAAGTTCATTCCCCGAAACACTCAGCGACCCATGCGTACTACCATGATACGATTTAAAGCAGGCAATAATTTCAGTTCTTCCAGTGGCGCGCTTCGCTAATTTTAAGGCAGCTTCGTTGGCTTCGGTGCCCGAGTTAACCAGGTAAACGCAATTAAGGCTTGCGGGCAATACGGTGTTAAGCTTTGCAGCCAACTTATTGGATACAGCCTGAATGTATTCGCCATACACCATTACATGAAGGTGCTTGTCCACCTGGGCTTTAATAGCCTCAACCACATGCGGATGTCGATGCCCTACTACGCTTACACCAATACCGGAGATCATATCGATGTAGGCTTTGCCGTTGGGTTCGTATAAAAAAACTCCGGCAGCTTTTTCGATAGGGATGAGAAACGGGTTAGGCGAAGTGGGCGCCAGGTGTTCTAAAAATGTGGCCTGCGAAAAATCCATTAAAGACAAAGCTACACCAAACACGGCTAAAAAAGGAAAACCCCTGCAGTTTCCCGCAGAGGCTTTACCAAACACCCTGTCTTTAACTATTTGTTAGTGGCTCGCAGAGCGCACATTAGTTTTTAACGAATCCTTCGAGAGCACGGTCTTCCCATCGCTGGAAACCATGGCAACCAACACACTTATCATTACCAAGGCAAGCAGTAGCAGAAACTGTTTCATGCGGGCCTGCACACTAATATTTGACAATCCCCTCGCAGCCATAATCATTTATTTACACTTCAAATGTGCGGGTTCAAGTGCAATAATTTTGAGTGAAAAAGTTATAAACCCTACACCCGTTACCGGAAAGTAAGGAAGCACTTCGGTTTGGTTATAAATTTCGAACGGACGTGCCTCAGGTGTCGTTTTATTGCGCTTTTTGGCTGATTTAAGTAATTGCCTACTTGTAAGATTTAAGCTGCAAATGAAGCTATTTGCTGCTTTTATTTATTGAATTGCGACATGGTGCGCTCCGCGCCAACGGTGCAAAACGACTCGATTATTTCACCGGCCTTTTGCAGGAGGGGTACCATCACTTCCAATTCCGGCTTATCAAAATTGCTAAGCACGTAATCTACTTGTTGCCCTTTGGCAAACTCGCTCCCGATACCGAGCCGCAAACGTGCATAGGTCAGATCGTTTAAAGTGGCTTCAATATTTTTAAGGCCATTGTGCCCGGCCGCGCTCCCTTTGGTGCGTAAGCGTAAGGCTCCAAAAGGCAACGCCAGGTCATCCACAACCACCAACAAATTCTCTTTTGGGATTTTTAATTCCTGCAACCAGTAGGCTACTGCCTTGCCGCTCAGGTTCATGTAGGTGTTAGGTTGTATCAGGTGCAAATGGCGGCCCTTAAACTTTACTTCGGCTTTGTTGGCCAGCCGCGATACGCTGAAATCTACTTTGTGTTTATCGGCAAAATGATCGAGCACCAAAAAGCCGATGTTGTGCCGCGTTAGTTCATATTCGGCCCCCGGGTTTCCCAAACCAGCTATCAGGTACTTCATCTGTTACTATTTATGGTGTTGAATGTAAGATAGAATTCGCAGTTTAAGACTTTACTCCAACGTTGCTTCATCGCATGCTGCTTCAACTTCGGGTTTAAAGGTATAATTAAATAAAAATCCCGCCCGGTTTAACCAGGCGGGATTTATCGTACCGGGAAATCGAATTATTTCTTTTTCTCGTCTTTCTTGGGGGCTTCTGCTTTCTTGGCATCGGCTGCCGGGGCTGCACCCGCAGCGGGGGCGGCTGCACCTGCGGCTGGCGTTGCGGCTGCTGCGGTTTCTTCGGCCAGCTTGGCGGCACGCGGAACTTCCACTACGGCAATAGAGGCTTGCTTCGGATCTAAGAATTCAAGTCCTTCAAATTTAAGGTCACCTACTTTTACCGAGTGATGGAAATCAAGAGTAGAACAATCTACATCGATATGATCGGGCATATCTTTAGCAAAGGCATAAACCTTTAGTGAGGCACGTTTGCGAACCAGTGCTCCGCCTTTGGCAACACCTGGGGCTTGCCCCACCAAACGGGCCGGAATATCCATTTTAATTTTTCTGTCTTCGCTGATGCGAAGAAAATCTACATGCAGGATAATTTCACTTACCGGGTGAAACTGAACTTCTTGCATGATAGCCTGGCACTCTTCACCTTCAATATTGAGGTGTACAAAGTGAGCTTCGTTGGTGTAAATCAAATCGCGAAAGAGAATGACAGGCGCATAAAAGTGTACTTGTTCGTTACCCCCGTAAAGTACACAGGGCACGTTGCCTTCGTGGCGGATTTTCTGAGCGTCATTCTTTCCGAGATTTGCTCTTCGATACCCTATAATCTCGATGGTTTTCATGATTGTTTTTTGGTTTTAGTTAATTAATAAAATTTATAAACGGATAAATAATGAACTGATGGACTCGTGATCGTGGATTTTGCGAATGGCTTTGGCAAACAAATCCGATACGGTAAGTACTTTTATTTTGCCGGTTTGCTGCTTCAATGGAATGGTATCGGTTACGACTAACTCTTCCAAAGCCGAGTTTTGAATATTTTCGTAGGCGTTGCCCGATAAAACCGGGTGGGTACAAATGGCCCGCACGGTGGTGGCGCCTTTTTCTTTTAACAGTCCGGCAGCTTTACAAATAGTGCCTGCGGTATCAACCAGATCATCCACCAGAATTACGTCCTTACCTTCCACGTCTCCAATCAGGCGCATGGACTCAATCTTATTGGCTTCTCTGCGGTACTTATCGCACACGGCCAGTTCGGCATTAAAAAATTTAGCAAAACTGCGGGCCCGTTTTATTCCGCCTACATCGGGCGAAGCAAACATGATATTTTGAAGGTTGAGGCCTTTGAGGTAAGGAACAAAGATGTAATTGCCATCCAGGTGATCTACCGGAATATCAAAAAAGCCCTGAATCTGATCGGCATGCAAGTCGCACGTCATAATGCGGTGCGCACCGGCTGCCGAAAGCAGGTTGGCAATCAGTTTGGCCGCAATTGCCACCCGAGGTTTGTCTTTGCGGTCTTGCCGTGCATATCCAAAGTACGGGATAATCACATTTACGTTCGAGGCGCTTGCTCTTTTCGCTGCATCAATCATCAACAGCAGCTCCATAAAATTTTCGGCTGGCGCAAAGGTGGACTGAACGATAAACACGTCATGCCCGCGAACCGATTCGCCAATGAAGGGCGACATTTCGCCATCGCTGAACTGCTGGTAATCTACACGGCCCAATGGCTCGCCATAGGCGTGCGCGATTTTCTCTGCCAGGTAGGTAGTTGCGCGCCCCGAAAAGATTTTAACAGCCATTGTTTTAAAAATTAAAGGGGTTGCCTCAAAATCTGAATTTACATCTGACTTTTGCAGCAATCCCTTTGTCTGTTGTCCTACTAGGATTCGAACCTAGAAAAGCAGAATCAAAATCTGCTGTGTTACCATTACACCATAGGACAGTGCCCAAATCAAAAATTTGAGGTGCAAATGTAGGAACAATTTCGAGAAGTGAAAATCCGAAATTCAGTGTTTTTTGAAGGATTTTAATGACGGTTTTTAGTCCAGGTCATCGGCCTGGGCCGCAACCTGACCTTCGGCAAAACCCTCGGCCATAAAGCGGTACTTATCTAAAATGGAAATTACCGCGTTACGAAGGTGGCGCTCGTTATTAAAATTGATACTTCCGTAAAGCGTGGTAGCATAGCCCTGCCAGATTGAGCGGTTTTGGCGCCTGTCAAAAAACTGAATAAGCAGTGTGCCGGTGCGTAGGTTTATCTTGCGAGCATCGTACTTCTCGTCTTCCTTCTGGCCTTTAATCCACTCTTCTATTTCGGGTTGGTCGTAGCCATTAAAGCGAAGGCTATCGGTGTACATTTTAAAACCAATAATTAAGTGCGGCCGGGTTTCCGATTGTTTATATCCTAAAAATTTCATTCTGGAAACGATTGATTTTTCCACCGCCTCATTAACCATGGTGGTGTCGTTAAGCCCCATGGGCCGCATAATGTCAAACGTTTTATACTTCTTGAAATTACCCTTATAGCTATAGTCATACTCAACGGGTAACTCTTTGTAGCCCAGGCAGGCCCCGAGCAAAAATGGAAGCAAGGCAATCAGGTAAAGTTTCTTCATAGTGGTTGGAATAGGCTGTAAAAGGTAATTTTTTTATAGAGGGCAAGCAAGCGCCAACGCATTTCTTTTAGCCTTGTTCAAAAATGAGGGGTATGAATCGCGCGTGGAATTAACATTTTACCCCGCTTTAGCCGTATTTTAAGGGCAATTTTAATGCTGGACAAATGATTTCGAAGTACGAACAAACCGTAGGCGCCCGCTACCATATTTATAATAGCCTGTTTTTGAATTTGCCGTTTCAGGATGTTCAAAGAACGGGTACGCTGTTACCTTTTCTGCAACAGTATTGTGAGGAAGCATTTGAACAGGGTAAACCGGCCACGGAAATCCTGAGCCAGTTTTTTGCCGATCTGGTGCCGCATGCAAGACCAGAAGACCAATTCGGTTTGTTGTTTAAATTTATTCAGTATGTAGAGCGCCAGGTTGCCCTTTTTGATTCGGTTGAAGATTCTGCTTTTGAACAAGTGAATGAAACCACAGGCAAAGGCACCATTGCATCGCTGCTGCAACGCGCCCGGTTCGACCGCAAAGAGAAGGAATTGATTGACCGACTTAAAAATTTTAGTCTGAGGCCTGTACTTACCGCGCACCCAACCCAATTTTATCCAGGGTATGTGCTCGGTATTCTTACAGACCTGGAACGCTCCATCCGCGACAGCAATTTACAACACATTAACTTACTGCTGCAGCAACTCGGAAAAACCGGATTTATCAATCAGGATAAACCCACGCCTTACGATGAAGCGGTTAGCTTGTGCTGGTATCTCGAAAATGTTTTTTATCAATCTATTCCCGAAATTATTCAACTGTTGTGTTCGGGATTAAACCTGCCGTTGGCCGAATGGAATAATGATAGGTTAGTGGTAATTGGTTTTTGGCCCGGGGGCGATAGAGATGGAAACCCGTTTGTAACTACGGAGATTACGCGCAAAGTGGCCGCCAAACTTCAGGATAGTATTTTGAAATGTTACGCACGCGATTTACGTGCGCTGCGCAGAAGGCTAACCTTTCGGGGAGTAGATAAACTGGTTACAGAGATAGAACGTAAAATTTACCATTGGGCCTATGGTGGGGCCCGTGGTTTTGACAGCGTAGAAGATCTTGTAGCCGATCTGAATCTGGTACGCAAACGGTTAGTAGAAGATCATGATGGGTTGTTTCTTGACCTGCTCGATACATTCTTGATAAAAGTAAAATTGTTCGGGTTTCATTTTGCCAGCCTGGATGTGCGGCAAGACAGTCGCAGGCACGATTTCGTGTGGAGCCATATTTTGGATTGTGGAGCCAAAGCCGGCAAAACAATTTCCAATGCCGAGTTTCAAAAACTTACCCAACCCGAACAAATTAGGTACCTGCTTTCGCTGAACGTGGACTTAAACACGTTAGACCTTACTGATGATTTTGTAAAAGAAACGTTGAATAGCATTCGGGTAATAGGGGAGATACAACACACCAACGGTACTACCGGCAGTCATCGCTATGTAATAAGCAACTGCCAAAGCGCCCTGCACATTATTGAGGTGTTTGTGTTAGGCAGGTTGTTGCTGGGAACGGATTCTGGATTGGAGTTGGATGTAGTGCCGTTATTCGAAACCATAGACGACCTGGCACACGCACCACAAATTATGGATGCACTGTATCAGGTTACTGAGTATCGCTACCATCTTACCTACCGTAAATCGCACCAAACTATTATGCTTGGATTTTCTGATGGTACCAAAGACGGTGGCTACCTGCGTGCCAATTGGTCTATCTTTCGGGCTAAAGAAAATCTAACAACCATTTCGCGCAACCACGGATTTAAAGCTTTGTTTTTTGACGGCCGTGGTGGGCCTCCGGCACGCGGTGGAGGTAACACCCACGATTTCTATGCTTCGTTGGGCGATACAATCGAGAACGAGGAAGTGCAGATTACCATTCAAGGGCAAACGATAAGCTCGAACTTTGGCAAAGTAGCCTCTTGCCGGTATAACCTGGAGCAATTGATTTCGGCAGGGTTGGAGGGCGATGTGTTCAAACGCGGAGAAAGTCAACTTACCGATGCACAAAAACAGATTTTAGATGAGTTGGCAGATGAAGGTTACAAAGCTTACCTGAGTCTCAAGCATCACGAAAAATTTGTGCCCTACCTAGAGAAGGTCACACCACTTTCATTTTTTGGCGATACCAACATCGGCTCGCGCCCGGTTAAACGAAGTGCAACAGAAGGGTTGAAGTTTGAAGATTTGCGAGCCATTCCGTTTGTAGGCTCCTGGGCTATGATGAAACAGAACATTCCTGGATTTTATGGCGTGGGCTCGGCTCTTACCGCAGTAGCGGCCAGGCATGGAATGCAAAAATTAAAAGACTTCTATCAGGACTCACTTTTTTTCAGAACGTTGCTGGGCAATAGTATGATGTCGCTCTCCAAAACCTATTACAAAGCAACCACCTACCTGGCCAGCGATGAAGAGTTTGGCGAGTTTTGGAAGAAGATGTATGCCGAGTATGAACTTTCGCTTAAGGCAACCCTGGAAGTTTCAGGATTAAAAGGCTTGATGGAGAATAATCCCGGCATTCGTGATTCTGTGCGCTTGCGCGAACGCATCGTACTTCCATTAATTGCCATTCAGCAGTTTGCACTAATGAATATCCGAAACCTTACCGATACCAATAAGCAGTACGAACCGCGGTACCGTAAGTTGATTATACGATGTATGTTTGGAATAATTAACGCAGCACGGAACTCAGCATAAGTAGTTGCTGGTTACCTGCCGCTGGGTTATAGCGACCAGAAGCCAGTAACTGGTAACAATAAATAAATTGAATTTTAAATATGAGACTATTTCTAACTTTTCTCCTTACAGCTTTCGCAAGCTTTGCCTTTGCCCAGAACAAAGCTATCCTGCACACTGATCAGGGCACTATAAAAATAGATCGCCACATTTACGGTCATTTTTCTGAACATCTCGGCCGATGTATTTACGGTGGTTTTTATGTGGGCGAAAACAATACTAAAATTCCCCACACGGCCGGTGTGCGTAACGATGTAGTGGATGCCCTAAAAAAACTGAAAGTTCCTAACCTGCGCTGGCCCGGTGGTTGCTTTGCAGATACCTATCATTGGAAAGATGGCGTGGGCCCGAAAGTCACTCGCCCAACCATTGTAAATACGTGGTGGGGTAATGTAACAGAAGACAATAGTTTTGGTACCCATGATTTTTTAAACATGTGCGAGTTGATTGGCGCAGAGCCATACCTTGCTGCCAACGTGGGGAGTGGTACGGTACAAGAATTAACCGAGTGGGTACAGTATGTAAATTTTGATGGCGTTAGCCCGATGTCGAAATGGAGAAAGGAAAATGGAAGAGAGAAACCCTGGAATGTAAAGTTTTGGGGCGTAGGCAATGAGGCCTGGGGTTGTGGCGGTAACATGACCGTGGAGTATTATGCCAATATCTACAGGCAGTATGCTACGTTTATGAGCGGTAAACTTTTTAAGATTGCATCGGGTGCAAACTCCGATGATTTTCATTGGACAGAAGTACTGATGCGCGATATTCCCCACCACATGCTGGAAGGGATTGCCTTGCATCATTATTCTGTAATTGACTGGAATAAAAAAGGGCCATCGACCACCTTTACCGAAAATCAATATTTTAAAACAATGCAGCGCGCATTGTTTATGGATGAAGCGATTAAACGCCACAGTACCATTATGGATAAGTACGACCCAAATAAGAAAGTTGCTTTGATTGTAGATGAGTGGGGTGGCTGGTACGATGTAGAGCCCAATACCAATCCCGGTTTTTTGTTTCAGCAAAATACCATGCGCGATGCGGTGTTGGCTGGCGCTACGCTTAACATTTTTCATAAGCATAGCGACCGGGTTCGCATGGCCAACCTGGCTCAAACTGTTAATGTATTACAAGCAGTAGTGCTTACGGATGAAGAGAAAATGATTCTTACGCCCACCTATCACGTAATGGAAATGTACAATGTACATCAGGATGCCACCCTGCTGCCACTCGACTTAACTACCGGCAGCTACACGGTAGAAGGAGAAAAGCTTCCTGCGGTTTCTGTTTCGGCATCCAAAAATGCAGCTGGCGTAATTCATATTTCGTTGGTGAATATAGATGCCAAAGCCACGCAAGAGGTTACGATAGAGTTGCGTGGCGGAAAATTTACCTCAGTTACCGGAAGAATTTTAGCAAGCGCCAATGTGCAAGACTATAACTCCTTCGATAAACCGGAGCACATTAAGCCAACAGCATTTAAAGGCGCCTCATTAAAAGACGGAGTTTTGAAAGTAACATTGCCCAAACATTCGGTGGTGGTGTTGGAGGTGAAGTAGTACTAGTTGCTGGTCCCTAGTCTCTGGTCTCTGGTCTCTATTCTCTATTCTCTGGTATCCAGTAACCAGAGACCAGCAACTAGTAACCGGCAACTCTTTTCACCCACTCTCTTGCATTTACAAACGCTTCAATCCACGGGCCTACTTCATCTTGTTTGCGATCGGTAGGGTAGTAGCCCCAGTTCCATGGAAACAACGTACGCTCAATGTGCGGCATAATGGCCAAGTGCCGCCCGTCTGCCGAGCAAAGCGCAGCTACCGAAGAATCTGAATCGTTCGGATTGCCCGGGTATTGTAAATATGTATAGGTTGCAGCCACCGCATAATTGTGGTGGCCTTTCAAATCGAAACGACCTTCGCCATGCGCTACCCAAACACCTAATGTGGTGCCTTCGTAGCTGCTCAGCATCACCGAATTGTTTTTTGGGATGCTGATATTAACGAATGTAGATTCAAACTTACCGGAACCGTTGTGATGCATTTTTGGATGGGCACTCATCGCTACATCACGATTTATTAAGCCAAGCTCCATCATTAACTGACAGCCGTTGCAAACACCCAGGCTTAACGTATCGTTGCGATTATAAAAATTATCCAAAGCTGCTTTTGCTTTCGGGTTGTATAAGAAGGCACCCGCCCAGCCCTTAGCCGAACCCAACACATCCGAATTAGAGAAACCACCTACAAACACAATCAGGTTTACTTCATTTAAATCTTCACGCCCCGTCATCAGGTCGGTCATGTGTACATCTTTCACATCAAAGCCCGCCAGGTAAAGTGCATAGGCCATCTCGCGATCGCCATTCACACCCTTCTCGCGAATGATGGCTGCTTTTATGCCAGTGGGTTGCCTGCGTTTTGGATTGATCTGAAATGATTTAAAGCTGCCGTTAAACTGAGAAGGGAACCGGTACTCCAGCGGCTGTTTAAAAATATTGTCTCTGCGAAGTTCTGCATGCCCTTTGGTGCGCTGCATGGCATCGAGCAAATACGAAGTGTGAAACCATTTTTCCCGTAAGGAATCAATGGGCAATTGATAGTCAACAACCGATAATTGTCTGGTGTTGGTTACATCGCCAAGGGTTTTGGATTCTACTCCGAGAGCGCCTAGTATTTTTTCAACCGACTCCGCATCGGTTACTTGCAGTACTACGCCCGGGTTTTCGGCAAACAGGAATTTGATAAGATCGCTATCCAACCTGGCGGTAAGATTCATTCCAACACCCGGTGTGGGGAAGCACATTTCCAGTAACGTAGTAATTAACCCGCCCGAAGAAATGTCGTGCCCGGCAAGGATTAAACCTTGTTGGATAAGTTGTTGCACGGCTTCAAAAGCAGCAACAAAGTAATTTGCGTCAGTAACAGTGGGCGCGTTGGTTCCAATTTGATTTACTATCTGCGCAAAGCTACTTCCACCCAACTGATAGGTGTCTTTCGAAAAATCGATGTAAATAAGTTTTGAACCGGGTACAGGTTGTAGCACTGGCGATACGGTTTTGCGAATGTCGCTTACTTCGGCTACAGCCGAAATGATTACCGTGCCGGGTGAATACACCACTTCGCCATTCGGGTATTTCTGCGTCATCGATAAGGAATCTTTTCCGGTAGGAATGTTGATTCCCAGCATGCAGGCAAAATTACTCACGGCTTCAACCGCAGCATAGAGCCTTGCATTTTCACCATCATTTTTTGCGGGCCACATCCAGTTCGCGCTAAGCGAAACTCCTTTAAGCCCGTGCGTGAGCGGTGCCCAGATAATATTGAGCAACGACTCGGCAATAGCCAGCTTGCTGCCGGCAGCCGGATTAACCAAAGCAGCCCCGGGTGCATGGCCAATACCCGTAGCAATACCTTTGTTGCTCACAAAGTCGAGGGCCATTACCGAAACATTATTCAGGGGCAATTGAATTTGACCGCAGGTTTGTTGTGTAGCTACGCGGCCCGTTACCGAGCGATCTACTTTATTCGTTAACCAATCTTTACATGCCACAGCCTCCAGTTGCAGCACTTGTTCGAGATAGGTAGTAAATTGTTTTACATCGTAACTCACTTCTGCGTAAGCAAGTGTAGTGGTATTATCGTGCAGAATAGTTTTAGGAGATGAACCAAACAAATGATTAAGTTCAAGTTCGACAGGCTTGGTATTCTTTTTATTGTCAACAAACTTAAACTGCTTATCACCTGTGGCAGTACCTACTACGTACAGGGGCGCCCGTTCGCGTTCGGCCGCACGTTTTAACGTATCCACATCTTTTGCATGCATGGCCACACCCATGCGCTCCTGCGATTCGTTGCTGATTATTTCTTTATCCGACAAGGTTGGGTCGCCCACCGGAAGTTGATCAATCTCAATGGTTCCGCCCGTTTCTTCCAGTAACTCTGAAAAACAATTTAAATGTCCGCCTGCACCATGGTCGTGAATGGAAACAATGGGATTATTGCCCGATTCCACCAATGCCCGAATGGCATTCATTACACGCTTCTGCATTTCGGGATTGGAGCGTTGCACAGCATTTAATTCCAATGCATTGGCAAACTCGCCCGTAGTTACGGATGATACCGCGGCCCCACCCATACCAATACGGTAGTTGTCGCCACCGAGCAGGATTATTTTATCTCCGGCTTGCAGCGATTCTTTCTGGCTGTCTTTTTCTTTACCGTAGCCCACACCGCCTGCCAGCATAATCACTTTATCGAAGCCGAATTTTTTGTTGTGCTCTACGTGTTCGAAGGTAAGCACACTGCCACCGATTAACGGCTGGCCAAACTTGTTTCCGAAATCACTGGCTCCGTCTGAGGCTTTAATCAAGATTTCGGCCGGATTATGATATAACCAGGTGCGGGCTTCAAACTTTTTCTCCCACGGTCTTCCGTTTTCCAAACGTGGGTATGACGTTATATAAACTGCTGTTCCCGATAACGGAATGGAACCTTTACCACCAGCCAGGCGATCGCGAATTTCGCCACCGCCACCGGTAGCAGCCCCATTAAAAGGTTCTACCGTAGTTGGAAAGTTGTGCGTTTCCGCTTTAAGCGAAATAACGGAATCAAAATCTTCTACCTGAAAGTAATCGGGCTTATCGCCAGAGGCGGGTGCAAACTGCTCAACCCGCGGCCCTTTGATAAAGGCCACATTGTCTTTATAGGCAGAAACAATATAGTTGGGATTTTCTTTGGAGGTTTTTTTGATGAGTTGAAAAAGTGTGGACTCTTTTTCTTTTCCATCGATGATAAATGTGCCGTTGAAAATTTTATGGCGGCAGTGTTCGCTGTTTACCTGCGAGAAGCCGAACACTTCGCTATCGGTAAGCTTGCGATTTAATTTGCGACTAACTTCATTCAGGTACTCAATTTCTTCGGTACTCAGCGCAAGCCCCTCTTTTTCGTTATAGGCTTTGATGTCCTTAATCTCAACAATAGGTTCGGGCGTATGGCGAATGGTAAATACCTGCTGATCGAGCCCGATGTACAGGCGTTGCAGCATCCGGTCGTGGGGGGTGCTTTCGGTAGCTTCAGTAAACTCCTCAATGCGCTCGATGCCGGCAATACCCATCGTTTGGGTAATCTCCACCGCATTGGTGCTCCACGGGGTAATCATTTCCTTGCGGGGGCCGATAAAATAGCCGCCTACGGACTGATCGGGCAGGGCCTGGCCACCGCCAAAAAGCCAAGTTAGTTTTTCATAATCCTGATTACCAAATGGTTGCGATGTACCTACGGCATAGAGCGTTGCACCGGGGGTGCGAAAGAAGACGATCATAGTGGTGAGCGTAAGCACAAAAATACGAAGGGGAAGGGAATAGGCGAAGGATTTAGAGAGAAGGAATATGAGAGGATTATGTAACTGCGCCTTGCGCGGAAAGGGTTATAATTATTTTGTAGGCTAGGTAACAAGATTTTTGATGCTGGAGTTAGTGTTGGATTGAAAATCCATTTTATCTGTCGTTCGACATTTGCAATGTCGAACCTAGATAATAAGGATTTTTAATCCCAAAAACTCTAACTTTCATGCATGGCATATGCTTACCGTGTGTACGATCAGCAAGGCGTTTATTTCGTAACATTCACCGTACACCAATGGGTGGATGTTTTTACAAGAAGGGCCTACTCAGATATTTTGCTTGAGAACCTCCGCTATTGTCAGCAACACAAAGGACTTAAGATTTATGTAATCATTGTCACTTGATTATTAGTACGGAGGGATTTAAACTCAGTGATGTTATTCGGGATTTTAAGAAACATACAGCTAAGAAGATTTATGAGGCAATTGAAAGTAATGAATTAGAAAGCCGAAGAAGTTGGCTATTGTGGTTGCTGACGAAAGATGATCACATCTGGTTTTGGGAGGAAGGGTATCATGGTGAGGAGATAACCGGTAATAAATTCTTTGATTCGAAGGTTGGCTACATTCACCAGAATCCCGTAAAGGCTGGAATTGTAGAAAAGGAAGAAGAATATTTGTTGAGTAGCTGTGGAGATTTTTATGGGACACGGAAAGGGCTTTTGGAACTTGAGCCGTTTTAAGTTGGATTAAAAATCCTGTTTATCTATCGTTCGACATTGCAAATGTCGAACAGCGGACAATGTAGAACAGAGGGGCATGTTTACAAATCTCGAACAGCGTATATGGCATTACAGATGTCGAACAGAAGGAGATTAAAAATCCTGTTTATATGTTGTTCGTTTACAAATCTCGAACAGCGTGTGAATTAGGAATTAACCCTACTTAAATTGTAGTGCCCATAAAGTTCTTCTGCTAACTCTGCCACCCGTTCGCGCAGGCTATCGGGAGATTCTATTTCTACGCCCTTACCATACATCAATAACCAGCGGGCTAAAAAATCGATGTTGTCCATTACAAATTCAGCCCGGATGCGGTCGCCTAAATCCGTTTGGGTTGTTGTTGAACTTAAGGCCCGGCCCTGCAAGGCTTTCTTTTCGAGAATAACTACAGCCGGTGCCAGGTTTTCGTTAGCAGCGAACATCGCCTTGAAATATTCTTTCAGCGATACGGTGCTGCGTTCGCTAAACTCCTGGCCAGTGTTAGCCAGATTTTTTATTCTATCAGAACGAAAATCGCGATAGCCATTGCGCAACCGGCACCAGCCGATTAGGTGCCACGTAAGGTTGTAAAAGAAAATGCCCGCGGGCTCAACAAGCCGTTGCGACACCTCGCCTGCCTGATTCACATAATCAAGGTTTAGTACCTGCCTGCGGGCTACTGCCCGTTGTATCTCCGTCATAAAATGATCGGGAAAGGAATCTGATGCATTCGCGCGACCGCGGAAATACACCTGAATGTTGGAGTCCAGGTTTTCCACGCCATCTTTATCGTCATCGCTTAGCACCGATTTGATTTTATAGAGCGCGGAGTTGAAGGCTTCGCGCACCGATTTGTCGGCAATCTTCTCCACCAATTTGCCGGCCAGAATCATGGAGTTTGCCTCATCCTGCGTAAACATTACCGGGGGCAAATGAAATCCATCTACAATAAAATAACCTTTACCGGCTTCCGAACCTATAGGTACTCCGGCTTCCATCAACGCTTTAACATCGCGATAGACTGTGCGCAGGCTCATGCCAAACCGCTCAGCAATTTCATCTGCTTTTACCACCCGTTTGGTTTGCAGGTGAATAAGAATGGCAGTAAGGCGATCGATGCGGTTCATAGAAGTAAAGTTACCATCTTCCTACCGAAGTTATAAACTAAAGAAAAACGGATTTCGGCATTGCCGAAATCCGCTTATAAAATTTAATACCTCTATTCCTTTACCAGAAAATAGTATAGAGGGCGGCAATAATTCCAATTATCAATAAAGAAATTGCTGTAAAGGCGGGCGAGGTCTTAAACATACCCTTGTCGATCTCTAACCCATTCGATTTAACACCTCTTCGCTGATCCATATTTGTGATTATGCTCATGCCTATGATGCAAAATATGAATACAAAACCCATCCTGTCGAGAAATGGAATTTCATAAATACCTTCAGCATTTGGCTTGGAGAAATGTGCCGAAGCAAGGAAGGAGAGGTCAACAAACTGAGGTAATACTTTCAGGATAAGTGAAAATATGAAACCTCCAATTGTTGCAAACAATGCAGCACTTGAAGTGGTGCGTTTCCAAAAGAAGCCTAGTATAAACATGGCAAAAATACCCGGAGACACAAATCCGGTATATTCCTGAATGTATTGAAAACCCTGTTTTCCTTCGCCCATCAGTTTCTCACCAATCAGTAAGGAGAGTATAACAGCTAAAAACATGGAGACTATTACCGAAACCCTCCCTAACCATACTAACTTGGTCTCCGAAGCCTGGGTATTGATAGCCTTTTTATAAATATCCAACGTAAAAATAGTAGCAATACTATTGGCTTTACCGGCCAGCGAAGCAACAATGGCGGCTGTAAGTGCTGCAAAAGCTAAACCTTTAAGCCCACTTGGCAATAAATTCAGGAGTGATGGATATGCCTTATTAACATCAATAATGCCTTTGGAATCGAGCATCTCAGTTGCAAAGTATCCTTTTTGGTGCAATACATAGGCGGCAATACCTGGCAACACTACTATTACGGGCATTAACAACTTTAAGAAAGCTGCAAACAAAATTCCGTTTCTGGCAGTATTTAAATCTGCACCCAAAGCTCGCTGTGTAATGTATTGATTACAGCCCCAGTAATTTAAATTAGTAATCCACATTCCACCAATTAAAACTGTAAGACCGGGTAAATCCATATAGTTAGAGTTATCCGGTTTGAAAATCATGTGGAAATGGTCACTCGCTTCATTGGTTAGCAAGGTAAATCCATTTAAAATACCTTCTTGCCCCGCTTCTTTTGATACCAGATTCAGGGCGAGATAAGTTGCCACAAGCCCGCCCAGTACTAAAAAGAATATCTGAATCACATCTGTATATCCAATCACTTTCATCCCGCCCAGGGTAATGAAGATTGAAAAGACTGCAAGCATAAAAATGCAGAGGTAAATATCAAACCCGGTAATTCCACTAATGGCCAAGGCGCCTAAATACAAAATCGACATCAGGTTAACTACGATGTAAAGCAATAACCAAAAAACCGCCATAATCATGGCCACCGTACTATTATACCGTTGATTTAAGAATTGAGGCATCGTATAAATTTTATTCTTCAGGTATACCGGAATAAAAAATACCGCCACGATAATAAGGGTAACAGCAGCCATCCATTCATATGTAGATATGGCCAATCCCATTTTAAATCCTGAGCCAGACATTCCAATCATCTGCTCAGCCGAAATGTTGGAAGCGATTAATGATGCGCCAATGGCCCACCAGGTTAAAGAACCTTCAGCCAGAAAAAAATCTTTAGAGTCGGCCGACAACTTTCGTTTCCTGTTATAAATCCAGTAACCGTAGGCTGAAACAATTACAAAGTAAATTAAGAAGACGATGTAATCTGAAGTTGTGAGGTGTTGCATAGTTAGGTTTTAGGTCTAAATCTTATGCGGAATGAAAAATTCTTTAAATTCTCCGCAATGGTTTTCGAAATTAAAAATCAGGTTCTTTTTTGAAAGTAGCAACAGCTTTAGCCAAACTACCGCTACTATTTTGCGAATGGTTTGCCCCGGAATTTACCCGTTGCCGATACACGTGGCCGGTTCAGCGTACGACCGTTAGCGGACGGCCGAATCCCTTTGCCGTACACATCGCTAAATCATCAAGACCTTTAATCCGGCTATATTCAAGTACTTAGCCGCTGGTATAGGGTTTGAATTAAAGTGAAAAACTATACGCATGCTCAAAAATTACGTGCTCCTTTTTATTCGCAACCTCAAGCGTCAGCGGCTATTCGCCACCATTAATTTGTTAGGGCTTTCGGTAAGCATGGCCAGCACGGTATTAATCTACCTGTATGTACGGCACGAGTTGAGCTATGATAAATTTCATCCGCATGCAGAAAGGGTGTACCGCGTAAACCAAACGTTTATCTGGGGCGAAAATAACAATGCCCAGTTTGCTTCTACCGGGCCCGGGGTAGCGTATGCCCTTAAGGAAGAATTACCCGAAATTGAACTGATCACCAGCATCCACACACCCGGCAACTTTATTGTATCGTACGTTACCCCTGCCAATGATGTAATTACTTTTGAAGAGAAGCGGGTGTTTGCGGCCGACTCCAACTTCTTCAAGATGTTTAATTTTCCGCTGCTGAAGGGCAATCCCGAATCGGTTTTTGACCAGGCAAATACCGCAGTTATTACTCAATCTACCGCTATTAAATATTTTGGCGATGCAGACCCCATTGGAAAACTCATACGCCTGGGTGGTTCCGGTGGCGAAAATCAAAAGACCTACGAGATTACCGGGGTAGTGCAAGACACACCCGATAACTCATACATCAAATTTGATATGCTGATTTCGATGAAGGGATTTCCGGCTGTGCTGCGCACGTGGAGTTGGGTGTGGACACAATTAGAAACCTACGTACGTTTCGACAAAAGCGCTAACCTCCAAACCGTTCGCGAAAAGCTTTCCAGAATACCAGAAAAGCACGTGGGCACTACGCTCCGCAACGCGTTTAACACTACCTGGGAAGAATATATTAAGTCGGGAAAAAAATGGGAGTTGTTTCTGCAGCCAATCACCAGCATTCATTTACCGGATGAAGCCGTTTTGAACCGGTTGAGCGATGCCGGCAATATTACGGTTATCTATTCTTTTATTGGCGCAGCCATTTTTATTACGCTGCTATCGTGCATCAACTTTATGAACCTTTCTACGGCTCAATTTACACGCAGGTTAAAAGAAGCCAGCGTCCGAAAAATTTTAGGGCTCGGTAAAAAAGAACTCAGCCTTGGTTTCTTTCTGGAAGCCTTTGCCTTTTGCCTTATTGGGTTACTGGTTGCCATTGGCGTTACGCAACTACTTCTGCCTTATTTTAATTTGATTACAGAAAAAAGATTGGTGCTTGATTTCGTAAACGATGAGTACCTGCTGTTGGTATTGGCTGGGCTGATGGTTCTGATGACTTTTATGTCAGGGATTTACCCGGCTATTTTTCTCAGCTCATTCAATCCGGTAGAAGCGATAAAAGGAAAAATCCGGCTAGGGCGCCAGGGAAAAATATTCCGCAATGGCTTGGTTGTATTCCAATTCAGCGTTTCCATTATATTAATTCTCTGCACCGCTATTGTATTTCAACAGTTAAAGTTTGTATCGGAAAAAGAGATTGGATTTAATCGCAAAAACCTGCTGGTGATTAACCATGCCGGAGCCTTAAAAAATGGGGAGAGTTTGGTGAATGAAACACTTACACTACCGGGAGTAGTTAATGCCTCTTTCTGCGCTTCAGTTCCACCGCGGTTGTGGAATGGCGATGCGTTTCGGATAAAGGAAAAAAGCGACCTTATGCTTAATATCAATTTTACCAGTGCCGATGAGCGATACATTCCAACGCTGGATATCCACATGAAGATTGGCCGAAATTTCTCGAAAAATAATCCGGGCGATGCCGAACGAGTAATTATTAACGAAGCCACCGCTAAACGAATTGGCTGGGCGGTAGATGAATCAACGTTGGGAAAAATTATCACATACGAAAATGCAGAATTTGAAGTAGTTGGGATTGTATCGGATTTCAATTATTGGTCGTTGATTAATCCGATTGAACCGATGGCCATATTCCATGTTAATTCAGAAAAGTATTTCTATTCATCAGAAAAATATGTGGTGCTGCGTACCGAAGCGTTAAGTGAAGAGTTGTGGCAAGAAACAATTGCCGGATTAAACGTGCTTTGGAAAAAGCACGCTGGCGATTTGCCTTTCGACTACTATTTTGTTGATCAGGCCTTTGCCGAAGCCTTCAAAACTCAGGAGCAGTTTGGTAGTGTGCTTACGGTAATGGCTACGCTGGCTATTTTAATTGCCGCTTTGGGTTTGCTGGGTATGATCGTTTATTCGCTGGAGCAGCGCACGCGCGAAATTGGAATCCGTAAGGTATCGGGCGCTACCATTACGGATATCCTGCTATTAATTTCAAAAGGATATACCCGGCTGGTACTTATTGCATTTGTTTTAGGAGCTCCGTTTGCGTATTGGCTCATGCAAGTATGGCTTCAGGATTTTTCTACCCGGGTTTCGCCTTCCATTTGGATTTTTGCAGCCACCGGCCTGGGAACTTTGGTGGTGGCAACCGGCATCACCAGCTACCACTCGGTAAAAGCTGCGCTTACCAATCCGGTGGAGGTGTTGAAGGATGAGTAACCTTTCCATCAGAAAATCAGTCGGATTTTAAGTGTCCTTTTTCTATCTTTATTCATTGATTGACTATGAAGACCCTTACGATTGATAATACAAAAGAATGGACCGTGGAGGATTATCTTTTACTGGGTGAAATGAATACACCATGTCAATTAATTAATGGAGAACTGATAATGAGCCCTGCCCTGCATCCCCATCATCAGAGAGTTTCAGGAAAGCTGTACAAACTATTCGATAAATTTTTACAAGATTCGGGCGAGGTGTTTTATGCCCCTATTGATCTTTACATCGATAAGCGAAATATATTTCAACCAGATCTGGTTTACTTATCCAATGAAACCAAAAAATATTTAACCAACCGGGGTATTGAAGGTCCCGTAGACATCGTAGTTGAAATTATCTCACCTTCTAACAGTTATACTGACCGAAATCAAAAGAAAAGCAGTTACCTCGCTTTTGGTATAAAGGAATATTGGATTGTTGATCCGGGCAACAGAACCGTTGAAATTTATACACCTCAAAGTGGTGGCGATGTGCCCATTTCCTTTATTTCCAAAGAAGGAACTGTTCAATCTTCTCTTGTTAAAAATCTTCGATTCGATCTGAAGGAAATCTTCTAAGCTACTTTTCTTTTTTCAAACTCCATCCTAAACATCCGAGTACACTTAAAAGCAAGAGCCAACCAGCGACCATTGTAATCTTGTTGCCAATAACATAAGGCTTCGGTTCAAACTTAAATTCGATGGTGTGCTTACCGGCTGGTACCTCCAACGCGCGCAACACGTAGTTGGCGCGAAGTATTGGCACTTCGTTACCATCTATAAATGCATGCCAGCCTTTAGGATAAAAAATTTCTGAGAATACAGCCAGGCAGTTTCCATCGGCCAGCGCTTCGTACTTAAGGTACGGAGGTGTATGTGCTACCAACTGAATGGTTGAAATTGTATCGAGCGTAGTGCGGCCAAAATCCACTTTAAACTTTGCATCAATTGCTGCCACTTCTTTGGTGTTGATATAACTAGTCAAATGCAATTCTTCGGCAGGGGTAGCCGCGTGCAGTACTTCGTTTACAAACCATGCCGGGCCATTGGCAGCCGGGTTTTGAATTACATTACCCCGATCGGTGCCATACACAAAATATTTGGCGTTGAGCATATTCAGCACATGGTACTTTTCAAATTGCGGGATACCGGTTTGAAAATCCTGAAAAAGTTTTTGTGTATTTTTTACAATTGCTGAGTCGTACAGATCTTGATAACGCCTGAGTTTAGCCCCGTGGTAACCACCCAGCGAGTAATGAAAATAGGAAGTTCGCGCTTCTGCCATAGCGCCCTGTAAATTGTACACCCGGTAATACTCTTTATCCTGTAGAATTGCTTCGTCTGCGGCATTAGCCGTTAGTACCGAGTTATCGCGCTTACGCACATAATTGTCGGTGCTCAAATAGCGGCTGTTAACCAGTGCCAGGTCGGCCCAGATTAGTACAATAAGTACCGGATAAACAATTGAGGCCTTAATGAAATTCTTTAACAATGCGAAAATGGCAAATGCAAATACAGCCAACAACCCCATTGCACGCCATGCATCGGCACGTAACAAACTAAGGCGGTCTTGTTGTAAGGCAACTTTAAACCAGCCCGGCAATTGTTCTTCGCCTGACTTCAAAAAATCAAACGCACCACCGGCCACAATTACCAGTAGGCACAGGCCAATGGTTAGTGAAACGGGCCAAAGAAATTTTTTCTGAGTTTGTTTATTCCAACCTTCGGTAAGTAGTTTCTCCAACCCGAGTAAACCCAGCAAGGGCATGGCAAACAGAATAATCACCAGTGCAAAATTTACCGACCTGAATTTGTTATAGCCCGGGAAATAATCGAACATAAAATAATTGAAGGAGGGAAAGCTATCGCCCCAACTTAACATTACACTAAGCGCGCTTAACGGCACGAGCCACGCTACGTATTTTTTATCGGCAAAAACAATTCCTGCCACAAAGAGAAAACACACCAACACCCCGGCATAGTAAGGCCCGGCAGTAAACCCTTGCGGTCCCCAGTAGGCAGAGGTTGCATTTGCTAATTGATTGGCCAGCTTGCTGTCGCCCGATTGCATCAATGCCTGGTACGATTTGCTGTTCTGATCTTCAACAAAAAACTGGCGACTGCTGCCTCCGTAAAAATTAGGAAGGAACAAGGTCATCGGTTCCCAAACACCATACTTGTATTGAAAGGCATATTCCTTGGTAAGACCGCTGGTGTTTTCGGTAGCTATTGCAATTTCTGACGGGCCGCGAATAGAGTAGCGGGTGTATTCGGTTATAGCCCAAAACTGGCCAAAGAATGTGCCGGCTCCAATTAGTACCGCTGGCACTAGTATGAGCAAGGTTTTAAAAAATCCGGCAAGCTGCTTTGTGCGGAGGGCGAGTATCAGTTGCATCAATCCATAACCTGCAACAAGCAGCACGAGATAATAGGTTATCTGTAAGTGATTCTCGCGTAAGTGCAACGCCATACCCAATGCGGTTACCCCAAAACCAAGGATGCGCTTTCCTGTAAAAGCAAGATGAATACCGGCAAACACCAACGGCATAAATGCAATGGCGCCAATGCGTCCATTATGTCCGGCCGATAATCCGATAATCACATAACTCGATAAGCCAAAGGCCAGCGCTCCGGCTATAGCCAACCACGGGCGCACCCGAAACGAGAGCAACATAATGTAATAGCATATAAACGCGAGAAAAATATGCGATACCGGATGTGGTAGAAAAATGGATAGTACTTTCTTGAGGCCCAGCACGATGCCATCGCTCCATTTAATATTTACCAAATAAGCAGGCATACCCGAAAACATGGTGCCGGCCCACAGGCCCTCTTCCCCGGTTTTCTCGCGGTAGTCGCGCAATTCTTTTGAAGAGCCACTCCATTGTTGAATATCGTGCTGACCGAGCGATTTGTTTTCGAAGAAAACAGGCCTGAAGAAAAGAATGGTTATTACCAGGAATACCAACACGGCTATGCCGTGCGGCAGAACATGCTCAGAAAACCGGATACCTTTCATTTGTGGATAGTGATAAGTTGTGCAAAATAGCAAGGATTTACCAAATAGGTAGCAAAGGTTGTCAACCTTGAAACCGCTTTGTACTTTCACTCTAAAGAATAGATGAAACGACCGTGTAGCTTCTAGACCCAAGCCTATGATTATCCTGGCCATTCCAGTGACCATCAAAAAAAATTATAAACAAATGAAATTACTTGTACTCTTACTTTTTGCCACCCATCTAAGTATAGCTCAACCCATTAGAGGCACGGTGTACCACGACAAAAACAATAATGGCATCCGCGATAAAGGCGAAGAAGGTATTGCCAATGTGGCTGTTACTGATCAGGTTGAGGTGGTGCTAACCAACAAGGAAGGTTTTTATGAATTTGCAGTAGCGAAGGGTTATGGTTTTGTTGCTGTTAGTTTGCCCGAAGGGTACAGCGCGCGGTTGTGGTGGCAACGGGTAAGCACCACCAACGATTTTGGTCTAACCAAAGCCGTTGCTAAAACCACTTATTCTTTCATTCACGCATCAGACACCCACCTGAGTGAAAAGAGTGTTGACCGCATGGAAAAACTTCGAACCCTGGCAAGCCAGCACAAAGTAGACTTTGTGCTTGTTACGGGCGACCTGGTAAAAGATGCGTTGCGGGTTTCTGAAAAAGAAGCTGCCGCTTACTACGATTTATATCGGAGGGAAATAGAAAAATTTGCAGTACCGGTTTGGAGTGTGCCGGGCAACCACGAAATCTTTGGTATTGAACGACACTTGTCGCTTGTAAGTAAAAGCAACCCGTTATATGGAAAGAAGATGTATCACCACTACCTCGGGCCCAACTATTTTTCTTTTAATGTAGCCGGGTTTCATTTCATTGGATTGGATAACGTGGACTACGAAGATCTATGGTACTTCGGCCGGGTTGATTCCACACAAGTAAAATGGTTGAAGGAGGATTTAAGCAACGTGCCGGCAACTGTTCCGGTTATCACCTTTGGCCACATGCCTTTTTATTCGGGTGGGCTAAGCATGACGCACTTTACAGAAGAAGGCCCCTCGCGCACGTTGGAACGCGAAGGTGGCAAACTGCAGTTCCGGCATGTGGTTTCCAATGCCGATGAAGTGATTGGGCTGGTTGCTACACATCCCTACCCGATTGCATTGGCGGGCCATTATCATGCACGGCAGATTTTCTGGTACGAGACTTCAAAACAGAAAATCCGCTTTGAACAGACCGGAGCCGTGGTGGAAGCAAATAAATATGGCAATGAAATCTTACCTTCGGGGGTTACGCTCTATACCATTGCGAATGGAAAAATCGGAGAAGGAAAATTTTTACCATTAGACGAGTAAGACTGATACCCTCTTATTGCCTGTAAAACAGAAAATGAAACCCGTGGATATAAAATATATTTTACCCCTACTTTTTATTGGACTTGCGTGTGCCGCGCCCAAAGCACCGGATGCGGATGCGGAAAAGAAAATCCGCGAGGTATTGGCCCGACAGCAAGACGCCTGGAATGCCGGAGATCTTGATTTGTTTATGGAGGGCTATTGGAAATCTGATTCGTTGCAGTTTATAGGTTCTTCCATTCGCCATGGCTGGCAGCAAACTTTGAACAGTTATAAAAAGAATTATGCTACCCCCCAATTGATGGGGCGCCTGCAATTTGACATCTGGCAGATTATTCCGCTTGCTCCGGATTCGTATTTACTTACCGGCAACTACACACTCTTCCGCGAAAGCGACCAACCCAGTGGTGCATTTACCCTAATCTTTAAGAAGAAAAATGGTGAATGGGTAATTGTGTACGATCATACCAGTTAGTTGGGAATTAGGCATTAGGCATCAGGTATTAGGAAGTGGGAATTAGGGATGTGTGCCTTTAAATTCCTTTCAGCTATCGTTATGTACCACTTATCCAATTCCTGAGGTTTAGCAGGTAAATCCCTCTTTTCGGGGATTGAAAGTCGGGTTAAAGCGCAGCAGTTTTGAAAAAAAATCCTTCAAAAATTATTTATGAAAAAGTATTTTCTATTGTTCAATCTTTTTTGGGTTGTGTCAACTATTGTAACCTATGCACAAGGAGTTAATGTAGGGGTTCGGGGTGGTTTAAATGTTGCACGTGTTACTGGCGACATTGAGGAAAGATACTTTCCGTGGTCCAGCTATTCCCAAAAACCAAGAATAGGTTTTAATGTAGGGCTGGATGCGAGATCGCAGCTTTCCGCTAAAGTAACACTACAGGCAGAATTAGTGTTTTCAACCGAAGGCGCCAAAGCATCAGGGCAGTGGACCGACAGTGGCGAGGGTAAAATGAAAAGCACTCAGAAATTAGGTTTTTTGAGCTTACCCCTGTTTGTTAAATACAACTTTACCCCGCGATTCTATGTTATGGGTGGCCCGCAGGTTTCTTATTTAGTAAGCTCAAAATATGAACAGGAAAGTATCGGGAACGGCACCGTTACTACTACTAACAACCTCGATGCAATGAATAAATTTGGTTTTGGTATTGTACCCGTGCTGGGTTACGATTTTGATAAATTCAGTCTTGGAATCCGGTACTATGCAGGCTTGTCGCAATTGAACAAAGACGATAACCTGAATCGAAGTCTGAAGAGTGAGGTACTGTCGGTAGTGCTTCGTTATACGTTATTTGATGTCAATGATTAAAATTTCTTAACGGCTCTAATTTCCTAACAACCACTTTAAAAAATCCGGTTCAGCAAAGGCATTGTCCCAACTGTTATGGTTAACGCCACCATATTCTGTGTACTTTACTTTTGCCTGCAATGATTTTAGTTTTTCAACCATAGCCCGCGATTCTTTCACATCAATTACGGCATCGGCATCTCCATGAAAAATCCAGAAGGGAACTTTAGCTGCCTGCCTGGAGTACAGCTTAGTATCTCCACCGCCACAAATAGGAGCGGCAGCCGCAAAAAGTTTTGGAAACCGGTAAACAGCTTCAAAGGTACCCATGCCACCCATCGATAAACCGGTAATGTAAACCCGGCTTTTATCGGCTGGTTGTTCTTTCAGGATCTTTTTCACCAACTCAATGGCGGCTTCAAGGGGTTGCGTAATGGGTCGGCTGTAATCGAACGATAAACCAAAGGGGTTGGTGGCGCGATCTACCAATACGCTCGCCCAGTATCCCTCGGCCGGGCATTGCGGGGCAATTACAATGGCCGGAAAGTTTTTACGATTTTCTTCCGTAACAAAGAGCTTAGCACCATGCACCAATTGCTTTTCGTTGTCGCTACCTCGCTCGCCTGCACCGTGCAGCAAAAGTATTACCGGGTATTTTTTACCGGCTTCTAACTTTTCGGGTAACAACAGGCGGTAGGGTAGGTTTAATCCGTTGCTGGCGTTAAACTCAAGTTTTTGATAGAGTTCTAAATCTTGTGCCTTTGCACTAAAACTTAAGGCAACCAAAAGCAGGAGGTATTTCATTGAGGGTATTTAAAATTGAAAAGCGCCAGAACCGGCTGGCGCTTGGAAGAAAATTTTAAGAGTTCTTCTTTGCTCTTTTCTCAGCACGCTTTTCCTTCAAGGTCTTTTGCGGCTTTTTCTTTTCTTCTTTCTTACGATCCATTCCTTTTGACATAGCGGTAAAATTTAATTACACCAAAGTAAAGAACATTCTTAATGGTTCAAAATGGTTTGTAAGATCGGCTGACTTAAAGCGATCAGATCGTGATGGCCGGCTGCAATACCGAAAACCTGGGCGCCATTTATTTTTTCGGCCTGGCGGCTGATAAGCCTGGCCGGTACAATTTTATCGCGTGTGCCTGCAATTAAAATTACCGCCACTTTATGGTTACGCACCAGTAATTGCAGGCTGGCCGCAGAACTTTTCAGGTGCCTGAAGCTTACCCATGAATTATACACTTGTAACCGTTTTTCCGGTGTGTTCATTTGCCTTTGTGCAAACCGCAACAACTTCCGGTCTATAAGTCGAAGAAATTCAACGGTGTGCAGGAGCCGGTTCCATCGGTGCGGATTCGTTACCAGGGTTTTAAAATATTTTCTGAGCAGGTAGGGGTAGGTAGCCAGCCAATACCAAAACCGGAAACGCAGGCCATCGGCTGCTAATAAAATAAGGTGTTGGGTTTGTGCCGGAAAAATTTCGGCCGTAGTTAAAGCAAACCTGCACCCGATGCTAAATGCCACCAAATCAAATTTTTCGATCTGATTATCTGTAAGAAATGTTTGAATCAGTTCTTTCCAGTCAGACTTTTGAATAGGTTTTTCGCTCTGCCACTTGCTTTCACCATGAAAGAAGAGATCAAAAAAATAGACGGTGTGATTGGGTAATAATTCGGCAACCCGCCCGAAAGCAGAACTGGATTGGCCAAAGCCATGAAAAAATAAAACCACCTTATTGCCCTTGCCGGATTTGAGATAGTGTAAGGTATGTCCTGCCGGGTGCTGAATAATTGGCATTAACAAATTTAGATAATCCCGGCTTCCTTTCTTTACGAAGTATTAAAATACCATTATACCTGCTTATTGTTTAGACTACAACTAACTCATCCGATCAGTCTGCCTGGCTGATAGCAACTGAAAGATTGCAGGCCTTTCGAAGCAGGTTAGTGCAAGTACCCTAAAGGTTGCCACTAATTTCCTTTAATAACCAATCGGGCTGTTTTGTCGAGACTGCCTTTGTAATGCACCAGGTAAACACCCGCCTGAGGTTGATCAAGTTGTATTGTAATCTTGTTGGAATTTACATCGGCTGTGGCAACCACTAACCCGGTTTGGCTTACAACCTGAATGTGATCCATAGAGCCGGGATCGAAATTGATCTGAATGGTAATGTAATCCACAGCCGGGTTGGGGTAAATCTCCAGGTGCATTTCTACCGCGCGACTTATTAACACAATGGGAGAGTATTCAAACGATCCGTCCTGATCGATTGATTTTAATCGATAGTAGTTTTTAGAGGCGGTAGCCGCGGTATGGTAGGTATAGGTTTTGAGTTCATACGAATCAACACCCGAGCCAACCACCTCGCCAACAGGTTCAAATGTCTGCCCGTTTAAGGCGTATTCAATCACAAACTTGTAGAAATTCTTTTCGGAAGCGGTCGCCCACGTAAGTACTGCCTGGCCTGCTTGCAGTTCGCCTTTAAAATAAATTAACTCAATAGGCAGCGGACTTGCCGGAATATTTTGCACCCAACCGTAAAAGCCAGGGTTGGTGTTTTGCATGGTTGTCTTGTTTCCCCGGTTGGCAGTTGTGGTGCTGCCTCCTCCAGAGTTTGTTACCGTGCCATTTACATACAAACCATAAGGGCTGGTAGTATTGTTGTTTACAATAGAACTTCCGTTGCCGGTAAAATTAACGTTGCCATGCACATATACCTGGCCACCATTGTTTATTGTAAAAACAGTTCCTCCGCCCGTAGCGGTTATATTCCCGAATACGGCCACGCGGCCATTGCGGTTAACGGTTATATCGCCACTGGAGTTGGAAACAAGATTCTGGTAAACAATTAAATCTGCGTAGGGCGGTGGTGCGGTGCTCGTACCAATGTTCAGATAGTTATCGCTATTTACAATTACGTTGCCATGCACAATAACCTGCCCACCGGGGTAGATGTACAAATAAGAATTTAACGTAAGGTCTCCGTTTATTTCTAAGGTGCCATATACGTTTATTGTTCCGCCACCACCCAGCGTTAAGTTGCCTGTAACCAATACGCTTTTGCCGGCATTGATTAACAAGGTTGCACTGGCCAGGCTGTAGTTACCGGTAACGGTCATGTTGTGGTTAACCGTTGCAGTACCCGAAGTGTGCCCGCCAGTGGTAGAAGGTGTGGTGCCACCCCAGCCCGAAGTATTGCTCCAGTTGGAAGCAGTTGCCCAGGCGCCCGAGGCCGTTGTTGTATAGTTTTGGGCCTGAATAGTTTGTGCAAGGGCTACTCCTAACAAGATGAAGGCAACCTTAACGGAAGCAGAGAAATGGTACATACAAAAAAGTTTGACCTACATGGTCAATTTTGGGTCCGGTGATTAAAAAGTGGTGCAATGATACGCCTTCTTTCTACGCTATTTATGCCCACATGAATAAAAAATAGGCCAAATCTGTAAAATTTGAGAGGTGCAATATTTTGGAGGTTCTGAAAATCGTGCGTAAGAAATCGCTGAGTTTATCCTTATTTTGGAGTGGTTATACCAATTCGGGATAAAACGCATGGTCACTGAAACCCGGTTTAAGAAGGCTGCTCTGCAGTTACCACAGGTGGTAGAACTTCCGCATTTCGAAAAGCTTTCGTTTCGGGTAAAGAATAAAATTTTTGCCACGCTTAATACCACTACCCGGGTTGCGTGTTTAAAGTTTAATGAGACTGATCAATCAGTTTTTTGTCTCAACCCGGCTTTTACGCCCGTTCCCAATAAATGGGGTAAACAAGGTTGGACCTTTGTTGATTTGAAAAAAATTAGCGCGGGATTATTAAACGATGCGTTGCATACGGCCTACACCGCAGTAAGTTCAGGAGCGCGAAATCCAAAGAGGAATTAACGATCTTCTTTGCTGATGTGGGGCCGCCCAATAACGAGGCCCTTATTTATAAACGAAGTTCCGCTTATGTTAATTTCGGGTTCTCCAATTGCATTTATCCGTACTTCATCCGAGGCATTTACGCTCAATTGCCCCTCGCCATAAATACTGCTGCTAATGGTGTGGCCATCCAGGTTGCGGCTATCCACTTTGTTTTCACCATACAACACGTAACGCTGCGTACCTGCCCGGCCCGCTTTTAGTTTTATCCGGTTTTCGCCATAAGCAACTACTTTTAGGGCGCGCACTTGTAACGAGTCAACCGTAATTTCAGAACTTCCATAAGCACGTATTACCAAATTATCGGTACCCGTAATCTGGTTAACGGTTACATCCTGGTCGCCCCGTACTTCCAGTAGTTTTAAATCACGAAAGGTAACATACGCAGTTACCAGGGCGGTATGATAAATGCTGCGCCTGCCGTGATAGTCATCATGGTATTCTCTTCGGTCCACAATCCGGGCATCGTCCAGGTAAATGCGTAGTTTTTCGCCTTCTGCCTGCACGTTAATCTGGGCAGCATTAATGTTGGAATACACAATGCGGATAGATTCTTCTGTGCCTTGGGTAAGCACGAGGTTAATTTTTGGCGACACCGTGAGCTTAGAAAAAGGCCGGAGTTTTTTCTCAATCTCCTGGGCGGTGGCTATGGCCGGCACCAAGAATAGAAGCAAAAGCAGATTTTTGTTCATGGCATGCGTATTTGCAACTACGACATGCAATGAACAGCTTACCCCTATACGTTAGCAAAAATTATTCGGTACGTAAACTTTCGGAAGGGTTGCTGGCTGCCGCGCGCAGGGCCTGCGCAGCCACTATCAGCAACGTTAAACCCATTGCCACCATGCCCGCTGCGGGAATTATCCACCACGCAATACCTATGCGGTAGGAGTAGCTTTTTTCCAGCCAGTAGTTTAAACCATACCAGGTAACCGGGGCAGCAAACACAAACCCGAATAACACCAACCGCGTAAAGTCTTTTGAAATGAGGGTTACAATATTAAGATTGGTAGCCCCCAATACTTTGCGGATCCCGATTTCTTTGGTGCGTTGCTCGGCTGTAAAAGTAGCCAGGCCCAATAGCCCGAGGCAGGTTATTAAAATAGCCAGCCCTGCAAACACCGAAGCCAGCACGCCTATCATGTTAATGCCGGCAAACTTGCGCTGAAATGTTTGATCAACAAATTCATATTCAAAAGGAAAGGAGGGATTTAGCGCTTTAAAGATAGGCTCGATGCCTTGCAACGCAGCAGCGGTAGTATGGGCATCACTCAGGCGCAGCGTAATGGTTTCGCCTTTGGGGCCGTAGAGAAAAAACCCCGGTTGAATATTCCGAAAGGGCGAGGTCATTAACACATCATTCATTACGCCAACCACGGTCCACTTACGGCTCCATAGTGTTACTGTTGTTCCCACCGGATTTTCCAAACCCATTACATCAACGGCTGCCTGGTTTAAGATCATGGCTGCGGTATCACTTTTAAAAGTTTCGGAAAAAGCCCGGCCTTCGGCCATTGTAATTCCCATCGTTGTGGTGTAGTTATCGCCAATAAATACCCGTGAAAAAAGTATTTCGCGATCTGCCGGTTTGCCAGGCCAGTCTAAGGTATTGTTACCATAAATGGAAGTAATCGGGCTGCTGGAAGTTGTTACCGAAGTAACATAACCCGAAGCCAATAGTTTTTCGTGCAGAGTGGTGTAATTCTTATCAAGTTCTTCGTTGTTGGTAATCATTACCAATCCATCGCGGTTGTAGCCGGTATTGCGGGCCTTCACAAATTCAATTTGTTTGTAAATAACCACCATGCTCACAATTAAGCAGATGGAGAAGAAGAATTGCAGCGACACCAAAAATTTACGCGGTGCTAACGCCTTGCGCCCGGTGTTGGGTTTTCCTTTTAAAACGCTGGCCGGGTTAAACGAAGAGAGGTACAGCGCAGGATAGCTGCCGGCAAAGAACCCGGTACTAATGATAAAGGCCAGTGCCAGCACCCACATGATGGGCGAAGTGTACTGAATTGTGAGGGTATTGCCTACCAGGTTGTTGAAGAGTGGCAGGGCCAGTTCTACCAACACAAGCGCAAAGACAAATGCAACGGCCGTAATTAAAACCGATTCGCCTATAAATTGCCAGATAAGTTCTCTTCTGCGCGAACCGATGGATTTACGAATGCCTACTTCGCGCGCGCGATGTTCGCTGCGGGCGGTGGCCAGGTTCATAAAGTTAATGCAGGCAATTACTAATATAAAAATGGCAATAAAGGTAAAGCCGGTAACGTAGTCGTTCATGCCCCCTGTTTGCTTACCATCTTGAAATTGGGAGCGCAAGTGCCATTCTTTTAACGGATGGATAAAAACATCCACTTTTTCGTCCGGTACTTTATCGCGAATGATATTTTTGATGCCGGCATTTACTTCTGCCAGGTTAGCTCCTTCCTGAAGTTCTACATAAATCGGGAACGATTGATCGTCCCAGGCATCTTGTTTTGATTTTATCCAGTCTTGTTGGGCGAAAATAGACCACGGGGCAAGAAACTTAAATTGAAAAGAAGAGTTTTGGGGCAGGTCTTTTAAGATACCGCCTATCTTCAGTTCGTAGGTGTTATCCAACAGTACGCTCTTATTCATTGCCTCTGCATCGCCAAACAATGTTGTAGCCAACGACTCTGTAATGATTAAAGACGAAGGATCATTGAGTGCGGCCGCAGAACCTTTAACAAATGGAAACTGAAACATTTCCAGAAATTCAGGAGTGGCAAACTGGCCTTCTTGCCGGATTTTAGTTTCGCCCACAGTAAGCAGTTGTTCATACGACCAATAGGCGAGGCTGGTATTTTTTATACGGGCATCGTAGGTTTTTAAAAACTCGTACACGGGTAGTGGCACAGAGTTATAGGTGGCAATGTTATCGCTGAACTCGTTATGAACCCAAATTTGCCCCAGGCGTTCGTGGTTGGTATGAAATTGATCGTACGTGCGTTCGTTGAATACCCATAAAAAAATTAGCACACTGCTGGCAATACCCACGGCCAGGCCGGTAATATTAATGAACGAATAAATGGAATTGCGTTGCAGATTACGCAGGGCTATTTTTAAATAGTTGTAGAGCATGTGTAGATTAGGCTAGTTTCAAATGTATAAGATAACCACTAAATCAAGCTTGCCGAATATCAAAAATAGTTTTGCATTGGTTATTCACTTCTCAAACTTTTAACCGGGTTCGCCTGTGCTGCGCGCAGGGCCTGGTAACTGATGGTAAGCGCAACTATCAGCACAATAACCACCAGGCTAATCAGGTAGGTTACCACACCAATATCAATGCGGTAGGTAAAATTAGTAAGCCACTGATCTAAAAAGTAGTAGGAAGCCGGTATAGCAATAAAAAACCCGATCAGCAGCACCACCGCAAAATCTTTATAAATCAAGTTTAAGATGGAAGAGATGCTGGCACCCAAAACCTTGCGTACACCAATCTCCTTTACTTTTCGCTGTACAATAAACATTACCAAACCGTACACACCCAGGCACGAGATAAGTATGGCAATACCGCTAAAGGCCTGAATAAGGCTTCCGAAATTCTTGAAGTTGGCGTATTGCTGGTTGAGTTGCTCTGTAAGAAATGAATATTGAAATGCTTTTTCAGGAAACAACGTGTTCCACTCTTTTTCAATGGTCTTAATGGTGGTTTCAATATTAGCGTTTTCAAATTTGATAGATAAGGTATTGTATTGGTTGGGATCTAACGAAGCAACAAGCCCGGTAATGGGTGTTGTAAGGGCAGTAAAATTAAAGTCTTTCACAACGCCAATAACCTTACCAATCTTCCCTTCACGATTCAGGGTTTTGCCGAGTGCCTCTTCCGGGGTGCCCCAGTTAAATTCCTTTACGGCCGATTCATTTACGATGAATGCCTCTTTAAGATCGGTACCGTAATCACGGCTAAAACTGCGGCCGGCAATTACCTCCATCCCGTACACAGCCAGAAAATCATAATCTACCGACATGTTGGCAATAAACAAGTTTTCTTCAGCGGTGAATCCTTCAGGAATGGTACCTCTGTAGATGGCGCCATTACCCGGTGTGCCTTGCGAAAGCGTTGTGTAGCGGATGCCGCTTTGCGCTTCAATCTTATCGCGCAAGGTTTGAAGACGTTGTTTGAATGTTGAATCGCTTTGTTGAAAGTAGCCATTAAGATTTTGGCTGTATAGCGGAATATTAATTACATGGTCGCGGTCAAAACCTAAAGGCTTGCTTTGTAAAAAATTTAATTGCCGGATGATCAGGATTGAACCGGACAACAACGTGCATGCGATGGCAAGTTGTACTACCACCAACGTTTTTCTCATAAACTGATTGCCATGGCCACTGCCCGTTCCTTTTAATGCGCTCACCGATTCAAACCGGGTAACAAAGTAAGCCGGATAGCCACCCGCTACCACCGTTATAATCACCAAGAGCAACAGCGAGGCTCCGATCATCCAGGCATCCATTGAAGTAACAAACTGAAGCTGTTTGCCGGTAAGTTGGTTGAGCAGCGGCAGTGTAAATTCAAAGGCTATAACGCTGATAAGTAAGGCCACCAGGCAGAACAAAAAACTTTCGGCAAGAAACTGAACAATCAATTGTGCTTTCATCGAGCCGAGGATTTTACGAATCCCAATCTCTTTTATTCGCGTTAGCGATTGGGCGGTGCTCAGGTTGATATAGTTTATACATGCTACCAGCAGTGTAAGCAAACCGGCAGTTATAAAAATATAAATATTGGCCAGCGTATTGGTAGCTGTTGGCTCGCCCTGGTAGTCGCTTTTCAAATGCAAATCGGTAAGGGGCTGTAATGCAAACTTTTGGCCTATCTGCAACTTCGGATGCGCGTATTTTTTAACGAAGGCATCCATTTGGTCGTTTACATTTTTAAAATCTTCGCCTGGCCGCAACAACACGTAAGTGTACGAGTGGCTTATTACAAAGTTCTGGGCAAAGTTATTGCGAAGTACGGCCTCGGTTTGTTCGTCTTCCAGTTCGTACATGTCATCGTAGGTGGCCAGCATATTAAACCGGAGGTGCGAATTTTCAGGAAAGTCTTTAACAACGCCAATTATTTTAAAGGCATGTCTTCCGGCAAAGGTTAACGATTCGCCAACCGGATTTTTGTCGCCAAAGTACTTGGTGGCCATTTCTTCATTAATCAGTACGGTGTATTTATCGTAGAGTGCCCGGGTAGGGCTGCCCTTTACGAATTCAAGACTGAACATTTTCGTAAATGCCGAGTCAACAAAATACACGCTGCTCTCTTCAAACGAAGTACTTTCTTCTTTAAGTGAAATACTCACATTGCGGCCATACACCCGCGCTACCTCTTCCACCTGCGGAAAGAATTCTTTAAGGGTTACGGCAATAGGCGGAGGCACGCTTGCAATCTTTAGTCCATTGGGTACCGTATAGCCAAACCGATAAAGCCTTTCGGAGTTCGCATGAAATTTATCGTAGCTGAGCTCGCTTCGCACATAAGCAAAAATGAGTAAGGCCAATGTAAGCCCGCACATAAGCCCTATGAAGTTGATGATGGAATAAGTCTTATGGCGGATAATGGTACGCCATGCCGTATTAAAAAAATTCTTCAGCATATCGATTCTTTAGTTATAGGATTTACAAAAATGTAGTTACGCTTAAAATTTACAATCGGTACTAACTGCCTACTCACTTCGTAAGCTCTTGGTTGGGTTGGCAGTGGCTGCTTTAAGCGCTTGCGTGCTAACAATAACCAGCGTTAACAATAAGGCAAGCAAGCCTACCGCGCCAAACACCCAATACCCGATTTCAATACGATAATGATACTTGGAAAGAAACTGCGTGAGATACCACCCCGCCAGTGGGGCAGCAATGACAAACGCCAACACTACCAACCGTGTAAAGTCTTTAGAGATAAGCAACACCAGCCCTGAAACACTTGCACCAAGCACCTTGCGAATGCCCAATTCTTTGGTACGTTGTTCTGCGGTAAACGCAGCAAGCCCAAGTAATCCCAGGCAGGTAATGGCAATGGCGAGGCCTGCAAAAATTCCGGCCACATTACTAATCAGGTTAATGTTGGCGAATTTGCGGTTGAATAACTCATCGGTAAACTGATATTCGAAGGGATAGTTAGGATTGAGTTTCTTAAATACTGCTTCAACCTGGGCGAGCGATGCCGTAAGGTTATCGGTTTTGGCAAGGCGGATGGTAATGGTACTACTCCAATCAGGAATCAGAAACATGGAGAGTGGTTGCACTTCGCCAAGGGCATCGGTCATCACCATGTCTTGCATCACACCAATAATTTCAAATTGGCCGCCACCCCATTCTAATTTTTCACCTATCGGGTTACTAAAGCCAATCATTTTTAAAGCGGCTTCATTGATAATCACAGCCGAGGAGTCGCTGGGAAAATCGCGGGAGAAGTCGCGGCCCAAAATCATTTTTACGCCCATGGTTTGGGTGTAGTCGTACTCGGTGGCAATGGTACTAAAGGCCACGCGGGTGTCGCCAGGCATGCCTTGCCATTTTATTTCGTTGTTTGAAAAGATGGAAGTAACCGGGCTGTTGCTTTTGCAAGCTGCAACTACGGCCCCGGTACGCACCAGTTCTTGCCGTATGGTTTCGAAATTGGTTTCCAATTCGGAGTTGGTCCAGATCTGAATCAGGTTTTCGCGATCGTAACCCATATCGCGGTTTTTAACAAATTGAATTTGTTGGTAAATTATTACTGTACCAATAATCAGTGCAATGCTAGTAGCAAACTGAAGTACAACCAAAATTTTGCGTGGTGTAGAGCCTCCTTTGCTGGCATTCAGTTTACCTTTCAATACTTCAACCGGCTTAAAGGCCGAGAGATAAAAGGCCGGGTAACTTCCGGTAAACAATCCAATTACCAAAATCAAGCTTACGCCTGCAAGCCAAAGCCAACCGTTGGAGTAGCTTACGGAAATGTTTTTATTTACCAGCAGGTTATAATAGGGTAGGAGCAACTCTACCAGCGCAATTGCCAAAATAAAAGCCAACGCAGTGGTAGCAACCGACTCACCTAAAAACTGAAGGATTAGTTCTTTTCTTTTAGAGCCAATACTTTTTCGAATGCCTACTTCTTTGGCGCGGCCTTCGCTGCGGGCGGTGGCCAGGTTCATAAAGTTGATGCATGCAATAATTAAAACAAATACGGCAATGGCGGTAAACAATCTTACATATTCAATTAAGCCGCCTGTGTTTTTGCCTTCTTCAAAATTTGCATGAAGCCGCCACTTGCTCATGGGGTGTAAAAAAAGTTTTGCAGTAGGAGATTTCGCGTTGTTCTCTTTGATTACATCTTGAATGGCCAGGTTGGTAGCTTCTTCCGTTGCACCCTCGTGCAATTGCACATACATCTGAAAAGAATTGTTATCCCAATTGTTTTTGGCGTTTCGAACCCAGCCGTTTGTCGCTACATAAAATTCAAATGGCAACAGGTAATCGAAACGAAAGGCCGAATTTTTTGGAACATCTTTTACTACTGCAGTAACTTTCTGTTCACGATTATTGTTGACCCGGATTAGCTGGCCTATGGGGTCGGCATCGCCAAAAAAAGCATTGGCGGTAGATTCAGTTATTACAATGCCGGTAGCATCGGCAAGCGGGTTTAGTGCATCGCCTTTTACAACCGGAAACGTAAACATCTTTAAAAAGTCTTCTGACACACATCGCCCAAACTTGTTCAGGCGGGTTTCGCCCACCTGTAGCATGTCGCCCTCGCCCCAGTTGGTCATACAAATAAATTCTATCTGGCTGGCTTTGGCAGGAAGTATTTCTTTCATCGGGTAGGGCATAGCCTGGCCGGTGCCAATGTGCCCCATGTTCCACTCTGCACTTTGATAGAGCTGATAAATCTTGTTGTAATTCGTCTGGAACTTATCATACGAGTACTCATCGGCAATCCATAAAAAGATAAAAATGGCCGAGGCCAGCCCAACGGCCAGCCCCCCGATATTTATAAATGTATAACCCCGGTTTTTTAGGAGATTACGCAGCGCAATCTTAAGATAGTTTCTGAACATGAGCAGTCTTGTTTCGCACCGACTATTCTAATTCAATGCCAGAAGGAAAAGTACTTTTTTTGCAAATTTTAAGAGATAACACAACTTGACCTCGCCCAGATGCGAACGGAACCGTCCGGATGCGGGCATTAAGAATCTTGCCCCAGCAACAAGTATAAGGTAACGAGTAGTGCAATGCCGCCCAAAATTGCCAGCACAATCTTGCCCGTACTGTAGGGGCGTTGCCCTTGCACTTCGCCCGTGCGCGCATTGATTATAAACTGGTACACCTTATTGTTATACCGATAGGCGCTTACCCAAACAGGTAATAAAATGTGTTTGAAGGTGGGATTGTTATACGTTGTACTTACCGAATGAATCAACTGGCGGTCGCCCCCAATATGGCTGCGAATGGTAGCTTCAATTTCGGGTTCCATGCGGCCCTTGGCAGCCTGATAGGCGGTTCGTAAATCCACTGCAAAAGTTTCGGTGCGAAAACCACTCAGGTACTTGTCGTTGTAGGCCACCAGGTTTTTTAAGTCCCACGGTTCGAGCGTGCGCAGAATTTTTTTATCTAACGAGCCGCTGGCTTCAATTAACAAGTCATCGAACGTGTTAGCCACGCGCCCCGATGCAAAGTGCCAGCGCGTTTTAGTAACCTGTCTTTGCTTGGTTACGGTTTGTCCGTTTTCTTGTGTGGTGTAGGTTTCGGTTACATAATAATTTTCGCCACGCTGGCCGGTGTAGTTACTTTGAGTTGCACAATCGAAGGTCCAATAGGGAATGTAAACGCCATTTAAACTTCGGGGTGCATCGGCATATTTTGCCAGGTCGCCAGGCGCAAACCAAAGGCCCGCTATCCATTTTTTAAAACCTTGAATTGCTTTCTGCAAGTCGATGCCAAAAGGCAAAACATATTCGGGCCGGTGCATGGTAGAAGTGCTGGCACTTTTTACCACTAATGGCGAACCGCAGAATGCGCACTTGTCGGATACCGTTTTTGGATCGAAGGTGTTGATGCCATGGCATCCATCGCATTTTACAGTTACTACTTCAATCTTTTCGTCACCTTCTACTTCTTTTGCTAAAAAATCTTCAAGGCTGTTTTCTTTTATAGTACCGGCCGCTTCCTCGGGTTGTGCAATTTCATTTTTGGTTCCGCAATATTCGCAAGTCAGGTGATTTGTACCCGGTTGAAATTTGAGCAGCGCCCCACACTCCTTACAAGCCAATTCAAGATTGATGGATTTTGTTTTCTCGGTAAAGTCGGACATGGTGGGGCCTACGTTAGTTGCAGTTGTAAAATAACCCGATCTGGGGTTTACCCGAACCGGGTGTTGATTTTAGACAAGATGTTATTTTGGTATGGGCGGTGGAGTAGAACCAAACAAGCCGGTTAGCTCTTGCACATCGCCAGCTTTAAGCCACTCGCTCATGCCTTGCTTCCAAACTATACTCTCGCGGGTAAAGGTGCCGGCCGAAACCATTTGTTGCAGCGATTGCAGCGAAAACGGACCTTGCTGTTGACCGTTTACCGCCACAAAAAAAGTGGGGCCGGGTATAGGCGGGGGCGTTGAATTATTCGTGTTTTGTTGATTCTGATTTTGATTTTGTTGATTCTGTTGGTTCAGCATTTGCGCCATCTGTTGCGCCATGGTAATTCCCATGCCCATTTCCAGGCCGGGGTTGGAGCCACCCGGATTTTTGGCAGCCGCCTCTATGGCATTTGCTGCCTGAAACTGTGCATACTGATTCAGGTTTCCTAAGATGCCCATGCTGCTTCTTTTATCAAGGGCCGCCTCTACCTCTGGTGGCAGCGATACATTTTCAACTAAAAATTTTGTTACCGATAAACCGTATTCGCCAAACTCGGGGTTAATTTTTCCGGTAATAAAAGTTGAGAGTTCATCGTAGTTGGCAGCTAAGTCCAGCGCGGGTATTTTACTTTCGCCAATGGCATCGGTAAAGCGGGTAATAATCAGGTTACGCAATTGTTCGGTAACTTCATCGGTAGTAAAGTGGGCCTGGGTTCCGGCAATTTCGCGTATAAAAAGTGCGGCATCAATTACCTTAATGGCATAGGTGCCGAATGCACGTAAACGTATCGGGCCAAACTCGGCATCGCGCAGCATTATGGGATTTTTTGTGCCCCATTTGTTGTCGGTAAAGTTTTTCGTGTTCACAAAAAACACATCCACTTTAAAGGGACTGTTAAATCCATATTTCCAACCCATAATTGTTGTTAAGATGGGCATGTTTTGCGTGTTGAGTTGGTAGCGCCCCGGTTGAAACACATCGGCTATCCGGCCCTCATTTACAAATACTGCTACCTGGCTTTCGCGCACCGTTAACTGGGCTCCATTTTTGATTTCGTTTTGGTGGCGCGGAAACTTCCATACCATGGTGTTGTTCGAGTCGTCCGTCCACTCGATTATATCAATTAATTCGTTCTTGATTCTATCCCATAATCCCATAACTGAAATTGTTTTAGTGAATGAGGAAAGGTAAGTAATTGTTAGGGTTGGCGCAAGATTGTGGGGCTTGTTCCAATGCGCTTAAAATATTCTACCTGAGAAGGAAATCTCTGCCGGTTTTTCAGATAGAATGAACCTAACTACCACCATGGTAGCGTAGTTCTTTTTCGCGCTCGCTATCTTCCTTCTCGCGTTTTATGCGCACCTTGGCTGGTGGCCCAACCATAATCGGCACGCGCTCCACTTCTACGTTGGCCAATTCAAGTCCGTACATTTCTTCGGTGGCCAGGCTGTAGTTTTTTATAAACCGGTAGCCTTGAATAATCAGGTTATCGAAGGTAGAGATTTCACTATCCACTGATGCCAGCGAGTGTAGAATTATAAACTTGAAATCGGCCGGCATACTGTGGCGCTTCAGCGAATCGTAGTGGCTTATCAGATCGATTTCGGCCGTTTCGGCCATGTCGTGCAAAATTTTATTAAAGATAAGGTTTACCCGATGATCGGATTTGAAGCCCAGCTTGATTCGCACAAAGAAGCACTTGCGTGGAATAATAGTATCTACCGAATACTTGGAGGTATAGGGACTATCCACGGTATCCACATGAATGAACCAATACACATCGGCTCGCTTGGGGCGCTTTTTGAAAATTGAATACACAATGTTCGAGTCGATATAGCGCTTGCTGTTGGCCACGGCCATGTACACCAGGTTGGTTGACTCTTTGGGTACTGAGGTATCGTTCTGCAAATCCTGAATAAGTGGAATGTAATGTTTCAAATCCACAAACTCGGTATGGCGGTCGCGCAAAATGCGAGCTCTTAACAGAATGTACATCATTAAGAAAAAGCAAAACGCAATGGTAAACGAAAACCAGCCACCGTGTGCAAACTTGCTTAGGTTCGAAACCAGAAAAGCTCCTTCAATAGAAAAGAACGCCAGCGCCATTACGGATGACCGGATGGTAGATTTTTTGGAGGTTGAGAAATAGTACACCAGCAACGAGGTGGTCATCAGCATGTCGAACGTGATGGCCAGCCCATAAGCGCCTTCCATGGCACTCGATTCTTTAAAGGTAAGTACCACCACAATGCAGCCTACCATCAAAATCCAGTTAATGGCAGGAATGTAAATCTGGCCTTTTACCTGGCTGGGGTATCGCACGCGGGTAGCCGGCCACAGCTTTAATTTCATGGCCTCATTCACCAACGTAAACGTGCCGGAAATTAAAGCCTGACTTGCGATGATAGTTGCAAAGGTGGCCAGCAAAACGCCAACGAAAATGAGCGACTGAGGCATGATTTCGAAAAACGGAATGCTTTCGCCCAACAAGGTGCCTTCATGTTCCAGCAACCACGCGCCCTGCCCGAAATAGCTTAACAACAAGCAAATCTTTACAAACATCCAACCAATGCGAATGTTCGATTTACCGCAATGACCCAAATCTGAGTACATGGCTTCGGCACCCGTTGTACAAAGAAACACCGCACCTAAAATCCAAAAGCCACCGGGGTATTTAACTAATAAATTATAAGCATAAACCGGGTTAAGCGCTTTTAACACCTGTAGGTTTCCTATAAGGTGATACGAGCCGATTGCCCCGATGAACAAGAACCACAGTAACATAACAGGCCCAAACGTGCGGCCCACCACACTGCTGCCAAACTGCTGAAACAAAAACAACCCCAGCAAGATTGCAATTACTATCGTAAGAATGGTTTGATGGCTGATGGCTGGATTGAGCGAGCGCAACCCTTCAACAGCCGAAGTAACACTAATGGCCGGAGTAATAAAGCCATCGGCAATAAGGGTGCAGCACCCTATAATGGCCGGATAAATTACCCAGTTGGCTTTGTACCTGCGCACCAACGCGTACAATGCAAAAATTCCACCTTCACCTTTGTTATCGGCATTTAATGCCAGGTAAACATATTTTAACGTGGTGATAAGTGTTAACGTCCAGAACACGCACGACAAACCGCCAAAAATTAGTTCTTGCGAAATTACCTGGTCGTTAACAATAAAGCGCAGCGTGTAAATGGGCGAGGTACCAATATCGCCATAGATAATGCCCATGGCAACCAACACTCCGGCAGCCGATACTTTGTGCAGTTTGGAATTTTTAGAATCCATCAGGCAGTTTGTTTGGTCAACTCTTCCTGGTTTATCTTTTCTTCATTGCGGCCAATAATTAACCGATTGCTGCGGTCGTAACTAAAGTAATTCCACATCCAGCTAAAAAAGGTAAACACTTTGTTGCGAAACCCAACCAACGACATCAGGTGTACAAACATCCAAACGTACCAGGCAAACATGCCCTGAAAGCGAATACGGCCCAAATCTACCACGGCTTTATTTCTTCCGATTGTAGCCATAGAACCTTTATCGAAGTAGGTAAATGGTTTTAGTGGTTTTTTCTGGATAAGATTTTTTATGTTTTTGGCAACCAACCGGCCTTGCTGTTGTGCGGGGGGCGCCATCATGGGGTGGCCGTTCGGAAATTTTAAATCGCCTTCCATCAGGGCTACATCGCCAATAGCAAAAATATTCTCAAAGCCTTTTACCCGGTTGTACTCATCTACCCGTAAGCGATTGCCCCGGGTAATTTTATCACTGCCCACGCCCTCTACCGGGTTTCCTTTTACACCCGCAGCCCAAATTAACAACCGCGAAATAAGTTTTTCTCCGGTGCTCAGTTGTATTTCGTAGCCATCGTACGATTTTACGGCTGCATTCAAATGCACCTTTACGCCCATGTTTGTTAAAAACTTCAGGGCCTTTTCTCCGGCCTGCGGACTCATGCCGTTTAACAGCCGGGGCGAGGCTTCCACCAGGTGAATATCCATCTGGCGCATGTCCAGTTCCCTGTAATCCTTCGGAAAGACATTCTTTTTAAGTTCGGTTAACGCACCGGCCAACTCCACTCCGGTAGGCCCACCGCCTACAATCACAAAGTCCATCAGGCTATTCATTATCTCGGTGTCTTCCGTAAGCAAGGCATATTCCAGTTGCCTTATAATCTTGTTGCGAAGTTTGGTGGCATCCACAATGTTTTTCATGGAAGATGCCTGCCGGGCCACTTCATCTAAACCATAAAAGTTGGTAACCGCACCCGTAGCAATTACCAGGTAGTCGTAGCGTACACCGCCAATAGAGGTTTCTATATAGTTTTCTTCGGGCTTAATGTTTTTCACTTCACCCAACCGAAAATAAAAATCGGCCTGGCCGCCAAAGAGTTTACGAAAAGGGGCAACAATAGAGTTGGTTTCTAAACCCGAGGTGGCCACCTGGTAAAGCAAGGGCTGAAAGGTGTGGTGATTATATTTGTCAAACAGGACAACCTGTGCCTTAAACCCGGCTAGGCCTTTAACTACTTCTAACCCTCCAAACCCCCCACCAATTACGATTATCCGAGGTTTGCCCAGGTCTGCGATACGCGTGCGCGTGGTAATTAATTTGGGCATTTAAAGAAAAATCTTGCTCTAAAAGCGTTGCAATTTACGGGTTATCGAAGGATTTAACTGGCTTTAAAAAAAAAAATTGTTCTTGAAGTTGTTAGCCTTCTAATCTCTTAATTTTGAATAACCTAAACTAACAACTGTTATGTTAAAAAAACTTGTACTTGTTATTGCCGTAGCTACAGCTCTGATGAGTTGTGGTGGCGAAGCCGAAAAACTTAAATCGCAGGTAGATTCGTTGAAGAACGAACTTCAAACCAGCCAGCAATTTGCTCAAACCTTGCAGGAAGTAAGCGTATTGATGGACTCTATTGATGCCAACCGCAAATTGCTGCGCATTAATATGGTAGAAGGTACCACCTACGATAACTACACTTCACGTATGAAAGACATTAACAACTACGTGAAGGATACGCAGGGTAAGATTGAAGAACTTGAAAAATCATTAAAGAAATCGAAGGGTAATACCAATGCGCTGAATGCCACAATTAAAAAACTGAAAGCCGATTTGGAAGAGCGCAATAAAGAGATTGCCGCCCTTAACGAGCACGTAAGTCAACTACGCAACGAGAACCAGAATTTGATTACTACCGTAGGGTTGCAAGAAGCCGAACTGGCCGATAAAGAATCGCAGATTCTGGCCAAGCAACAAGAACTTGCTTTAATTGAAGCGCGCATCCAGGAGCTGATGATTGCCAGCAAAATGAACGAGGCCGATTCGTATTTTGCACGCGCCCAGGCTGTTGAAGAGGCAGCTAACCGAACTAAGCTGGCGCCCAAAAAGAAGAAGGAGACCCTGAAAGAGGCGTTGGAACTGTACAAGAAATCGCTTTCGTTAGGCAAGCAAGAAGCACAGGCAAAAATTACTGAACTCGAAAAGAAAATTTAAAGCTACTTAACTTCTTTTAAGGGCTACTGTTAGGTTAACAGTAGCTCTTTTTTTTGATGGTCATTCTGCGCTTATCAGGTAAATGGAGTAAGCAATGTAGCTGAAAAACAGCAGGAAGGCTTCGAAGCGATCTAACTTGCGCCTGTTAATGGTAAACATAAAAATCATTAGCACCAGGGTGGCGATTAGCACAATGGTTAAATCGAAATTGAGATGGGGGTTGTAAGCCATTGGATTAATTACTCCGGTTACACCCAAAATAAACAGCAGATTAAAGATGTTAGAACCGATAACATTACCAATGGCGATGTCGGTATTCTTTTTAAAGGCAGCCATGGCCGAAGTGGCCAACTCGGGCAGCGAGGTGCCAACGGCCAGAATGGTTAGGCCGATTAGTTTTTCGCTTAAGCCAAAGTACGCGGCAATTTCAGTAGCGCTGGTAACGGCCACACTACCACCCCCGGCCAACATGCCCATACCGGCTACAACCAATAGTAAAGAGATTCCTGTAGGATGTAATTTTATATCATCGGGTGTTGTAAATTCTGCGGCCTTCTTCATGGTGCGAAAAATGTAGAGCAAAAACCCGCCAAAGCAAATGAGTAAAATAATACTGTCCTGCCGGCTTAACGTATTGGCCGCACTGCCCCACAGCAAGGTGTCGTTTACTAATACATAGAGAATGGCGGCTGCAAAAAGTGAGATGGGTACTTCAAATTTAACTGTGTTGCGTTGTACAATTAAAGGATAGATAAGGCCGCACGCTCCCAGAATGAAGAGCAGGTTAAAATTATTACTGCCCATTACATTGCCAAATGCGGCATCGCTTTTACCTTTTACAGCCGACATAAGGCTTACGATGAGTTCGGGCATGGAGGTACCAAAGGCAACCACCGTTAACCCGATGGCCAGGTTTGAAATGCCATTTCGTTTTGCCAGCGAGGAGGCACCACCTATCAGGAAATCAGCGCCCTTGATTAAGATTGCAAAACCTAACAATAAATCTATAAAACGAACATAAAGCCCATCAAAAAAGAAGGAAAGCATAGGCGGGCAAGGGTTAGGGTTTCCGAAAGATAAAATCTTTTCTTTATCGACCGAAAAGGTACATGGTAAAAAATACCCCACAATAAATGCAGTTTCTTGTTAGATTTGTGGTTTGCTAAGTCAATGACGCTCGAAGTTTTTATTACGCTCTTTCTCGTTTTTCTGAATGGGTTCTTTGTAGCGGCAGAATTTGCGATTGTGAAGGTTCGCTCCTCACAGATAGCCCTGGAAAAGGGCACGCTCTCAAAAGAAGCAGCCAAAGTAATAATCAACAACCTGGATGGTTTTTTGGCAGCTACCCAGTTGGGAATTACATTGGCTAGCCTCGGGTTGGGCTGGGTTGGCGAAGATGTGGTATCGGAGTTGGTGTTAAACACCATGCATGCCCTTGGCATTAATCTAAGCGATGCCACCGCCCACCGCATTGCGCTGCCGGTAGCGTTTATCATTCTTACCATCATGCACATTGTGTTTGGCGAATTAGCGCCTAAGTCCATTGCCATACGGTACCCGGCCTCCACCACCTTGCGGGTATCTTTGGCCCTGCGTGCTTTTTATTTTGTATTCCGGCCATTTATTTGGTTGCTGAACGGGTTGGCCAATTTGATTTTGAAAATTTTTGGAATCAAACCCATGAGTGAAATTGAAATTCACTCGGAGGAAGAATTGAAATTGATAATTGCCGAAAGCGAAGAAGGTGGCGCTATTGAAACCTCGGAACGAGAACTGATTCAAAATGTGTTTGATTTCGATAACCGGGTTGCCAGGCAAGTAATGGTGCCGCGGGTAAAAATGAGCATGATAAAAGCCGATACGTCCATTGCGGAATCGTTGAATATTGTGTTGCGCGAGGGCTACTCCCGCTACCCGATTTATGAACAAAGCAAAGATGAAATTGTGGGCGTGGTACACTCCAAAGATATTGTGCAGGTGTACATTCAAAATTCGGGTAAAACGTTAAAAGATATTATGCGCTCGGTGCATTTCATTCCCGAAACCAAACCGATTGACATGCTGTTGCGCGATTTCCAGCGCACCAAAGCGCAGATGGCTTTTGTGGTGAGTGAATTCGGTGGCATTATTGGTTTGGTTACCCTCGAAGATATTCTGGAAGAACTGGTTGGCGAGATTCAGGATGAGCATGACCAGGAACAACAGATTGTAATTCCGGTGGACAAACAAACATTCCATATCGCGGCCCAGTCCTCGCTGCACGACATTAACAAGCTGCTGGAGGTACCATTTCCGGAATCAGAAGATTACGAAACGCTGGCCGGCCTCATTACCTTCGAACGACCCTCCGTTAAAGAGGGCGATGAGTTTATTCTTTTCAATTACAGGATAAAAGTGTTAAAGATAACCCAAACGCTGCCCGAGCAGGTAGAGGTTAAACTGCAACAGGAAACCGTGCAGGACTAAAACCACTTTTTGTATTTGAAGTAGGCCACCATCATTACAAAAATAACTCCCATTACTAGTAACACCCCAAAATAGCCGTTGGGCCAATCCAGTTCGGGCATGTACTTAAAGTTCATTCCATAAATGCCTGCAATAAACGACAGCGGAATGAAAATGGTGGTGATGATGGTAAGCAATTTCATTACCTCGTTCATTTTAAAATTGATGGTGTTCATGTATAATTCCATCAGGGTAGAGGTAAGGTCTTTGTACGTATCGAGCGAATCGATAAGATGAATTACGTGGTCGTACACATCCGAAAAATATTTGATGTTCCGGTCTTCAATAAACTCGTCTTCGTTTTTAATTACCTTGTTCAATGCTTCGCGCAACGGGTACACCACCTTGCGCAGGTAAATAAATTCTTTGCGCAATTTTTGAATGTGCTTAAAGTCTTCTACGGTTGGGTTGTTGGAGATATTGTCTTCAATTTCTTCTACCTGGTGGCCAATGTTTTCTAAAATAGAGTAGTAACTATCAACAATTGCATCAATGAGGCGGTATAACAGGTAGTCGGCTCCGCGTTTGCGGATAATGCTGGTGTCTAATTTTATGCGGTTGCGCAAGTTGCCGAAAAAGTCTCCTTCCTTTTCCTGAAACGAAAGCAGATAATCTTTACCCAATACAAAACTGATGTGTTCGTAATCGATGCTCTCGCCTTCAATCCGGTACAGCATCTTGAGGGTAAAGAACAAATGTTTTTCGTATTCGTCAGCTTTGGGTTGATGGTCGGTATTGCGAATGTCTTCTACCAACAGGTAATGCAGATCGAAATGAGTACTGATTTTTTTTATTAGCTCTTGATCCGAAAGGCCATCAACATTAATCCAGTTAACATGGTTGGCTACACACTTTTGAAGTAAGTGGTCAATGGGCAGGTTATCAAAAATAGTAAAGTCGCTTTCGTTGTAAGAGATCAGTTCCAAAATGCCGCCCGGCACCTGGGCAGTATGCGGATGGTCTATCAGTTGCTCGTTGAGTTGTTTTAATGCAGCCTTGCGGGTGGATTTATTGCTTTTTTTCATGCGGGTGCTAGGTAGTTTTTGTTATGAGTAACCGGCCCGGATACCCAAACTCAATTTGTGCTTGCTTAAATCTTTCCTGCACTGATTTCAATACATCGCAGCGTAATTCAAAAGCCATAGAAGGTGTTTCGGCCCATGCATAACCGCGCAGTTGCACCCCAAAATCGCTATACGAAATAACCCGCACCATCACTACTTCTTCCCCTTTTGCTAACTCATCGGGCGATCGGTTATCGATGCAATACGGATGTTTTAAACTCTCTTCTTTAATAATTTGAATGGCCAGTTCCAAAGATGCCTGAAAGGCAACGGGCACCTCGATAAACGAACAGGTCTTCTCATCGGTAAGGGTAGAGTTAACAATCGTCTCGTTGCTGATTACGCTGTTGGGAATTACAATCCGTCTGTTTTCGAAATCTTTAATTACGGTATGGCGCAAGGTAATGTCTTCTACATCGCCCGCATAAAGTTGCCCAATGCGCACGCGGTCGCCCACGCTAAAGGGTTTAAAAATTACCAGAAAGAAGCCGCTGATAATATTTGAGAATGCAGACTGCGATGCAAAGCCCACAATAGCGGCCAGCACTCCCGCCCCGGTAAGCAGGGTTGTGCCCACCGAGCGAAAAGCCGGAATAGAGCGGAAAATGATAATGGCGGCTACCAAAAACACCAGAAAGTCCATGGCATTTTTGAAGAAGTTGTACCGGGTAGGGTCAACCTTTAATTTTTTGGCAGCACTGCGAATAAAGCGGCCAATTAAAAAGCGCAGCAGGCGCGAGATAATAAAGGCAACAGCCAGCACAGCTATTGCAAAAATTACCTGCTCCCATTTTTGATCAAATCCTAACACAAAGCCGAAAATACACAATTCAACACGGAGTAAAAGCATGCGGATTTTAAAAGTTGCTTCCGGCTATTGCCATTGATTGCGTATTATTGCAGCGCATGTCTAAAACGCTCGATCGCATTAAAGCCCCGGTGGCCCGCGAAATGGAAGAGTTCGAACATAAGTTCAGGGCTTCCATGAAAACACGCGTAATGTTGCTGGACAAAATAATGACCTACATCGTGAAGCGGAAAGGCAAGCAGATGCGGCCGCTTTTTGTTTTTTTAAGTGCCGGGGCAACGGGTACCATTAACGAATCTACCTACCGTGGGGCTTCGCTTATCGAGTTGGTACACACGGCCAGCCTGGTGCATGACGATGTGGTGGATGATGCCAACTACCGCAGAGGGTTTTTCTCCGTAAATGCGTTGTGGAAAAATAAAATTGCCGTATTGGTTGGCGACTTTTTATTAACCCGGGGCCTTATTCTGGCCATGGAACATAAAAATTACGACTTGCTTTCGATTTGTACCGATGCTGTTAAAGATATGAGCGAAGGCGAGCTGCTGCAAATGGAAAAAGCCCGCAGGCTCGATATTCAGGAAGAGGTATATTACGAAATCATCCGCCAGAAAACGGCTTCGTTAATTGCTTCCTGTTGTGCGGTGGGAGCCAGTTCGGTGGGTGCTGATGCCGATACCATTGCCCGTATGAAACAGTTTGGAGAATATGTAGGTATGGCCTTTCAAATTAAAGACGACTTGTTCGACTATGGCGATGAGGAGATTGGCAAGCCGGTCGGGATCGACATCAAAGAAAAGAAGATGACCTTGCCTTTGATCTATGCACTTTCCAAATCAACCTGGTTAGAGAAAAGAAAAATAATCGGGTTGATTAAAAACGGATCGGAAGACAATGAAAAGATAGCGCGGGTGATTGGGTTTGTAAAGAAATCGGGTGGGATTGAATATGCAAAGACGAAGATGACGGAGTATCATCAAAAAGCGCTGGCGCTGTTGGCGCAATTTCCCGAATCTACCTATCGCGCGTCCTTAAACGACCTGGTTCAGTTTACAATCGACCGCAAAAGTTAAACAGTAACCCGGCCTCGTCCGGCTTCCAGAATAGCATAATTTTTTACTACTGTAAATTCGGTAGCTTCCAGCACCTGATCTGCGGGCCCGGTTTTTTCGGGACTAAAAACGCCTTCCGATGCCCACCATTTTTTTGCGTTCTCGCGTGCTTCGGCCTTATCAACTTCAAAGTAATTAATAATTGAATCAGAGATTATCCAGGCTTTCGAAATGGTAGCATACTTTTCAAAAATCATAGTACGCATTTGAGTACCCGATGGCTGATTTTTAAAATGCGAAACTGTATAGGAAAGAGTTTCGGGCTCTGTCATAATCATATCCCAGTATTTGCGCGATGCCACAACCTGAGCGGTGGTTAATAAAAAGCCAAATCCTTTTTCAATGGGTTCTTTGGTTATCAGGCAGTTGGCCTTAAATTCTTTCTTTTTTTTACCGAAAAGCGAGTTGATGAGCGCCATAGTTTATCGAGTAGGTCGTAATTATGCTTTAGATACTTGCTTTGCGATAAATAGTTGCATGGATGTGATTATTTTTTGAGCAAACTGCGTAAAAATTGCTGTGAACGGGCAGCGCAATCAATTGCGGCAGGTTTTACGCAATTAAAAGTGCGCGCTACGGGCTTTATTTTGTACCCTTCTGAACACCCGATTTGCGACTTTGAACAAATTTTTCGTGGCGGGTAAAGAAATCTTCCAGTTGCTTAACGGGTAACTTTTTAGCAATAATCTTATGGTCTCGGTCCAAAATGTAAATGGAGGGTGTTGACTCTGCGTAGTAAAGCTTTGAATAATGTTGCTCCATGTAGGAGCGCGGGCCATTCACGTTTATCCAGGGCTCGGTCTTCATGGTCTTAATAAAGTTGCGCATCTTTTGTAACGAGGTATCAGACGCTACTGAAAATACCTGGAAATCAAATTTTGTATGGTTCTTAGTATAGAACTCTACCAGTTTGGGTGTTTCTTCTTTGCAGTGCCCGCAGTCGGGGTCATAAATCCATAAGATGGTGTACTTGTTCTTAATATCGTACATCGATTTTGGCTGCAGGTTTATATCCTGCATAATCAGGTTGGCCCCGGTTTTACCTACCAGGCTGGTGCGAAGTTTATCGGCATAGTCTTTAATACTCTTTTTCATCGAAGCGCTGATCCAGAAGTCCATTTCTCCGGTAGCAAAGTATTTGTCGTACAGTCGAACAAATACTTCATCTAAGCCCATGATCTCAGGGTTTTGATAATGAAACATGCAGCTCCATACCAGGTATTTAAAGGTCTCGGGGTTTTTACGGACCTTGGCTACAAGCCCGTCAATTGCACTAAGTATGGTGTCGGGTACAGGCGCATACAATTTCTCCAGGTATTCTTTTACCTTTTCCTGATAGACCGGGCGCGGCAACCGGATAAGGGCATCATCGGCAAGATCGAAATTGTCGAAGAAATGCTGGCGGTAGTAACGCAATTGAAAAGTGGAGTCTATTGTACCGTTAGCTTTTTTAGGAGCTTCGGGTACCTCTACTTTAAAAGTTGTTTTTAATAAACGGGCGGTTACTGTAGTAGGATTTTTTTCGGCTACTTGTTTCTGATAGGCCATTACCTGGTCGCTGATCTTAGAAAACTTTTCGCGGGCTTCTTTTTTTTGTTCGTCTTTTAAGGTGCTGTCGCGCAAAATGGCAATCCACGGATCGGCTTCCTTGCTGCGCTCGGCATTGTTCTTCAGGTTATCGAAGAATAAACTGTTATCAAGGTCGTTCTTTACGGTAGCCTTACTATAATCATCTTTACTGGTTTCTATCCGAAAGTGTTGGTTGGCGCCCACAACAAAATCGAAGATTTTAGTTTTGTTAAGCACTATGAAATAAACACCCTGCGGTAATTTCTTGCTATTGTCGAAAAAGAACTGCCCGGTGCTGGAAACACGGGCCGTGTCGTTAAGGCGGGTTTGTTCTCCGTAATAAGAGCCAAGGTAGGCCGTGGTATCTTTCCAGCCTTTTACCTGGAACTCGATTTTATATCCTGTTTGGGCTACCGCCAGGCCGCAACCCAGGCAAAGTACCAGTAGTGGAATCCAACGCTTCATTGCTTAGTAACTAAAGTAATCAACACTCAAAATTCTTAAATCAAATCTACTAACGCAATTAATGGGCCATAGCTACAAAATGTAAGTTGGCGGATTGGATTTATGCACTCTCAACTTTTAAAAGTACTTTTGCAGCGCAAAAAAAATGTCGCTACAGGTTTCCAATCTCACTAAAATTTACGGACAACAAAAGGCCGTTAACAATATTTCGTTTGCAGTGCAGCCAGGCGAAATTGTGGGATTTCTTGGACCCAACGGTGCCGGTAAATCCACTACCATGAAAATAAGTACCGGCTATTTGCCGCCTACTTCGGGGCAGGTAGTGGTTAATGGGTTAGATGTTACTACCCATCCGCTTAAAGTGCGAAAGATGCTGGGCTACCTACCCGAAAACAACCCACTCTACCTGGATATGTATGTTCACGAGTACCTGCATTTTGTGGGTAAGGTGTTTGGCTTGTCGGGCCGGCAATTCAAAAGCCGGGTGGGCGAAATAATTTTACTCTGTGGCCTCGAGCGCGAGCAGAATAAACGAATCGAACAACTCTCCAAGGGCTATCGGCAGCGAGTGGGTTTGGCGCAGGCGTTAATTCACAATCCGCAAGTATTGGTGTTGGACGAACCCACCACCGGGCTGGATCCAAACCAGATTCTGGAAATCAGGAAACTGATAAAAGAGATAAGTGTAAGCAAGACTGTAATTTTTTCTACGCATATAATGCAAGAGGTGCAGGCAATTTGCAGCCGCGTAGTGGTAATTAACCAGGGCGAGTTGGTAGCCGATGCTCCGGTGGCCGAGTTACTTCAGTCGCAGCCGCAAGTGCAGGTAATTGTTGAGTTTGGAACTCCGATCGAGAGCACGCGGCTGGCAGCCATTGCCGGAGTGCAGCAGGTTGCCGAAGTTGCTCCCGGCACCTTTAAACTTACTGCTGCTCCAGGCGTGGATTTGCGCCCCGAAGTTTTTCGTTTTGCCACCGAAAATAATCTGTCGTTGGTGGAGCTTCAGCAAGTGCAACTTTCGCTCGAAGAAATTTTCCGGTCGCTAACAGCCAACACTCCTTAAGTATGATGCAGGTATTTGCCAAGGAGTTCAACAGCTTTCTTAATAGTCTCATTGCCTATATGGTAATTGGTGTGTTTCTTACTGCCATTGGTTTGCTCATGTGGGTGTTTCCGGAAACATCGGTACTCGACTATGGCTTTGCCGATATGGACACCCTTTTTTCGATGGGCCCTTTCGTATTTATTTTTCTGGTGCCCGCCATCACCATGCGGAGTTTTGCCGAAGAGAAGAAAATGGGTACGCTGGAATTATTGCTTACCAAGCCTTTAAGCGATTGGGATGTGGTGGTTGGAAAATTTCTTGCTGCGGTAGTGTTGGTGCTGTTTGCGTTGCTGCCCACCGCAGTCTATTATTTTTCGATTTACAAGTTAGGAAACCCAACCGGCAATATCGACTCGGCCGGTGTGTGGGGCTCGTACCTCGGGTTAGCGTTGTTGGCTACCGTGTTTTGCGCAATCGGTTTACTGGCCTCTGCACTCACCACCAATCAAATTGTGTCGTTTATTCTGGCAGCATTTTTAAGTTTTATTATTTATATCGGCTTCGATTCGCTTGCTGCGTTTGGCAGCAATACATTGCTCATTAAACAAATCGGCATCTTATATCATTACGAAGCGTTGAGCAAGGGGCTTATTGATAGCCGGGACGTACTCTATTTTCTTAGTGTAACCGCCTTTTTCTTAGTGGTAACCAAAACAGTAATTGGCAGCCGGCAATGGTAACCTGGAAGAACAGCAAACGCATAGGCGACTTATTACTACTGGCCAACGTGCTGGTAGGTGTAGTCCTTGTCAATGTAGTAGCGTCTTTTTACTTTTTCAGGATTGATCTTACCGAAGAAAAACGGTACACCATACAACCCCAAACCCGCGCCTTGCTAAGTAACCTGGAGGACGAAGTGTTTGTAGAAGTATTTCTGGAAGGGCAAGATCTTAACCCGGAATTTAAAAGATTGCAGAAGTCTATACGCGAAACACTGGAAGAATTCCGGATTTACTCCCGCAATCAGGTAAAGTTTGTATTTACCGATCCGCTGCAAGCTACCACCGAGCGGGCCCGCAACGAATTTATTGCCGACCTGAACGCCCGCGGAGTAAGCCCACGCAATGTGATTGAAACCCGCAATGGCGAGCGGGTAGAAAAGTTTGTATTTCCGGGTGCGTTGGTGGCCTACCAGGGTTTTGAAACAGGCGTAATGTTGCTGCGCGGCAACCGTGCACAGAACATCGCCCAATCAATAGAAGAGATCGAATACGAATTGGCAAATGCGATTTATAAATTAAGTAATACCCAACGTAAACGGATTGGCCTGGTGCGTGGCCATGGCGAACTGGATAGCCTGGCATTTGCAAGCTTTAACAATGCGTTGTTGGAGCAATACGATGTGTTTAAAGTTTCGTTGCCACGTAAAACTTCGCTTAGCGGATATGATTTAGTAATTATAGCCAAACCCACCATCGCTTTTACAGAGCAGGATAAGTATAAGGTAGATCAGTACATTATGCAGGGTGGTAAAGTTATATTTCTGCTCGATCGGTTGGATGCAGATATGAACCGGGCCTCGGAAGAAGATTACCTTGCATTTCCCTACGATTTAAATCTGGACGACCTGCTGTTTAAATATGGGGTTCGGATTAATCAAGACCTGGTGCAGGATCGGGTGTCGGGCCGGTACCCGATTGTGGTGGGAGGCGATCGGGCCCAACCGCAGGTGATGCAACTGGAGTGGCCCTTCTTTCCGTTAGTGAACCACTATGCTACGCACCCGGTAACGCGCAACCTCGATGCAACCTTATTTCGATTTGTAAGCAGTGTGGATACTGTTAAGGCCACGGGGGTACTAAAAACACCGTTGGTTTTTACCTCTAACTATGCCCGCAAAGTACAGGCGCCTGTAAAAGTTTCGGTTAATGATTTGCGCAGGCAAATGCGCGATGAGTCGTTTGCCGCTGGCCCTATTGCCCTCGGTTATTTGCTGGAAGGAAAGTTTACTTCGCTTTATAAAAACCGATTTGCACCGGAGGGGGTAGATGCTGCCGGCTACCGCGAAGAAAGTGTAACAACAAAAGTAGTGGTGCTGGCCGATGGCGACCTTGCCCGCAACGATGTAAACCCGCGCGAAGGAATTCCGCAACCACTGGGTCTCGATCCGTTTACAAACTATACTTTTTCAAACCAGGATTTGCTCCTCAACACGGTAGCTTACCTGCTGGACGACAATGGTTTAATAAAAGCCCGCAACAAAGAAGTAAAGGTGCGCCCGTTGGATAAATTGAAAATAAAAAATGAGCGTACTTTTTGGCAAGTGGTTAACCTGGTGCTGCCCGTAGTGGTGTTGCTGCTGTTTGGTTTTGCGCGTGCCTGGTGGCGTAGCTATAAATATTCCCGATTCTGATGCCGGAAAAAAGAAACCTGCGATTGTTATGGCTGCTGCTTGCGTTAAGCGGTTGTTTGGTGTTGGTGCTTGTTGTAAGCAACCGGCAACAGGTGCAGTTACCCGATAAAAATCTCTTTCAGGTGGCCGACCTGACCCAAATCAACAAAGTAATAATACAACCTGCAGCCGGTGCGGCTACCGAACTTAGATTTGATGGTATTAAATGGCAGGTGAACAATGCTTTTGCAGCCGATGGCCAGATGATAAAGATTTTGTTTGCCACGCTTATGCAAACCGAACCCAGGCGCGAAGTAGCATTGACCATGCGCGATTCCATCAGCAGGCAATTAACAACCACGGGGCAACAAGTTTTGCTTTATGAAGGCGATCAGTTGGTGAAACAATTTTGGGTAGGTGGTAACACCGCTAAAACCGAAACCTATTTTCAAACTCCCGATGGCATACCGTACCTGGTGCAGGTGCCGGGGTACCGCTTATACATTGCCTCGGTGTTTGAACTCGATGCCCTTGCCTGGCGCGATAAATGGTTGTTCAATTTTAATTGGCAAAATTTCAGAACCCTCACCACCCGTTTTCCGGCTAAGCCCCAAAATAATTTTACGATTTCCATGCAGCAAAACTATTTTGGTATTGAAGGCCTGCCACAGGCAGACACCGCTAAAGTCAATAGCTATCTGGATGCTGTTTCGCTGGTGCAGGCAAACCGGTTTGTGCAACCAACAGAAATAAGGTACCTCGACAGCCTTCTGCAAGCCGGCCCGGAGGAAATTATTACCATTACCGATCTGGCCAATAGAAACTACTCCCTTGAAATTTACCCGGTTACAGGTGGAAATAACACCTGCCTGGCCCGGCTTAATGGCGAGGCCATCCTGGTGTTAACACAATCAAATCGCGATGCCATTACCCGCACCCGAAGCTATTTTGGTAAGTGAAATGGCTGCGTTTATTCCGTTTTTCAGATTGGTTTTTCTTTCTAACTTTACCGGCCATTACAACCACAAATCACTGATTTACAATGAAGTTTATCGTTAACTCCAGCTACCTGCTCAAGCAGTTATCCAATATCAACGGTGTAATTACAACCAACCCGGTTGTTCCCATTCTAGAAAACTTTCTTTTCGAAATAGACAAAAGCAGTTTAACCGTTACTGCGTCCGATCTGCAAACTTCTATGATTACGGAGTTAAGTGTAGAATCGAAAGAGAAGGGAAATATTGCCGTGCCGGCTCGTATCCTGTTGGATACCTTGAAAAACCTGCCCGATCAACCGGTAACTTTTTCAATTGATGAATCTACGTACAGCATCGAAATAAGTTCGGACAACGGACGCTATAAACTATCGGGCGAGAACGCAACAGATTTCCCAAAAGTACCGGCCGTGTCGAACGATTTTTCGGCTTCGATTTCTTCGGAGGTGCTGGCCCGGGCCATCAACAATACAATTTTCGCTACCAGCAGCGATGAACTTCGCCCGGCTATGACGGGTGTCTATGTAAACCTGGGCGAAAAGAACACAACCTTTGTAGCTACCGATGGCCACCGCCTGGTGCGCTACCGCAGAACGGATATTAAATCCGACAATGGGAATGCCATCATTATTCCGCGCAAAGCCCTTAACCTGCTTAAGGCTACATTACCTACCGAGAATACCGATGTAACCATCGACTTTAACATGGCCAATGCCTTTTTTAAGTTTGGTCATATTAAAATGATTTGCCGGTTAATTGATGAGCGCTTTCCGGATTACGAAAATGTAATTCCTTCGCAGAACCCCATCAAGATGACAATTGCGCGTGCCGAGTTGTTGGCATCGCTAAAGCGGATTTCGATTTATGCGAATAAAACCACCCATCAGGTACGCTTGAAAATAACGGGTAGCGAACTGCAAGTGTCGGCCGAAGATCTGGACTTCTCTAACGAAGCCAACGAGCGCCTGTCGTGCGAGCACGAGGGCGATGATATTGAAATCGGCTTCAATGCACGCTTCCTGATAGAAATGCTAACCAATCTGGATACCGACCAGATTAAGCTTAATATGTCGGCTCCTAACAAAGCCGGAGTTATTTTACCTGCCGAAAAAGACAAAGGCGAAGATATTCTCATGCTGGTAATGCCGGTAATGTTGAACCAATACGCCTGATCGTATTCTTTTTTGCAGCCTGAAAAGGCCATCCAATCCGGGTGGCCTTTTTTATTTTGCTGGGTAGTGCCGGGTTACTTTCATCGTTTGCATGTGATCAAATTCCGGTTTATCTTATTCAAAAATTGCTATGGAAGCATTTGGTGCATGGTGGGAAGGGTTGAGTACCATTCTCAAAATTTATTGGGGTATCGCGGTGCCGTTTACACTCTTTTTTGTGCTACAGCTCGTTATGTCATTTCTGGGAGCCGAGTCGCCCGATGATTTGCCCGATGCGGAAGTAGAGAGTGACCATGGAATTCCATTTCAATTTCTGACGCTTAAAAACCTGATTGGATTTTTTACCATTTTTTCATGGACGGGTATTGCCTGCATTGAAGCAGGATATTCTACCACCACCTCGCTGGTAGTGGCGGTAATTGCCGGTTTGGTAATGATGAGCCTGATGGCGGGGCTATTTTATTTGATGACACGATCCGAGGCAGATGGCACCATGAAAATCCATACAGCCGTAGGGCAAACCGGAGAAGTGTACCTGACCATTCAACCGAAGCGCGGGAGCACCGGTAAGGTGCAGGTAAAAGTAAGCGGGGCGCTTCGCACATTAGATGCCCTTACCGATGATGACGACCCGCTGCCCACCGGACAAATAGTACGCGTAGTACAAATTGTAAACGATAATATTTTGTTAGTAACCTCTAAATAGTAAATCCGCATGTACACACTCCCCATTTTTGCAATTGTAGGTTTATTTATCTTCATCATTATCACTACTGTACTGCGAAGGTACAAGCGCTGCCCCTCTGACCGGGTGCTGGTAGTTTACGGTAAAGTGGGCGGAGGCGGTTCTGCAAAGTGTATTCATGGGGGTGCAGCCTTCATCTGGCCCGTATTTCAGGATTACTCCTTTATGGACCTTACGCCCATCTCGATTGAGGTAAACCTTACCAACGCACTGAGTAAACAGAATATCCGCGTGGACGTGCCTTCAAAATTTACGGTTGGTATTTCTACTGAAACGGGTGTGATGGAAAATGCAGCCGAGCGGTTGCTGGGGCTGCAGCGCCAGGATGTGCATTCTCTGGCCCATGATATTATTGTAGGACAAATGCGATTGGTGGTTGCCATGATGGACATCGAAGAGATTAATACAAACCGCGATAAGTTTCTGCTTAACGTATCGCACAACGTGGAGGCGGAGTTAAAGAAGATTGGGTTAAAACTCATTAACGTAAACATTACCGATATTAAAGATGAGAGCGGCTACATTGCTGCGTTAGGAAAAGAGGCTGCCGCCAAAGCGATTAATGAAGCTAAAATTCGGGTAGCCGACCAGGAGCGCTTGGGAGATATTGGTAAGACTGAAGCTGAAAAGGAGCGCGATATAAAAGTTGCTGAAATGGTGCGCGACCGCGATACGCAAGTAGCAGTTACCATAAAAGATAAGGAAGTGTTGATTGCCGGTGCCAAGCGCGATGAGCAGATTGGTAAAGTAGAAGCCGAACGCGACACCCGCATTAAATCGGCCGAGGCAAATGCGCTGGCCGTTACCGGTGAGAATACTTCAAAAATTGCCATTGCAGATTCGGATGCCAAGCGCAGAGAGCGCGAAGCGGAAGCGCTTAAGAAAGCGATAGCTGCTGAAAAGGTGCAAGCGGCTAAAGCCCTGGAAGAAGCTTACCTGGCCGAACAAAAAGCGGAGCAAGCCCGGGCCGAGCGGGATCGGGCCTCGCAGAATGCCAACATTGTGGTGGCAGCCGAAATTCAAAAACAAAAAGCCATTATCGAGGCGCAAGCCGATGCCGAAAAATTACGCGAACGTGCAAAAGGTGAAGCCGATGCCATCTTTGCAAAACTGGAAGCCGAGGCGCGTGGTATGTTCGAAATCTTAACCAAGCAAGCGCAAGGGTTACAACAAATTGTGCACGCCTCTGGCGATAATGCCCGCGATGCTGTATTGCTGTTGATTGTAGATAAACTTCCTGAACTGGTTCGTCTGCAAACGGAGGCCATCAAGAATATTAAGATTGATAAGCTTACCGTGTGGGATGGAGGCAATGGTGGAAGTGCCGATGGTAAAACATCTACGGCTAATTTTATTTCTGGATTATATAAGTCTGTTCCGCCCCTACAAGAGATATTCAACATGGCTGGTATGGAACTACCGGAATACCTGAAGGGAAAATCGGCCACTGAATTACAGAAGATGGCCGAGGAAGTAAAAACGAAACAAAGTCAATTGGGAGAAGCGAATAAGAAGGACGAAGGCAAAAAATAGTAAACTCAGATTTAACATGAATGAAGCTGTCTAAAGGGCAGCCTTCTTTTTTAGAGTATGGTTGGGTAGAAATTCATTTATAAGGAAACCATTAAATTCATGTCTTAGTTATTGTAAACGAAATACCTGCTATGAGATGTTTCTATTTGGTTATGATTTTTACCTTCTTGTTGATGAATGAGGTGTATTCTCAAATAGTTAGGTTAACAGGAAAAGTTACTGATTTGAATAACTTGCCATTATTTCAGGTAGCCATTA
>JAFLBQ010000007.1 GCA_017303805.1 Cytophagales bacterium | reverse complement strand
TAACAGGAGGTACTAATACTTTATGTATGTCAAGTTCTATAAATACCACATTTAGTTTAAGTGCTATTCCCGGCAATTCGTCTGTAACTTGGTCAGTATCACCCACAAGCTATTTTGCTACGACCGGTGGAGCAAGTACTAGTGGCTCAGGCGGCACGGCAACGATACGGGCATCTTCAAATTTTGCTGGGTCAGCAACCATTTCTTTTGTAATTCAAGGCCCTTGTAATACAAATACTGTTACAAGAACAATCTGGGTTGGTACCCCGCAAATCTCAAATCAAAGAGTAGATGGAAGTTCTTACTACGGCCCTACTTATATCTGCCCAGGAAATCACTGGCTTCAAGTTACGCCCTTGGGCACAACAAATAATGCCAATTGGACAGTTCAAAGTGGTGTACCTTTTATCGTTACTCCAAATTATCTGGACTTCACTATGTATTCTAATGTTTCCTCGATTGCCATATCTGCAAATGCTTCAAATGTATGTGGTACTGGAGCAAATGCCGCATTCTATCTTATGAGAAAGACATGGGGATGCCCTAGCTATTATTCAATTGCTGCATATCCCAACCCTGCATCACAAGAGTTAACAGTGTCCACTGTCTCGACTCTAGACCTTTCAGATGCTAGCGTGATGTTTGGAGATGTTTTAAAAGATACTCCACCGACACCTAGCAGGGCTGTCCTTATTGACGAGCAGGGTAGGTCAGTTTGTGAAGGTCAATTGGTTGGTAATGACCTTAAGCTCAATTTAAAAGGACTCAAACGTGGTCTTTATTATATTCATATTTATGTTGACGACCAAATCTACAAGGAGCAAATTCTGGTAGAGTAAATAATCAAAACCATCATCAACGATTGTAACCCAAAACTTACGGAGACAATTTGGACTTAAAATTGACTATCAAAGAATAAGTCTCCGAATCGCAGCACCAATGCCAAAGCCGCGCGACTTCAACCCGCACCCAAAGCTATGGCATCCGTGCTGCGTAGTGCGGACAATGGCGGCACATGTGCATAACAAAATGTTTATGCAATGTGGGGGTTTGGTGTTAAATTAAAGTTTATGTTTCAAAATGTAGTTGTGTCACGGGGGACATTTCGGAGCAGGTCGGGCTTAACATTCCGCTGCGCTTCATTTTTAAGCCCTCCTATTCCCCACACTGCATAAACACAAACGTTAGCGCCAATGCCCTTCAAGCACCGGGGACAATGACGACTAAGCCGACAAAGACTCGGTTCCGCAGACAAGAAAATGATTGACGGGTGAACTTAACTTACTCAAATTCTCCACGAGGACAAGTGAACGTTTCTTAATGCAACTTGGGACTGAGAATCAAAAAATAAACATGGGACACGGCTACGATTAAGATTCGTACCATATCAGCCCACCGCACTGCAACCGTGGAGAGATTCTCGCCCACGCTTTTGGCACATGCCATAGCCGCGAAAATCCACGCGACACCAAAGCTATGGCAAGAGCCATACCTGCCCACAATTACCGATTCTTCCAACGAGTAGAGAAATTACCTCGACTATCACTATACTCGGATTCGACTTTATCATTGGGGTTAAATGTGAAAGTTGCAGTGTCACCATTGTTAAAGCGAAAGGTTGTCTTTGTTCCCACTGTAACAATTTCAATTATCCTATTATTGTTAATCTCCTCAGGTCGAAACACTTGCACATCTTCTATGTTAAGATACCCATCACGAATATTTTCCTTAAAAACGTAGATTATAGGATAGTTATTTCTTTTTAAACTCCCAGATGTTTCAATAGTAATAAGGCTTGTAAGCACAAAATGATTTTCATTAATCTTATGCATCTTGGCAGTTTCATTTACCAAAGAGAGTTCCGTTTTAATATTCGAAGAATTAATCAATTCAAATAAGCTAAATGATGCAAGCTTCCAGTTTGTGCCTCCATCTTCTGAAACAAATAATTCAACGGGACGAAATTGATACACATGATTAAAATACTGCTCACTATCCAAATACTTTGCATCATATTTTTCCTTTGGCAAGGTACCTGGTCTTGGTGCATAAATACGCCCATTGAACCTTAGAGAAACAAGGCGCGAGTCATTTTTCTTAGACCAATAGTCTTGCAAGGAACCGATACCTTGAGCACAGGAGCACGATAGCTTAAGGATAAACCACGCGACAAAAACAGCTTTATACATTACTAGCCTACCTACAGTTAATTTACATAATTCAATTCCTCTCTTACATAAATAACTTCATGACTGCCACCAGAGCCATTAAGCACAAGTCGAAGGGTATCGTTTGAGACAAATGCTTCAGCTCCGTCAATAATTACCTTCCCATCAGCCATTAACTCAACTTCTAGTGCTGTTTCATCAGCTATATCAAATGCTTTGAGGGTATTACCCACCCCTTCAAGACGAATACCTCCATTTTCTCTGCTAAAGAAAGTTCCGTTCCATCCACTAAAATCAATAGTGTCCTCTGTTAGTTCTTCAATGTCATTAGTATTTGTAGAAGCAATCTCATTGCTCTCTCTAGTTGATTGATTTGTACAGGAAATTGAAAAGATAATAACCCAAGCTAATAAGGCATTTTTTGTAAGTTGTCTCATATCAAATTGTATTTGGTCTAGTTTCTTTGAACGGTTGCATGAAAAGCTCTTGAATTGCTTTGAATATCCTTACCTCGGTTCTGAATACCCACATAAAGGCTTCCAAAATCGTAGTAAGCTTTTTCATTATCATCAATGCTTTGAATATCCTCAACAACACCACGACCATGACCGAGAGCTTTAATAAAAACTATAAGATGTTGCTTTCTCTTACTTTCTGAACGAACCTCTCTATTTAAATAAATCCAGGCATAAACATTTCCATCATCAAATTCCCTTATCATTCCATCTATATCAGGAGAGCCTAACTCATTTTTACATTTATTTATACTTGCTCTTAAGAGTGATGACTTCAGAACAGAAAGATTCAGTAAGTCATCAGTTTCTGAACTCTCGTTCCTTGATTCATTAGCTAAAGGCCGCGTGGTTCTATTAATTTCATTAAGGGCTTTATCATATTCAAATTCTGTTATAGATTTTCTTCTATAATCATATTCCTGTACTGAAACTAACTTTCCATTCCCGTCCTCGGCTCTACGCTTGCCAATTCTTCCGTAATCATCATAGTAATCGGTAACAACACCACCATCACTGGGAAAAACAATCCATTTTAGTTTAAATGAAGCTGAATTAGTTGATGGGCGTCCTGAATGCCAGCCATCATAAGTCTCAATTTGCTTAACTCTTGAACCCATAAATGTAACTTTGTCTAGTGACACTGGCGCTGTTCTGATAACCCACTTTCCTATAGGTTCACCTTTATCAAATTGAATGCTATCAAAATAATGCTCATTCATGTTATTCCCAAAGTTCGACCATATTCCCGTTGGTAAACCTAAACTCATTACAATCTTAATTTTATCAGCTACTTTAATTGTGTCTTGTCCCTTATATTCATCCCTGATAAAGTACGGAAGAGTCCTTGAGATTATTTCTTTCTCTTGATTCTTCAATTTTGCAAACTGTGGGTAGTATTTTTCATCCAGCAATTTACCCGAGGTCACCTTGAAGTAACTTAAATCAGGTCCTTCACTGTTAAGGCTATCATAATAGTCAGTAAGGATACCATTAAGGCCAACGTACCTTTGAAAATAGTATTCTCTTTGGGACTCGGATACGTCATAGTATCCCGAACGTTCATATGTTCCATCAAGTAAGTAAAGTGTGTCACCATTAGTTCCAATGGAATAATTAGAGCTAACATTCACTTTAACTACTCCATTTTTACCATCACTAAATTCCATGGTTTTATAATCTTTGTTACACGAAACCGAGAATAGCACAATTGTGAGTAAGAGACATGCTACTGTAACTTTTTGTAGGGTCTTTCGCATTTTATATTTACTGGGTTTATTGAAGTTTAGCATGCCTGCATTTATAAAATACCCGTCATTTTGAAGTCTCCTTTAAAAAACCGTTTAAATACAATAAATACTGGCATCCAATAAAATACATTTAAGAGCAACATGTTTAATCCTGTAAACTCCATATCAACTATGACAGCAATTGCAATCACTGGAACAGCAACGATTAGGCATGAATAAAACCATTTTGTTCTGTGACGGTGCTGTTCCGTGAGGTCTCGTCCACAATGACCACAGACATCGGCATCATTAGGGACTTTAAATTTGCAATACAAACATTTCATATAATATTAATTAAATGCTCTATTCAGCAGTGGCTTTCATTTTGCTGCAAACCTTAGAATTGTATTCAGTTTGACTACACTCAATCCATCCATCCCTTATGTGATTAAGACAAATTTCTTCCTCTTGGTTACCCGAAAACACTTCTTTCGGCAAGCACCAAATCTGATTTTGGAATACATGCTTTGATTCTATAATTGTATTAGCTTCATCGATACTAAACTCAATCACTTTATATAAAGTCATTGGATTTTGGTAATTATCAAAAACATCAATTTTAAGGTAGCACATTGAGTATTCTTTTAAATTGTTTACTGTTATATTTTAACCTTTGTAAATCAGCAAATCCAGAAGTAACTGAAAACTTAAAATATTTTTCAGTTACTTTCACAAACTCTATTTTACTAAGCCTTTGAATAGCAAGACCAATATTTTGAATCTCGAAACTTCAGCGATAATTGAGGCTATTAAGGCCGGAAGCGAAAAAATCCTTTTTCAGCTTTATGAAGTTTATCGGGATGAGTTCGTGAGTTGGGCAATCAGGAATCATCAGGTATCCATTGAGGAAGCAAAGGATGTTTTTCAAGAATCGATTGTTGGGCTTTATAAAAATGTAAAATCCGGTAAGGCCGACACTCTCGAATCCTCCGTAAAGACTTACCTATTTGGCATAGGAAAAAACATAATTATAAATGCTTTGAAACGGAAAGGAGTTGAGGAGAAGATTATGCAAAATTTGGAATACCAACATGATAACGGAATAAATGATTTTTACAATCAGGAGCATTTGATTAATCTGGTTAAAAGGCTTTACCGTGCCATGGGCTCTCCATGCAAGGAGATTCTTGAAATGTACTATGAAAAAGGCTTCGATATGGAGTCGGTGGCCTCCAATATCGGCTATAAAAATGCAGATGTGGCTAAAAAGAAAAAGTATGAATGCCTTAAGTCTTTAGAAGACAGGATAAACATGAGTAGACTGAAGGACATTTTAAATTAACAACGATATGGAAGAATCTGATTCGATAGATATGTACTTGAAAGGTGAATTGGAGCCAGACCAATTAGATGATTTTCAGAAAAGATTAGCAACCGATGAGCAATTAAAGCAAAAACTATCTATCCGAAAGCTAGTTATTGCCGGAATAAGTCAGGCTTATGCCGATAACTTAAAGTACAAGCTAATAGAATTTGACCGCTCATTAGAGCCTAAGAAACGCATGCAATTCAGTTGGAAGATGGCAGCAGTAGTTACTTTTTTTGTTAGCGCAGGAGCTGTCTTATATTTTTCCATTCAAAAGCCAAATCCACTTGAATTTGATATAGCAGAGCCTGGCTTACCTAACACAATGGGAATAAACAGTGATGTAGCTCTAAATAATGCAATGAATACATTCAAAACTGGCGATTTCCATATGTCAGGCAAACAATTTAAAGACTTACTTGACTCTAATCCTGTTAATGACACACTTTTGTATTTCTCAGGTATTTGCGACTTCAGAACCTCACAAACAGAATCAGCTATAAAAAAGTGGATTTACATTGACGGTACAAGTGAATTTAGCATAAAAGCAAATTATAGATTAGCCATTGCGTATTGGCTGAATGGTGATAAAATAAAAGCGAGAGAATTACTTAACGGCATTATTAATTCTAATGATGAAATGTTACAAACAGAATCGAAAGCAGCCTTAGATGCTATTAAATAAAGTGCCCCATTTCTTAGATTTTAACCAGTATATCAAAACTATTGCAAGCAGAGTAAAAACAATGACTAGGAAAACCACCGATAAATATTTTGTTTTGACTATAGGCTCTGCCTTTCCGCTAAGTTGCAAGCCTGCCCAATAATAAGGATTAGTCATTTCGGAATTTCCTTCTCTATTAAGAAAAGACATTTTTGCGTTTCTCAACGCATCATCCAAATCATTTCCACTTTCCATTTCATGATAAAACAACTTAAGTACTTCCGCAGTGGCTTTATCATCAACACTCCACAAAGTCATCAAAACACTTTCTGCCCCAAGGCTATAGAGTGAGCGAGCAAAGCTAATTGTACCTTCAGACTGGTAATAGGTTCCGCTTCCCGTTTGACAGCCATTTAAAATGGCAAGCTGTGGCCTAATTCTAGAATTGGAAAGCGCTTCTACCGTAATACTATCGTTATCATTAATAAATATAGATGAACGATATGGTCTAATAGAATCATTTACTACGTGAGCAGCTATATGAAATACTTTAATTTCGAATGGTTCACTTGGCATCTCAGAAAGCTTCTTCAATACCCTTCCATCGAATTCTTTTGCTTTAGTTTTCACTAAGTCATTTGAGAATGGTATTTGAGAAAACCTTATTGACTGATTAAAATTTGAGCTAACACCAAGATAACCTTTGCATTTTTTGTTTCTTCTAAGTAAATGTTTTGGGGTAATAACTGTTCGGATTGCATAATGATTAAGCAGATAATTAAGACTCTTAAAAGAATCATTGTGCAACGTATCACTGACCAGAGCATCCCACGGGATATTTTGTAAATTTCCATCAGGACATACAACAATTCTTTTTGTAGTTTTTGGAATAAGTAACAAAAGTGAATCTAGTGTTTGTAAATAAATACTATGTGCCGAGCGTGCGTATTGATTTGGTTTGTTCAGCGATAACGGATTTATAAGCTTCCAAATCGAAGCGTTAAAATCATTTGGCAAATTTTGTTTAACTGCTTCAAAACCGTTAGCGGTAATAATTAAAGAGTACAATTCATTACCCCAAACGTAGTAATCAATTAACACTTCATTTTTTTGTTCTAGTTCATTTTGTAGACTTCTCACAGAAAGTGTATCCAAAATCCGACTTGCCAAACTTAAATTACTTAACGAGGCTTTCTCCATTTGCTCCGGTATAGAAGGAAGAACAGACTGTAGGCTGACACTATCGATACCTTTTACTTTTTGTAAAATGTTAATTTTAACAAGCTTAATTTCTTCCTTTAAAACTGATGTATTAATTGAATTGCTGAAATTCGGCTCTATATCGTTTCTATTTAGCCAAGCATATTTCGCGGAAGCAATTAATCCATAGGCATTGGCTATATAGTCTTTATCATTTGTTCTTGTGAATAATTCATAAGCGGTGCTTATTAATAATTGATAAGCATTTGAGCCGTGCAGATAGTTCCAATATGTTAACTCTTGTTCTTGGACTGATTTAGAAAGTAGATATTGATTAAATTTCAATAAGAATACGTAATGTTTATAGGCTAGTAATAAAGCACTAGAATCTTGATTTTGCTTGTATATATGAAGAAGGTTATTAGCCTTGATACTCAATAGAGAAATAAAGCGTGAATCATTAAGAGTAGGTTGCAAAAGGGGTAAATCATTCATACTGTGCCCTTCAAATCCAGGAATCAATCGAGCAATACCCTTTTGAAATTGGACGATTGCAGAATCATATTGTTTTAACCTTTCATAAGCCCGTCCAATTACCCAGTCTTTAAGAGCCATTTCGGTTGGAGAGCCAAGTTTCTCATACAAACTTTGACTTCTTCGATAGTAGATTAAAGCAAGATGGAGTAACTCCATCTTATTCTCAACACCAGCTTCGTTCGAGTAGGAATTACCTAAGTTATGATAAATTCTACTTGCCATTAACTTATCGGGGACTATCTGCTTTTTTAAAGCTATTGAAGCAGAGTCATAATATTTTCTCGATAAGTCAAAGTGATGCATCAAAGAATCCTTTTTATTTCCAAAATAAGAGATAGATGCTGGGTGGTAATAATATCCAATCAAATTATAAATTTTAGGTAGTATATAACTTGAGAGAGATTTATCATCCTTAGCAAGTCGTAATGATTTTTGTATCCAGAAATAGCAACTATCGTTTTGATTCGGCATTTCTTTATAATATCGAGCTAAGTGAAAATAATCCTCAGCAAAATATTTTTCCGATAGGTTTAACTCTGTTTTTATTGCTATGGATTTGAAAATTGCCGCTTTGAATTCGGTCAGTTTGTTTGCAGAGTATAGAGCCTCGGCTTTAGCTACATAATTTTGTGCTAGTTCTACACTTGACTTTTCCAGACGAACCTCAATTAATTTTTCGTTCTTGTTAAGAAGTTCAAGTGCGAGATTGACACCTCCATAATTCCTAATAATATCAGCAATTTTAAGTTGGCAAAGCGCATAGCTTGAAATGTCATCTTTTAGCTGAAACTTTTTAGATAGTGATATAAAAATAGGAAGTGCCTTATGATACTGAGAGGACTGATGATAAGAAACAGCCAACTTTAAAGAATCAAACCCAAAACATCTGGATGTAAAAAGTATCAAAAAAAAGCTAATCAAAATGCTCTTTGACCGCTCTGGACAGTATGACTTCACGGAATGCAGGTTAGTAACAGGACAATATAATATGAACAATGCAATTTCACATTACCTCAAAGAAATATAGCCTACTCAACGGCACACATGCCAAAGCCCCGCAAACCCAACGCAATCCAAAGCTTTGGCAAGAGTGCCGTCCCGCGCACCACGGGGACAAAGTGGCTAGAAATTAGAGTAAACCGTAAGTGATGTGTAACGGTTGCCCCGCCCGCGACTTGAGTTTCACAAAACAATTCGGTGGACAAATGGACAATAAAGACGAAGAAAATTAACAAATGACGGGAAGAAGGGCACAGGCGCTAACAAAATGTTTATGCAATGTGGGGGTTTGGTGTTAAATTAAAGTGTATGTTTCAAATTTTAGTTTGGTCCCGGGGGACAGTTCGGAGCAGGTCGGCTTTAACATTCCGCTACGCTCCATTTTTAAAGCCTCCTATTCCCCACACTGCATAAACACAAACGTTGTAGGCAAGGCGGTGGACTTTCAATTAAAGTGTTAGTGTAATTGATACGGCTCGGGTTTCTGCGCCTTCGATTGACGTTAACTCGTGTTGATAAGAATGAGTTGTTGAAGATTATCAAAGGACGATTGAGAAAAAATATGGTCGCGCTGAGCGCGACTTTTTTTTGACGCGATGATTGTGCGCTGCCGCTGACTTTTGGTTTAACGACACGCCCTACTTCCGGGCAACGTAGGACGCCTCGACTCCGCCCGACTTGCAAGTTTAAATTTGAATTTCGCTGGACTATGCGGTTTCGGTTGCCGACCGCTGATTGGGTTAAACCACGACCGAAGTTTCTATGACGACTCGACTCATGACTGTGACTTGAGTGATTTATCGGTCGGACGAAACCGCCCAGCCTACAACACTGTGTTTGCGTCAGGCGGGGCATGCGGGTTAAATTAAAGTTTTTGTATCTTTAGTTTGTGGCCGGCAACGGGTGACGTTTACGTTGCTTAATGCCCCGCCCGACCGCAAACACGAACGTTGCCGGCAATTGGGTTGGCTCCGTGAACAGATTAGACCAAGCCGATAACATTCGACCGACAAATACAAAATGACTTTTGAGTAATGGAAACAAGACTAATGTACATCGAGTTAAAATCTGGTTACTCGGACAACGGACCAGCATGGATTGGACTCGTGACGTTCTCCCGGACAATGACGACAGTTTATTTTAACAACAAGGCATTTAAAAAGAGTCGTGGAGTCGGTTCCAACTTTTACGACATTGAGACAGGTGACGCGTATTGGATTTCCGGTGTTAAGAAAAATGGAGAAGACCGACATTGGGCAGGAAACGGAAAAATACTCATCGACAAAAAAGTAATTAACGACTACTTAAAAGTCACCGGTGACGAGAAACTCGACAAGTCCAAGTTTGAAATAATTGAAATAAAGGAGATACGGGACAAGAGCGCCTTCGTTGAGATAGAAAATCAAATCAAAGAATAAGGAGTTGGGTTTCGTGACAGCCGACAACACGCGGACTTAAATCAAAACGGCCGACTAAAATCAACGGAACGACTGACATTAACGGACGAAACCCAACAGCCGGCAACAATGTGCATATTCAATTTGGCGGGCTCGGTGTCCTCATAAAGTTTCGGTTTCATTATTATCTTTGGTCACGTGGGACAGATTTCAACTTGGTCGCCTTGTCGGCCTCACGGCCTTAACAAGGCTCCTAATCCGCCAAACTGAATATGCACTCACGTTGGCTGCCATTTTTTCCCGACATAACATCAATGGACAAAAAGACAAAATTTAAAGTAACAGTCATAACTGTGATAAGTGTAGTTGTTGGACTTATTTATGTCAACCGTGGACAATTAATCGCTGAATTTAAAAGAGAGCAGGGTTCCAAAGAATGGGAGAAGAACGATCCTACTGGACAATTGATTAAAGGAAAGAAAAACGGTAAGTGGACAACTACTTATAAGAATGGGCAACTTGAAAGTGAAGAGAGTTACTTAAATGACACACTTCATGGACGCCAACTCATCTATTACCCAAGCGGACAATTATATATCAAAAGAACCTATTTGAAAGGAAAGGAAATTGATTCTACTATTTGGTATCACTCGAACGGACAAATTAATGAAGAAATGTTTAGTGACAGTTCAGGATTACAACAGGGACTTTTTAAAATCTATTATTCAAACGGACAAGCTAGTCAAATCGCATATCACAAAGACGGAAAGCTTGACGGAGAGTCTCGCAGTTTTTTTGACAACGGACAACTCTGGGATATTAGGAAATATAAACTTGGAGAAAGAGTTGGCACCTGGATCGAGTTTTCAAAAAATGGGGACACCGTAAAAGTAGAGCGGTATTAAAAAACGGCAGCCAACAATGTGTTTATGTCAGCACTGGCGGCTCCGGGGACAGATGAGTGATTAAAGTTTCAACCCAACGTTTTCAACGCAAGTCATTTCATTTAACTTGCGTTGCCAGTGCCGCCATAAACACGGGCCGTTGTGGGCAACCAACCCTCGACAATTTCCGACTTCGAACTTAGGACATGAAAAGAAATAAGCATAAGGAGATAATCGACACACTTCAGAATGGAAATTTCTATGCGGACTGCCCTTGTTGCGGGTCAGAGATTTCTCTTAAGAGGACTGGACTATTTGACAACGACAACTTTTCGGAAAAAGCCCTTGAGATTTATCAGGGACAATTGGAATTCATTAGAGAAAGAAAAAATGAATTAAAGGAGCTGCGGGACAAAGGAGCAACAAAATCTGGAGTTGGTGCAAGGTCAATAAATATTGGGTTCATCATGGAGAGAATCGCACCGACAATGAAAAACTTTAGATTTAACCACAACGACTGCCGTTCACTATTCGACCCAATTGACTATATAATTTTTGAGGGACTTACAAGCAAAGGAGAGATTGATAAAATTTTCTTCGTGGACATCAAGACAGGTGCGGCTCGATTAAATAAGAGACAAAGGGAAATAAAAAGATTGATTGACAATAAGAAAATCGAATTCAAAAAATATTAGACCTTGAAAAAAGAAGTACTCGAATTCTATTCGTCTCTCCGACTAATTTTCGGTGTCTGTCCGGACTGTGAAGAAATTTTTAGGGTAAGCGACTGCAAATTGTATCAAAAGAAAAGGCCGGGGACAGACTGGAAAGAGAAATTGGAAAATGAAATTGAAAGGCTCGAAATTTTAGAGGAGAAGTTATCTGAGAAAATTGAACGGGCAAGAGAAGCGGAAAGAGAAAAAGGCAGACGTGAGGCCGACAAACTGATTAAAAAAATTGACCCAATTTTCAGGCCTTTGAGATTGAATCCAAATGATGCCAAAGTAATTTTTCACCCGGTGGACTTTGTAGTGTTCAATGGAATGAATAACAATTTTGGCGACCGCACTATAAAAAACTTATTGCTACTGGACAAAGACGATAAACAAGGAGAATTTTTAAAAGTACAAAACAGCCTCAACACTGCAGTTGACAGAGGTAGTTATGAATGGCTGACTTTGCGAGTTGACCAAGACGGAGAAATAAGTGAGGAGTAGGGTTGGCAGCCCACAACAAAATGTTTATGCAATGCGGGGGTTTGGTGTTAAATTAAAGTTTATGTTTCACAATGTAGTTCGGTCACGGGGGACAGTTCGGAGCAAGTCGGTCTTAACATTCCGCTGCGCTCCATTTTTAAGCCCTCCTATTCCCCGCACTGCATAAACACAGACGTTGTAGGCAAGGCGGTGGACTTTCAATTAAAGTGTTAGTGTAATTGATACGGCTCGGGTTTCTGCGCCTTCGATTGACGTTAACTCGTGTTGATAAGAATGAGTTGTTGAAGATTATCAAAGGACGATTGAGAAAAAATATGGTCGCGCTGAGCGCGACTTTTTTTTGACGCGATGATTGTGCGCTGCCGCTGACTTTTGGTTTAACGACACGCCCTACTTCCGGGCAACGTAGGACGCCTCGACTCCGCCCGACTTGCAAGTTTAAATTTGAATTTCGCTGGACTATGCGGTTTCGGTTGCCGACCGCTGATTGGGTTAAACCACGACCGAAGTTTCTATGACGACTCGACTCATGACTGTGACTTGAGTGATTTATCGGTCGGACGAAACCGCCCAGCCTACAACACTGTGTTTGCGTAAGGCGGGGCATGCGGGTTAAATTAAAGTTTTTGTATCTTTAGTTTGTGGCCGGCAACGGGTGACGTTTACGTTGCTTAATGCCCCGCCCGACCGCAAACACGAACGTTAGCGCCAATGCGCTCCGACAAAAAACACTGGACAAGAAAATAACGGTGGACTTGAATACAAAAACAAGTGCAGGACAGCTTAGTGACACCCTAATCGACATCGTAGACTCGGGACAAAGGCAAACCCAATCTTGAAAAATTCGTATATTTAATTTATGATAGAAAGATTAATTAGAGGTTTTAAAGCGGGACTTAAAGGCGAACTTTTACTCTGGGCCATTTTACTGGCTTTTTCTGGAATCATCTACATAGTAACAAGCATCCTTTAATTTTCCTTCGCGGACAAGTTGCAACATGCGGACAAGATTTCAGCTCATTCGGCTCGCGGGACTATAGTGCAAAAATATCCGACACAAAATTTACCATTCAACCAAGCCGACAAATGACCGACTTCAAATTAACATTGTGTTTTAGTGGAGCCTGTTCGCGTCAATATACTAACGGTGGACTTGAGGCAAGTCCAAATTAAGTAACGGTGGACGCGCACAGGCGGCAACAATGTGCATATTCAATTTGGCGGGTTCGGTGTCCTCATTAAGTTCCGGTTTCATTATTTACATTTGTCACGGTGGACAATTTACAACTGGTCGCGCTTGTCGGCCTAACGGCCTTAACAAGCGCTCCTATCCGCCAAACTGAATATGCACAGACGTTGTGTGTAATACCCGCCCGACAGTTTACAGTTTCATTCGCACAGTCAGGCACATTTGCATTAGCCGCACGTCCCACACTCAATCCAAAGCAAATGCAAAAGAGCCTGCCTCTCCCACCCGCGACTCCAAGCCGACAGCTTTATAGCATTTGAAAAGATTTGACATTTGAGAAAATTAGATAAATTGAATCCAACAAAATGGCATTTGAATGAAGATTACCCTATTCCAAACTTTAGAGGACAGAAATAATCCAGAGGAAGTAGAAGAAAAGGGACCATTTATAGCAAGAGCCGCGACTGCTTGGCTCGGGACAGGGTACTATTTTTGGGATACCCACATCGAATTAGGTCATTGGTGGGGAAAAACTGTTTATGGGGGTGAATACATAATATGCCAAGCATTTGGCGACATCGACAATACCTGTTTTGACCTTCATGGCAATGGGACTCATCGGATGGAGTTCATGGAAGCCTGTAACCAAATCGTAAAAAGCAAGCTTAGCACTATGGACAGACTTTTAGTTCCTCAAGTTTTAACATATATAAAAAAGAAAACAAGTTTCCCCTACAAGGCAATTCGTGCCTTGGCTATGGAGAGCATAATGCGCAACTCGGAGAACAGTTATGTCGTTGTAACCATGAGGTACAGAGTGGGCAATAAGGCCTTTTTTGACATCAAGCCACCGGTTCAGGTTTGTCTAATTGAAAAAAAGGCCCTATCCTTGACAAATTATAGGGTCGTGTACCCCGATAATTACGTAGATTACCAGTATATTTAAGAAAAGAGCAGATGAATTGGATTGATGAATTGAAAAACCACTTGAAAACCACGGACTTAGAAACGCTAAAAAACGAGTGGGCTGAGATTGAAAAAACTACCCCTCAAGGGCCGAACGCTTTTGAGTATATAGACTACTATTGTTGGTACTATTCCGCAAAACGGTATCCTTGCCGAATATCAAAGATTGAAAATCTTGAAAAACTGACCCCGAATTTTTCGGGGTCTTTTTTTTGCCTAATATAGTAGCATAATTATGAGCGAAGTCAAGAAAGCAGCATTTACGTTTGAAGGTTATCAGGTAAAGAAGTTTACGTTTGAGGAACCAAGCGACCCTAAAATTGACTCATTTACATTGGCCTTTGAACCTTCTGGAGTTTATAACGAAAGTACAGGCATCTTTCAATTGAAGTTTGACTTCAGAACTTTTGTCCAAGGCGGGTTGGAGCAAGATGTAATTACCGCTGAAGTTATCAGTGACTTTAGGTTTATCGATAAGGTTCCACTTGAGGAAATACCGGACTACTTTTACAAAAACAGCATTGCTATTGTATTCCCTTACCTAAGGGCATTTGTTAGTACACTCACGTTTCAGGCTAACATAAAGCCGATAATTCTTCCTGTTATGAATTTAGGTGGACTAGAAGAAACGTTCAGAAAAAAAACAATAAAAAAGTAGGTTACAAAAACCGCACACTTGCAATAGCCACACCTGCCGACACCAAATCCAAAGCTATTGCAAGAGTGCTCAGTTCGGAGTTTGGCGGGTACTACACACAACACAATGTTTGCGCTATGGCCGGGTTCAGAGTAATTATTGAGTCTCGGTTTCATTAGTTACATTTATCACGGTGGACAGGTCGCAACTGGTCAGGCTTAACATTCCGCTTCGCTTCATTTTTAAGCCCTCCTATTCCCCGCACTGCATAAACACAAACGTTGGCAACAATTGGGCGGCTCCGTGGACAGAGACGTGTAAGCCGACAAATTCGGTCGACTAAAATTTGTCTCGTCCTGAAATAGGTTTACACGAATTAACGTGTAAACAGAATGAGAAAGACAGAAAAAACCATTCAAGAACAAGAGGCTATTATAGCAGAATACTTGTTAGGTGGTACCACCTATCGTAAATTGGGGGCCAAGCATGGAGTGGACTTCAGAGCCATCCACCATTGGGTAACCAGATTTCAAGGAAAACCAGTGAGAAAAGTCAAACCCACAATCAAACCGACCGATGAGCTTCCTAAAGAAGAATTGCCCACGGATGTGAAGCAATTACAAGAGGAGCTCCGTAAAGCCAAACTGCACAACAAGTTGCTCAATGCCATCATTGATATTGCCATTGCAATACCACGAAGTCAAAATCAGCATGACTGAAAAAGGTGACCCACTCGAGAATGCCTTGGCCGAAAGAGTAAACGGTATTCTTAAACAGGAATTTCTTGAAGAAGTGTTTCCCGATTTTGAAACCGCTCAACGGGAAGTGGCGATTGCTTGTAGTACCTACAATCATCTGCGACCTCATGGAAGTATTGATAATCTTAAGCCAGCTAAAGCCCATCAACTAAGCGGTACAATCAAGAAGCGGTGGGTGAACTATTGGCAGAAGAATAAAGGAAAGGAGGCCGCTGTTATATAGCCCCGCTAATGCGGGGCAGGTTTTAAAAGGCATAAATCAGAAAAAGTAATGGCAAAATCCGGCACCGAGTGTAAACCCTATGCCGGACTCATTACTTTGTCTCGTCCTGAAATAGGTTTACACGAATTAATGTGTAAACAAGACATAGCCGTACAAACCCACGTGCTACGATAGAGTAACAGCCGCATTAGATTTTCACCGCCTCTGTACAAACCTACTCCTGTGCCAACAGCCAGGTTCTCGCCTCGTTTATATCTTCAAAAACTTCAATCGTAAACCCGCGTTGGGCGCTCACTTCGTGCCAGTACCTGGCAAAGTCGCGATGGCGTGGTTCAAAAACCGCAGCAACCACGATGGTACGCAATTCCGGCAAACTGTGTTCGTAGGTTTTAACAATGTTAAATGCTTCCGTTATACGCACGTGTATCTCCAGTTTGCGAAAATCGACAAGCATTTTACGGCTGTTGGTTTCCTTAGCCTTTTTATAAATTAGGTTGGCGGAGTCCACCATGTTGGCGAGCGAATCGCGCACGCCATGCCCTATCACCAACAGGTACTGCGCATGAAGTTCGAATGTAACGGGCGGATGACTCATGGTAACACAAAAAACTAGGTAACCCAATGCAACGTCTGGGGTTGTATCGGGTTTTCAAAAGGCTGATTGTTCTGTTGCGCCAGAGCCCATAGTCGCTTAATCTCATAATACCAACGGGCCTGCATGTCAGGTTCGCCAATTAACATCAGGGTGGGTTTCGACTTCAGTCCTTCACTCAATTTGTTAAACACTCCTAAATCCTGCCCGATAAATTGTTTACCCAATCGCTTCAGGGGCCACCACAGCCACCTGGTTGCCGGCAGCGAACTATAAAAAATGTGGGTAAGCTCTGTTTGATTTTCATTAAGCGGTGTAAGCGCGGTAATGGAAACGATCTGGTGCTTTTCGCCTACCAAAATATGTTCTGTGCGGATGCCCGGAATCTCAAAAGTGATTTCGGTAGAAGTACCGCCTTTCAATACGCTGTAGCCCTTGGAGTTGGTGGAAGGCGCATGCCGAATCATTTTAAAGCCCTTGGCGGTGGGCTCAAACTGCTTCTCCTTTATTTTTAATTTTTTAGCCGAGCGCCAATACCACGACTGGTGGACAAACGTAACATGCGATGGATCAATCAACCCGATAACGGAGTGATCAATGTCGGCCGGCATGGTTACTGTTTCTACATGCAGAAATTTCTTTCCTGCCTCCAACACAAGGTTGGGTGGGCCTTCTTTCGGAACCAGGTTGGGCAACTTCTTTTCTGGAATGTAAACCCACACGGTGCCATTCACTTCTTCGCACGGGTATTGAAATACCTTTATTTTGTTTATGTCGATGGTCGAATCGGGTGGCAGTGCGGGTATCTCCACGCAGGTGCCGGTGGTGTCAAACTTCCAGCCATGGTAACAGCATTGAATCGTACACTCTTTAAACCATCCGGTTGACAAGGGAACGCCCCGGTGGGCACAGTTATCGCGCAACGCAAACGGCTTGCCTTGCTTGTCGCGACCGAACACAATCTTTTCTCCACAAATCTGCTTGCCTACTAATTTACCCGGCTTTAAAAATGAGCTGTGAAAGGCCAGGTACCAGAGATTTTTCAGATAGAGCGCAGGGTCGGTCATAGATGCGAAGTAAAAATTGCTGTGCTATAAACGCACCAAGTTACAAGAAACTTTTAAGCTCCTATCTTTTTCGTTTGTAGAAAATCCTTCACCATCAACTCATATCCGGCCGCAGCCGCACAAACACCGGCTCCCGAAACTGCGCATCTTTTGTAATCATCGAAAAGCTTATTTCCGCTACCAGCTTCGGCTCTACCCAAATGCTTATTTTCTCATCCATTACCTTATCGGGAATGGGCTTCTTAATTTCTTTAAGCGACTTCAATTGTTTAAAAATTTCCTTAATCATCGCATCATCAAACCCGGTACCCACTTTGCCCCGATAAATAAAATTACTGCCATCGCGCTCGGCAATGTGCAAGCCACCAAAGGTAACACTGCGATCGCCCTTGCCGGGATTATACCCGAGAATAACACACTCGCGCGTACTGCGCACCTTTACCTTCAACCAGTAGTCCGATCGCTTGCCCGGAAAATATTTGCCCGTTTTATCTTTTGAAATTATTCCTTCCAACGCAAACGCGCGGGCTGCTTCGAACAGCGCCTGGCCATCTTCCACGGCTTCGCTTATCCGATACGGGGTGTCTGGCTTAATGGCATCTTTCAACCATTCCCGCCTTTTCTCAAGCGGCTCATTAATCAGATTCCGGCCGTCCATGTACAGGCAATCGAACACATAGCAATGCACCGGGCTGCTCTTTACTCCTTTTTGAACAGCCGTTTCGCCCGTGCTCATCAGCCTATGAATTACTTTTTTAAAATCAGCTTTGCCCGTTTTATCAAGGCAAACAATTTCGGCATCGAACAAACCGCAGGTAGCCCGAAACGACTTATCTGCAACGGTAAGCTCCGGAAATTGATTGGTAACATCGTTGTGGTTCCGGGTACGGATTCTTACCTGGCCATCTTCCACGGCAATCAGCGCGCGGATACCGTCCCACTTAATCTCGTGCAGATAGGCATCGCCCACTGGTGGCTTATCGGCCGAACCGGAAAGCATGGGCTCGATTATATCTTGCAGATAATTTACCTGCGGTGTATCTACACGTTCCAGCAACCATTCTTTAGCTTTGATTTTATAAATCCGGTATTCACCGTTTATTTCTTTGCTACTCAACCGAAAATAAAATCCGTCTTTCTTGTCTTTGGTGATCTGGTATTTACCCAACGCATAAATCCACATCTCTCCCGCCCCATATTGGCCTTTCGGGATTACCCCATCAAAAGTCAGGTACTTCATGGGGTGGTCTTCGGTTTGCACCGCCAACCGTTTTATGCCCGGATGGGGCGGCATGCCGCGCGGCACCGCCCACGACCTTAACACTCCGTCTTGTTCCAGGCGCAAATCATAATGAAGATGGGTGGCGTGATGGCGGTGAATAACAAAGCTGGTTCCGCTGCCTTCTATAATGCGGGCTTCGGGCTCGGGAGTTTTTTTGAAGTCGCGCTTCTTCTCGTACGATTCCAGTTGCTCCGGGGTTTTATGCTTGGGATTGAGCGGCAACTTTTTTTCTTTTACCACTTTTGCCTTTCGGTGAGTGTGAATCTCCACAGCAAATGCGTCCATACCCTCCCAGGCATCGCCATGCTGCACCACTCTATCTACCGCATTGTTGATGTTAAACTCAAGCGGAGACTTTAGCTGTGCAAGTTCATCCCACGTAAGGGGCATGGAAACCGGTGCGCCCACACGGCCACGCAAGCTGTAGGGCGAAACAATACTCTGGCCGGAGCGAATCCGGAAAATATCAATCAACACCCGGCCCTTGCGGGCTTCCTTTTTAATGTGCAGCGTTGTCTCTTTTGGAAATCTTTCGGTAAACGGCAACGCGATAGTTTGCGCTGCTTCAAACACGGTGTGAAAATCCCAGCGCGGTTCGAGGGGACAACAAATGTGGATGCCTTTGCCCCCGGTGGTTTTTACAAAGCAGGTGTAGCCGAAGGATTCGATATACGCTCTGAGAACTTGCGCCAGCATCGCAATTTTTGGAAAGTCATATCCTTCGGGCGGGTCGAGATCAAACACCATATAATCCGGGTGTTCAAAATCGGGCTTGCGACTGTGTAGTTGATGCAACTCTAACGAGGCAAGGTTGGCCAGCCACACTAATGATGCGGGCTCGGTGGCGATGATGTAATCTTTCTTTTCTTCTTTGCCGAGCTTTACAAACTCCAGCCAATCCGGGGCCCACTCAGGCCGGTTTTTCTGGTAAAAACTTTCTCCATGAATTCCATCCGGAAACCGAATCAGCGTAAGCGCCCGCCCCTTTACATGTTGCAACAACGTGGGTGCAATCTTTAAATAGTATTCGATTATCTCGGCTTTGGTAACGCCATCTTCCGGAAACAAAATTTTTTCCAGGTTGGATAACTCCAACTTGCGCTTACCAACCAACGTCCATTGCGACTTCTTTGCCATTACTCCATTACATCGGCATGTTTTTTATTGCTGAGGAAGAACATGCCGATTATAAAACAAACGGCTGCTACCACAATGGGATACCACAGTCCGGCAACCGGATCGCCCACGCCCGCACTGTTTTTACTTTGTTCAAACAGCCAAGTAGCAATAAAGGGGGTAAGACCCCCAAAAATTCCATTACCGATATGGTAGGGCAACGACATAGACGTATAGCGGATGCGTGTGGGGAATAATTCTACCAGAAATGCCGCGATGGGCCCATACACCATAGTAACAAGTATTACCTGCACCAATACCAGGGCCACCATTATCCAGAAGTCGCGATTGGATAAAATGGTTTCTGTTCTTACCTCGTTTGCATGGTTGCTTTTAGTAATCCGGACTTCATTTTGAATGGTATTGTCGGCAAACATGCGCGTGGTGCGATGTGTTAGCGTGGTGTCGCCCGGGGCATTAACTGTGCTGCTGCGGGTATGGGTCTTTGCATTTTCAATTTCAACTTTTGATTTTACATCCGCAATGGAATACATGGTTCGGTAAATGGGGCGGTAGAACACAACAGCCAGCAACATGCCACCCAGCATGAGGTACTTACGTCCTATCCGGTCGCTCCAGCCGCCAAATACAATGAAGAAGGGAGTGCCGATCAGTAATGCAATAGCAATAATGTCGCGGGTTTGTACAAACTCCACCTGGCAGATTTTTTCAATGAAGGTCATGGCATAAAATTGCCCCGTGTACCACACAACGCCCTGGCCGGCTGTAGCTCCGAACAAGGCTATTATAACCAAGATCAGGTTTTCTTTTTTTGCAAAACTTTCCTTCAACGGGTTCTTTGAGATTTTGCCCTCGGCTTTAATTTTCTTAAAGAGAGGCGACTCTTGCATGCGCAACCGGATGTAAACCGATACAGCCACTAACAAGGCCGAAAGTAAAAAAGGAACGCGCCAACCCCACACGGCAAATTGCTCTACGCCTACCCAATGCCTGATGGCCAGAATTACACCAATAGAAACAAACAGCCCGAGGGTTGCGGTTGTCTGGATAAAACTGGTATAGTACCCTCTGCGGTTGGCGGGCGCATGTTCGGCCACGTAGGTAGCAGCACCACCATACTCACCACCCAAGGCCAGGCCCTGCAGCAGGCGAAGGATTAAAACCAGTATAGGTGCAGCAATGCCAATAGTTTGATACCCGGGTATGAGCCCAATGGCAAAGGTAGAGCCGCCCATTAAGACAAGCGTTACCATAAAGGTGTACTTGCGCCCTACTAAATCGCCCAACCGGCCAAAAACAAGGGCCCCAAACGGACGAACAATAAAGCCTGCGGCAAAGGTAGCCAGGGTTGAAAGGAATGCCGCGGTAGGATTGCTTTGCGGAAAGAACTGCTGTGCTAAAATAGTAGCCAGGCTTCCGAAAATATAGAAGTCATACCATTCAATTAAGGTTCCGACTGAGGATGCGGTGATAACGGACCAAAGTGTGCTCTTGTCTTCTTTTGTGAGTGCGGTTGATGACATGCGAACGTAAAGTTCAGGGTAAGTTAATTCAAATTGAACAGGATAAAACTACCGGTTAAAAGAAAATCTCCTGTGCAAGCCGGTAGGTATTGGCGTGCGCTTCAATAATATCTTTGAAGTCGGGCGAGTAGCCGCCCCCCATACACACCACCAGTGGAACCTTATTGCGCTTAGCGATTTCGAGTACAAGCCGGTCGCGTTGCTTGCAGCCTTCGCGGGTTATACTCAACCTACCCAGCTTATCCGTGTCCAGAATATCAACGCCAGCCTGATAAAAAATAAAATCGGGTTCAACCTGGTCAAGCAAATGCTTCAGGTTTATCTCAAGCGTTTTTAAGTAGAAGTCGTTGGTGGTAAAATCTTTCAGGCCAATATCCAGCCCCGATTGCTCTTTGATGAGTGGGTAATTATTGGCGCCATGCATGCTGAAGGTAAACACGCGTGGCTCGCTGCAGAAAATCTGCGCAGTGCCATTGCCCTGGTGCACATCCAGATCAACAATTAAAATTTTGGCGGCCAGGTTCTCGTTCAACAGGTAGTTGGCTGCTATGGCCTGGTCGTTAAGTAAACAAAAGCCTTCGCCTTTGTTGGTAAATGCATGGTGTGTACCACCGGCAATGTTCATGGCCACCCCTTGTTGCAAAGCAAACCGTGTACACTGCAGCGTGCCGTTTGCAATCCGGATTTCGCGGGCAACCAGTTCGCGCGTAAGCGGAAAGCCTGTGCGCCTAACCTCTTGTGGTGTTAGCGCCAGTTGGCTGAGTTTGTGCCAATAATCTGCCGTGTGCGTTTTCAAAATCCATTCCTCCGGCAGTGGGTCGGGTGCAAAAAAGTTTTCGTGGGTAACTGTGCCTTCGTGTACGAGTTGTTCGGGCAATACTTCGTACTTGCTCATCGGAAAGCGATGATTGGGGGGCAAGGGCAACACATACGCTGGCGACCAGGCAATTCGTAACATCTGCAAGAGAAAGGCTACCTTTTCAGATAGCCTTTTTAGTTTTTTTTTAATGTTGATGCTGATGTCCGCCACTGGGGCCTTTGTGCCAGGCTTCCATTATGCTGTGAAAGCTATCGTGCAAGGCAGTTAAATCGCTGCTTATCTCTTCGTCAGCAGCGCCCGCTGCAATTTTATCGGCAAAGTTACGGGTATCTGATTTTAGTTGGGCCAAAAGACCTTTTACATGTTCGGTGTTCACTTTCTCCGGCAGTTCGGCTGCGGCCCAGGTTTCGGCTTCGGTTGCCATTTCGGCCGCTAAGGCTTTTGCCGGTTGCAGGTTGGCCGAATCTTTAAACGGGTGAAAGGCCTCGGCCATAATCATGTGAAACGAATCCAGTTGAGGCCACTCGTTGGCATCGGCATGGGTGGCTTCTTCTTTTTTGCTACATGCAACTGTTAGCAGCAACATGGCAGCAAGTGTAAAAAGTTGTGTCTTCATAGTTTGATTAAGTTGTTGAATCTAAAGTCCAAAATTAAAAAAGATGCACTAAAATGGCTTTGCCTTGCGGTATTTTCTATAGCGTTCAAAGCTGTGAATGGCCTTCTTTAATAGCTCGTAATAGAGCGCAATGTAAAGCACCACTGTAAAAAACCAGATAATGAGAATGTTAAAGTACAGGGTATCGAACATGTGGCCCATAAAGTGTTTTGCGGGCACATAGAAATTGGCAGTAAAGTCGAAATAATGCCGCGGCCGCGGATGGTCATTATAAATCGGATAGTAGCGTTGTACCAACTCGCCCTTCCATTCAATTATCCGATTGGGGTCGTTTGTATTTTCTACCATTTCCGCTACGGCTTCGTTCATATACCGTTGGCGCAATTCGTTATACAAGTCTCCGGCTTCAGAGTTTGCCAGCAGGTTCTTAATTGAGTCGCGCTTGTAATTGGCCTTGCGGAGTTTAATGCCATAGAAACTTTTCAAGGTGCGCAGGAATGTATCAACCTTATGGTACACGATCGAATCAAACTTACCAATCTCAAGCCGCTCAAGTTCAGTAAACCGGTTGGTACCAATCAACGCCACCTCCGCACCTAACTCGGTGCGCAGCAGTGCCAACGCCTTTTTGGCGGGGTTCGTTTCGGTACGATCACGCCACCGGGTTCGATTGTTGCTTAACACTGCCAGCCGGCTTTCCAATGCCGGTATGTAGAACACGCGCTTAAATTCGGCTTCGGCCGCCTGCTTATCATAGGCATAAAACTTTTCTTCCAGCGGGTTGTCTTTGAATTGAGTTACCATTAACGCTTCGAAGGCCCAGCGCGAAGCCATCACCTCGCCCATTAGTGGAATGCCGTTGGGCGTTCCTACCTTGGGGTTAAACTTATCGAAGCTTATCACCACCCCGCTCAACAATAATTGCGGAATAATCAACACCGGGATCAGAATATAAATTGTAACAGCCGAATCGAAAGCCGATGAGATATTTAACCCCAGCATATTCGCAAAGCAGGCACATGAAAAGAGTACCATCCAATAGCGAAGCTCGGTTAAAGGAATTTCCAGAATCCAGTTACCCAACATTAAAAAGGTAAAAGTCTGGATGGCCGAAATAAAAAACAGGATGGCAACTTTCGAAATCAGGTAGCTGCTGCTGCTTAAGTTTAAGTAACGCTCGCGCTTTAGAATTTTACGGTCTCGAAAAATTTCTTCGGCACTTACAATTAAACCAACAAAAAGCGCCACTACCACGCTCATAAAAAAGTAAACCGGCACATTGGTATTGTGGTAAAATGTGTAGTGCGGATTTTCGGTGCCAACGGCATCGTAATACTTTACGAAGTAGGCAATAAAGATTGCCAACACAGGGGCCAGCGCCAGGTTAACTACCAGGTATTGTTTGTTGGCCAGCTTGGCCAGCACATCGCGGATGGTAAATACTTTTAATTGCGCAAGCCAGCCCGGAATTTCCTGCGCCACGGGCAGGCGGTCATTTGCTTCAACAATTTTTGGAATCTTAATTTTCTGCTTGAAGTATTGGTACCATTGCCCGGGTGAAACTTTGCGGGTGTGGGTAAAGCGGCCAAACTCATTTACCACCCGGTTTTCAATAATATTAAAAACCTGCTCTGGGTTTATATTGCCACACTCCGGGCACGCCCCGGGTATTTTGTTGGCTGCGTTAACAATGTCCTGAAAATAAGTAACCGACTCGGTAGGGTTGCCATAATAGATTTGAAAGCCGCCCACATCGAGTATGATCAACGTGTCGAACATTTTAAAAATGTCAGACGAGGGCTGATGGATAACCACGAAAATCATTTTTCCGCGCAAGGATAATTCTTTTAGCAGGTCCATGATATTTTCAGAATCGCGCGAAGACAAACCGGAGGTAGGTTCATCTACAAACAAGATGGTTGGTTCGCGCAACAATTCGAGGCCAATGTTTAAGCGTTTGCGTTGCCCGCCACTAATCGTTTTTTGCATGGGCGAGCCAACTTTGAGGTTGCGAGTTTCTGATAGCCCCAGGTTTACCAAAACTTTCTCCACGCGCTCGGCAATTTCTTCTTTACTTAAGTTGCCAAAACACAAGCGGGCGGAATAATATAGGTTTTCAAATACCGTTAAGTCTTCAATCAATAAGTCATCTTGCGGTATAAACCCGATTACCCCTTCGGCCCGGTGCGGTTCTTTGTGTATATCGATTCCGTTTATTAACACTCGGCCACCGGAAGGTTTTTCCGACCCGTTTAAGACATTGAGCAAGGTAGATTTGCCGGAGCCGCTTGCACCCATTAAGCCAATCAGCTTCCCTCCGCTTTCAGCAATATTAATGTTTTGTAACCCGGCCTTGCCGCTTTTAAAGTGGTAGAAAATATGTTCGGCTGTAAACGAAATATTGGTGCCGCGCTCTTCTTGCAAAAACTTGCTTACCACATCCGAATAATAGATTGGGTCTATCTTAGCGCCCCGAATGGAACTACCGGTTGCAAACACATCAATCTTGCGGCTCTTAAGCGGAGTGCTGTTAAGATAAAGCGGTGTAATACCGAGGTATTTAATCAGGTACGTTTCAATATCCGCCAGCCGCAAAATGGCTATCAGCCCGGTTAAGTCGCGGGCAGTGATGCGTGGGCCTTTAAAGTCTTCTCCGCCCGAGCCTTCGTCAATTACTAAAATGTTTTTAGAAGAGAGTTCTTCCAGATCCTGGCCCTGCACAAACAAGCGCATTTGCTTGATATCGCGCTGCGGAATTTTAAGCGCCTCGCCTATATAGTACACCAGGTTCGTTTGTCGTTCCGAGAGGTCGCCATCGGCATAACACAGTTCAATAATCTTTACCGTAAGCACCGCCTTCTGCTGCATGGTAAGCGATTGATTAACCTTTTTGGCTATTTGCATGATCTGCGACCAATCGTCCACAAACTCAAGCGTTTCGGCATCCACCGAAAACCCGGGTTCAATCAATCGCTTGTTGGTCTTGCAAAACTCATCAAATAAAGTAAGGTAGTAGCGGGTGCCTTCCTGGTTCAGGTGCAGCGACAAAAAATCTTTTATGTTGGCTCGTTCCTCATCGGTAATGCGCTCTTTGGCAACAATAGCAAAAAGTTGTACAATAGCCTTTAAAAGTTCTTCACTCATGCACGTGGTAAAATCGAAATTTACAAGGAATAGCTGACGATAACCACACACCGGCATGGGTTGTTTCAAAAAAAAACCGGCTTCCATTATTGGAGTATTTACAGTTATTTTACCGGCAAAAAGGTTCAGATGAAAAAGTTTAACGTAACAAGCCTCCTGCTGTTCTTCTGTTCTATTTGCTTCGCACAGCAAAGCAGCATCTTATGGGAGGTTTCAGGTAACGGATTAAAGCAATCTTCGTATCTGTTTGCAAGCCTTAAGTTTACAGGCGAGCATGAGTTTTATTTCCCTAATGAAGTAAAGGATAAAATCAAGCGCGCTGAAATTTTTGTAATCGAAGATCAGGTAGATCACCATGCGCAGCACGAACTTAACAAAGTGCTGCATTTTCCTAAAGGCGAGTCGTTGGCTACCTATACTACACCCGAACAATATAACCAGGTAATAAAATTGTTTGCCGAACAGTTTGGTGTACCCAAAAGCAGTTTTGAGGTAAAGTATGCCCGGTTAAAACCGCTGGCGCTTTCTATTGCTATTACCCGCCTTTCGCTGGGCGAGCGCGTAAAATTTTATGATATAGAGCTACTCAAATTTGCCAAAGCCAACAAATTAAAAACCTATAGCCTTGAAAAAGTGGAGCGCGAAGCTGAGGCCCTCGAAACCTTTCCGGTGCACGAACAGGTAATAGCCCTAATGAACAGCGTTACATACTACCCGCAGTTTAAGGAGGAGTTTGTAAAACTCATGCAGGACTACCCCCAAGGCAACCTGGAAGAAATTTTTGAATACACGTTGCACCCGCTGGATAACAATCAAAAATTTATTGAAGAATTCTACTTTAAGCGAAACGAAGAATGGCTTCCTAAAATAAAAAAAATGATGCGGGAGGATTCTGCATTTATTGCTGTAGGCATTGGACATTTGGAAGGCGAGCGTGGGCTACTTGCCTTATTGAAAGACAATGGCTACACGCTTACCCCCATTAAAGTTTCCAGATAGCTTTTAAAAGAACACAATTAGCCGAATCGTTTACCGGCCAGGTCGCTTAAAATTAACAACCCCTCGCGCAGGTATTCATCTTTCATATCCACCAGGTCGTCCAAGGGCACTCCTTCGCGCGATACTTTGGTGTCCAGTTTTTCAGAAGCTTTCTTTTGTTCAGCTTCGGCAATTTCCTGCTTGCGCTTGACTTCGTTAAGCGAAATGCGGGTTTGATTAAGATTCTTCTTTAAGTCTTCGGTTTCGGAAATGTACTTCTTAAGGTTAGAATCAAAACGGGTACGCTCCTGATACGACTTATTAAGGCCGGCAATAATCCGATCGTTAACGGCACTCACTTTCTGAAAACTGGCCGGCCGGATAACATCCCAGGGAAGTGCATTGCTATTAGAACTTTCCCCATATTGTTCAGCTTCGAAGGCCGTAGGCAGCGTTACATCGGGTGTTACGCCTTTATGCTGTGTACTACTTCCCGTTACCCGGTAGTATTTTTGAAAGGTTACTTTCACTTCGCCAACCGGCTCTTTATCGTTAATGAATTTACTTAAATCGTAGATGGTTTGCACGGTACCCTTACCAAAGGTAGATTCGCCCACAACCACACCGCGTTGGTAATCCTGTATTGCGCCTGCAAAAATTTCGGATGCAGAGGCACTAAACCGGTTTGTAAGTACCACCAACGGCCCGTTGTAATAAATCTCTTTGTCATCATCGGGGTGTACTTCTATTTTATTTACAGAGTTGCGTACCTGTACTACCGGGCCATCTTTAATAAACAAGCCGGTCAAGTCAATAGCTTCGTTTAGCGACCCTCCTCCATTGTTTCGAAGGTCCATTACGATGCCTTCCACACCCTCTGCTTTTAATTCACCAATCAAACGCTTTACATCGCGCGTTGTGCTTCGGTAGTTTGGATCACCTTTCTGATAGGCTTCGAAATCCATGTAGAAGCTGGGTAATGAAATTACCCCCAACTTTGCTTGCCGTCCGTTAATCTGATAGTTGATTACTTCTTTGCGGGCTGCTTGATCTTCCAATTTAATTTTGTCGCGCACCAGGGTAATCTCCTGGGCCGGGCCGTTTACACCCGTCTTAGCAGGCAAAATCATCAATCGCACTACACTGCCTTTCGGGCCTTTAATTAGTTTTACCACGTCATCCAACCTCCAGCCTACAACATCTACCATTTCGCCATCCTTGCCCTGCGCAACAGCCACAATAAGGTCATTCACATTTACTTTGCCCGATTTCTGCGCATCGCCACCCGGTAAAATCTTCACTACTTTGGTATAATCATTTTCCGATTGCAACTGTGCACCAATACCCTCTAACGACAAACTCATTTGCTGCTTAAATAAGTCCGATTGCTTGGGTGAAAAATAATTAGTGTGTGGATCGTAGGCCTCGGTAATGGCATTCATGTAAATTCCAAAAACATCTTCGGCATTGAATTGCGAGAAGGTTTTATTAAACCGTTCGTAGCGTGCCTTTAATGTTTCGGTAATTTCTTCCTGCTTTTTGCCTGTTAGTTTAAGACTCAACGCCTGGCTCTTAATGATTTTACGCCACACTTCGTTTAACTCTTCCTTAGAATTAGCCCAATTGGCTTTCTCCCGATCGGTATCGTAGTATTCGTCTGCGGTATAATCAAATTTTTGATAAACCAGGTTGGTGAGCACATAGTTCATGCGTTCCTGGTACCGCTTGTTAAATACCTTGTAGATCTCAAATGCCGGGGTTACATTTTCATTGCGCGTAAGATCGTCTATGGAATACTTGTACCGATCGAACGCCTTTATATCCGAAGCCAGAAAATAGGTTTTACTATTGTCTAATTCGCCTATGTAACGAATAAGAATGGCTGCCGAAAGTGAGTCGTTCAATTTTATCTTCCGGTAATGGGCATTATCTAAGATGTAAGAAATTACCCGGGCTTCTTTGCCAAATACGGCTTTTGGTTTTAGCTGTAATGTGTCTTGCCCCGCTGCCTGCCACGTTAGAATAATAGTTAAGATTCCAACCAGCCCAATAGTTCTACTCTTCATAAATAATATTTCCTTTCTTTAACGTACTTAGTAGCAAACCGGATGCCGCATCAGGCAACTTTGTCAAAATCGAATTCATTCAAAAATTTCTGAGCTTCTTCAACCGATTGGAATTCAAATGATTTCTTGCCTCCCAGGCTTGACACCACCTCGATTTTAATCACCTCAATATTACGGGTACCCTTGCGGTATTTGGGCTTCACGTGCTTGTAGTCATCGGCCTCTTTGCGGTTAATACTAAATTGAGTGGCCCGCACATTTTTGCAATACGTACATTGATAATGTTTAAGCAACTCGCGGGGCGAGCCGTCTTCGTTTTTTTCAATGATTTCTTCGCGTTGCACCCGCATGGTATAAAACCCACAATTATTGCATTGAAGCGAGATAAGGTGGCCTTGGTATTTTTCGATGCGGATTTCTCCCGACTTCTCATCAATCCAAACATCGTAGTCGATAGAAAAAATATTCTCTTCTGCTTGCATCCCTTCGTTAAGATGAACGTCTTCTTCGTCTTCGCTCAATAACTTCATCTTGCTACCGGTGCTGCTGGTGCGGGGTGTGTACCGAAGTTTACGGAGCTTTTTATTAAGGCGGGTAGGGTAATAATACTGCAGCACCAAGGCGGAGATGTAAATAACCAGCGTAGCACCCGCAATGGAAAAGAACAGCCGTACAAAAAACGAAACCCCCGGACCACCAATTTCATCTTGTCCGTACAGGTTAATACCACATGCTGCTGCAATTCCAAGCAAAACGAAAACCCGCTTAAGCCACTTTATCTCCTGGTCGTTAATGAAATCATGTTTTTCCTTATACGTTCTAATTAGAGAAACCCGGAGTTGATAGAATAAGAAAACAATCAAGGCCGCTGTAATCAAAGCAATAGCGGCAACCAACATTCCATTATGCCAGCTTTCTGCAAAGGCAAGTTCATCCTGTAAATTCATGTAGTCGTTTAAATTTAGTTTCTAAAGGTAATAACATTAACGACAAATAGGCCCGCCAAATTTGACAAGCCTAAGGGTAAAAATGTGTGCGGCCGCATGTAACACCTGTTTTTAAAAAGCTCGAAATTTTTAAAATTTGGCGGCATTTGCGGAATTTGTGAAATTTTGCACACAAATATTGACTTATTATCAAATTTTATAATATCATTGTGTAATAATGCACAGAGATATGAGCGACTTTGAAAAGAGAAAACTGGATTCGGACTTCAAAAGATTTACCACGAAGAATTTTGAACGCCCTGGTGACTGCCGTAACATCGATCAGATCAGGTTCTATGTGCAGGAATTATGCGCTAAGATTGAAGAGTACGAATGCCGCTTCAACTATGTACCCCAATGGGCGTATGCGCTGCTGGCACAGTACAATATAGCGCATAACAGCTTATTGCACAGTAGCTTTAGGGCCGCTTATGCGTAATCACTTTAGGTATGAAGTACATCCCCTCTCCTATCCCGATAAGGTACGAATACATGTATTCGGCTACAGCAAACCGCTCGGGCCGGATGCAATACCATAAAATAAGGCCGGGAGTAACCAAGTTGCGGATTAGCCGCACTGAGTTTATAAAGGCTTATAATGAGCTTACCATTCTGGCCCTGCATCCCGTACCCTTACGCGGCCAGGACGCTGTCTTTCAACTGGAATTCTACGTTTAGTTACCCATTAACCAGGCTGGCAAGTTGTGCCGGAGAATAGCCCACAGACTTAATCGTCTTATTGTCGGCTTTGCGGTACACTAACCATTTATCGCCTGCTTGCTGATAATAACATTCCGTACCATCTTTTTGGAGGTAGTGATCTACCGTAGCCTTAGCCTCGGCCTCGGTAGTACAAGCCTTGCTCATATTCGATCGCTGCACCTCTTCGAAGAGGGCTTTAAACTTTTCACCTAATCCAAATTCAAGAATTGCCCCTGCCAGTACATATTGTAAATCGCACAATGCATCGGCAACGCCAACCAGGTCGTTTTCCAGAATGGCCACTTCCATTTCTTTGAGTTCTTCGGCCAGCAAAGCTACTCTCAATTTACACCGGTTCTCGTGCGGTATAGCCGGGCTGCTTAAGATGGGATGTTTAAAAGTACGGTGAAATTCGGCTACAAGATTGAGCGCATCGGGTTGTTGCATAGGTAATCGTTTAAAACCTCAATGATACGGGTTGGAGATCAATTTTTTGTCGGGTTTGATTTTGGATAAGGTTTGCTGAGTTTAGATTGAGGATTATAAATCATTGATTTAATAAGTTTTATGTCATTTTATCAAAATTTTACTTTCAATATAAATCCACTATTTCTAAAACTTTTGCGGGGTTATATTTGGGCCAGATTTTAGAAAATGAAAGTAGATTTTATTGAAGAGTTGAAATGGCGCGGCATGTTGCATGACATAATGCCCGGCACCGAAGAAGAACTAAAGAAAGGAACAACCTCCGGATATATTGGCTTTGACCCTACTGCCGATTCGTTGCACATCGGCCACCTGGTTCAAATTATGACGTTGCTGCAATTTCAGAGAGCCGGGCATAAACCGGTTGTACTGGTTGGGGGAGCCACGGGCATGGTTGGCGATCCTTCGGGTAAATCGGCCGAGCGCAATTTGCTTTCGGAAGAGGTACTTTTTCGTAACGTAGCCTGCGTGCAAAAGCAACTTGAAAAGTTTCTAGACTTCTCTTCTAATGCAGCCAACGCAGCCGAAATGGTTAATAACTACGATTGGTTTAAGGGCTACGGCTTTTTGGATTTTATTCGCGATGTAGGTAAGCATATCTCCGTTAATTACATGCTGGCCAAAGACTCGGTTCAAAAGCGCTTAGAAACTGGCATGTCGTTTACCGAATTCAGTTATCAACTGGTGCAGGGTTACGATTTTTACTGGCTGTTCGCAAATAAGAACTGCAAGCTGCAAATGGGTGGGTCAGACCAGTGGGGCAACATTGTTACCGGTACCGAGCTAATAAGGCGGAAGGCGCAGGGCGAGGCGTATGCACTTACAACCCAACTTATAAAAAAAGCCGATGGCACCAAGTTTGGAAAAACCGAAGGTGGTAATGTGTGGCTCGACCCCACCCGCACCTCACCGTACAAATTTTATCAGTATTGGTTAAATGTTTCCGATGCGGATGCTGCGAATTTCATTCGGATCTTTACGTTGAAAGAGAAAGCTGAAATTGAAGCATTAATACATCAGCATAACCAGGCACCCAACCAAAGGCTGCTTCAAACAGAACTAGCCAAAGACATTACGGCCCGCGTACACTCCCAACAGGAACTCAACCAGGCTATTCAGGCTTCGGCCATTCTGTTTGGTAATTCGGCAACCGAAGAGCTAAGCGCGTTAAACGAAGCCACTCTGCTTGCTGCTTTGGAAGGTGTTCCGCAGGTTACCATCTCAAAAAGCGCTTACGAAAGCGCCACTACCGTTGTGGATTTACTTTCTGAAACAACACAACACATAATCTTTCCTTCAAAGGGCGAAACGCGCAAAATGATTCAGGGCGGTGGAGTAAGTATTAACAAAGCGAAGATTACTGACAGCACAGCCCGCCCGAATTTTCAACTTCTACAAGGAAAATATCTGCTGGCGCAAAAAGGTAAAAAGAATTACTACCTGGTAATTGTAGAAAACTAAATGATCAAACCCTACCCTGTTCTTGTTGCGGTATTGATGCTTGCCTTTGGCCAAAGCAATGCGCAGGCTATCGAGCTTGCTGATACCACATCCATTTACAGGGTCGATCTTCAGACCGGAGTGCTCATTGACTCTGCACAGAATCTAACCTTTGAAAAGGTTGTAAACATACCATTCGCGCCAAGTAAGGGCAACTTAACGTTTGGGTATCTTAAAAAGCCCATCTGGCTTAAGATTACCACGTACAACTTAAAACCAAGCGCTGCCTGGTATCTGGAAATACCAGCTCCCTTTCTGGAGTATGTGGACTTTTACCAGAAAACCAGCGGAGGTTATAGACATACGCGCAGTGGTTACTACGTGGCGCAAAGCGAGCGGGCTTTTGCTCACACCAATCATGTGCTGCCACTCCAGTTCGATTCTTTAAATCAAAGTGAAGTATATATCCGGATTACCGGCTTAAGCCCAAAAACATTTCCGGTTTACATAATGAACATGGAGGTCTTTCACAACAAGACACGTACCGATGATTTGTGGTATGGCGTGTTCTTTGGCATTCTCCTCATCATGTTCTTTTACAACTTCTTTATTTACTTAAGCCTGCGGCAGAATACCTACCTCTTGTACATGGGCACTATCGTGTGCACCTTCCTTATTTTTGCATCTGCTTCGGGCTACGCAGGTCGGTTTTTCTGGCCCGAACATCCGCATATAAACTTTTATACCGGGCGGCTTTCATTAGGAGCACTCAGTACCATCTTAGCCATTTTTACTATCCGCTTTTTACAGGTAAAAAAGTATTCGCGCTTCATGTACTATGTGCTGTTATCGTTATTACCCCTTTCTGTACTAGCGGTTGCGTTGGTGGCTTTAAAGGGGCTTTCTTCGGCCGGTAATAATCTGATTTCCATTAGTACCGTTTTGTTTATAACCACTGGTATTGTGTGCCGTGTAAAAGGCAATGCTACCGCTACCTATTATATAGCCGCCTGGACTATTTATTTTATAGGCGGATTGTTACTTACTCTTCGCAACAGCGGAGTGTTTGATTTTAATTTTTGGACAACACACTTTGTAGAAATTGGTGCTGCACTGGAAACAAGTATTATTGCTTTTGCGTTGGGCGATCAATACCGGAGGTATAAACGCGAAAAGGAAGAAATTCAACTGCAAGCGTTACGCCTGCAACAAAGCACCAACGAATTATTGGAAAAGAAGGTAAAGGAACGCACCGAAGATCTTTTAAAAGTAAATCGCGAATTACTGGCTAACCTGGCTACTATTCAAAAGCAGGCAGAGATTATTGAAACCAAAAACCACGAGTTGGACGGTTTTTTCTACCGCATTTCGCACGACCTTAAAGGGCCCATTTCGTCACTCTTAGGACTCACCCATCTAGCCCGCGTAGATATTAAAGAACCACTTGCGTTAGAATATTTCGAACGCCAGCACGCACAGGTTACCAGGCTCAACCAAATCATTCGGGGGTTAATTGAACTTACCCGACTAAACAACACCGCCTTATTTAAAGAAAGCGTAAACTTCGAGCACCTGGTCGAAACCTGCATTTCTTCATTAAGCAGTTTAAGTCGATTTGAAAAGATCAAGTTCATAAAAGAGATTGAACCCGGTATTGAATTTGAGGCCGAGTGGGTAATGCTAAATGCGATCTTGCAAAACCTGATTGAAAACTCTATTAAATACTCCAGTGATGTTAATCCGTACGTGCGCATTCGGATTTACAAACAAGATAAAACTGTTAGGCTTGTTGTTGCCGATAATGGGTTGGGCATTGCCGAAGAACATCAGGCCCGCATCTTCGAAATGTTTTATCGTGCTACACATAGTGCGGCCGGCACGGGGTTAGGTCTTTATATTCTAAAACGCTCGGTTGATCGTTTAAAAGGCAGTGTAGATATTCGCAGCAAAGAAGGTGAAGGATCAACCTTTACCGTTATTTTGCCAATGTAAAATTGGATTGCATGTGCCTCAACCATTTCAGGAAAATCGCTCACCTCTCCAATAGGATTTAAGTTTGTTGTTCGGCTTTTTGGAAATAAACGCCAAATAAAAAGGCAGTTACAAGATCTGTAACTGCCGGTTTTTTTCAAGAGCCCCCTGTCGGAATCGAACCAACGACCTACTGATTACAAGTCAGTTGCTCTACCAGCTGAGCTAAGGAGGCAAAACAAGGCTGCAAAAATAGCGGAATGACCGATTAAAACAAGCTACCTAAACAGATTTAAGCAATTTAAGCTGATTTTTAAGTTGCTGCAGGTTGTTTTGGGCTTCGTCAATTTTTGAATTGAAGTCTGCCCGTAATTTTTCGGCATTTTTGGAGCGTGCGAAAAACTCCAGGTTGTTTCTTAAGGTAGAAAGATCATTTTCAGCCTTTTGAATTTGCTTACGCAAAGCTTGTTCTTTCTGGAAGATTTTCCGTTCGGCCTGCGGATCGTTTCGCAGCCCGCTCAGTTGGGCTTCAAGTTGTGCCTGCTCTTTCTCGGCTTCATTTAGGTCCGGAATTTTACTTATGTAGTTGGCTACCGCTTCGGCAAATCTGTTTTTTACAGAAGCCATTGCAGACTTGGGCACAAAACCAATTTCGTTAAACCGGGTCTGTAAAGTTTCTAACTGGCTCATAGAGCCGTTGGCTGCCGTAGTGGCTGCAATCAATTCATCAATTACCAGTTCCTTCAGTTTCAGATTGTCTTCCTGCTCCTGGTCTGACTTCACTTTCGAACCTCTGCGCTGATCAAAAAAGAAATCGCAGGCTTCTTTAAACTCTTTGAAAATTTTATCGCGCTGCCGCTCGGGTACCGGCCCAATTTCTTTCCATTGCTTTTGTAGTTCTATTAATTGTTGCGAAGTTTTGGCCCAATCATCCGATGCCTTCAGCGCAACCGCCTGCTGAACCAATTCCTGCTTTGCTTTCAGGTTTTTATCGCGCTCCTCATCGAGCTTTTTAAAGAACTGATTTTTGTTTTGAAAAAATTGTTTGAAGGCGGACCAGAACTTACGATTTAATTCTTTCGACTTTGCCCGTGGTGTACCTCCGATTGCATCCCAGCGCTTTTGTAGCTCCAGTATCTCCTGAGTTTTTTGGTTCCACTCTTTAATCTTTTCCGAGCCAAACTGCACGAAGTGCTGCACCTCATCTGCTACCGCAGACTTAAGCTCAAAATTTTGCTTCAGTTCATTTTGCAAAGATGCTACCAACGCATCGCGCTTCGCATACACTGCATCCGATGCAGCCTTGAACCGAAGCCAAACCTGTTCCTGATCTTCTTTGGGCACCGGCCCCACATGTTTGAACTCGTTATGTAATTCGTTTAGCTCTTTAACTGCATCTTTTACTCGCTCCTTCGCAAGCAATTGCTCGGCCTTTGCACATATCTCTAGTTTTGCTTCAAGGTTTTTTTTACGATCCAGTTCTTTTAACTCAAAGTAAATGTTACGATGGTCATAGAACCGATCTACCAGTGCATGGTAATTGGCCCATAAGGTTTTGATGTGAGCAACCGGTACAGCACCCACTTGCTTCCATGCATGTTGCAGGTCTTTAAAAATATGAAATGCCTGCGCTGAATCTTCCCCGTCAATCAGTAGTCTGAGCTTTTCAAGAATCTCATTCTTCTTACGAAGGTTGTCGTTCTTTTGGGCTTCCAGATTCTTGAAGTAATCGTTGCGCTTATCGCGAATTAATTTGGTGGTTGCATCGTAGGTGTGATCCAACTCATCGAGGCGGTACTCAAAATCTTCGGCAATCCCACCGTTGGTTATAAATTTTTCCAACGCTGCATTTCGCTCGCTTGCGCGGATTTCATCTAACAGTGGTTTTATTTCTTTTAAAACACCATCAACCTTTTTGAAATTGGTGTCTCGGGCAAGTTCTTTTACAACAGCAACCAGTTCGGCTTTCGAGTAGCCACTATAGTCAACTTCGTTTTGTTCTTCCTGGTCATGAAGTTCTTCATCGTGATGGATTTCCATCTGCGACTCTTCAACCTGCGCTACTGCCTCCTGCACCTCTTTTTCGTTTTCCATCATCGCTCGTCTTCTAAATTTACAATACCCGAGGGTGGGTAAAATTAACAAAATACTTTAATTTAACCGGGGGTCGGCCGGGTAATTCGCATACACTGAAAATCGCCCACCCAATCCACGCATGGCAAGCTTCCACATTTGATCGGGCTCTGTTTCAAATACCAACTTTGCAGTTAACAGATTGCTCACAATCCAAGAATCAACCTTCAGTTCATCGGCTAACTGCCCCGGGCTCCAACCACTATAACCCAGAAAAAATTTAATATCGGTTGCTCTAACCTGTTGTGTTTCAATTAACGATAACAACTGTTCAAAGTTACCCCCCCAATACAAGCCCTCTTGCAATTTTATTGCATCTTCCAAATCAGGTAACTGGTGAATATAATGCAGGGTATCTTGCTCAACCGGACCGCCTATAAAAATTCTTGAATGGAATAACTTCAAATCCTCCATTATTTCTCCCACCAGGCTATCAGAAGGTTTATTCAAAATAAAGCCTACGCTGCCAGCATCGTTATGCTCAGTTAACAGCACGGTGGTGCGTTCAAAATTCGGATCGGGCAGGTACGGTTCTGAAATAAGCAACCGGCCTTTAGCGGGCTCAATTTTATTTTTGTATTTAAAGAAATTCATCTATTTATTAATAAAACCTTACCTCCCACCTTCTTTATTTTGGGGCTTAAAATAATCTTTAAGAAAAGAAACGAAATCATACCAAGCAAACGCGTCAATTAGTAATTTTTAGAAAAAATTCTATGCCATCGATTTCAGAAATCCGAAAAGAATATGTGTTGGCTGCATTAGAGGTAACCGATGTGAGCCTTGATCCGATTGTGCAATTTAATAAGTGGTTTACAGAAGCGGTGCAAGCCCAGGTAATGGAACCCAATGCAATGACCTTAGCCACCGTAGATTCAGAGGGCAAACCTTCGGCACGAATTGTTTTGTTGAAGGATGTTACCGATAACAAGTTTGTTTTTTACACGAACTACCAAAGTCAGAAGGGAAAAGAACTCGAGCAAAATCCGGCCTGCGCTTTAACATTTTTTTGGCCCGAACTGGAGCGGCAGGTTAGAATATCCGGAGTAGCCAGCCGGGTTAGTGCGGCCACATCCGAAACATATTTTCAAAGCCGGCCGCGCGCCAGCCAAATTGGTGCATGGTCTTCACCTCAAAGTTCAGTTATTAAAGATCGTTTCATTTTAGAAGACCGGGTAAAGGCTATGGAGCAACGGTTTGACGGGAAGCCGGTGCTACCCAAACCGCACCAATGGGGTGGTTATGAAGTTACACCCACGCAAATTGAATTTTGGCAAGGCCGGCCAAGCCGCCTGCACGATCGCATTGCTTATTATTACGGTAACTCGGGCTGGGAGATTTTTCGACTAGCTCCTTAAAAAACTTATCGCAGATCAAATAAAGAATTTACGCCCGGTATTCTGCGCGTAGTAAAGCCCTCGCCATACTGTGCGCCAATGGTATAACCCAACTCCTGCCCCCTGCTCTCTAATAATTTCATGAAACCAGGGTTAGAGATAAAGGTTTCTGGTTCGGTACTTTGCGGATCGTAAAACTGAGTTTTATATGCTTTAACCGACTGCATTTTGGTTTCCCAAAAAGCAGAAACATCCACAACAAAGTCGGGTTTTATAAACTGGCTTTGAATGAAATGATACAAATGCTTTGGCCGCCAGGCTTCCTGCAGCGCGTCCGCATGGCGGGTTTCAATTTTTGACAACCCTGAATAAAAGCAGGCATCAAAACTTAAACCCGCTCCTTTGCCATGGTCAGGGTGTCGATCGTAAATAGCATTGGCAAGTACAATTTCGGGCCGGTATTTTCTAAGTACTTTAATTACCTCGTGTTGATGCGTTTCATCATTTTGGAAAAAGCCATCCTTAAAGTTAAGATTCTCGCGCACTGCTAAGCCCAGTATGGAAGCCGAGTCACTTGCTTCCTGATCGCGCTGCGCTACCGAACCGCGCGTACCTAATTCCCCTCGGGTAAAATCAACAACCCCCACTTTGTGGCCCATAGCAACATGCCGCGCAATAGTGCCACCGCAGCCTAACTCGGCATCATCGGGGTGGGCAGCAAGTACTAAGATGTCCAGCTTCATCGGTTCCCATTAATGAACTACTTCTGTCTCTTTGGCTGCCAGGTACTTTTCGGCATCGAGCGCTCCCATACAACCACTGCCTGCGGCTGTTATGGCTTGGCGGTAAATTCTATCGGCTACATCGCCCACAGCAAACACGCCTTCCACATTGGTTTTGGTAGTGCCGGGTTCCACTTTTAAATACCCGGATTCATCCATGGCAAGCTGGCCTTTGAAAATCCCGGTATTGGGTTGATGCCCGATGGCAAGGAAGAAACCCTGGACTTTAATTTCAGATTTTTCACCCGTACGGGTATCCACCAGGCGTACTCCGGTTACACCACTTTCATCGCCTGTTATTTCATCAGTGGCGGTGTTCCAATGAATCTGAATATTGGGTGTATTTAAAACGCGCTGTTGCATTATTTTGGATGCGCGCATTTCGTCTCGCCTTACAATAAGATGCACCTTGGAACACAACTTGGCCAGGTAGGTTGCTTCTTCGGCTGCCGAATCGCCTGCGCCAACCACAGCCACATCTTTACCCCGATAGAAATACCCATCACATACCGCGCAGGCAGACACTCCTTTGTTGGAAAATTTTTCTTCGGATGGAATGCCCAGGTACTTGGCCGAAGCCCCGGTAGCTATTATCACCGTTTCAGTTTCAAGCAGATCCTTTTCGTCTATGGTAAGTTTCAACGGGCTGCCCGAGAAGTCCACTGCCGTAACCAGGCCGTAATGAATTCGGGTTCCAAAGCGCTCGGCTTGCTTTTGAAGATCAAGCATCATTTGCGGGCCGTTTATTCCTTCGGGGTAACCCGGAAAGTTCTCTACATCGTTGGTGGTTGTTAGCTGACCACCCGGTTGGCCACCGGTATAAAGCACCGGTGTAAGGCCAGCCCGCGCGGCATAAATAGCGGCCGTATAGCCTGCCGGCCCCGAGCCAATAATCACTACTTTCTCCCTTTCCATAATTCTAAATTCTGATTTTTAAGAAAAAGGGCCTCAACTACTTGAGACCCTTTATTTGAAGTAAAATAACATTCATTTAACCCAGGTAAGGCTTCAAAGCCTTGCTTCTGGAGGTGTGGCGTAACCTGCGGATGGCTTTCTCCTTTATTTGGCGAACGCGCTCGCGGGTAAGGTTAAACTTCTCGCCTATCTCTTCCAGCGTCATAGCGTGCTCTCCATTCAGGCCAAAGTAAAGTGTAATCACGTCCGACTCGCGTTGCGTTAGTGTTGATAAAGCTCGTTGCACTTCTCTGCGCAGCGAGTCGGTCATCAACCCCGAATCAGGAGTTTCTTCACTATCGTTCTCTAGTACATCAAGCAAGCTATTCTCTTCACCCTGCACAAAGGGCGCATCCATCGATACGTGGCGACCAGAAATTTTCATGGTGTCCACTACCTCGGCTGTAGTAACTTCCAGCACTTCGGCCAATTCTTCGGGCGAGGGTTCGCGCTCAAATTTTTGCTCCAGTTCTGAAAACGTTTTGGAGATTTTGTTGAGTGAGCCTACACGGTTCAACGGCAAGCGTACAATCCGGGATTGCTCAGCTAACGCCTGTAATATGGATTGACGAATCCACCATACGGCATATGAAATAAATTTGAAACCACGGGTTTCATCAAAGCGTTGTGCGGCTTTGATCAAGCCCAGGTTGCCCTCGTTAATCAAATCGCCCAGCGATAAGCCCTGGTTTTGATATTGCTTAGCTACCGAAACCACAAAGCGAAGATTTGCTTTGGTCAGCTTTTCAAGGGCAATCTGATCACCCTCTTTTATCCGCTTGGCAAGCTCCACTTCTTCATCGGGTGTTAGCAAATCAACCTTACCAATCTCTTGCAGGTATTTGTCAAGAGATTGACTCTCGCGGTTGGTAATCTGTTTACTGATTTTTAACTGTCTCATCTAACTTTAGTGGTCGTTATTTGTCAAACACGTAAAACGCAAAATTTAGTTCCAAAAAGCTGCATTCGCAACGTCAGGCACTTGGTGCTTCCTCCTTTTTGGGCGGTCGAGGTATCAAAACCTTCCTCGAAAGTCTGAATTTTCCAGTCTTTTTGTCCACTTCTACCAGCTTAACTTTCACTTGCTCACCAACTTCCAAAACGCCTTCCATGGTTTCGAGGCGCTCCCACTTAATTTCGGAGATGTGCAATAACCCGTCTTTTCCGGGCATAAATTCTACAAACGCGCCAAACGGCATAATGGATTTTACTACCCCGTCATACACCTGGTCAACCTCGGGCACGGCTACAATTGCTTTAACCCGTTTAACAGCCGCATCCATTACCTGTTGGTTGTTGGCAAAGATGTTAACTATGCCTTTGTTGCCTACTTCTTCAATAACAATAGTTGCTCCGGTAGTTTTTTGAATTTCCTGAACTACTTTACCACCAGGCCCAATCAATGCACCGATCAGTTCCTTCTCTATCTGAATGGTTACTGCACGCGGTGCGTGCGGCTTCAGATCAGGCTTAGGTTCTGTAATCGTCTTCTTCATTTCGTTAAGGATGTGCAGACGACCATCTTTCGCCTGGTTGAGGGCTTCGGCAAGTACTTCGTAAGTCAACCCATCTACTTTTAAATCCATCTGGCAGGCGGTAATGCCTTTCTCGGTACCGGTAACTTTAAAGTCCATGTCGCCCAAATGGTCTTCATCGCCCAAAATATCCGACAAGATTGCATAGCGTTTGGTGGTACTATCCGAAATCATACCCATGGCAATACCGGAAACCGGGCCCGAGATTTTTATACCGGCATCCATTAATGCCAGCGAGCCGGCACAAACTGTTGCCATAGAAGAAGAACCGTTTGATTCAAGAATATCGGAAACAAGGCGGATGGTGTACGGACTGTTTTGCAAATCTGGTAATACTTGCTTCAGCGCGCGCATCGCCAGATTGCCATGGCCTACTTCCCGTCTTCCGGGACCACGGTTCGGTTTTACTTCGCCTGTAGAGAAACCCGGGAAATTATAATGGAGAATGAATTTATTGGTACCGTCAAACATGGCACCATCAATCAATTGTTCGTCTAGTTTGGTACCCAGCGTAACGGTGCTTAGCGATTGTGTTTCGCCCCGGGTAAAGAGGGCTGAGCCGTGTGCGGAAGGAAGGTAATCTACCTCTGTCCAGATAGGACGTATCTCATTGGTTTTACGGCCGTCTAATCTAACTTTCTCATTCAATACAAGATTACGGCACGCTGCTTTTTGAATGTCTTTGTAGTAACGTTTAACAAGGTCTTTGTTAACGGTTGTATCTTCTGGTAAAGAAGCCACGTAGTCTTCTAATATTTTACCAAATAGTTCCGAACGCTTATGCTTGCTGGTAAGTTGCTGGCGCGCTACTTCGTACACTTTGTCGTAAAGCAACTTGAAGAGTTCTTCTTTAAATGCTTCGTCTTTCACTTCGTGGTTGTAGGTGCGCTTCTCCGTTTTACCAACTGCTTGTGCCAATTCAATTTGAACCTGGCATTGCACTTTTATAGCCTCATGCGCGAGCTTTAGCGCTTCCAGCATTTCGGCTTCGCTAATCTCTTTCGATTCGCCTTCAACCATTAAAATATTTTCGATGGATGCCGCCACGATAAAGTCAAGGTCAGCCTTCTCTTTCTGTTCTTGCGTTGGGTTGATGATATACTTGCCTTCTACCCGCACCACGCGCACTTCCGAAATCGGGCCTTGAAAAGGGATATCGGAAACAGATAATGCAGCTGATGCCGCAAAGGCCGCCAGTGAGTCTGGCAGTGCATTCAAATCCCCTGAAATGAGTTGCACATTCACCTGTGTATCTGCATGATAATCATCTGGAAATAAAGGTCTTATTGCGCGATCTATCAAGCGACTAATCAATACTTCATAGTCCGACAATTTACCTTCGCGCTTAAGGAAGCCACCCGGTATTTTACCCATAGCGGCAAACTTTTCCTGGTAGTCCACCGAAAGCGGTAAAAAATCGGTGCCTTCTTTGGCATCAGCAGCGGCCACTGCGGTGGCCAGAATCATGGTGTTGCCCATTCTAAGTACCACCGAGCCATCAGCCTGTCGGGCTAGTTTTCCGGTTTCGATTGTGATTTCGCGCCCATCAGGAAGGGTACACGATTTAGTTATTGCTGTTAGTTTCATAGGTAGGAAATTTTTCGAACTAGCCTACAATTCACGGCAGTTCGGTTAGTTAGTTAAAAGCGAAAAGGGAACCCATTCCGGTTCCCTGTTCTATTTCTTTAAGATTCTTATTTTCTAAGGTCGAGGTCGGCTAACACCGCGCGGTACCGCTCGATATTGGTACGCTGCAGGTAGTTCAACAATTTCTTGCGCTTACCAACCAATTTTAAAAGCCCCTGCTGAGTAGAATAATCTTTGCGTTGGTTCTTTAGGTGATCAGTTAAATGGCTGATCCGGTAGGTGAATAGGGCAATTTGTGATTCTGGTGACCCTGTGTCGGTGTTTTTCTTCGAAAAACCGTGTTTGCTAAACAATTCCTGCTTCTTTTGTGAATTGAGATACATCTTGTAAATCTTTTGTCTTAATCAATTTTTTTCAACGCGCAAAAGTATAAGAATCGGCTGAAATTACCAACCCCGGGCTTTTTTACTTTTTAGAGAACCTGCGCCTTAGCCGGTCCCAGGCCACACTGTAAAAGTCGGCATCAAAAAGGCGGGCGTCTGCCCTTGCCTGCCGTAAAAACAGCAGCCCGATGGCGAACAAGGTAATGTTGGCCAGCCACATACTTAATTCAACACCCAGCACTGCCTGCTTGGCCCATTTTTCACCCATCAGCGAAAGCACATAAAACAAAATGAAGAATAGGATAGACATTAATACCGGAACCCCTAACCCACCCTTTTTAATGATAGCACCCAGCGGGGCGCCAATCAAAAACATGGCAATACAGGCTATTGCCTGAGCCATTATTTTATGCCATTGGATATAGTAAACCCGGTACTCATTTTCGTAGGCCCGCAGGCGCTCGTTGTAGGTAAGCAGTTGCGATTTGTAAAGCCGCACGTTGCTGAGTGCGGTGGAAATTTCATAAACCGAATAGGGAGTCTTAAAAAGACTATCGGATTTTAAGCGACTGTATGCCCTGATTTCAATAGGCGCCTTAACTGGAGTTGGTTCAGGTTGGGTCCAGGTTGGCCGGGGGATTACCGGAGTTGCATCGGCCTGGGTTTTTGCCTGAGCCAGGGAATCTCTCACTGCTTTTAGCTTTATAATTTCCGGGGGCATGGTTATAGAATCCTTTTTGGTATGATATGTAAACATGCTTCGCGCAGAAGCGTAAACACTAATCATCTCGGCCCCTTTATTGGTTCGTACAGAATCCATGTCGGCTCGCAATTGACTCATGTTGCGCATGAGGCGGTTACTTTGAAACCACTTTTTGTCGGTACGATTAAGGCCAAAAGAAGACAGATCGAAAACGATTTGTGATTTGTTAAACTGGGTTTTACGATAACTCTCTTCGGCCCGCACACCCGATGAGTAGTCCGTTGCTCCGGTATTACCTTCGAGGTAATTGTAGCCATGAAATAATTCAAGCTTCAGGTAGGAGTCATTTAAAATAGTGTACATCTTGCCCGAGTCGGCCACTATTACTTCTTTGTTACCCGAGCGCCCGCGGTGGTCATAGATAATAACTCCTTGCAGAATGCCGGTTTCGGGATTCTTATGGTTTACTTTAATACTAATGCCGGGAATGGAATTGTAAAATGTACCCTGCCGGAGATCCAGCGCAGGCTTTTTCTGTTTGATATCGTAAAGCAAGCTATAGGCTTCGAGGGCAGCTTTGGGTACCATGTAATTACCAACCAAAAATGCGCCTAACGTGATGAAGAGAACAAAAATGAAAATGGGCAGCAGGCTGCGCAACATGGAAATACCCAAACTCTTGATGGCCGTAAGTTCGAAATGCTCGCCCAGGTTGCCAAACGTTATGAGCGATGAAAGCAACACGGCCAGTGGTAGCGCCACCGGAGTATTGAAAACTGCAAAATAAAATAACAGTTGTCCGATCACATCCCAACCCAGGTCTTTCCCGATGATGTCATCGAAATACTTGAGCATGTGGATATTTAACAAAATAAAAACCACCACCAGAAAAGTGAGCACGAAGGGCCCAATAAAAGAGGTAAGGATTAGTTTGTCTATCTTTTTCACGCGGGTAAAGATAGCTTCAAAAATGAAGCCACAACTTCCTTCGCATTATCTGAAAGATTTGGTGAAATTGGGACAAAAGTTTGTATGTTTGCGCTCCCAAATTAATAGCCTTACGCTCAGGCTACTTGAGCATGGAATTAAAATCTGCCCGGCAGATGTAATTCAGACCAGTAGGGATGTTAATTAAAAGATAATTAGGCGCGGTAGCTCAGGTGGTTAGAGCGTTGGATTCATAACCCAAAGGTCGGGGGTTCAACTCCCCCCCGCGCTACAAACAATCCAATGTCCTTAGTTTACTATAATCTGCTTAGCGAAACATCAGGTAAAACTTCCCGGGATACACATCAGATTTGAATCTAGATTTCTTTTACCTAATTCGCTTACTACACGGTAAAGCTTAGTCCGTGGAACTCTATTTATAGTGAATTGTATCCAAAGCGAGATATTCATATCCGCCAAAAGGCGGACGGGGTTCAACTCCCCCCCGCGCTACAAACACTCCAATGTCCTTAGTTTACTATAATCTGCTTAGCGAAACATCAGGTAAAACTTCCCGGGATACACATCAGATTTGAATCTAGATTTCTTTTACCTAATTCGCTTGCTACACGGTAAAAGCTCGGCCCTTGGAACCCTATTTATAGTGAATTATATCCAAAGCGAGATATTCATATCCGCCAAAAGGCGGACGGGGTTCAACTCCCCCCCGCGCTACATTAACTTCTCGTCTTGCTTCCTGCGCTAACCAAAACGCTTCCTTTACCTGCTTAAAATTTAAGGGCACTTCTAACCTTCCTGTTACATTTCGGATTGCACCCGTGTTCTCAACTCTGCCGCGTTTCCGGCACTCGCGAAAACAAGCACCTTTTGTTAACCTTCATGCCAACCCCCAATCTTAAATTAACAAGTTTTAATTTGCCTGTAACCCGAAAATCTTTATAACTTCCAAACCGAAGGCAAATGCTATGGCGGAAGAACCCAAAAAATTATTTACCCGCGATTTTGAAGTTCACGCTTCCATCAAAATGCTGTATCCCTACATTCAAACAGCCAGCGGCCTTGCCGAATGGTTTGCCGATGATGTACGAATAAGCCCTGAGAAGGTCTTTACTTTTATTTGGGACCATGAAGAGCGCAAGGCAACCATGTCGGCTCACCGCATCAATCATTTTGTAAAATTTCAATACCTGCCCGAAAGCCCCGGGGATCAAAACGACCCCAGCTACTTTGAGTTACGCCTCGAGCTAAATGAACTTACTCAAACAACTTTTTTACGCGTGGTGGATTACTCCGACTTTGACGATCAGGAAGAGCTTGCCGATTTATGGGAAGGTCTGCTGGAGAATCTACGCAAAGTAGTGGGCGGATAACTTTACTAAGTTGTTGCCCCAGTTCTTATTTTTGCCCACCTTAATTATTATCGTTTCAAAAACGCCTTATGTTACCTAAACACAACCCTACCGAAACACTGGCCTGGAGTAAGCTGCACGATCATTTTCTAACACTGCAAGCCACGCACATGCGCGACCTCTTTGCACAGGATGCAGACCGCTTCAACAAGTTTCAGGTTCAATTGCAGGATCTTCTGTTTGACTATTCCAAAAACATAATCACCGAAGAAACCATCAACCTCCTGCTGGAACTTGCCGAAGAGACAGAATTAAAGGCTTCGATACAAGCCATGTTCAGAGGAGAAAAAATAAATCAGACCGAACACCGCTCGGTGCTGCACATCGCCTTACGCAACCGAAGCAATACACCCATCTTTGTAGATGGTGCCGATGTGATGCCGCAGGTAAACAAAGTATTGGATCAGGTAAAAGCTTTCTCTGATAAGGTGCTATCCGGAACGTGGAAGGGTTACTCCGGCAAAGCCATTACCGATATTGTGAACATTGGTATTGGTGGCTCAGACCTCGGGCCCTTGATGGTAACCGAAGCCCTTAAGCCGTACCACACCACTATTACTCCGCACTTTGTTTCGAATGTAGATGGTACCCATATTGCCGAAACGCTGAAACGACTTAACCCGGACACCACACTATTTATTATAGCCTCAAAAACTTTTACCACGCAAGAGACGATGACCAATGCCGAAACTGCACGGCAATGGTTTTTGGACAAGACTGGCAACCAAGGTGAAGTGGCCAAACATTTTGTGGCTGTTTCTACCAACACAAAAGCTGTAACCGATTTTGGAATTGCACCCGAAAACATGTTTGTGTTTTGGGATTGGGTGGGTGGCCGCTACTCGCTTTGGTCTTCCATTGGGCTATCGGTTAGCGCAACCATTGGCTTTGCAAATTTTGTTGCGCTTTTGGAAGGCGCCCATGCTGCCGATACGCATTTTCAGCAAGCACCGTTCGAAGAAAACATTCCGGTACTTATGGCGCTGTTAGGTATTTGGTACGGCAATTTTTTCGAAGCCCACTCCGAAGCCATTCTCCCCTACGATCAATACCTGCATCGGTTTGCCGCATACTTTCAGCAAGGCAACATGGAAAGCAACGGCAAGTCTGCTGACCGGAACGGGCAACCTACTTATTACCAAACCGGCCCTGTTATTTGGGGCGAGCCCGGTACCAACGGCCAGCATGCTTTTTATCAACTCATCCATCAAGGCACTAAACTTATTCCGTGCGACTTTATCGCACCGGCTATTTCTCATAATCCGGTTGGGGATCATCACGTAAAACTTTTATCGAACTACTTTGCGCAAACTGAAGCGCTTATGGTAGGTAAAACGGCCGAAGAAGTAGCAGCCGAACTACGCAATGCCGGAATGAGCAAAGAAGAAATTTCATTTCATCTTCCGTACCGGGTTTTTGCTGGCAACCGCCCAACCAATTCTATTCTTATAAAACAACTTACACCCTACACGTTGGGCTTGCTGATTGCCTTGTACGAACATAAAATTTTTGTACAAGGTGTTATCTGGAATATCTTCAGCTTCGATCAATGGGGTGTTGAGCTAGGAAAAGTTTTGGCAAAGAAAATCTTACCCGAACTAACTTCACCCGATAATATACAAGCACACGATTCATCTACCAACGGATTGATTAATCATTTCAAACGTTTGCGATCGTAATATAGGCTTAACGCTTGTATAACAATGATTTACCTGTATTTTTGGGCCGCTTCTAAATACCTTAATGGAGTCAAGTATTTCTAAAATCGGAGTGTTCACATCGGGTGGCGATGCCCCCGGCATGAATGCCGCCTTGCGTGCTGTAGTGCGTGCAGCTATTTACTACAAGAAAGAAGTATATGGCATAATGCAAGGCTATGAAGGCATGATTGCCGGAGATATGGTAAAGCTGGGCGCGCGCTCGGTGGGCAACATACTGCAACGCGGGGGCACCATTTTAAAATCGGCACGCAGCCAGGAGTTTCGAACCAAAGAAGGACGCGAAAAAGCTTTCATCAATTTACAGAAGAATGGTATTGATGCACTGGTTGCCATTGGTGGCGATGGAACCTTTACCGGACTGCACAAACTGTTAGAAGAGTATGCTATTCCGGCCGTGTGTATTCCGGGCACCATTGATAACGACATTGCCGGCACTGACTATACCGTTGGGTTTGATACCGCTACCAACACAGCGGTGGAGGCGATTGATAAGATAAGAGACACGGCCCTTTCGCATAACCGCTTGTTCTTTGTGGAGGTAATGGGCCGCAACTCGGGCTACATTGCTATCAACAGCGGCATTGCCGGTGGTGCGGTGGCAACGATTATCCCCGAAGAATCGATGACGCTGGAGGATTTGTTTGCCAAGCTTGACGAAGGTGGAAAGACAAATAAAAAATCCAGCCTGGTGGTGGTTGCCGAAGGGAGCAAACTGGGAGGCGCCTTGGAGCTTGCCAAAAAATTTTCTGAGCGCAACAACTACTTCGATATAAAGGTTACCATTCTGGGGCACTTGCAGCGCGGTGGTGCGCCTACCTATTTCGATCGGGTGCTGGCCAGCAAAATGGGTGTGGCTGCCATTGAAGGCTTACTGAAAGGAGAAAAAGATGTAATGGTAGGCATACGCGATAACAAGATTGTGTACAACGATTTTGATACCATCATGCAACATCATCATGAAATTGACAGCGAGGCACTTCGCATTTCAAAAATTCTATCTATTTAACTTGTCAATGAAACGCCCGGCAATGCAAAACCCAAGAAAGGATAAACAGGCATGGGCACTTCCTGTTATGGAGCCAGGCGGGCAGTTGACTTTAAATCCAAACTCTTAACAAGATGAAAGATCTTACGGTAGGCATTGACATTGGAGGTACCAACACAAAGTATGGAATGGTAGATAGAGCCGGCAACGTGCTGCATCAGGGCAACATCCCTACCACACAATACGAAGAGTTTCAGGATTATTTTGATGGCATGGTCGATGCCCTGCGCAAAGGGATTCAGGAATTGCCCGGGGATAGCCGCATTGTGGGTATTGGTGTGGGTGCTGCCAACGGAAACTATTACACCGGCAATATTGAGCGGGCCACTAACCTGAAATGGAAAGGAGTGCTGCCGCTGGCCCGGATGTTCAAAGAAGAATTTGATGTGCCCTGCATTTTAACCAACGATGCCAATGCGGCAGCAGTGGGTGAAATGATTTACGGCAATGCCAAAAACATGAAAGACTTTGTGGTGATTACGTTGGGCACGGGCCTGGGCAGTGGTTTTGTGTGTGGCGGTGTGCTCCTTAACGGACACCATGGCATTGCGGGCGAAGTAGGCCATACTTCTGTTAATCCGGCCGGCCGCTATTGCAATTGCGGCAAGCGCGGTTGTTTAGAAACGTATGTATCGGCAACCGGAATTAAGCGCACCGTATATAAGTTGCTGGCCGACCACCTGGAGCCAAGCGAGCTGCGCGGAATCAGCTTTGAAGATCTGAATACGAAGATGATTTCGGATGCTGCCCACCGGGGCGATGTAGTGGCCATTGAAGCATTTGAATACACCGGCCGCATACTGGGTATGAAGTTGGCCGAAACCGTTGTGCATACCGATCCGGAAGCGATCTTTCTGTTTGGCGGTTTATCCATGGCTGGCGATCTGATCTTCCGGCCCACCATTAAACACATGGAAGCCAACCTGATGCCGTTGTTCCGCGGAAAAATAAAAGTATTGCCTTCGGCCATGCAAAACCAGGCCGCTCCTATTCTGGGTGCCAGCAGCCTGGTGTGGGATTACCTCGATAAACTGCAACTTAAGTCGGAGTTGGCGTAATCAAGCGCTTTAATTCAGCACACTACTACTTTACGAAAATTCCAGCAAGTCGGGTTGCAGGTAACTTTGTTTCGCTGCTGCCGAATTGTAAATCTCAAAGCCATATCCCGCGGGTTGATTTATTTCTGGTTTTTTATTTTCTCTTTCCGAATGGGAGCATAATCAGTCCGCACTTCTCCATTTACCAGCAATCTGTCAAAGTAACATTTTATACCTGTTGCCATATTCATATCTTCCACGTTTTGAATGTGAAAATGTAAATGGGGTTCTGATGAGTTTCCTGAATTTCCACAAAGCCCAAGCAATTGCCCCTGTTTAACTTTTTGTCCCTGCGCTACTACTATTGAGTGTTGCTTGAAGTGCGCAAACAACAAGTATTCGTTAGTAGCAGTCTTTAGGATTACTGTATTTCCAGGAACATAAATTGGGTTTAATGTTCCCGGCACATTATCCTTAATGCCATCCACAACCAAAACAATTTCGCCATCGCAAGGGGCAATCAGTTCCTTACCAAATGCGTAATAATCTTCATTTGCTTTCCCATCTGTTTTAAACGAGTTTCCTTTTGTGTCTGTAATAACAATATCAAATGCATTTTTTTGGGCTTCGTTCTCCACATGATAGTTTAGCTCTTTGGTGTCACCACCCCATACCACAGTCCATTCCTCTTTAAAGGGCAATATGAGTTTGGTACTGTTTCTTTCTGGTTTTGGAAGGTTATCGGCTTTGAATGGCTTGACAAACAGCCCATTGATTTTGTAATTCGCATCGATAGAAATGTTTACGGCAAACAAAGCTCTCTCAAAAGTAGTTTTATAAGAAGCGTAGGATTGTTCATATTTCACAAACTCTCGTCTGGTTATTTTTCCAGCTTGTAGCATTAATCCGGTAAGGAAGTCTTTCGTTTTGTCGAGCGGTAAAGCAGTTTGCATCTCTGCTGAAAAATTTTCGAAAATTGCTTCAAAGTTGCTGGCATTATAGTTTGCTTCAAACCTGTCGGCTACTGTTTTATAGGCCGCTTTTTCTACTTGGCCCGAAACCAAATTTACCAACATCGTAAAAAATAAAATTGCAGGTATTCTATTCATAAACTTTCTGGTTTGTGGTCTGTTCTTCAAGGTAATACCAATTTACGGCTTGTCTTGTGGTAGGTTTCGAAGCCCTCCGCCTTTGGCGAATCAAGTCGGCATAGAAACTGAAGATACGCACGTGAATATAGATTTGATTATCCAAAGGGTGCAAGTCCTGAAGTGCGAATTCTAAAAGCGCGCAGCAAACTGCAAGGTTGTAAGGAGCGATCCTTGAACTGAAGAAAGCAGGACTGCAAAGGTCTGAACTGACGAACAGGAACTGCATACGGAGGTATACTTTCATGGGTGAGAAACGTACCTCGTCAGGTAAACTGACGAGGCCGTTTACTCGATTATGCTGCGTTGCTTTGATATTGCTCAATTGAATCAAACTCTCTTGATTTTAATCGTTCTTCTTCTTCAATGTCGAAATCGTCTTGAAGACCCAGCCAAAATTTTGCTGAGTTTCCAAAATACTTTGAAAGTCGTAATGCGGTGTCAGCTGTTATCCTTCTGTTACCCTTTAGAATTTCGTAAACTCTGGTCTGGGGAATTCCAATGTCTTTTGATAATTTGTACGCGCTAAGTCCCAGTGGAAGTAAAAACTCCTCTGAAGGATTTCTCCTGGATGAATGTTCTTTAATCTTTTCATGTCTCACTCGTTTTTTTAATGATAGTCCAATATTTCAACGTCCGCGGCATTTCCTTTGTCCCATTTGAATATTATTCTCCATTGATCATTAATTCTGATAGAATAATAGTCTTTAAAGTTACCTTTCAATCTCTCTAGTCTATTCGATGGCGGAATCTGCAAGTCTATCAGATTCTGTGAATTATTTAACATTCTTAATTTTCTTCTTGCTACTCCCTGCAATTCTGTCGCGAAACCTACCAAATGCGCAACAGCCGGTACGATTTCGGCTGCAAGTTTAAGAACAAAACCCTACTCTACTTTAACACCCAGGTTTGTGCCTAGCAGGTTAAATTGTTCCGTCCAGGCTTCATCGGCCGCGGCTTTGTCTTTATGCTTGTTCTCCATCGAAATCTCAAAATAGAGATTCTGGCTCTTGTGCAGGTTGGGGTCTAAGTTAAATTTCTCCAGCAACGGAAACATCCGGTTAAGGCGTTGAATCCGTTTTACATTTTCGCGCTCGGCCCCAATGCGGTTTAACTCCCTGTAAATACTCTCGCCCGCCAGCCGCGCGAGCTTGCCCGGATCTTCTATCTTCAGATTCCAGCGCGCCAGCTCCGCCACAATGCGCTCCATCTCTTTGATGTTGATCTTATCCGACTCGAAGGTCTTCTTCAAATCGGCATTAAGCACATATTCGAACACGGTTTTATACGTAGTGGGTATGGGTATGGTGTTGTTGGCCAACGCATTTATCAATGGGTAGTCCTGGTTATAGCTTTTACGCAACGAGTTCTCCAACTCCGCCATACTCTCCTGTGCAATCATATCCAAAATCTTCCGCTTCTCATCCTGAAACAGATGCCAGATAGTATACTTCTCCGGCCCAAAGTACATTTGCATCAATCCGATAATATCGCCCAGGCGGCCTTCTTCAAACGCCTTCACCATTCTAAACTGCATGCCGGCAAACTTATCGGGCTCCATGTCTAAAGAAATATTGCCGATAATGTTGTGCTTACCCAAATAGATAACGGCAAATGCAAATTTCTTTTCCGACCGCGTTACCAGCGATTTTACTTTGGTAATTCCCAACACCAGCTTTTGTTCGCCTGCTTCCTTTTTAATAAATGATTCGTTCGAAGTGCTGTAGTTAAACACCAGCAGCGACTCCGGCTCATCTTCAAACACAGAAGCCACGGCATAGTGAATGCCCACCCGCTGCAGGTTGGTGCGCGCGGGCAACACGGCCTTGGCATACACCCCGCCCCCGGTTTGATAGTGCGCCACGTTGCTGGGCGCTTGTTCCAGCAGGCGTATAAACTCTGGCTCCAAGTCCACATCGCCAATCTGGTTGGCTAACTGAATTACCCGGCAGGCATACTGCAACACCTGCGCAGTTTCAATTCCCGAAATCTCATCAAAGAACCAACCACAACTGGTGTACATCAGCATGGCGTGGCGCTGCATTTCCATTATGCGCAAGATGCGGTTGGCAGATGCCTCGCTGTGGGCATGATCTTTTAAAAAGCGTTTTACATTTTCTTCGCTGCGTTTCAGCACTACGTTAATGTAGTCGTTGCGGGCAGCCCACACGTTGCGCAAAACTTTGCTTCCCTCCTGTTCAAAAATCGTAAGGGCCGCATCGCGCAGCCAGTCCAGTGCTTCGCGCAGGGGTTTGCGCCATTGCTGATGCCAGCCCGGCTTGCCGCTGTTGCAGCCGCAGTTATCCCGCCAGCGTTCCACTCCGTGCACACAACTCCACGAGCTGTTCTCCTGAATCTGGGCTTCGTCTTCGGGTGGGTTTAGTTCCAGAAATTGGGCGTAGTTGGTAAGCCGCGCGCGTGTATCTTTTTCAATGTAATCCAGGCAGAAGGCCAGCGCCATTTCGCCATGCTTATGGTGGTGGCCATATGTTTCGCCATCGGTGGCGACATGCACCAACTGCGGCTCCAGGTCGCTCTCGTCTAAGTTAGCCAGAAGTCGTTCGGCAAAGCCTTTGCCATCGTTCAGCAGGCCGTTAAACGCAATGCCTTGCGAGATGTCGCCTTCATAAAAAAAAAGCACCATACTTTTACCGCTGGGCAAATTACACCGGTAGGCTTTGGTAGTATTTACGGTGCGGTCGTTTACTTCGTGCCACTCGCTGGCGCCTGTTTTACGAACTGCCTTTGCCTGGCGCGGAGCTAAGATGGTAAAGTTTATATCTTGTGCGGCCAGCATTTCAAGTGTTTCGGTATCTACAGCAGTTTCGGCCAGCCACATGCCTTCGGGCTTGCGCTTAAAGCGCGATTCAAAATCGCGGATGCCCCATCTTATCTGCGTTTCTTTATCGGCCCGGTTGGCCAGCGGCATTATCATGTGGTTGTACACCTGGGCTATGGCCGAACCGTGGCCGCCAAAGTTGCGCATGCTGGCACGGTCAGCCTCAAGAATGGCCGCATAGGTTTCCGGGGCATAGGCTTCCATCCACGAAAGCAGCGTGGGCCCAAAGTTGAAGCTGATGCGCGAATAGTTGTTAACAATATTTTTGATTACCCCGCCATCGTCTAAGATGCGCGAGGTGGCGTTGGGTTCGTAACACTCGGCTGTAATGCGCTCGTTCCAATCGTGGTACGGATGTGCAGAGTCTTGCAGCTCGATTACTTCCAGCCACGCATTTTCGCGGGGCGGTTGATAAAAATGACCATGAATACAAACGTATCGGTTAGCTGCGTTCCCAGGCATGTTGCGAATTTAATTCAACCCAAATATAAACTACTCTATCTCAAACTCGGCCCTTTCTTCGGCTAGTTTAAGAATGGTAGCGCCTAAAGGAGGTAGCGTGAGCGATACCGAATAATCTTTACTATGATACTTTACCGGTGAAGTGTAAAGCAAGCCTTGATTTAATAAGCCACTGCCGCCATACGCTAAATCATCGGAGTTAAAAATTTCTTTGTACGTGCCGCGCAACGGCACCCCGATGCGATAGTGCTCGCGCACCTCGGGTGTAAAGTTGCATACCACCAGCAACGCCTGCTGGTTGTTGTCGGTTTTGCGCATAAACACCATTACACTGTTCTCGCGGTCCGAATAATCTATCCACTCAAACCCGCGATTGTCGAACGGATATTGATAAAGTGCGGGCTCGGATTTATACAGATTGTTCAGCGCGCGAATGAGGCGCAGCATCCCCTGGTGCGGACTGTAGTCCAATAGGTGCCAATCCAGACTCCGGTCGTGGTTCCACTCGGCTGTTTGGCCAAACTCGCCACCCATAAACAACAGCTTGCTGCCCGGGTGGGCGTACATGTAGGCATACATTAAACGCAGGTTGGCAAACCTGCGCCACTCATCGCCCGGCATGCGGCCTATCAGCGAGCCTTTGCCGTGTACCACTTCATCGTGCGAAAGCGGCAACATAAAATTTTCGGTAAAGGCATAGACAATACTAAATGTAATCTCATCCTGGTGGTACTTGCGGTACACCGGGTCGGCTTTAAAGTAGTGTAAGGTATCGTGCATCCACCCCATCATCCACTTCTGGCCAAAGCCCAGCCCGCCTAAATACGTTGGCCGCGATACTCCGGGCCAGGCGGTGCTCTCTTCGGCAATGGTTACCGCATCCGGAAAGTTGCCGTACACTACTTCGTTAAATTCTTTCAAGAAGTTTATGGCTTCTATGTTTTCGTTGCCACCATATTCGTTGGGTATCCACTCGCCTGCTTTGCGCGAATAATCCAGGTACAACATCGAGGCCACTGCATCTACGCGTAGCCCATCGGCATGAAATACTTCGAGCCAGAACAATGCATTGCTGATTAAAAAAGAACGCACTTCGGCCCGGCCATAATTATAGATATAGCTGCTCCAGTCGGGATGAAAGCCTTTGCGCGGATCGGCATGTTCGTAGAGATGGGTGCCATCAAATTTATACAAACCGTGTGCATCCCCCGGAAAGTGAGAAGGCACCCAATCGAGAATTACGCCAATATCTTCCTGGTGCAGGGCATCAACCAATTCCATAAAATGTTGTGGCTCGCCAAACCGGCTGGTGGGTGCATAATACCCGGTAAGTTGGTAGCCCCACGATCCGAAAAACGGATGCTCCATAATGGGCAAAAATTCTACGTGCGTAAAGCCGTTTTCCTTCACGTAATTCACCAACTCGGTAGCCAACTCTTTATACGATAGCGAGCGGTTATCTTCTTCGGGCTTTCTGCGCCAACTGCCGGCATGTACTTCGTACACCGAATACGGTTTGGGTTGGCTGGCGCTCTTCTTACGTTCATTTAACCACACACTATCACGCCAATGGTAGGTATGATCCCACACAATAGACGCAGTGCGCGGGGCCACTTCAGCATAAAATGCAAAGGGGTCCGCTTTTTCCAGGTACTCGCCTGTGTTGGAGTGGATCGCATACTTGTACGCTTCGCCTTTGCCAACACCCGCAAAAAAGCCTTCCCAAATTCCAGACTCATCCCAGCGGGGCGAGAGCTTATGATCGTTGCTGTTCCAATGATTGAAATTGCCGATAACGGAAACAGCCCGCGCATTGGGTGCCCACACTGCAAAGTAGGTTCCTTGTTGTTTGTTGTGCGTTACCAGGTGCGCGCCCAGTTTTTCGTAAAGCTTAAAGTGCTTGCCACTCTTAAACAGGTGTATATCAAAATCCGATAATAAGCTGAACGATTCGTTGGCTTCAGGTGCCGGGGTAGTCTTTTTCTTTGCCATGATCAGTTTTTCTTTTTCCTATCTTCTTTAGCCTGAAAATAGCGATTAATCAGGTAATAAATTCCACGCAAAGGAATATTCACCCAATCGGGCCGGCCATTGAGTTCGTAGCCCAATTCATAAATGGCTTTTTCAATCAGGTAGGTACGCAGCAGCACTTCGTCTTCGTGTGTAAGTTCGCTGCGCATACCGAGGCGCTCCAGGTAGGCGCCCAGGTAAAAGCGGCTTACATAATGTTGCCACTGCTCTGCCCACTGCTCCAAAAACTCTATGTCCTTCTCGCGGTAGTTTTCATTTAACAAAATTTTTCCAAAGGCGGCATAATGAAATGAGCGCATCATTCCGGCAACATCTTTCATTGGGTTTTTCTTTAGCCTGCGCTCGCTAAAACTAAACCCAGGCTCGCCTTCAAAATCGATTATGATAAAATCTTTACCGGTAAACAACACTTGCCCCAGGTGATAGTCGCCATGAATACGCGTTTTGATCGCATTGATTTTTATCTGGTACACTTCGCTGAAGCACTCCAGAATGCGGTCTTCCAACGCCAGCACTTTTTTAGCCAACTCGCGATTGGCATCGTTCAGTTTATCGAGCGAATTCTCCAACAGCTTGAAGCGGTCGCGCGTAAGTTTGCGCAAGGCCGAGTAAAGCGAGCGTTGGTAGTTGGCTGTAAAATATTCCGGTGCAAAGGCTGCATTGGTTTTGTCGCTGGCAAGGGCCTGGTGCATTTCGGCTGTGCGATGGCCTAAGCGTACCACGCGCTCGTAAAAGCCACGGCCAATAAACTCCTGAATCAATTCGGGGGCATCTTCAAATTTGATAGCTGCTTTGTTAATCAGGTTCGGTAGCTTCTCTTTTTTTGCTTTCGCCATCACGCGCTCGTAAAACCGCCCTACCGAGTCAATCGTCATCACCCAAGAGTCGCCCTGGTTCTCTACTTTTTCCTGCAGCAACCCAAACACAATTACAGAGCCATCATTGTCTCTGAACTCGATGCTTCCTGCATACTTGGGTGCATTGCGAAAAGATGTGTTTTCGGAAAGGAAGCGCACGATTTCCAAATCGGGGTTAATCTCCTTTTCAATTTTGCGATAGAATTTAAAGAAGTACCTATCGTTGTACACAAAGGCTGTATTGCTCGAGTCGGCCTTCAGAATTTTCGATTCGACTTTTTCGGCATTCAGTTTTGCAAACACGCTGATGTTAAACTCTATTACTCCTTCATCTTCTTTCACCCGGGTTTTACGATCCATGCTCACAAAAAGAAAATCGCGGAAACCTTTGTGGTAGCTGCTATCCAAAATAAACCCGACTTTACCTTGGATATCGGCCCGGCAGATTACGCTTTGGGCGGTGTACTCTACGCGGTCAAAAATTCCATCGGAAGGCACAAAACAAATCGGTAAGAAATACAACTCGGGCAACCGCTGCACATAGTGTACTTCCACTACCAGCAGGTAGTGGGTTTCGCCTTCCACTTTAAGTGGAATAAGTTTATGCACGCTGGTTTTACTTACCACGCGCGCCTTGCCGCCAAACCACCGGCATTTTTTCATAAACGGTTGCAGCACCTTGCGCTCCAGCGAGCGTACTTCGTTGTAGTTGCTGAAGGTCCGCTCCCATGATAACTCCGATTTGAATAAAAATAATTCGTTGGTGCCGCTGCCCTGTTCTTTCTTCTCCGATACATCGGCCTGAAACCAGTAGTAGCCATACGGGCCGATGGTAATGGAGTACTCGCCCGCATCGCCCACGCTCATAAACCGATTCTGACTAAATACCTCGGTAATATCGCAGTCTTTAAAGTTTTTAAGATTTAACGTAGTTGCCTGGCTAAATTGCGAAAGGTTGGCCACCACAATAATATTTTCCTTCTCGAAACTGCGCACAAAGCAAAGTACCTTTGAGTTGGAGCTATCGATAAACTGCAGATCACCTTTTCCAAAAACGCGCAAGCGCCTGCGCATAGCCAACACATTGCGCACCCACCACAACAACGAAGATGGATTTTCTTCCTGGGTGCTCACATTGATCGACTCATGGCGATACATCGGGTCGGTAATAATGGGTAAGAATAACTTCTGTGGATTGGTAGAAGAAAAACCGGCATTGATATTCATGTTCCATTGCATGGGTGTGCGCACCCCAAAGCGATCACCCAAATAAATATTGTCGCCCATACCAATCTCATCGCCATAGTATAATACAGGTGTGCCCGGCAACGAGAACAGCAATGTATAAAGCAATTCAATTTTTCTGCGATCGTTGTTCAGCAGCGGGGCCAGTCTTCTCCGAATGCCGATGTTGTGCTTCGTGTTCGGATCGGTAGCATAGGCTTTGAACAGGTAGTCTTTCTCTTCTTCGGTTACCATCTCCAACCCGATTTCATCGTGGTTGCGCAGGAACAAGGCCCATTGCGTGTTAGGGGGTGTAACGGGTGTTTGCTCCAGAATGTCTATTATCGGGTAGGTATCTTCCGTTCGCAGCCCCAGGTATAAGCGTGGCATGAGCGGGTAATGAAAATTCATGTGGCACTCATCGCCTTCGCCAAAATACTGGGCTGCATCCTCGGGCCACATGTTGGCCTCGGCTAATAAAATCCGGTTTTCATAGTGCTTGTCGATGTGGGCGCGCAAGCGTTTTAAAAAGGCATGGGTTTGCGGAAGGTTCTCGCAACTGGTGCCTTCCTCCTCAAACAAAAAGGGTACGTTCGCTAACCGAAAACCATCAACGCCCAGCTTCATCCAAAAGTCCACTACTTTGATAATCTCCAGTTGCACCTCGGGGTTATCGTAATTCAACTCGGGCTGGTGCCGGTAGTACCGGTGCCAGTAGTACAACTTGGCTTCATTATCCCACGACCAGTTGGACGTCTCTTCATCGGTAAACATGATACGCGCATCCTGGTATTTGTCGGCCGAGTCGCTCCACACATAATAATCTTTGTAGCGCGAACCGGAGCGGGCTTTGCGCGATTTTTGAAACCACGGGTGCTGATCGGACGTGTGATTTAAAACCAATTCGGTAATTACCCGAATGTTTCTCCGGTGGGCTTCTTTTAAAAATTGTTTAAAGTCACTCAACGTGCCGTAGTCGGGATGGATGTCGCAATACTCGCTTACATCGTAGCCATCATCCTTCAAAGGCGAAGGGAAAAAAGGCAACAGCCAGATGGTATTAATCCCTAGGTCTTCGAGGTAATCCAGTTTTTGAACAAGCCCCGGAAAGTCTCCAATGCCATCGGCATTGCTATCATTAAATGCTCTAACACTCAGCTCGTAAATAACGGCATCTTTAAACCAAAGTGCATTTGAATTTTTACCGGCCATATTTACATGTTTGACTCGTGAATTTCTACTTTGAATAAATGAAAGGGCATCTTGTGCGGATTGAGATGAACGTAGTTCCACTCCTGTGTCCAGGTGTAATGTTCATCGGTAACCAGGTCGTGCAGTTTTACATTAATTTTTTCCGAGAGCTTCAATTTGTCTTTTGGCAATTGTACATACCCGTGTTGGGTATTGTTCGGATCGAGATTTACTACTACCAGTATCACGTTCGATAAATCGTCTGTCGCTTTGAGGTACGCGATAACCTGCGGATTTTCGATGGCACAAAACTGCAGGTTCCAGGTAGATTGCAAGGCCGGGTTTTCGTTGCGCACCCGGTTCAATAAACTCATGATATCCGTCATGCGGTTGGTGCGTTTCCAATCGTAATGCTTCACTTCGTACTTCTCCGAATTAAAGTATTCTTCTTTGCCGGCAATGGGACTGTTGTCGTAAAACTCGTAAGGCGGGCCGTACACACCGTAGTTGGAAGAGAGCGTGGCAGCCAGCGCGTAACGCATGATAAAAATATTTTCGCCCTGGTGCTGCAAGTGGTACGGAAGGATATCGGGTGTGTTGGGCCAAAAGTTGGGCCGGAAATAATTTCGTGAGGGGCCATGCACCAACTCATTCATGTATTCGGTAAGCTCGTGCTTGGAAACGCGCCACGTAAAGTACGTGTAGGATTGTGTAAACCCTACCTTGGCGAGCGAGCTCATTATCTTTGGTCGCGTAAATGCCTCTGAGAGAAAGATGATATCCGGATGTTGCTGTTGCACTTCCGCAATTACCCATTGCCAAAACGGAATGGGCTTGGTGTGTGGGTTGTCGATGCGAAAAATAGTAACGCCTTGCTCTATCCAATAAATAAATACCGACTTGAGTTCGTTCCAGAGATTTTCCCAGTCATCGCTTTCGAAATTAAACGGGTAAATGTCCTGGTATTTCTTCGGAGGATTTTCTGCGTATTGAATAGACCCATCGGGACGTTGCTTAAACCAATCGGGGTGTTCTTTTACATACGGATGATCCGGTGCACACTGAAAGGCAATATCCATTGCTATTTCAATCCCCACTTTTTTTGCTTCGCTTACCAGCTTCTTAAAGTCTTGCAACGTGCCGAGTGCGGGCAAGATTGCCTTGTGCCCGCCTTCCACGCTGCCAATAGCCCAGGGCGAGCCCGGTTCACCCGGTTTCGAGGTTACACTATTATTTTTTCCTTTTCGGTTTATCTTCCCAATAGGATGGATGGGCGGAAAGTACAACACATCGAAACCCATGGCGGCAATGCGCGGCAACAACTTGATACAATCTGCAAACGTACCGTGCTTGCCGGCCTCTAAAGAAGACGAACGCGGAAAGAATTCATACCAGGCGCTGAAGTTGGCTTTGAAATGTTCTACCTGAATTACAAACTCCTGCGGGTGGGTAGTTTCGTTTTCGCGTAGCGGATTGGCATGCACGATCTGCGCAAACTCTTCACTCAATACAAAGTCGATGGCAGCCTGCCCTCCGGTTTCTAATTTACGGGCGCTGCTCATCAACGGGGGATTCGACTCGCCCAATTTGCGCAACAGCAATGCGCCTTCCTGCAACTCAACCGTTACATCTACTTTAGCCAGGGCTTTCTTCTTAAACCCATCGTACCAGGTTTCGAAGTGATCGATCCACGCTTTTACCGTAAACACATAATACCCTTTTTCGGCTACGGTAAACGAAGCCTTCCACTCATCGTTATAGGTGGGCACCAACTCAACGGTACTCCAGGCAGCAGCGCCCTGTCTTTTGTACAAAACCTCACCGCGTATGTGATCGTGGCCATCGCCAAAGATTGCTGCCGTTACATCTACCCGTTCGCCCACGGTGCGCTTGGCTGCGTACAGGCCACCATCTACCTGGGGTTGAATGTTTTCAATTAGTACCCGTTGCTTTCCTGTTACCATAACTTACTCTAAATCGCTTTTACTTTTTTAATATCAAGGTGGTGTAGGCCGGCAAGTTCCAACCTTCGGCTGTCTTTTGCACTTCGCCTTGCGAAACAAAATCAATGGTAGTGTACGCAGCCAGTTCACCTTCCGGCTTCACGGTTATTTCTACATCCGAAATGTTGTGCAGAATAAACAAGGATTCGTTCTTATAGTTTCGTACCAGGCTTACTACTTCGCTAATAGCCAACTCCGATTCCTGCACACTTCCAAAAGTTAAGGCGCTACTGCTGTTGCGATAAGCAATAAACTTCTTATAAAAATTGTAGAGCGACTGCGGATCGGCTTTTTGTTGCGCTAATGGAATTACACGGTCGGGTGTACTGTAGCGGGGCGCCTCCCATTTTGTTTGCAATGTCGGTTGGCCGGTGTCCCATAGAAAGGGCTCGCGAATGTATTCATCCGGTTTTTTTCCCAACATCCCGATTTCTTCGCCATAGTAAATGTAAGGCGTGCCCGGCAGTGTAAGCAGGATTGCCGCTGCTACCCGGGCCTTGTTTGCATCGTTTCCGAGTTCGCTTAAGATCCGATTCTGATCGTGGTTTTTCAAAAAGGTTGCATCGATGTAGTCGCTGGTAGTCTTTAGATAAAAATCATTAATCTCTTTGTACTTGTGAATCAACTGCACGGTGTCTTTGCCCGCATTTACTACCCCGGTAATCGCATAGCCCATATCGAAATTAAACAATGCCGGCAGTCCTTTCAGGTAGGGAGCCACATCGGCCGCAGCCGACCACACTTCGCCTACCAGGTACACATCGGGTTTTATCTTTTGCATCTCCTCGCGAAACCAAACCCAGAACGCATGATTATCCGCAGCCCGGTCAGTTGGGTAAATGTGTTTAGCGGCATCTAACCTAAACCCATCTACCTTCATTTCTGCAAGCCAGTACTTTCCGATCTCTACAAACTCTGCTTTTACTTTTTCGTTGTCAAAGTTTAAATCGGGCATGCCACCCCAGAAAAAGCCGTAGTAATGTTCGCTAAGCGTATCACCATCCACCGCATGCCATTGGGTTATGTTATCAGAATCCAGCGAGGTTGCCTTTTTAGAAATCTGGGCGCGTATGGAATCTTTTTTTGCCCACACATAGTAGTTGCGGTAAGGACTGGCTTTACCCTCGCGCGCACTTTTAAACCACGGATGGTCAGAACCGGAATGGTTCAGAATCAGGTCTACTAAAATTTTTATGCCCCGCTTATGCGCTTCGTTCACCAAACGTTTAAAGTCTTCGGCTGTGCCGTATTCGGGGTCAACCGCTTTGTAATCGGTAACATCGTATTTGTGGTAAGTAGGCGAAGGCATAATGGGCATTAACCAAATGCCGCCAATGCCCAACTCTTTCAGGTAATCGAGCTGTGCGGTAAGGCCGTTAAAGTCGCCAATGCCATCGCCATTACTATCGGCAAAAGAGCGAACAAATACTTCGTAGTTCACACCATACGGCCATTGCACTTTCCGTTCGGGGGTGTTACACCCGGCCACCAACACAATCAGCGCAAGCAGAAATTGTTTTTTCATCAATGTTTAATTTTAAAAATATACGAAACGTAGGGTGGCACGTCCACTTCAAACATGCCTTCTTTATCCAACCCAATGTCGGCACCGCTCCGCAATAAGTCGCGGCCTACATATAGCTGGTCGAGCTGCAAGGCAAATGCTTGCTTTACCTCTTTTGTCAATTTTATTTTCACCCGCACGGGTTTGTCGTTAAAACCCGAAACGATTACCAGTCGCTCCTCGCCTGCCACGCGTGCAAACACATGCACCAGGTGTGGAATGTTTCCTTGTTGCTGATTGAATTCGGTAAGGTCGAAGTACTCGCCTCCCGAAATTGCCGGATTGGTGGAAGCGAACCGGAGAATATCTGCATAAAACTGGCGCACCGCTTTCTGGTTGTCGCTCAGCAAGCCGCCATCAAACTTTCCACCGTTCAACCACTTCTGATGTTCGGGCACACCCCAATAATCAAAAATGGTTGTGCGACCGTCATCGCCACCAAAGCCTTCGGCCCCGGCACCCGGCTCACCTACCTCCTGCCCAAAGTAAATAAGCACCGGGCCTTTATCGATGGTAGCACTGATCACCATAGCCGGTACTGCTTTCCACGGGTCGCCAGCAAAATCGCGCGAAGCAATGCGTTGCTCATCGTGGTTCTCTAAAAAGTGAAGCATGTGGGTGTTGATATCGGCCAACCATTTTTGAATGCCGGTAATATAATTTGTATTGCCTTGCCCGCGGGTAAGGTTGCGCAGCGTGTCGTACAGTTGCACTTTATCGTACAACAAATCAAACTTTCCGGTGTGGATGTAGTTGCGGTACTCGGCCGGATTATAAATCTCGGCAATAAAAATAAGATGCGGGGCGACTGCTTTTACTTGCGGAATAGCCCATTGCCAGAATTCAACCGGAACCATTTCGGCCATGTCGCACCGAAAACCATCTACGCCTTTGTGTGCCCAGTACACCAGAATGTCTTTCATCTTCACCCATGTAGTGGGTATCGGATCGAAATATTTTTTGCGGTTGTCCTGAATGTCCACACCATAGTTCAACTTCACCGTTTCGAACCACTCGTTCACACCGGGTGTGGCTGTAAACTGATCGTTGCCGGTAACCTTGGCGGGATTTTCTAAAAATTTTTTGTCTTCACCCGGAGCCACCTCTTGTGCCAATGGGTTGTAGCGGGCCGGAGGTTGAAAGGCCTGGCCCGGCAGGTAGTAAAAGTTATTGTCTGGTTTAAACGATACCGAAGTATCATCGCCTTCGCCTAAATCTTTTATGCCTTCAGGTTTCGCATCGCTGTGGTAGGCGCGCGCTACGTGGTTGGGCACAAAGTCGATTATCACTTTCAAACCGGCAGCATGCGTTCGGGCTACCAGGGCTTCGAACTCGGCCATGCGGTGGTTAACATCAGTAGCCAGGTCTGGGTTAATGTCGTAATAATCTTTGATGGCATACGGTGAACCGGCCCGCCCTTTCACTACATCCGGATCGTCTGAGGGAATACCGTAAGCGGTATAGTCTGTAAGCAGGGCGTGCTCAATTACACCGGTGTACCACACGTGGGTAACCCCTAATTCTTTAATGGCTTGTAGAGCGGTAGCCGAAATATCGTTAAGCTTACCCACACCATTCTCTTGCAGCGTGCCGTAGAGTTTGTTGGTAGCCACCGTGTTTCCGAACAGGCGGGTCATTACCTGGTAGATAACGGGTTTATGCTGAGGGGCTTTCGACATGGGTTCGGGAATTTTTTCTTTGGTGGGCTGGCACGCCAAAACTGCAACCAAGAGAAGTAAAACAAGTCTTTTCATACCGGTTTTAAAGGTAAATTAAATCAGCTACAAGGCGTTAATTTGATGCAGAAAATGCAGGAGAATTTTTTGAGCCTTACCCACTATTTTTAGTTATTTGCCTATGGCTACCTTCCAAAGCGACCTCACCCGCCACACGTTCCCCTTGTCCGAAAAAGTATCGGGTAAAACGTTGCGTCAATCCCTGGTAAAGTTTCTTCAAAAAGAATATCCGGATTTTAAGCCCGAGCACAACCTGGCGCTAAGCGAGTTAAACGGCATTCGCGAGCGCTACATTGCCGATTGTTTAACCCGCCAGATCGGAGAGCTTACCGACCTTGAAAAAAGAGTGCTGGAATCCATAACCAACAAAGAGACCCTGAGCGATAAGGTAGAAGACGAGGCCAGGCCCACAACCCTGGGCCAACGCGTGGCCGATGGGGTGGCCACCTTTGGCGGCAGTTGGACGTTCATAATTTCGTTCATGTTTTTTTTAATGTGTTGGATTGTGTTTAATGTGTACTGGCTTGCCAACAAAGGCTTTGACCCCTACCCGTTTATTTTATTAAACCTGATTTTATCGTGCCTGGCAGCTTTGCAGGCACCGGTAATTATGATGAGCCAAAACCGCCAAGAAGAGAAAGACCGCGACCGTGCAAAAAAAGATTACATGGTAAATCTGAAATCAGAACTGGAGATTCGTGCCTTGCATGAAAAAATAGATCACCTGATCATGCATCAACAACAAGAACTCATGGAAGTGCAACGCATTCAAATCGAAATGATGAACGACATAATGCACCGGTTAAAAAGTTGAGACTAATAAAATTCTAATCCTTAAGGTTAAATTAAGGTTTAACTTGATAACTCGCACTTCTACCTAATATTTCGCCTTGCATGCAAGAGCTTGTAACCCCCGAACAATTTTCTAAAGCCAGCGGTATTGGCAATAAACTTCTTGCCACACTCGTAATGCGCTTTGGCGGTGTGCATAAACTCAACGCCCTCTACAATAAATTATTTCCGCATAAAGACCTTGCCTTTATTGATGAGTATTTAAAACAGGCATACATTAAACTGGAAGTAGATGAATCGGAGTTAGCGCGCATCCCAAAGCAAGGAGCTTTTGTTACAGTTTCCAATCACCCCTATGGCGGGCTGGACGGCCTCGTATTGATTTACCTGATTGCGCAAAGGCGCCCCGAGTACAAAGTGCTGGCTAACTTTTTATTAAAACGAATAGAACCCATTCAGCAATTTTTTATCGGTGTAAATCCGTTCGAAGATTTTCAACATGTTGCTTCCAGCGTAACCGGCATGAAGCAGGCCAAAGAAATGTTGGCTGCCGGCAGCCCGGTGGGTATCTTTCCGGCAGGCGAAGTTTCTACGTGGCACCGCAAGCGCAAAGGCATTACCGATAGGGACTGGCAAAAGCCGGCACTTAAACTTATTCGCAAAGCGCAGGTACCCGTGGTGCCCATTTATTTTCACGGCCACAATAGCTGGTCGTTCCACTTGTTGGGGTTGCTGCATCCTATCTTGCGCACGTTACGATTGCCTCATGAACTAACCTCCACGCATGCCCGCACGCTGCGGGTGCGCATCGGGTATCCTATTTCTGTAAAAGAGCAAAGTGTTTTTGATGATGTGGAGCAACTGGGCCGCTACCTGCGCGCCAAAACGTACAGCCTCGGATCGGCACTAAAACCAAAAAGAAATTTTATTCCTAACCTTGCCCTGCCCGAAAAGCCAGAGCCGGTTGAAGACGGCATCAGCCCCGAGTTGATAGCCGAAGACCTTCACAGAATCAGCACCCACAAAATTCTTAGTCAACAGAATTTTGATTTATACCTCGCACCACCCCAACTCATTCCTAATATTCTTTTTGAAATCGGGCGCCTGCGGGAGATCACTTTCCGACAGGAAGGCGAAGGAACCAACAAAGGCCTGGACCTGGATGCGTTTGATCAATACTACCAGCATCTGTTTCTGTACGATCGCGAAGCCCAACAAGTGGTGGGCGCCTACCGCATTGGCATGGGGCGCGAAATTGTAACCACCCGCGGTCGCAAAGGTTTTTATACCAACACCCTCTTCCGAATGAAGGATGGGTTTATTCCTGTGTTGAGTCAATCAATTGAATTGGGCCGATCTTTTATAATACCCGAATATCAAAACAAACGCATGCCGTTGTTCATGCTGTGGCGCGGAATTTTATCGGTGCTGATCAATAATCCCGATCATCGGTACATTATCGGCCCGGTAAGCATCAGCAACTACTATTCGCAGGTTTCAAAAAGTTTAATAGTGGCGTTCATTCAACGGCATTACTTCGATCACGCACTTGCCAAGTTTATCAAGCCGCGAAAGAAATATAAGGTAGATAAAGTGGTGTTAGACGAAGCCGGTCTTTTGCTGGACAGCACCGGCAACGATATTAAAAAACTCGATAAGATTATTGATGACATTGAACCGGCTATCAAATCGGCACCCGTGCTGTTAAAGAAATACATTCACCAAAATGCACGCATTATCGGGTTTAACATCGACCCAGCCTTTAACCAGGCGTTGGATGGTTTTATGATTTTGGATATTAAACTGCTGCCGCAGGAAACGATCGATAACCTTAAAAAAGATTGGTTAAAGGATTAAACCGATAGCCACATCCATCTTTTAGGCCACACAACACAATTCTGTTTCAATTTCAGCAAGAAGGTTTTTGTTTCGCGTAAGTCTAACCTTAAACCTGTATGAAAAAATTATTGTTTTGTGCGCTGGCGCTCCCGCTGCTGTTGGGGGCTTGCCGCCAACCCGAACCTGCGGCCCCGCTGCCGTTCGATAGCCTGTTGCATGCCTACCACGAAGAACATCTGAAACTATTTCCACTTAGCGCTACCAGTGCGGGCGACAATCGGTATAACGATTTGCTGCCCAATACGCTTACCCAGGCCTACCGCAACCAACTCAAATCCTTTTATGAAAATTATCAGAATAAACTGAGCACCTATACCCGCGATTCATTAAATGAAAACGATCAATTAAGTTATGACTTGTTGGCATACGAATGCAGCAGCAACCTGCAAGGGTTACAATTCAAAGACTACCTCACACCTATCACGCAAATCCGGTCGCTCACACTTACCATTGCACAATTAGGCAGCGGCACCGGCAACCAGCCGTTTAAAACTGTTAAAGACTATGATAATTGGCTGGCACGATTAGCGCAATACCCGGCCTGGTGCGATACCGCCATTGCCAACATGAAAACCGGGCTGGCTACCGGCTATGTAATCCCGAAAGCGCTGGCAAAAAAAGTAATTCCGCAACTCGCCAATTTCGATCACGGCCCGGCCGAGGAACATTTGCTTTACACACCGGCAAAAAACTTTCCGGCTGATTTTAATGAAGAAGATAAAAGCAGACTTGCCGGCCGCTACAAACAGATTATTGAAACCGAAATTATACCGGCTAATCAAAGGCTAAAAGAATTTATTGCTACCGAATACTTGCCCGCTTGCCGCGAAACCTCGGGCATTGATGCCCTGCCCCAAGGAAAAGAATTTTATGCGTACGCCATTAAACGCTATACCACTACCAACCTGACTGCCGATGAGGTGTTTGCCATCGGTAATAAAGAAGTAGAACGCATCTCGCAAGAAATGGAAAAAGTAAAAGCGCAGGTAAAATTTAAAGGCACCCTGAAAGAATTTTTAGAAAGCGTGCGCAACGACAAGAAGTTAATGCCTTTTAAAACCGGAGAAGACATTGTGGCCTACTACAACGCGATACACGAAAAGATGAAGCCTAATCTCACCAAACTATTTGCCCATGCACCCAAAGCTGCTTTTGAAGTTAGGCGCATAGAAGCGTACCGCGAAAAAACAACTGCGGCCAATTACAATGCCGCTTCTGCCGATGGCTCGCGCCCGGGTATCTTTTATTTTCCTTCCCCGGAGCCCACGCGCTACAGCATTGTGGGCACCGAAGATTTATTCCTGCACGAAGCCATTCCCGGCCATCACTACCAGATTATGTTAAAAATTGAAAACAAAGACTTGCCAGACTTCCGTAGATTTTTGAACTACGGTGCTTATACAGAAGGATGGGCACTCTACACCGAATCGTTAGGTAAAGAGTTAGGCCTTTATACCGACCCGTACCAATACTTTGGAATGTTAACGGCAGAAATGCACCGCGCCATCCGCCTGGTAGTAGATGCGGGTATGCACTCGCAAGGTTGGACGCGCGAGCAGGCCATTCAATACTCTAAAGATCATGAAGCTGCCAGCGAACAAAATATTGAATCGGAAATTGAACGCTACATGGCCAACCCGGGGCAAGCCTTGTCGTATAAAATGGGGCAACTTAAAATTTTAGAATTACGGGCTGTAGCCGAAAAGGAACTGGGCGAAAAGTTTGATGTAAAAGAATTTCACAACCAGGTGTTAAACAGCGGCTCGCTACCGCTTGAAAAACTGGAAACAAAAATTAAAACGTGGATTGCTAAAACGAAATAAGAACCAGAAGTGCGGCATGCTTCATGGCGCACTTCTTTTTTCTACTATCTGCGTTTCCAAAGCTGCCATGCAATTACCACCACGCAGATCAGCAACCCGAGGCACTCGCGGGTTTCTTCAATGTAGGGAAACTGCATTTTGGCAAGGTCATCGAATAACAACGAACGATCGGGCGATTGAATCCACTGCCACGCTCCCGGCAACAAAATAACTGCATACACCAGATAGGCAGCACCAGAAACCCACAGCCAGTACTTGTTAGGAGTTCTAAACATGGCCCACAGACAAATTACTACCATGTTAAGGTAAATCACTACCCACAAAGCCGGATCGGGGTCGTTGAGTTGCACGGCTGCAAACAACAGAAAGAGTAAGGCGAGGATTGTATTGTTGAATTTGGAGAGCATATTTATAAAGCTAAAAAATTGCACCGGCAATGGTGGCCGTCATCATGGTAGCAAGAGAGGCTGCCAACATCGCGCGCAGTCCTAACCGCGAAAGATCGCCTTGCCGCTGCGGGGCCATGCCGCCAATGCCTCCGATCTGAATAGCAATGGAACTAAAATTTGCAAACCCGCACAGCGCGTAGGTTGCAATGCGGATAGACTTGTCGCTCAACACACCCGCTGATTTTAGTTGCGCCAGATCGAGGTAGGCAACAAATTCGTTAATCACCAGTTTCTGGCCGAGCAAGCTACCCACATAAAGTGATTCGCTCCACTCTACCCCCATGCAAAATGCAAACACCCGAAACACCTGCCCCAAAATATACTGCAACGAAAAGCCGGAGTAAACACCGTGGGTACTACTCACCACAAAATCATTTAAGCCGGTAAGGGCTCCTATAAAATCTACCAACACCCAATTTACGGCATAGATAATGGCAATAAATGCCAGCAGCATGGCGCCAATGTTCAATGCCAGCTTTAACCCATCGGCTGCACCCGAAGCCATAGCATCCACCAGGTTAACTCCAATCTGTTCTTTGGTTACCACCAGGTTGCGATCAATTTTTTCGGGTTCAGTTTCCGGTGTAAACAGTTTGGCCAGCACAATGGCAGCCGGGGCATTCATAATCGATGCACTTAATAAGTAGGTAGCAAACTTAGCTTGCTGAGCCGGATCGCCTCCGCCCAGGAACGAAACATAAGCGCCTAATACACTACCGGCTATCGTAGCCATGCCACCCACCATCAGGCAGTTAAGCTCTGATTTGGTCATGCTTTTAATAAAGGGTTTAACCAGCAGCGGAGCTTCTGTTTGGCCCATAAAAATATTGGCTGCAGCCGATAAGCTTTCGGAGCCGGATAGCCGCATGGTGCGCGCCATAACCCATGCAAAACCATATACAATTTTCTGCAACACGCCTAAGTAGTAGAGGCCTGCAGTAATAGCTGAAAAGAAGATTACGGTAGGCAGTGCCTGAAAGGCAAAAAGAAACCCGAGGTTATGTTTTACTTCCGGATTGCCGGCACTGTTCTTAGACAAATCGCCATAGAGAAACTCGGCACCTTTGGCGGCAAAACTTAAAAAGGTTACAAACTTTTCGCTTATAAAAACAAAAGCCTGCTGGGCCATTTCAACTTTGCCGATAATCAACCCAAAGATTAATTGAATGGTAATACCTACCAATACGAGCCGCCAGTCAATTGCTTTTCGATTGCCTGATAGCACCCAGGCCACGGCAACAATAAATACAAGGCCCAGAAAGCCGCGCAAATAGTCCATGCGATTAATTTCGTTTTCCGAGCTCGTCCCGGATTTTGGCTGCCCGTTCGTAGTCTTCCTTTTCAATGGCATCCTTCAGCAACTCGTTTAGTTTTTCAATCGAGTAGTGCTTGTAGTCTTCGCCACCACTACCTTTTTTGGTTGATTCTTTTTTTACGCGGGCTTTGGGCTCCGGTTTTTTCTCTTGCAGTTCTTCATCGTCATCCTGATCAGTAAGCACAATACCCGCTTCGGCCAGAATGCTTTCGTAAGTATAGATGGGAGCATCAAAGCGCAACCCAATGGCGATGGCATCGGACGGACGAGCATCCACCTCTATTTTCTTAAGCCCATCGGTACACACAATTTTGGCGAAGAACACACCTTCTTTTAAATCGGAAATGATAATCTCTTCGATGTGGAAATGAAAGTTGCTGGCAAACGCCTTGAACAAATCGTGCGTCATCGGGCGATTAGGTACAATCTTCTCTATTTCGATGGCGATGGCCTGGGCTTCGAACATTCCGATGATAATCGGCAGCCTCCGGTTGCCTTCCATTTCGCCCAATACAAGGGCAAACGATCCGGTTTGTGTCTGACTGGATGAAAGTCCCAGTATTTCGAGTTTTATCTTCTTCAACGGAGCCACTAAAAAATTGAAATTATAAAAAAATCCTCTAATCCTGAGTTACGATGGCAAAATCTATAGAGCCGCTTTTAGGGCAGCCGTCAATTGGGGTACTACTTCAAATGCATCGCCCACGATGCCGTAATCAGCCGCTTTAAAAAAGGGTGCTTCAGCATCTTTATTGATTACCACAATGCACTTGCTGGAGTTTACCCCCGCCAGGTGCTGAATTGCTCCTGAAATCCCGATGGCAATATAGAGTTGAGGTGCAACCTTCACTCCGGTTTGACCCACGTGTTCGTGGTGGGGGCGCCAATGCATATCTGATACGGGTTTGCTACAACCAGTGGCTGCACCCAGGGTTTTCGCCAACTCTTCCAATATTCCCCAATGCTCGGGGCCTTTCATGCCGCGTCCACCCGAAACAACAATCTCGGCTTCGGGCAGCAACACATCGCCTGTAGCTTTTTCGGTAGAAAGTGTTTTGGTGTTGAAGTCGGCCTCGGTAAGCGCTACATTATATGGTGTTACAGTTGCGCTGCCGGCCCCTTCCTTTACTTCGGCTGCATTCTTCTTTATGGCGATTACTTTCTTTGCATTCTTTAATTCTTGCCAGCAAAATGCTTTGCCGGTATAGATGCTGCGTTTTACTTTAAAGCCGGCCGAGGTATCGGGTAACTCTACTACATTGGAAGCAAAACTTGCCCCGGTCTTTATAGCAACTTTGGCGGCCACCGGTGTGGCCAATGATGAATTAGCCAGCACCAGCACTTCGGCATTTTCATCGGCCATGGCTTTTGTGATTACCGATGCATAAGCCTGAATAGTGCCCAGCGCTAATTTCGGATCGGCCGCATGCAACACGTTGGAGGCTCCGTACTTTCCCAGTGCCCCAAGGGCCTCGGCATCAGCCGGCCCCAGCACAATGGCAGTTACAGTCCCTAATGCTTTTGCATAACACAAAGCTTCCAACGATGATTTTTTTGCTTTGCCTTCCGATGTTTCTATGAATACAAGTACTGACATAACTTGAACGATTTAAGATTAAAGAACTTTGGCTTCGTTTTTAAGTTTAGCAACCAACTCGGCCACGTTATCGGCTGCAATCATTTTAACCGCGCCTTTCGGTGCCGGCAACTCAAACTTGCTCAACGCTACGGTTGCCGCTACGGCTACCGGATCGGCTACTTTTAAAGGTTTGGTTTTGGCAGACATAATTCCGCGCATGTTAGGAATTTTCCATTCGGCAATTGGTTCCTGGCAGCCGGCCACCAGCGGCAACGATGCTTCTACCTGTTCTTTGCCGCCTTCAATCTCGCGCGTCATTTTTACTGTAGTGCCTTCTACATCTAATTTCATTACGGGCGAAACCGAAGGCAAGCCGAGTAGGTCGCCCACCATGGCATGCACCACCCCACTGTTATAATCAATGGACTCGCGGCCCATTAAAATCAGGTCGTAACCTGCGGCATGTGCTGCAATCTGGCTTGCTACAAAAAATGAATCGGAGGGCTCGGCATTAATCCGAATGGCATCATCGGCACCAATAGCCAACGCTTTGCGAATGGTGGGCTCGGTTTCGGCAAGCCCTACATTTAAAACCGTAACCGTAGTACCGGCATTGGCTTCCTTTAATTCTATGGCACGGGCCAGGGCATAATCATCGTAAGGGCCAATTATAAATTGAACCCCGCTGGCATCGAGCCTGGTGTTGTTATCGGTAAAGTTGATTTTGGAAGTGGTATCCGGAACATGCGAAATGCAAACCAAAATTTTCATGCGTGATGAGTTTAGTAGCTGAGTATCAAAATTCTATGTTTTTAACCCTAATTTTGGGCTCAAGATAAAGGATTATCTCATATAAAAGGCCCTTAAAAGGGGCAAAAAACAAATGAATGCAGCCCGGATTAAAATGCTGGAAACTTTTAGAGCGGAAGACCCCACCGACCCGTTTCCTGTTTACGCGCTGGCATTGGAGTATCAACAGACAGACCGCGAAAAAGCGCGACAGTTGTATGAACTTTTGTTAGACAAGTACGCGGATTATTTGCCTACCTACTACATGGCCGGAAATTTTTTCATGGAGCAGGATGACCTGACACGCGCTGGCGAATTGTGGCAGCATGGATTAGTGATTGCCAAAGCACAAGCAGATTATGGAACCATGAAAGAACTACAGGCTGCGCTGGATGCGCTTGAGTAGCTTAAGCCGGTTTAACTTGTTGGTTGATGAAGAACTCCTAAACGAAAGCCACCCATCACCACCTAAACCTGAAACACGATCTTCCCGACTTTATTGGGTTTGGTAATATCCGGGAAGGACTCTGCAATTTTTGAAAAGGGCCGGATGGAATCTATCAACGGGCGGATCTGATGTTTGCTTACAAAGGTGAGCATCTCGCTAAACTCATGATCGTTGCCCATGGTAGAACCCAGCAAGGAGAGTTGATTCCAAAACATGCGGTACAAATCAAGTTTGGCCGGCAAGCCATTGGTGGCACCATAAAATACAATCCGACCTTTCGGCTTCAGCACTTTAATAAAGTTGTTCACCTGGTCGCCACCGGCACTGTCTATTACCAGATCAAAACCGCCTTTTGTTTTCCATAAGTCGGTGTAGGTTGCCTGCTTCTTATAATTGTAAGCCCCTTTGGCGCCTAACTTCAATGCCTTGTCAATTTTTTCATCGCTGCCTGAGGTAATGTACACGTTGGCACCTGCAGCCTGGGCGAACAAGAATGCAAACTGCGCCACGCCCCCACCAAAACCAGAGATAAGTACATTCTGCCCGGCTTGCAATTCTCCGCGCCTGAACAACGCCCTAAATGCAGTAAGGCCACCCAACGGCAACGCAGCAGCTTGTAAAAAATCCAAATGAAAAGGTTTGTGATGCAGGCGATCTATCGGTACGGAAACAAATTCGGCAAACGTACCATCTACCGGCATTCCTAGTATCGTGTACTTGCCCGACTGCACTTCCGGGTCTGCACCCCAATCGATGTTCGGATTAATGACTACCTCCTGCCCCACCCAGGATTGATCTTTTTCATCGCCAACTGCTTCTACCACTCCGGCACCATCCGAACCCATGGTTACACCAAACCTGATGTTCGGATATTTACCTTCCCGAATCCAATCATCGCGCCTGTTCAAACCGGCCGCTTTAATTTTTACTATTGCTCGGCCGGCAGTAGCTATCGGTTGGGGCGTTTCAACCAGTTCAATTTTACCCGCTTCTCGTAACACCAGGGCTTTCATAGTTTGCTTAGTCTTGTTCTCAAGTTACAACACACCGGCAACAATCAAAATCGGAACTGAAAATTTGTTGAAGAATACAGACATGCTGCAACCTTCAAGCTATTGGTTACGGACTTTTTGCAATGGCTAGCTTGCAGCCTAATGTCTAACTGTAAGTCTAACTGTTAGAACGGTGCATCATCCTCGCCCGTAGTACCGGATGTGGAGGGATTGTCGCGGAACGTGTTCAGGCGGCTTTCGCGGGTAATGCTGCTCATAGGGGTTAAGCCTTCCGGTGCATCGTAATCTGCAAACTTGGTGTACTTGCCTATGAATTTCAGCTTTACATTTTCAAGCGAGCCGTTTCTATGCTTGGCGATGATTACTTCGGCCATACCTTGCGTTGGCATGCCTTCTTCATCTACTGTAATTTTATAATACTCGGGGCGGTACAAGAACATAACAATGTCCGCATCCTGTTCAATAGAACCCGATTCGCGTAAGTCGCTTAACTGCGGACGTTTATCACCACCACGGGTTTCTACACCCCGGCTCAACTGCGAAAGCGCAATTACCGGCACCGATAATTCTTTGGCGATACCTTTGAGTGCTCGCGAGATCGATGCAATCTCTTGTTCGCGGTTACCGCTGCCGGCTTCCCCTTTCATCAATTGCAGATAATCCACTACAATCATTTGAATATTATGTTCGGCTTTAAGCCTGCGGCACTTGGCGCGTAGTTCCAAAATGGAAAGCGCTGGCGTATCGTCAATAAAAATGGGGGCACTTGAAAGGCGTGTGGTTTTATGCACCATCTGCTGCCACTCGAAGTCAGCCAGGTTTCCTTTCTTTATTTTTTCAGAGTCGAGCTCTGCTTCCGCGGAGATCAACCGGTTTACTAATTGCAACGAAGCCATCTCTAATGAAAAGATTGCTACGGGAATACTAAAATCAACTGCCGCATTGCGTAAAGCCGAAACAATGAACGCAGTTTTACCCATACCCGGGCGGGCGGCAATAATTACCAGATCGGAACGCTGCCAACCCGAGGTAACCCGGTCGAGCCGCGAGAACCCGCTGGGTATTCCCGTAAGGCCATCTTTATGATTGCGTTTTTCCTGAAGTTCTTTCGTAGCCTGGAACATGAGCGACTTCATGGAGTCGTAGTTCTTGCGCAGGTTTGAGTCAGAGATCTGGAAAATGTTCTGTTCGGTTTTGTCGAGCAGTTCAAACACATCGGTGGTGTCTTCGTAGGCATCGTGATGAATCTGCGAGGCGATCTGAATGAGATCGCGCTTAATGGCCATCTCGATAATAATCCGGGCATGGTACTCGATGTTGGCGGCCGAACTTACTTTGCTGGTAAGCTCTGCAATGTAATAGGCCCCGCCTACCAGTTCCAGCTTGCCGGCTTTGCGCAACTGGGCCACTACGGTGCGCATGTCCACCGGCTCCGAGGCTTTGAATAAGTCGATGATGGCCGTATAAATCTCTTTGTGTTGCTCGGTATAAAAATGTTCGGGTCGAAGAAACTCCACCACGGCAGTGAGTGCATTTTTTTCGAGCATGAGCGCACCGAGAATAGCCTCTTCCAGATCAAGCGCCTGAGGCGGAAGTTTACCTAAACTTTCAGCGATATCGCGCACTAAAAGTTTAGACTTTCCGGTTCCGCTCATCGCAGAACTTAACCTCACGGGCGTTGATCGTTGCTCCATACATTCGTGGTTGTTGTACGTAGTTTCTTTTAAGGGGAACAAACGTACCGCATAACTTATTGCTGCACTCAACAAGTTATCTACATTCAAACATGTGAATTTGTGAATAAATTCCGAGCACTTTCTGTTGCCGATCGTACAATTAAACAAGAGGCGTTTTATCTACTACACATTTTGATATATCTTTACCCATCAAATTACTTGTACCTTGGCGGCATCTATCTATCGGCAAAGCATTGATAAGCAACGGATAATACTTGTGGGCGCACACCGGGCTTTAATAGCTCAACTGGCGCAGCACGTACTTTCGGAAAACCAGCGCAAGTTTGATTTATATAAAGATGGCCAGCCGGTTATAACCGCCAGCGAAGCTCCGGTCGCAATAATCGAAGCTACCGATCAGTGGGCGGAGTACCAGCATCATATTCTTGTGATCTCCGAAGTACCCGGTGCAAATGAGGTAGAGAAAATTGCCGATGCCACACCCAAGGGTGGTATTATTATTTATCCTGAAAACAACAAAGCGTTAAAAGTAATTGGCAGCCGGGAGCGGCCTGATGTTCAAGCCATTGGATATGCAGCCTATAAGCATGAGGTTAAGAACGGACAAATCTTTTTGATTACCAGTACCAACGAAAAATTTCCAGTTGCCCTTACCACAGAAACCGAGTTATTGTGCCTCGGGGCTACGCGAGAACTTTTAAAGAAGATTGGGATCAGCAGCGGCCAATTTTACCGGGCCGCAAGTACTTTTAAGCGCTAACCCTATGGTTCTCAATCTTAAAAAGCCGTTGTGCGTTTTCGACCTCGAAACAACCGGCACTAACATCTCGCAAGATCGTATTATTGAAATTGCTGTAATAAAGGTTTTACCCGGTGGCGAAGTTATTGAGAAATCGAGCCTGGTAAACCCAACCATACCCATCCTGCCCGAGTCAACCGCTATTCATGGCATTTCGAACGAAGCTGTAAAGGACAAACCTACCTTTAAAGAAATTGCCAAAGACTACGCAAAATTTTTTGAAGGGGCAGATCTGGCCGGCTTCAATATTCTGAAGTTCGATGTGCCCATGTTGGTGGAAGAGTTTTTAAGGGCCGATATCGATTTTGATTATTCCCGCAGGCGGCTTATCGATGCCCAGAAGATTTACCACCTGATGGAAAAACGCAATCTGGCAGCCGCTCTGAAATTTTACTGCAACAAAGAACTTACCAATGCCCACTCGGCTGTGGCCGATACCCAAGCTACGCTGGACGTTTTGATAGCCCAGGTAGGCCGGTATGAAAACCAACCAGTTACCGATGGCCTTGGCAACCACCTGGGAACAATTCAAAACGATATGGAGGCTCTGCATCAACTAACCGCTTCCGACCTGGTTGATCTGGCCGGCCGCATGGTGCGCAGCGAAAAGGGCGAAATCATTTTCAATTTTGGTAAGCACCGGGGCAAACCGGTTGCGCAGGTTTTAAAAGACGAGCCCTCGTTTTACGATTGGATGATGAATGGGGATTTTGCCCTCGACACCAAACGAAGACTTACAGAAATTAAGTTGAGCGGGTTGAAGCAACGCTGACCACAATTAATTATTTTTCATGTGGTATTGGTTCTGAATGATCAGATCAACACCCCATTCATGAGTTTTCCGAGTTCCTGTAAAAATTGTTCGGGGCCTGTTGAAGGCAACTATTGCTCCGCGTGTGGCCAACCTGTGCTTGGGCGATTTACGCTACTGTACTTGTGGCAATTACTTTATCAGGATTTACTCGACCTCGACAAAGGGTTGTGGCATACGGCAAAAGATCTAACCCTTAGGCCCGGACGTATGATTGCAGATTACCTAAACGGAAAAACAAAACCGTACTACAGCCCCCTAAAGTACCTGCTTATTCTGGTTGCGGTTATGTACCTCATTAATTGGTTTACAACGTATAACGAACGCTCGGCCATGGGGTACTCCGGTTCAGATTGGCAGCAAAAGTTTTTACTGAATGCCCATAATGCCTTTTCAGGAGACTCATTTTCTGATTTTTGGCAGTTACTGGGTGTACTCCTGGCGCGTAACTTAACATTGTACTTCCTTCTCCTTCTCCCCTTCATTGCTTTCGTAAGTAAATTCCTGATAAAAAAATACAATTACACCGAACTGCTGATTGTGTGGGCCTATATGTGGGGGCATGTAATACTCTTAATGATTTTGTTGGTACCGTTTTTCATTCTTTTCACTCCAGAAGCTAACTCATCGTTTTTAATAGCGATGGCTGGTAGCCTGCTGATAGTTATTGGTTATTTTACGATTACCCTCAAACAAATAGGAAAATTCAATTGGCCTGTTGCGCTTTTCAAAACGTTGGCTGCACTTTATGGGGGGCTTTTCTCTTTCTACTTACTATCATTCCTATTCGTACAGTTTATAAAACTTATTTTTTAATGGGCGAATTACTGGATCTGTTACTCGACTTTGAAAGGAAGCTGCTTTTACTCATTCGGGATTTGGCACTTCGCCCGCAAAAGATTTCTCAAGCAATTGTTGCCAAAGACAAATCCTATCTGGGCGCTTTTAAATTTTATACCATAGCTACCTCTGCCTGGATAATTTTCTTTCAATTAGGAAACCGTTACTTCGATTTTTTTAGCAGCGATTTTGTGCTCCCGGAAAGACTTAGAAAAATTTCTACAGTCCGAACAAGATTTTGCCTTTTTAATTGCCCCGTTTGCCGGCCTGGTAGAGTTTTTCATTCCCTTTGCTCTTGTTAATTGGTTCCTTTTCAGGAAAAGAGAGTTCACCGGGCTCAATCACATTACACTTAATATTTATATCGCTGGTTTTCTACTTATCTATTCATTGCCCTTTTTTCTTTTGCTCTACGTACTGGGTACATTTACATCCATTGACGGTGACTATGTAAATTTAGCAGCCTATATAACCGTTATTATTGTCCCGTTGCTCTACTATTGCTGGGTATATGTAAAAGTGTTTGAGAAGAAAAGGTTTCTTTCATTCGCCAAGCCCTTTACAACCATCGTGGTAATCTCCTACCTCTCCATTTCCTTCTTCCTCAATGAACCCTTTCATGAATTTTTGCATAGAAAATTATTCTACTCAAAGCATATACAATTCAACATTCAGCCTTCACCTGATGCTACACTGGCCACCTATACGTTGGCAGATACGCTAGTAAGAGAAACTTCTGCTTTTAATTTTTTTTCAGCTAACCAGGTACGGATAACAACTATTAGTGGCAATGCGTTCGTTCGCTCCCGTTACAGCCGAAACCAACAAGACTACACCTATAACCTCGTATTCACCACTCCAGATTCCACCAAAAGCTATTCCATCAGTAAAACTCGTTTTAACTACCCGCAATTCTTTTCTGTTTATCAGCTTAAGTCCTTAAATCGATTCTATGTATTGTACAATGATTTCATGACCGTATTTAGCGACACAGTAAAACTGGTATCACTTAATCTTGGCGAATCATCATTTCAGGAAAATCGTTTTACGGATCATCTCAGTGTGCTTTCCATTTTTACCGAAGTGGACGATCAGCTCGTGTTCTCAGGCATTCAACGTGGCACGAAAGTGCCCCTGTTGGGAATCCTCAATGCGGATGCCTCTTCTGTTGTAACCGAATACTTATTCCCAGCCAGGAAAGATTTTATTATTGATGCCTTAAGTGCGCCAACCGGCTCTAATCTTCAATGGATTTTATCGCATGACCACAATGGAAAATTGAAAGAAGTAGTTTGGATGAGTGGGGTCGTTTCGCCAACTGAAATTACCGCAACAAACGAAATTAGCCTGTATAAGAATGAATTCAGCCCGACTAAAGATTTTTACAACGGACTTCTTCATAACAGCAAACTCGCCACGGTTACTGACTCAACCTCGATAGTTGGATTTCAGATAATGACTGATTCGAGTTTTGCTTTGAGTATAACTAAAATCAACACCTTACAAAAAAAGATCGACTGGAATAACATTGTTACTATTCCTTCCGATTTGGCCTACAATGACGAGCTTGTGGCAGACGCTAATGGCATTTATTTGTTAGGCCGGGCAGCTTCTGTTTTCAAGCGTGGTTTATCAATGCAATACCATCAACAACCATACGTGGCTAAACTTAACTTAACCTCAGGCATGCTGGAAAAAATTTATTTTCTGGAGATAGAGAAAGGTTATACGGGTTATTTCCTACCCAACCTCGAGTTAATTTATTCAGTAGCTTCATCCGTTTGTCAAGACAAACAATATATTTACTGGAGCCTTAACGGACGACACAATTATAAGATTGACAAGCAGAAACTTTAAAATGTTACCTTATGAATCATCTCAGTCGCAGGCAATTCTTAAAAAACTCCGCAGCAACGTTGGCATTAGGTGCACTCGCATCGCAAGGGTTTAGCTTCCTCGATCAGCAAAAAACCTGGCGCATAGGGTTAATTGGCACCGGGTGGTACGGTAAGAGCGACTTGTTCAAACTACTACAAGTTGCACCCATTGACGTTGTAGGCTTGTGCGATGTAGATAAACGGTTGCTCTTGGAGGCTGGCCAGTTAGTAAGTCAACGGCAGAAGTCCGGCAAAGTACCGGAGTTATTTAATGATTACACCAAATTACTCAGTACACAAAAGCCCGACATTGTTCTGATTGGTTCGCCCGACCATTGGCATGCACTGCAAGCCATTGATGCCATGAAAGCCGGAGCTCATGTGTATGTTCAGAAACCCATAAGTGTAGATGTAATGGAAGGCGAAGCTCTGGTAGCTGCGGCTAGTAAATACAAACGCACCGTACAGGTTGGTTTACAACGCAGAAGTACACCACATTTAATAGAAGCCAAAAAAAATATTATTGAAGCCGGATTGCTGGGAAAAATTTCGCACGTGGAAATGTTTTGCTATTACCACATGCGCAACAATAGCAATCCACCCTTGCAGCCAGTACCAGAGTTTTTGGATTATGAACGCTGGACCGGCCCTGCACCCTTACGGCCCTATGATAATTTACCACACCGCGGTTGGTGGCGTGCCTTTATGGAATACAGCAATGGCATTGTGGGCGATATGTGCGTGCACATGCTGGACTGCGTGCGCTGGATGTTGAACCTCGGCTGGCCCATCCGCATTTCATCCTCCGGTGGCATTTATGTTCAGAAAGAAGGTAAGTCGAATATTAGCGATACACAGTCCGCTATTTTTGAATTTGAAAATCTAACTGCCACCTGGCAACATAGAACCTGGGGCCCACCGGTTGATCCGGATTATCCCTGGGGTTTTAAAATTTATGGCGAGAAAGGTGTGCTGAGTGGAAGTCCGTTTAGTTATGATTTCGTTCCACTGGGTGCGGGCACTAAAATCCATAAAGGTGCCGTGTACGAGCGCGAAAAATATCCGGAAGACTTAAAGGAAAAAGATATTGAAATCCACACCGCACCGGCCACACGTGGCCAGATGGTAAACTTTCTGGCCGCCATTGAGACCGGAGCCAAACCAGTTGCTGACATCGAAGAAGGTCATATCTCTACGGCCAGTTGCATTCTGGCTAACCTGGCTATGAAAACCGGAAGAACGTTGCAGTACAATCCTTCAACACGAACGGTGTTGAACGATGCCGAAGCCACTACCTTATTAACCAGAACTTACCGGCAAGGATGGGTACATCCACATCCGGATACGGTTTAAGCATAAATTGAGAAATGACTACCTCCGGTTGATCGAACAATGAATGGGTTAAAGCGCAATGCGAGTTGCGGTTTATTAAATCTCCTGCCACGTATGGTCGGCCAGCAATTTTACAGCTGCTACGAAATTTTTGTAAGGCTTACTTCGCCCCCACTCCTTTGGCCCCACTAATGAAACCAGGTGCATGTTATCTTCCTTCTCATACAAAAAGTAGGTTTGCCCGATAACTGGAGCAAAACCAATCTGCGCATTGTAAATGATCATCGAAAGTTCTTTGCGCTTTTGGATTTCTTTGGCTTGAACAGCCAGCAATTCAATCTGCTGCCTGATCTGCGTAAGCTGCATGTTGGTTTGCTCTTCCATAGCCGACAGCGCCTGGTGGCGAATTACTCCGGCTTCGTTTGGTTTTATCACTGCGCCCGTTATCGATGCCGAGTAGGGCAACACACTTAACTGCTTGTGATAGATTTCTTCGTTAGTGAATTTTTCGCCAGCCGCATTCAGGTGTTGATGTAAAACCTTCAGGTATCCTTTTGGCGTAATTTCATGTTGAACCAACAGAGTAGGTTGTGCATCTTTTGTAAACTCAACCTCAAAACCAAGCTGACTTGTAAACGTGGCGCGCACCGCATCGCCTAATGCATGATCCTGAAATTCATTCCACGCACCATCGGGCACCACAGTGAATTGCGAAGCAAAGGCCTGATCTTCCAGGCTTACCCAGTTCATACTGATGGTAAGTTCTTTACCGGTGCCGCTCAATTCTATCTTATAGATTCCCGATTTCGGGCGTGAGCCGAATTCGTAAGTTCCCTTTTCAGGGAAGAGTTGCCACGAAGCCAAAAAATTGTACGCATCAACCATAGTTAGAAAGCAGTACTAACGCTTTCGCGGAAGATCAGTTCAGCTACAAGGCTATTTTTTGTAATACTGCATCGCCTCCGGTATCCAGCCTTCCAGGTCTTTGATCCGGGTTTCGTGCGATGGGTGGGTTGACAAAAACTCGGGTGGTTGTTGGCCACCGCTAAGTGTAGCCATGCGTTCCCAAAATTTAGGTGCCGTGTTGGGATCGTACCCGGCCATCGCCATAAATATCAAACCCATGTGGTCCGCTTCCGACTCATGACTTCTGGAAAACTTGAGCATGCCCACATTGGTGCCCATGCCTACGGCTTGCATAAATATTTGCTGTGTTGCGGTTGGGTTCTGCCCCATGGCCGCGCCAATGGTACTTAAGCCAAATTCGGCTAACAAGCCCTGGCTCATGCGCTCGCGGCCGTGGTTAGCAATGGCGTGGGCAACTTCGTGCCCCATTACCACGGCAATACCATCTTCATCTTTACAGATAGGAAGTATGGCCGTATAAAAAGCAACCTTACCACCGGGCATGCACCATGCATTTACAGTCTGATCGTCTTTGATCAGGTTAAACTCCCACGCAAAGCCAGCCAACTGATCGCTCATACCCTTCTCGGCCATGTATTGCTCCACTGCTTTTTGAATTCTAACCCCTACTTTCTTTATCAATTGAGTTTGTTGCTGATCGGTGGATAGCGGGCCGGTTTTAATTACCTCGGCATATTGCTGAGCGGCCATTTGATTAATCTCGGCACTGGAAACAAGACTTAACTGCTTGCGGCCGGTAACCGGAACGGTAGCACATGCATATAAAATGGATAGCAACAGGGCGAGTGAAATTACTTTTCTAAACATGGCACATTTGTATTTGTGGCAAAGGTAATTGCCTTTCCGGTAATAAATCAAAATTCCCTGTAAAATAGCCCATTTCCAATATTAATGTTCCTAAATTTGTGTTGGATTAACCGTAACCAAAGTCATGAGAATTTTTGCGATTGGCAGAAACTATGCAGAACATATCCAGGAGTTGAACAACGAGCGGCCGGCAGAGCCGGTAATTTTTACCAAACCTGATACCGCCATCATCCGCAATAACGGGCCGTTTTATCTTCCCGATTTTTCGAACGACATTCATCACGAAGTGGAATTAGTGCTGCGCATCTGCAAAGAAGGCAAAAACATTGAAGAGCAATTTGCCAACAAATACTTCGATGCCATTGGTATTGGTATTGATTTTACCGCACGCGATATTCAACAGAAATTAAAAGAGAAAGGCTTGCCATGGGATATCGCCAAGGGATTTAATGGTTCTGCGCCTATCTCCGACAAATTTATTCCAGTAAGTGATTTTAAAGACCTTGCCAACATCAACTTCAAATTAGAAATAGATGGAAAAATCAAGCAACAGGGAAATACAAGTCTGCTTCTTTTTCCGTTCTCGTATATAATCTCCTACCTATCGAAATTTTTTACGTTGCGCACGGGCGATTTGATTTTTACCGGTACACCCAAAGGGGTCGGGCCTGTTGCGATTGGAAATAACCTTTGTGCTTACATTGAAGATGAGAAACTTTTGGATTTCGAAGTTAAGTAGTGTTGTTGCAGTAATTACCCTTGGGCTAACAACCGGCTACGCCCAGTTTAGCCCCGATAAAACTATGCCTGCAAAATCGGGCAGCTATTTGTTTCCGATTAAACCCGGTAACACTGCCACCATTACCGGCACTATGGGCGAACTGCGCAACACGCACTTTCATGCCGGCCTGGATATTGATACGCCCGGCATTGGCGTACCGGTGCTCTCGGCCGATGCCGGCTACATAACACGGGCAACCGCAACCACCGGTGGCTATGGCAATGTGTTATATGTTACCCACCCCGATGGCAACACTACCGTTTATGCACACCTGGAAGAATTTAAAGGTGCTGTTGGCGACTTTATTCAGCAAGAAAGATACAAGCGCAAGGTTTCAGAAATAGACCTCGCGTTTGCTCCCAATCAGTTTCGGGTAACCAAAGGCGAGTTGCTTGCGCTATCGGGGAACACGGGCGGCTCGGGCGGCCCCCATTTACATTTTGAAGTCCGCAATGCCAACAACCAGGCCATCAATCCGCTGCAATATGATTTTAAAGAAGTAAAAGATAATCTGGCGCCCATTGTATTTAAGATTGCTTTAAAGACACTGGACGCACAATCGCGCATTAACGATCAGTTTGGGCGCTTCGAATTTTCGGTAATTAAAAAGGGCGATGAGTACACCCTACCCCCTATTCTTACCAGCGGGCTTATTGGTGTGGAAGTATTGGCACATGATAAAATGGAGAACAGCCGGTTTCGGTATGGCATTAACCACATTGAAATGCACCTCGACAACCAGAAAGTGTTTGAGCAGGTAATTGATAAAGTAGATTTTAATAACACCCGGCAAATACTGGCCTTAATGGATTATGAAAGCCTGGAACTAAAAGGCAACCGGTTTAACAAATTGTACATCGATGACGGCAACCGGCTGGACTATTACCCGCAGGGCCTTCCCAAACAAAGTCTTCGCGTAGCACAAGACCGGGCCGTAGAAATTCAACTAAAAGACTTTAGCGGAAATCAGAGTAAAGTAAGTTTTACGTTAAAGCACACTCCGGCAACAGCAGAAACTCCCTTGCTTCCGGCATTAAGTAAACCTTACAGTTTTGAGATTATTGAAAACACTTTAAAACTTTCGATAAAAGATTGCGGTGGTGCCAGCCAACCCATTGCCGTTTGGGAACGAAATAAAACCACTGCGCCTGCATTCGCCTACAAGGGTAGTAACCAGAGCGTGTACCTGCTTAATCTAAAACAGGTTTTACCCGATTCGATTGTTACGTGCCAGGGTACAATCCGATTTAACTTTAAAGATCGTATTCCGTCCGAAACCGAGTACAAGTATTATAGTAACCTGATGGATGTTGAATTCCCCAGACAATCGCTTTACGACACGGCTTATCTCGAACTAGTATATGATACATTGAACAACCAGGAAATCTTTACCCTCGGCAATCGTACCATTCCACTCTTCAAAAACATTTCGGTTACGCTAAAGCCTAAGTTAAACTACTTTCAATCGCGCGACCTGGGCTTATACCGTAAAGAAGGCAAAGGCTACGTGTTTGTGCCCAGCGAGTGGAAAAACAACCGGCTTAAATTCAGCACCCGCGACTTTGGTCAGTTTACGTTGCTGCGCGATAGCCTTCCGCCCACCATTACTAAAATAGCCCTGACTCCGGCCGGAGCCCGTTTTAAAATAAAAGATAACCTTTCTGGGATTGCATACTTTGAAGCCAACATAAATGGCCAATGGTTGTTAATGGTATATGATTATAAAACCGGAGTTCTGAAATCAGAAAAACCGAAAGACGTGCAACTGGTAGGCGACTTTGAATTGAAAGTGGTAGATCAGGCCGGTAATGAAGCAATCTTCAAAGAAAAATTAAAGTAACTATGGCATTAACCGCAGGCATCCCGGCTCCGGACTTTACCACCACCGATCAGGACGGTAACTCCGTAACCCTCTCGCACTTTAAAGGAAAGAAAATAGTGCTCTACTTTTATCCGAAAGACCAAACACCGGGCTGTACGCTGGAAGCCTGCAACCTGCGCGATAACTACAAAGCCTTGCAAAAAGCCGGCTACGAGGTGTTGGGCATCAGTTCAGACGATGAAAAGTCGCACCGCAAGTTTATTGAGAAAGAAAACCTGCCGTTCAGGCTTTTGGCCGATACCGATAGATCGGTGCATGAGCTTTACGGAACCTGGGTAGAAAAAAGTATGTATGGCCGCAAGTTTATGGGCACGGCCCGGGTAACGTTTGTGATTGATGAAAAGGGCGTTATTGCCGAAGTTATTGAAAAGGTGGATACCCAAAACCACGCAGCGCAAATCCTGGGAACAAAGCCAACCGCCAAGCCAGTAGCCAAACCATTAAAAAAGCGCGCGATGGCGCGTAAGCCTATAAAGAAGGCCGCAAAAAAGAAGAAGTAATTTTACTTGAAATTGGAGTCAGATCAGGTTTCATAATCTTGTCAACTGACTTATCTTCGGGCAAAATTTTACTTCATGGCTCAGCCCGATTATTCCAAGCTAAAGAACACTGCCAGTCAGATCAGAAGAGATATTGTGCGCATGGTACACGCCTGCCAGAGCGGCCACCCCGGTGGTTCACTTGGTTGTACCGAGTATTTTGTAGCGCTCTACTTTCATATTATGAAGCACAACCCGGCTTTTAATATGAATGGCCAGGGCGAAGACTTAAGCTTTCTGTCGAACGGCCACATCTCGCCCGTTTTCTACTCGACATTGGCCCGTGCTGGCTACTTCGAGGTAAAAGAGTTAGCCACTTTTCGCAAACTTGACTCCCGCCTGCAAGGGCACCCAGCCACCCACGAACATTTGCCGGGCGTACGGATTGCTTCAGGTTCTTTAGGCCAGGGCCTATCGGTAGCCATTGGTGCTGCCCTTGCCAAAAAGTTAAATAACGATGATCGATTTGTATATGTGCTGATGGGCGATGGCGAACAACAGGAAGGCCAGATTTGGGAAGCCGCCATGTATGCTCCGCACAATAAAGTAGATAACCTGATTGCTACCATAGATTACAACGGCCAGCAAATTGATGGCCCGGTAGATAAGATTTTATCGTTGTTGGATCTGAAAGCCAAGTGGGAAGCCTTTGGCTGGATTGTGCAGGAGTTTAATGGCAACAAGATTGAAGATGTAATTGCAGGCCTTGAAAAAGCAAAAGCCCTTGCCGGAAAAGGCAAGCCTGTTCTTAACCTGATGAAAACTGAAATGGGTTTTGGAGTGGACTACATGATGGGCTCGCATAAATGGCATGGGGTTGCCCCCAACGATGAAGAACTTGCCAAAGCACTTGCGCAATTGCCCGAGACATTGGGCGATTATTGATCCTTACCGGATAAATTCAACCTTAAAAATATCCTGGTAGCCCTGTTCGGGAGCAACGTTTATACTGCCTACTTGCTCTAAGTGAAATTTTTTTGGATACAGCGCCAGCACGCTGGCCATGGTAGCTGTAGCAAATATGATTCCGTGCGGAATTACCTTTGCGATCGTTGATAGAGTATCAGCATCTGAATCGCTCATTGCTGTCTTAACTTTAACCGGGGCAGCCTGCAAAACCACGCGCACCGGTTTTTCCTGCTTCAATGGAGTTACCTCATTCCAAACCAACCGAACCAGATCAAGCAAGGCAATTTCGGTGTCCATACCTATCCAAACTGCTTCCGGGTATTCTTCCATCAACTTTACCGAAGCATTCCCATCTACTCTTGTCTTGATAGCCTTGATTACCGTAGATCGTTCGGTTGCAATTAGTTTACTCACATCCAACCATACCTGGTACAACACTGGTCTATCGTAAATCGGGTTTATTGGCAATTGCTCTTGTGGTGCTGCTTCGTTAGGGAGCACGGTTGTAACCAAAGGATCGGGGTTGATGTTGGTATGCCGTTGCCCGAACGGCCAGAGTTGCAGCATGTCGCGGGTACCGCCTTCTTTTCTCTTCAGATCAAATTCTGATAATACGGTTAGCAGAAAGGGTTCCTGCTGGTAGCTGCGGCTCCGCAAGATGGCGGAACCAAAAATAGATTTACCTAACAATACAAACAGGTCGTCATTACCGCCATACCTTTCGCGTGTTAAAACAAGGTTGGGGTATTTGGTTTGAAGTGCCTTAAATCGGTGCACCCACTCCAATCCGGCAAATGCTACACTAATGTTGATAAAGTCTGCCGCGGCAAACGGAAGAACTACCTGCACTTCGCCCCCACGCTCGGCCATGGCTTCGGCAAAAAGAATATCAGCACCACAAGCCAGCGAACAATAGCCAACGCTTGCGTTAAGCGTATTAAGTGCGGCCTTAATAGCTTGCTTTACCTGGTGTTCAATGTCGGCTGGAAACCGGGGCGTTTCTCTACCGGGCGCGTCTAACATGTGGCCCGTAAAGGCAATTACCACCGGGGGTGCAAAAATTTTAAATACTTCTTTAGGCACCGGCATGTAATGATCTAATAACCACAATTGATTATACACACTCAACACCTTGCCCCAATCGGTGCCAATAAGTTGCCGGGCCTTGGTAAATGTAGTAATGGCCTTATCACGGCTTTTGGTTAGCAAGTAGGCCTCGGCCAGCGAAGCCCACTCCCATTCGGAAGTCGCTGTGTTCTCTAATTTAAGGATTACCTGCTGAGCCAACTCGCGGCCCTGCTGTGCCTTGCCTGCAATAACCGACATAGTGGCTGCGTTTATGCCAGTATAGTAGTTTCCGGTTTGTTCAAAATTTTTAGCGTATGTATCGCGCGACAGTATCGCGAATTTGGTGTTTTGTTGTTTACGGAAAATACTTTTGTAAATACCACCCAGAATCCCCGCTGTCTCGGAGTCGTTTGGAAATTGGGCATACAACGAAGTAAGATATTCTACGGCCAGTTCGGGCGAACCGCATTTAGATGTGCTTAGGGCCAACAGTTGGGTTACTCTTTGCGCATCTACCGAAGTATCGGCTCTCAACACCAGGCTCCGCTCGCGTGCTTCCAGGTAGCGGCCGTGGTTAATTAACTCTTCTATACTTTTTAGTTCTATCGACATGCCTGTAAGCTTCCTCTCAATCCAATACTTCGTAAATGCTCACCGGGTTTGCTTTGTTCTTTAAAACAACTTCACCGATAGATGCACAGCGAAACGATGACTTAATCTGATCATACGCTGCCTGGTTGATAACCACCTGCCCCGGGGCTGCTGCACTTTGTAACCGCTGTGCGGTGTTTACCGTATCGCCAATAACCGTATAGTCAAGCCTGCGTAAATTGGCAGAGCCGATATTACCGCTAATCATTTCGCCACTGTTAATGCCGATAGATACCAAGGGTTTGTAGGTGCTAACCGTTTCGGGCAAATCGTTTACTTGCTTGCGCACAGCCAGGCAGGCATCCAGCGCCCGGTCTAAATGATACTCGCCTTTGAATACTGCCATTACCGCATCGCCAATAAACTTATCGATGTACCCACCCTGGGCAATTATTTCTTTTACAATCACATCAAAGTAGCTGTTTAACAGCTTCACCACGGTATCGGGTTTTTCATTTTCGCTAATGGCAGTAAACCCACAAATATCAATGAACGCCACCGTAGCTTCCAGTGTTTCGTTGGCCGTAATGGACGACTCGTACTCACGGCTACCCATAAAGTTTAGCACCGTTTCGTCCACGTACATTTTTAAAATATTATTCTCCTTTATTGCCTGAAGTGTTTCCTTGATTTGACCTACATGACGAATGGTTTTCTCCATGGTAAGAGTCAGGTCTTCGAAGTTGATGGGCTTGGTAATAAAATCAAACGCACCCCGGTTCATAGCCGTACGAATATTGTCCATATCGCCATAAGCAGAAACGATAACGGCTTTAATGAGTGGACTTGATTCGCCTAACCGACTAAGCAAGGTAAGTCCGTCCATTTCGGGCATGTTAATGTCACTTAACACAACCGATACATCCGGGTGCTGTTTTATCTTTTCCAGCGCATCTACCCCATTTACAGCAAACACAAATTCGTAGTGTTGCTCACGGATTTTTTGTCTGAACTTTTGCTTGATTAATACTTCCAGGTCGGCCTCATCATCGGCCACTAAGATCTTAGTCATGCGCTAGCCAGGTTTAACTTTTCTTTAAGGGCAACAAAATCGACAGGTTTGGTTAAGAAGTCATCGGCTCCTAATTCTTTCGCCATTCTGTAATTCTCCGCATCGCCATAAGCGGTTATCATCATTACCACCGGTGGTGGTTTCATGTACTTCTTCTTCACGTTTTCCAGCAACTGCAACCCACTCATGCCGGGCATGTTTATATCCGAAAGAATAAGCATGGCTTCATGTTCCCATTGATTGAGAAGTTGAAGCGCATCTTCGCCTGAATAAGCAAATGCAAATTCAACACGACCATCCCGAATCTCTTTACGGAAACGTTGTTCAAAAAGTGTTTTTACATCTTGCTCATCATCGACTACTAAAATTTTCATTGTGGTGTGTTTGGTAATACTATGGTAAATGTAGTTCCGGTGCCTTCGTGGGTTTCTACCTTAAGTTCGCCCCCATGGCCTTTAGTTATTATTTCATAGCTCATGCTCAGCCCCAGCCCGGTGCCTTGTCCGGATGGCTTGGTGGTAAAAAAAGGTTGGAAGATTTTATCAATAATGGACTGCGGAATTCCATTGCCATTATCCGCTACAAAAATTTCAGCCTTAGAGCCCTTGTTGCGGGTGCCCACCGTAACAACGGGTTCGTAGCCGGCCACAGCATGCTGCTTCTTCTCTGTTACTGCATAAAAAGCATTGGTAATGAGGTTTAGAATTACCCGCCCAATGTCCTGCCCAACCACGCTTACTTTGACCAGTGTTTCATCAAAATCGGTTTTCATGGTGGCATTGAACGATTTGTCTTTGGCGCGCAGGCCATGATAGGCAAGCCGCAGGTACTCGTCTGTAAGCGCGTTGAGGTTGGTAAGTTCTTTCTTGTTATTGCTGATTCGTGAATGCTGTAGCATGCTTTTTACGATGCCGTCTGCCCGCTTGCCATGGTACATAATCTTCGATTCGTTTTCGGCCAGCGTCTCTACTATTTTCTTTACTTCATTCAGATTTCCCGTAGCAACTTCTTGAGTAAGTTCTTCTATCAACTCCTTGTTGATTTCGGCAAAATTGTTTACGAAGTTCAATGGATTTTGAATTTCGTGGGCAATGCCAGCCGTAAGTTCTCCGAGGCTGGCCATCTTTTCGGACTGGATAAGTTGCGATTGGGTGGCCTGCAAATCTTTTAAGGACTTCTGTAACGCGTTGGTGCGGTTTACCACTTTTTCTTCGAGGATCTGATTTTGACGTTGTAATGCACGAGACCTGAACCGAACATACAAAGTCAGAAGTCCAAAGAAACCAATTGCAAATAGCAGATATGCCCACCAGGTTTTCCACCACGGTGGGGTAATTACAAACCTAAAAGTGGCGGGTTTGCTCCAACGCCCATTGATCCCCCGGCTGGCAACTTTAAAGGTGTAGGTACCTGGTGGTAGATCGCGATAGTTTTCACTTAATGTTTTATCGGTAATGGCGCTCCAGTTTTTATCAATGCCTTCCAACATATAGCGATACCGGATTTTATCCGGATAACTTAATTGCATTGCCGAATAATTGAAACTAACATAGTTTTGATTGTAGGGCACCACCAGGTTATAGGGTATGTAAAAAGTAGTTTCCACTGAATCCCAATGAATATTATTTTTTATTAAGTAATCATCTTCCGGAAGGGAAGCCCGATTGCGGAAATCGTGTCGCTGATCAAAGAAATTAACAGCCGCTACACGAGGCGTACTGGTGGCGGTATCCAATTGCACTGAATCCATAACCAGCAATACTAAGGTTTCCACACCGGCCCAATACTGACCGCTTTTAGTAAATGTGCTACTGTTCTGAGCAAAATCAAGTGCGCCAAGGCCCTGTGCTTTTCCAAGGTTGGTTGTGCTAATAGTGAATTTATTTTTTTCGTCAATCTTTGGAGTAATGATTGATAAACCATTGGTAGTTCCCACGTAAATTTTTCCATTGCGTTCATTCAATGTATAAATGCCGTTGTCGGCAAGGCCTTCGCTTGACGTAATGGTTGTGATAGAGTCATACGAAGGGTTAATAATGTCAATTCCAGAAAGGCCACCAATCCACACATTGCCATCTGAATCTTCCAGAATAGAGTTTCCCGAGTCACCGCTCAAGCCGTTATCCCGGTTTAGAAATCTCGCTGTCTTTTGTTGTGCATCAACTACCATAACTCCTGCTGTACTAAGAATCCAGGTTTGATTTTTACTGTCGCCATATATCTGGTAGTAAAATGCACCTGTCCAAGCATCCAGGTTAGCAATCTGTTTAATCAAACCTTTTTCGGGATTAATTACCAACACACCTGTTGCAGTGGTAACCCACATGTCTCCCTTCTTATCTTCAAAAAATTGTGATGTTTCTCGATCGGGTAAACCGTGTGTGGTGGTGATTTGCGCAAGTGTTTGTTTTTTAAGATCAATAATGTGTAGACCATTGCCATTGTTACCAATCCAAATTCGTCCCTGGCTATCTTCAAGCATCGCAGTGGCTGAATTATGGATAAGACCGGCAGCGGTTGTAATGCGTTGTATTGTCTCGGTTGAAGGATTGTACACATCAATCCCATTATTGGTACCAATCCAGATCTTTCCATCTTGCGCTTCGAATGTTACCCAGATAGATGTGCTCCCTAAGCCATCTGTAGTTGTATAATTGCCAGGCCGGCCTAGTTTCGAGTTGAGCACGTACGTAGAACCAATATTAGATCCAACCCAAAGCTGCCCCTCTTGATCGGTAAGCGTGCGGTAGATGTTTGCATCTGAATTCAGTCTAAAACTCTCCACCAGATTAGTTTGCGGATCAAATGAATACGTGGTACCTCCATTGTCACCGAACCACATTTTGCCCCCTCCATCTTCCGAAATTCCTTTTAAACTTGTTTTCGTATTGTCTAAAAACAGCCGCTGCTCATCCCCTAAAATTCGAAGTTTATTTTTTTTACGATCTATTATGGTGAGACCTGAAAAATCTCCGAGCCAAACCTCACCGGTGCTGGCCTCAAAAACATCTATAATTCTATTGGTTGGTAATCCACTGTGTTGATCGAGCATCTTTGCCCGGTTTGTCTTTAAATCAAAAATGAAAACCCCGTTAAAAGAAGCAACCCAGATTAACCCACTTGCATCCCTTATTATCCCCAAATTTCTGTCAGCGGCTGGATTACCGCTCTTTAATTTCCGCACAACGCGGGTTTCCGGATCGTACACCAAAACCCCATCACTAAATACGGGAATCCACATCCTGCCTACATCATCCTGAATCATTTTATAGGTCATTCCTTGATTGGCCGGAAAAAGATCTTCCAGCAATTCAATTGTTCCGGCTTTCTCGTCTATCACATAATTGTCGCCTGTTTGAGTGCCAATCCAAATCCGGTTTTTGTTATCACGGAAAAGCGAGATAATGTCAATAAATGGAAGGCCTTGCTCTAACCCATAGATTTCCAGAAACCCGCCATCGTAGCGGCAAAGCCCTTTATTGGTACCAATCCATAATGCACCCGAAGGGTCTTTTAAAAAATCGCGGGCTGTGCCGGGCAAGCCGATTGAGTTTGCATCGAGGAAGCCACGGGGAAGACCTTGCGTATATACGGGTGCCCCCACTTTCACAACTTTTGGCGGAAGAAGTTTAAGTATCCGGTTCTTCATTGTATCTCCCGGCAAGTCGTTGATATTAAATACAGTGTCCGGTAAACTGTTCCAGTCGAACGGCTTTTCGGTTAACGGCCTGGCTAACGGCCTTGCATTACCAAGGTTAAAAGGCCGTGCGGGGATTTTATCGAGATAAAATTTCTTAATAGTAGGTGGCTTAATGCTATCTGCTCGCACAGTCCTCCATTTAATGGTAACCGGGTCAGTGAACTTAAAAGGTTTGGTTACCGGTTGCGTAAACTCAGTTTCTTCGGCAGGAAATGGAATAGTATCTGAAGTGTTGTTACAACCATACGTAAGCAGCAAAGCATAGAAAAGCAACCACGGCAAGTACCTCATTGAATGCGGCATTTTAGCTTGATAAATATACAGTATGATTTCAACATGCCAGATTATTGAACAGGTAATACTAAAATAAATGTAGAGCCTTCCCCCTCCTTCGACTCCATCGTCAGGTTGCCTGCGTGCCCAACTGTAACAATGTCGTAGCTCAATGATAGGCCCAGCCCGGTGCCTTGCCCCGCTGGTTTCGTAGTAAAAAATGGTTGAAAAATTTTCTGTGCTATGCTCTCCGGAATACCGCTCCCGTTGTCCTGAATCTGTATTACTACTTTGCCGCCAACTGCTTTGGTGGAAACGCTCACCGTAGGTTCGTATGCGTTGGCACCAAATTTTTTCTTCTTTTCACTAACAGCATAAAAGGCATTGGTAAGTAAATTTAGAACTACTCGTCCAATATCCTGCGGTACAATATTCACCTTGCCTGCTGCCGGGTCGAAATCTGTTTTAAATGTAGCGTTAAACGATTTGTCTTTTGCTCGGAGTCCATGGTACGACAAGCGCAGGTACTCATCACAAAGTTCATTAATATCCGTAGGTTCTTTCTGACCAGAGCTGGCACGCGAATGCTGTAACATTCCCTTTACAATGCTATCGGCCCGCTTGCCATGAAACATTACTTTCGATTCATTTTGAGCCAACGTATCGGCAATGGTTTTTGCTTCATTCAGATTTCCAGCTTCAATTTCTTGCTTCAGTTCGTCAATCAGTTCTTTATTTACTTCTGCAAAGTTGTTTACGAAGTTCAATGGGTTCTGAATTTCGTGGGCAATGCCGGCCGTCAGTTCTCCGAGGCTGGCCATCTTTTCGGATTGTATCAATTGCGATTGCGTTGCCTTCAATTCGGTATATGCCCGCTCAATTTCTTTTGCCTGTTTTAATTCCCGTTCGCGGCTACGCTCGCGCTCACGAAGTTTAATGCTTCTGCGTACGGTGCGGTCTGTTGCATAAGCCACTACAGCAAATACAATAAAATACACTGCATAGGCCCACCACGTGCGCCACCAGGGTGGCAAAATGGTTATCTCCAATGCAATTCCTTCTTCGTTCCAGATGCCGTAAGCATTGGCTGCGCGTACTTTAAACGTGTATTTGCCCGGATCGAGGTTGGTGTAGGCTGCAAAGTTACGGTTATCATAAATCCAATCCCGATCGTAGCCTTCGAGCATGTGCGCATACTGATTCTTTTTTGGATTGGCATAGTGCAAGGCAGCAAATTCAAAACTTAAATTGTTTTGATCGAAGGCGAGCGAAATATTTTTTGTAGCCAGTAAACTTTCAGTTAAGGGCGAATCTTTTAGGTCAGTGATTGAAATATTGGAGATAAGTAAATTAGAAATAACAATAGCCGGTGGAGTGTTGTTGGAAGTTATCGTGCTGAAGGTGGTGAGGCCGTGATCGCCACCAAAATAAAACCGCCCATCCGTTGCGCGTGCTGTAGTCAGAGAAAGAAACACATCACTGCCTATACCATCTGTTGAGTTGTAATTTATAAAGGTAATTTTTCCTAATTTTTCATTATTCACCATTTGCGAAAGTCCGTTTTGGGTGGCGATCCACATTTCACCATTATCCCCTTCTTGAACAGCTTCAATCAGGTTGGTTGGCAACCCGTCAATTTCAGAATACCTCGTGAACGTTTCTGTTGCAGGATCGAGCCTGGTTACACCTTCATTCGTGGCAAACCAAATCATTCCCCGGCTATCAGCATGAATGTCTCTGATATTATTATGGCTGAGTGAGTTTGCGTCATCGGGATTGAACGTGTAGGTTTTTACCTGATTGGTGACTGCATCAATACGATCAATACCGCTTGATTCTCCTGCTACCCAAATGTATTTATCGGTTATCTCAATGTCATTTATATTTGATCCCGTGGTATAGAGTTCCTCTTTTTCAGTAACGGTACCGCCCTCAAATGTTTGGATCCGGTCGCCTGCTTGCGCCTTTAGTAAGGCAATTCCATACAATGTTGTTTGTGTAGGGGGTGCATCATTCCATTTTCCGTAGGCATGGCTATCGTCCGTTCTGTAGCGCAAATTGTAGTTGCCCGGTGCCAGGGTTACACTACCCAGTACTATTCTGTTCTTATATGCACCGCCTGCGTGAAGCGCCTCTTCATACTTGCTCATTTTCCAAACGGTGTCTTTGGCAGCATTTTCAATCCAACCAAAGTCGGCTCTTAAAAATAGGTCCATTTCTGCAACCGCCATTACCCAATAGGTTCCGGCCTCTTTTATTTCAAGGGGTTGCGTTATGTTTTGATTATCGATCACCTTTTCAATGCTGGCAACCTTTTGATCAGTACGCAGGAGGCTATCCATTTTTCGAATCAATTGGTCAGGATATTGTTTACCGTGTTTATTGGTTATCCGCTTTATCGTATTGGTTTTCGTGTTCAGGATGTTTATACCATTGTTGGTTCCGAGCCAAACCCGGTTTTGTTTGTCGGGTTTTACTACCCGCACCTGGTTATGCGAAAGTGAGTTTTTGTTTATGGAATCGTATTTAAACTTTCTAACTTCTTTATAGTTCTTGTCTAATTCAACCAAACCATCGCCCCAGGTTCCGAGCCACAACCCGCCATCTTCTTTTTCGGCAACCGCGCGGGCAGAGCCACCAAACATATCATCCACAACCTTAAAGGTTATCTTATCGAATGTTTGATTTTTTGGATCATACATAGTTACACCATTACCGCGCGTGCCGACATAAACAATACCGGGCTTTACTTTTGAGGCTACTATTCCAAAAACACCGCCTTTACTAAGGCTGTTTGGATTGGCCGGGTCATGACTAAGATATTGAAAGGGCTTATTCACCGGGTCATATTTTATCAAGCCCGAATCCACGCTACCAAACCAGAAAATTCCGCTTTGATCAATTATGAAATTGGTCAATGTAATGTTCCAGCCATGGGTACGCATTTTCATTTTTCCTCCTAACTGAATTTCCGTGAAGGCATCAGAAGCACCTTCAAATTTTAAGATGCCTCTGTAATTATTGGCAACCCAGATATTGCCTTCTTTGTCGGGTAGAATTTTATTCCAGTGGTTTGCTACATCATCATTTCCTTCTTCATAGGCAATTAGTGTTTTAAATGCCCCCGTCTCAGGATTGTATTTGTGTACTCCCTGCCGGCTGGTTATCCATAGGGTTTGGGTCGCATCAAAATGAAGGTAGGTGGCTGCATTATCCAGTTTTAGTTTTGATACGGTGCCATTTTGAACGGGTCTAAAAATGCTATCGCCATTGGCCTGGTGCATCAAACCATAGTTGGTCGATCCGAACCACAGACCACCTTTGGCATCTTCAGCGAAACCTATGCAAGCCTCATAACGATCCGCAGTTTCAACTCCGGGGACTTCATAATCTGCAAACTGCCAGTTATCGATTTTTGGATTATACTTTATCAAACCCAGGTTGCGTGTAACTGCCCAAAACCTTTTTTGTGAGTCTTGAAAGATTCTGAAAGTAGTGCCCCATGGAGGCCCTAAGGGTACATTGAAATACCCGGGAAATAGATAGTTTTTAAATTCATTGGTGCGCCTGTCATATCGTGAAACTCCCAGACTAGTACCAACCCAGATGTTACGGTCAGCATCTTCCAGCAAACCCCACGCATCGTTGTTTTGTAAAGTAGTTGCCCTTCCAGGTAAATTTTTAAAAGTCTCGAAACGATAGCCGTCATATTTTTGTAAGCCATTGCTGGTAGCAATCCACAGAAGTCCGTAGCTATCTTGTAGTATGGATTTGGCATTGGGTGAACTAAGTCCATCGGCAATAGAAACATAAACAGGGTCTATGGTTTGAGTTCGGTTTTGCGCGTGCGTAAGGTTGGTAGCAAGGATTAGCAGTGCAAGAAAAGTGAAACTTGCAGGCAGGTAAGGTTTTGGCATTTATAAATGTATTAATACTTCGCGAGGTCAAAAAGAATCGTTTAGCTTATTTTTACGGGTAGTATAATGATAAATTCCGAGCCGCTCCCTTCGCTTGATAGTACGTAAAGCTGCCCCGCATGCCCTTTTGAAATAATATCATAACTTAAACTCAACCCGAGGCCCGTTCCCTGCCCGGTGGGTTTGGTGGTAAAGAAGGGCTGAAAGATTTTGTCTTTGATTTTATCGGGAATGCCGTTGCCAGTGTCTCTGACTGTAATCTTTAAAGAATCCGAACTTCCTTTAGAGCTTAGGGAGTAGTGCGTACTCACAATTACAATTACAAGTAAAATCACAAATTGCCTCATACGGATTCCCGTTCACTTCACAATTGAACAATACCTTCAAAATAAATTTTATCCCTCATAGCAGCCGGGCATTTTGTTTCCCTAATGGTGGAGGACCCGAATTATCGAACCTGCAACTTTTCTTGTATGGCCACCAAATGCTTTTGCTTTTCAACTTCGCGATGGGTTTTACTAAACACCGTGTGGTATTTATGTGATTGCAGAAAAGTGCGCTGCACCAGGTTCCACTCGCGCTCCGTTTCCACCGCCCCCACCGCCTTCAGTTCTTCATAAAGTTTTGCTCCGATTTCAAAAAAATCGGTACGCCCCAGATAATCCAAATCGGCATCGCATAAAATCGATTCGAGTTTGGTGCTGGGCGATTGTGGCAGCTTGGTGGCCAGAATCATGTTTGCAATAACATCAATGGTATCTTCTGGCACATGAAATTGTGGTAACAACGCGCGCGCCATTTCCGCACCAATGGCTTCGTGGTCTTTGGCCGATTTAACAAAACCAATGTCGTGCAGCCACGCAGCCAACCGCAGTACTTTTAACTCATCTGCACTTACCTGTTCGGCTTCGCCAATAACTTGCACCGCCTGCACCACATCGCGCACGTGGCCCAGATTATGGTATGCGTGGTTAGGCATATTGGCCTGCAAAAAGTTTTGCACATGCTTCTCGGCATCTGAAAATTTCGTGCCTTCGCCACCGGCCCATTTCCGCACCGATGTGAGCAATGGATCTACCTGCCACCAGATAAGATCCACATCGTTGGTTTGTTGAGCCTTGTTGTAATAGCGCAACGCTTCGGCATCATTGTTTAAACCAGCAAATGCATGTACCAGGTAAATGTTCACTCCTTTCTCGTTCGCCTGGCTTCGCGTAAGAAGTTCCGTTAGGAGGGTCTGGTGCTTTTCGTAATTACCCAGGTTGGCATAAGCTACAATCAGATAGGCAACCATAGAAGGCGGCCGTACTTCGGAAAGACTAAGTCCTTTTTCTAAAATTTCTATCGCCTCACGAAAATTGCCGGTTGTAAGACACAACCTTCCGCTTAAATCATAGAACCGCAGGGTGCCGGGAAAAGCATTTAAGCCTTCGTTCAAAACGGCATGTGCATCTGTGTAGCGCGAGCGTAAATAAAGACTCAACGCCCGGTAATTATAGCAAGCAATGGAACCCGGCTCTATATTCTGTGCCGCCTCAACCCAGTTGGCTGCCTCTTCAAACCTGCCCATCATGTTAAGCACATAACTGTAAGTATAAAGCGCGAGCGCATTGTTGGCATTTACAGCAATAGCTTGCAGCAACGCTCTTTCCGCGTTTATAAAATTCTTCTCTATAAAGAAGGCAACAAATGCATTGGTTACGTAGTCATTATCAGTAGCTCCCCGTTGGATTGCTTCGGTCAGATATTTAATAATGTCAGGTTTGGCTTGTGTGGGCGATAGATCACCATTCCACGACATGCGGGCCGAATAAGAACTGGCGAGGTACGAATACGCTTCCTTAAAGTCAGCATCAAGTTCAATTGCTTTTTTGAAATGTTCCGATGCCAGCTTATACCCCGCTACGTTCCATTGGTTATAGGCATGCCGCCCTTTCAGAAACTGATCGTAGGCCTCCATGTTGCGCGCTGGCAATGCATTAAAGTGCTCCTTCTGTTCCGGGCTCAATGATACTTTTAGTTGTTCGGCCACCACCTCGGCTACGGCATTTTCTATTTCAAAAATATCCTCCAGGCTTTCGGTAAACATTTTAGTCCAGATGGGTTGATCCTTTTGTGCATCAATCAATTGAACATTAATCCGCACTTTATCCTTGCGAGCCTGGGCGCTTCCTTCCAGAATATATTTTACACCCAACTCAGCAGCAATTTCCGGAGCGGACTTAGTGGTTTTTTTGTAGCGCATAACGGAGGTGCGCGAGATAACTCTAAAGCCGGGCAAGGCCGACAGGTGCATTAAAATATTCTCGGTTATGCCATCTGCAAAATATTCCTGAGCCGGATCGTGCGAAAGATTGGCAAACGGAAGTACGGCCACCGATTTTTCTGAATTATCGGGCTGTAGTGCTCTTGCCGGCTCGGTAGTAGGTGCCGTTAACCCATTCGAAAATTCAACAGCAACTTCTTTTGTTGGATTTCGGATCGACTGAATGATGGCCTTAACCGCATAAGCTACTTTATTAACCTGATCGCGGTAAAAAGTTTTAGCCAGATTATGTTCGCGCTTATCGTTGGCGGTAAGCGGCCGGTTCACACCAGGCTCGCGATAGATAAAGTCAATAGAACGCAACACCGAATCCAACTCCGATTCAATCAGGGCTTTGTCTTCGGTTTCAAGATCATGAATTCGAATAGGTAATATCCGGCTGGTAACATTTCCATTTATCAACTTAATATCCTTCCCTATCGGATCGGTGCGCAGCATCTTCCGGTAGGCGCAGAACTCATTTTTCCAGGCAAAGGATTTTGTATCGGCATACGTTTGGGAAAGCACCGGTATAAAAATCAGGCTGCTCAGTTTGCGCTCCAGCGACTTATCTACGTTATGTGTATCGAGCAACCCATCATATGCATTCGTATCAAAATAAAGCGAGATTGGTTCTTTAATGGTAGCGGCCAGTTCTTCCTGCAAAGCCTTAACAAATTCACTAACCCAACCCGAACGGTTATCGTTGTGCCGATAAGAGATAAAGATGTCGTACTCGAAGCCGGGAAGAATGGAGGACATTATTCAAATATACAACTCTTAAAACAAGAAAACTGTGCTTTGAAATATTCTCTAAAACTCCCCTGCAACAATCTGCATCAACTCCACCCGCTCACCATCGGGCCCGCCCACAAATGCTTGCTTCGCTTCAATACCTTTGGCTTTTACAACCCGCACAGGCACCATTACTGCAGCCCCGGCATCAAGCGCTCGTTGATACGCTGCATCAATATCCTGCACATCAACTCCAAGATGCTGAAAGAGAAATGCAGTGGGATTGGTAGTATCCACACTATTTTGCGACAACTCCAAAACGAAATCCTGATTTTTAAACTTAAGGAAGGCCATGTTTACCAGTCTTACTAATTTATTACCATCGGGTTGTGTGGCCACCAGGGTATCCAACCTATTGGTTACTTGTAAATCGAATGCCCGTGTATAAAAGTCAATCGATTTTTCCAGGTTGGAAACATAAAGCATAACATGATTAAAGCGCGGAGAAATAGCCTGCTTAGGGCCGGGAGTACAGCCCGCTGCAAGTAGCACTCCGCATATAATTGCGACTTTTAGATTCATGGGAGTTTGAGAATAATCAATCAAATATATTCAACTCCATTGTTCTGTCCGTAGTTTTTAGGAATCTCGTAGGTAACCTGGTTACGCTAAACGGGTCAACCCTTGATTTAACCGTACATCCAAATCTTGTTTGGGGTACCTGCGCTTTCCGCCTACTTTAAGCCCTATTCTTAACTCACTTGTTACCCTATGAAGAAGCGATTGCTACTATTCTTATTTGCTATCGTTGGTTGCGGGGCCTGGGCCCAGGAAACCTTTCCGCGCAACGATGTAAAAGACAACCGGGCCGGCTTGTTTGCTTTTACCAATGCCACCATTGTGGTAGATGCACAAACCACCCTGCAAAATGCTACCCTGCTTATTAAAGGCAGCCGCATTGAACAGGTTGGCACCGGACTTACCGTACCGAAAGGATACACCGTAATAGACCTGAAAGGAAAATACATTTACCCGGCATTGGTAGATGCATTTACAAGCTATGGATTAGCGGAACCCGAACGCCCGCGTGGCGGTGGCTTTGGTGGTGTGGAACAAATGGAATCCAAAACCAAAGGTGCTTATAATGCGAATCAGGCCATTCGTGCGCACTACAACGCGGCCGATGAATTTAGTATTGATACGAAAACTGCCGATGAACTGCGCAAGCAGGGTTTTGGTGCTGTGCTTACTTCTAAAGCCGATGGACTTGCCCGCGGTACTTCGGCCTTTGTTTCCCTAACCGAGAAGAATGACAACACCGCGCTCATCCGTCAAAAAGTGGCTGCCCACTATTCACTGGAAAAAGGTTCGTCCACACAAAACTATCCTTCTTCGTTAATGGGTTGCATTGCCGTGTTGCGCCAAACTTATTTAGATGCAGAATGGTTTGGCAGCCAGAACCCACGCCCGTTTGCCGATAACTCCCTCGAAGGTTGGATTCAGACTCAAAAATTACCCCAAGTGTTTGCCGCTACCAGTTGGGCTAACTCGTTGCGGGCTGATAAAATTGGTGATGAATTTGGTGTTCAATATATCATCCGGGGCGCGGGCGATGAATACAAACGCATTAATGAAATTAAAGCTACCAAAGCTGCTTTTGTTGTTCCGGTAAACTACCCCGAAGCCTACGATGTGGAAGATCCGTTTGATGCCGAACGTATTTCGTTGGCCGATATGAAGCATTGGGAGCTTGCCCCTACCAACCTGGCCACCCTGGAAAAGAATGGCGTTACTTTCGCCATAACTACTAATACGCTGCGCAAAACTTCTGACTTCCTCGCCAACGTGCGCAAGGCTATTGAAAACGGGTTAACCGAAGCGGGTGCGCTCAAAGCGCTTACCACCACACCGGCACAACTTCTTAAAGTGGACGACCAGGTGGGAAGCCTTAAAAAAGGATTGCTGGCAAACTTCATCATCACCTCCGGTAAACTATTTGATGAAAAAACCATCATACATCAAAACTGGGTGCAAGGTCAGTTATTCTCAATCAAACCTTTGGACACCAAAGACTACAGTGGAAACTATAACCTGAGTTTTTCTAACCAAAACTTTATTTTGGAAGTAACCGGTGAGCCCGGAAGCCACAAGGCTAAAGTAAAAGTAAACGACACAACTGCATTCGATGCCACTACTACCTTTAGTAAAGATCTGATTACCCTCAGCTTTAAGCCCACCAAACAAAGCACCGGAAACATTCGGCTTTCTGGTTGGAGCGAAAACACCGGATGGAAAGGGAAAGGCCAGTTGATTGATGGCACCTGGATTACGTGGACAGCCACCCGCACTGGCGATGTAGCTAAAGCTGCGTCCAAGCCCACACCGGCAGAAAAGAAAGAAGAGCTCGGCAAAATAATTTTTCCTTTTACCGCGCATGGCTACCCGGCCCTTCCAACAACCGAAACTATTCTAATCAAAAATGCTACGGTATGGACCAACGAAAGTGAGGGCATACTACAAGGAGCCGATGTAGTGTTAAAAGATGGAAAGATAGCCCGCATTGGCAAGAACCTGACCGAGCCGGGTGCCCGGGTAGTAGATGCCAACGGCAAGCACGTTACGCCAGGAATCATTGACGAACACTCGCACATTGGCGCGGCCAGCATCAACGATGTGGCCTCCAACTCGGGTATGGTGCGCATTGGCGATAACCTCGATGCAGAAAATATAAACATCTATCGCGCGCTGGCCGGTGGCGTAGTGGCTGTGCAGGTACTGCACGGCTCTGCTAACCCAATCGGTGGCCAGTCGGCATTAATTAAGTTGCGCTGGGGCGAGTCGCCCGAGAATTTAAAAATTCAGGGAGCCGATGGCTTTATCAAATTTGCGTTGGGTGAAAACGTAAAACGTACCAGCAACCCAAGTTCCATCCGTTTTCCACAAACCCGCATGGGCGTAGAGCAGGTTTATGTAGATGCTTTTACGAGTGCCCGCGAATATGAAAAACGGTTAAGCGCCTACAATAATATTCCTTTAAAGGATCGCACCAATGCACTTAAACCACGCAGAGATCTGGCCGATGAAGCCATGTTGGAAATTATGAACAAGAAAAGATTTATAACGTGTCACTCCTACGTGCAGTCCGAAATCAACATGATGATGAAGGTGGCTGAGCAGTTCAACTTCCGGATCAACACGTTTACGCACATTCTGGAAGGTTATAAAGTTGCTGATAAAATGCGGCAGCACGGTGTGGCCGCCTCTACGTTTGCCGATTGGTGGAACTACAAATGGGAAGTTCGGTATGCTATTCCATACAACGCAGCCATTCTTGTTCGCGAAGGGGTGCTTACGGCCATCAATTCTGATGATGCCGAAATGGGCCGCAGGTTAAATCAGGAAGCCGCCAAGTCGGTTAAGTATGCCAATCTATCGGAAGAAGAGGCGCTGAAACTGGTAACCCTTAACCCGGCCAAAATGTTGCACCTGGATAACCAGATGGGAAGTCTTAAACCCGGCAAGTCTGCCGATGTGGTGGTGTGGAACGATCACCCGCTGTCGGTTTATGCCAAGCCCGAGAAAACCATTATCGATGGCAAAATCTATTTTGATGTAGAGAAAGATGCCGAGAATAATAAAGCCTTGAATGCCGAGCGGGCCCGGCTTATTCAGAAATTAAAGAATGCCAAAAAATCGGGTGCCCCTACACAACGCCCCGACTCGCGCACGCAAGCCATCTTCCATTGCGATGATGTACTGGGCGAAGAATCGCTGGAGCACTTTGAACACTTCGAACATTAATCTGTAACGAACCTTTCTATGAAGAAGTTTCTATATCTAATTTTAGTTGTGTTAAGTACAGTTGCTTACGCACAGCCCCCCATTCCGGCTAAGCCTCAAGCCAAGCCCATTGCACTTACCGGAGGCGTTGCCCACATTGGCAACGGCCAGGTTATTCAAAATTCAATTATTGCTTTTGATAAAGGTAAGCTTACACTCGTGGCCGATGCAACTACTGCCCGGGTTGATCTTTCCAAATTTGAAGTGATCGACATCAGCGGTAAGCACGTGTACCCGGGGCTTATTCTTCCCAACTCTCAAATTGGGTTGCAGGAAGTAAGCGCCATTCGTGCCATGAACGATTATAACGAGCGGGGCGAAATAAATCCCAATGTAAGATCTATTATTTCATACAATACCGATAGCGAATACATTCCAACATACCGGTTTAACGGAGTGCTGTTAGCCGAAGCCACGCCTACTGGCGGGTTGATTTCGGGCACGTCATCGGTAATGGAAATGGAAGGCTGGAATTGGGAAGATGCAGCCCACACCGTGGACGTGGGCGTTCATTTAAACTGGCCACCCATAACCAGGCGCCAGTTCGACTTTAACACGTTTACGTTTGCCGAATCGCCCAATAAAGATTATGACAAACAAGTTGGCGAATTGGAACAATTCTTTGGCGAATCGGTTGCTTATGGGAACCAGGCCAGCAAAGAAACCAACCTTAAACTGGCAGCCATGCAAGGTTTATTCGATGGAAAGAAAACATTGTTTATCCATGCCAATACCTCTAAAGAGTTAATCGAGTCGGTACGGTTTGCGCAGCGCAGCGGTGTAAAAAAGATTACCGTTATAAGCGGTACCGCAGCCTTGTGGGTAAGTGAATTCTTAAAAGAAAATAATATCCCGGTAATCTTACCAGCCACCCACAACCTACCCGACCGTAATGATGATGATGTGGATTTACCGTACAAACTTCCGGCTCTCTTAACCCAGGCAGGTGTTACCGTTTCGCTCTCGAACGACAACTCGCTGCATGGCGGCCGCAACCTGGCCTTTTATGCCGGCACCGCAGCCGCATACGGGTTAAGTAAAGAAGATGCCTTAAAAACTATTACCTCTAATACGGCCAAAGCCCTGGGTATAGACAATCGCGTTGGCACTCTTGAGGTTGGCAAAGATGCCACGTTGTTCGTATCGAAAGGCGATGCCCTCGATTACCGCACCAACGTAGTTAGCCACGCATTTATTTCGGGCAAGCTGGTGGCCTTGCCGGGAATTCAGGAAGAACTTTACGATAGGTTTTCGAATAAATACGGCCACAAGCGCTAAGCTGAAGGCTGAGTCAAAATTTAAACGGGTTGTCTTTAAGGCAGCCCGTTTAAATTTTACAACTATACGAACCACGGCACAATTGCCAACGCAAGCAACACAATAAACCAGAACAACAGTTTGCGGTCAGTCTTGGAAAGGGCAGCCATAGTAACTCAGTTTGGGGTTGAAACGGTGGTAGCCACATCACCAACCACCTCTGCTACTTCTTTAACAAAACCTTAACAGCAGCCGCTAAACTTAGAGCCGGATTGACTAAACTTGTACCTTCAAAAAAATCCACGCATGACCAAGTTTACTTTTACTGAAAAGAAAGACACTCGTTCCGGCTTTGGTGCCGGCCTGCACGAGCTCGGCAAATCCAACACCAATGTGGTAGCCCTTTGTGCCGACCTAACCGGGTCATTAAAGATGGATGCCTTCAAGAAAGAGTTTCCCGAAAGGTTTTTTCAGGTCGGAATTGCCGAAGCCAATATGATGGGTTTAGCCGCTGGGCTAACCATTGGTGGTAAGATCCCTTTTACAGGAACGTTCGCTAACTTTTCTACCGGCCGGGTATATGATCAAATTCGTCAGTCAATTGCTTACTCAGGTAAAAATGTTAAGATCTGCGCTTCGCACGCGGGTTTAACCCTTGGCGAAGATGGTGCCACGCACCAGATACTGGAAGATATAGGGATGATGAAAATGCTTCCGGGCATGACGGTTATTGTGCCGTGCGACTACGCCCAAACCAAAGCAGCTACCATCGCGCTGGGAAGCCATCAGGGGCCGGCCTATCTCCGGTTTGGACGCCCCAGTTGGCCAATCTTTACAACCGATCGCCCATTTACAATCGGCAAAGCCGATAAGATGATTGATGGAAAAGACGTTACCATTTTTGCAACCGGCCATTTGGTTTGGGAAGCAATTGAAGCCGAAGCCCTGCTGGCGGCCAAAGGAATTTCGGTCGAGTTGATAAATATTCACACCATTAAACCTTTGGATGTAGAAGCCATTCTGGCATCGGTTGAAAAAACCGGCTGCGCTGTTACCTGCGAAGAGCACCAGATAAACGGTGGGTTAGGCGATAGTGTAGCACAAGTGCTTTCACGCTTCCGTCCGGCCCCGTTGGAAATGGTTGCCGTAAACGATTCATTTGGTGAGAGCGGCACTCCAACACAATTACTGAAGAAGTATGGACTTAGTTCCACCAACATAGTTGCTGCAGCCGAAAAAGCAATAGCACGAAGGAGCAGGTAGCTAAGTTGAGGCCCTTTTATGAATAACCCCAAAGACATAAAAGAGCAGGTGAGAAAACTCCTGGAAAGCGACCAACGCTACCAGGCCATACGCCTTATTCAAAATACCTACGGAGTAAACGAAGCCGAAGCCACAAGGCTATTGGAGACTCTGCGAAAAGATGCAGCCCCCGCTAACGCCACTCAAAAGCAAATTCCAACAAAGGGCTGTGGCGGTTGTGCATCAGCCGCATTAAAGGTTGGCAGTATTCTTTCGTTGTTACTAGGACTTCTCTTTCTTGGGGTTACTGCATTCTTTTATTACTTCTATGAGGATTTTAAAAAGGATGCTACACCCGTTCGGGGAATTATTGATGAAGTAAAGATTGCACCGCCAACGCAGGCAACAGATACAACTCAGTCTGTTTTTCTGGTCTTTAAATATTCTTTTCAGGATACCGTGTACACCTGTCAAACTATTACTTCCTATCCCAAAAAAGATTTTCAGGCGAAGGATTCGGTAACCTTACTTGTTAACCCGGCCAACCCGGAATACGCCAGCCTTCCGGCTGATGAGGTAATGCAAGACTTTTACCTGATTTTTGGAATTGCTACGGCCGTTATGTTGGTGATTGCGCTTGTACTCTGGTTTTTAAGCAGGGCCACAAAATCGGCCACCACTGCTTAAAGTGTGCTCATATCTATCACAAACCGGTACCGTACATCGCCTTTTACCATGCGGGTGTAAGCTTGTTCAATTTGCTGAATCGAAATCAGTTCAATATCCGATACAATATTATTTTCGGCACAATAGTCCAGCATTTCCTGAGTTTCGCGAATACCACCAATCATTGAGCCGGCCAAAGTTTTGCGCTTGGTTATAAGGCTGAATGCTTCCACCGCCTCGGCTTCGGGTGGAATGCCCACCATTACCATGGTGCCATCGGTTTTAAGCAGGTTCAGGTAAAAGTTCAGGTCATGCTGGGCCGAAACAGTATCCAAAATAAAGTCAAACTTACCACGCACTGCTTTTACGGCTTGTTGATTACCAGTATTAACAAAATGGTGCGCACCTAACTTTTTTGCATCGGCTTCTTTTGCCGCACTCGAACTTAAAACTGTAACCTCGGCTCCAAACGAAACGGCAAACTTCACGCCCATGTGGCCCAACCCGCCCAGGCCTACAATGGCTACTTTCTGGCCGGCACTCACCTTCCAATGGCGCAATGGCGAGTAGGTGGTAATACCGGCACAAAGCAACGGTGCCACTGCTTGCAGCGGTAGCTTTTCAGAAATATGCAGGGCGTAATTCTCATCTACCACAATACAATTGGAATAACCACCATAGGTGGGAGTCTTCTTATCCATCTGGTACCCATTGTAGGTTCCGGCCATGCCGGCATCGCAATATTGCTCGTTGCCCGCACGGCAACTCTCGCATGTGCGGCATGAATCTACAAAGCACCCCACCCCTGCAAGTTCGCCCGCTTTAAATTTGGTAACGGCCGCACCTACTTTCGAAATACGCCCCACTATTTCGTGGCCCGGAACCATTGGGTAAATAGACCCACCCCACTCATCGCGTACCTGGTGCAGGTCGGAATGGCACACGCCACAATAGGCAATTTCTATTTTAATGTCGTGGGGTCCCACCTCACGCCTCTCAAAGCTAAAAGGCTGCAGGGTTGCCGTAGGGCTTTGGGCAGCATATCCTTTTGTTGAAATCATATTTTTTAAGTTGAGATGATAAACAGGTTTGCCACCCGCACAGTGACACCTTTTGGGTTAGCTTTAACTTGTTTTAATTGCGTGCAAAGTAAGCAACGCGACACAGTAAAAAAATTTTTAAGGAGGGTTTGAAACTTTTATCGTAATATTACGATTATTGCACCATGGGCTTATCCAAAACAGAAAAGTTTACCCGCTCCCAAAATGAAATTGCTGCACTTGCAAAAGCATTAGCGCATCCGGCACGGGTTGCTATCCTGCAATTTCTGGCGCAGAAAAAATCGTGTATGTGTGGTGATATTGTAAATGAATTGCCCCTATCGCAAAGCACCGTATCGCAGCACCTGAACGAACTTAAAAAAGCTGGTCTCATTAAAGGTGAAATTGAAGGCCCGGCAGTCTGTTATTGTATAGATCCCAAACTGGTAGTGAAAGCCCGTAAGATGCTGAACGACCTGTTGCTTACTGCACAGGAAAGCTGCTGTTAAAATTTTTTAAAATATCCTATCGCCATATTACGATTAAACCAATACAATTATGACATCCTCTAAAGAATTAAAACAACTGGTTAAGGAGAAGTATAGCCAGATTGCCGACCAAACCAAACATCAAAACGAAACCAGTTGCTGCGGCAGCGCATGCGGTTGCGCAGTAGTAGATCAGACCCTGATGGCTGAAGACTATGCAACCTTGAATGGGTATGTAGCGGATGCCGATCTGGGTTTGGGTTGCGGCCTGCCCACCGAGTTTGCTAAAATAAAGCCCGGAGACGTGGTGGTTGATCTGGGCTCCGGTGCCGGCAACGATGCGTTTGTGGCCCGGGCCGTTACAGGCGAAACCGGTAAAGTAATCGGAGTGGATTTTACTGAGCGTATGATAGAAAAAGCCCGGCTAAATGCTGAAAAGTTAGGATACAATAATGTGGAGTTTCGTTTTGGTGACATTGAAAATTTGCCCGTAAGCAGTAACATAGTCGATGTGGTTGTAAGTAATTGTGTTATGAACCTGGTTCCAGATAAGGTAAAAGCATTTTCCGAAACGTACCGGGTGTTAAAACCTGGTGGCCACTTTAGCATTTCGGATATTGTGTTGGTAGGTGACTTGCCAACTGGCCTTAAAGAAAGTGCAGAACTGTATGCCGGTTGTATTTCTGGAGCCATTCAACAAGAAGAATATCTGCGTTTTATACAGCAAGCAGGCTTTGCGGAGATTGAAATTCAAAAAAATAAACCAATTGGATTGCCCGACCAGATTTTGCAACCCTACCTGAAGGAAGCAGAACTATTGGCATTTAAGAATTCTGAAGTTGGAATTTTTAGCATTACCGTGTTTGCAACAAAGCCACTCGCCAACAACAACGCAGCCAAAGCGGCTTGCTGTGGCGAAAACTCAAATTGCTGCTAATGAAATTTTAACATAAATAGCTTTATGATTTGCCGGCAACACCCCACTTTGCATTCATGAAAGAGTTTATTGTAAGCCATCCGGTTACAACCGAAAAACAACTACACGCCCTGAAGGAATTCCTGGTGAGTAACCTGTTACCAGCGCACGATCTCACGTTAGTTAACAACTTTCTGCTCGCCTACTACAACACACACGATACCATTGTAGGTTCGGGTGGGCTTGAATTTTACGATAACCTTTCACTACTTCGTTCGCTGGCGGTAAGCCCCGGGTTGCGCGGCCAGCAACTTGGCAAACAAATAGTAAGCAACCTGCTGGATGCAGCCCGACAAAGAAAGGTTAACCAGGTGTACTTACTTACCCAAACCGCCAGCTTCTTTTTTCAGAAGTTGGGCTTTAAGCCGGTTACTCGCGAAAACGTTCCGATGGCCATTCAGAAATCGAGTGAGTTTGCAACCGTGTGTCCTTCCAGTGCAGACGTGTTGATGTTGCAGTTGGCTTGACCTAACATGTGTTAATCAATTTTTTTTTGATCCGGCTCCTATTCCCTGCATCCAACTCCGTGCTTTCGGTTAATTTTGGGTTTGCGCTTACTCAACATGAAACTGAACAAGTACTTTGTAATTGATTTCGACAGCACGTTTACGAAAGCCGAGGCCTTTGATGTATTGGCTGATATTTCGTTGAAAGATCACCCCGCGTATGAGCAGATCCGAAGCGAGATTGTTGCTATTACCAACCAGGGAATGGATGGTTCGATTTCGTTTCGCGAGTCGCTCGAGAGGCGGATTCAACTACTTGCACCTAACAAACGTCATCTGGAGCAGTTGGTAGTTGTTTTGCGTGGCATGGTTTCAGAATCGTTTAAACGCAACCGCGAGTTTTTTCAAACCTACGCAGAAAACATTTACATTATCTCCAATGGGTTTCATGCCTTCATCGACCCCGTGGTTACCGAGTTTGGCATTAAACCCGAAAACATTCTAGCGAATCGGTTTGTGTTCGATAGCCAGGGCAATGTAGTTGGGTTCGATAAAGAGAATCCGCTTTCGCAAAACAACGGCAAAGTAGAGCAGTTAAAACGCCTTAACCTGCCGGGCGATGTGTACGTGATTGGCGATGGGTACACCGACTATGAGATAAAACATGCAGGCCTGGCCAATAAATTTTTTGCGTTTACTGAAAATGTGGAGCGCGAAAAAGTACTTAACAAAGCCGATCACATTGCTCCCAGCCTCGATGAATTTCTATATCTGAATAAACTCAACACCGCCATCTCCTACCCGAAAAACCGGATCCATGTGTTGTTGTTGGAAAATGTGCACCCCCATGCGGTTGAAGCATTCCGGGCCGAGGGGTTTAATGTAGAAACCTACCCGGCCGGCTTAGATGAAGATGAACTGTGTGAAAAAATAAAAAATGTTTCGGTGCTGGGCATCCGATCCAAAACCATGGTAACGGCAAAAGTGCTTGCGAATGCCAACCGGCTAATGACCATCGGGGCATTTTGTATTGGCACCAATCAGATAGACCTTAAGGAAGCCACCAAACGTGGCATTGCCGTTTTCAATGCTCCGTATAGCAACACGCGTTCGGTGGTTGAACTGGTCATTGGCCAAATCATTATGCTGATCCGAAACATTACCGACAAGTCGGCCATGATGCACCAAGGCCAATGGGACAAGTCTGCCAAAGGCAGTTTTGAAATCCGAGGTAAAAAATTAGGGATTGTGGGGTACGGAAACATTGGGTCGCAATTATCGGTACTGGCCGAGTCGTTGGGGATGAAAGTTTACTATTACGACCGCGAAGAGCGCCTGGCCCTAGGAAATGCCACCAAATGTTATTCGTTAAAAGAACTGCTGGAGCAGGCCGATATTGTTTCGTTGCACACCGATGGCCGCAAAGAAAACACCAACCTGATTGGCCCCAAAGAATTTGACATAATGAAGAAGGGCGTAATTTTTCTGAACCTGAGCCGCGGCCACATTGTAGATATCCATGCGTTAAAAGAGAGTATTCTTTCGGGTAAAGTTGGCGGCTGCGCCATTGACGTTTTCCCATACGAGCCCAAGAGCAACAATGAAGAATTTGTATCTGAGTTGAGAGGACTACGAAATACGATTTTAACCCCCCACATTGGCGGCAGCACGCTGGAAGCACAGGAGAACATAGCCCGGTTTGTTTCTGGTAAATTTTTGGATTACATCAATAACGGAGGCACCAGCAACAGTGTAAACTTCCCCAACCTATCGTTGCCTACCTTAGAAAATGCCCACCGGTTAATTCATATTCACACCAACGTGCCCGGCATTCTGGCCCGCATTAACCAGGTATTAGCAACCCATGGCATTAACATTGTTGGGCAATACCTTAAAACCAACGAAAGTATTGGTTACGTTATAACCGACATTAATAAAGGCTACAACGAGAATGTGATTAAAGAGCTTCGTGCCATAGAGAACACGATTAAATTCAGAGTACTTTATTAAAGTAAGAGCTGGATTGTTAGCGTACTTATTTAAAGTTTTCCTGCTGTACGGTCCGGTGCATAAATAGCTCCCATGTAGCGCCTACTCTTCTGTACACACGCACATAGTTAACTTTATACGAAGTGTCGGTTCGGGTAACGTGTAAGGTTCCCTGGGTAATGCCAATGTCTCCGTGTAGTTCTGCCTCTGCTTGCTCTACAACCCGGCTTACAAATTTGCCTTTGTTCTTCTCTACATCTTTCAGCCATGAAACTTTGGAGTCGATGTGGCCTGTTCCATGTTTAAACCGGAAATCATCGGCATACGCTTTTTGCAGAAAAGGAATTTCTGCCGCCACCACGGCCGCTTCAATTTGCTTTTCAAATTCAAGCAATTGTTGCTCGCTTTGTGCCCAGGTAAAACCATTGTATAAAAGCAGCCAACATAAAAACAGGTACTTCATATATATTTAAAGTGGTTGATAAGTCATCACCAACCTGTTAAAACAAAAACCCACCGGGCCTGGAGAGGTGTTTCTGAACCCCAATGAAGACAAGTTTTGAGCTGTCCTTCGGTCGCAACCTTCCACTGTTAACCTGCTTTTTGGGCGAGGGCCCCGAACGTGTCGGGGATGAGGCCTGGTTTTGTCCTCGAACTTCACTCGGTATTGTTTTTAATGTTAGGTTCAGCAAACGTGTCCCAAACCCAAGTGGATTTTATGACGTAAAGGTTAGCACATAATGGTTACTGTAAAAGATTGATTATTGAGTATTTTTTTTGTAACCGAGTGCCGCGGTAATAGATTCAACTTTACCTTTGCGCTTTCAGTTTTCACCCATGCCTGTAAACTTTACTCCCGGCCCCTCTCAACTCTATTTTACTGTAGAAGGTCATGCCCGCAAGGCGTTCCGCGAAGGAGTTCCATCGCTTTCGCACCGCAGCGCTGCATTCGAAAAAATCTATGGCCATGCAACCGAAGGATTAAAGGCATTGCTGCAGCTACCGGCCGGGTTTCAGATTTTATTCGCTGCATCGGCCACCGAAATCTGGGAGCGCAGCATTCAAAACCTGGTTGCCGAATCTTCGTTGCACTTTGTCAATGGTTCGTTTTCAAAAAGATACTTTGAAATTGCCACCCAACTTGGTAAACACGCACTAAAAACAGAGGTACCTGCCGGCCAGGGGTTTGCACCCTACACTCCGGCTGCTTCGCCTGAGCTGATTGCCTTAACCCACAACGAAACCAGTACCGGAGTTGCGTTGCCGTTGGATTTTATTCACGCGTTTCGAAACCATCATCCCGAAGCATTGGTAGTGGTAGATGCCGTCTCATCGCTACCCTATCCTAAATTTGATTTCGATAAAATTGATTCGCTCTTCTTTTCAGTACAAAAAGCATTTGGCCTGCCAGCCGGATTGGGCGTATGGATTGTAAATGAAAAATGTATTGCCCGGGCTGAACACCTGCAAAGCAAAGGACTACCTATCGGAACGTACCACAACCTGCCAACATTAGTGGCTAACTCAAAAAAGAATCAAACACCGGAAACACCCAACGTTTTGAGTATTTACTTGTTAGCGCAAGTGGTAGAAGATTTTAACAAGAAAGGCGTTGAGGCGATTCGCAAAGAAACAGATTACAAAGCTGCTTTGCTTTACCACACATTGCAAAAGCACCCCATCGTAAAACCGTTTGTTACGGAAGCCCGGGTTCAGTCGCAAACGGTGTTAGTAGCCCACACAGGAACTGCCACCGCAGAAATCAGTAAGTTTTTAATTCAGCACGGCCTGCAACCAGGCGATGGCTACGGTGAAAATAAGAAAACGCAACTTCGGTTTGCTAACTTCCCCACACATTCTAAAGAGACCTACGAACTTTTGGTAGATCTATTGGAAAAATATGAACCGGCCAATTAAACCCGGCCGGCCATGTTAGGTCTAAACGCGCAAAACCCCGGGCCTTGGAAGACAAAGACCTGCTCCTGAAAATCCGCAACCCCGAAACCCGAAGCTATGGGTTTAACCTTTTGGTACGGGCCTACCAGCACCGGGTTTACAGCCACGTGCGCAAAATGGTTATTGATCATGACGATGCCGATGATGTTACCCAGGAAGTACTTATTAAAGTGTACAAAGCCATCGGCAACTTTCGCGAAGACGCGCAACTTTTTACCTGGATTTACCGCATCGCCACCAACGAGTGCCTTACCTTCCTGAATAAAAAACGGAGACGTTTCTTTTTTCCGATCGAAGATGTTGCCGGGCAATTAGCCGGTAAACTGGATGCCACCCCCGAATTGTCGGGCGATGAAATTCAAAAAAAACTTCAAAAAGCCTTATTAACCCTGCCTGACAAGCAACGGGCTGTTTTTAACATGAAATACTTTGATGAACTTTCATACGAAGACATGGCGGAAATAACCAACACCAGCGTAGGAGCGCTAAAGGCAAGCTACCACCACGCAGTTAAGAAAATTGAGGCGTACCTGGGCACCTGATTAAACCTTTAATTAAAAGCAAAGTCATAGCAACTGAAAATGAAAAAACTTGAGGATATACCAAAGAAAGACCCCTTCATTGCACCTGCCGGGTATTTCGATAAGCTGCCGGGTATGGTTCAGGCGCGGATAGCCCAACCCAAACAAGCGGTGGCAGGGTTGTCCATTTTAAAATTTGCGATGCCGGTAGCGGTGTTGCTGGTGCTGGGAATATTCTGGTACTTCAATTCAACTTCGGCCAACGTAGAAGATAAACTCTCTGCCATTGAAACAAACCAGTTAATTGCCTACCTGGATACTACCGGTTTAAATTGGGACGATGACGAGCCATTTAGCTGGCAGCCCGAAGACGTAATGGAATTGGAGAACCGAATGTATAATGAACTTTTAGAAGCCGAAACAACCCTTGACCTTTCGGAGTATGAACTAATTGAAGAAGAAATTTAAAAAAACACGATATGAAAAAGCTTGTGATGTTGATGGGATGGATAGTATGGTGGAGTGTAGCTGCAGGCCAGGATCAACCAGAAATTCAACAAGATCCTAAAGCGGTTGAAAAAATTAACGCCTTGCGCATAGCGTATATTTCCGATAAGCTTGGGCTTACCACCCAGCAAGCGGAAAAATTCTGGCCTGTATATCGCGAATACTCCGATAAGCGCAGGGAATTACGCCAGGAATTGGTTGAGGCCCGCAAGCAAATTAAACCAGGCCAGGATACCGGCAAGGACGAAGCCTTTGTAAAGCTGGGGCTGGATTTAAAACAACGCGAACTCGACCTGGAAAAAACGTATTCCGACCGACTGCTGAAAGTTATAACCGCGCAACAAATTTTAAACTTACGTAAAGCCGAAGGCGAGTTTCAACAGTTGATCCGCGATCAGATTCAGCAACGCAGAATCATGCAGCAACGCAACGAGACTATCCGCGAACGAAATCAAAAACTACGCGAACAAAATCGCAACTAACCACTAAGTCTTGTCCCCCAGCAAAAATTGTCTCATAGGCATACTCTGTTCTGTTTGTGTGGTTACTTCGTGGAGCCAGCAAATCGATTCGCTTTTACTTAGGGATCGGTATATCGCAGAATTAGATTCAATCTTAGCCAGCGGAGACCCTGGCTTTTTAGCGTTAATAGATAGTTTAATAAACCTGCCCCAGCCAAAAGTAAAATCGCAACTGGCCTTACGCTTAGGTTACAACAGCAATGTGGTAGCTGCCAGCCGCACGCTGGGCTTTAACCAATTCGGCCTGGCCCCCGGAGTATCGTACTATCATAAATCGGGTGCCTATGTTGATTACACAGGCTATTGGAGTAATGAGTACAATCCGAACTATTACCTCAGCGTAGCCTCGGGTGGCTACCTGGCTGCTCCGCTAAAGTGGTGGTCTTTGCTTGCCGAATATAACCGATTCATTTACCGGGGCCTGGGTGAAGATGAGTACGTGGCCTATAAAAACAGTCTTGGCCTTTCAAATTTCTTCGATACAAAATGGCTAACCTTTCGGCTGGATTATCAATTCTACTTTGGCAATAAGGTGGCGCATCGGATAAACCCGGCACTGATGTTAAACTTTGAAAAAACCAAGTGGAAATTTGTGGACCGGCTAGCGTTTTACCCAATGGCTGCCATGCTTTTAGGTAGCGAACAGATAAGCGAGTGGAAACCGTATGCCCGCACATACCTGGGTATTATATACCGGGTAAGGAGAAAGTTGCCGCTTTACTACGAACAGGTAACTACCCGTTTTGGAATTCTTAACTATTCTTTTGTGGCGCCCATTTCGGTAACTATTAAGCGCTGGACGGTGCTGGTAAGCTATACGTATAATATTCCCCGTGCCTTGCCAGGCGAGCCGGTATCGCTTAAAAGCAGTGGCTACCTTTCGGCCAGTTTGTCTAAGCGCATTCAATTTTAGTGCTTCTGTAAAAGTGGTTTGATTCTAAACCGGCAATTGATATTTTTCACACCTAAACCGGTTTCTATGAAAATTTTTATCTGCCTTGTAAGTTTACTTAGTTCAAATTTTGTGGTGGCTCAGGAGCGCTGGCAACAACGTGTGGAATACACTATGAACGTGGCCTTAAATGCGCAAACCCACAAACTTACTGGCGATCAGAAACTGGTGTACTACAACAACTCGCCCGACACGCTTACTAAAGTTTACTATCATTTGTTTTTCAATGCCTTTCAGCCGGGCAGCATGATGGACGTGCGCTCACGCACAATTGCTGATCCGGATCGTAGGGTAATGGATCGGATTTCGAAATTAGCCCCCGATGAAATTGGCTACCAGCACATACAATCGCTAAAGCAAGATGGCAAAGCAGCTACCTTCAAAGTAAACGGTACGTTGCTGGAAGTAACCCTTCCCAAGCCACTACTTCCCAAGTCTAAAACCATTTTCGAAATGACGTTCGAAGCCCAGGTGCCGGTGCAAATCAGGCGCTCCGGGCGCGACAACCGCGAAGGTATCTCCTACTCTATGACCCAGTGGTATCCGAAACTGGCCGAGTACGATTTCCAGGGCTGGCATGCCTATCAATACGTGGCTCGTGAATTTCATGGGGTGTGGGGCGATTTTGATGTGAAGATTACCCTCGATCCAAAATTTGTTATCGGGGGTACCGGAAAACTTCAAAACCCGGAAGCTATCGGACACGGATATGAAAAAACGGGCAGCGCAGTAAAGCGACCAAAAGGCGATTTAACCTGGCATTTTGTTGCCAAAGATGTAATTGACTTTGCCTGGGCGGCCGATCCGGATTACACCCACGACATCCAGCAAGTACCTAATGGCCCGGAGTTGCATTTTTTCTATCAGAAAAATGAGCGCACTACCACTACTTGGAAAAACATGCAGCCGGTGGCTGTCCGGGTATTTCAATTTTTAAGCAGCACATTTGGAAAATACCCGTTTGATACCTACTCAATTATTCAGGGTGGCGATGGCGGTATGGAATACCCGATGTGTACCTTGATTTTAGGGGAAGGAACGCAAGCCGGGCTTAACGGAGTAATGGCGCACGAAGTAGCACACAGTTGGTACCAGATGACGCTGGCCAGCAACGAGGCCTTATACGCCTGGATGGATGAAGGCTTTACTGATTTTGCGAGCACCGAAGCACTGAATTCGATCACCAATCAACCGAATACCCATGCAAGCAGCTATGCCAGTTACTTTGGCTTAGTGAGCAGCGGATTGCAAGAGCCCGCCAGCCAACACTCCGATCATTACACCACTAACCGCGCCTATAGTACAGCCGCCTACAGCATGGGGGCCGTGTTTTTGCAACAACTAAAGTACATTATTGGCGATGAGGCTTTTTACAAAGGCATGAAGCGCTACTACAACACGTGGAAAATGAAACATCCGGAACCCAACGACTTTGTTCGGATAATGGAAAAAGTATCGGGCCAGCAATTGCATTGGTACTACCGGTATTGGATTCAAACCACCAAACGGATTGACTATGGAGTAGGATCAGTAACCGAAGTAAATGGTACTACGCTTGTGGAACTTCAACGCGTGGGCGAGTTTCCGATGCCTGTTGATGTGGTAGTTACCTACCGGGAAGGCACGAAAGAATTGTTCTACATTCCACTGAACGAGCAACTGGGTGCAAAGCCAAACGAAGACAAGTCAATTAAACGCACCGAGTTAGATGCATGGCCCTGGGTTTATCCAATTTATACGGTGCAGGTTAATCGCAAGACGAGCGAAATATTGAATATTGAAATTGATCCCAGCCAACGCCTTGCCGATGTAAACCGAAAGAACAACCTGAAAGAACTGAACGAAGTAAAACCGTTTAAAGACCCAACGCAATAGAACTAAGCTATTGAATCTTCTTACCGTTTTTATCTACCACAAATAACTTCTGCTCACCGGTAGGCGTTGGTAGCTTAATCATAATTTCGCCTGTGTCGCTGCTAAAGAGCAGTTCGGAAGGTGTAAATGGAAGTCGGTAATTGTTGCTCCACACCAGGCCTTTTGTTTTATCTACTTTTATTAATGTTGCCGGAAAGCCATTCTTATCGGATGACTCCGAATACACCAAGGCAATAAATAAATCGGACAAAGGATGAACCCCCATGCCTTTAATTACTGGCAGAAAGCGCTTCTTAAATGGTAGCGCTTCCACAGGAAATGACACGGCCACTTTTGGCTTATGAATCGGTGTTATATCAAATAGATATCCGGTTGCCAAAGAATCTACATACTTTAAGCCCATCGTAAATCTATCTGCAACAATTACCAGCGGCTTATACTGGCTGCGGGGCTCATCTGTTACAACCGGTATCGAATCATTACCATGCACCAGCCACCTTACGGCCTTTTCAGTTAATTTAGTCTGCGCTTGATGGGCAGCAAGTTCGCGCAGCGCAAATTCGTGGGTAGAGCGGATGTAGTTTTTCAGTACAGCATCGGTTCCATAAGCTTTTGTAATAAAGTGCGTATAATCTTTCGCGTCTTTATCGAAATTTCGGGTAAGTAATCTGGCCGATAAGCTGTCGAGTTTTTTTACGGCCCTGGTTTCTTTTTTTAACTGTTGAAGTCGGGTAACCAAACCCACGGTATCGCGCCCGGCTTTATTGCTGATTTTCTCTGAGTGATATTCCAACTCAGCCATTTTCATATTAAAAACTCCAATAGGCAACGGGTCGGCATCGTACTTTGCCAGTTGGATAATAGAGCTCCGATCGAGCAGTTTAGTCAACTCATCTTTTACTGAAACAGAATCCTGTTTCAGTTTCTGCGAGAGTCTGTTCAACTCAATATCATACGTAACGAGGTGGTCGCGTAAGGGAGTAATTTCTGTGGCGTACAGATCCAGCGCATTTTTTGACCAGCGGGCGTAATCCCATAACCGCAGGTCGCCTTTAAAAAAATCAAATTCAGTATTGCCATCGCGTTTAAAATCTGCGATCTCCGTAAGGGTTACGTTTTGATTGTAGGGTACCTTGCCCATACTTTCCAACACCGAGCGGTAGTTGCGAAAAGAAAGCTGTGAACTATCAAAGGTAAGTTTGATCCGATTTAGCTCGGCAGTTACGCTTTCATTGAGACGCAGACAAAACTCCTTCTCGGTACTATATTGGTTTTGCAAGGCCACAAAAGCATGTTGGGTAGCCTGGTATTGGCGCTCTGCGGCACGGAAAAAATTATTCAGGTTTTTTACTTTTTCCTTGCGCTCGCGCATATTCTTTACGCGGGTCTCAATATCCAATGTAACGTCTGACAATTTAATAGCAAACTCTGCAGTACGCACGTCTCTGCGTAAATACATCTGGTAGTTTTGATCGTTTCGCTTTAACTCTTTTTCAGTTATGAGCGGGGCTACTTTTTCAAGAAAGAAAATGGCAGAGTCAATATTGTTCAATAACGCCTCGGGCTGTTTCAAAATATCGTTACGCTGGGCTTTGTCCTGATAAACAATGCCCATGTATAAATAGGCACTTATGTTATCGGAGTTTTCTTTGAGGTAGCGTTTTAAAAATGGCTCCGCTACTTCATAATTGCGGGCGTTGAGCAACTCAATAAGGTCTTTGTATTTTACCTTTTGCGCATGGCCATTAAGGGCCAGTACCAAAAGCAAGGTTAAAGCAAGCAAACTACGACTCATGGCAGATTACCAATTTAGGCGAAAGTTATTAATTTTAGACAGAATTGAGAGGCTTGATTTCAATAACCAAGCCAGTTTTTTGCAAGTGGTTGTAGCGTAATTTAGTAATTCATGATAAAGTTTTTAATCAGTTGGCTTAAACCCGCCCTTTCAGCTGGTATCCTTGTTTTTATACTTTACAGTACGGGCCTGCTTAGCGATGTATCGGCTTTTGCACAGCGGGCAGTTTTACAAACGGGGTTACTTAACGCAACTGCACCCACAGCCAAACCCAAAACCGATTTTGACTTTGGGTTTACAGTAAAAGATCTGAAGGGAAATAAAGTAAGTTTTGAGCAATACAAGGGCAAGGTGGTGTTTCTAAACTTATGGGCTACCTGGTGCGGCCCTTGCAAAGCCGAAATGCCGGGTATCCAAAGTTTGCACGACAAGCTGAAGGATTCGAACGTAGCGTTTGTTATGCTCTCTATTGATCGCGATCAGGATTTACCAAAAATTGAAAAGTACGTTGAGAAGAATAACTTCACATTTCCGGTGTTTCAACCGGCTGGCTATTTAACCGATCAACTCAATGTTCCCTCTATTCCAACCACCTTTGTTATCTCTAAGGCCGGTAAAATTGTAATGAAAGAAGTGGGTACCCGAAACTACGACACAAAAAAAATTCTGGATTTTTTAACTGCCGAGGCGGCTAAATAAGACTATGGCGTTTGATTTAACTGGCAAAATAGCCTTAGTAACCGGTGGCGGCAGCGGAATTGGACGCGCCATTGCACTTCAACTAGCCACACAGGGTGCCGTAGTGTATGTGCTTGATCTGAATGCCGATGCTGCACAGCAGGTGGCTACCGAAATAAACAAGCAACCCGGCAAAGGCTTTGCTGTTGGCTGCAACGTAAGCAATCAACAAGCGTGTGTTCAGGTTGCCACGCAAGTAATTGAAGCCCACAAACGAATCGATATACTGGTTAACAGTGCCGGTATTGCGCACATAGGCAAACTGGAAACAACCACCGAACACGACTTTGAAAAACTCTTTCAGGTAAATGTGAAAGGTGTTTACAATGCGATGTATGCCGTACTACCCAGCATGAAACAACAACGTAGTGGTGTTATCATTAACCTGGCCTCGGTTGCGGCCTGGGTGGGCATCAGCGATCGGTTTGCTTACTCCATGACGAAGGGGGCCGTGGCAACCATGACCCTTTCCGTTGCAAAAGATTATGTGCAGGATGGCATCCGGTGCAATAGTATTTCGCCCGGGCGTGTTCATACTCCTTTTGTAGATGGTTTCTTAAAAGCAAACTATCCCGGAAAGGAAAAAGAAATGTTTGAGAAACTCTCCAAAACCCAACCAGTTGGGCGCATGGCAACCCCCGAAGAGATTGCCAGCCTGGTAGTGTATTTGTGTTCGGACGAAGCAGCATTTATTACCGGTACCGATTACCCGATTGACGGTGGTTTTCTCACGCTTAACACCTGACTTAATTTAACATCTCTATAAAATGACCGGTAGCTTCTGTACCAAAAGATATAAGTATCGTGGCCATTCCATCTAACCTTCAACAAAAACTATAAACGCATGAAACTATTTCGATTTGGACCTGCCGGAAAAGAGAAACCAGGAATTGTTAATGGCACTAAATTGTTAGATGCCTCTGGTTTTGGGCAAGACTATGACGAAACATTTTTTGAAACCGGGGGCCTTGCACGCCTGGCTGCATGGTTCGAAACCAATAAGAACCAATTGCCCGAAATCAGCAGCAACACGCGATTGGGTGCCTGTATTGCACGCCCATCAAAAATGATTTGTGTAGGGTTAAATTATACGAAGCACGCATTCGAATCAAAAATGCCGTTGCCCAGCGAGCCGATTATCTTTTTCAAATCAACAAGCGCGCTTACCGGCCCTAACGATGGTGTAACCTTGCCGCGCAACAGCAAAAAAACCGACTGGGAAGTAGAGTTAGCTTTTGTAATTGGTAAGAAGGCAACCTACGTGGAAGAAAAAAATGCAATGGAATACGTTGCCGGGTATTGCCTGCACAACGATTACAGTGAACGAGAGTTTCAATTAGAGCGCAACGGCCAGTGGACGAAAGGAAAAGGTTGCGATACGTTTGCACCACTGGGCCCCTACCTGGTAACCAAAGATGAAATAGCTGACTTTAACAATCTGCACATGTGGTTGAAAGTAAATGGCAACATGATGCAGGATAATAATACCGATGACATGATCTTTGAAATTCCTTTTTTGGTTAGTTATATAAGTCAGTTTATGACGCTGCTGCCTGGCGATGTAATTTCTACCGGAACACCTTCGGGTGTAGGCCATGGGTTTAATCCTCCGGTTTATCTCAAGCCGGGCGATGTTGTTGAATTAGGTATTGAAGGCTTGGGTGAACAACGTCAGGTTGTAAGCACTTTAGATTAACTGCATGCGCATCGATTCGCACCAGCACTTTTGGATTTACAATGCACAACGCGATGGCTGGATAACGGATGCCATGCGCGCGATTCAACGTAATTTTATACCCGAAGATCTGGCTCCGCTGCTAGCCCAACATAAGTTTCAAGGATGCGTTGCCGTTCAAGCCGATCAGTCCATGGACGAAACCGATTTTTTGATTCAGCTTGCCGAACGCAATGCAATAATTCGGGGGGTTGTTGGTTGGGTTGATTTATGCGCCCCTGGCCTGCCCGAAAAACTACAACATTATAAACATAAACCCATTGTAAAGGGCTTTCGGCATGTTTTACAAGCCGAGCCTGAAGCTTTCTTCCGTAACAACGCGTTTATCGATGGAGTGAAAACCTTGGCGGCTTATAATTTTACGTACGACATATTGATTAAAGCGCATCAACTCAATGCAACTATTGAGCTCATCAACCATTTGCCCGATCAAAAACTGGTAATTGATCATCTGGCCAAGCCTGCTATCGGAAAAGATCGCACCGAATGGACGCACTTTATTAAAACCGTTGCGCAAAACCCACATATCTATTGCAAGCTATCGGGGCTTGTAACCGAAGCCGACTGGCACCACTGGACGCCAGCCGGCTTTACACCTTACCTGGAAACCGTGATAAATGAATTTGGCACCAATCGGGTAATGTTTGGTTCGGATTGGCCGGTGTGTTTGCTCGCAGCCAGTTATCAGCAGCAATTGCAGGTACTTGAAGATTTCATTCAGCCCTTTTCAGAAACAGAAAAACAAAATATTATGGGTGCAAATGCAATAAGATTTTATAATCTTTAGCAATGGATCTGCATCTGAAGAATAAAACGGTTATTGTAACCGGGGGCGCGCGGGGAATTGGCAAAGCAATAGTAGAGTTGCTTACCGAAGAAGGCGCCCGCGTGGCCATTGTTGACAAATTAACCTTACCCAATAAAACCCTGCCTGACAGGAACGCCAAAGGCTATTATTTTACAGCCGACCTGGGCACAGCCGAAGCATGCCAGCAAGTAGTAGCCGATATAGTTGCGGAGTTTGGCCAGATAGATGCGCTGGTTAACAATGCGGGGGTTAACGATAAAATCGGCCTCGAGAAAGGCACCCCGGAACAATTTATTGCATCGATCAATAATAATGTGGGGCATTACTATTTTATGACGCATTATTGCTTGCCGCATCTTAAAGAAAGACGCGGTACCATTGTTAACATCGGGTCTAAAACTTCCGTTACCGGACAAGGAGGAAGCTCCGGCTATGTGGCCGCAAAAGGTGCAATACTGGCACTTACCCGCGAATGGGCTATTGAACTACTCCCCTATGCCATGCGCGTGAATGCAGTAATCCCAGCCGAAGTATCTACACCTCTTTATGAATCGTGGCTGAAAGGATTTTCTGACCCGCAAGAAAAACTACGACAGGTTTCAAAAAAGATTCCATTAGAACATCGCCTAACCAAACCCGATGAAATTGCGAACGCAGTAGCCTTTTTAATAAGCGACCGCAGCAGCCACACTACCGGCCAATGGATATTTGTAGATGGTGGTTATACTCACCTCGATCGTTCAATCAGTTAAGTCTATGGCATTACCCAATAGTCCGCACAACCTAAAGCCTCATTCTTCCCAATCCTATCTGCTTCCCTTTATACTTGTTACCAGTTTATTTTTTCTTTGGGGAATTGCCAACAGTTTAAACGGAACACTCATCAAACAATTTCAGATTGCGTTGAATTTAAATCGCGCGCAAGCCGGCATTGTAGATTCTGCCTTTTACATAGGCTATTTTGTAATGGCACTGCCGGCCGCCTTTTTAATGAACCGTGTTGGCTATAAAAAAGGAATTTTAATCGGCCTCGCACTATTTGCATTAGGCGCCTTGCTTTTCTTTCCAGCAGCACAGGTGCGCGTGTATAGTTTTTTCTTGTTTGCACTTTTTATAATTGCTTGCGGGCTGGCCTTTCTGGAAACTGCCGCCAATCCGTATGTAACCGTATTGGGCAACCCGCAATCGGCCGATAGCCGGATTAACTTCTCGCAATCATTCAACGGACTAGGAGCCATTATGGGCCCCGTAGTAGGTGGGTTATTTATCTTCTCTGATACCGAGCATAGCACTGAGTCGTTAGCGGCATTACCTGCAGCCGAGGCGGACGCCATTCGCATCGCAGAAGCGCAAGCTGTACAAACTCCTTACCTTGTAATTGCTGTGGTGGTAGTTGTGGTAGCCATCTTATTTGCTTTTATCCGCATGCCCGAAATTTCCTCGCACGCAGAAAAGAATGCCTCGTTTAAAGGAATTACCCGGCACCGGCATCTGATGTTTGGCGTTATTGCTCAGTTTCTTTATGTAGGTGCACAAGCATCGCTGTGGGGTTATTTTGTTGATCTTAAATTGCATTACGCAAAAGAAAATCATTTTGAAATAGTGCAGTGGCTATACCGCATAACCGAATCGGCATCGCCTACGCAAATTGCCAGCTTCCATGCCTCGTTTGGATTTGTGTTATTTATGGTTGGTCGGTTTGCAGGAAGCTGGTTGCTTACCAAAATAGCTTCGAACCGGCTCTTAACCATTTATGCCTGCATTAGCGCTGTGCTGATGGTTACCGGATGGATTACAACAGGCCTCACCGCGGTGGCGGCCATCAGCGCCACTTACTTTTTTATGTCCATTATGTTTCCTACCATCTTCGCGCTATCTATTAAAGAACTTGGCGCACAAGTAAAATTGGGCTCGGGCCTGGTTATTATGGCTATTGCCGGTGGTGCCGTGTTGCCACCTCTCACCGGCCTGATTTCACTGTATGGAATAGAGAATGCACTCATCATTCCATTTGCAGCTTTTGTTGTAATTGCCTGGTATGGCTGGCGCGGATATCAGGTTAAACCTGTAGCTGCATGAAGCGTTTCTGCCTGGCACTTGATTTAAAACCCGTGGCTGAGTTAATAGCCGAATATGAAACGCATCATAAAAAAATCTGGCCCGAAATTGAGGCCAGCATAAAAAGTGCAGGCATTATTTCCATGCAAATTTATCGCACCGGCAACCGGCTGTTTATGGTTATGGAAACTACTGATAATTTTTCCTTTGATGCGAAATCAAAATCAGATGCCGCCAACCCTATCGTTGAGCAATGGGAAGAATTAATGTGGAAGTACCAGCAAGCGCTGCCCGGCTCGCAACCCGGAGAAAAGTGGAAGTTGATGGATAAGATTTTTGAGTTGTAACTTGCGGCCACATTCCTTAGAAAGAGATGCTTAAAATAGATGCCCATACGCACATTCTTCCCAAGAAAATGCCCAACTGGAGCGAGAAGTTTGGCTATGGCGATTTCATCTACCTGCAGCATCATAAAAAAGGCTTTGCCAAAATGATGCGTGGCAACCAGTTCTTTCGCGAGATAAAAGAAAATTGCTGGGATGCCCGTGTGCGGATTGAAGAATACGAACACTTTAACACTAAAGTGCAAGTGGTTTGCACCATCCCCGTCATGTTCTCCTACTGGGCCAAGCCGTTGGATTGTCTCGATCTTTCGCGGTTTCTTAACGACCATCTGGTTGACCTGGTTAAAACCTTTCCGAAGAATTATGTGGGGCTGGGCACCGTGCCCATGCAAGATGCAGACCTGGCCATTGAAGAATTACACCGCATTAAAAAAGAGGGCCTTGCAGGTATTCAGATTGGCTCTAACATCAATGACGAAAACCTGAGCGAATCGAAATTCTATTCCATTTTTGAAGCGTGCGCCACATTAGGCCTGGCGGTTATGGTGCATCCGTGGAATATGATGGGCGAAAAACAAATGCAGCGTTATTGGTTGCCCTGGCTGGTGGGCATGCCCGCAGAAACAGCACGGGCTGTATGCTCACTTATTTTCGGGGGCATTTTCGAACGCTTGCCCCACTTGCGGGTAATGTTTGCCCATGCCGGAGGTTCATTTTTGCCAACCTTGGGGCGCATCCAGCATGGCTTCGATTGCCGGCCCGATCTGGTGGCCATCGATAATCCGGTTAACCCGAAAAGTTACCTCGGCAAATTTTGGATAGATAGTGTTACGCACGATCCATTGTTATTGGAATATGTCTTAAAATTGCAGGGCAGCAAGCGCGTTATGTTGGGGTCCGATTATCCGTTTCCGCTGGGCGATTTGGAGATTGGCAGGTTTATTGAAGACATGCACCTGCCGCCAAATGTAAAAGAAGATATTTATTGCAATGCTGCCGCAGAGTGGCTGCAACTAACAAAAGAACAATTTGAGAAGTAATATGAAGTGGAGCATGTGGATATTGGCATTATTGATAACCGTGGGTGTGCATGCACAAACGCAGCAGGATAAAATCCGTGAAGCAGAAATGCAGCGCCAGGCCAATCGCCAAATGCAGACCGACCGGCAGATTGATTCGGTCGCGCTGCTGATCAATCAACAAAACTATGCCGCAGCAGAAGCAAAAATTATTTCCATTCTCAAAACCGTACGCAGCGTACCCTCCGATCTTACTTTTTACCTGGGCAAAAATTCTTACTACCTGGCCAAATACAAACAAAGTGTTGACTGGCTCAATAAATACATTCAGCTAAAAGGTACAGCCGGCCAATTCTCGCAAGAAGCCATTGACCTTAAAGCAAAAGCCGAAGTAGAGTTGCTTAAAGAGAAGCAAGTGGAAGTGCAACAGGCAGCCCAATTACTCTCTAAAGACTTTGAAATTGATTGCGGCCCTACCGGAAAAGTAGTGTGCCCGGTATGCAACGGCTCTACCGTGGTAATAAAAAAGACCTACCTGGGCGAAACTTATAAAACTTGCGCTTACTGCAACCACACCGGAGCGCTTACGTGCGAAGAATACAACAAACTACTGAAGGGGCAGCTTACCGTGGGCAGCCGGTAACTCATTTTTTTGCTACCTTTGCTTGTTAATTCAAGCAAAATGGCCCTTTTCAATCGAGTTAATGGCAAAATTTTAAAGCAACAACTGCGCGCAAGTCAGGAGGTGCGCACTACTATTTCGTTCTACAAATACCATCAGTTGGCCGATCCGGCTCAATTCAGGGATAACCTGTACCAACAATTTGAACAACTGGGTGTGCAAGGCCGCATTTATGTAGCCCATGAGGGAATAAACGCTCAAATAAGCATACCAACCAGCCAGTTCGAAGCTTTTAAAAACGAGCTATACAGCATCAGCTTTTTGAACGGAGTTAGGTTGAACCTTGCGGTGGAAGATAACGGTAAATCGTTTTTTAAATTGAAGATTCTGGTGCGCAAGAAAATTGTTGCCGATGGTCTTAATGATGCAACTTTTGATGTAACGAATTCAGGCAAACACGTATCGGCAAAAGAATTTAATGAGTTGGCCGATAACCCCAACACCGTTATCGTAGATATGCGCAATCATTACGAAAGCGAAGTGGGGCATTTTAAAAATGCCATTTGTCCCGATGTAGATACCTTTCGCGAAGAACTGCAGGTAGTGGAAGATTTATTAAAAGATCAAAAAGATAAGAACCTGCTCATGTATTGCACCGGGGGTATCCGATGCGAGAAAGCGAGTGCCTGGTTTAAGCATGTAGGGTTTAGCAATGTATTTCAATTAGAGGGTGGCATAATCAAATATGCACAGGATGTAAAAACCCAAAACCTCGAAAACAAGTTTGTAGGTAAAAACTTTGTGTTTGACGAGCGCCTGGGCGAGCGCATAAGCGATGAGATTATTAGTGAATGCCACCAGTGTGGCAAGCCATGCGATACCCACACCAATTGCAAAAACGATGGCTGCCATTTGTTGTTTATTCAATGCGAAGCGTGCGCCCAACATTACCACGGCTGTTGCTCTACCGCCTGCGCAGAAGTAATTGCCTTACCGGAAGAAGCCCAACGGGAATTACGAAAAGGTATTAATAAGGGCCGCCAGGTGTTTAAGAAAGGGCGCGCCAAAGATTTACGTCAAAAGAATTCCCTTTCTGCGTAAGCATGACAGCTTCCAAGCTCATTCGTATTGGCATCATTAACGTATCGGACCGAGCCAGCCAGGGTATTTACGAAGATATACCCGGTAAGGCCATTGTGAGCACATTAAAAGAGTATTTACTTAGCCCGTGGGAATCGGAATATGCGGTTGTACCCGATGAACAACCCTTGATTGAGAAAACTTTGATTCAAATGGCCGACCAGCAAAACTGCTGTTTAATAATAACCAGTGGCGGCACAGGGCCTGCGCTACGCGATATTACCCCCGAAGCAACTACGGCCGTTTGTAATAAAATGATGCCCGGTTTTGGTGAGCTTATGCGGCTGGAAAGTTTAAAATACGTGCCTACGGCCATTTTATCGCGCCAGACGGCCGGCATTCGAAATCAGACTTTAATTGTAAATTTGCCCGGGAAACCAAAAGCTATCCGCCAATGTTTGAATGCTGTGTTTCCGGCCATTCCCTATTGCATTGATCTTTTAAATGGCCCCTTTTTAGAATGTAATCCTGAGGTAATTAAAATCTTCAGGCCACACTAGTTACACATTATGGCAAGAATAAAGTATTACTACGACACCGAAACCTGTAAGTACGAGCGAATTAAAACCTCTACGTGGGATCTCATTCTCAATACACTGGGTATTGTTTGTCTTACCGTAGCCATGGCTGTTGGGCTTCTTATTTTGTACGGAGCTTACTTCGAATCGCCCAAAGAACTTTTGCTGCGCAACGAAGTGAAAGAACTGGAATTCTACTACGAAAACCTTAACGCAGAAGTTGATAAACTCCATAAGCAATTAGCTAACATGGAGTACCGCGATGATAATATCTATCGCGTGGTATTGGGTGCCGAGCCGATTGATAAAAGTATTCGCGAAGCCGGTGTGGGTGGTCTGGATCGCTACGAAGACATTAAAAATAAATCCATTATCCATGCCGACCTGATTGTGAAGCTCTCGGAAAGTGTAGATAACCTGCGCAGAAAGCTTTACATCGAATCCAAATCGCAAGACGAGGTGGTGGAACTAACTAAAAACAAAGAGAAATTATTTGCCGCCATTCCGGCCATTCAACCGGTTGCCAACAAACAGTTAATTGCATTGGCATCTGGCTTTGGTATGCGTTTTCATCCCATTTATAAAGTAAAGAAAATGCACACCGGAATTGACTTTGCAGCAGCCATTGGCACCCCGATTTATGCTACAGCCGATGGTGTAATTGACAAACTTGATGTGAGCTTTAGTGGCTATGGTAAAATGATTGAGATTGATCATGGCTTTGGGTACCGCACCCGGTATGCACACATGCATGGTTTTGCCGTGCGGCAAGGACAAAAAGTTAAACGTGGAGATTTAATTGGCTATGTAGGCGATACCGGACTTTCTACAGCACCGCACTTGCACTACGAAGTGTTTGTGAACGGCATCATTGCCAACCCGGTACATTACTTCTTTAATGACCTTAACCCGGCCGAATACGAAAAAATCATTGAGTTGGCTTCAATAGAAAATCAATCGTTGGGAATGTAATACGCGCAATGATTTGAAAATAATAGGAAGCCCGTGCAAAAATTGTAATTTTAGCCTGTTCCTTCAGTACCCCCATGAAGCACACAGGTGTTGTTCTGATTATTATTTGTTTGGGTGCATGCACCGACTTTGAGCCGTTTAAAGGTGAAAAAGTAAAGCAATACGCCTCCTCTGTAATCGCCTTCAGCTCGCAATATTCAACAACCAACTGGGCTGCGACCCGCGCGCTGGGCGAAGAAAATGTGTACCCTACACATGACGATTTACCAAACGCCTGGGCCTCGCTTACCGCAGATGGCCAACGGGAATTTTTAGTACTTGGCTTTAGCGAGCAGCAAACCGTAAAGAAGATAGAAATCTTTGAGACCTATAACCCCGGTGCAATAGATACCGTGCTGCTGCGAAATGCAGCTACCCAAAAATGGGTAACGGTGTACAGCAAACCAGCCGCCACCGATTTACCAAAGCAATCCAGGATATTGGCTATTCACCTTATTGAAACCACCTTTATGGCCGATGCAATCCGCATGGCCATTAACAGCGCTGCGGTTGATGGATGGAATGAAATAGATGCCGTAGCTATAACTGGCCAAAAGTAACATGAAGACAGGATTACTTTTTTTACTCGCAACCATTACACTAAATGCCTTTGGGCAAGGGTGCAGCGATGCCGGCTTTTGTACGATGGGCGCCATGAAACCCGATCAACCTTTTAATAAAAAGGTACCCGTTAAACTACGTAGCATGGAAGTGAGCATTTACAAAGGCACCACTACCCTTTCGCCTGTGGTTTATGTGGCCAACATTGATGCGAGCTTTAACCTGATCAACGACAAAACTTTTTTTCAGATAAAAGTACCTTATCAGGCTGTGGATGGAAACTTTGGAAGTACCAGTGGCCTGGGCGACATCTCTTTGTGCTTTACGCGAAATCTCTTCTCATCCGAAAAGTTTGATCTCAGCGCTTCAGTAGGTGGAAAAGTCCGGTCCAACAAATCCAATCTGCGATCCAACACTACAGGCTTACAATTGCCTATGTACTATCAAACCAGCCTCGGTACCTACGATGCCATTGCCGGTATTTCGCTCATCACCAAAAAATGGTTGCTGGCCACGGGCATTCAACATCCCTTTAACAGAAACGAAAACCACTACACCTGGGGCGCGTGGATTCCTGTTTACCTAAATGGCGAAGGCGAAGACTATGTGCGCGACAACATGATTGCCTATGAGTTAAAGCGCGGCACCGATGTAATGCTGCGGGCTGAACGCAACTTTCGCTATGCACGCTTCAATTTTACTGTCGGCCTCTTACCCATCTTTCGGATTACCAAAGATGAAATTACCGATGTAAACACCATGCAGCGCATTAAACTGGATGGCACCACCGGAATGGCCCTATCCGGTATTGTTACGGCCGGTTATAATTTCAATGTAAAATCAGGTGTGCGACTGTTGCTCGGAAAGAAATTTACACAACGCAAAGTAAACCCGGATGGGCTTACGCGCAATGATGTTACAACTTTAAGCTACTACTACCGGTTTTAACCATGCAGAAGCTACTCCTTACTGCGTTTGTTTTGCTATCGGCAACCTTGTTTGCCCAAAAAGCTACTGCCCCCAACCCTCTTGATAAACTTAACCAGCTACTTAGCGACTCCAGGTACGAAGAGGTTATTGCATTAGCCGGTGAGTTAATGCCCACCGCATCGGTTGCAGAGATCGAAGTGCAAAATAAGAAAGCCGAAGCCCTTATTCGTTTAGGGAAACTGGATGAAGCCGACAAACTTTTAAGTGTACTGCTGGCACGAACTAACGAATTAAAGAATTCCGGCAAACAGCAAGCCGTTACGCAAACTAACCGGGGTTTGCTTTGGCTAAATCAAAGCCGAATCGATCTTGCCGAGGAAGAACTGCAAAGCGCATTGAAAAAGTTTGATGCGGAAGGCCTCCCGCGCAGCCTCGAAAAAGCCGATGCATTGGCCCACCTGGGTAATGTGTACCGAACCGCAGGCAAAAAAGCACAAGCCGAAGAACACTTGTTGCATGCCTTAACTATCCGCCAGGAAAAATTGCCTGCCGATCACGAGCTGATTGCCGCTACGTACAACGACCTCGGCCTGGTTTATATTAAAATAGACATCGACAAATCACTTGAGTACTACACACTGGCATTAACCATGTACAAAAAACTTCATGGCAACCAACATCCTAAAATTGCCATTGCCAATACCAACCTCGGGTATTTAAATCAACTTGACAAACAATTTGGCGATGCGGTTAATTACTACAACACCGCACTAGCCATTTGGGAAAAGATTTACACACAGCCCCACCCCAACAAAGCATTGGTATTAATGAATCTTGGGCAAACGTATTCCAGCATGGGTAACAGCCCTGTTGCCTTAGAGTTTTACACCAAGGCGTTAACCATGTACCAAACTTCGCTTGGAGAAAAACACCCCGATGTAGCATACGTTTTAAATTTGATAGGGAATGAAAAACTGGCGCAACACCACTATAATGAAGCGTTGAATTCTTACCAACGCGCACTTATTGCAAACCTTCCTTCCTTCAATTCGGAGGACACCCGTATTAACCCAACACAATTCAATTTTTATAATGGTACACAGCTTTTGTACTCGCTCATGTACAAGGCGCAAGCCCTTGAAGCACGCCACCTCAGTAAAACTTTGCGGGTTTCCGATTTGCAATTGGCCTTACAGACTCTGCAAACATGCGATTCGCTTATCGATCGTATGCGCCAGTTAACAACTTACGAAACAGATAAAATCGCGCTGGGGGCGGTGGCCAACGAAATTTATGCCGATGGAGTGCGCGTGAGTTATCTTCTCAGCGAAGTTTCATTTTTACATCGGCAGCGATTCCGCGAATCATGTTTTTATTTTGCTGAAAAAAGCAAAGCGGCCGTATTGCAGGCCGCCATTTCAGATGCCAATGCAAAATCGTTTGCCAACATTCCTGCCGAATTGCTGGAAGAAGAAAAAAACCTGAAATCAACCTTGGCATTAGTCAATCAGAAGCTAGCGCAAAAACCTTCTGCTGAAGAAGAGAAATATCTTCGGGAAACACTTTTTGAACTAAATAAACTTTATCAAAACTTTGTTACTGATTTAGAGAAGCAGTTCCCTGAATACTTCAACCTGAAATTTAATACCCAGGCACCCGGCATAAACCAATTGCAAAATTTACTGGATAACCAAACCGCTATCATCAGTTATTTCATCGATGAAAAGAATGCACGAATCTATACATTTATAATTGCCGCCAAAAAATTTGAAATAAAGGAACGTCAACTACCAAAAGAATACGATAAGTACATAAGCGGTTTTCGCAATAGCATGTTCTTTAGCGATCCCAAAACATTCTTGATTAGCGCTGGCAATCTCAGCAATATTCTAATTCCTGCAGGCATACCCGGCCACATTACCAACCTGGTAGTTCTGCCTACCGGCCGAATGAGTGTAATTCCTTTTGAGGCCCTCTTGCACAAGCCTGCCAAAGCAGCAACCGAGTTTAACAAACTCCCCTACCTGCTTCAGAAATTCACCATACGGTACGAACTTTCTGCCGGCCTGCTCTTACAAAAAAGTGTCAAGCAAAAACCAAACACCATTACGGCTGCCCGGCTAATGGCGCCCATTGTTTTTCCTGCAAAAGATAACCTAAGCCCTCTGCCCGGTACCAAAAAAGAGGTAACTCAAATTCAAAACATCTTAAAAGAAAAAAGAATAACCTGCGAAGTGCTTACGAGTTTTAAAGCCAACGAAACAGTTGTAAAGAGCGATGACTTGCAGCAGTTTGACCTGGTACACTTTGCCACACACGGTGTTGTAGATGAAGATAACCCAGACCTCTCGCGGATATTTTTACAAAACGATTCGGAAGCTGAGGATGGCAACCTGTTCAGTGGCGAAATCTATAACCTGCATCTGAATGCAAACCTGGTTACGCTTTCTGCATGCCAAACCGGTTTAGGTAAGATTTCAAAAGGCGAAGGCGTAATTGGCCTGTCGCGTGCGTTGGTGTATGCAGGCGCTAAAAATCTGGTGGTCTCATTTTGGAGTGTAGCGGATGAATCTACCTCGCAACTAATGACTACGTTTTACAGTGGGTTGTTAAATAAAAGAACCTCGTTTAGCCGTGCGCTGCACGATGCAAAATTAGAGATGATAAGCACTGAAAAATACGCATCGCCTTACTATTGGGCGCCCTTTGTGCTGATAGGATTTTAGAGTGGGTAATTTACCTGCCCTTGCAGTAGTTTGTGGACGGGCCACCACTACTGTCAGGGTCAGGTTACACAGTTTTAACGCTATGGCAAATAGAATTTACTGTGCTATTAGAGAACCCTAAGGTAGCAGGTTGAGTTTCAATTTTCCTAAACATTTTCTAAAACTTTGTTTCTGGTGAAAAAATGGCGTTTTTAGCGCCAAAATGGCGTTTTGCCAATGACTGAAGACAACTACAAGCAGCGCGGTTTGCGCAACAAATTGGTTAAAAAATTACGCGAAAAAGGCATTTCAAACGATGCCGTTTTGGCCGCAATTGCGAAAGTACCTCGCCATGCCTTTTTTGACGATGCCCTGCTCAACCACGCCTATGAAGACAAGGCTTTTCCTATTGGCGAGGGCCAGACCATTTCACAGCCTTATACCGTAGCCTTTCAAACCGAGAAGTTAAATATTAAGCCGGGCGATAAGGTTTTGGAAATTGGAACTGGCTCCGGCTACCAGGCTGCCGTTTTGTTAGAGCTTGGCGCCAAAGTGTACACCATTGAGTACAACAAAAAGCTTTACGAACGCACCCGCGAATTTTTACCGAGCCTCGGTTACAAACCCTATTTCTTTTATGGTGATGGCTCAAAGGGGATTCCTGCAAAAGCACCCTACGATAAAATAATTGTTACGGCTGGTGCACCCGTGGTACCAACTGCACTAACCGATCAACTGCACGAAGGCGGGACCTTGATTATTCCGGTTGGCGATCGGGAGAGCCAAAAGATGCTGCGAATCAGCAAGCTTAACGGTAAGCTCAAAAAAGAAGAATACGACAATTTTGCTTTTGTGCCGTTGTTAGGTGAGCAAGGTTGGAAGTAGTTCTTTAAACGCATCAAATCCGGTTGGAATTAAAACAGATTGCTTCTCGCCACTCATAAATTTTTGAAGTCGCTCCGGTAACTCAACTTCTACGGGAACGACATCTTCCACCACATCTACAAACTTAGCGGGGTGTGCGGTTTCTAAAAACACACCAGTATAAGCGGGGTTGGCTTTTAGAAATTGCACTAATCCAAGATAGCCCACAGCTCCATGCGGATCGGTTATATAGGTACTCTTGCTGTAAACCTGTTGCATGGCGGTGCGGGTTTCTGCATCTGAGAATGCGTAGCCACTGATACTTTCTCTTAACTCCTTGTACTCATTATTAAATAAATCCAACAAGCGGGCAAAATTACTGGGGTTACCTACATCCATGGCGTTGCTGATGGTTTGCACCGAAGGCTTTGGACTAAACACTCCTGTTTTTAAATAGGACGGCACAATATCGTTTACATTTGTTGCCGCAATGAAATGGTTAATCGGCAAGCCCATTTTTTTTGCCAGCAACCCAGCCGTAAGATTACCAAAGTTTCCACTCGGCACCGAAACTACAACTGGCTTATTGTGGTTCAACTGTGCGTACGCGCGGAAGTAATAAAAGGATTGAGGAATTAACCGGGCAATATTGATGGAGTTGGCCGAGGTAAGAAAGAATTTCTGTTTTAGTTCTGCCTCTAAAAACGCTTGTTTAACTAAGCGCTGGCAATCATCGAACGTACCGGCTACTTCCAGCGCGGTTATATTTCCACCCAGGGTAGTAAATTGTTTCTCCTGCGCAACACTCACCTTTCCTTTAGGATATAAAACCACAACCCGCGTACCGGGTACATTTAAAAATGCATTAGCCACAGCACTGCCCGTATCGCCCGAGGTTGCCACCAGAATGGTGATTTCGCGATCTTGCTGCCTGGCATAGTACCCTAACAAACCAGCAAGAAAGCGCGCACCAAAATCTTTAAAGGCTAATGTGGGCCCGTGGAATAATTCCAGCGCAGCAACATCAGGTGCTACTTCCACTACGGGTGCATCAAACTGCAACGTGTGGGTCACTATTCTTTCTATTTCCTGATCGGGTACTTTCGCACTCAAAAAAGCTTTTGCTACCTCAAACCCGATTTCGTGGAATGTACGCTGTGGTAAAGATTTAATGAACGATTGTGAAAACTGCGGAATGGTTTCCGGCATGTACAAGCCGTTATCCGGTGCCAGACCCTGAATTACGGCTTGGCGTAATTCTACTTTATGATTTCTATTGTTGGTACTGTAAAACTTCATCTTCAATCAATAATATAAGCTCCCCGTTGGTTTACCTTCGATACAAATACATCGGCCTTGAGTTGTCGCTTCTCAAACTCAACCTGAACTGCGCTTGCAGTAGTTTGTGCTTTGCTCCTTGTTTCAGACAAGGCAAACACGGTTGGCCCCGAACCTGAAATACCAAAACCCAAGGCCCCGGCCTCTAAAGCAACCTTGCGCATTGTTTCAAATCCCGGAATAAATGCTGCCCGTATCGGTTCGGCAATTACATCTTTCAACGAGCGACCTATCAATGCGTAGTCGGGTTTAGTTAGCCCCAACATTAAGCCGGCAATATTGCCACTTTGGGTAATAGTATCCCTTAACGAAATGGAATGCCGCAATACTTTCCGTGAGTCCTCAGTTTTCAATTCAAGATGCGGATGCACCAACGAGCAAAAGAGCGTTTCAGTTGCATCCACTTTAATTATATCAAGCGGTTGGTACTCGCGCACCAGTGCAAATCCACCCAACAGCGAGGGAGCTACATTATCCGCATGAGCCGAACCACACGCAATGCGTTCTGCCTCCATGGCATGTGGCACCAGTTGTGCACGCGTAAAAGGGTTACCAAGTAATTGATTCATCGCCACTAAAGCGGCTACACCGCTTGCCGCGCTGGAGCCCATACCACTGCCTAGGGGCAATTTCTTTTTCAACTCAATATCCACCCCTTGCGAAGAGCCTATCGCCTTTAAAAATGAAATCACTGCTACGCTTGCCGTATTCTTCTCTGCTTCGCGCGGAAGTCGGCCCTCATCGCCCTCAATGGAAACTACTTGAACGAGGTTATCATCCCGCAAGGTTAGCTTCACTTCATCGCCCGGATGGTCAACAGCAAAACCTAAAATATCAAAACCACAACACACATTGGCAACTGTAGCGGGAGCAAAGGCACGAACCGATTTCATATCATCAATTTAAAATTGGCTTAGTTGTTTGCGTAGTTACCAATGCGAATAATATCGGCAAACACTCCGGCTGCGGTTACTTCAGCTCCTGCACCCGGCCCACGGATAACCATAGGCCGTTCGTTGTACCTTTCTGTTGTAAGCAATATAATGTTATCGCTACCCGAGAGCGAATAAAAAGGATGTTGGGCATTTACCGACCCAAGCTTTATGCTGGTTTTACCACCTTTTAGTACAGCCATGTAGCGTAATTTTTCGTTCCGGGTAGCCGCATCGTGCGCAAGTTTTTCAAAATAGGCGTTGTGCATGGCCAGTTGCTCAAAGAATTTTTCCACCGGCATCTCTCCACGGCAATCTTCTGGCACCAGATTCTCAACCTTAATATCATTTAGTTCGAGCGTAAGTCCGGCTTCGCGTGCGAGAATTAAAATCTTTCGGGCTACGTCCATTCCATTCAAATCATCGCGCGGATCGGGCTCTGTGTAGCCTTTTGCTTTGGCATCTTTCACTACTTCACTGAATTTTTGGCCCGGTTGAAATGTGCTGAAGATGTAGTTCAATGTGCCGCTTAACACAGCTTCGATTCCAATAACCGAATCTCCGCTTATCAATAAATCACCCAGGGTGTTAATTACCGGCAATCCGGCACCCACGTTCGTTTCGTATAAAAATTTTACACCCCGCACTTGGGCCGCCTTCTTTAGCGATTGATATTTGCTCAACGTACCGGAGTTCGCCTTTTTGTTGGGCGTAACAATGGAAATATTGGAAGACAAAATTGTTTCATAGTGCTCTGTTACTTCCTCGCTTGAGGTACAATCCACAAAAATGCTGTTCGATAAATTCAGACTTAACATGGTGCCCACAAAAGTATTCAGGTTCATGGGCTCCCCCGCCTCCATCAACTCAATGGCCTGCTGGTGCGGCAATCCATCCGGAGCAAATAACATTTTTTTTGAGTTGGCTATGCCTACCACTTGCACCTCCAAATGATGGTTGGCTGCTAATTGTTGGTACTGCTTGGTCATCATTGCCAACAACGATTTACCGATAAGGCCGGTACCCACCAAAAATACATTTACCACTTTTCTGTCGGACAGGAAGAATGCTTCGTGCAACACATTCAAAGCCTTGGTAATATCCTGCTGATGCACAACGGCTGAAATATTTAATTCAGATGACCCTTGCGCGATGGCGTTTACGTTTACTCCGCTGCGGCCCAACGCACTAAACATGCGGCCGCTGGTGCCCGGGTTGTGCTTCATGTTTTCGCCTACAATAGCTACAATGGCCATGTCGGTCTCTACCTTTACTACATCCATCGCACGCGTATGAATTTCAAATTGAAACTCGCGTTCAATGGCTTCTTTCGCGCGTAAGGCTACAGCGCTCTCTATCGCAAAGCAAATGGAATGCTCAGACGAGGCCTGGCTGATGAGGATTACATTTATATTTTCTTTTGCGAGCGTAGCAAACAACCGGCTGGATACACCCACCACACCCATCATCCCGCTTCCCTGCACATTGAGCAAACTAATTTTATCTACCGATGAGATTCCTTTAATGATCAGGTTACGGCTTGTGGACTGTGAACTGATACGCGTGCCGGCAAAACCCGGATTAAAAGTGTTCTTTATCAAGATGGGAATCTGGTTTACCATAGCCGGTTGCATGGTGGCCGGAAAAATTACCTTGGCACCAAAGTGAGAGAGTTCCATTGCCTCCACATAAGTCATCTCTTTTACAGTAAACGCCTTTTTCACTTTGCGTGGATCGGCTGTCATCATACCATCCACATCGGTCCAGATTTCGAGAGTGGAAGCTTTTAGAGCTCCGGCAAAAATTGCAGCGGTATAATCCGAACCGCTTCGCCCAATGGTAGTTGTTTCGCCTGCCGGTGTAGAACCAATGAACCCGGTTATTACCTGAATCTTTTTATGACTTGAAAAATGTTGTTGAATCAGGTTGTTGGTTGTTTCAAAATCGATACGCGCATAACCAAAATTGCGATCCGTGCGCACAACTGTGCGGGCATCCAGAAACTCGGCATCAATACCGGCATCTTTTATAGCCTCGGCAATAATGTAAGCCGAAAGCCGCTCACCAAAACTCATGATATAATCCAATGTGCGGGGCGTACATTCTTTTACCAGGTACACTCCGTGCAATACATCTTCCAATTCATTGCAGGTAAACTTCACCTGTGCAATAATCCCACTTTGCTGGTGCACACCAATCAGGTCGCGTACTGCCTCCAGGTGGCGTGTTTCCAGTTGTTGCAATTGCGTTTTGTATTCCTGATTTCCCGCCAGGGCTGCATGTGCCATGTTTATCAACACATCGGTAACTCCGCCAAAAGCAGAAAATACAATTGCCGGTTGATTCGGAATGTACGGCTTAAGAATATCGATTACCGCGCGTATCCGCTCAGGCTTTGAAACAGAAGACCCACCAAACTTTAAGATTTTCATATAACAACACGATGCTAAAGCGTTTGCTTTAGATTTTTTTTATTTCAGATTGAACAAGAGTAAGTATGTAAGAGAAAGCGGGAATATGGAGGGCGCTACCCCGTAATGGTTGTGGTAGTAATGGCCTCAATAGAAATTGAGCCATTGGAAACTGATACGTTGAATACTTGTACCACGCGTAATTATTTCATGCAAGAAATAAATTGCATCGGTGTATTGCAAAATATTTTTATGATTTTTGTGCTTTCGTAAAAACAAACTAACAGTAAGTAGCAACATGAGTCGTAAGCAAAAACACCCGCGCGAATCGTTTGTAAGCATGACCGAATTGGTGTTGCCTAACGATACGAATACGCTCAACAATTTAATGGGTGGCCGCCTGATGCATTGGATGGATATCGTATCGGCCATAGCCGGCCAAAAACATTGCGAAAGCATTGTAGTTACTGCCTCGGTTGACAATATTTCGTTTCGCTCGCCCATCCGCTTAGGCGATGTGGTTACGCTGCGGGCCCGCGCAACACGGGCTTTCAATTCATCGGTAGAAATCCGTATTGATGTGGATGCCGAAAACATCCCCGAAGGAAGGAAGATTGAGAGTAACTCAGCGTACTTTACATTTGTTGCGGTAGATAAAAATGGCCACCCCGTAGAGATACCCGAAATAGTACCAGAAACTCCGGAAGAGGTGGAACTCTATAACGGAGCATTACGCAGAAGACAATTGCGTCTGATTTTATCAGGGCGAATGAAACCAGCCGAAGCCAACGAATTAAAATCCATTTTCAATATTAAAGAATGACTGAGGTAGCCGAAATTCTCTTTACGGAAGAACTGTATGCACTGGAGCCCCAACCCACCATTGTATTAACTAAACCCTGGGCCACGGTAACAGAAGACGAACTTGATCAGTTGAATAAAATTTTAGGCGCCCTTAAGCTTACGCTGAATCGGGTTTCAGTAATCTATCAGCCCAGCCTTAATCTGTCTGCATTTTCGGTTAAACCCAAAAAGCTAATCTACTTTGGCCCCCTACCGGTTGGCCTGTCGCACTACGAGCACCTTCAAACCCAGAAGATAGACCTGGTGGCCTCCGAAGATCTTTCAAAACTAATCGATGATAAGGCTGCCAAGGCAAAGCTTTGGGAAGCGCTGCGAAAGCTGTTTTCAATCTGAAAATCGCGCATTTTAATTATTTGAGGCTTATTATATATTTGCGGTGCTTTTCAAAAAAGCCCCTGCCCCAGTTTAACCGGCCGGGTTGTTTTAATTAATAAATCAGTATGCAAAATTTACTTTACGCCTTGCCCCTATTTGGCGTTTTGGGGCTCATTTATGTAATCTGGAAAAGTGCCTGGGTGTCGAAACAAGATGCAGGTACCGATAAAATGAAAAAAATTGCCAGCCACATTGCCGAGGGCGCAATGGCTTTTCTCAAGGCTGAGTACAAAATCCTGAGTGTGTTTGTTGTGTGCGTTGCCTTACTGCTTGCATTTACAGCCAGCAGCGAAACTTCTTCGCCATTGGTTGGGGTGTCGTTTGTGTTGGGTGCTTTTTGCTCTGCGCTGGCTGGGTTTATTGGCATGCGCGTAGCCACCAAAGCGAACGTAAGAACAACCAACGCTGCCCGCACCGGCCTGGGCAAAGCACTTGAAGTAGCTTTTACAGGCGGCTCGGTAATGGGAATGGGTGTTGTTGGTTTAGGTGTATTGGGCTTAAGCATTTTGTTTATTGTTTATAAAAATATGTTTACCGAAATCGGTCAGGTGCTTACGGTGCTTACCGGTTTTTCGTTTGGTGCATCTTCTATTGCCTTGTTTGCACGCGTGGGCGGAGGTATTTATACCAAAGCGGCCGATGTGGGAGCCGACCTTGTGGGAAAAGTAGAAGCCGGTATCCCGGAAGACCACCCGCTTAACCCGGCAACCATTGCCGATAACGTAGGTGATAACGTGGGCGATGTAGCTGGCATGGGTGCCGACTTATTTGAATCGTATGTGGGCTCCATTATAGGTACCATGGTTTTGGGAGCTGCATTTTTTGCATTGCCCGAGTTTGCTTCTGAGGCATTCGGCAACGGACTTTCAGCCGTGTTGTTGCCGCTGGCCCTGGCCGCGGTAGGAATTATCATGTCGTTTATAGGCACCTTCTTCGTGCGCGTTAAAGAGGGCGGCAATCCGCAAACCGCACTTAACACCGGAGAAATCGTATCTTCTGTAGTAATGATCATTGCTTCGTGGTTCATCATTAAAAACATGTTACCCGCTACGTGGTCTTACAACGATCCGCTTTATGGAATTACAAAAGAATATACTTCTACCGGGATTTTTCTTGCCACGGTTATTGGCCTGGTGGCAGGCGTGGTAATTGGTTTGATTACCGAGTACTACACCGGCATGGGTAAAAAACCGGTATTGTCGATTGTGAGACAATCTTCGACTGGTGCAGCAACCAATATTATTGCCGGCCTTGGTGTAGGTATGATGTCCACCCTTTGGCCAATCATCATTATAGCGCTGTCTATCATCGGGGCATTTCATTTCGGTGGATTGTATGGTATTGCCATTGCAGCCGTTGGGATGCTTTCTAACCTCGGTATCCAATTGGCAGTTGATGCCTACGGGCCTATTTCCGATAACGCTGGCGGGGTAGCCGAAATGTCTGAGCTTCCCAAAGAAGTACGCTCGCGTACCGATAAGTTAGATGCGGTAGGGAATACTACTGCCGCTATTGGTAAAGGTTTTGCCATTGCATCGGCAGCCTTAACCGCACTCGCCTTATTTGGTGCATTTATGACAACCGCGCACCTTACCACCATCGATGTTTCCAAAGCAAACGTAATGGCAGGCTTGTTCATTGGCGGTATGTTGCCGTTTGTGTTTTCTGCGTTGGCGATGGGTGCGGTGGGGCGCGCGGCCATGTCGATGATCGAAGAAGTGCGCAGGCAGTTTAACGACATCCCCGCACTAAAGGCCGCATTGGCTGTTATGAAAAAGAATGGCGACAAAGAAATCCACGAGTGGTCTGCCGAAGACCAAAAAACTTTCCACGAAGCCGATGGAAAAGCTGAGTATGGAAAATGTGTTGAAATTTCAACCAAGGCCGCTATCCGCGAAATGGTGATCCCCGGCTTAATGGCTGTTATTGTTCCGGTTATTATCGCCTTCTTGCCCGGTTTTGGAGTAGAGGCGCTGGGCGGTATGTTGGCAGGCGTAACAGTTTCAGGCGTATTGATGGCAATTTTCCAATCGAATGCCGGTGGTGCGTGGGATAATGCGAAGAAGAGCTTTGAAGAAGGCGTTGAAATCAATGGCCAGAAATACTATAAGAAATCCGATCCGCACAAAGCGGCTGTGGTGGGCGATACCGTAGGCGATCCGTTCAAAGATACTTCCGGGCCATCGCTTAATATCTTGCTTAAGCTAATGTCTGTTGTGGCCCTGGTATTGGCGCCATTTCTGGTGCAAAAAGATGCAGCATCGGTAAAGGCAGAAGATCTTAGCCCAAAAGTAGAATCTGTAATTTCTGTTGCTCAGCCTGCTGAATAACTACTATCGGCAGACTTAGAATGAAGAGGGCGGGTTTCATTACACCGCCCTTTTTTTATATTTAAGCCAAACAAACTTAAACTGTAAATGAAGCGGATAATCATTTTTTACATGTTGGTTGCCAGTTCCCTGGCTTGCCAGGCGCAAACTATTGCAGGCAAATGGCGCACAATCGATGATGAGACCGGCAAGCCTAAATCTGTGGTTGAAATAACCGAGCGCAACGGAAAATTTTATGGAAAAATTATAAAGCTTTTCAGGGCTGCTGATGAAGATCAGAATCCCGTTTGCGATAAATGCCCTGCATTGGACGAACGCTTTAAAAAGCAGATTATAGGGATGGAGATTTTAAAGAATCTTATAAAGGAAGACGATGAGTTTACAGGCGGTTCTATCCTGGATCCGAACAATGGCAAAATTTACCGGTGCAAAGTTTGGCGCGAGGGAAATAACCTGAAACTTCGCGGGTATCTGGGGCCGTTCTTCCGAACACAAACCTGGCTGCCGGAGCAGTAATTATCATCTCATCGTAAAAATACCGACATTAATCCCTCAATAGTTCCATTTATCAACCCGTAAGGTTACCAACCGTGGCACTCAGAGTATTCAAAACCAACGCGCAGATGGACGAAAAGGAGATTTTCGAAAGAATCCGAAACGGAGACGAGAAAGCCCTTGAGTTAATCTACAAAAAGTACTACCGGATGATGACCAAGATGGTAATCACCAACAGTGGTACCGAAGAAGAAGCGCGCGATGTGTACCAGGACGCCCTGGTCGTGTTCTGGCAGAAGGCCAGATCAGGCAACTTAGTGATGACTGCCAAAATGAGCACCTACATCTACAGCATTTGTCAAAATCTGTGGCGAAAGGAACTCGACCGGAAAAAGCGCCTGGCCCATGAGGAAAAAGATACTCCGCAGGCCATGGATTTTGATAGTCCGGAGCGCGAAAAGATTATCGCCAAATGCTTAGAGCAACTTGGTGAAACTTGTCGTAAGGTTTTGATGTATTACTACTTTGACGATATGTCGATGCAGGAGATAGCCGAAAAACTAGGCTTTGCCAACACCGACACCGCCAAAACAAAAAAATATAAGTGCAAACAAAAATTGGATGAATTAGTAAAGGCCCAGTATTCGGAGCACGACTTTTTAGACTAACTGAAGAAAGACATGAAGAACGTAGAATTAATAGAAGAGTATCTCACCAATAAGCTACCGAAGGCTGAGCGAATTCGTTTTGAAGAACAAGTAGCGAGCGATCCTTCCTTGAAAGCCGATGTAGAATTTCAGCGTCAGATAATTGAGGGGTTAAAAAATGCCCGCATTGCCGAACTAAAGGCTATGCTCAACAATGTACCGGTAGGTACCAGCATCGTAACTCAATTAAAGATTGCTGCCGGCCTGGTGGGGGGTGCTCTTTTGGTTGGGTCCCTCTATTGGTTTAGTCAAACCGACAACCGCCCTGAAGTAACCACGCACCAAAGCGACCCTGCATTCGAGGCTCCTGCGGATGATTCTTTCGTTCAACCGCTCACCGAGCTTCAATCAGAAAAGGCAGAAAACACAGCGTCTGAAACCGTAACACCGGCCGAAGTAAAAGTTGCCCGGCAACCAGAGACCAAACAGAATTTAACCAAACCTCAATTGCAGGTTGTTGACCCTTCGTCCGAACTGGCTGAGGGTACTTCCTCGCCTCCTAACCATGGAGAGGTAACTTCAAAACCGATTGGTGCAAGCGAACCCTTACATGTTACATTCGATTCGGCCAACCGCAAGTATAAGTTTCACTATCAATTTACAAACGACAAGGTTGTTCTATACGGATCGTTCGACAAGAGTTTGTACGAGGTTATTGAATTGAATGGGGGCTCTCACTCCATCTATCTTTACTACCAAAACAAGTATTATCTGCTCAGCGAAACGGCTACGGCAATCACCCCGCTGGAGGCACTTACGGATAAAAAGACCATTCAGCAACTGGAGAACATCAGAAAGCGGTAATTGATTTAGCTGCTGATTTTTAACAGCAATACCAGAAAGCCGTTATCTTTGCCCGATGCAAAAGGGCGAACCCCGGTATAAATTCAGGAAGAAGAAGCTTGGCTCCTACCCTTACCTTAGCGTTATTCTAAGTATAACGCTTGCCTTGTTTGTAATTGGGGTTTTTGGCGCGCTGGTAATCTACTCTAAAGAATTGGAACGCATTGTAAGGCAGAACGTGCGCATTCAGGTTTTTCTTAACACCCAAACTTCCGATGCCCACCGCAGTCAACTTGAGAAAAGTTTAGCCTCGAAGGTGTACGTAGCCGAAGGAAAAGATGCTGTTGTATTTATTAGTAAGGAAGTTGCCGCTAAACAGTTTATTGAAGAAACCGGTGAGAATTTTAAGGACTTTCTTGGTGAAAACCCTTTACACGATGCCTACCTGGTGCGCATAAAAGAAGAATTCCACGACCCTGTAAATCTTAAGAAGATTAAAGCCGAGGTAGAACAAATAGGTGGCGTGTTTAATGTACACTACGTAGAAAACGTTATTGACTCCATAAACCAAAACATTACTAAAATCGGATTGGTGTTAGCGGGCCTTATTGCCTTGCTCCTGGTTGTGGTTGTGCTGCTAATCAACAATACGTTGCGGCTCGCTTTGTTTTCTCAACGGTTTTTAATCAGAAGTATGCAATTGGTTGGCGCCCGCAGTTGGTTTATTCAGCTTCCGTTTCTTTACCGCGCCAGCCTGCACGGCTTGCTATCGGGAGTGCTGGCCGCAGCACTCTTGGTTGGACTGATACACTTTGCAACTACCCGCGTTGCTGACCTGGCTCTGATTCAAAATAACCAGCGACTGTTGGCCTTATTAATCCTACTGGTAGGATTGGGAGTGCTGGTGGCGGTGTTTAGCACCTACCGCGCTGTGAGTAAATATTTAAAATTATCGTTAGACGAACTCTTCTAAACCCTATGAGCAAGTTAGCATTTGGAAAAAGAAATTATCAGTTAATGATAGCCGGCCTTTTGCTGCTAGTTATTGGCTTTACCATTATGGCATTAGATAGCGAACCGTACGGCTTCGGATTTCTGGGATTAACGCTAAGCCCGATTATTGTATTGGCAGGATTCATTACCGAGATCGTTGCCATTTTATATACACCCAAACAGAAATAAAACAACGTGTCGTTTCTGGATGCACTCGTGTTAGCCATTGTTGAAGGTCTAACCGAATTTTTGCCCGTTTCCTCTACCGGACACATGATTATTGCCTCCAGTGTTTTGGGTATTGAAACCGATTCATTTACTAAAACATTTACGGTGGCCATTCAATTGGGGGCCATTCTTTCGGTGGTTGTTTTATATTGGAAAAGATTTTTCCAAACATGGAATTTCTACTTTAAGCTATTTGTGGCCTTCATCCCAGCCATGGTATTAGGTCTATTATTGAATGATTTTATTGATGCGCTTCTGGAAAACGTACAAGTGGTTGCGGTAACGCTAATTTTGGGAGGCATTGTTTTTCTGTTTATTGATAAGCTTTTTAACTCCACCGCATCTACAGAAACCGTTACCTACAAATCTGCATTTATAATTGGCATGTTTCAGGTTATCGCTATGATACCCGGTGTTTCCAGATCGGCAGCTACCATTATTGGTGGTTTAACCCAACAACTTTCGCGCAAAGCAGCCGCAGAGTTTTCGTTTTTTCTGGCGGTGCCTACCATGTTGGCGGCTACTGCCTATAAACTCCTTAAATTTTACTTAGAAGGAAATACATTTAGTACTGCGCACATTCAATTGCTGGCGCTGGGAAATGTGGCAGCTTTTGTTGTGGCTTTTTTCGCCATCAAATCCTTTATAAACTTTTTAACGCAACACGGTTTTAAAGTATTTGGCTACTACCGCATAGCAGTAGGAATAACACTACTGTTGCTTTATTGGTTGGGAATTGATTTGCAGGTGCTGTGAGTACAGATTTTACAGATCGGGTGTTGTTGGTAAACAAACCTTTGCGTTGGACTTCGTTTGATGTGGTGAACAAGTTGCGGGGTAAACTCAAAATAAAAAAAATTGGTCATGCCGGCACGTTAGATCCACTCGCTACCGGGCTGCTGATCATTTGCACCGGCAAAATGACCAAACAAATAGATAGTTATCAGGCACAGGAAAAGGAATATACCGGCAAGTTTGTAATTGGCAAAGAAACCGCCTCGCACGATTTGGAAACCTCTGTTGAAGACAAGGCAGACGTGGCGCATATTTCAGTTGATCAAATTCATGCTGCGGCCAAAAAATTTACCGGTACGTTACAACAGATTCCACCTCAGCACTCGGCTATCAAAATAGACGGTAAGCGGGCCTATAAACTTGCACGGAAAGGAAAAGATATTGAGTTAAAACCGCGCGAGGTAACCGTAGCTACATTTGAAATTACCGCTATAGAAATACCGGTTGTTGCCTTTCGGATAGTATGCAGCAAAGGTACGTACATCCGCAGCATAGCACGCGATTTTGGAAACGAACTGGGAGTTGGCGCTTACCTTGCCGAACTTTGCCGTACCCGGATTGGCACCTTTAAACTTGCCGATGCGTTGGAACTGGAACAAATTAATCCGGTGGTTGCATGAAAATCTATCACTCGCTCGAAGATTTTACACCCTTGCCCTTTGGTGTGGTTACCAGTGGCACGTTTGATGGCGTGCATATCGGGCATCAAAAAATACTTCACCGCCTGCAGGAGGTTGCCTTTAAAAACAAAGGCGAAACAGTTGTAATTACATTTTGGCCACACCCGCGCACCATTCTAAAACCTAACGAGCCGCCCTTAAAATTACTCAACACGTTTGAAGAGAAAGCAAACCTGCTGCGGGCACACGGGGTGCACCATTTATTACGCATTCCATTTACGAAAGAGTTTTCGCAACTAACCTCGCTCGCATTTATTACCGAAGTGCTGGTAAACCGGATTGGAACCCGCAAGCTGGTAATTGGCTACGACCACCGCTTCGGAAAAAACCGTGAGGGAAGTTTTGAACAATTGCAATTGAACGGGCCCACCTTTGGGTTTGATGTAGAAGAGATTCCGCGGCAGGATATAGACCATGTTGGAGTTAGCTCAACCAAAATCCGGAATGCCCTGCAGGTGGGCGACATCGAAACTGCCAACCATTTTTTAGGTGCACCTTACCCGCTAACCGGCCGTGTGGTTAAAGGCGATAAACTGGGGCGCGTGCTGGGTTTTCCAACTGCCAACCTAAGCCTTGATACTTCCGATAAACTTGTACCGGCCGAAGGAATTTATGCGGTAACCGTTGCGCATGCAGCCACTGCGTACCAGGGCATGCTCTATATCGGCAACCGGCCCACAGTAGATGGCTCGCGCAGAACCATTGAAGTAAACATTTTTGACTTTGATAAAGAGATCTACGGAGAGACCCTGCAAGTATATTTTCAAAAGCTTTTGCGAGCCGATTCGAAATTCAAAGACCTTGAGTCGTTAAAAACCCAATTAATTGCAGATAAAGCCGAAGCGTTGCGCGTGCTAAACAAGCACTAGCATCTGGCACTATTCTAATTTGCATTTTGTGATTCAACACCTGAAATTGCCGCAAAGCAAAATGCTATGATTAACAAGGTTGTTGCGGGTGCAGACGAGGCCCTGCACGATATCGGTAACAATGTAACCCTTATGCTGGGTGGTTTTGGTCTATGTGGTATTCCTGAAAACTGCATTGCAGCGCTTTTGAAGAAAGGCATTACCGGACTAACGTGTATCTCTAACAATGCCGGAGTGGACGACTTTGGAATTGGGCTGCTACTTAAAACCAGGCAGGTAAAAAAAATGATTTCCTCTTATGTTGGAGAAAATGCAGAGTTTGAACGCCAACTTTTATCGGGTGAGTTAGAGGTAGAATTGATTCCACAAGGAACCCTGGCAGAACGTATTCGGGCCGGAGGGGCCGGCATTCCGGCATTTTTTACCCCAGCCGGTGTTGGCACCGAAATAGCACAAGGAAAGGAAGTACGCACCTTTGAGGGTAAAACCTACCTGTTAGAGCACTGGCTTCGGGCTGACTTTTCGATTGTTAAAGCCTGGAAGGGCGACACCACTGGTAACCTTGTTTACAAGGGCACGGCCCGCAACTTTAACCCCATGATGGCGGCAGCCGGAAAAATTACCATTGCCGAAGTAGAGGAATTGGTGCCGGCCGGAACCCTGGATCCCAACCAAATACACACCCCAGGTATTTATGTGCAACGTATTTTCGAAGGCAAGGGCTACGAAAAAAGGATTGAGCAACGAACGCTCGCATCAACAAAAGTTTAACGATTAACTCAGATTAAATGTTAGATAAAACCGGAATAGCCAAACGCATTGCCCGCGAAGTAAAAGACGGAATGTACATTAACCTGGGCATCGGCATCCCCACGCTGGTAGCCAACTACATTCCCAGCCATCTAAATGTGGTGTTGCAATCTGAAAACGGACTTTTAGGTATTGGTCCCTTCCCTACTGAAAACGAAGTTGATCCCGATTTAATTAATGCCGGCAAACAAACTATTACCATGATGGCCGGCTCTGCCCTTTTTAGTTCTGCCGAAAGTTTCGCCATGATACGCGGTGGCCATGTTTACCTAACCATTTTAGGTGCGATGGAAGTATCGGAACTGGGTGATATTGCCAACTGGAAAGTACCTGGTAAGATGGTAAAAGGCATGGGTGGAGCGATGGATCTGGTTGCATCGGCCAAACATATAATTGTGGCTATGCAGCATTGCAGCAAAGAGGGCGCATCAAAACTTTTAAAATCATGTACCCTGCCCATTACCGGGGTTCGCTGTGTAAAACGAATTGTTAGCGACATGGCGGTGCTGGATGTACTACCCGAGGGAGGATTTAAATTACTTGAACGCGCACCCGGTGTTTCGACCGAGCAAATTAAAAATGCTACAGCTGGCCGGCTGGTAATTGATGGTGAAATTGCCGAGATGCAATTCTAAAAGTTGTTTCTTTGCACCCGATATGACTACGAAACAATCCACCATACAGTTTACCATTCAATTGGATAGTAAAAACATCCCTGAGCGCATTCGCTGGGAGGCTACCGATAAACCCGAAGACACCCCGGAAGACACCAAATCTATTTCCGTAGCCTTGTGGGATAGCCAACAAAAGAACACGATGCGCATTGACCTGTGGACGAAGGACATGCCCGTAGATGAGATGAAAAGGTTTTACATTGAAAACATTGGTGGAATAGCACAAAGTGTTCTTACTGCCACTGGCGATGAGGCTATGGCCAATGAAATCAATGCCCTGTGCGACCGGCTGGTAGAGTTGGTTCGCAACCAGAAATAAGCCTTTGGCGGAAGTTAAGGAATCCTTAAAAAATGCAAAATTCCCGCCTTTCAATCGTTTGTAATTGAGCTTTTTCTTGTAGATTTAAGAATTAAACCCATAATTCTTATGAATAGATTCTACAGAAAGGCATTGCTACCGCTTCTCTTCTGGCTCTGCGGCACAGCAACTGTCATGGCTCAAACCACCAGCATTTCGGGTACGGTAAAAGATGGTGGCAGCGGAGAAACGCTGGCAGGCGTTAACATTGTTGTAAAGGGCCGTGTTATAGGTACCATTTCAAGTACCGATGGCCGTTACAACCTGAAAGTAAACCAGGCACCACCGTTTACGCTTGTTTTCTCATTTATCGGCTATGCCACCCAAGAGTTTGAAGTAACCGAAGCCACCGCCACCATTGATGTATCGTTGGCAGAACAAACTTTACTTGGTCAAGAAGTAGTTGTGTCGGCATCGCGGTTTGAAGAAAGTATTTTAAAATCGCCAGTTACCATTGAGAAGATGGATATCATTGGCATCCGCCAATCGGCTACTCCAGACTTTTACGATGGCTTGGCGAATATGAAAGGCGTTCAGACAAATTCTGGAAGCTTGAACTTTACGGCTGTTAACACCCGCGGTTTTGCTACCATCGCCAACACCCGATTTGTTCAATGGGTAGATGGCATGGATACGCAGGCACCGCTGCTCAACTTCCCTACCGGATCAATAATCGGATTGGGCGAACTGGATGCCGAAAGTATGGAACTTGTACCGGGTGCCGCTTCGGCACTGTATGGACCTAATGCTTTTAATGGCATTCTTATTATGCAAAGCAAAAGCCCCTTTGATTACCAGGGCTTGAGCGCTCAATTTAAAGGCGGTATTGTAAGTTCAGAGGCTGGCGGTTCGCATCCATTAACCTCTTATAGTTTAAGATATGCCAAGGCGTTTAATAATAAATTAGCTTTTAAAATCAATGGTAGTATAATGCAAACCACCGATTGGTTGGGTAACGATTATAAAACAGATAGAAACAATCCGGAATCAACCATCGACTTAAGTTCAAAACCAAATTTTGATGGTTTGAATTTATACGGAGATGAAACTCCGATTCCCGTACCCATTGGCGGCACATTCGGAACGTTGGATCTAAGACGCACCGGATACTCTGAACAAGCCATGTTGGCTGCCTTTGACGATAATCGCGATGCAAAGACACTAAAGTTAGATGGTGCGCTGCATTATAGAATTAACGATAAGTTAGAAGCAATCTATAACTATCGTTTTGGTGGCGGAAGTTCCATTTACCAAGGCACAGAAAAATATGCTTTAAGAGATTTTACCCAGCAATTCAACAAAATCGAATTAAAGGGAAGTAACTTCTTTATTCGGGCCTATAGAACTGCAACCGATGCGGGTAAATCCTACAACATGTCTGCCCTGGGCGGCTTTGCGAATGAAACTATCCGTCCTACGGCCGCATCATGGGCGCCTACCTATGCACAAACCTATGTATTGGCCATGCAGGGATATTTTGTACCGGGTGTGCCAGCGGGTAACCCCGAAGCAGCCCATGCCGCAGCAAGAGCGAATGCCGATACCGGCCGGCCGGCAGAAGGATCAACAGAATTTGTAAACCTGATGCGGCAAGTTCGCGCGCAATTATTCCAGGGAAATCCTCCCGGAGCATCATTCGTGGATAACTCACGATTGTACCACGCAGAATTTAACTATCGCCTGTTTGATAAAATAAAGTGGGCCGAAATTCAATTCGGTGGTAATCTGCGGCAATACAGTTTATTCTCAAATGCTACCGTATTCAACGAGGCTCCGAATGGCGGTGAAGCTGAGCGTATAAAGATTAATGAATATGGAGCCTATACTCAAATAGGCAAAGCGATCGGAAAATTAAAATTAACCGGTTCGTTACGGTACGATAAGAATGAGAACTTTGACGGCCAGCTTACACCACGTCTTGCCGGTGTTTTTGAAATTGATCCAAACAATAATTTAAGAGCCTCGTTCCAAACCGGTTTCCGCAACCCCGACACGCAGGCACAGTTTATCTACTTCCCATCTTCGGGGGGTACGCTTTTAGGAAGCACTGAGGCAAACGCAGCCCGTTATGGCATTCATAATGGAGGTGCCTACACACAAGCCTCGTACAATGCATACCGCGCTTCTGGTGGTAGTATAGACGGAACCACAGGTGCGCTCTCAGGAGGAAATCAAAGTTTACTCGTCACTGCTAACCTGCCCTATGTACAACCTGAGCAATTGCGCTCATTCGAATTGGGATATAAAGGATTATTAGGAACCAATTTCTTAATAGACCTGAACGGCTACTATACTTCCTATTCAAATTTTATAGGCGGGCAGATTGTTGTTAGCAAAAATGCAACAACTCACAAAGGCTCGCAGGTAAATGCGGGCACTCTCTTCTCACCTTATACCAACTCTACACAAAATGTTACCTCAACCGGTATTGGTTTAGGCCTTACTTATAATTTACCTAAGAACTTTGTGCTTACAGGAAACTACAACTGGGCTACTTTCAAAGCCGATGAAAGTCCTGAATTCAGAGCCGGATTCAATACTCCTGAAAACCGGTTTAGCGTTGGAATTGGAAATCGGAAAATTGCAAAGAACCTTGGATTCAATGCGAATTTCAGATGGCAACAAGATTACGAATGGCAGTCTTCTTTTGGAATTTGGCAAGTACCGGAATTTGGCGTGTTAGATGCGCAGGTTAACTATAAAATATCCTCGCTGAAAACAATCGTAAAAATTGGCGGAACCAACTTGGGTGGAGGCGACTATCGCACTAACCTGGGCGCACCATTTGTGGGACAGCAATACTTCATTTCGTTAACGTTTGATGAATTCTTGAAATAGAAAGTTTACAATTATGAAATTAACTCATAGAATAATATCGGTACTTGCCACCACATTGGTTGCCGTATCGTGCTCACAAGAGCCTATCATACCGGTTGCCGAAGAGCCCGTGGTACCAGAAACTCCATCTGGAAGTTCCGGGTCCGCTAATTTTTCAAAGTTTGTAGCCGTAGGCAATTCGCTGACAGCCGGCTATCAGGCGGGTGCTTTGTTTACCGAAGGACAAAACAATTCGTTGGCAGCTATTCTTGCCAAACAGTTTTCTTATGCCGGAGGATCAGCAACCTTCAATCAACCGGATATTGGTTCGGTGAATGGTTTCAACACAACTACCACCAACCCGCCATTTACAGGTGGCCCAATTTTAGGAAGGTTAGTTTTGTTCGATCCGGATGGCAGTGGCCCCAGAACGGCAGCACCTGCCGCGTTAGGTACTCCACAAAGAGTAGTAACCTGTCCGAGCGAAGTAACCACACCCGCAGTGCCTGGTACCGGTGGCGATGTGCCAACAGCCTATGGTGGCAACAAAGCTGCTCTTAACAATTTTGGCGTGCCCGGTATCTTGCTTGGTCAAGCCTTAACTCCACTAACAGGTGGCCCACCCACCAGCAACCCGGCTTTTAATCCACTTTATGCGCGGTTCGCTTCCAACCCGGGTACTTCAACCATCTTGGGTGATGCCTTAGCTGCTCAGGGTACCTTCTTTATGTTTTTCTTAGGCAATAATGATATCCTGGGATATGCAACCACCGGGGCTTCTGGTGCTATACCACTTACCAGCGAAGCGGCTTTTCAAGGACAATACAATGCCGCAATCGGCCAGATACTAGCTTCAAACTCCGAATTAAAAGGAGTAGTTGGAACAATTCCTGATGTTACTACTATTCCGTTCTTCTTTACCGTAACCTACAATGCAGTTACCTTATCAGCCGATCAGGCCACGGCATTAAATGGGGCATTTGCCGGATATAACACAGTATTGGATGGTATTGCAGGAAATGCCGGGCTGTTGTCCATCTCCGGCTCAACAGCAGCAAATATTCAAGCACGAAAAGTTTCTTATACCGCAGGTGCCGGTAACAGAATTTTAATTGCCGAAAAAACCAGCGACTTTCCTGATCTGGGTTCAACTTTCGATCAGATGGTTACTGCCAGCATCATTACACCTGCCCAACGTGCAGCGCTTGAACCCTATAGAAGAGTAAGGCAGGCAACAGCCAACGATTTGATTACCCTTTCTGCCGGTGGTGTGCTGGGTACATGTTTGAATCCTCCTGGCAATAACCCCCAGTTGATAATTGGTACAACCATACCTCTGGCCGATCAGTATGTGCTATTGCCATCTGAAACTGCCGAAATCCGGACAAGAACTATTGCGTTCAATAACATTATCAAAGCTGCGGCCGCAGGCAGTGGCAACCGGTTGGCTGTAGCCGATGTAAACGAAGCCTTTGCACAATTTGTAACCGACAGAGTGCGTGTTGTAAATGGAGTAACCATTACACCTTCGTTTGCGCCACCTACTGGTGGATTTTCTGAAGATGGCGTGCACCCCAACAGCAGAGGTTATGCATTTCTTGCAAATATTTTTATCGATGCAATTAATGCCAAATTTGGGGCCACCGTGCCTAAAGCAAACCTGGCTAACTATAAAGGAACAGGTTTACCACTCAGTCCTCCAAATTAATCGTAAACAGGTTCAACCATACAGGAGCTACTTTACCGGTAGCTCCTTTTTTTTTTTAAAACAATTCTTTGGCGATTTTATAAATCGGATCGGATTTGCCCATTGAATAGAAATGGATGGTGGGCGCACCTTGCTTGATTAGCTCTTTAGATTGTTGCACAGCCCACTCTATCCCCACTTGCTTTACAGCCAAATTATCCTTGCACTTTTCGGCTGCCTCGCTTAGCTCTTCGGGTAAGTCGATATGAAATATCTGCGGCAAAATGGTAAGCTGCGACTTTGTGGTTAATGGCTTAATGCCTGGTATAATGGGTACTGTTATCCCAGCCTCGCGGCAGCGCTCAACAAACTCAAAATATTTTTTATTATCAAAAAACATTTGTGTTACAATGTACTCAGCACCTTTATCAACTTTATTTTTGAGATACTTTAAATCGGTTTTAAGGTTGGGTGCATTGTAATGCTTTTCCGGGTAGCCGGCTACGCCAATGCAAAAATTTGTGGGCGAGGGTTCATGCAACTCTTCGTCCAGGTACTGGCCTTTATTCATATTTACCACGTGCTCCAGTAACTCCGAAGCATACGCAAACCCATCGGGTTCGGGCACAAAGCGCGCTTCGGTTTTAATGGCATCGCCCTGCAACACCAACACATTATCCACTCCCAAAAAGTTCAGATCGATTAGTGCATTCTCGGTTTCTTCTCTTGAGAACCCCCCGCAGATAATGTGTGGCACCGTATCTACTTTGTAATGATTTTGAATAGCCGCACAAATGCCCACCGTGCCCGGTCGTTTGCGGGTAGTAATTTTTTCCAGCAAGCCACCGCTCTTTTTCTTAAATACATATTCCTCGCGATGGTAGGTAACATCAATAAACGGAGGTTTAAACTCCATTAATGGATCCATGTTGTTGAACAAACTCTTAATGTTTTCGCCTTTTAGCGGAGGAAGTATTTCAATGGTGAATAACGTTTTACCGTTAGCGCGCTTCAGGTGTTCGGTTACTTTCATTCGTTGGAATTTGACGTATTATTACTATTATAAATACTAAGATTCTATTTGTAAGAAAGATTGGGCGCCAACCACTTTTCAATTTCGTCCACACTCATCCCTTTACGAACTGCATAGTCTTTTACCTGATCAGCTTCTATTTTTCCCAAACCAAAGTACCTCGCCTGCGGATGTGAGAAATAAAACCCGCTAACCGAAGCACCCGGATACATCGCGAAAGACTCAGTGAGTGTAATTCCAGCTTGCTCCGCCTGCAGCAGTTCAAAAAGAGTTTTCTTCTCAGTATGATCGGGGCAAGCCGGGTAACCGGGTGCCGGGCGAATCCCAGAATATTTTTCGTCTATCAGGTCTTCCTTGGTAAGGCTTTCATTTTTTGCATAGCCCCATAATTCTCTGCGCACCCGTTCGTGCAAGCATTCGGCAAAAGCCTCTGCCAACCGATCGGCCAGCGCTTTGGCCATAATTTCAGAGTAATCATCGTGGTTGGCTTTGTGGTGTGCTACTAATTTCTCTAATCCTATTCCTGCTGTAACAGCAAACATCCCGAAATAATCCTTTCCAGGTTCGTCCGAAATAAAATCGGCAAGGCAAAAGTTAGGCAGGTCTTTCGCCTTTTTATTTTGCTGCCTCAGAAAGTGAAAGGTAGCCACAGGATTTTTTGAATCGTCTGTTAAAACTACATCATCTCCGGCACGGGTTGCCGGATAAAACGCCACTACCCCATTCGCTTGCAGGCTCTTGTTGCTGATAATTGTATCCAGCATAGTGTTGGCATCATCAAACAATTTTTTTGCTTCTGTACCTACTACGGCATCGTTAAAAATGCCAGGGTACCTGCCGGCCAGCATCCACGTTTGAAAGAACGGGGTCCAGTCGATGTAGTTTCTCAGTTCAGCCAGCGGAAAGCTTAATAATTCTTTTCTCCCTATCACCTGAGGTCTTGTAAAAGTCGTTTCCTGCCAGTTGATTTTAACCGCGTTCGAACGTACTTCTGCTAACGAAAGATAATTTTTTTGTTGCTGGCGCCCTTCATGGTCTTTACGCATGGCCGCATACTCAGCTTTCATTTTTGTTTGGAAAGCAGGTCGGGCTTTTGTGCTGATCAGTTCGCTGGCTACAGGCACCGACCGCGATGCGTCTAACACATGCACCACCGGCCCTGAGTACACCGGGTCGATTTTTACGGCCGTATGAATGCGAGATGTGGTCGCACCGCCAATCAACAGCGGGAGGCTCATTTTTTCATGTTCCATCTCTTTGGCAACATGAACCATTTCGTCCAACGAAGGTGTGATTAAACCACTCAAACCAATTATATCTACTTTCTCCTTCTTGGCTGCCTCCAGAATTTTTTCTGCGGGCACCATTACCCCCAGGTCTATAACCTCATAGTTATTGCAGGCAAGTACTACGCCTACTATGTTCTTGCCGATATCGTGTACATCGCCCTTTACGGTTGCTAAAAGAATTTTGGCCGCTGCCTGCCCTACATTTCCATTTTGTTTTTTTTCTTCTTCTAAATACGGAGTTAAGTACGCTACCGATTTTTTCATTACCCGCGCACTTTTAACCACTTGCGGTAAAAACATTTTGCCGGCCCCAAACAAATCGCCAACCACATTCATTCCCGCCATTAGTGGTCCTTCAATTACATGCAAAGGCCGCCCGTACTTTTGTCGGGCTTCTTCAGTATCAGCATCGATATACTCAATTATTCCTTTTACCAGCGAATGCGTGATGCGCTCCTCAACCGTAGCGTTACGCCACTCATCATCAGTCTCCTTCTTCCTGGCAGCGCCCTTTACCGTTTCGGCAAATTCTAGCAGGCGCTCCGTAGCATCTTCGCGCCTGTTCAGCAACACATCTTCCACACGCTCCAGCAAATCTTTGGGAATCTCATCGTACACCTCTAACATCGTTGGGTTTACAATGCCCATATCCATACCGTGTTGAATGGCATGGTACAAAAAGGCCGAGTGCATGGCCTCGCGTACTTTTTGGTTTCCGCGGAAGCTGAACGAAACATTACTTACCCCACCGCTTACGTGTGCATGTGGTAAATTTTCGCGAATCCATTTTGCTGCGTTAAAGAAATCAATGGCATAATTGCGATGCTCTTCAATGCCGGTGGCTACCGGAAAAATATTAGGGTCGAAGATGATGTCCTGTGGCGGAAACTTTACTTCATTTACCAATATCGTATAGGCTCGCTTACAAATATCAATTCTGCGCTGATAAGTATCAGCCTGACCTTGTTCGTCAAAAGCCATCACCACAGTAGCCGCACCATAGCGCTTTACAAGCTTTGCCTGCCTTATAAACTCGGCTTCGCCTCCTTTCAGGCTTATAGAATTAACTATCCCTTTTCCTTGCAAGCACTTTAACCCCGCTTCTATTACTTCCCACTTCGAGGAGTCGATCATAACCGGCAGCTGAGCAATCTCAGGTTCTGCAGCCATCAGGTTAAGATATTTTACCATGGCCGCCTGCGAATCCAGCATACCTTCGTCCATGTTTACATCAATTACCTGAGCTCCACCGCGCACCTGGTCAAGGGCCACCTCCAGCGCCTCATCAAACTTATCTTCCTTTATAAGCTTTAAGAATTTAGCCGAACCGGTAACGTTGGTGCGCTCGCCAATATTTACAAAATTAGACCCCGGAGTAATGACTACGGCTTCAAGGCCACTTAATTGCAAATAGTTAGTATTCGACATGCAGGCAGTTCTGATTTATAGAAATTGTCATGCTCAAAAGGCGGTACTTAAATTCGTTGATAGGTAACTGTAGAATTTTCAGTTTTGCGAGGCGCCCAGGTTGATCCAATCGGGCGTGGTTTGTACTTAGCTGCTACCGTGGCCAGTGCTCGAATATGTTCAGGCGTTGAGCCGCAACAACCACCCACAATATTTACCAACCCCTCTTTAAGATATTCTTCCACCTCGTGGGCCATTTCAGATGCTGTTTGATCGTACTGGCCAAACTCGTTTGGCAGGCCGGCATTCGGATAGGCACTTACAAAGAAGGGAGCTTTCTCGTTAAGTACTTGCAAGTAAGGGCGCAATGCTGCGGCACCCATGGCGCAATTGAAACCGATGCTTAATAAGGGCACGTGCGATACAGAAATTAAAAATGCTTCTGCGGTTTGCCCGGACAAGATACGGCCACTGGCATCGGTAATTGTGCCCGATACCATAATGGGCACTTCTTTGCCGATCTCATCAAACAATTCCTGAATGGCAAACAAGGCTGCCTTTACATTAAGTGTATCGGTTATCGTTTCAAGTAAGAGCAAATCAGCGCCACCATCCAGTAAGCCCCGGGCCTGTTCTTTAAAAGCGGTTGCCAATTGGTCGAACGTAACCGCGCGGTACCCCGGATTGTTTACATCGGGCGACATGGAAGCAAGTTTAGTCGTTGGGCCCATAGAGCCCGCCACAAAGCGAGGCTTATCGGGCTGAGCCTTTGTAAATTCTTCTGCAACCTCTTTGGCTATTTTAGCAGCCTGAAAATTAATCTCATACACGAGGTGCTCCAGATGGTAATCGGCTTGCGCGATAGTGGTGCTACCAAAGGTATTGGTTTCTATAATGTCTGCACCCGCTTCAAAATACTGGCGATGGATTTCCTTTATTATATCGGGCCGTGTAATACTCAGCAGGTCGTTATTCCCTTTGAGGGGATGCGGGTGACTGCTTAATGCCGCATTGCGAAAGTCTTGTTCGGTTAATTTGTACCGCTGAATCATGGTACCCATGGCACCATCCAGAATTACAATTCTTTCGCTAAGGATGTCTTCGATTTTCACTCTTTCTGTTGTTATGGTTTATCCAGAAAGAGCCTTGCGGAGGGCTTTACTTATCTTCTCTGCATCCGTTTGCAACGGATACAGAAGGGAATTAGCACCAGGTTCAGCACAAGGTTGCTAAGACGTCAATGGGCCCTGTCCCTCGGTCTTTCTGGATAAGTGTTACAAAGAAACACAATTAGGTAATAATAATAAAATCAGGATACCTTAAATTTGGGGCTTACTACTAATAAGGAAGGAAGTTGAAGTTAGCAGCCATTGACATTGGTTCGAATGCGATCCGGTTCCAGGTTTCTTCGGTACTGGAAACTAAAGAGCAGGTACTTTTTAAGAAAATGGAATACGTGCGCTTTCCGTTGCGATTGGGCCACGATGTATTCTCATCCAATCGCCTAAGCGAAAAAAGCATTAACAAGTTTAAAAAACTGATGCAGGCCTTTAAACTCCTGTTGGAACTTTATGAAGTAGATGATTACATGTTGTGTGCTACCTCGGCCATGCGCGAAGCTGAAAACGGAGCGGATCTAGCGAAGGAGGTTTACAAAGAAATTGGCTTAAAGATAGACATTATAGACGGCCAGCGCGAAGCAGAACTGATTAACACGGCTATTCGGTCGTACCTCGGTAGCCAGGCTTACCTGCACATAGATGTGGGCGGTGGCAGTACTGAATTGAATATCTACTTTGGCGGAAAAAAAATTAAAACCCGGTCTTTCAAAGTGGGTTCGGTGCGCATTTTAGAGCATCACGACTTGCCCGTTGTTTGGAGCGACATGGAGCATTGGGTAAAAGAAAATATAAAAGCTGAAATGGGCAAAGTAACTGCGGTGGGTACCGGAGGAAACATCAGCAAGATTTATGAGTTGGCCCGTCTTAAACCGCACCGTTTAATGTCGTTAAAGAAAATGGGCGAAGTAAAGGAGATGATTGCAGGCCATACGCTGGAAGACCGGATTTACAAGCTGCAAATGAACCCCGACCGGGCCGATGTAATTCTTCCGGCCAGTTCGATTTATATGCAGGCCATGGAGTGGGCAAAAGCAAAGTACATGTTTGTACCTGAGGTGGGCTTAAAAGACGGGATGATGTTGCACCTTTTTGAACGTAACTCGCGGCAGGCAAAAATTGCATTCGTAAACAAAGAAGATCAAAGCAAGGGCAGCAAAACGCTGGTAATGGGTAAACGCGCTTAGAAAAGCTTTACCTCATTAATAATTTCCCGCGTAACATGATAGAACTCGGCATGAACACTAAATGGCTTTTCGCCCGTATGTTCTTTCTTTACATACGTGCCGTCTTCGCACATCGTGTAAGCATTTACATTGTCTTTCAGATTGTAGCGTAAAATATTCATGGCTTGCTTGCGGAGCATTTCCTGCTCCAACAGAAAGAGCGATTCAATTCTACGGTCAAAACTGCGCACCATGGCATCGGCACTGCCAATGTAAACCTTGGGTAACCCGGCATGGTGAAAGTAGTAGATGCGAGAGTGTTCGAGGTACTCGCCCACAATGGAAATTACCTGAATATTTTCGCTAAGCCCCACACGGCCGGGGCGCAAACAGCACATCCCGCGTACAATCAATTTGATGGAAACTCCGGCCTGCGATGCCTCGTACAGCGCATCGATCAGTTCCTTATCCTGCAACGAGTTAAGCTTTATAATAATACCGGCTGGCAATCCGGCCCGAGCATTCTCAGCTTCGCGCTTTACCATGCTGCATAATTGTATGCGCATATCGCGTGGTGAGGTTATCAGGTTGCGATACGCAGCCGGCTGCGAGTGGCCCGTTATTACATTAAAGAAATCCGACACATCGTTGGCGTAGGTTTCGTTGGTGGTTAACAGGCCAATGTCGGTATAAAAACGAGAGGTAACTTCGTTGTAGTTACCACTTGAAAGGTGCACATAGCGGTACACCTGTTCGCCTTCGTTGCGAACTATCAGCAATAGCTTGGTATGCGTTTTTAGGCTGCTCACACCATAAATCACAAAACATCCTGCCTTCTGAAGTTTCTGGGCTTCGCGCAAATTGTTTTCTTCGTCAAACCGGGCTTTTACTTCAAATAAAACCGAAACATGCTTTCCGTTTTCGGCTGCCTTTAGCAACGCTGCGCTAATGCGCGATTCACGCGAAAGTCTGTAGATGGTGATTTTTATTGAAAGTACCTTAGGGTCGTCTGCAGCTTTTTCCAGAAGTTCCATCACCGGCTCCATGCTGTTGTATGGATGGTGCAGCAGCACATCGCGCTCTTTCAGAATTTCGAACAGATCGCTTTCGCCTTGCTCGGGATACGACACCGGTTTTACCGGTGGTGGCGGCTGAAAGCGAAAACTTTTAAACGCTTTGTGGTTAATGATCTGGTGTATTCCGGTAAAGTCAATCATTCCGGCTTGCGGAATGGTAAACAAATTCAAATCTTCCAGGTCCCACTGAATTTTAAGAATCCGCACCAACCAAGGGTCGGGGGTTTCTTCAAAATCCACACGTACTACGCGGCCGGTTCTTCGGGTTTGCAGCTTCTTGCGTAGCTCCTCCAAAAAATTGGTTTCAATATCTTCGCTTTCCTCTAAGGTAAAGTCTCCGTTGCGGTTAATCCGAAATAAATTTACCGAAGCAATTTCTATGTTACGGAAGAGGTGCTGAATGTTGCGCCTGATGATAGCTTCAATGGGCACGAAGGTTACCGATCCATCGGCCTGGGCAATTTCAAAGAAGCGCGGCAGGTTGCTCGGCACTTGTATAAAAGAAACCCTGCGTTGGTTTACCGGATCGCTGGGGACTTTGGTTACCACGCCAAAGAGCAATCGGTTATATTTTAAGACCGGAAAGGTGTGATAACTATCGAAGAGCATGGGCGTAAGCATCGGGTAGATGGTACGCTGGAAATACGTATCTACTTTGCTACAATCATCCACAGGTAACTGTTCGCAGTTTCCGATTCTAAAACCGTTCTGTTCGAAAAGGGGCTTAAGGTGTTGGATGTAGTATTCGTTCTGGTTACGGACAAACTCCTGAATACCTGTAAGCAGAATCTCTTTAAAAGGATCTTCGCGCAAGCCGCTGTAGTCATATCGCGGTTTGCCATAGTCCAGGTAATTGTAGAGGCTGCCCAACCGGATGGTGCAAAATTCATCGAGGTTGGATGCGGTAATAGCCAGAAATTTAAGCCGCTCGAACAAACTACGATCGGTATGCATGGCTTGCTCCAGCACACGATAGTTGAATTGCAGCCAGCTTAAATCGCGGCTGATGTAATTACTTTGCTGAATCGCTTTGATGGAAAGTTCACCAGGCACTACCATACTTTCATCGCTCCTGCTTAAATATCGATACGTGCATATTTTGCATTCTTCTCAATAAACTCTCTGCGTGGAGCCACCTCATCGCCCATCAACATAGAAAAAAGATGATCTGCCTCGGCAGCCGATTCGATTGTTACTTGTTTAAGCGTGCGCTTTACAGGATCCATGGTAGTAGTCCACAATTGCTCGGGGTTCATTTCACCTAGCCCTTTGTAGCGTTGCACGCCTACGCTGTCTTCACTTCCACCGCGGCTCATTTCTTTCGTAAGTGCTTCGCGTTCTTCTTCGTTCCAGCAATAGCGTTCTTCTTTACCGCGCTTCAACAGATAAAGGGGCGGCAATGCAATGTACACGTAACCTTGCTCAATCAGTTCGCGCATGTAGCGGAAAAAGAAAGTTAAAATTAAGGTGCGAATGTGACTTCCGTCCACATCGGCATCAGTCATAATAATAATTTTATGATATCTTAACTTGGAAAGATTAAGCGCTTTGTTATCGTCTTGCGTACCAAACGAAACACCGAGTGCGGTAATCATGTTTTTGATCTCATCGTTTTCGTAGATCTTATGCTCCTGGGCTTTTTCTACGTTCAGAATTTTACCACGCAAGGGTAAAATTGCCTGAAAGTTTCTGTCGCGGCCTTGCTTGGCCGAACCACCGGCAGAGTCTCCCTCAACCAAATACAATTCGCAGATAGCCGGATCGCTGCTGGCACAATCGGCCAGCTTACCGGGCAGGCCGGTGCCGGAGAGTACATTCTTGCGTTGTACCATTTCGCGGGCTTTGCGGGCCGCAACGCGCGCTTGCGCAGCAAGAATAACTTTGCTTACAATCAATTTTGCTTCGCGCGGATTTTCTTCGAGGTAACTTTGCAATACTTCGCCCACGGCTGTATCCACTGCACCCATTGCTTCGGAGTTGCCCAACTTCGTTTTGGTTTGACCTTCAAACTGAGGCTCAGCTACTTTTACAGAGATTACGGCCGTTAACCCTTCGCGGAAGTCATCGCCACTGATTTCTACTTTTGCTTTTTCTAACAAGCCCGACTTGTCAGCATAACTTTTTAAGGTTCGCGTAAGCGCCCTGCGAAAACCCGCTACGTGCGTACCGCCTTCGTGCGTGTTAATGTTGTTAACATACGATACCAGGTTTTCGCTATAAGACGAATTATAACTCAACGCCACCTGCACCGGAATCTCGCTTTTGTTATTCTCGATATAGATAGGGGCCGGAATAAGATGCTCGCGGGTGGAGTCGAGGTATGCTACAAATTCGCGCAAGCCACCCTCCGAAAAGAAGGCTGAGGTACGCGGGTTACCGTTCTCGTCTTTATCGCGCAGGTCTTTCAAGTTTAGCTTTATGCCCGGGTTTAAGAAAGCAAGCTCGCGCATGCGGCTGGCAACTGTTTCGTAGTTGTATTCGGTGCTGATTGTAAAGATTTCGGAATCAGGTTGAAAGTGAACGGTAGTGCCGCTTCGATCCGACTCACCCACTACCCTTACCGGGTATTGCGGTATGCCGCGATGGTATTCCTGTTCAAAAACTTTTCCTTCGCGGTAAACTGTTGCCTTTAATACCGATGACAAGGCATTAACGCAAGATACCCCCACTCCATGCAACCCACCCGAAACTTTATAGGTGTCTTTATCAAATTTTCCACCGGCATGGAGCACCGTCATTACAACTTCAAGGGCCGAGCGCTTTTCCTTTTCGTGCATATCGGTAGGAATACCCCGTCCGTTGTCCTCAACCGTAATTGAGTTGTCCTCATTAATGGTTACATCAATCTCATCGCAATAGCCGGCAAGGGCCTCATCAATGGAGTTATCAACAACCTCCCACACCAGGTGGTGTAGCCCTTTTACGCCAATATCGCCAATGTACATGGCGGGGCGTTTTCGCACCGCTTCCAGACCTTCTAAAACCTGAATATTATTTGCTGAATAGTTGGTTTCTTTCTTTGGTTTTTGTTCGCTCATTTTGGGTATTTATAAACCGTCAAAAATAAGGTTTTTGATGGCGTTTTCCGCATTTTTAGTTGGATATGGTGAAGTATTTTTCAATTATTTTTTGACCCGAAAAAAATGGGTTGGCAATCGATAACTAAATACTTAGTTTTATGTAATACAGCTTTTCTGAGATGCGCAATTTTTGGTTCTCTTTACTACTGTTTACGGTAATGCTTACTGCAAGTCTTCCGGCAAATGGACAAAGGGTGTTTTCGGCAGTAGAAGAACCGGTATTCAGCTCCGGCCAGGACTCACTAAGATTCGCGCAGGTCAATCTGGCCATTCGCAAAGCCATGGAGCAACGCACCACGTTTCCGGATAGTTTGATGGAAGAATTCCGTGCCCTTAGAAACAGGATAGTAGGTTACAAAAGACATTATACACCTACGGCCGGGTTTATTACCCTGGATAGTTTAAAAAAAATGCCTGATAAATCGCAGGTAAAATCACTTAGTATATCAACCCAAAAATCGCGTAAGCTGCCAGCCGAGGTTTATGCCTGCACCAATTTACAGGAACTCGAACTGGTGCATACCAGAATCAAAAAAGTGCAACGCCTCGATAGACTTAAATCTCTTGGCGCGTTATACATTCTGAACAATAAAGCGAACGGTAAATTTTCGCTAAGTAAAACCAAAACAGTCCGTACGCTGGTAATGCGGGGCGATACTCCCACCCTGCCCCGGTCGTTTTCGCCCTTGGTTGCATTAGAGCGGGCAGACCTTGCCGCAAACCAACTCACAACTTTTCCAACTGGATTATCCAACAACAAAAACCTAAAGCAACTTATTCTAAGTAACAATGCCATTGTGGAATTGAACATTCCTGTATTGCCCGCGCTTGAAAAACTTGAACTGGTTCGCAATAGAATTGAGATTATTCCGGAGTCAATAGGCAATCTTGGTAACTTAAAACAACTTACGTTGAACCATAACAACATTAAGTTGGTAAGCCCGGCACTTGGTAAATTGGTGCGGTTGGAGCAGCTCTCCTTCTATCAAAACAAATTAACTACCATGCCCGATGGAATTTATAACCTGCAGGCCCTGCGGGAAGTTGATTTATACCACAATGAAATTGAACGACTGGACGACCGGATTGGCAATCTTAAAAGACTCGAACTACTTTACCTGTCGTACAATAAACTTATCAGCATTCCGGAAGCAGTTGGTAACCTTACTGCGCTTACGCAATTGTACCTATCTGACAACCGGCTGGTTGAACTTCCGCCTGCATTAAGTGCACTTGCAAAGCTTAAAGTGATGCGGGTAAATAACAATCGGTTATTCAACTCGCCAACCTGGTTAAGTGGCCTTACAGAATTAGAAAATGTGGATCTGTCAAGCAACCAATTACACGAACTGCCCGAGGGATTAGAGTACCTTTCGGCCCTGAAAATACTGGCGCTGATCAACAATCCGTGGGATGAACCGAGTAGAGATCGGCTCACAAAGCTTGCCCACTACCTACGCAGCAAAGGAGTGGTTGTACACATTGAAGAAGAAGAATAAGTTATTTCTTCTTATCTGCTTTCCCTTCCTTCTCACTCATCAACTGAAGTTTTGCTTTTTGCAATTCTTCTTTCTGAGCCTGACTTACGGTGGGGTAGCTTATCTCCAGCTTTTCAAACTCCCGGGCAATTATAGAAGCAATAGCCAGGCGGGCATACCATTTATCATCGGCCGGGATAACAAACCACGGAGCATAATCGGTGGAGGTGGCACTCAATGCCTCGGAATAAACTTTTTGATACTCATCCCAAAAGGCGCGCTCTTTTAAATCCGACAATGAAAATTTCCAATTCTTACTCGGGTCTTCAATGCGCTCCAGAAATCGTTTCTTCTGCTCCTTTTTAGAAACATGCAAAAAGAACTTAAGGATTACTGTACCGTTATCCGAAAGATTTTTTTCGAACCTGCGAATCTGCTTATAGCGCTGTTGCCAGAATTTTTCGTCAATCTTTTTTACCGAATCGATACCGGGGATGTGCTCATTTAAAATCCATTCCGGATGAACCTTGGTAACCAATACATTTTCGTAGTGCGAGCGGTTATGAATGGCAATTTCGCCACGAGCGGGTAATGCTAATTGATGACGCCAGAAGTAGTCATGATCCAACTCGGTAGAAGTTGGCGCTTTAAAACTATGCACCTTTACCCCCAGCGGATTAAAGCCCGACATAATGTGTTTAACTGCGCCATCCTTACCGGCCGCATCCATTGCCTGAAAAATGATCAGAATGCTATAGCGATTATGTGCGTACAGTTCGTCCTGCACTTCGGCCAGGTGTTTGCGCCCTTCTTCCAAAAGTTTTTCGGCTTCGGCTTTAGTTAATATGTTGCCTTTGTAGGCTGTATCGTAATCTTTAAGCGAAATGGTTTTGCCGGGCTTTACAATTAGCTTTTTTTGTGGAATTAGTTTTTGATCGGTAAGCATGTGATTAGAGGTTTAGACCAAGCTACTGAATGTTACCGAATGCAACCTATGATTTAGATCATTTTTTACCGCTTTGACGTAAAAAAGAAAGCAGCACACCCTACTTTTAGTTTCTTTGCAGTGATGAATTACGTACGGCATATCGTATTGCTCCTTCTTGTGGCTGGCACCGCGCGTGCCCAAACCGATACAGATATGATTAAGCGGGTAATTGAGCAGGAAACCACTGCCTACCTGAATGCCGACTATAAAACCTGGGCCGATGCGTGGGTACATGAACCCTATGTTTACTGGTCGTACACAGGTAGTTCCGGCACCCGGCTGGTTGAAGGGTGGGAAGCAATGAAAAAGGCTTTTGAACGGTATTTTAAATCGGCCCACCCGGCAGCGGGTGAAGTTGTGAACCGCTGGGAGGAAATCCGGATTTATGAAAACGGGGCGTATGTTCGTTTTACGCAGCACATTACCGAAGGGCGAGACCAGAGTGAGACAGTGCAGATACGCACCCTCGAAAAACAAGGCCTTACCTGGCGAATAGTATGTATGCAGGCCATTGATAAAGCGCTGCCAGTAAAAAAATAAGCTTACACCCGACAAATTCTGTTGCCCAAACCTTTCAAAATTAACGGCTGTTTGGTTAACTTTTAAGCAGATAAAACTACCTGCCCATGAAAACGCTTACCCTAATAATTGGTTTGTTGTGCCTGGTGGGTGCAACGGTCAACGCTCAAGAGTCCAAAGAAACGGCCGCCATAAAGGCCGTAATCGAAAAAGAAACCGATTCATTCTTTAACCTCAAACGCAAAGATTGGGAAGATACGTGGCTGCATAGCAGCTATTCCTATTGGTCGTACTCCGATTCTACCGGCACCAGTTTTATTGAGGGTTGGGAAAACATCCGCAAATCGTTCGATGACTACTTTCGCACCCAGGTTGCCAACCGCACCATAGATGTTGCGTTCCAAAAAGGCTTAGTAAAAATAGATCGCAACTGGGTTAGTATTCGGGTGTATGGCAATGGTGCGTATGCGCGCTATACCCAACGCGTAAATGACGACATCGACCGCGATGAAACTTCCCAGATCCGGATTCTTGAAAAAGGGAAAGACGGCAAGTGGCGCATTGTGTGCGTGGGCGCAATAGCGGTTTATCCGAAGGAATAAATTAGGTGCTGGTTACTGGCTTCTGGTTGCTGGTTCTTGCTACCGTAACCAGCTACAAGTAACCAGCAACCAGTGACCAGTGATCAGCAACCAGCAACATGCTAAAGCACGTGCTGCTTAAACAACCTATCCAGTACTTCTTGCGGATTGTCGGTAATACCCGGGTGTACTTTAGAGGTTTGAAGGATGGTGCTGCGTGTGGCTGTAAGCCAGCGAAAACGTTCCGCCATCGGGAGTTCGCCAATAGGGCCACTTTCTTTGCCACCGGCACTTATGTGCTCGAACGTTCGAATGTATCCTGTTACTTCCTGTAGTTCTATCTCTTTACAAAACGCGGTAATCCGCGAAGCATTAATCTCAATTTTTGTTTTCAGAAATTTTAACGGGCCACAATATAGAATCACGCCTACATTCACGAACTCTTCGCGCTCAACCTTCGGCACAACCCGAATAATGGCATATTCAAAAACGTGATTGGGCATAAAGGGCTTCGTTAACAAAGAATTCTGCGTGGGCCACCCGCGAAGTTACGATTTGCAGGTAAGCTTTACGATGGTCGGCCGTGGTAGAAAATGCAGGATCACCAGCCAGCCAATCTTCCGGAATCAGGTTTACAATTGCTTCCAGCTTTTGGGTGGTAAGTAAAGCCGCACATTCGGAACTCACTTTCTTAAGTTGAGTAGCCTGCCCCAACAGTACATGATCTTGAATTTTAGGAAAAGGGCGTTCTGGATTTTGCCAATCGTGCCAGGTGTGGTGCACATAAAGTGCGGCCCCATGATCGATAAGCCAGAGTTCTTTATTCCACCAAAGCATGTTGGGATTCCGAACGGTGCGATCCACATTCATCAGCAAACCATCCAGCCAAACAATTTTTGAGGCCTGCTCGGCTTCAATTTTTGTTACCAACGGATCGAACGTTACCGCCCCGGAAAGGTAATGCACAGCCAGATTCAGGCCCACGCTTGCCTTCAACAAATCCTGAATTTCTTCATCGCCTTCTATCCGGCCAAAAGCGGCATCGAGGTTGGCAACAACAATTTCTGGTACGCGTAGCCCGAGCGCACGCGCAATTTCACCACCCAGCAACTCGGCAATTAATGCTTTGCGGCCCTGCCCCGCACCCTTAAACTTGAGCACGTACATAAACTGGTCGTCTGCTTCTACCAAAGCCGGCAACGACCCCCCTTCACGTAGCGGGGTTATGTACCGGGTAATAGTTACGTGGCGCAGGGAAAGCATAGATGTAGCCGGCAAATTAATGGTTTATATTCAATTACCGAGAAATGTGCTTTAACTTAGAGCTTCAATTCTGTTTGCTATGATCAAGTACGTGTATCTTATTTCTTTGCTGCTTCTCTCCTGCTCACCCAAAGAAGAAAATGAAGTCTGGGTCAATCTGTTCAACGGTAAAGACCTTCGCGATTGGACTGTTAAAATCCATCATCATGACGTAGGTGAGAATTTTGGTAACACCTTTCGGGTAGTGGATAATATGATTCAGGTGCGGTACGATCAATACGGTGATTTTAATGATCAGTTTGCTCATTTGTATTACAACAAACCTTTTTCGCGGTTTCATCTTAAACTGGAGTATCAGTTTACGGGCGAATTGCAACAGGGTGCTCCGGACTACACAATCCTTAACAGTGGCATTATGTTTCATTCGCAAGATCCGCGTACCATGCTCAAAGAACAGAACTGGCCTATTTCAGTTGAGATGCAACTCCTTGCCGGACTGGATGATGGTAAGTCCCGTCCAACAGGTAACATGTGTTCACCTGGTACCAACATTGTTTACAAGGGCGAAGTTTACCCCGGACACTGTCTGAACTCTACCTCTAAAACCTATGGTAAAAACGAATGGGTGCAGGCAGAACTGATTGTTTGGGGCGATTCGCTGATTACTCAAATTATAAATGGCGATACGGTACTTCAATACTCCAAGCCTACCATGGGCGGTGGGGTTGTGAATGGTTATGATAGCACCCTCTGGAAACCGGGCACTCCATTAACTGCTGGATTTATTGCACTACAAAGCGAAGGGCAACCTATCAATTTCAGGAATGTAAAGTTGCGGGAGTTGGAATAAGTTACTTGTTGCTGGCTTCTGGTAGCTGGTTTGGCGAGTTGTGAGGGTAGTTGGTAGTCAGTAATCAGTAATCGGTGGATAGTGATCTGGACAACCAGAAAACGAGCAACCAGAGACCAGTAACTAAAAACCATCAACCAACATCTTCTGCACCTTTTCCATTCCGGTACTTGCCTTGTCCACAATAAACTCAAGATTTGGTACGTGCAGGATTTCGGGTTTCTTCGGATCGACAACGTATTTGGGAACCCGATCGGGTACGTAATCAATTAACCCAGCCGCGGGATACACCACCATAGAAGTACCCACCACTAAAAACACATCGGCACCGGAAGCAATCTCAGCAGCCACTTCGATCATGGGCACCGCCTCACCAAACCACACAATGTTGGGGCGCAACTGCGACCCGAGCTCACACGTATCGCCCAGATTTAATTCGGTACTGTTAATTGTGTAAACCAGGTTTGGATTTTTAGTGCTGCGCGATTCAAACAAACTTCCATGCAAATGAATTACCCGCGATGATCCTGCGCGCTCGTGCAGGTTATCTACATTCTGTGTGATGATGGTAACATTAAAGTGCTTTTCCAGCTCTGCTAAAATTTCATGGCCTCTATTGGGTTTTACCTCGTGAGCTTTTCTTCTGCGTTGATTATAGAAATCAAGTACCAATGCCGGATTACGATCCCAGGCTTCAGGCGTAGCCACATCCTCAACCTTGTATCCTTCCCATAAACCACCCGCATCCCGAAAGGTAGCAATACCGCTTTCGGCACTAATGCCCGCTCCGGTGAGGACTACTAATTTTTTCATAACTTCTGTTGGTTGCTGGTTACTCGTTTCTGGCTTCTCGTTAATGTAGTCTAATTTATAAAATATAGACTACTGAATACCATGTACAGAATACCGATTACTGATTACCAATAACCCAACCTATTAAATTAAATCAAAGCCAAAACAAACCAGCGATTAGTAACGAGCAAGCAGCAACTATTTCAGTTTCCTATCAAAAAAATCTTTCGCCTTCTCAAACACTTGCTTCCAGCTTTCATACCGCAAAAAGCCGTGCACTTCATCGGGCAGTATAAATACTTCTACCGGCACCTTTCGCTCGCGAAGTTTCTCCACCAAATCCACAGTTTGTTGAAAGTTTACATTGCGATCATCATCGCCATGCACCATTAACACCGGGCCCGACCATTTGGATAGATCGGCAATGGGCGATGACTTTACAGCCACGTCCAATTCATTTTTCTGCAATCCCCATAAGTTGGTGGCATCCTGCCCATTAAAAGACCAATCGTGAACCCCATGCACATCTACACCAGCTTTAAAAATTTCAGGATTCCGCGATAAGCCCATCGCTGTTAAATAGCCACCGTACGAGCCACCCCACAAACCAATTTTAGTTGCCTCTACTTCGGGCAGCGATTGCAAGTGCTTTGCCGCAGCTACTATGTCCTGGTATTCACTCGCGCCCCGTGGGCCTTGATTTTTCGATCTCCGAAAATCACGACCATACCCGGTGCCCGACCGAAAGTTTACAGAGAGCACTGCATACCCCTGGGCTGCAAGGTATTGGTTGAATGCATACGTGTTGATATAGTAATCGCTGTAGTGAAACCCAAGCAACATCTGGCGTATCGGGCCACCATGCATAAACACAATGCCCGGGCGTTTAGCGCTGGCCGCGTGATTGATGAACAACTGCGCATGAATAGTTGTACCATCGGCAGCTTTCAGCAACACCGCCTCAGGCTTTACGAAGGCAGCGCTTGAAAACGTATTGAGCTTTTGCGGATTAACCGGAACAGTAGTTTTGCTCGCTTCATCTATACGCACCAATGTTTTAGATGTGGTAGCCGTAGAGCGAAATGCGTACACCACATTGCCTGCAAGTGCAGGATACATTTCGATACCCTCGCCCGCAGTAACCGCAACCGGAACGCCCGTGGTTACATCCACCTTCCAGATGTGTCTGCGATTAATGTCTTCGCGGTTACCATCGAAGTAAATGAATTTGCCGGTGGCATCGGGAATAAAATTTTCCACTTCTCCTTCGCCCGGAGTAATGTCTTTCAGCTCACTGCCGGTATCGCTAATCGCGTAAATATGATTCCACCCCTGGTGCTCGGAGAAAAACAAAATACGACCGGAAGCCAACCAGGCCAGCGGGGTATTGACATACGATTGTGCAAAGCCACCATCATCGGCCGGTGATTTCCAAATCGGCTTGGCAATCCCACTCTGAGCATCGGCAACCCATACTTCAAACTTCACCCCGGCCGTTAGATTATTCAACGCTCCTATTTTTGTGGCACTCGTGCGAATAAAGGCTATTTGTTTTCCCTCGGGCGACCATACCGGAAAGTTATCATGCGCCACTTCGGGTGCAATCCAGCGAATGCTTCTACGCAACAGATTGTACACCCCGATAAAACTATGATCGCCCCGGTCGCTAACAAATAACACTTCGTTGCCATCGGGCGAAAAGCGCGGACTATGGTTGCCGCCTCTTGCCGAAAACAAAAGTTTAGGAGTAGCATTTATATCCAAAGGCGATTCATATATCTGGCCGCCTTTGCTAAAGAGAAACCGGATGCCATCTCTGAAAAATACCGGATTAGACCCGGTTGCTATTTTTGCCGGGGGGCTCTTCGACAAAATGTCTTTATAATAGATGGCTTGTTCTGCACCCTCTGATAAACTTGCCGGATTGGGGTTTTGACCAGCACGATTAGCAGCACCACCCCGCACATATAATAACTTGGTGCCGTTGGGCGAGAAAGTAAGTTGCGATAATTCCTGGCCGTCATCGGATTGATACTCGGTAAGCTGGCGTGGCAAATCGGTGCCCGACTTTACCCAGATGTTGCGCTTGCCATGATCGTTGAGTACCCAGGCAATGTGTTTGCCATCAGGCGAAGCAGCAAAGTTGCTCTCGATGGGGTGGCTTATAAACTGCTCGAGCGTTTGAGCTGAAGTAGTTATGGAAAAAAGAATGAAGATGAAATTTAGCTTTTTCATGTGAACAAGATACGCAACTGGTTTTTAATGCCACAGTACGGTATCGCGAAAATTTAACTATGCAGTTGACTTGCGCGCAGATTGAGCGAGACTTATCTTGGAGGGCTTAAGCCACTGGTAGCCATATATGTGGGTGTTGCCGGGCAAAGCCACTAAAGGATGACATGGACAAAGGATTATTAACAATACTGATTAGATTTTTATTTGTAATGACTTTGACTTCATGTGACCCCGGAATAGCTGTGGTTATTCAAAACAAAAGTAAATCGGACAAGCATATAAAAGTCTTCTATCCCAAGGAGTTTAAATTTCCAGGCGACCATGAATATGCAGCTGGTATAAGGGACTCGATACAGACCTATGACTTGAGTTTAAGAGACAACTATTTAAATCCTAAAGTAATTCCAAAGCTTGACTGGGACACAGTTACGGGAACGTACTCATTTATTCTTAAGAAAGATTACAGTGCAAAAATTGAAAGTCGATTTCTTGCAACTAACCCTACTTGGGGCCAAACGTTTGTAATCAATAATGTAGATACAGTTAAGTTAGACTCTAAAGACAAGAGTTTTAAAAAGAAACCTAAGGTTACTCTGGGTGGTACGTGGACATATACCATAGCAGACAGATGAAGCGTATGGTGGTATGGTGGTAAAAGGTCTTACCGTTGGTTCATAACAGGCCGAAATTTGTAAATGTCGAGCGCAGATAGAACGATTTAAAATCCATCCGGATTCGGATTTATACACCCCGGATAGATTAAATACCTTAAATTCATTTAGCTAACCCGGAATAACCTGAACCCACTCCAATACTAATTATCATCTTTTTATGTGATAAAGATTAATTATCACATAAAAGTGTGATAATGTGAATTATTTCGCAAATATGTGATATATTTGCGAACCTCACTACCATCGTATGATTTGCGTACTTACCGGAGACATCATTAATTCAAGAAGAAGCGACACTAAACGGTGGTTAAAAATTTTACGCAACGAGTTAAGTAAAACGGGTGCTACCCCAAAAAACTGGGAAATTTATCGTGGCGATAGTTTTCAGGCAGAAATAAAAAATCCAGCCCAGGCGCTGCACGTTGCCCTTAAACTTAAGGCTGCCATTAAAACCCTTAAAGGTACAGATGTACGTATAGCGGTTGGCATAGGTGATAAAACTTATAATGCTAAAACAATAACCGAATCGAACGGAAGCGCTTTTGTTCATTCCGGCCAATTGGCCGGAGAATTAAAAAGTCTTAAAATGAATTTAGCGGTTAGAAGCCACAATGCCGATTTCAATAATGAAATAAACCTATATCTAAAACTCCTGCTTTTAATAATGGATAACTGGACGGTAAATGCTGCGGCAACGCTGCATGCGGCATTGGAATATCCGGATAAATCGCAAGAAGCACTTGGTAAATTGCTTAAGGTAAAGCAGAACGCAGTAAGTACCCGGCTTAAACGCGCCTGTTACTACGAAGTGCTGGAAGTGCTGCAAATGTATCAGACTAAAATTAAGCTGTTGCAATGATCTTACTGCTAAAACTCTTACTTGCCCATTTGCTTGGAGATTTTTTTCTACAGCCTCGAAAGTGGATTTTACTAAAAGAAGAAAGGAAGTGGGCTGCATGGCCTTTGTACCTGCATGTAGTGATACAAGGAATGTTAACCCAGATACTAATTTGGGATTGGGCTTTTCTGAAATGGACGCTTTTGGTTATGGGCAGCCATTTGTTAATTGATGGCTGCAAACTCTCTTTTCAAAAGACTGAAACCAAACGAGCGTGGTTTTTTATTGATCAGGCAGCACACCTGTTATCAATTTACCTGATCTACTGCTGGCACGAGGGAATTACTCTCATCAACGGGGCCTTTCTATCTGAGAAAAGCCTTATGTTAACAACCCTGTTCATCTTCTTAACACAGCCCTGCTCCTACTTCGTAAAAATATTTATTAGCCGTTGGCAGCCACACGAAACCAAATCAATGGATGAATCGCTGGAAGATGCCGGGCGGTACATAGGAATTTTAGAGCGCCTGTTCGTCTTTACCTTTGTACTTACCGGCAAGTGGGAGGCTATCGGGTTTTTGTTAGCCGCTAAATCCGTGTTTCGGTTTGGTGATTTAACCAGCGCGAAAGACCGAAAACTAACGGAATACATCTTGATTGGTACTTTGGTAAGTTTCGCAATTGCTATAAGTACCGGGCTGATTGCCACCGCACTTACATTGAATTAAGTCAAAGCTTTTTCTCAGGCGCAATCTTAGATTTACTATTACACTCCATCGCAACAATCCGGTTTAAGTAATTACAAACCATTCCAGAAAAGATTGCTTCTACTTTAGTATCTTTTCGGTTTTTAAATATTCATGCCGGCTTCAAAACCTTCGCGCGCACTCGTCATTTTTATTCTCGGTGCCTTCGATACCATTACTCCGTTTACCATCGATATGTATTTGCCGGCCTTCTCGCAAATGGCCGAAGAGTTTGGAACCACCACAGCCCGGGTTTCGCTCTCACTAACCAGCTATTTCATCGGGTTGGGCATCGGCCAGATTTTCTATGGCCCGTTGCTGGATCGGTACGGCAGGCACAAACCACTGTACTATGGCATGGCCTTGTACATTGTTGCATGTTTAGGTTGTGCCTGGTCAACTTCTGCAGAAATGTTTATTGCATTCCGGTTGGTGCAGGCCCTTGGCTGCTGCGTTTCGGCCGTAGGTGTGCGTGCTATGGTGCGCGACTATTTTACGTTGCAAGAAAGTCCTAAAATATTTTCCATGTTGATGCTGATTCTTTCAGTATCGCCCCTGTTGGCACCCTCGTTGGGTAGCGCCATCACCAGCCATCTGCATTGGAGTTGGGTCTTTTACATTTTGGTTATTATCGTGGTGCTGGTATTGGTTATCACTTACTTCTACTTGCCAGCAGTATATAAGCCCGACCCCAGTGTTTCGTTACGCATTGCACCCATGGTGCGCACCTACCGCGAGATTCTTACTAACCGACAGTTTAGTGTGTACACCTTTGCCACCTCTTTTTCGTTGGGTGGCCTCTTCGTTTACCTGGCCGGCTCTACCATTATTCTGCTTGAACAGTTTAAAGTTACGCCTGCCTTCTATGCCATTTTGTTTGCAGTGCAATCCATCGGCTTAATTCTTGGGAATCAGTTAAACATAACACTCTTAAAGAAGTACGATGCCAACTTTCTCTATAAACTCGCCCTTACAGCCCAAATGATTAGCGCGCTTCTCTTTGTTACCGGTACGCTGCTGGGTTGGTACGAAGTATATGCTACCGTTGCATTTTTCTTTGTGTTACTCACTTGCCTGGGCATGACGTTTCCAAACGGTTCGGCTTTAGCGCTTGCCCCATTTACACAAAACATTGGCAGCGCGTCATCGCTGATGGGTTTTCTTCAAATCGGAATTGGTGGATTATTTTCGGCCAGCGTGGGGTTGTTGAATCCAACTACAAGCTTTCCAATTGCAGCATTGCTTGCCGCCTCGGCCGTGTTGGCCTGGGTAGTGCTTATAGTGGGCAAACCCACCGTTGGCATAAAGGCCTACTAATTTTTTTAATAAACCTCTACCTCGGTTACCGCAATGGCTTTGGAGTTGTTGAACACAATCCGAAATTCAGTGGTTTCGATGGACTCAAATTGAAAAGCTGTTCGGGTATTTGACTTCAATTTTGGTTTGCTTGTAAGCATCACCACATATCATAGAAGCCTTGCCTAAAAATAATTTAGCGCTACGTGGCATAAAAGACCCTCTATTTCTTTGAAACCTTTTTCACCGATTTCTTAGCCGCTTTCTTTGCAACGACCTTCTTGACCGCTACCTTTTTAACTGCCACTTTCTTGGAAGCAACTTTCTTCTCCGCCTTTGCATTGGGAGCCGGTGCTTCAACCGTTTCCTTCTTCCTCGCAAAGCGTCCAAACCGGCCTTTGCTTTCGGGTGCGTTGGCTGCAAGGGTAATGCATTCTTCCAGTGTAAGGTCTTTGGGCTCTTTGCCTTTCGGGATTTTTACATTCTTCTTGCCGGCTTTTATATACGGCCCGAAGCGGCCATTCAGAATTTCAATTTCGGTGTTGCCTTCGCTGGCAAATGATTTAATCAACCGATTCGCATCTGCCTCACGTTTAGCTTGTATCAGTTCAATGGCTCGCTGAGAAGTTACCGTGTAGGGATCTTCACCTTTCGGGATCGAGACAAATTTTTTATCGTGCAACACGTAAGGCCCAAAACGCCCGATGTTAATGGTCATTTGTTTGTCTTCAAACAAACCCATGTCGCGCGGCATCTTCATTAACTCCAGCGCATCTTGTAACGTAATGTTTTCAATAAACTGCCCGGGGCGTAAGGCTGCAAACTTGGGTTTCTCACCTCCATTGTCGTCCGGGTTTTCGCCTAACTGAACGTACGCGCCAAACTTACCAAGCTTCACATAAACGTTCTTGCCTGTCTTCGGATCAACACCCAGTTCCTTATTTTTGTTTTGAACAGCCGACCGTTCAATCTGCTCCGTTTTACTAACCGTTTTGTGAAATGGTTTATAAAACTGGTGCAGCATGTTTTGCCACTTCAACTTGCCGCTCGCTATCTCATCAAACTCCTGTTCAATTTCTGCGGTGAATGAATAATTGGTGATATCCGGAAAATGTTCTACCAGAAAATCGTTCACAATCATAGCAATGTTGGTGGGGAAAAGTTTATTGCTTTCCGCACCGGTGGTTTCCGTTTCTTGCGTAGAGGTAATGTTACCACCATGCAACATGTGTACATTATACTTACGCTCCACACCTTCCCGACTTTCCTTTACCACATAGCCGCGCTTTTGTACGGTTGAAATAGTAGGTGCATACGTTGAGGGGCGACCAATACCCAACTCTTCCAGTTTCTTTACAAGACTTGCCTCTGTATAGCGGGCTGCATGGCGCGAGAAGGTTTGCGTTGCCGTGATGTTATTAAGATCAAGCTTCTGCCCAACGTTAAGGGGCGGCAAAACTTTCCCACTCTCCTCATCTTCGGTATCATCATCGTCTTTCGACTCCATATATACTTTCAGAAATCCTTCAAACTTGATTACCTCACCGGTTGCAGTAAAGGTGCGTGGGTTGTTAGAGATAGAAATGGTAGCAGTTGTACGTTCCAACTCAGCTTCCGCCATTTGCGAAGCGATGGCCCGTTTCCAGATCAATTCATACAACCGTTGGGCATTGCGATCCATACCCGGGTTGAGTACCGAAAAATTAGTTGGCCGGATGGCTTCGTGTGCTTCCTGGGCGCTGGCCGATTTTGTTTTGAACTTACGGGTTTGAACAAACTCTTTTCCATACGCAGTTTGAATCTGATTTACGGCACCACTTACGGCTTCGTCCGAAAGATTTACCGAATCGGTACGCATGTAACTGATTTTACCGGCTTCGTACAGTTTTTGAGCCACCATCATCGTTTGCGATACCGAGAAACTCAACTTACGGCCCGCTTCCTGCTGCAACGTTGAAGTAGTAAACGGTGGAGCCGGAGATTTTTTTGCCGGCTTTTTAACCAAATCAGATATTGTGAATGTGGCGCCTTTACAGGATTCTAAAAAAGCCAGGGCCTCTTTCTCATCACTGAATTTTTCGCCCAGGTCGGCAATCAATTGTTTGCCATTACCCAGATCGAAGATGGCAGATACTTTAAAAGATGATTTCGCTTCAAACCTGTCAATCTCGCGTTCGCGTTCAACCACCAATCGCACAGCAACCGATTGTACCCGACCGGCCGAAAGTCCAGTGCTGATTTTTTTCCAAAGAATAGGTGATAATTCAAAACCTACCAACCGATCAAGCAGTCTTCGTGCTTGTTGGGCATTTACCAGATCAATATCAATACCGCGCGGGTTTTGAATTGCGTTTAGGATAGCATTCTTGGTGATCTCCGTAAAAACAATGCGTCTTGTTTTCTTATCGTTCAGGTTTAATACTTCTTTTAAATGCCAGGAAATGGCTTCTCCCTCACGGTCTTCATCGCTTGCCAGGTAAACCACTTGGGCATCTTCGGCAAGCTCTTTCAGTTTCTTAATTACGTCCTTCTTTTCAGGCGAAACTTCGTACGTAGGTTCGAAGTCGTTCTCAATATCAATAGCGCCATTGCCCTTCGCTAAATCGCGAATGTGACCCATGCTGCTTGCAACCTTAAAGTCCTTTCCCAAATAGCCTTCAATTGTTTTGGCTTTAGCCGGAGACTCTACTATAACTAAGTTTTTTGACATGCCTTAATACTTTCGATTGCGTCAAATATCTGTAAATTTTTAAAAACAAAAGCTTTTGGCCGCATTCCATGCCTGCATGCATGTACTTTTTAAGGCATCTATCGCACTAAAATTTCGGAGTTAACCATTATGATTACCACCGTTTTGCGATTAAAACCACATCTCATTTCAATTACAATCAAAAAAAAAATTCTGCAACATGTAATTTTACGAGCATGCAACGTAGAATTTTTATTGTGCGCCATGCACAGGCTGAACCCGGAACCGCACAACGTAAGGACGAACTTCGCGCACTTACATCGGATGGCGAACGCATGAGCCAGGAGCTTGGAAAATTTTTAAACCAGAAAAATTCTAATCTTAATTTAATCCTGACAAGCCCTGCCGTACGTGCTTTTCAAACAGCAACGCATATCGCAACAGAATTAAAAACGGCTGCAGAGATCCGCATCGAAAAAGATATCTATTCCGAAAACCTGCTTAACATATTTCAACTCCTGACATCGGTACCGGATAACCACGAGGAAGTAATGATTGTAGGCCACTACCCGACCATAGTTGAACTCCACAACTATCTTGCCCACAACCTAAAACTTACAATCATGACCACTGCAGAAATGGCTGTGTTGCACTTCGACTCACGCTGGTTTGAACTTACCGCTGGCGCAGCCATACATGAATTTTTGTTTCATCCCTCACACTTGCCTGCATGAGCTTCGATCATAACGGTACTGGAATAAAAGGAAAACTTTTTGGGTTGCCGGGCACAGTGGAAGACGCAAGCCTGGTTGTAATACCCGTGCCCTGGGAAGTAACCGTTACCTATCAAGAAGGAACAGCCGGTGCTCCGGAGGCTATTCTGCAAGCCTCCCATCAAATTGATTTGTACCATCATCACCTGGCCGAAGCCTGGAAAATTCCGGTGGCCATGTTGCCTGTGGCCGATACGCTTGTGACAGAAAACAACAGTTTACGGAAGTTAGCACGCACCCATATTCAAGCGCTTGAAGCCGGGCAAGGAGCAGAAACCGGCACTGTTATCACTGCAAAGATTAATGAGGCTTGCGAAAACCTGAACATATATATAAAGAGTCAGGCGCAGGCCTTGCTGCAGGCCGGCAAACACGTAGCCATTGTAGGTGGCGACCACAGTACACCATTGGGTTTGCTTCGGGCATTGGCAGAAAAGCACGACCGGTTTGGAATTTTGCAAATCGATGCACATGCCGATCTGCGCAAAGCATACGAAGGCTTTACCTATTCGCATGGCTCCATTATGTTCAATGCATTGAAACTACCTGCTGTGGCGCGCATTGTGCAGGTTGGCATACGCGATTATTGCGAAGAAGAAGCGCGAATGATGCAACGTGCCAGTGGGCGTGTAAAAACCTTTTTCGATCCCGATATCAAGGCACAACTTGTTGAAGGAACAACCTGGAAATCTATTTGCGAAAAAATTATTCAGGAATTACCGCCATTAGTCTATATCAGTTTTGATATTGATGGCCTGAAGCCTTACCTATGCCCGCACACCGGCACGCCCGTACCCGGTGGTTTTGAGTTTGAAGAAATTACTTACCTGCTCCACATACTTCTAAAATCAGGAAGAAAAATTATCGGCTTTGATCTTTGCGAAGTTGGTGCAGACGCGTGGGATGCGAACATGGGCGCACGCATACTGTGGGAATTATGCCAGCACACGGTGGCCTCGCATAAAGAAAAGGGTTAACAGCGATTAACGCCAACCCCATAATTACTTGTTCCGGTTTAAGATTTTATTTCTTTACTTTAGCCCATAAGTTGAGAATGCATGAGTGATTTAATAGGAACAATTGCTAACGGAGTTTGGACTCCGGTTTTATTTTTGTTGATTCTGGGTGGACTGTTCTTCTTTCTTTACTCGCGGTTTATTCCGTATAAATATTTTGGTCATGCCATTGCCATTCTTCGTGGCAAGTTCAATAACCCAAACGACCCCGGGCAAATAAATGCGTATGAAGCCTTATCTACCGCACTTGCTTCTACGGTGGGCATGGGCAACATAGCAGGTGTGGCTGCAGCCATTTCTATTGGCGGGCCGGGTGCATTGTTTTGGATGTGGATTGCTGCCTTTGTAGGGATGTCCACCAACTTTTTTACAAGTTCTCTTTCAGTTATGTACCGCGGCAAAGATTCTGCCGGCACCATCCAAGGTGGCCCTATGTATGTTATCCGCGAAGCAATGGGCAAAGCATTTTATCCGTTGGCGGTGTTGTTCAGTGTTTGCGCCATGATTGGTTGCTTGCCTATCTTTCAAGCAAACCAACTTACGCAGGTAATTATTGATATTGGCATTACCTCTGAAAGTATAAAGGCCGCAACCTTTCAGTTTGTCGGCTTTACTATTTCCACACCCAAGTTTGTAATTGGCGTGGTGCTCATGCTTATTTCCGGAGTGGTAATTATTGGCGGTATCCAGCGCATTGGTAAATGGGCCGGCAAAATGGTACCCTTAATGATCCTCATTTACTTCTTTTCAGTAATTACAATTCTTATCATCAACATAAGTTCGGTACCACATTACCTGTGGATGGTTATTACCGATGCATTTTCTGCCGACCATTACCGGGGCGAGCCGGCATTGGGCGGTATTGTGGGAGGCCTGATTGTAGCCGGGGTTCGCAGGGCTTCATTTTCGAATGAAGCCGGCATCGGCACGGCCCCCATGGCGCTGGGAGCTTCTAAAAGTGCCGAACCCATTCGCGAAGGTCTGGTTTCGATGCTGAGCCCTGCAATTGATACCCTGTTGGTTTGTACGCTTACTGCGTTGGCAATATTAACTACGGGGGTTTGGCAAACTACGGGAGCAAACGGTGTAACGCTTACCGCTTCGGCCTTCGAAAGTTCGTTGGGATTACCCGGCAAGTACCTGTTATTGCTTTGCGGATTTTTCTTTGCCGTTACTTCGTTGTTCTCCTACAGTTACTATGGTAATAAAGCCATGAGTTTTTTAGGAGGCGTAAAAGCCGGTAACTATTACAATTATTTTTACCTGATTACCGTAGTTCTGGGAGCCATTTTATCGATGGCCGATGTAATGAACATCATCGATGTAGCGTATGCCCTCATGGCCTTCCCTACCATGATCTCGGGGTTTGTATTGGCTCCAAAAGTTTTAGCGGAAGCACGGTCGTATTTTGAACGAATGCGGAAGCAAGGAAATTTATAATCTTAAACAGAAACCGCTTCGAGTTGTTTGCCGCCCAGCGGATAATCAAAGAATCCATTTTCTTTTATGGCCTCGCTTACTTTGGTAGGCACAAATTGCTCCCACCCCGGTTCGCCTTTTCGAATCATGGCCAATACGTTATCGGAAATAATATGCAGGTTTGTTGTGTTTGCATTCTTTATGTCTTCCAACTTATTGTTATCCATCAGGTAACGGAATAATGCCTGCAGGTTGTGCGGCAATTCCTTTTCAAAATCGGCCAGCGTAAACAACTGACTAGAACCCGGCCGTAGCGAAGGGTAAATGTAGAGTTTGATATTATTACCAAATAAAGGTGCAAAACTCTCCAGAATTCCACCCCGCAGATTTTCGTAGGTTTTCTCTTCAAAGATTTTTTGCAAGGCATAAATTCCCAGCACCAAGCCTATTTTTTTACCACGCGTTATGCGCGATAAATAATCAACCAACCGGTAGTATTCAAAGTAGTTCGATACCAAAACGGTTTGCCCGAGCGAACAGATAATATCAGCCCGGTAAAGAAAATCCTTCTCGTCAATTTCGCCTTCGGTACTAAGATCGTTTAAGGTTAATTCGGTTAACACTACCATGCGGGCTTTGTCCACATCGGTTTCGCGCTTAAAGTGCCTGCGCGAAGAAAGTAACATATCTACGTTAACGTGGGTAACAGGCCTGAAACGCCCCCGAAGCACCAACACGTTGCGCTTGTACAATGCTTCGGATGGTTGCATAACCGTACCATCGGGACCAAACATGGCCACTTTGGTAAGCCCGTTCTTCACCAGCTTCAGTGCCATTAGCCGGTTGTCCACATGTGCAAAGTCGGGGCCGCTAAGACGGAACATATCCACCTCCATTCTGCGGGTAGTTAACCCATCTAAAAGTGAATTGATAATCGCTTCCGGGTCTTTGATAAACATACACCCGTAAATCATGTTTACTCCCAAGATGCCCAACGACATTTGCTGTTGCAGCGGATCGTTATCGAGCATTTTTACGTGGAGTACACAATCGTTGTAGGGGCCTTCGGGTTTCAGTTGAAACCGCAGTCCAATCCAGCCATGGCCTTGGTTGGTGCGTTCAAAATTCAGAATCTCTACCGTATCTGCGAACGCAAAAAAGCGGGTGGAAGCAATGCGATGCGGCAACCGCTCCGGCAACAGATGGTACTCGTGGTTGAGCATTTGCAAAAGTCGGTCTTCACAAACATAGCGCTCGCACACACCGTAAATTGCATCGCTGAATTTCATGTCGTAGGCCGACATGGTTTTGGCAATGGTACCCGAGGCGCCCCCTACTTTAAAAAAATTTGCGGCAACCTCCTGCCCGGCACCAATTTCGGCAAACGAGCCATAAATACTTTTGCTCAGATTAGTTCGTAATGCTTTCTCTTGCGTTGTCAGTTTCTTTTCTTCCATCTCGCTTCGGTTTTCGACCGCCAAAAATTGCATGGCCAAGATACGCACCATGCCGCTAAAGAAACGTCTTTTTGATAATTTTAGTTTAAGGTCTATTTTGCGCAAACAGAAAAAACCAACCATGGCAAACAGAGGTAACTTTAGCGGACGACTTGGATTTATTTTGGCCGCAGCAGGCTCGGCCGTTGGATTAGGTAACATTTGGCGGTTTCCTTATCTGGCTGGCGAAAACGGAGGCGCCATCTTTTTGCTGGTTTACTTGTGCTGCATCTTCTTACTGTGTTACCCTGTTATGGTTGGCGAAATCGCGATCGGGCGCGCGGCCAACAGCGATGCCTACGGTTCCTACTCTAAACTGGGTGGCAAGAAGTGGGGCTACCTCGGGTTGTTCGGAATCCTTGCCGGAATTTTAATTCTTTCATTTTACAATGTAGTGGCCGGTTGGGCTTTTGGATATTTCCTGCATATTTCTTTTGGCGATTTACTTAACCACGAAAGTTTTGGGGGCTTCTTTGGCGAATATGTAAACGACATCTTAGATCTGAGCAGCCTCGGTGGCATAGCCAACTCTAATTTGGTTTTCTCACTTGTATTCATGTGCCTAACAGCGCTCATTGTTTCGCAAGGAATTCAAAAAGGTATCGAAGCTTCCAATAAAATAATGATGCCCTCGCTCTACGCCATTTTAATTGGCATTATTATCTACAGCCTTACCTTGCCCAATGCCTCTTCGGGGGTTAAGTTCTATTTAATACCCGATTTTAGTGAACTTAAAATCCAAACGCTGGTAGATGGTTTAAAGCAAGCATTCTTTTCATTGTCGCTGGGCATGGGCGCGCTAATCACTTACGGCTCTTATTTCAACAAAAAAGAAAACATTACTTCTTCGGCTGCAATTATTTCCATTGCCGATACTTCGGTAGCATTTGTTTCGGGACTTATGGTGTTTCCATTGGTTCATTTTCTTGCCTTCAAACTCAATATCAATCCGCAGGAAATTGGCACCTCGGGCCCGCCTCTGATCTTTGTTGTGTTACCACAAATTTTTTATGAAATGGGGCCGGTACTAGGCCGTGTAATCGGGGGCTCCTTCTTTTTACTTGTTTGCTTTGCTGCGTTAACTTCTACGGTTTCTTTGTTAGAAGTACCCGTTGCTTACCTGGTAGATCAGAAAAAATGGAATCGCAAGCGCGTGGTGTGGTTAATGGCTTTGATAATCTTTGTATGCGGCCTGCCGAGTATGATCAGCCAGGGTATGATACCTGCGCTTAATAATTTGCCCTTTTACCGCGGGCAGGATTTTCTAACCTTTATTGCCGATATGAGCGATATCTGCTTAACGGTGGGTGGCTGCTTAATGTCGATCTTCATTTCACGCAGGTGGGGTATCCATAGCATGGATGCTGAACTGGAGCAAGGCAACGCGCACTATATGAAATCGAGGGTGCGGATTTTCTTGCACGTTACCCTAAAGTGGATTGCTCCTATCTTGCTTGGCGTGCTCTCCATTATTATTATTCTGGAGAAATTTTTCGGAATCGAGAATCTTATTTAAGAAGGTCGTTGCTTGTTTGGTCTTAACCAGCAACGCGTAACGTATTTAAGGATTAATCCACCCAATCGGCAACAAACAAATTAGTATCGTGGTTGCCGCCATTGTTCCGGTTGCTGGAAAAGATAAGCCGTTTGCCATCGGGCGAGAACATGGGAAACGAATCAAACACCCCATCATACGTTATTTGTTCCAGACCGGTGCCGTCTTCGTTCATCATAAAAATATTAAACTGAAACCCACGCGCACTCTTATGGTTAGAGCTAAATAAGATTTTTTTGCCCGATGGATGATAGAACGGAGCCCAGTTTGCTTTGCCCAGGTTGGTAATTTGCTTCAGGTTGGTGCCATCTACATTGCAGGTATAAATTTCCATATCGGTGGGCGCCACCAACCCTTGCTTCAAGTATTCCCGGTATTCTTTTTTCGCTTCTTCTGTTTTTGGCCGCGATGCCCGAAACACCAACTTCTTGCCATCGGGCGAGAAGAAGGCCCCTCCATCGTAACCAAGTTCGTGCGTTATCTGCTTCACATTTTTTCCATCAATGTCCATAATGTATAAGTCGAGGTCGCCATTGCGGGTAGAGGTAAAAACAATTTTATCGCCTTGGGGCGAAACCGTGGCTTCGGCATCGTAACCAGGTGTTTTAGTTAACTGCTTCTTCACTTTCCCTTTTAGGTCTGCTACAAAAATGTCGTAGCTATCGTAAATCGGCCAAAGATATTTACCCCCGGGGGCACGCCCCGGATCGGGTGGGCATTCTTTAGCACCCAAATGTGTGGAGCCGTATAAAATCTGTTTATCGCCCGGCATAAAAAATGCACAGGTGGTACGCCCTAAGCCCGTACTTATGCGGGTTGGTTGCTTGCCGGTCTGTTGTAAATCCAGTCCTTCAACAGGCATGTAAAAGATTTGATCGCATGCCAGCCCCCATGCTTTGTTGTTGGATTGAAAGCTCACCTTCTTACCATCAAAACTCCAATATGCCTCGGCATTATCGCCACCAAAGGTTAACTGGCGCACGTTTTTAAGGTGCTGCTCTTGCGGGTAGTGCGTTAAAGAAGGCTGGCTTGTGGGTTGGGCAAAGGCGCTGCTACTAATACACCATGCCACTACTATAAATACTACTTTCATTACAACCGTGTTAAAACTGCCGCGAAGATAGCAAGTGCGCGTAAAACTCTTCGTATTGCTGCAAGGTTCTGTCTATTGAAAAAGTATCGCTGGCGGTAGTAATTCCGCCCGAGATAATTGTTGACCGCAATGCGGGGTTATTCAAAGCGGATTGAATTTGCAGGGCCAATCCGGCATAGTCTTTATCGGAGTACAGGAGGCCATTTTTCTGATGTTCGATCAAATCCAGATTTCCGGCTGCAGCCGTAGCAATTACGGGCACTCCCAGGTACATAGCCTCCAGCAATGACTGAGAAAGTCCTTCAATTACGGAACAAAGCACCATGCACGAGAACAGCTTAAAATAGTGAAGCACCTCTGCTCCGGGCACCTCACCTGCATAATGTAGTTTATGCGGCAACATTAATTGCTTTCGTAAAGCGCGCAGTTCATCGTCTTCCGCAATACCTACAAAAATTACTGTAACAGGAAAACTTAAATAGTTTAGGCTTAGCAACAACTGCTCTTGATTCTTTCTTCGCGATACGCAGCCTACTACCACATCGGACGCTGTAATTTTTAACTTACTTTTTAAATTCTCAGTAACTTGTTGAGATAGCTGATATTTTTCGCGGGGTGTGCCGTTAAAAATTACCTGCACATGATTTTGAGGGATTCCTTTGCGGACGAGGGATTTTTTAACTCCGTGGCTAACGGCAACAATCCTATCGGTGCCGTTAACATAGAACAAGTATTGCAAAAATCCGCCAATACTTTGAGCAACCTGCCTGCGTGTGTGAATAACTAAAACAGGCAGCCGAAATACCCATCGGGCCAACACACTTACATACCGGTCTTTACTTGATTGCGCATTGACTATTTGGATTCCAAATTTCAGTACAATCGTTTTAAGTTGCCCAATGGCTTTCCAATCGAAACGTGAGCGGATAACTAATGGCTTGAACACCACACCGGTACCGGCTACCTGTTTTTGCAACAGGGAATCCGGGCGGGCCACTACAACCACCTTATGCCCTCTTTGTTGTAACCCTTTAGCTAAATAGCTCACCGAAAAGGTCGAGCCGGCCAGGTAGTCTTCCTGAGTTATAAGTAAAACATTTAGTGCCCGCATGCTGCGAGCAAAAAAATGATATTACTGTAAGTGCAGCGTTATGGTTAGGCTACCATTGTGTTACGGTTCCGGCCACTATGTTATGGTTAGGCTGCCTTCTGTTTCTCTTCTTCCTTTAACGCACGTCTTAAAATTTTGCCCACATTGGTTTTCGGTAGCTCATTTCTAAACTCAATATGGCGCGGCACTTTATAGTTGGTAAGGTTTTCGTGCGCGTAGTGTTTTAATTCTTCTTCGGTAAGCGATTCGTCTTTTTTTACCACAAATACTTTAATAGCCTCGCCCGATTTAGCATCGGGTACACCAATTGCAGCTACTTCCAGCACTTTAGGATTACCGGCCAGCACATTCTCTACTTCGTTGGGATACACATTAAAGCCAGAAACTTTAATCATATCTTTTTTGCGATCCACAATTTTAAAGTAGCCCTCTGTATCCATAACACCAATATCGCCCGTGCGAAACCATTCATTATGAAAGAACACCCCCGTATTGTCTTGGTTCCAATAACCACGCATTACCTGCGGGCCGCGGGCACAGATTTCACCTACTTCTCCTTGCGGTAACTGATTGCCATCGTCATCAAAAATTCCAATCTCGGTGCTGGGCATGGGCAAGCCAATGGTGCCGCGTTTATGGTTTCCATCAAGCGGATTACAACACAACACCGGAGAGGTTTCGCTTAAGCCATAGCCCTCAATTATCGGGCACCCGGTAAGCTTCTCCCATTTATCGGCAACAACATCCTGAACGGCCATAGCACCACCAATAGCACCCTTTAGAGCAGAGAAATCGCATTCCTTAAAGTTGGGATTATTAAGCAGTCCGTTAAACAAAGTGTTAACTCCGGTCATTACCGAGAAGCGATGCTTCTTCAGCTCTTTTACAAAACCGGGTATATCGCGCGGATTGGTAATTAAAATACTCTTTACTCCTTGTGTGTACATTAACAACCCATTTACCGTAAGCGCAAAAATGTGGTAGAGTGGCAATGCGGTAATAATAATATCTTGCCGGCCCTCTGTCATTATAGGTCTGAACCAATGCGTTATCATGGCGTTGTGTGCAATAAGGTTGCGATGCGAAAGCTGCGCACCTTTTGAAATCCCGGTGGTACCCCCGGTGTACTGCAACACGGCAATATCTTCAATGTTAAGTGGTGGTTTTTGGTACGTTAGATTGGCTCCTTTAGTCAGCGCAGCATTAAAAGAAATGGCTTCAGGCAAGCGAAAGGCTGGTACCATTTTCTTTACATGCTTCACTACAAAATTCAGAATGGTACCCTTTAAGCCGCCCACCATGTCGCCCATGCTGGTTAGAATAATCTGCGGCTTGTTTTTCAATCTAGGTAAAATCTGTTCGAGGTTGTGCGCAAAATTGGCTACAATAACAATGGCGGAAACTCCGGCATCGTTAAACTGATGTTCCATTTCGCGTGGGGTGTAAAGTGGGTTGGTGTTTACAGCGATGAGCCCGGCTTTAATTACACCCATAAATGCAATGGGAAACTGAATCAGGTTGGGCATTTGAATAGCAACGCGATCACCCTTTTTTAGATTCAACTCATTTTGCAAGTAGGCTGCAAAGGCAGTAGAACGTGCATCTATTTCGGCAAAGGTTATTTGCTTTCCAAAGTTTTCGAAAGCAATTCGGTTCGGATACTTCTGGGCAGCCACCTCGAACAATTCAATGAGCGAGTTATACTCGAGTGTACCAATTTGCTGCGGTGTGCCTTTCGGATATTTTGAATACCACGGATAATTCATCGATTCTCTTTTTAGCTTCTATTGAATTCTAAAGAAATAAAAAAAAGGTGGTACCGGCAATCGATTGTTAGGCTCAATTTAAACGAAAAAAGCCTCCCGGTAATAAACCGAGAGGCTTGTTGCTGTAGAGGGAGGGTTCGAACCTCCACGGAGAAGTTAGCTGCAAGGCATAAGAAAACATTTTAGTGGTCAACCCATTACCTTGCGTTTATCCTTTGCTCTCCACCCCCGAGACAGGAGGGCTTGTCTGCCAGTTTCAACACCCTACATTGTTTTAAAAGAACATCCTCAGCTTTTCGCTCCAATTCACATCGTCCCGTTTTGTGAATTATAAATTATATCACAAAGTAACGCATACATGGTATTTTAAGTCAACAAACAGAACTAAATTTTAGATATAATTTAATAATATAGAATATTTATTGATAATTTTACAAAAACACTATCAGTATGAGCCGTCATTTTGAAATTGATCAAACCGACCTTCGAATCCTCGAGATCCTGATGCAAGACGCCAAGCGGCCATATACCGAGGTGGCAAAGCGGGTAAATGTTTCACAAGGAACAGTTCACGTGCGCATGAATAAAATGGAAGATGCAGGCATTCTGGAGAAAACAACACTCAAAATCAATTACGCTAAGTTGGGCTACGACATCACCGCATTCATAGGTATTTACCTGGAGAAAAGCGCCTTATACGAAATGGTGTTAGCCAAACTTAAAGGCATTCCCGAAATCACCAACATTCACTACACCACAGGCAATTATAGCATGTTTGTGCGCATTCATTGCCGCGATACCAGCCACCTGAAAGAAGTTTTACACGACAAAATGCAGCAGGTAGAAGGAATAGAGCGAACTGAAACCATGATTTCGCTTGAAGAAAGCCTGGACAGAAATCTTAAACTAACCTGATTTTCAAGAAATTTTAAGCCTTTTGAGAACCTTAAACGGGTACTTTTGTTGTACTTTTGTATCCAATTTAAAATTGGTCTAAATAGACTGCGATGAGTAAAAGCAATCAGGTTCTGGAAGAAATCACCTCGAAAGAATACGAGCATGGCTGGACTGTAAACCTGGAGGCAGATGAAGCCCCCAAAGGGTTGAGTGAAGACATCGTTCGGTTTATTTCAGCTAAAAAAAATGAGCCGGAGTGGTTGCTGGAATGGCGCCTGAAAGCCTTTCGGCAATGGCAGAAAATGGTTGAACCCAAATGGCCCAACGTAACCTACCCTGCCATCAACTACCAGGACATCATTTATTACTCTGCGCCCAAGCAAAAAGTTAAACCCACCAGTTTGGAAGAGGTAGATCCGGAACTGATCAAGACTTTTGAAAAACTGGGCATCTCTTTAACCGAGCAAAAAAGGTTAACCGGTGTAGCGGTTGATGCCGTTATCGACAGTGTATCTGTGGCAACTACGTTTAAGGAAAAGCTGAGCGAACTGGGAATCATTTTCTGTTCCTTCAGCGAAGCCGTTAAAGAACATCCGGAGTTGGTAAAGAAATACCTCGGTTCGGTTGTGCCGATGACGGATAACTATTTTGCAGCACTCAATTCGGCTGTGTTTTCCGATGGGTCGTTCTGCTACATACCAAAAGGCGTACGGTGCCCGATGGAACTTTCGACTTACTTCCGCATCAATGCGGCCAACACCGGCCAGTTTGAAAGAACGTTAATTGTTGCCGATGAAGGTTCTTATGTAAGCTACCTGGAAGGGTGCACTGCGCCCATGCGCGATGAAAACCAACTGCATGCAGCCGTGGTAGAACTTTATACCATGAAGGGAGCCGAAATAAAATACTCTACGGTGCAAAACTGGTACCCAGGCGATAAGCAAGGTAAAGGTGGCATTTACAACTTTGTAACCAAACGCGGCTTGTGTGCTGGTGATCATTCCAAGATTTCGTGGACCCAGGTAGAAACCGGCTCGGCCATAACCTGGAAATATCCATCGTGTGTATTGAAGGGTGATTATTCAGTAGGTGAATTTTATTCGGTTGCTGTTACCAACAACTATCAGCAAGCCGATACCGGTACAAAGATGATTCACATTGGTAAAAACACGCGTTCGCGGATTGTGAGCAAAGGCATCTCGGCTGGCAAATCTCAAAATAGCTATCGAGGACAAGTGCATGTAATGAAACGTGCTGCCAACGCCCGTAACCACTCGCAATGTGACTCGTTGTTGATGGGCGATCAGTGCGGTGCACACACCTTCCCTTATATTGATGTTGAGAATAACTCGGCCCGCATCGAACATGAAGCTACCACATCAAAAATTGGCGAAGATCAGATATTCTACTGTTTGCAACGCGGCATCGATGAAGAATCAGCGGTAGCGTTAATTGTGAACGGTTATGCTAAAGAAGTTTTGAACCAGCTTCCAATGGAGTTCGCAGTAGAAGCACAAAAGCTTTTAGCCTTAACATTGGAAGGAAGCGTTGGATAAACTCTTTGCGGCCTTAGCGTCTTTGCGTGAATAATTTGAACAATAGAACTATGTTATCAATAAAGAACTTACAAGCAAAAATTGGCGAGAAACAAATCCTTAACGGGATTGACCTGCAGGTAAATGCCGGAGAAGTACATGCAATTATGGGACCGAACGGCTCCGGTAAAAGTACATTGGCCTCGGTACTTTCAGGCAGGGAAGATTATGAAGTAAGTGGTGGCGAAGTGTATTTTCTTGGAAAAGACTTGCTGGAGCTATCACCCGAAGATCGGGCCCGCGAAGGAATCTTTATGGCATTTCAATATCCGGTAGAAATTCCGGGCGTAAGCACAATCAACTTTATGAAGACTGCGCTTAACCAGATTCGGGAATATCGTGGGCAGCAAGCATTGGATGCTGTATCGTTCCTGCAATTGATGAAAGAGAAAATGAAGCTGGTTGAAATTGATCAATCGCTCTTGAATCGCTCATTAAATGAAGGCTTTTCCGGTGGCGAGAAAAAACGCAACGAAATTTTTCAAATGGCCATGCTGGAACCTAAGCTTGCCATTCTGGATGAAACCGATTCTGGATTAGATATTGACGCCTTGCGCATTGTTGCCAACGGGGTAAACAAACTCCGCACTAAAAACAATGCAACCATTGTGGTTACGCACTACCAGCGCCTGCTGGATTACATCGTGCCCGATTATGTACACGTACTCTACAAAGGCAAGATTGTAAAGTCTGGCTCGAAAGAACTGGCCCTTGAACTTGAAGCCAAAGGTTACGATTGGATTAAAAGCGAAGCAACTGTAGCCTGAAAATGAGTACCTCCATCGCACGCGATCTTACATCCGAAATTATTGAGGCGCAGAAAAGCCTGACTGCCGAAGCTGAGTTGCGCACCGAAGCGCTGGCTCAACTAAAAAAAATCGGATTGCCTGATTCCAAACAGGAAGAATACCGCTTCACTCCTGTTACCCGGCATTTAGAAAAGAATTTTAACTGGAATAAAAGCACACCCGAAAGCAATCTTTCATCGATTGCAGATTACTTGCTACCCGGCCTGGACGCCAACGTGGTTGTGTTGGTAAATGGGCGGTTTAATCCACTGCTCTCGAAAGTAGTTAGCCTCGAATCGGAGATAACCATTTTAAGATTAAGCGATGCGCTTTTAAAGAACCCGATAGCCAAAGCGCATTTCAATAACTACCTGCAAAATGAAACAGATGCCTTTGCCGCCTGGAATACCGCAGCCTGGCAAGAAGGCGTTTTTATTCACGTACCTGAAAGCACGTCCGTTAATAAACCGGTGTTTATTCTTCAGCTACATGATGCATCTGCTGAACAGGTAGTTTCGCAAACACGCTTGTTAGCCGTTATTGAAAAAGGTTCTACCGTAAGTGTAATCGAAAAATCAGATTCCATTGGCAACGAGGTTGTATTCCACAACTTCGCGGAAGAATGGGTAGTAAAAGACGATGCACATTTAGAGTATTGCAAAATCCAGAACGATGCGGGCAAAATCTGCCAGGTTTCAAATTCTGTTATTCATCAAACCACTTCCAGTAAACTCAATACGTTTACGCTTACGCTGAATGGGCAATTGATCCGGAATAACCTCCGGATTTTAATTGACGGTGAAAATTGCGAATCGCACTTCTACGGTTTGTATCTGCTGAACGGAAATACGCTGGCAGATAATCATACCGTGGTGGATCATAAAAAGCCCAACTCATTCAGCAACGAAATGTATAAGGGTATAATGGATGGAAATTCCAAAGGAGTCTTCAATGGAAAGATTTATGTGCGGCCCCATGCACAAAAGACAAATGCGTTTCAATCCAACCGCAATATTATTATCTCCGACCATGCTACCATCAACACCAAGCCTCAACTTGAAATCTGGGCCGATGATGTGAAATGTTCGCATGGATGTACTTCAGGCCAATTGGATGAGGAAGCCTTGTTCTATCTGCGCTCACGCGGAATTGCCGAAGCCAACGCCAAGGCCATGTTGCTTTATGCGTTCGCAGCCGAAGTATTAGAACCTATCCAAAACGAAACGCTGAAATTGTACCTCGATCAATTGATTGCCGACCGGTTACAAAAGAACTTTTAGGTATGAGTGTACTTACCGCTCCTATTGATGTTGAAAAAATCCGGGCTCAATTTCCGGTGTTGCATCAATTAGTAAATGGTAAGCCCCTGGTATATTTTGATAATGCGGCCACCAACCAAAAACCACAACGGGTTATTGATGCGCTCACTCACTATTACCAGCACGATAATGCCAACATTCACCGGGGCATTCATACGTTGGCCGAGCGGGCTACTAAAGCCTATGAAGCCACGCGGCTTTCGATGCAGAATTTTATTCACGCCAGGCATTCAGAAGAGATCATCTTTACCCGAGGTGTAACCGAAAGTATTAACCTGGTTGCTGCATCGTACGGACGTACCTTTTTACATGCAGGCGATGAAGTGATCATCTCCGGGCTGGAACATCACTCCAACATTGTTCCATGGCAACTGATTTGTGAAGAACGTAAAGCTCGTATAAAAGTAATCCCGGTAACGGAAAGCGGTGAACTGGACCTTGATGCGTATCGGAAATTACTTACGGGTAAACCAAAAGTGGTGGCCGTAAACCATGCATCTAACAGCCTGGGCACCATTAATCCGGTAAAAGAAATAATAAAGTTAGCACATGAAGCCGGTGCCGTTGTACTAATAGATGGCGCACAGGCTTCTGCTCATTTACCTATTGATGTACAGGAACTGGATTGCGATTTCTACTGCATTTCATCGCACAAAATGTTTGGCCCCACCGGCACTGGCATTCTGTATGGTAAAAGAGAGTTGTTGGAAAAAATGCCGCCTTATATGGGTGGTGGCGAAATGATTAAAGAAGTAACATTTACCAAAACAACTTACAACGACCTCCCCTACAAGTTTGAAGCGGGCACTCCCAACATTGGTGATGTAGTTGCTTTAAACGAAGCGGTTAACTTCATTAATGAATTGGGTAAAGATAACATAGTGGCTTATGAGCATGAACTGCTTGTTTATGCTGTTGAGAAATTATCTGCGATTAAGGGAGTTAAACTGATTGGCACAGCTAAGAAAAAAGTAAGTGTGCAGTCGTTTGCGATTGAAGGTATCCACCATTTTGATATTGGTCAGATGCTAGATACGCGCGGCATAGCGGTGCGCACGGGTCACCATTGCACACAACCTTTAATGGATCGGCTTGGTATTGAGGGAACTGTGAGAGCATCGTTTTCAGTTTATAATACAAAGGCTGAAATTGATCAACTGGCCGAAGGTGTTGAACGAATCATCAAATTCCTTAAGTAATGTCGATCAACCAGATTCAAGACGAAATAATAGGCGAGTTCTCGTTGCTGGATGGCGATATGGAAATGACTGTATTCTATATCATGGAACTGGGTCAGAAACTACCGGCAATGAGAGAAGTTGACAAAACAGAAGATAACGTGGTGAAAGGTTGCCAATCGAAAGTTTGGCTTACAGCCCGGTTAGAAAATGGCGGAATCGTTTTTGAAGCCGATAGCAACACCGCTATTACCAAAGGCCTGGTGAGTTTGCTGGTACGGATTTTTAACCATCAAAAACCAGAAGCCATTCTGAATGCCGAGCTTTACTTCATGAATAAAATCGGCATGGAACGTTTCATTGGCACGCAGCGTTCCAATGGTTTCGCAGCCATGATCAAACAAATGAAGTTATATGCCTTCGCTTTTAAAACTCAAACAGAACTTGCCCGGTGAACGAACAGACACAACATACTGAATTGCCCATAGAAATTCCGCAAGGTGATTTGCGCGACAAAGTAATTGCCGCACTAAAAACCGTTTACGACCCCGAAATACCTGTAGATGTTTATGAGCTGGGGCTGATTTATGAGATCAATGTATTTCCGGTAAATAACGTGTACATTCAAATGACACTTACCTCGCCTTCCTGCCCATCGGCAGAAGTAATTCCGGGTGAAGTAGAACAAAAAGTGAAAGAAATTCCGGGCGTAAGTAGTGTGAAGGTGGAGCTAACGTTTGATCCCCCCTACTCGCAGGATATGATGAGTGAAGCCGCCAAACTGGAACTTGGATTTTTATAGAATTTCGAATTAAAAAATTGAATTGAACTGATTAGTGTCTGAAACTGTTCTGAATACAATAGCTCTAAATTTTAAATCTTAAATCTTAAACTCATAATTCTAAATTTCAAATCAATATGTATCCCGAACCACTTGTAGCCCCCATGCGCCAGGATTTGACCGTGGCCGGCTTTAAAGAATTAAAAACTGCAGCCGATGTAGATCAGGAGTTAAAAAATCAGAAGGGCACTACCCTACTGGTAATTAATTCGGTGTGTGGTTGTGCAGCCGGTGCGGCCCGCCCCGGCATTAAGTGGGCTATTCAGCACTCGGCTAAAAAGCCTAACCATTTAGCCACCGTATTTGCCGGTGTGGATAAAGAAGCGGTGGCAAAAGCCAGAGAATACACGCTACCATACCCGCCTTCGTCTCCTTCCATTGCATTATTTAAGGATGGCGAGTTGGTGCACTTTGTAGAGCGCCACCACATTGAAGGCCGCAATGCCCAAATGATTGGTGAGCACTTGGTAGAAGTATTTGACGAATTCTGTTAAACGTTTTAAGGAACTTGAAACTTATGAAAGAGGCCTTCGGGCCTTTTTTTGTTGGCCTGATTTTGGTGAACGGTGCTGCAATAATTCCAGATTTCTGATAAGTTTGAATTATCGCACGACAAACCATTTTGATATGAATACCAAACTAACCTTACCAGCGCTCGTACTTTGGGGCATGGCCATTGTTACCCACGCGCAATATTCCAGTAAACCACCAGAAGTTTCTCCGGCACCCATGAAGCCCGAGATGACTGAAATCTGGGAGCCTGAAGTGAAAGTAGTAACACCCGCCAAACTACTTGGCGATGCGCCCTCCGATGCCATTATCCTATTCAATGGAAAAAACCTCGATCAATGGGTAAGCCAAAAAGATGTTACCAAACCGGCCCCCTGGAAAATCGTAAACAACGATCACATGGAAGTTGTGCCCGGTTCGGGCGGCATTCAAACCAAACTGAAATTTGGCGACTGCCAGTTACACGTTGAATGGAGTGCCCCCGATGTAGTAGAAAGCGAGGGCCAGGGCCGTGGCAATAGCGGAGTGTTTCTTCAGAACCGGTACGAACTGCAGGTGCTGGACTCCTATAATAACAGAACTTACCGCAATGGTCAGGCTGGCAGCATTTACAAAGACCATGCACCCTTAGTAAATGTAACGCGTAGCCCTTTGGAGTGGAACACCTACGATATTATTTACACGGCACCTCGCTTTAAGCCCGATGGCTCACTCGATTATCCTGCGCGGATTACTGTGTTGCATAATGGAGTGGTTATTCAAAATAACGTTACCATTAACGGCCTTACGCTGTACATTGGATTACATCACTATCCTGAAGCCCATGGCGAAGATGTGATCTCCTTGCAGGATCATGGCAACAAAACCCAATTCAGAAATCTCTGGTTGCGGAAATTATAACTTCTCTTTCGATTATAAGATTACAAGAGCCGCCTCTTACACTTTAAGGGGCGGCTTCTTTTTTTGATTACTCCGCTTTCTCCAGTTCCAGCTCAAGCCGGGCTTCTTCCAGGTCCAGCTCGTATTCAATTTTACGCACCATCTCATCGTTAATCAAATGTTGTCTGCGCATGTCGAGTACAAACCTGCGTTCGTGCCGGATAAGCTCCAACTGAATTTTCAAAAACTCTTCGATTTGTTCGGCTGTTAATTTTTCTGCCGATTGTTCTTTTTGTAAGCGTTGAATCCGGATTTCGTATTTGCTTTTTATCTGGCTTAGTACAGCCGCACTCAATCCCAACGAATACGATTCTTCAATATGCTCAATTACCTGTGTGGCAACTGCCAGGCGGGTGCGTTCCTCCACTTGCTGGTGTTCGCCATCGCCTGTAATGCGGAACAGCCGAATCAACTTTCGCAACGACACGCCCTGCACTACCAGGGTAGAAAAAATAACACAGAACGTTAAAAAGATAATAAGATCGCGGTTCGGAAAAGCCGTGTTATCTGAAATCATTAAAGGTAAAGCGAGTGCAGCGGCCAACGACACAATGCCCCGCATCCCGGCCCACGAAACAATGGCCACCTGGCGCATACCTGGCCGAGGCTCGCGGTTACGCACATCTTTACTTAACCAACGGGGCAGGTACGTACCCGGAAACACCCAAAGAATACGCGCCACAATGGTAACTGCGCTAACCAGCGTTCCATAGAGCAACAAAGTGCCCATCGAAAACTTGCCGAGGTTTTCAAAGATCATCGGCAATTGCAGTCCGATAAGAATGAAGATTAACCCGTTCAGAATAAAAATCATGGTATCCCAAACGGCAGTTGCCTGCAGGCGGGTGCGATTTGAAAAAATTTCGGATGAGCGCGGACTTAAAAACAAACCAGCCGCTACTACCGCCAACACACCAGATGCTTCAAACTCTTCGGCAATCAGGTACGAGGCGTACGGTGCCAACAGTGTAAAGGTGGTGTCGGTGGTTGCGTTGTCGGGCGTAATGCGATGAATCCAATAAAACACATAACCCACCGCCAGGCCAACTACAACACCCAGGCTGGCTACGTAAAAAAAATTGATTCCCGCCAACCAAAAAATAAACGAACCCGAAGCGGTGGCTGCAATGGCATACCGATAGGCAATCAGGCCGGTAGCATCGTTCACCAGGCTTTCGCCTTCCAGTATGGTAATTATTCGTTTGGGAATTTTAAGACCTTTGGTAGCAGCCGTTGCAGCTACAGCATCCGGTGGCGAAATAATTGCGCCCAACACAAACGACTCGGGCCAATCGAAACCCGGTATGAAATAATGTGCAGCCATGGCTACCAATACAGTGGTAAACAGTACGCACCCAATTGCCAGCAGCGAAATTGGCCTTATGTGGGCTTTGAAATCAGGCCACGAGGTGTACCAGGCCGCAGCATAGAGCACTGGCGGCAAGAAAATAAGAAATACTACATCGGGATTTAAGTGAATATGCGGCAGGCCGGGCACCAATCCAATCCCAATTCCGGCCAAAACCAACAAAATCGGGTACGGAATCCGCACCCGGTCGGTAACCTGCGCCAAAGCAGTTACAATAGAAAGCAGAATGATAATGAGGCCTACATCTTCCATGGTTCCACAGCTCCGAAAAGCCTTGTAATTAGTAGCTTATTAAATCAACAAAATTGCTAATTTAATGGCTTGATTAAGGATTTTAACCTTGCGCCTATGAAATACTTTACGCTCTTAGCATTGGTGGTAATTACTTCGCTAACCGCCCGGGCCCAGCAAGATCCTTTATATGCCCAATACATCAACAACCCGATTTTGCTTAACCCTGCTTATGCCGGCTTAAATAATAATTTTAATGCTACCCTCACCTACCGCAACCAGTGGGGTGGCTTCGATGGCAATCCGAAAACATTTAATTTAAACTCACACCTTTCGTTGGTTAATAACAAGGTGGGTGCAGGGCTAATCCTTTCGCAGGATAAGCTGGGCATTATTACCAACACCGAAGTACAAGCGGCCTTCTCTTACAAACTTCCGTTGGATGATAACCGTACGCTAAGCTTTGGGATGCAGGGCGGCATGGTTAATTTTCGTGCCAACTACAACGCCCTTACTATACCAGACGATCAACGCGATGATATTGCTTTTTCGGCAAACGAAAATTTAAGTAAGCCCAACCTGGGTGCCGGCTTGATTCTGAAAAGCGATCGATACATGCTGGGCGCTTCGGTGCCTCGCCTGCTCTCTACCACAATAACAGCCTCATCTACGGGGCAACAGTTTGAGTTATATAAGCAACACTTTTATGTATTTGGCTCGTATGTCTTTTTTCTTAATGAAAATGTACGCTTCAAACCCTCAGCGCTGGTGCGGGCTGTAAGTGGCTCTCCGGTTTCTGTCGATCTGAATTTTAACTTCAACTTCAACGAAAAGATTACGGTAGGCGCCTTTACCCGCAACTTTGGTGCATTAGGAATCCATTTTCAGGCACGCCTGGGCAATGCCATGCGGTTTGCCTACATCTTCGAACTCCCCACCAACAATTCGGTTGGCACCCGGTTTAATACCCACGAAGTACTGCTTGGTGTAGTAACTCCGGTGTTCGATTATCACGACAGATCGATAAGTAGTTTTTAAAAACCGGCTAATCTTTTCAAAATCTTCTGAACCATTTTCGGCTTACGGGGTTATAATTACATCTAATGAAAGTAGCCGTTATCCGTAAAGAACATTTTAATGCCGCCCACCGGTTGTTCAACCCCGAGTGGAATGACGAAAAGAATGCAGCCGTATTCGGAAAATGTAGCAACCCGAATTACCACGGGCACAATTACGAATTGGAAGTAAAGCTAACAGGCATACCCGATGCTCAAACAGGTTACGTGTTTGATATGAAAGTGCTGAGCGATTTGATTCAGGAGCATGTGGTAAAAAAATTCGATCATAAAAACCTTAATTTAGATACTGCTTATTTTAAAAACCTTAACCCAACTGCCGAAAACATAGCAGTGGTTATCTGGCGGATTCTGCGGCAGCATATTGACAACCAGTTCGACTTAAAAGTGAAATTGTATGAGACAGAAAGAAATTGCGTTGAATATCCGGCCGATTAAATCGCAGGAAGAAGATCAGGACGATGACCACATACTTACTTCGTGGAATACGCCCTTGCGCGCGGATGCCTTTACCTTAAGCGATGATGAAAAAGTGGAACAGATCGAAAGGCGGTTTCATGAAATAATGGAGATTTTAGGTCTTGATTTAACAGACGACAGCCTGAAAGGCACGCCCCGAAGAGTAGCCAAAATGTATGTAAAAGAAGTGTTCAGTGGTCTGAATCCCAAGAACAGACCTCAGGCACGGTTATTCGAAAACAAGTACCGGTACGATCAGATGCTGGTAGAAAAAGACATTACCTTTTACAGCCACTGCGAACACCATTTTGTTCCCATCTATGGCAAGGCCCACGTGGCGTATTTCTCAAGCGGCAAGGTTATAGGTCTTTCCAAGATTAACAGAATAGTGCAATACTTTGCCAAGCGCCCGCAGGTGCAGGAACGGCTTACCGTGCAGATAGGCAAAGAACTACAGCGCATACTGGGTACCGAAAGCGTGGGTGTGGTAATGGATGCCAACCACATGTGTGTGGCCTCGCGGGGTGTGGGCGATACCAACAGCAAAACCGGAACGGCATTTTTTGGTGGCAAGTTCGAAGAAGAAAATACCAAGCGCGAGTTTCTCAACTATATCAATAGTAAATAGTCCTTAGTAAATGGTAGAAAGTCCATTAGGTCTTTAGGTCAAGTCGATAGGGTTAGTTTGAGGTTCTTCGAAAACAACTAAAATACTATGGACTATAGACTAAGGACTATAGACCGTCAACAATCCGAGTTTCATCAATATTTACTACTTTAGAGGCTCGTAAACTAACACGATTTATGGTATTCGATTTAGACATGATCAAGGCCTTGTATGCAGCTATGCCGGGCCGAATTGCAAAAGCACGCACAGTGGTAGGTAAGCCCCTTACCCTGTCTGAGAAAATCCTATATGCGCACCTGCATACCGACCAGAAGTTGCAGAATTTCGAGCGCGGCAAGTCGTATGTAGATTTCGCGCCCGACCGTGTGGCTATGCAAGATGCCACCGCTCAAATGGCTTTGTTACAGTTCATGTCGGCAGGCAGGCCTAAGGTAGCCGTGCCTTCTACCGTGCATTGCGATCACTTGATTGTAGCGAAGGTAGGTGCCAAAGACGATTTAAATGTGGCCAACAGCGAAAGCAAAGAAGTATTCGACTTCCTTTCTTCCGTTTCGAATAAATATGGAATTGGCTTCTGGAAACCCGGAGCCGGAATTATCCACCAGGTGGTATTGGAAAACTACGCCTTTCCGGGTGGCATGATGATCGGTACCGACTCGCACACGGTTAATGCCGGGGGCCTGGGCATGGTGGCCATTGGTGTAGGCGGGGCCGATGCCGTGGACGTTATGGCCGGCATGGCGTGGGAACTGAAATTTCCAAAACTGATTGGTGTAAAACTTACCGGCAAACTCAATGGCTGGACTTCCGCTAAAGATGTGATTTTGAAAGTAGCCGGCATTCTTACTGTAAAAGGCGGAACCGGTGCCATTGTTGAATACTTTGGCGAAGGCGCTACCTCTATGAGTTGTACCGGCAAAGGCACCATTTGTAACATGGGTGCCGAAATAGGTGCCACTACTTCTACCTTTGGATACGATGATTCCATGGCCCGCTACCTTATAGCAACTGGCCGTGCCGAAGTTGCCCAACTGGCCGACAAAATAAAAGAACACCTGACAGCCGACCCGGAAGTATATGCGAATCCCGAGAAGTATTTTGATCAGGTAATTGAAATCAATCTTTCGGAATTGGAGCCGCACCTGAATGGCCCGTTTACGCCCGACCTGGCCACACCCATTTCAAAATTAAAATCGGAGGCTGAAAAGAACGGCTGGCCACTTAAAGTGGAAGTAGGACTGATCGGTTCGTGTACCAACTCATCGTACGAAGATATTGCCCGCGCAGCCAGTTTGGCTAAGCAGGTTGCCGAAAAAGGTCTGAAAACCAAAGCCGTTTTCACTATAACTCCAGGTTCGGAGCAAGTGCGTTATACCATTGAGCGTGATGGCTTTATTGAAACTTTTAACAAAATAGGTGCAAAGGTTTTTGCAAATGCGTGTGGCCCATGTATTGGTATGTGGAGCCGGGTTGGTGCCGAACGGAAAGAGAAGAACACGATCGTACACTCCTTTAATCGTAATTTTCAATCGCGCAACGATGGCAACCCTAACACCTTTGCCTTTGTGGGCTCGCCCGAACTTGTAACTGCCTTAGCTATTGCCGGTGACCTTGGCTTTAACCCGATAACAGATACGTTAACCAACGAGCAAGGTCAACAGGTAAAACTCGATCCGCCTACAGGCGATGAATTACCTAAAAAAGGCTTCGATGTAAAAGACCCTGGCTACCAGGCTCCGGCCAAAGACGGAAGCGGTGTTATTGTTAAAGTAAGTCCCACCTCCGATCGTTTACAGTTACTTGCACCATTCAAACCGTGGGAAGGTACCGACCTGAAAGGCCTGCGCTTATTAATAAAAGCAAAAGGCAAGTGTACAACCGACCACATTTCGATGGCCGGTAAATGGTTAAAGTATCGGGGCCACCTGGATAATATCTCCAACAACCTGTTGATTGGTGCTACCAACTTCTATAATGAAAAGATCAACAGCGTAAAGAATGGCCTTACCGGGCAGTACGATGAAGTGCCGAATGTACAGCGTGCATACAAAGCTCAAGGTTTGGGCTCGATTGTAGTGGGCGATGAAAACTATGGTGAGGGCTCCTCGCGCGAGCATGCTGCCATGGAACCACGCCACTTAGGCGTGCGTGCTATTCTGGTAAAATCATTTGCACGCATACACGAAACCAACCTGAAAAAGCAAGGGATGCTGGCGCTAACATTTGCCAATAAGGAGGACTATACTAAAATTCAGGAGGATGACACCTTCGACATTGTAGGCCTTACTTCTTTTAGTCCGGATAAACCGCTAACCCTTGTTATACGCCACAGCAACGGCACAAGCGAGTCGATAACCGTTAACCATACCTACAATGCGAACCAGATTACCTGGTTTAAGGCTGGTTCGGCTCTTAATGCCATGGGCGCAGCTAAAGCTGCAGCTAATGCAAAGCAAGCCACACCTAAGAAGGCCGTTGCTAAACCGGCTGCCAAAAAAGCACCGGCCAAGAAAGCACCCAAAAAGGTGGTGAAGAAGGCAGTAAAAAAAGCCAAGGCAGTTAAGAAGCCGATTAAGAAGGTGGCTAAAAAAGCTGTTAAGAAGGTAGCCAAAAAGGTAGTGAAGAAGGTTGCCAAGAAGGTGGTAAAAAAAGCAAAGGCAGTTAAGAAGTCGATTAAGAAGGCAGCCAAGAAAAAGAAGTAATGGTTTGTAACATGAAAGTAAAGAGCGCTACCAGTTGGCGCTCTTTCTTTTTATCCGCAGTTCAAGAGGTTTATACATTCAACGGGGTATCTCACTTGTATTTCAAACAATTATAGAACAAATCATCTTTACTTGATTCGTACCGATAGCTTACTATAGATAAGCATCTATACCGCATTAAAGCATCCATCGCTTGACTTTATAAGTATTGTCTATATCTTTAACATGTTTTTACTTTTTTAACTCATTACAACCACTAACCACTACACCCATGAGTTTCATTGAAACCATTGACCTCGATTTAACCGAGGTGGCAGAAATTCGAACGGATGCTGTTACCGGATTTCGCTCTTTGTTTTCTAAAAAATCGTTTGAAGCAAACGAAGTAGTAATTGGCTTTATGGCCCGCGCCACCTATGCCAAGCCCAACTACTTAACAGTGCAGATTAACGATGATGTCCACATCGAACTTTTTCCGGAATGCCTGGAATGTATCAACCACAGTTGCAACCCCAATTGCTTCTTTGATACTACCCTGATGGAACTGGTTACCGTAAGACCCATTGCTGCCGGTGAAGAGTTCAGTTTCTTCTACCCTTCGGCTGAGTGGGATATGGATCGGCCGTTTGCATGCCACTGCGGAAGCTCAGACTGCATTGGTAAAATTCAAGGCGCGAAACATCTTTCGGCACAAGCCGTAAGAAAATATCGCTTTACGGATTTTATTCAGCAGAAGCTGGCAGCGCGGTAAGCACTTAAATAAGTTCCTTTAATACAGTTCTGAATTCGTTCAGAATCATGGCGGTAGCGCCCCACACTACCTCCTGCTCTATTTCAAAATGCGGTGCGCGCATGGGAAATACTTTAGCGGCCAGAATTTCTCTGGTGCGAATGGCCGCTTCATCCAATAACTTGCTTACCGAGCCGTGCAATACTTTTACTACTTCTTTCGGGTCGGGCGAAAATACGGGCTGCGCGTGCATTAACGCTACAACTGGCGTAACCAAAAAATTGCTTGGAATTACAAAGAAGTCGGATAGCGTTCCTACTATTTCAATGGCATTTGATTTAATGCCTATCTCCTCTTCCGTTTCACGCAACGCAGTCTCAACTGCAGTTTCGCCAGGCTCGGCCTTTCCCCCCGGCAAACTAATTTGTCCACCGTGCGTGCCCAGGTAATCGGGCCTTTTGGTTAATGGAAACAACACATCGTTACCATTCGGGTAAAGTAAAATCATTACGCTGCCCGGCCGCGGTGGCATTTTATGTTCAAACCGGGGTTTAATTGCTCCAACCGGCTCGGCCCGCATTTGGTTATGGGCGCTTGCTCCCGGCAAGGGTAAGGTTAACCGCTTTCGTAATGCTTCGTAATCTATTTCCATTTTTCTGCAGGCTCCACCAACTTATTCGTAATTTTAACAACCCCGCAAAGCAAAAATACTTAAACATGCGATATGTGTTTTTACTCAGTCTGTTGGCGTTTAATCTTTCCTTTGCTCAAATCCGCGTAAGCCCCGATCAGCGCTACCTGATTACTACCGATGGGCGGCCCTTCTTCTGGTTAGGCGATACCGCGTGGGAATTATTTCACCGGCTAACCCGCGAAGAAGCCGAAGAATTTCTGGAGGTACGAAAGCAACAAGGATTTAATGTGATACAGGCTGTAGCCCTTGCGGAAGTAAATGGCTTGCGCGAACCAAATCGCTACGGAGATTTACCGTTGCTTGAGGAAGATCCCACGCAACTGGCCGTTACTCCGGGTGCCAATCCGGCCAACGAAACTGAATACGACTATTGGGATCATGTGGATTTTATCATTAACAGAATGGCCGTTAAAGGTATGTATGTGGGGCTGCTGCCAACCTGGGGCGACAAGGTAGCCCATATGTGGGGCGATGGCCCGGTTGTATTTAACGAAGCTAACGCAGAAGTTTATGCCGCAACCCTGGCTACACGCTACGCGAACTATTGGAACATTATCTGGATTTTAGGTGGCGACCGTCCCGGCACTTATACATTTAAAGTGGATGGGGTTGAAAAAGAGTTTGATGACCGCGCCATCTGGCGCGCGATGGCCCGGGGCATTGAATCGGTAGTGGGCAAAGAGGCCTTGATTACCTACCACCCCATGGGAGGCACTTCCAGCAGCGCCTACTTTCATGCGGATGGCTGGCTGGATCTGAACGCATTTCAATCGGGCCACGGTGCCCGCGAAACGGAAGTTTGGGACTGGGTGATGCGCGATCTTAATCTAAAACCATTAAAGCCCACTATTGACATGGAGCCATGTTACGAAGATCATCCGGTAAACCCGTGGGATGGTAAGTGGAGCCGGGCGGAACGTGGCTATTTTTCTGCCTATGATGTACGAGCCCGGATTTACCGCTCGGTTTTCGCGGGTGCCTGTGGTGTTACCTATGGCCACCACCAGGTGTGGCAATTTCTTAATACCGCACTTTATGCACCCATAAATATTGGCGACACGGTAATTGGGTGGAAGCCCGCACTGAAAGCAGAGGCCGCCACACAAATGCAGTATCTGAAAAAGCTGATGCTCGCAAGACCTTTTGCAAACCGGGTTAGTGATCCTGCACTAATTGTAAACGGGGCCGGTAAAGATTATAAAGACCTTGCCATTGCTTTGCGCGATCAAGCCGGTTCGTTTGCATTGATCTATTTCCCAGGTAAAAGCAATCTCACCATCGATCTGGATAAACTGAGTGGTACAACAAAAAATTTTACATGGTTTGACCCACGCACAGGTAAGTCCTTCCGAATTACAGCTAAGTCCTCCGTAGGCGCGGTAAGCTTTCTGCCTCCTACCGAGAAGGATTGGGTTTTGATTGTTGATGACGCTGCTAAAAACTACAAAATACCTTAACTTATTTCTTATTGCACTTTAGGATTTGTGCATCGGTAACCATGCGGTCGCCCAACGTTTCCGATTTTTTAAACGCAACACAGGCCAACCCGGCATCACCTCGTTGCAGGTAGGTCATGCCCAGGTAGAAATAAATCTTATCAACAAATTGGTCGGTATCCAGAGCCTGCTTAAATAATCGTTCGGCTGCTACATAGTCTTTTTGTGTATAGTACAAAATACCTTTGTTGCGATACGCCCACGCGTTATAAGGATCCAAGGCAATGCTGGTGTTGATGTCCTGCTCGGCTTTGTTTAATTCGTTTAAGCTCAAATAAATAAAGCCCCGATTGTTAAGGTAAAATGGTTGGCGTGGCTCCAAAGTCAAAGCCTCTTCCACCATCCGCAGTGCTTCTGTAAAATTTTGTTGCTCGGTTTCTATCAGCGCAAGCGTGTTGTAAATGTTGGGTTCGTTGGGTTTTAGTTGTACCGCCTGCCTGAGTAGGTACTTGGCTGAATCAAAATTTTTGGTGTAATAGTGAACGGTGGCCTGGTTAACAAGAACATCTACGTTAGTGGGTTCAATTGCTTTGGCACGACCAAACGCGCGCAATGCCTTGTTAAACTCACGCATTTTGGTGTAGGTAAGCCCCTGCGTAAACCACGCAAGTGCCGTATCGGGTTTTAACACAAGCACTTTATCCAGGTCGTTAAGGGTTTTGTAGTATTCTTTTAATTCGTAACTGGTGTTGGCATGATTGATAAGTGCATTAAGAAAGTTGGGCCTGCACTCCATCGCTTTTTCGTATTGCTGCTGGGCCTGGCGGTAATTCTTTTGGTTAAAGTAAACGGTGCCCAGGTTATTCCAGGCATCAGCATAGCACCCATCAACTTTTATCGCCTCACCATAGTAATAGCTTGCCTTTTCGAAGTTTCCTTCCTTAAGGGCAATGTTACCCTTCAGTAAAAACTGCTGCAGGCGGGTTTCTTTAGAGGAGTTGCACGAGGCTAAGAGCACTGCTCCCAATAGCCAGATCTTTATATTGTTCATGATTAACTTCCAAAATCGTGTAAATATACGGGGCCACGGGTGTAGTATTATCCATCATGTTGTAGAATCACTCAACGAAGATTATCCACACTATGTATATATGGGCCTATGCTAATAACATGCTAACCGCCCGATATAGTCTGTTTACCGCTAAATAGTGCCTGCCAATAAACTTACGCACACATTTTGAGTCCAAGGCCAGTAAAATTTATGTTTAACCTAACACAAAAGAAAATGAAACATGTGAAGATGTTGGTTTGGTTGGCCGTTTTTGCTTTGGTCGCTGCCTGTAAAGAGGATGACGAACCCGGTGTTGATTTGGCAACGCCTACTATTAACCCGGTTACCAATGTAACTACTACCAGTTTTACTGCTAACTGGAATGCAGTAACCGGGGCCGATGCATATCTTTTAGATGTAGCGTCCGATGCCGAGTTTACTACGTACCTGGATGGCTACAATAAAAGAATAGTTGCGAGCACAGAAGCTACTGTGGAAGGTCTCGTACCAGGCAGTACTTTCTATGTACGCGTGTTTGCCCAACAAGGAGATGTGATTTCTTCGGCCTCTGAAACTCAGCAGGTAAGTTTGGAGAGCACGTTGGAAGCTCCGGAATTAGCCGAAGCTACGGATATATCCGCTACAGGCTTCACCGCTACCTGGTCGGCAGTGGAAGGCGCAGATGGGTATTTGTTGGAGATTGCCACCGATGCGGGTTTTACAGATATCGTGGCAGGTTATGACAAACTGGAGGTGAGTGAAACTACGTATGCTGTAACTAATCTTACCGCAGGTCAAACCTATTTCTTCCGGGTGTATGCCAAAGGAGGCGAAGAAATTTCACCAGCCTCGCAGACCCGGGAAGTGAGTTTAGTAGAATAAATTTTGTTACTCTGATCTAACCCTCGTCTGCGCCAGACGAGGGTTACTTTTTTCATCTGCTTTTCTAAAGCTACAATCGGGAGCAGCTCGGCAAGTCCTGCAGGGCGAATGATCCATTAATTGAAACCGAGATACTTCGTTTAAATTCAGCAATAAAGTTCTTACTTAGAACTAAGAAAACACGCGTTCAGGATTTTCCACAAAGGCTCTGGCTGCGATTTCAAACTCAGGCTCTTAATCGAAATGACTCCATACACCTGTTAGCCGGCATTTTTTCTTTCCGTTTCCATTTTGACAATTAAAAACAATTCTGTTGTTTTGAGCCATCATTATGAACAACAGACAAAACATACACGGCCACCACCATCATGCAAACCGCAAGAGTGGCAGTGCTTTGTTTTAATTAAACCATATACATGAAATTAAAAAGGCTTGCCAATAACCGGTAAGCCTTTTTTGTTTTAAGACAAACAATTATGAACCCACTACTCCGAATCGCCATCCAGAAATCAGGCCGCTTGCAAGAAGACTCGCTAAAGCTTTTAAAAGAAAGCGGGCTGCAATTCAGCAACGGCCGTGACCAACTTAAGGCGCAGGTTAGAAATTTTCCAATCGAATTACTTTTTCTTCGGGATGATGATATTCCGCAATACATTGAAGACCGCGTAGCCGATGCGGGCATTGTGGGCGAAAACATCTGGATTGAAAAACAAAAGCAAAATCAGCTGATAAAGCGACTCGACTTTGCCAAGTGCCGCTTATCCATAGCCATTCCCCGTTCGGAAGAATACACTGGAGTCGCATACCTGCATGGCAAAAACATCGCCACCTCCTACCCTACTATTGTTAAGCAATTTTTACAAAAGCATGGTATTAAAGCCGGGATACACGAGATCAGCGGCTCGGTAGAAATTGCGCCCGGTATTGGTCTGGCCGATGCCATCTGCGATATCGTAAGTACCGGCAGCACCCTGTTGAGCAACGGCTTGAAAGAAGTTGAGATCGTAATGCAATCGGAAGCGGTGTTGGTAGCAACCCCGCAACTGGAAAGCAGTAAGCAGAACATTTTAGAGCAACTGCTGTTTCGCATACAAGCGGTGCAGCTAGCCAAAAACAATAAATACATTCTGCTCAACTGTCCGAATACGGCTATTGAAAAAATTACCTCAGTAATACCGGGGATGAAAAGCCCTACCATTCTACCTCTGGGTCGCGAAGGTTGGTCTTCGTTGCATTCGGTGGTGGACGAGAATGACTTTTGGGAGAAGATCGGATTGTTGAAGTCGTTTGGTGCTGAGGGTATTTTGGTAATTCCTATCGAAAAAATGATCTTATAATTATGAAGTACCTTGTTAACCCGGCAGTAAGCGAGTGGCCGCAGTTGTGTACCAGACCCCAACTCGAGCTTGACTTCCTTGAAAGCAGCGTAACCAATATTCTGGAGCGCGTACGCAAATCGGGCGATGCAGCACTGAAAGAGTTTACTCAAAAATTTGATGGTGCGGTGGTGGAATCGTTGCAGGTATCGAAAGCAGAAATTGCCAGCGCCTCAAAAATGTTGAGCACCGAACTTAAAGCAGCCATTCTTACAGCTTCAAAAAATCTTGAGCTTTTTCATGCAGCACAACAACGCAGCATTGAAAAAATAGAAACCATGCCGGGTGTTACCTGCTGGCGCAAGGCCACGCCTATTCAAAAGGTTGGTATTTACATTCCAGGCGGAACAGCACCTTTATTCTCCACCGTGTTAATGCTGGGCATACCCGCGCGTTTAGCCGGCTGTACCGAAGTTGTACTCTGCACGCCTCCTGATAAGAACGGATCAATCAATGCCGCCATTTTATTTGCTGCCGAGTTAACGGGAATAACAAAAATATTTAAGGCAGGCGGTGCCCAGGCAATTGCAGCCATGGCCTACGGTACGGAATCCATACCCCAGGTGAGTAAAATTTTTGGGCCCGGCAATCAATATGTAACCAAAGCCAAGCAAATTGTAAGTCAACAAGGCATTGCCATTGACATGCCCGCAGGCCCCTCGGAAGTGTTGGTAATTGCCGATGACGCGGCCAATGCGGCTTATGTGGCTGCCGACTTACTTTCGCAAGCCGAGCATGGGGCCGACAGCCAGGTAGTGCTAACAGCCACCACCCAAACCATTTTAGATAAAGTACAGGCCGAAGTGAACAAACAACTTGAAGGCCTTCCGCGCAAAGACCTGGCGCAAGAAGCGCTGAGCAACAGCTTAGCAGTTCGGTTTGATTCAGAAACAGCGCTCATAGCATTTGTAAATGCCTATGCCCCCGAACACCTTATCTTAAACACCAGCAACAACAAAGAAATTGAAGCCCAGATAGTAAATGCCGGCTCCATATTTTTAGGTGCCTTTACACCTGAGGCTGTGGGTGACTATGCCTCCGGCACCAATCATACCTTGCCCACCAACGGATTTGCCAAAGCATTTGGGGGCGTATCGCTTGAAAGCTTTACCAAATACATAACGGTACAAGAAATTACAAAGGCAGGTTTGCAGGTTATTGGCCCGATAGTGGAAACCATGGCGGAGGCCGAGCAATTGAAAGCCCATGCACAAGCGGTGAGGGTGAGGTTGGATTAGCGTAGTGATTGGTATTCAGTAACCAGTAGCTAGTAACCAGAGACAAGAAACCAGAAACCAGAGAAACCCATAGTATGTTCGACATAAATCAGTTAGTAAGAAAAAATGTTTTGAACCTAAAGCCTTATTCGTCTGCACGCGATGAGTTTAAGGGGCAAGCTTCAGTCTATCTGGATGCGAATGAAAATCCCTACCCAACGGGCTACAATCGCTACCCCGATCCGCATCAGATCGAACTCAAGACTAAACTCAGTAAAATAAAACACGTTGATGTTGAAAATATTTTTCTAGGCAACGGCAGCGATGAACCTATCGACTTACTGATTCGTGCGTTCTGCGAACCCGGAGTGGATAATGTGGTTATCCCCCAGCCTACGTATGGCATGTACTCGGTGAGCGCCAACATCAACAATGTGGCTATAAAGTCCGTAGCGCTAACCGATCAGTTTGACCTGGATGCAGCACAGACCTTGGCCGCCTGCAATGCCAACACAAAACTAATTTTCTTATGCAGTCCGAATAATCCTTCCGGAAATTTGCTATCGGATTCTACTGTAAAGAAAATTCTAAAAGACTTTACCGGGCTTGTAATTGTAGATGAGGCCTACATTGACTTCACACAGCACGCGGGTTTTGTGCCGGATCTCAGCCAATATCCAAATTTGGTTATCCTTCAAACGTTGTCTAAGGCTTGGGGGCTTGCCGCCATCCGGTTGGGAATTTGCTTTGCATCAAAAGAAATTGTTCAGGTACTGAATAAGATTAAGCCACCCTACAACATAAGTCTATTATCGCAACAGGTGGCCATGGAGGCGCTAAGCCAGGAAGCTCAAAAAAACGAATGGGTTAAGCAGATAATTGCTGAACGAACGCGGCTTGAAAATGAATTGCAAAAGATCCCCATCGTGCTTCAGGTCTATCCTTCGGCCGCCAATTTTTTGCTGGTGCAAATTAAAGATGCAGCCTTAGTTTACCACAAACTGGTTGACCGGGGAATAATTGTACGCGATCGGTCCACTGTAATACTATGCAATAACTGCCTGCGAATAACAGTAGGAACTTTGGAGGAAAATCAAATATTAATCCGCGAACTTGGCGCCTTATGAAGAAAGTACTTTTTATAGACCGGGATGGTACATTGATTGTTGAGCCAGCCGATGACCCACAGATAGACAGCCTGAGTAAAGTAAAATTTATACCTGGTGTGTTTACCTGGCTGGGGCGCATAGCGCGCGAAACCGCATACGAATTAGTAATGGTTACCAACCAGGATGGGCTGGGCACCGCCTCCTTTCCGGAAGAAACTTTTTGGCCAGTTCAAAATCTTGTGATTAACACGTTGGCTGGTGAAGAAATTCATTTCACTGCCGTGCATGTGGACCGTTCGCTGCCACAGGAAAATAAGCCTACCCGTAAACCGGGTGTCGGAATGCTTACCGAATATTTTAAAAACGATTATGATCTGGCCAACTCATTTGTAATTGGCGATCGGGTTACCGACATCGAACTTGCTAAAAACCTGGGCGCAAAAGGTATTCTTCTTAACGATGGTTCGCTCACACCACTCCTAAGGGAAAAAAAATTAACCGAATCTTGTGTACTAACCACAACGAAATGGAGAGAGATTTATGAAGCCATTATTCCGGCACGCCAGGCAACCATTCGCAGAACCACAAAAGAAACAGACATCGCCATCTCTGTTAACCTGAATGGTACCGGCAAATCAAAAATCAGTACAGGCTTAGGATTTTACGATCACATGCTGGATCAATTGGCGCGGCATGGATTAATTGATCTGGATATAGCCGTAAAAGGCGATTTGCATATTGACGAACATCATACTATTGAAGATACAGCCTTGGCCTTGGGCGAAGCTTTTGCCAAAGCTTTGGCTGATAAAAAAGGTATTGAGCGCTATGGCTTCTGCCTCCCCATGGATGATTGCCTTGCGCAAGTGGCCATTGATTTTGGTGGTCGGCCCTGGTTGGTGTGGGATGCTGAATTTAAAAGGGAAAAAATTGGCGAGATGCCCACCGAAATGTTTTATCACTTCTTTAAATCTTTTTCGGATGCAGCCCGCTGTAACCTGAACATAAAAGCCGAGGGAAGCAACGAGCATCATAAAATTGAATCAATCTTTAAAGCATTTGCCAAAGCAATTAAAATGGCGGTAAGAAAAGATCCGTTTAATGATGAATTACCCAGTACGAAGGGAGTTATTTAGAAGTCTAGGCATTTGAGTAAGTAGTAATCAGTATTCAGTAACAAGTAACAAGTAACAAGTAACCAGTAACCAGTAACCAGCAACCAGCAACCAGAAGCCAGCAACCCCACCAACCCCAAGATGATCTCTGTTATAAAATACAACGCAGGCAATATTCGTTCAGTAGCATTTGCTTTGGAGCGACTGGATGTTCCGTTTATCATTACCGACAATGCGGAAGAAATCCGGAAAGCCGATAAGGTAATTTTTCCAGGCGTTGGCGAGGCAAGCACTACCATGCGCTATCTGAAAGACAAAAAGTTGGATCTGGTAATTAAAGATTTGAAGCAACCCGTGTTGGGAATCTGTTTGGGCATGCAGTTGCTCTGCACCTACTCCGAAGAAAATGACACGCCCTGCATTGGTATTTTTGATCAAACGGTAAAACGATTTCAGCCGCGCAACAACGAAAAGGTACCGCACATGGGTTGGAATTCACTAACACCTACTCAAAGCTGGATACCCGATTCGCTAAGCGGAGCGTTTGTTTATTTTGTGCACAGCTACTATGTGCCGGCAAATGCAGCTACGGCTGCCATTACCGACTATACCTTGCCTTTTAGTGCGGCCCTCAAAAAAGATAATTTTTATGCGGTTCAATTTCATCCGGAAAAATCTGCAAAAGCAGGCGAAAAAATTTTAACTTCATTTCTAAATCAGCATTAGCAATGCGCATCATTCCTGCAATCGACATTATTGATGGTAAGTGTGTTCGGCTTACGCAAGGCGACTTTGGTAAGAAGAAAATCTATCGGGAAGATCCGGTAGAGGTAGCGCTGGAATTTCAGGATGCCGATTTGGATTGCCTCCACTTGGTGGATTTGGATGGCGCCCGCGAAGGGCATGTGGTAAACTGGGATGTGGTGCGCGAAATACAAGAAAAAACTGCGTTAAGTGTTGATTTTGGAGGAGGCGTAAAAACAGAGTCCGAAGTTGAGCAACTGCTTGAGTTAGGCGTACATCAAATTAACGTGGGCAGCCTTGCCGTAAAAGACCCTGATACGTTTAGCAAATGGCTAAAGAAATTCGGTACCGAAAATTTTATTTTAAGTGCCGATGTAAAAGGTGAAAATGTAGCTATTAACGGGTGGTTGGAAGATTCGAAATTCAGATTGTTTGATTTGGTGAGCAGGTTTGAACAAGAAGGGTTGGAATACCTTACGTGTACCGACATCGAAACCGATGGAACATTGAATGGCCCCAACATCGGTTTGTATAAAAAGTTGATTAAACGCTTTCCCGCACTTAAAGTAGTAGCCAGCGGTGGTGTGGCCAACCTGGACGATCTGAAAGAATTAAAGTATGCTAAAGTGTATGCCGTAATAATTGGCAAAGCAATTTACGAAGGCAAAATAAAGCTGGACGATCTTAAAGCTTTTCAAAACTCTTAACAACACTGCCTTGCTTACCAAGCGAATTATTCCCTGCCTCGACATAAAAGATGGCCGCACCGTTAAGGGTGTTAACTTTGTAAATATCCGCGATGCAGGCGACCCCGTAGAACTGGGAGCATCGTATGCAAGCCAGGGTGCCGATGAACTGGTGTTTCTGGATATTGCCGCCACTACCGAAAACCGTAAAACATTTGCTACGCTGGTGCGCGAAATTGCGCGCCATGTAAACATTCCCTTTACCGTAGGCGGTGGTATTAGTTCGGTGGCCGATGTAGCGCCCTTATTGGAGGCCGGGGCCGACAAAGTGAGCATTAACTCTGCAGCTGTTCGCAACCCACAACTTATTGATGAACTGGTAAAGGCTTTTGGTTCACAGTTCGTGGTGCTGGCCATTGACGCCCGCAAGCTTATCAATCAATGGATTGTACACACCCATGGAGGCAGCAAGCCCACCGATAAAAAACTTTTCTCCTGGGCGCGTGAAGGGCAGGAACGCGGGGCAGGAGAAATTTTGTTCACCAGCATGGATCACGATGGTACCAGGCAGGGCTTTGCAACCGATCCGCTGGCCAAGCTTAACGAGTTGTTACAGATTCCGGTAATTGCTTCGGGTGGGGCCGGAACCAAAGAACATTTTCTACACGCATTTACCCTCGGAAAAGCGGATGCAGCGCTGGCAGCCTCGCTTTTTCATTTCGGTGAACTTTCCGTTCCGGATTTAAAATCGTACCTTAAAAATTACAACATCCCCGTACGAACCTGATTATTTTATGATCGACCCCACGAATGTAAACTTCGATAAACTGAACGGACTTGTACCCTGCGTGGTGCAGGATTTTCAGACTAATAAGGTACTCATGCTGGCCTTTATGAATACCGAAGCGCTTACTAAAACCCTTGCCGAAAAAAAACTTACCTTCTATAGCAGGTCTAAAAAAAGGCTGTGGACCAAAGGCGAAACTTCGGGCAACTTTCTTACGCTGGTTGAGGTTACGCAAGATTGCGATCAGGACACCCTGCTTTTTAAGGTAAAGGCTCATGGCCCGGCTTGCCATACAGGCACCGACACGTGCTTCAATGAGACGAACCAAAGTGAGGGCTTGGAATTTTTGGAGAACATCATTCAAAAAAGAAAATCAACTCCTAAGGTTGGTTCTTATACCAATCAATTGCTGGATGCCGGCATCAACAAAATTGCACAGAAAGTAGGTGAAGAAGCCGTTGAATTGGTTATCGAAGCAAAAGATAATAATCGCGAATTGTTTTTAGGCGAAGCAGCGGACTTAATGTACCATTACCTGGTATTGCTTACAGCCAAAGGTTATACGTTAAAAGATGTAATAGCTGTTTTGAAAGCCCGGCATTCCTGAATATCCAAAAAAATTAATTTACTCTTTATGAAGGCCCAATTCAAAACGGTTAACGGCTTTAAGTTTGAACGCTTTCAAACCAAATCATTTTCAGAAACTGAATTGCTGAAGCGCAGTAAAACTTATTTCGAAAAAATTAATGCGAGGCGTACCGTGCGGGAGTTTTCGGATAAGCCGGTGCCGGCCGCAGTAATCAGAAATCTTATTCGAGCCGCCTCCAGCGCGCCATCCGGTGCACACAAGCAACCGTGGACGTTCTGCGTTGTGAAAGACCTCAATCTAAAGAAGCAAATCCGGATAGCAGCTGAGAAAGAAGAACGGGAGAGTTATGAAAATCGCATGAGTGAAGAATGGCTGGATGCCATTAAGCCATTACAAACCGATTGGAACAAACCGTTTCTTGAAACTGCTCCCTATCTGATAATTGTTTTTAAACATTCGTACGAAGTAAAACCTGATGGCACTAAAAAGAATAATTACTACGTAACTGAATCTGTTGGCCTGGCCTGTGGCTTTTTATTAACGGCCATCCATCATGCCGGACTGGTAGCCTTAACACATACACCCAGCCCCATGAACTTTCTATCGGATATTCTGAAACGCCCGGCTAATGAAAAGCCTTTCTTACTCATACCGGTTGGGTACCCGAATGCAGAAACGTGGGTACCTCGCTTAAAGCGAAAGAACCTAAAAGCTGTATTGGTTGAGTATTAATTAGCGCTTGGGATGAAGTTTTACGTAGGTAAGCGTGTAGGTAAATTCCGAATTTCCCGAATTCTCCTTCCGAACACCTTCGAGAATATCCTTTTGACTATCGTACGTAAATGTATAGGTAATCACTTGTTGGCGTGGTTCAAAGTGGCGGTAAATCAACAAGTTTGATTCTGCCAGTTTCGTAAACTCTCCACGCACTGCATACGCTGATAGCTGGGTTTTCTCAAGCGAAATTTCGAGGTACTCCCGGCTGGCATTGTTAGGATCGCGTAGAATGGCAACGGTACCATAGTTTTCTTTTCGATCAACAATTTTTTCACGTTCAACCGATGAAAGAAATGGCTTGCCTTTGCGCAACACCACTACCGAAACGGCATATACTCCTTCGATGGAATTAGTACCTTCTGGTTTGTACATATAGCGTTGTAAGAGGTCGTTAAAATTAACCTGTTCAAAACCAGAATTTTTTTGAGTTTGCTTTACAGAATACAGTTTTTCGATTGAACACGAGCCCAGGATTACAATGGCAACTCCGAATAGTATAATCCGCGACATGGCTAAAAAATTATATCGCAATACTCACCTTTAATACAGGTACGGCACGATAATTTGCCGCGCAGCGCAGCCGGCTTCAGCAGCGATTTGCCCATTAACATTCGCACACACTCCTGAATCCCCTCGGTAATGCTGGGGTGCGGATGTACACACTCCGCCAATTCTTCAATCCCTTTATCCATGCTGATTAGAACAGCCACCGCCTGAATGGCACTGCTTGCATGCAAGCCTACCACTTTCATCCCTAAAATTTTCATGTGCTCATCGCACGTAACCAACAACTTTATAAACCCTTGCGTGTTGCGCTTGGCTATAGCCCGGCTAATGGTGCTGTATTCCAGGGTAACTACTTTGTAGTCTATCCCCTTTTCGCGGGCCTGTATTTCATTCATTCCAACACCGGCTACCTCCGGACTCAAAAACATAATGGTGCTGATGTTCTCGTACACCAGCTTCCGATCGGGTTTACCAAAGATGCGCTCCACTGCATACCGCCCCTCCAACTCACCCACATTCACCAGAGAGATGTCGGCTGTTAAATCGCCTACGGCATAAATATTAGTTACATTGGTTTGGGTATCGTTATTATCAATTCCTCTTTTGGTAATATTAATCCCCACTTTGTCGCTCCACAAATCTTCAATATTGGCTACACGCCCTACTGATACCAGCGCCTTTTCAACATTAAAGGTATTACGGCTGCCATCGGTATATTCCAACTCGTACTCCACGCGGTTGTTTACAATCTTCATCTCAATCAGCCGCGAGTTCCGATGAATCAATACCCCATTATTTTCCATGTTGCGCTCCACAATCCGCACTACATCCTCATCTTCAAAAGGCAAAATTCTATCGCCTTTGTCAATCAAGTGCACTTTCGTGCGACCAAAACCGCTGAAGATGGTAGCATACTCGCACCCAATTACCCCGGCTCCTACTATCACCATGCTCTCCGGAAAATCTTCCAGGTCTTCAATCCCTTCGCTGGTAAGCACAATCTTTTCATCGATGGGTAACTCGGGTAAATACCGGGGGCGGCTTCCGGTTGCCAGGATAATATTTTCGGCATAAACGGTTTCCTGGCTGGTGCCATTTACAATTTGAATTTCATGCTGAGATAGTAGTTGCGCCTGCCCTGTTTTATAGTGCAGCAGGTTGGAATAATTGGAAGCGTTTAACTCGCGCATGTGCTCTTCCAGCAACCCCAGGCGTTCGTTTACTGCCTTACGAACTTCGCTCTGAATTTCTTTAAAGCTCACCGAAGGTTCCTGAATGTTGTACCGCTTCAGATTCTTTCGAAAGGCGGCTGCTTCGCGCGATAACTCCCACCACGTTTTTGAAGAGAGCGCACCATGGGTAACACCGGCACCACCAACTCGGTTCTTTTCAATTAACAAGGTGCGTTTTTTAAAATCGAGAGCCCGCATGGCGGCTGCATAGCCGGAGGGGCCGGCCCCGATTACAACAAGATCAAATTTTTCCATAACATGTAAAGCCAAAAAGAGTGGTACAAGGTACAATTTATAGTGGTTTTTTAAGAACGGGTTACCCCGATTAATCTTACCTTTAAAACGTGTTAGATAAACTGATTGAATGGGATAAAAAGCTGCTGATCTGGCTTAACAGCTATCATACTGATTGGCTTGACCCGGTAATGTATTTAATTACGAAAACGTGGTTTTGGATTCCGCTTTATGGTTTTCTGATATACCTGGTATTTCGATTTTATAAAAAGGAAGGCTGGTTTATACTTATTGGGGCTGCGCTTACCGTATTACTTTGCGACCAGATTACCTCGTCTTTTATGAAGCCATTCTTCGAGCGGTTGCGGCCTTCGCACGATCCATCGCTGGACGGCCTGTTGCACCATGTTAATGGGTACCGGGGTGGTACGTATGGGTTCTCATCGGGGCACGCAGCCAATACATTTGGCGTTGCGCTATTTGTTTGGCTAACCTTGCGTAGCCATATAAAGTGGAGTTGGGTAATTTTTATTTGGGCTACCGTAATGACTTATACCCGTATTTATTTGGGCGTGCATTTTCCGGGTGATATTCTGGTAGGTAGTTTGATTGGCTTAACCTGTGGTTGGTTGAGTTACCGCGTGGCTCAAAAACTTATAGCCCGATACCGGCATAAACAAGCTACGGCATAAGGCACACGCTTAGCCGTTACGTAACAAGCGCTTCACATATTTGCCTATAATATCAAACTCCAGGTTAACCTGATCGCCCACTTTCAGTTTAGCAAACCCTGTGTGTTCAAACGTGTAGGGAATTATCGCCACTGTAAATGCCCCCGCCCTGCTATTAAAACATGTTAAGCTTACACCATTAACCGCAATGGAACCTTTTTCTACCGTAACATTTTCCAGGGCAGCATCATAGGCAAAATCAAACAACCAGCTGCCGTTTTCGTCTTTTATTGACTTTACGGTTCCCACCTGATCGATATGCCCTTGCACAATATGGCCATCAAACCGGCCATTGGCTACCATGCAGCGTTCCAGGTTTACCCGGGTACCGGCATTCCACCCACTCAGGTTCGATTTTTTCAAGGTCTCATTTACGGCTGTAACCCAATGCCTGCTACCCTCCACTTTGGTTACGGTAAGGCAAACACCATCGTGTGCTACACTCTGATCAACCTTTAACTGGGTGCTGATTTCACTTTCAATGCAAAAGATAACATTCGAGTTTTCGGACCCGACCTGCTTAACCTCGCCAACCGCTTCAACAATTCCGGTAAACACTTACTTTGATTTTTTCTCTTCCAGTTTTTTCAATTCCTCTTTTTGTTCCGGTTTTACGGTAGGGTAAGTAATTCCTAATTGCTCGAGGTAGGTTTTATACTTAGCCGGGTTGTAGTAGAATGGTTTCAGCTTAGGCGCATACTCCTCCATAATCTTTTTATTGAGTGTAATGGCCGGGTTGTCTTTTTCGCCTACCAGTGGAGTGTATTGCAAATCTTTGGTTTGCTCTTCGCGATAGTAGGTCCATGCGTTGGCTAACAGTTCGGGTTTCAACAGCATATCCAGTAAGGTCATTATCTCTGCTTTGGCCCCGTACACAATGCCTTTGTGGGCAATAGGTGTTGCCATAGAAATGGCATTGCTCCAATGATGGCCCGGTAAGCCTGGAATATTGGAAGGATAGCGCAGCACCACGGTAGGCACTGTCCAACTGATATCCGCAATATCGTCTGAGCCCCCGCCCATGGCCATTAGCTGGCGCCCCATTACATTTACCGGACCGGTGGGTGTGGGTAGTCCCAACGTATCCAACTTGGTTGCAAGGCCATCAATTTTAGGGGCCTTTAGCTCCAGTTGAGTTGCCTTGGCAAGCAGTTGATCTTCATCGCTCCATTTGGGCAATCCAACAACTTTCATATTCTCGTACATGGCTTCGGCTATAGGTTTGTTGAAATGGCCGGGCCAGGCAGAGCCTAATACTTCGTAAGTAAACTTCGTTTCGGTCATTAACGCGGCACCTTCGGCTACCTTAACGCCAATGTCGAACAAACGCTTAATGCCAGGATAGGTTCGTTCACGAAAATAATACCATACGGCCGCTTTGGAAGGAACCACGTTGGGCTGATCGCCCCCATCGGAAATCACGTAGTGCGAGCGCTGTGTAAGTTCGAGGTGCTCGCGTCTGAAATTCCAACCAATGTTCATGAGCTCTACCGCATCAAGGGCACTCTTGCCCCGCCACGGAGCTCCGGCAGCATGTGCTGCGGCACCTTCAAATGTAAAGCGTACCGAAACAAGTCCGTTGTTGCCTGCATCGCCATAGCCTACACCCAGGTTGTTGGCAACATGTGTAAAAATACAAGCATCTACATCTTTAAAATATCCGGCCCGCACGTAATAGGCTTTTGTGCCCACCAATTCCTCGGCCACCCCCGGCCACAGTCGTATGGTTCCTGAAATCTTCTCACGTTCCATTATCTTCTTCAGCGCAAGGGCCGAAATAATATTCAGCGCCTGGCCCGAATTGTGACCTTCGCCATGGCCTGGTGCACCCAACACTATCGGATCGGCATAGGCTACACCCGGCTTTTGCGAGGCTTTGGGGATACAATCCACATCGGAACCCAACGCCAGCACCGGCTTGCCCGAACCATATGACCAAGAAGCAATCCATGCGGTAGGCACTCCGGCAATTCCGCGTTCCACTTTAAACCCGTTCTTCTCTAACAAGGTGGTGAGGTAAGTAAAGGTTTCAAATTCCTGAAAGCCTAACTCAGCATAACTGAAGAGTACATCGTTAATCTGTTGGCCCAGCACGGCAAGCTTATCAACCTCCAGGGCTGCTTCAGCCTTGAGTTTAGAAGCCCGTTGCACTTCGGTTTGGGCAAACAGAATTGTACAGCAGCTAAAGAATGAAAGCGTAAGGACAAGCTTCTTCATAAAAGGTTATGGTTTAGGTAATGCAAGGTAGCGATAAGCAGGTGGCAAGCAAACAAACTGGTAAGAGCGAAAAAAGTTGGATTTGGGCGGTTGAACAAATATTTATGATAACTTGAATCGGTTATTTAAAATTGAAACCCTTTCGCCATGCAATTTGGTCGCGTAGAAACCGAAATTGATTTATCGGGCATTGACTTTACCCTGCCGCCCGATCATCCGGCAACAACTAAAGTACTATCCAAAAGCAAGGCAGCAACTCAGTTTTTTGTAGGCTGTGCCAAATGGGGTCGGCCCGATTGGGTAGGCAAAATCTATCCGCCTAAAACCAAGCAGGCTGATTTTCTTTCGCATTATGCAAAACACTTTAATTGCATTGAGTTGAATGCCACCTTTTACAGGATGCCTACTAAAGCACAAATTAAAACCTGGAAGAGCAAAGTGGGCGAAGGCTTTAAATTCTGTCCTAAATTTGTAGATCAGATAACGCACATTAAAAGGCTAAAAGAAACCAGAGAGTTGGTGGATAAATTTCTGGATGCGATTTATGAGTTTAAGGAAAACCTGGGCCCTATATTTCTGATGCCCCATCCGCAAATGGGCCCAAAGTCGCTGGAGGTTCAACAAGCATTTATCGAAGCCATGCCCAACGACATAGAGTTGTTTGTAGAGCAGCGCCACAAAGACTGGTATGCGAACCCCGAAGCGTTTGATAAGTTGTTTGAGATGATGGAGAAGAATGCTGCCGGGGCCGTGATAACCGATGCAAGCGCCCGCAGAGATTGCGTGCATATGCGCCTAAGCACACCGCAGGCCTTTTTGCGTTTTGTAGGCAACGGCCTGCACCCAACAGATTACACGCGTATTGACGATTGGGTAAATCGCATGAAGCAATGGAAAGATCAGGGCATACACCGAATTTATTTTTTTATGCATCAGCACGAAGAACTTCATTCGCCCGAACTCTGCAAATACCTGATTGCCGAGATGAACAAAAAAATAGGCACTCAGTTACAAGTGCCTAAATTTGTTGGTGAATAATTCTTGCTTACGCCAGCTGCGCTAAGTCGGGGTTCCATTTAACTATAGCCTTATCGAAATAACTTTTGTTGGTGGCAAGAGCCGGGCCGGCCGCCTGCATGCCAAACAGAGCGTCTTCTACAATGGGCGCCTTTTCGCGAATACCTTTATAAAAATTTATATGATGATCGAGGTTGGCGCTGTAGTCTTCCGGAGCCAGGTACTCAAGGTCGGAAGGCAGAATACTTCCGGGCTTCTTCGGATATTTCGCCTTGTACCATTTCTCATACTCTTTCTGCTGCGCTTCGGTGAAGGTATTAAATGAGTCCCAGCCACCGTAGCCAGGTTCGGAATGAATTTTATGGTGCTTTACTTTTACGGAGCTCCACCCCATATCAATAACACCATCGGTACCAATTAGTCGCAGGCCTTCCCCGCCCTCGCTGCCATCAACAAAGTTTACGCGCATTTGCAGGTTAAAGGCCGGGTGTTGCTTTGTTTCGGGATAGTCATATAAACCCATTATCACATCGGGCACATCGCGGCCATCTTTCCAGTAGCGCAAACCACCGGTGGCTAAAATCCGGTTTGGACCTTTTGAACTTGTTACCGCATGCAGGGCTGAAAATAAATGCACAAACAAATCACCTGCAACGCCTGTTCCGTAATCCTGGTAATTCCGCCATCTGAAAAACCTTACCGGATCATAAGGGCGCTTGGGTGCATCGCCTTGAAAATTTTCCCAATCAACCGTAGTAGCATTTGCATCGGTGGGAATAGAATATTGCCAGGCACCATTGGCGCTATGGCGATCCATCCAGGTCTCTACCATTACCAGGTCGCCAATCGTTTTGGACTCGAAGATTTCTTTTGTCTTATGCGTAACAATTGAACTAACGCGTTGACTCCCTACAATAAACACCTTGCCGGTCTTTTTCTGTGTGGCGATTACATCCGCACCTTCATCGAGGCGATGTACCATAGGCTTTTCGCAGTACACGTGTTTTCCTTTGTTCATTGCCTCGATAGAAATCCGGTCGTGCCAATGGTCGGACGTAGCAACTATAACCGCATCAATATCCTTGCGATCGAGTATCTCTTTGTAATTCTTAGTAACAATCAGATCCTTGCCATACACTTCGCGCGCATGTTCCAACCGGCCACTGTATAAATCGCACACGGCAACCAACTTTACTCCGGGTACCTGCAACGACCAATAGGCATTGCTAAAGCCCATTATACCCATTCCAATGATGCCAATGTTAACCTGGTCGTTCGGGCCATAGGTTTTGAACTCAGGCATGCCCGGTTGTAAAATCTCAGTTCTACCGGCAGCAAGGGCGCTGGCACCCATGGTAGCCGTCAATGCTGTACCCGTCAGTTTCTTAATAAAATTTCTACGGGTGGATTTATTGGTTGTGTGCATACTTATTTGGTTTATAGAATCACAGTGGTCCGTTAATCTTTATAATCCTCGATTCGCCAAGAAAATTAAAAACTTTTAGTTCCATTGCGTCTTTAGGCACTTTCCATTTTCTTGATGATTGTGATAAATATCCAGAGCCATAGTAAAACTCAACCTTCTGTTGTTTTCCATCCTTAAAAGAAAGGATTGCCCAGGCATCCGTTGGCTCTGGTTTAAACACCCGGTTTTCATTCTTGTTAAGGGTTTCAAATACCATAAGGCTATCGCCATTTTGAGAGGCAATAAAAATATCTCGATTACCCGCCATCAAATTAACAAGGGCTTTTGCATTGTACGGAACAGAAAAGCCACTATTAATTGATGTTATCGATTTAAAATTACCGGTACCATCACCTAATAAGATTAACCCGGTTTGGGCATCGTGCCTTCCAATAAATACTTCGTTGCCAAAATCATTTCCAATTATCACCACATCGGTAAAACCGTCATTGTTTACATCCGACACCACTACGCCAGTAGTAGGTGCAAATTGAGCTTCTACAGGAAGGTCGTGCAAGCGAAAGTTTCCATTTCCTAAATTCTCAAGATAACTGGAGGAGAGGTGATTCACATCAACGATGTATGCATCTCTTTTTTCTGCCTCTGTTAAAAGGGTCTCCCAAGTTGCTGTGCTAAAGTTCTTATATTTTGAAAATTGTCGCCTAAATCTTGGACTTTGTTGATTCAGCTCGTCCCAAAAATGGGCGGGGCACAATTTCTCGGTCCCGTCCAGTGTTTTACTATAACAAAAAATCAGCGCTTCAATGCTGCCATTGTTATCCAAGTCTTTAGCAAAAACCCGCATTGGGGTTTCGGAACTCACATGATATGAATTATTTAGTCCATAGTTTCCAACTACATAATCTGTATCTCCATCCCCATCGAAATCAGAACCCACAATGCTGCTCCACCAACCAATGTATTTATCCGTATCTGTCTTGAATGGTCTGAGTTTACCGTTCTCATTTTTAAAAAATGTCACAGGCATCAATTCCCCGACTACAATCAGGTCTATCCAACCGTCATTATCAAAATCAGTCCATATTGCATCAGACACAAGCCCCAAGGTTTGCAACTCCGGGCTATCGGCTTCAGTTGCATCCACAAAACCATTCTTCTCATTCTTTAAAAGATAATTGCGGGGTGGCGTTGGATACTGCCCGGGTATAATCCGGCCGCCAACAAAAACATCTAACTTTCCATCTTTGTTGTAATCAGCTGCCCGAATACAAGCCGTGGCCAGATTAGTTGCGGGTAACGTGCTTTCGACTTTGAAGTTTCCCTTCCCGTCATTAATGTAAAGTTTGTTAGTGTACACACCACCTGGCAATGGCTCAAAACCACTTACTCCTATGTATAAATCTAAATCTCCATCCTGATCAAAATCAAAAAGCAAAGCAGCTCTTTCTTCGTTTAGTGTATTCGATGCCGTAATAGTAGGACCAGCCTGAAAAGTTCCATTATTTGTTTGCACTAAAAATTGCCCCGGATAACCAGTAGCACCAGAAATGTAAAGATCTTCCAGGCCGTCACCGTTTATATCTCCAACTGCCAACGCAGGGCCTGACTGAGAAAATTTATGAGGGATAGTTCGTTGAATGTTGAAGTCAATAATATCGTTTTGTCTATGTAAATAAGAAATTCCAACTTCTTTCGCTATGTTTCTAACGAATGGTTTGTTGGACTCTCCAATAAAAGGTTTTATTGATGTTGCATTCGAGTACCACAGGCTCAAACCTGTATTTGCTTTTAAACTTTTAAGGAGCTGAGTTTTATTATCCGGCCAGATTATTACTAGAGAATCAATTTCTGCTTCATTTCCAAGTCCAAAATGAATAGTATTATCAACTGACGAAAGAAAGCCCCTTGATAAATGATGCTCGTAATACTGCATTTTTCCATTGGCATACACGTATAGTTTTGAACCAATCCCCTGCCGGTTTACTTCTGAACCTATAAGCTTAATTCGTAAAAAATTCGAAGGCTCTATTTTTGAGGGCTTTTTAGAGATCAAGGTATTCTCATATATAAAAGCGGTGGAATTAATATTATTTACTACATAATCAAGATCACCATCATTATCAAGATCGGCAAATGCCGAGCCGTTGCTAAAGGACGGTTGATTAAGTCCCCACTTTGTGGAAACATCCGTAAAGGTTAAATCGCCATTATTTTTAAAAGCATAGTTTGGGATTTTAACCACGGGTATCGAATCGACCATATACGATGGGGGCGCGATGTTAATTACCCGAGCTCTGAAGTTTGCAAAATCCTTATCAGTTATGTCCTTTGGAAAACCATTGGTGATGGTCAAGTCCTTTAACCCATCATTATCGTAGTCTGCAAATAATGGCGACCAACTCCATTCCGTTTGAGACACACCGGCCAGTTGCCCAATTTCACTGAATTTAGAACCACCATTTAACTGAAGCATATTTCTAACATACTGATACTGATAATTGAATGTCTCGTTATTAATATTGTTCTGATAACTCTTATTTCCAATGGTCGTCTTTTTGCGTTCGCTGTTTTCTGGCAACATATCCAATGTTACCAGATCAGCTAATCCATCGTTATTTACGTCTGCTGCATCGTTACCCATTGAGAACTGACTTTGATGTCCTAAAAATTTACTGGTTTCATTTAAGAATTTGCCATTCTTTTGGTTGATGTAAAGGATGTCGTTACTCAAATAATCATTACTCACATAAATATCCGGCCAACCGTCTCCGTTGAAATCCTGAATGGCGAGTCCGAGTCCGTAGCCTTCATAGACAATACCGGCCTCTAACGTTACATCCGTAAACTTTCCGTTGCCATCATTTCTAAAAAGCCTATCGTTATTGGCCGAAGTACCATCTTCAATCTTCGCGCGGAATGTAGTTGGAACATTATTGAGTTTAACGTTTACCAGAACGTATAAGTCGAGGTCGCCATCATTATCATAATCAAAAAAGGCAGAAGAGATGCTATGGCCGTTAAAATCCAAACCATACGAGGCAGCGGCATCTTCAAAAACTGGCACGCCACCCGTTGAAACGCCTTTATTAATAAACAGCATATCCTTTCTTAAAGCCGGATCGGGTTGTGCAGTGGCGCATACATGAAGATCAAGCCAGCCATCATTATTAATGTCCACCACAGAAACACCGGAACTCCAGCGATTGAGAGTTGTTAAACCGCTTTTGTCAGTTACGTCTTCGTATTTGAGATTTCCCATTCCGAGGTATAACCTGTTGGAAACCTGGTTACCGGTAAAAAAAATATCTGGAATTGAGTCGTTATTGAAATCTGCAATGGCAACACCGCCACCATTGTAAATGTATTCGTAAGTTAAAATGTTAAAGGTATCTGATTCCGCAATGGCGTTATTAAAATAAACCTGGCTTTCGTCCGATGAGAGTAACCGAAACAGGGTATCGCTTTTCTTCTGGCACCCTACCACACACACACATAAAATAAGTCCGGCTAAGAATTTGTATTTCATCCCCGATTTTATAAAAAAAAATAAGGCCAACCTATGTTGGCCTTATTTTTTTATAATTAGTTACCTTCTAAAAACCAGGATTCTGCGTAATAACTGTTGGGCCAGATATATCTATCTGAGCTTGAGGTATTGGCAATAAGTCATCCTTTCCTGCATTAAACACCGCACCATTGAATGCCCCTGGCAATTTTGCTTTTTCGTAATTTATATATGCCGGTATAACCGTACTTGCAACTCCCCAGCGAACCAAGTCGTAAAAACGATGGCCCTCACCAGACAATTCCAGCTTACGTTCGAAACGAACTTTTTCTCGCGTAGCATCATCCTTAGCCCAGGTATCAGCTGGAGGATATTGACTGATTACATAATTGGCAGCTGGCACGGCACCATCCATCAGTACGGAGTTAGCGGCACGAGCTCTTACTGCATTTACATAAACTTTTGCGAGGGCCGGATCACCATCTTCAATTTCAGCTTCAGCAGCCATTAACAAAATGTCTGCATACCGAATAATTGTATAATTGATGGCAGTATAACCAGGAGTCCAGGTACTATTGTCTTGCAAAGACCCCCTGTCGGATTTATAATAAACATACTTTTTGGGAGAATAAGGACCGCCATTGGGTTGATTGCGAATCCATTTTTTTCCTGGAAATTTCATCCAGTCCAGATACATGATACCTCTACGACCAATAGAGTGATCAATTCTTGGATCAAGATTTCCTGCATCTGGCGTAAATGGGTCATCAGACTCTAATCCCATATCTGTTACTATCTGATTTGCTCCGGTGTTATACGATCCATCTAACAATGGAAGCCCGCTTGCACTTGTTCGAAATGAATTTGCCAATTCGAAACTTGGCTGAAAGAACCCACAGCAATTACCCGGACCATCAGCTCCGGTATTGTAAGGCCAGTTCAAGTCAAACTCTGGGTTTGCATTATTTACTGACCCCGTATTTGCGGCAGCCTGATAAGCCCAAATAGATTCTTCGTGGTTATCATTTGAGGCTTTGAAGATGTTAGCATAATAAGGAACAAGACCCCAAGTTTTATTATTGGAGGTCACCACTTTACCAGTGGCATCAGGGTTAATCATTAAATTAAACAAGGTTCGTGCTTGCGCGTACTTCTTTTGATACATGAAAACCTTGGCGAGATAGGCGGCAGCGGCCCACTTATTAACTCTACCTACCTGGCTCTGAGTTACCGGCAAATTATCATAAGCAAACTGCAGATCTTCTTCTATTTTTGGCCACAAATCCACGTCATTTTTCACCAATTCAATTCCAGGTGTAAGTCCAGCTCCTAACACATCAATAGTTTCATCAACGTAAGGTGTATTGTTGAACGACCTTTTTAACTGAAAATAAAAATGGGCTCTTAAAAATCTTGCCTGCGCACGGATTTGTAAAATTTGATTTTGCTGGGCGGTTGTTTCATTAGGAGCCAAATTAGCCAACTTCAAAACTGCATTCGCTCTAGCAACACCTTCATATGATCCAGTGTATAAATCACTAATAACTCCCTGCGTTGGAATTGGCTCGTAAAGTTGAATAGGATTAATGTCACTAAAATCACCTGGGTCAGTTCCTTTATTAGCATCGCCTCCGCGAATACTTCCCCATACCCAGTTGGTGGCACTTGCCATTCTATTTGCTCTTCCATTAACCTGAGAGTAGGCTGAGATCAGAGCAGCCTCCATTCCTGGTCCAGTAGCCAAGAGATTGATATCCAAGGCTCCGGTTGCAGGAACGTCCAGAAAGCTATCATTGCACGAATAAACAATTGCAAGATTCATTATCACAGCAATTGCAATCCATTTCTTTGAATTTTTAATTAATCTTTTCATTGCATCTAGTGATTAAAATCCAATATTAAATCCACCTGTAAAACTTCTGGTTATTGGATAGTTTCCAACATCAATTCCAAAACTTGTATCAGCAGCACCCCCAACAGATGGATCAAGTCCGCCATACTTGGTTACTGTAAATAAATTGTTGGTTGAAACAAAAATCCTAACTCTTGTTAGCTTCAATTTATCTAAAATCTGATTTGGCATGTTATAACCAAGTGTCAGGTTTTGCATCCGCAAATAGCTTCCATCTTCAACATAAAATGAATTTGATTGTGTATTCGTGCTGAAATTTGAAGCTGACTCGAAAATAGGAATTGTTGCATTTCTATTGTTTGGAGTCCATGAGTCTCTTACCCGCGCACTAATTGAAGCACCTTGAAATGATGGGTAGAAGTCTGTAAACCATTTCGAAACATTGAAAATCTTATTTCCGAGTGACACATAAGTATAGGCCTCCAAATCGAAGTTTTTATACCGAAGGATAAAATTAAAGCCACCAGTAAATTTAGGTACCGGGCTTCCGATAAATGTCCTGTCGGCATCATTAATAACTCCATCCTTGTTAATGTCCTCATACCGGAAGCGTCCAATGTCCTTATTCGCTTGTGCAGGAGATGAATTAACTTCCTCTTGAGTTTGGAATATTCCTTGAACTTTGTATCCGAAAAATGAAGAAATGGGTTGTCCAATTCCATTTCGGATAGGATTTATACCTCTGTATCCTGGGTTTACCGTTGTTAAATAGGTTAAACCAGGGACAACTTGAGTGATCTCATTCTTTAAGAAGCTTCCGTTCAGGGTTGCCTCATAAGTTAAACCGCCTGCTATCTTTCCCTTTCCTGTTACAGCAATATCAAGGCCGCGGTTAAGCATTCTGGCAACATTTCTAGCAGGAGCTTCTGCGTTAGGTCCAGCAGTTGCGGTAATTGGCACCTGTAGTAACAAGTCCTTGGTATCCTTTTCCCAAAAATCAAGAATTATATCTAGCCTACCATCGAAAAGATTTCCATCGAAACCGATGTTCTTGGTAACACTAGTTTCCCACTTGGCATCAACATTACCAATTCGGGTTCTGTAAAAACCTTGGGTAGCTGAGTTATTGGAGCCACCAATATCATAGGATGACGCACCTAACGAGCCGCCATAAAGGAAATACTGATTGGCAGGCGCCACGTTATTTGAGTTACCCATAGCCCCATATCCTCCGCGTATTTTCAAATCACTAACAAAGGGCAGTGCATCCATAAAGGCCTCATCCGAAATTCTCCATGCTACTGAAACTGCTGGGAACACACCAAAACGATTATTTGCTCCAAATCGACTTGATCCATCCCTTCTCACCACCGCACTAAGAATATATTTTTCTTTCAAGCTGTAATTAACTCTACCAAAAAGGGAATAAAAATTCACACCCTTGTATTGCGAGCTGTTTACAACGCGTGATCCAGTTTGAGATAAGTTTACAAAATTTGGATCCCAGGAAAATGGATTTAAACCCGAAGCACTCAAATCCCAGCCTGCGCCAGTATTTAAAGCTTCTTGTCCCACCAGCACATCTATACTATGTATGTCAATAGTTTTTCTATAGTTAAGTGTATTCGTGAATGTCCATCCATAGTTATAGCCATTTCCTTGACTGAAACTAAAGGCTGAATTATTCTCGGAGTTTTCATATTGCCATCTGCCGTAAGATCGATAGTTGTAGCTTGAATAGCTGCCTCCAATACTGGTACGTGCAGTTAAGCCCGGTATTAGATCCCATTCCGCATACACATTTCCAAAGCCAGAACCATTAAAACTACGATCGTTCTTCATTCCATCGCGAGTCGCAACCGGATTGCGTGGATTATTAAAGCCGCCTGCTGCGGTTCCAGCATAGCCTCCGAAGGCATTATAAACCGGAATAATTGTGGGCATCCGGAAAGCTGATAAAATATCATTTTCATCATCCGCGCTGCCAATCCCGCCTCCATCACCTAAAAGGCCTAGTGTCTGATTATAAGTAAATTGGGTATTTATACCAACCCGAAAAGTTTTCTTAACATCAAATTCAGCGTTAGCCCTAATTGCATAACGCTTAAAGGATTGATTTAACAAAATACCTTTTTGATCCTGACCGCTTAGGCCAACATAGAATCTGTGTGATTCTCCACCTCCGCTAATGCCCAGTGTTTGCCGAATAACTGGAGCGTTGCGTGTTATCTCTTTATACCAGTCTGTGCCTGCTTTATTGGCTGCAAAAACGTTATAAATTGATCCGAGACGAGGATCCACATTGTATAATAATTTTTGAGCATTTAGGTCAACAGGAACACCGGAAGCTTGCACTGCCGCGCCATTCTGACCACCAACCCGCAACCAATCTGGTATTACCGGAGTAAGCCCGGTACCAAACTGCGGATGATTAAAAGTTGTAAATCGTTGAGCATAATTAGGAGCTCTGTTCTCAGACCGAGCAACAGCGTCTTCCGTGTTGCGCTGTGCATTCCAGGTCCATTCAGCAAATTGCTGAGGATTAAGCATCTCCTGACCTTTGCCTGGATTTGTTACCCCGAACATTTGATCATACGTTACATTTACTTTACGACCCGAGCCGCCTTTAGTTCCTTTTTTGGTGGTGTAGATAATTACACCACTGGCAGCCCGCGCACCATAAATAGATGCCGCAGCCGCATCTTTAAGAACCGTTACACTTTCAATGTCGTCTGGGTTAATGAAGCCAACGGCTTCTGTTGGTACCCCATCCACAATATATAATGGATTATTACCGCCAAAAGAACCAAACCCGCGAACACGAATCTGGCTTGAAGTTCCCGGTTGCCCGTTGGTGATAACGGTTACACCAGCTACGCGTCCTTGTAACATTTGTTCTACGTTACCGGTTGGAGCAATAGTTAACTCTTTTGCTTTTACGGTAGAAACCGATCCGGTTAATTCCCGTCTTTTGTCAACGGAATACCCCGTTACAACAAGTTCAGTTAGAGTCTGAACATCGGGTGCCAATTGAATGTTAACAACCGAGCGTGATCCAACCTGAATTTCAGAGGTAGCGTAACCCACAAACGAAACAACCAGTACTGCCTGGTCATTAGGGATACTAATTCTGAAATTTCCGTTTCCGTCTGACACGGTACCTACCGAGGATCCTTTAATAAGGACGTTCACTCCGGGCATTCCTGACCCGGATTCATCTGTGATTGTTCCGGAAATGGTTCTTTCCTGAGCCATTGCCGATGCAATCGTTAGCAGAAAACAAAGCATCAACGTGAGCTTTCTGTAAAGATTTCTCATCATGTTTTAGATAGTTTAGGGTTTTTGTTTGTGTTTTTCAATCAATGCCAAACTTTCGTTTGAACACCAATTGCGAAACAAAATATAATTATTAACCAAACATATTCGAAAATCTGCCTAAAAAATTATATCAATCGATTGCGGTTTCGTTTGCAAAATTTGTTTGCTCGCATTTTTTGGGCAAGGTTATAGTCCTAACGACAATTAGCCGGTTAAAATAACTGTGCTCGCACACAGTAAAAATTGTCTGGATTTTACGTATCCTTAATTAGCCTTTTTAAGATTTACGTTTTTCATAAAAACAACGCCTCATTTTGAAACCAAAGAATATTCGGATTAAAGATATAGCCCAACTTGCGGGTGTTTCGCAAGGAACCGTAGATCGGGTGCTCCACAAAAGGGGTAACGTTTCGAAACTAGCCACCGAAAAGGTTAACCGGGTGCTTGCCAAAAGCAATTACAAGCCCAACTTGATTGCCCGAACACTTGGAAACAGTAAGATATATACACTTGCTGTACTCCTACCCGACCCGCAAATGGATCCGTTCTGGAAACAGTCGTACGATGGTATGTTGTCTGCGCAGCATCAGCTAACACAACTGAGCCTGAAAATTGAATTGGAGAACCACTTCTTCGACCTGAATAGCAAAGAGTCGTTTCAGAAAGCTGCCTTGGAAATAATCCGAACAAAACCAGACGGTGTGTTAGTAGCACCGCTCTTCTTTAATACAGCCATATCTTTTCTTAAAGACTTGCAGCAAGCCGCAGTTCCATTTGTTTTCGTTAATACCAATATCGCTGAAAGCCAGTCGATTGCATTTATTGGCCAGGATTTATACAAGAGTGGCCGCCTTGGGGCGCAATTGCTTTTTCAAAAAATACAAATGGCTAATTGCTACGTCATTCTTCATATTGACGAATCGCTCCAAAATGCTTTTCACCTTAAAGAGAAAGAACGAGGATTTACCGACTACCTTACTGAAACCGGATTATCGAACCAGTCAATTTCGATTACTATCGATCACCAGCCAGGAAAGAATTTTGAAAAAGCCGTTGCTGAGATTATTGGTAGCAACCAACCCGCAGGAGTATTGATAAGCACCTCCAAAGCTTACCAGGTTGCTCCTATTATTAAATCAATCAATCCTGCAATTCAGGTTGTGGGTTATGATCTCATCGAAGCTAACTTGAATTTACTGCAAACGGGAAAAATTGATTTCATCATTAACCAAAATCCATTTCGCCAATCCAGGCTTGGAATTCAAATTCTGGCCAATCATTTATTTTTTAAACGCTCCTTTCAATCCCAATACTTATTTCCTTTAGAGGTAATTACTTCTGAAAACGCAGCCTCTTATTTATTGCATACAGGTTATTCGGCCGACCTGCCCGAGTAAGTATTTAATCGTATTTTCGCGGTTGCAAGTTTGATTTATGAAGCTGTTTGAAAGATACCCGGTATCGTTAACCAACTCACTAACAGGAAAAAAGGAAATCTTTAAAGCCATAACTCCGGGTTTTGTAGGTATGTACGTATGTGGGCCTACGGTCTATAACGATGTGCACCTGGGTAATGTGCGTACCTTTTTAACCTTCGATATCGTAGCGCGGTACTTCCGGTTTTTGGGTTACAAGGTTCGGTACGTACGCAATATTACCGATGTGGGCCACCTCGAGAACGATGCCGATGCAGGCGAAGATAAAATCGCTAAGAAAGCGCGGCTAGAACAACTGGAACCTATGGAGGTGGTGAAGTATTACACCGAAGGCTTTCATGAAGTAATGCGCCAGTTTAACATTTTGCCGCCCAGCATCGAGCCCAGCGCTACAGGCCACATCCTGGAGCAAATTAACATTACTCAAAATCTGCTTGATAAAGGATTAGCCTATGTATCAAATGGCTCTGTCTATTTTAATGTGCGCAAGTATAATCAGACTCACCACTACGGCATTCTCTCCGGGCGCAATATTGAAGAGCTGATGGAGAGCGGCCGCGACCTTGAAAATCAGGATGAAAAGCGCGAGAAGATTGACTTTGCACTTTGGAAAAAAGCTTCACCCTATCACATCATGCGTTGGCCCTCGCCCTGGGGCGATGGCTTTCCGGGCTGGCATATTGAATGTACAGTGATGAGTACAAAATATCTTGGTGAAACATTTGATATTCATGGGGGTGGTATGGATTTGAAGTTTCCACATCACGAGTGTGAGATAGCACAGGGTACCGCTGCCACCGGAAAACCACCGGTTAACTACTGGCTGCACTCCAACATGCTTACCGTTAACGGGCAAAAGATGAGCAAGTCGTTAGGGAACTCGTTTCTGCCCCGCGAGCTCTTTGCTGGCACGCACCCGTTGCTCGATAAAGGGTATGGCCCGATGGCGGTTCGTTTTTTTATGCTCCAATCGCACTACTCCAGCACACTCGATTTTTCGAACGAAGCGCTACAGGCGGCTGAAAAGGGGTATAAAAAACTTATAAATGCACTTGGGTTAATTAAGAAAATGGAGGCGGGCCCTGCTCCCGGCAAGGCCGAAACGAGTGCTGAATTTGTGCGGTTGAGCCGTGATTGCTACCAGACCATGAGCGATGATTTTAACACGGCTAAAACCCTGGCAGTGCTTTTTGAAATGGCCGCGCGTATTAACGATCTTAAATCCGGCAATACGAAACTAACGGAGCTTGACGGTACCGCTTTCGCGGAATTTAAGGAAACCTACATCGGGTTTATGGAAGCCGTGCTGGGCTTGCAGGAAGAGAAAGAGCAAAATGATGGAACCCTGAAAGGCACCATCGACCTGTTGATTGACTTGCGAAAGAAAGCCCGCACCGATAAGAACTTTGCGCTTTCGGATAAAATCCGGGACGATCTTAAAAAACTGGGCATCCAGGTTAAGGATGGAAAAGACGGTGAGATGACTTATTCGTTTGAATAACCCCGAACCATTTCGCTAATTGCCCGGTTGAAAGAGCAACATGCTTAAGAAACTTTTCATCCTTCCCATCCGGTTCTATCAGGCCGCAATTTCGCCCTTGCTGGGAGCGCACTGCCGGCATACACCTTCTTGCTCGCAATACACCATCGAAGCCATTCAGGAATGGGGAGTAATAAAAGGAATCCGATTAGGCGCAAATCGAATTAGCCGTTGCCATCCCTGGGGCACCAGCGGGTACGATCCGGTTCCGAAAAAAAACAATTTGCAACCTTAAAAAGGTTGTGCTGCCAACTGCATAAGTTGGTTTTGAATTGTAAAACCTTTCGGCCATCTTACTTTTTCTTACTGAAAAAGTATGGCCGATTTTCAAATCAAAAAAACTCCCAAGGATTACGATGTTTGTATAGTAGGTTCAGGTGCCGGTGGTGGCATGGCTGCGTATGTGCTTGCCAATGCCGGTATAAAAGTGGTGCTGCTGGAAGCAGGGCCGTTGTACGATCCGGCTAAGAATGTTACCCAATTAAAATGGCCATGGGAGTCTCCGCGAAGAGGCGCGAGTTCGCCCTATCGCCACTTCGGAGATTTTGATGCCGCCTATGGTGGCTGGGAGTTGGAAGGCGAACCCTATACCCACAAAAATGGAACGAAGTTCGATTGGTTTCGCTCGCGCATGTTGGGTGGTCGCACCAATCACTGGGGTAGAATTTCGTTGCGCTTTGGGCCAAAAGATTTTAAACGCAAAAGTATTGACGGCCTGGGCGATGACTGGCCTATTGGCTACGAAGACGTTGCACCCTATTATGATAAGGTAGATAAACTGATTGGTGTATTTGGTTCAAAAGAAAATCTACCCAATGATCCGGATAGCATTTTTCTTCCACCACCAAAACCTCGCCTACACGAATTGTTTATTAAAGAAGCAGCCACTCAACTTAATATACCCGTAATTCCATCGCGCTTATCCATCTTAACCAAACCAATTAATAACGAGCGTGGTGCATGTTTCTATTGCTCGCAATGCAACCGCGGGTGTACGGTGTATGGCGATTTCTCTTCGTCATCGGTACTTGTAAACCCCGCATTAAAAACCGGTAATGTAGATGTGATACCCAACGCCATGGCCCGCGAGGTACTTACCGATGCATCGGGAAAAGCAACGGGCATTTCATTCGTAAACAAAGACGATAAGCAAGAATACACCGTAAACGCCAAAGTAGTAATACTGGCCGCCAGCGCTTGCGAGTCGGCCCGCTTGTTACTCAATTCAAAATCAAGCCTGTTCCCCGATGGCCTGGCCAACTCAAGCGGTGTGGTGGGTAAATACCTGCATGATTCAACCGGGGCTTCCATGGGCGGTATCTTACCAAAACTGATAGGCCGCAAACGCTACAACGAAGACGGTGTAGGCGGCATGCATGTGTACACACCTTGGTGGTTGGATAATAAAAAGCTGGATTTTGCACGCGGGTACCACATAGAATACTGGGGCGGCATGGGTATGCCCGGATATGGATTCGGGTTTGGCATGCAAGGTTTAAATGGTAAGTATCCCGGTCGCGATGGAAACAAAAAAGAAGCCGGTGGTTATGGTGCTTCGCTGAAAGACGACTACCGGTATTTCTATGGAGCAACTTTTGGAATGGCTGGCCGCGGTGAAGCCATTGCCCGTGAGGACAACTATTGTGAAATCGATCCGACCACAGTAGATAAATACGGAATCCCCGTACTGCGCTTTCACTATAAGTGGAGCGACCAGGAAGTGAAGCAAGCCAAACACATGAAAGAAACCTTTGCCGAACTAATCGACAAAATGGGTGGTGTGGTTACGTGGGGAAAAGGCAGCGCTGAAAATGATTATGGATTGGAGGCCCCAGGTCGTATTATTCACGAGGTAGGAACCACGCGCATGGGAAATGATGCTAAAAAATCAGTGGTGAATAAATTTAATCAGGCTCACGAAGTAAAAAATCTTTTTGTAGTTGATGGCGGCCCTTTTGTATCGCAAGCCGATAAAAATCCTACGTGGACCATATTGGCCTTGTCGATGCGTGCAAGTGAATACATCATTGATGAATTGAAAAAACAGAATATTTAACCTCACCCTAAATCACTCTCCAATGGAGAGGGACTTTTAGAGTTGTTGTTAATAAATAAATGATCAAAAATAAAACAAATCCTCCTCCCTCTCCTCCGGAGAGGGGCTGGGGGTGAGGTCTATGGACAGAAGAAAATATTTAAAAACTCTTGCCGTTGGTTCACTTGGTGCAACAGCACTAATCAGTCAATCGTGCGAAACGCCAAAAGAGAAAACACCGGAGTTGCCAACGTTTACGATTGATCGTACACCTGATGAATTATTGCGCGAGCAAAAATTACTAAGCGAAACATTTTTCGATGAGCACGAAATGAAAACCATCCGTCTGCTGGCGGATATTATCATTCCTAAAGACGAAACTTCGGGTTCAGCAACCGATGCGAAAGTGCCCGAGTTTATTGAGTTTATCGTAAAAGATATGCCGCGGCACCAAACTCCCATGCGGGGCGGACTAAAGTGGCTCGACTTGCAATGCATGAAACGATTCAATGCAGACTTTGCATCGTGCAGCTCAGCACAGCAAATTGAAATGATCGATGAAATTGCATATCCTGAAAAGGCAAAACCCGAACTGGCGCAGGGCGTTGCCTTCTTTAACCTGATGCGCGACCTTACAGCCTGCGGCTTTTTTACCAGCGAAATAGGAATAAAAGATTTAGGCTACATGGGCAACAAACCCAACCAATGGGATGGCGTTCCGCAAGATGTACTCGACCAGTATGGCATGAAGTATGACGAACGCACTTTAGCAGAGAGTGTGAAGTTTGATAGTTAAATCAGTTATCGGTTACCAGTAATGGTATTCGATCGGTGATCAGTAATCAGTTTAGTAAGTTAGTCAAAACAACCGATAGCTATCGGAAAACAATAGACCAGTAACTAGAAACATTCCACCATGACAACCCGCAGATCTTTTATTAAAACAGCAGGCCTTGCAGCAGCAGCCGTAACTATTGTTCCGCGCCACGTATTAGGTAAAGGCTTCATCGCACCAAGCGATAAACTTACGATTGCCGGTATAGGCGTAGGAGGCAAAGGACAAAGCGACCTTTCCAGTTTCGCGAAAAGCCCCAATGTAAACATTGCGTACCTGTGCGATGTGGATGAGAGACGAGCCGCAAACTCTGTAAAAAACTTTCCGAAGGCAAAGTACTACAAAGACTATCGCAAAATGCTCGATGCCGAGCACAAACACATTGATGCCGTTTCGGTATCCACACCCGACCACATGCATGGGGTGCAAGCCATGGCTGCCATAAAACTTGGCAAACATGTATATGTGCAAAAACCCTTAACGCACGACATCTTCGAAGCGCGCATGCTTACCGAAGCTGCTAAGAAATACAAAGTAGTAACTCAGATGGGCAACCAGGGCGCCTCGGGCGATGGCGTTCGGCAAATGCGCGAATGGTATGCGGCCGGCATAATTGGCGAGGTGCACACCGTGTATTGCTGGACCAACCGGCCCGTGTGGCCACAAGGCATTCCCTGGTCAGCCAACAAAGCCGAGGTGCCCAAAGAGTTAGATTGGGATTTATGGCTCGGGACTGCACCTTATAAAGATTATGTAGATAAGTTAGTTCCATTTAACTGGCGTGGCTGGTGGGATTATGGCACCGGTGCCTTGGGCGATATGGCCTGTCACATTATTGAACCCGCTTTCCGCACACTGGGTCTCGGCTATCCCACGGAAGTGGAAGCAAGTGTGGGCAGTGTGTATGTAGATGAATTTAAACGCGGCTACTTTCCCGAAAGCTGCCCGCCCTCATCGCACATTACCTTAAAGTTTAGTGGTACGAATGGCAAACCCGATATTAAGTTTCATTGGATGGATGGCGGCATTCAGCCTGAGCGCCCGGATGAACTTGGCCCCAACGAAGTGTTTGGCGATGGTGGCAACGGGGTGCTGATGATTGGCACCAAAGGAAAGATGATGTGTGGCACGTATGGAATTAATCCACAGCTATTACCAACCAGCCGCACCAAAGAAGCAAACGTACCTCAAACTATTAAACGTGTTGCCGGTGGTGCCGAACCCGGACACTACCTGCAATGGGTAGAAGGTTGTATTGCAGGATATGGTAAAACCGAACTAAGTTCAGACTTTGCGTTGGCAGGTCCCTTAACCGAAAGTATTTTAATGGGCAATCTTGCCCTGCGTAGTTTTGATATTCGCAAGCCGCGCGAAGGCCGCCCCGATCAATTCGATTATCCCGGCCGTTACATTAAACTCCTTTGGGATGGACCCAATATGAAAATTACCAACTTTGACGAAGCCAACCAGTTTGTAAAACGTACATACCGCGATGGCTACAGCTTGTAATTATTTTTAAACTCTCATTTTACTACCTATTATGATCTCACGCAGAAGTTTTGTGAAGAAGGCCGCACTCGGTGCAGCAGCCGTTTCAATTGTACCTCGCTATGTAATTGGCGGGCCGGGCTACATTGCCCCCAGCGATACCCTCTACATTGCCGGCATTGGAGTAGGCGGCAAAGGCACCAGCGACCTTACCGGGTTTGCCGGAAGTATTGATGGAAAAACCAAAGGCAACCCGAAAGCAAAAATTTCTTTTTTGTGCGATGTGGACGAACGCCAAACCGTTGAATCAAAAAAGAATTTTCCGAAAGCGAAATACTACAAAGATTTTCGGGTGATGCTCGATAAGGAATCGAAAAACATCGATGCTGTATCGGTTTCTACGGCCGACCACACGCACGCAGTGGCGGCTATGGCTGCCATGCAACGCGGCAAGCACGTGTATGTACAAAAGCCGCTTACGCATAACATTTTTGAAGCGCGTGCCTTAACCGAAGCTGCAAAGAAATACAAAGTAGTAACGCAAATGGGTAATCAATACGCTTCCGCGGATTATGTACGCGTAGCGAAAGAATGGGTGGATGCCGGTTTAATCGGTGATGTGCATACCGTTTACTGCTGGACGAACCGCCCCGTGTGGCCACAAGGCATTGCAACCCCCACCGGCAAGCATGCAGTACCTAAAGAAATGGATTGGGATTTATGGTTGGGCCCGGTAAATGGCGTTGACTATAACCCCGCCTACCACCCTTTTAACTGGCGCGGCTGGTGGAACTTTGGCACCGGGGCCTTGGGCGATATGGGTTGCCACATCATGGATGCCGCCTTCCGTATTCTGCCAATCGATTATCCTTCTGAAGTAGAATGTAGCGCTACCACTGCGTGGGCCGACTTTTTCAAATTAGCTGATTACCCTGATAGCTGCCCGGCATCGTCAATTATTCATTTAAAGTTTCCACGTACTGACGGAAAAGGTAACATCAACTTTACGTGGATGGATGGCGGTTTATTACCCAAGCGGCCCGATGAATTGCTACCCGATGAAAAGCTTGGCGATGGCGGTGGCAATGGTTACATCTTTGAAGGCACCAAAGGTAAACTAATGGCTAACTATGAACGTATGCCGGTGTTGTTGCCAACTGCGAGTATGAAGGACCTTACCTTTCCCAAGCCTACCCTACCCCGTGTTGAAGGCCAGGAAGCCGGCCATTATACGCAATGGGTGGATGCCTGCATTGCAGGTTATGGAAAGATACAATTGAGCTCTCCATTTGAATTTGCCGGACCATTTACCGAAGCCGTGCTAATGGGCAACCTCGCCATTCGCAGTTATAACCTGCGCACCGACAAAGGCTTTACCGGCCGCAAGAAGTTATTGTGGGATGCGAAGAACATGAAGATTACCAACTACGATGAAGCCAACCAGTTTGTGAAGCGTGAATACCGTGCAGGTTGGAGTTTGTAAAAATTGATTTCACTGAAATCGCAAAACGCCTTGGAAGACTGAGGCGTTTTTTTGTTTCATTAATCAATTCCTATCTTACATAATGAAGCCTGACGATAGATGGAGCTTTACTTTCTTCAAAGTAGTCTCGTATAAAGGCGTTTACTATAAGTCCATCACAACACAAAGCCATAAACCGCTAAGGTATTTTAAAACTGACAGCGCCTGGTTTTCCCTTTACTCCTCATTAGTTGTTCGCTACAAACCCTCCGGCCTACTCAATCAGCCACACATTCCACTCAACAATAATGCTTAGCGTCAGGGTTGCTATAATAATTATTGCCACCGCTTTGTGTAGCCATTCATGCTGAACATTCAGCCAGGCCAACAGGGTTACAACCAGCATCAGTAGCAGTTGCAGCAGTTGATCAACCACCTGCATATTTCCCTTGCCCAGGTTTGTGTCCTCACGAACCCACAGCATCAAGTCTTGAATACTTACTAATCAGATCCTTCGCTAAAAAATCGAAGTCTCCGTTTTCACAGTAAACTTTTCAAGCACCCGAACTCTTTTGTACGAATTATCCTTTGCATTTAGTCTTGGGCTCCAGACGGCAATTGTGTATTTATCCGGATGAACAGCAATAATGCCGCCTCCTACTCCACTCTTCCCTGGCAACCCAACTTTAAAGGCAAACTCACCGGACTCATCGTAAAAGCCACAGGTCTGCATAAGGGCATTGATTCTTTTCGTTTGGGCATTTGTTAAAATCTGGGTTCCATTTAACGTTCGACCATCATGGGCTAAAAACAAAAAAGCTTCAGAAAGTTCCTGGCAACTCATTTCAATAGAACAAAGATCAAAGTAGAAGTCGAGCACAGTTGCCGGGTTGTTATCAATATTGTCAAACGACTTAATGAAATTACAAAGCGCCACATTGCGATAGCCCACTGATTTTTCTGAGGCAGCCACGCGTTGATTGTAATCAACCCGGGAGTTATGCGCGAGGCCTCGAACGAAGGCAATAAAATCCTTTTTCGGATTTTTTAAATGCGTAACCAGGATATCGGCAATTACCATAGCCCCGGCATTGATAAATGGATTTCTGGGAATGCCTTTGTCGGCCTCAAGTTGCACGAGAGAGTTAAAGGCCGTGCCCGATGGCTCAATGCCCACCCGCTTCCAGATGTCTTGCTTTTTGATTTTATAGGCCAGCGTTAATGCCAGCACTTTTGAAATACTCTGAATGGAAAATCGCTCCTCGTAATCGCCAATACCATGTTGATGTCTGCTAACCGTAGAGATATGAATCCCAAATTTTTGGGGGCTTACCCGCGCCAACTCCGGAATGTAGGTAGCCAGTTTTCCCTTGTCATCAATATCCTTCACATCATGATAAACTTCATCAATTATTTCCTGGTAGCTCATAGGTTGATCTTAGATTGCTGGTTTTAAAGTACGACTATTTTTTGTGGTTAGTCTCTACAAGTGCCAAGCTTGTATCCCCACGAGCAAGAGTTTGAAGTAAGGTTTGCATCATCATTTGGCTTTCATTATATTTATAATCTTTAGTTCGATTCATTAAGAATTCATCAATAGACACTAATTTATGAGATTCACCTTATACATCTCAATCTGTTTATTAATTGTGCTCATTTCTTGTGAGGAAATAACAGAGTCTAAGCGAGCCGCTCAAATAGTCCAGAAAGAAACATACACCAGGCTTGAGACGGGTGAAAAGCAGGCCGAAAAACTTTATACTTATGACCTCTCAGGACGGCTCTTAAAAGAACAATTTATCGACATCAAGTTTTCATCCACTGGTTATGAAATTCAATATGAGTATGACGGGTTGAATAGAAAAACCAAGATGACCGCTGCATATACAGATATCAACGCCATCAGCTCAGTTGAGTACGAATATGAGGGTACCCAATTGAAAGTCGTAAAGACATTTCAGGGACAATCGGAAACCACGAAAGCAGAATATTTCTATAGCAATCATATGAATGCTGACAGTATTCAAAATTTCTACATGGGAAATAATGGGTACATCTACAGCTATACAGCAATAATGACTTACGACACTAGCGGTAGGTTAATAGAAGAACGATGGAGGGGGGATGGAGTTTATATTACCAATATTGTTACTAAAATGAATGTTTATTCTGGTGACCTTTTAATGGAAACTTGTAACCCGCTGACTCATATGCCAGAAGGCAGGAATTGTATTAAAAATGAATATAATGCTGAGGGCAATCTTTACCGGGTTTACGCAACATTAACTGGAGAAACCGATCGATTATTGGAAGAATCTATTTATCAGGGAAACACTATTAAAGCAAAAAAAATATTCAATCAACGCGATATGATGCCTGCCTATAATGCTGATCCGACCCTATATACAATGCTTGTTGAGTATGAGTATTAGGTCTTAGCAACCCCAGCAACATGGCTCAAACTTCCTGTTTGGTGTAGCTAGTAGATCTTTAATCGAAAGACTATTTGCATTTCATTCGTGAACTTGCCTACCGACAGGTTCATAGTATTCTATTCTTCAGTTTCCAGTATCTTTAAACAACCTAACACTTTCCCATGAAAAAGATTTCTGCTTTTCTGTTTCTCGCAATTGCGTTGAGTTGTTCAAAAGAAAATCCAGTTGGTTGGGTTGACCAGCAACGGTTGAACAATCAACACGCGAAGGATTGGCTTACGTTGGGTGGCAATCAGCAAATGCAGCATTACTCACCGTTGAACAAGGTGAACACAAGCAATGTGCAGCAGTTGGGTTTCGCGTGGGAGTATGATGCCAGCACACACATTGGCAATGTTCCGCGCGGGTTGGAGGCCACGCCTATTGTGGTGGATGGTGTGATGTACACATCGGGTGCGTGGGGCGCGGTATATGCGCTTGATGCGCGCACGGGCAAAGGCTTGTGGCAATATCTTCCGCCTGTTGATGCGAGTTATGCGCGCAGGTCATGCTGCGATGTGGTAAACCGTGGTGTGGCCGTGTGGCAAGGAAAAGTCTATGTAGGCACGTTGGATGGGTACTTAGTTTGTCTGGATGCCGCAACTGGTGCGGTGCTGTGGCGTGTAGATACTTTTACGGACAGAACCGTTGCTTATACCATTACGAGTCCGCCACAAGTTGCGGGCAATATTGTTATGATTGGAAACTCAGGTGCGGAGTTTGGCGTGCGGGGTTATGTTACGGCTTATGATCTGGTGAGTGGTGAACAGAAGTGGCGTTTCTTTATTGTGCCTGGCGATCCGAAGAATGGTTTTGAGCATCCGGAAATGGAAGTGGCTTCCAAAACGTGGGATGCGAACTCGCACTGGCAGAGCGGTGGTGGCGGAACAGCGTGGGGCGAATCGGCCTATGATGCGGAGTTGAACTTGTTGTATGTGGGTACAGGCAATGCATCGCCATACCCGATCTGGTTCCGGAGTCCGAACGGTGGTGATAATCTATATCTCGCTTCGATACTGGCGATCAATCCGGATGATAGAAGGTTGGTGTGGCATTATCAAACTACACCCGGTGAGATTTGGGATTACACAGCTACGCAAAATTTAGTGTTAGCGGATGTAAAGATTGCTGATAAGTCACGCAAAGTTTTGATGACGGCACCCAAGAATGGATTCTTCTATGTGTTGGATCGCGCTACAGGCGAGTTGATCTCGGCTGAGAAATACACGAAGGTGAACTGGGCGAGCCATGTTGATATGAAGACCGGAAGACCGGTGTTGACAGAAAACGGCCAATCGTATAAAGACAAACCAAGGTTGGTAGTGCCATATCTCGGGGGCGGACACGTATGGCAACCGATGTCGTACAATCCGGAGACGGGTTTGGTTTACATTCCCGAGCGCGCTGTGCCGCAGGTGTTCAAAACGTTTGATGGCTACAAATGGCTTCCCGATGTTGACAACACGAATCTTGATTACGGTAACATGTTCAAGTTCATGAAGAACGTGCCCGATCAAATCAAGAGCGCGGAAGATACATTGCGCTCGGAGAGTTTGCTGGCGTGGGATCCCATTGCACAGAAAGTTGCATGGAAGTTTCCGGATGGTGGTCCCGATGGTGGAACGATGAGTACACCAGAACTTGTTTTTCAGGGAACGCGTACCGGTTATTTCAACGCGCACGATGCAAAGACTGGCGAGAAACTGAAATCAATTTTTACAGGCATTGGTATCATGGCCGCACCAACAACATATGAGATCGATGGCGAGCAATACATTGCCGTGATGGCTGGTTATGGAGGTGCTGAGACAAGTGCATACCTACCTGATGGCGTTGCTTTTCAATATCAGAATACCGGAAAGATTTTGGCATTTAAGCTTGGTGGCGGTGAAACTCCGCTTCCACCGAAGTTGATGAAAATTGAAACACCAGCTCCACCCGCAAACATGGTAGTTAAAACCGAGCTACTTGAAAAAGGTGCAGCACTGTATGACTTCTATTGTTTTATTTGTCACGGAGCTTTTGGCGACAGGCATTTATCACAACATCCAGACTTATCGAAACTACCGGAAGCCAAGCACTTGTTGTTTAACAACATTGTGCTGAAAGGAATTTTGAAAGAGAATGGTATGGCGAGTTTCAGCAACTCGTTAAGCGAAGAAGATGTGGAAGCAATTCATCAGTTTTTGTTGAAGAAGCAGATTGATAATTACAAGAGATAATACCACGAATTCACGAATGAAGTGTTTATTTATTCGTGCATTAGTGGCAAAATCTAATACTGTCCACTCCGTAACAACACCAACGTACATGCCTGCCAGGCTTCAGCACCGGAGTCTTTAAGCATTTTTTCAAATTCAGGGTTCTCGGTGCCGGGATTAAAGATTACCCGTTTCGGTTTGAGGCTAAGCAGATACTCGTAATGTTCGGGCTGATGCTGCGGCCCGATGTAAAGAGTAATAGTATCTACGGCTTCAATAAACGGGTGCGATTGAATGGGAAGAATTTCTTTCCCCAACACCACGCCCGATTTAATACCAACCAGAACAATTTCATGATTGTATTCGGTTAACATTTCGGCCGCAAGCCATGCATAGCGGCTGGTGTTGGTGGTAGCTCCCACTATTACAGTTTTCTTACTCATTTCTTTACATACATTTTTATGGCTGCCTCCGCACAGCGCTCGCCATCCATGGCTGCGGATACGATTCCGCCTGCATAGCCGGCACCCTCTGCACAGGGAAACAATTTTTTTACCTGAATATGTTCCAGTGTTTCTTTATCGCGTGGAATGCGAACGGGTGCAGATGTGCGGCTCTCCACACCCACCACCTGAGCATCATTCGTAAAATAGCCTTTCATCTTTTGCCCAAAAGCTTGGAAGCCTTGCTTCAACCCTGAATAAATGAAAGGTGGTAATATTTCCTTCATGTTTATTGATGCAAGGCCGGGTTGATAAGAGGTCTCTAACAAACTCGCGGAGGTTTTTCCCTCTGTAAAGTCAACTAAACGTTGTGCGGGTGCTATCTGAGTTCCGCCCGCTATCGCGCAAGCTTGTTGTTCAATTGCCGATTGGAAATACATACCTGCCAACGCACCGTATTTATTAAACTGTTTAAAATCAATTAGCTCAACGGCTACTACAATCCCCGAATTAGCAAACTGCGAATCTCTGCGTGATGGACTCATCCCATTTACTACAATCTCACCGGGTGCTGTAGCCGCGGGAACAATGAACCCACCCGGACACATACAAAATGAAAATACCCCCCGCTCCTTTCCATTTATAATTGCCTGATGCACCAATGCATAAGCTGACGCGGGCAAATACAAGCCCCGATCAGTTTCGCAATGATATTGAATCTTATCGATCAGGTTTTGCTGATGTTCCACCCGCACACCCAATGCAAATGGCTTCGCTTCTATCAGAACCTTTCTTCTACTCAGCAATTCATAAACATCGCGGGCGGAGTGGCCCGTGGCGAGAATAACACCTTCCCCTTTTATCTTTTCCCCCGATTGTAGTACCACACCTTGCACTTCGCCCGCTTGCAAAATAAAGTCCGTTACTTTGGTGTTGAAATGTACTTCGCCACCATAGGCAACTATCTTTTCGCGCAACGCGGCAACCAGTTTAGGCAATTTGTTGGTACCGATATGTGGGTGGGCATCGAATAAGATTTCTTCGGTAGCGCCATGGGCTACCAGTATTTCCATTATCCGGTTGATGTCGCCACGTTTTTTGGAGCGGGTGTAGAGTTTGCCATCGGAGTAGGTACCGGCACCACCTTCACCAAAACAATAATTTGATTCCGGGCTTACGGTTTGATGCTTATTGATGGCTGCCAGATCGCGTCTGCGTGCTTGTACATCTTTGCCGCGCTCAAGAACAATGGGTTTAACACCAGCCTCTATCAAGCGCAAGGCTGCAAACAACCCGGCCGGGCCGGCCCCTACAATTACAACTTGTTGGGCCTGGTGCACATTCTTATAGGTAAAATTGTTTTTGAACCGATTGCCTTGGCTCGCTTCAACAATTGCTACCTGAACTCTTACTACAACATTTTTGCCACGGGCATCAACCGATCGCTTTATCGGAATTGCCAAAAGGCTACTCTCGGGTGTAAGGGCAAGTTTGCCGTGAAGCACGGCCCTGAAATTTGATTCATCAAAAGCCTCTTGCGGACTTAGTTGCAGTTCAATAACCTTTTGCATACTTCGGGAAAGGAAGTTACCCTCTCAGCATTGCAAAGGTAAACCCGATAATTTGATATTAAAATCCAGCCAATCACCGCCTTCCTCCAAACGAAAGCGAATAGCCAAATACAATACCCAGCCTGAATGTTTGGGTAAACTTATTTTGATTTAAAGAATGGAAAATATTTTCGAAACGGGGTTCTACTTCAATACTCCGGTAGCCCAACCCATACCCTGTAAATGCATCGAGTGTAAACCCATCGGCATTGTTGTGCTGCATCAGGCGCATGCCCACTAATAAACCATACTCAGCTTTTTGCTCGGCTGCACTGGCTGTAAAGGTGGCACCGGGTACCAACGGAAAATCGGTATTGGCAAAATAACCCGCATTGGTAAAACGTACCTCGTGCGCAAAATACCACATACCGGTTTTTAAGGGATTATAAAATTTTTGTTTTACGGCAATCGTATAGCCGCGGCTAAATACATTGTCTTTGGCTACGTTTTTATCGGCAGTAAAAAACGGATCGCGCAACGCAACAAATTCAAACTCATGCCCCAACCTTTCTTCGTTATAAAACTCAATGCTCATTGGCCATTTGCCGGCAAAGGTAAATGCCGGGTTGCCTTGTATAATTACGCCCCGGTATTCCGGGTAGCGGGGAATAAAATAAGTAAAGCCTCTGCGGGATTCGGTACGAGCAACTTCGGGTTGCTTTGCCGGAAGATTGCGCAGCGTGTTATTATCATAAACCGGTTTATAATAACCCGAAAGCTTTCCGTCTTCTTCGTATAACTCCCACGTGCCCACCCGCAAATCATTTTCCAGGGTACCTTTGGTTTGCAGCGAGCCGGATTTGTAATAGCCCTTATAAATACCTTTGCCCGAAGTAAAATCGCACTCGCCCTCCAACCAGCCATCTTCAGCAAAGTATTTCCACAAACCTTCGTGTTGCTCGTTTTCAATCTGGCCTTTTACTTTTAATTTGCCCGAGGCATAGTACTCGCGGTACTCGCCTGTGCCAGCCTGGTAAGTTACTTCACTCTTCTTTTTTCCGCCCGGGGTATTCGCGCTCCAATAGCCTTGCTTTTTGCCACCCACATAGGTGCCGCTCGCGCTTATTGTTCCATCTTCAAAATAGTACTTCCACTCGCCCACCGGTTCGTCTGACTCGTACATTCCTTCGGCCGAAATTTTTCCGGATGGATAATAATGTTTCCAGATTCCTTTTCGCTTCCCATCTGCATACTCACCTTCACTTTCCAAAATGCCCGCTTCCGAAAAGTAGCGCCAATGCCCTGCACTTTTTACTCCCACCTTGGGCCCTTCGGCCAAAATTTTGCCGGAGTGATAATACTCGGTGTACCGGCCGTGGTCTTCGCTGTATTCAATTTCGCCTCGCAGCGCGCCATCCTGGTAATAGGTTCGCCACAAACCAGTGCGCTTGTTGGCTACATAATTTCCGGCTTCTTTTAGATCTCCGCTTTCATAAAAAATCTTCCAGGCCCCTTCGCGCAAGCGGTTGTTAATGTTTCCTTCCATGCTCTTCTGGCCATTCTCATAAAAATATTCCCACAAGCCATAGTTGGAGTTTTGCCGCAGAATACCCCGCATTTTTAAATTGCCGGTTTCGTAATAAAACTCCCATACCCCCGAAGTTTCGTTGTTTACAAATTGTCCTTTCGATTCGATGTTGCCATTTAGAAAGTAGGCCACATAGCGGCCGTGCAATACATTGCTTACAGTATCTTTTACCTGGTACACTTCCTTTATCACCTTCTTTTCGGCATCGTGATAGGAATAGCGCTTGGCCTGGCCAAATGCTACGGCCGGAATAAAACAACCAACCAGTAAAAGCAGCTTGTGAGGTTGCATTGCCATTAAACTTCAGCAACCAAATTTAAAGAAAAATAAAATTACGATTGCAGTGCGTTCAACACGCCCGCTTTACCCCACTCCTCGGTTTCGTGGGGTAGCCACAGCTCGGGAAAGAACTGAATGCGTTGAAAGCGGGGCGGTAAATACTTTTGCCAGTTGGTGCCACCGGTGGCTTTAATATCGTTGGGATCGAGTTTTAGATAGCGCGCTGCCGACTTAAGGTGGGCCATTGGCCACAATACATTGGCTAGCTGATCCAGTTGACGCAGCCGGTCTTTTACCGCCTCAGAATTTGGAAAATGCTGGCTGTAAAGTTTTCGGATGTTTTTACTGCGATACCGTAACCCGGTTTCCTTAAACACCTTCAGGTACTTTTCTTCGAACTGCTGCAAGGTTAAGGTCTTTTTACCCGATGCGAGCTCGGTTGCTCCACTGCGCCAATACAAATTCTCTACTTGCTGCTCCAGGTCGCTGTACTCTTGAAAGGCTTCGCGGCTGGCAAGGCTTACCAGGTTAATCATATCGGTACAACAGATTTCAATTAACCGGTATTGTGCTGACTGAAACCCTGATGCCGGCAGCAAGGACATGCGAAATTTTAAAAACTGATCTTTCTCCATCCCATCCACCATTACCGCAAAAGAATTTTCGAGCAACTGAAAATACCGGATTACCCGATCGATCCGCTCCAGAAAAAATTTTTCAGTAAGTGCTTCCTTCTCGGAGATTTGTTCCAATTCCCATAAGATCAGGTTAAAGTACAACTCGGTAATCTGATGGTAAACAATAAAAACTTTTTCATCCGCAAACTTTGTTTTAGGATTTTGAAGACTGAGCAGCGTGTCGAGATGAATGTAATCCCAATAGGTTAAATAATCAGCATACAGCAACCCGTCTAAGTAAGACGAAAGGTCTTGCCCCATTACGGCATATTTCTGTTGAAGTTTTTTAAGCTGCTCGGTTAAGGACGAATCGATAGCGGAATTATCCATAGAATTAGTAATACTTGTGTAAATTTGAAACCATTCACATGAATAACCAAACTATGGCCGCAAAAGCTACCGCTACAAAAATTAAATCTGCCCGCCAGGATCCATACGAACAGCCCGACTTTTATGCTATTGATGACTTGCTAACCGAAGAGCATAAGTTGGTTCGCAGCGCTATACGCGATTTTGTAAAACGTGAAATCTCGCCCTTCATAGAAGACTGGGCTCAGCGCGCACACTTTCCATACGAAATGGTAAAGAAGTTCGGTGAGATTGGGGCCTTTGGTCCGACAATTCCACAGCAATACGGTGGCGGTGGTTTAGATTACATTGCGTACGGCATTCTGATGCAGGAAATAGAACGGGGCGATTCGGGGATGCGTTCTACCGCTTCGGTACAAGGATCGCTGGTCATGTATCCTATTTACAAGTTTGGAAGTGAGGAGCAACGCAAAAAATATTTACCCAAGCTGGCCAGTGGCGAGTGGTTAGGTTGTTTTGGATTAACCGAACCTGACCACGGCAGCAACCCTTCGGGAATGGTTACCCACTTTAAAGATATGGGCGATCATTACCTTTTGAATGGTGCCAAGATGTGGATTTCAAATTCGCCCAAAGCAGATGTGGCCGTGGTATGGGCCAAAAACGAAGCGGGTCGCATTCATGGTTTAATTGTAGAGCGCGGCATGCCGGGCTTTACCACCCCCGAAACCCATGGCAAGTGGAGCTTGCGGGCCAGCGCAACAGGCGAGTTGGTGTTTGACAATGTAAAAGTACCAAAGGAAAATTTGCTGCCGGGCAAGAATGGGCTCGGAGCACCCATGATGTGCCTCGACTCGGCCCGCTACGGAATTGCCTGGGGCGCTATGGGGGCCGCTATGGATTGTTACGACTCGGCCAGGCGCTATGCCAAAGAGCGCATTCAATTTGGAAAGCCAATCGGATCGTTTCAGTTAATTCAAAAAAAATTAGCCGAAATGCTTACCGAAATTACCAAGGCACAATTACTGAACTGGCGGCTGGGAGTGCTGATGAATGAAGGCAAAGCTACAACCGCCCAGATTTCGCTTGCCAAACGCAACAACGTACACATGGCTCTTGAGATTTCGCGCGAAGCGCGGCAAATACACGGAGGTATGGGGATTACCGGAGAGTATCCGATCATGCGGCATATTATGAACCTGGAGTCGGTGCTAACGTATGAAGGCACTCATGATATTCACTTGCTGATTTTGGGCAATCATATTACGGGAATACCGGCATTTGTTTGAAGTTAGGAATACCCCGCTGATGCCATTCTGCTTTCATAGGGAGTCTCCGCCTCGGGGACTCTGCATCTTGATAATCTTGTCTCGTCCTAAAATAAGTTGACGGTTTTTTGGTTAATCCTGTAATAGGTTTACAAGGTTAAGGTTCTTTCTTTTTTACTCCAAGTTCTGTTTACTAAAAGTTGTTTTTCATGTACAGCATCGGGTGTTATTAAATTGATGCTTTGGTGTGGTCTTAACTTATTGTACCGGTCAACTACATCGCTTAACAATTCACTCACCTGTTCTATGTTGGTTAATTGGTAATGACGCAAGTATTCATCTTTTAATATCCCATTGACTCTTTCGGCCACCGGGTTTTCCAGCGGATCCCCGTTCTCGGTCATGCTGATTTGAATACCATTTTGTTTGAGCACGTTGACGTAATCAAAGCTACAGTACTGTATACCTCTGTCGGAATGATGAATAAGACACTCAGGAATCTCTTTTAAATTACTTAAAGCTATTTGCAAAGCTTTCGTAGTGTGTACTGCTTCCAGGGTGTCAGCAACGGAATACCCCATGATCTTATGTGAATACGCATCGGTGATCAGGCTCAGATATAAAAATCCATTTGTCAGAGGTATATAAGTGATGTCTGCCACCCAAAGCTGATTGGGCCTTGAAGGCCGCCAATCTTTGATTAAGTTGGGATACTTCTTCAACCAATGAAACGATTGTGTTGTACTGATCCTGCGTTTACGCTTGCGCACCAGTAATTTGTTGGCTGCCAGCAGGTCAAACAATGCATCCCTACCCATTTTCACCTGATGCTCAAGTAAAAAGGGTTGAAGCAGGTGGTGGAGTTTTCGTGCGCCAATGGCTGGATGTATTTGACGTATTTTATAAACCTGATCTAACACAAGTTCTTGCTCAACAGTTATATCAGATACCTCCCAAAAGTGTTTATAGAAAGCCTGACGGGTAATACCAAGCAACCGGCATAAACGGGTCAAGCTGACGTGTCCGTAAATGTCTTTCATTTCAAGGATCACTTGGTATTGTGCTTTTTTTTAATGGGCACTTTTAACTCTTTCTCAGCTTTGTCGATTATTCTCAAGTATGCCTCTGAGCGGAGCTTCTCATCTTGAAGTTGCTGCTCTAATTCTTGTATCCTTTTTTGAAGCTCACGTGTATTTTCAATTTTGGGCATAGGAATAGTCAGGGGAAGCTTGCTATCAAAATTAATCTTTTGAACTCGATGAACATCATCATACCCAAGCTTACGCATCCAGGTTTGGATAGCACTTTTAAAATGGATGTTGTACTTGCGCAACAAATCCATTTTGTTGCACTTGGTAGATAGATACTCCTCAATGACCATTCGTTTGAATGATTCATCAAACATTTGCCTAATTTCGATTTTGTGATCCATTTTTATCCTGTTTTAAGTTTACGTCTCGTGTAAACCTATTTCAGGACTAGACATCTCTTCCAAGCGGAGTCTCCTGCCTCAGGGACTCCGCGTTTAATTAAACTGTCTTATAACGCGGAGTCCCCGAAACGGGAGACTCCGCTGAGAAATAATAATCTATTCCCGATGTTGGGGTTCTTCATCAACATGCACGCATTAGGAAATTATTCTTTCAACTTATTCTTATTTTAAGTCTCGTCTCCCGCAGGTATCTACGTCAATATGAAACGAATAGTAAGAGCCTGATTGTCTCCTTAATACTTATGTTTCAACCGTTCCTGCAGAGGCGATGCCGGACAATTATTTTCAATTTCCGAATGAACTACTGTTCAATAAATCCGCTCAGTGTAATTCGTTGCACCGGGTTACGCGGATCGTTGGCATAAACTGTAATGGATTTGTTTTGTGTACCGGCCCGCCCCTCCGTAACAAAAAGAATTTTTAGCGTAACAGTTTCGTTGGGCGCTATATTCTTTTTATCCAGCAGCACCGTTAAGCAGGTGCAGTTAGGCTGCACTTCGCGTATCAGCAACGGCTGCTTGCCTTTGTTTTGTAGCTGCACCAACAGTTCCGATTTCGTTCCGGCCCGCACGCGTCCAAAATCAAGGGCATAGGATGATGCAATCAGCACCGGAGCCTTTTGAAAATCGGCAGCCGACAGCGTAGGAAAAAACTCTTCTACGGTTGCATACACAGCAATACGCTTAACAGAATCCGCTTCGTTGGTAACTAATTCTATCTGGTCGGTTCTAAATCCATACTTGCCCAGTTGGGCTGCATCATACTTTAGTTGAAGCAAGCCCGCTTCTGCAGGCTTTAAGGTTTTAGGAAAATCTACCTGGATATGGGCTGGTGTTTGCACGCGTTTTATCTGTAATTCGCTGGTGCCCCCATTCTGAATTTTATACTCCTGCACGATGGCCGGTTTATTCAAAAACACTTTGCCTAACGCAAAGGAATTACTCTTTAATCGCAAGCTACCCATCGCTACAGTTAGTTCAGCATCGGCTGATTTCTTATCAACCACGTTCCCTTTGATGGTAAGTATAACCGGGTTCTTGTCGGCATCGGTTGTAACGGTAAGTGTTTTACTAAAGTAGCCGGGTTTTCCGCGCGGATCAAAGCTTACTTTAATAAAGCCTGTGCCACCGGCAGCAATTGGTTCTTTTGTCCAGCCGGGTGTAGTACAGCCACACGAGGGGTTTACAGAAACAATGCGAAAAGGTCGTGTGCTCAGGTTAGTGAAAACAAAATCATAATCCACATTGCCGCCCGTTTCCACTACTTCGCCAAAGTCGTAGGTTTTAGTTTTAAAAAATGCCGGCTCGGCCAACTGGCTCATGGCCCCGGTTGAAATCATACATCCTAAAAAAATTACCCAAAGTCTCATGCTGCAAAACTAATTGAAAGGAAAGAATTTTATTTAATCAAAATATCCGGGTACGCGATCGCAATTTCCTAATCTTGCCTTTATTTGCAATCGTTATGGCACGAATTCTAACAGGCATACAAAGCAGCGGGCGCCCGCACCTCGGCAATTTATTGGGCGCAATAATTCCCGCTATTCAACTTTCAAAGCAATCCGGCAACGAATCGTTCTTTTTTATTGCCGACTTGCATTCGCTTACCTCTATTAAAGATGCGGCAGTACGCAAGGCTAATGTACAAGCCGTGGCGGCCGCATGGCTTGCGTTTGGGTTCGATGTAGATAAAAATCTGCTCTACCGCCAAAGCCGCATCCCCGAAGTATGCGAACTGGCCTGGTACCTCAATTGCTTTGCACCCTACCCTATGCTGGCCAACGCGCATTCTTTTAAAGACAAAGCCGACCGGCTGGCGGATGTAAATGCGGGGTTGTTCACGTACCCCGTGCTAATGACTGCCGATATTATTTTATACAACGCAGACTTTGTACCGGTTGGCAAAGACCAACGCCAGCACCTGGAAATGGCCCGTGACATTGCCACTACGTTTAACAATACCTATGGCGATACGTTTGTAGTGCCGGAAGCCCGCATTGAAGAGTCGGTGATGACAGTGCCAGGAACGGATGGTCAAAAAATGAGTAAATCGTATAACAACATTATCGACATCTTTCTACCAGAAAAAGAGTTGAAGAAGCAAGTGATGTCTATTGTTACAGACAGCACGCCTTTGGAAGCGCCAAAAAATCCGGACACTGATAACGTATTTGCACTTTACAAACTGATTGGCACAGCAGCGCAGACAGAACATTTACGACAAAAATACCTGGCTGGTAATTTTGGGTATGGCCATGCCAAGCAAGAACTGCTCGGTTTAATTCTTGAAACATACACCAGAGAACGCGAGGTTTTCAATTATTATATGAGCACCCCCGAGGCGCTGAATCAAAAATTAGAGCAAAGCGAAACCAAAGCCAGCGCAATCGCCAGAGCCGTTCTGTCGGATGTGCGGAGTAAACTTGGGTATTAGCGAGTACGGATACCCAACTTATTTAGCAGTCCAAACAATTTGCTGCTGGTTAGCGCCCACATTAAGAATAACCCGTAACGGGTTGGGCACTATTACCAACTTGGTATCCTTGCCGGGAATAGAATCAATTTCTACAAACACACCGTCTTTATTTGTAACAGCATATTCATTCTTATCACTTACCGTGTAACTCTTGGCCAGGTAAGCTATCGGGTAAAGCACATCGGTATCGGGGCAATATTTGTCGTGCACATTTTGTAATATCTCTTCCAGAAAGTCTCCATACTTTACCTGCAATGCATCTTCCAGATCATGCAACTCCTCTTCCAGGTCATCGTACTTCGGATTGTTATAATCTATTTTTGCCAGGGCATTTCTCCGTTTGGCAATTTCCTGCACTGCTTTGTCAAGTTCTTTTACGTCCATGTTCGTTAAAATTTTATCAAGATTATAGAAAGCTACTCTAAATTAAAACTGGCCAATTGATTAATTTTGAATCAATCAATTTAACCCGGTATGAATCAGGATTTTCTACCCATCCTCGGCACGGACCACATTGAATTTTATGTGGGCAATGCCAAACAAACCGCTTTATTTTATCAGCACTGCATGGGCTTTGAACTAACTGCCTATGCCGGCCCCGAAACGGGAGTGCGCGATCGGGCCTCCTATGTTCTCACGCAAGGTAAAATCCGGTTTGTGCTTACCACCAGTTTACAACCCGGCACGCCCATAGCAAACCATGTGGCGCTTCATGGCGATGGGGTAAAAGTATTGGCCCTTTGGGTTGAGGATGCCGAAAAGTCGTTCAAAGAAACCGTAGCGCGTGGGGCTGCACCGGCCATCGAACCCACTACGCTGAAAGATGAGCACGGCCACGTGGTACTCTCAGCCATTCATACCTATGGCGACACGCTGCATACTTTTGTTGAACGCAAGAATTACTCCGGAGCATTTATGCCCGGCTATCAGGCCGTAAAATCAAATTGGAAACCAACGCCCATCGGGCTAAAATATGTAGATCACTGCGTGGGCAATGTAGAGCTCGGCAAAATGAATGAATGGGTGAAGTTCTACGAAAAGGTAATGGGCTTCAACTTACTCATTACGTTTGACGACAAAGACATTTCCACCGAATACAGTGCCTTGATGTCAAAAGTGGTTTCGAATGGAAACGGCTTTATTAAGTTTCCCATTAACGAACCTGCACAAGGCAAGAAAAAATCTCAGATTGAAGAATACCTTGATTTTTACAAAGGCGCGGGCGTGCAACACATTGCCATAGCTACCGATGACATTGTGCATACCGTAAGCGAACTAAGGCGCAGAGGCGTTGAATTTTTACGGGTGCCCGATGTGTATTACGAAGACGTATTGGATCGGGTAGGTCATATCAACGAAGATTTACAAGACCTAAAGAAATTAAACATTCTGATTGACCGCGATGAAGAAGGCTACCTGTTACAGATTTTCACCAAGCCCATCCAGGACAGGCCCACCCTCTTCTTCGAGATAATTGAGCGCAACGGGGCCAAGTCGTTTGGCAAGGGCAACTTCAAAGCGCTGTTCGAGGCGATTGAACTGGAGCAAGGGCTGCGCGGAAATTTGTAACCGCTACAATATATATACCCACGCAATCACGGTAAGCTTACTCACTTTAGGTGATTGCGCGGGTGCCTCCGGCTTACTTCTTCTTAAAGTAGAGCCGGGTTATAAAAATTCCAACTCCATCGCTCTTGCCGGCATCACTTTCTACCGCGCTGGATACAAAGGCCAGGTCGTAACCATCTTTAACCATTTCATTGATCTTCGAAGAAATCACGGCATCGTTGGAAGCGATATTCTGAAAGTTGATGCCGGCAATACTGTAGAAATTTAGAAGTTTGGTTTCGCTAAAATTATCAATCTTAATGTCCGATCGTTTAATTTCATCCTGGTCGCTCTTGCGGCCATTCGTGCGCTCGGTGGTAAGATCGTGGTAATTCATTTCTTGTTTTTGCTCAATCATGCGCGAGCGGCCCACGCCACCCGGCACAATAGACTCAACCACAGTAACAACTTTAAACTCCTGCGCAAAAATTACAGAAGCCACTCCCCACAACAAACCGGTAAGAATTAATTTACTTTTCATACAATTAATGAGTTTATATTTGTCCGGTAAACGAATCAACGCCATTCTGGTTTTCAATCTGGCACAATTACCATGAACGAATTAGTAACACAAGCAACCCAACGCGCACAAAACTGGTTAGCCAACCCGGCTATTGACGATCCCACCAAGGCCGCCATACACGAATTGCTTAAACCCGAAAATTCCAAAAGTCTTATCGATAGTTTTTACAAAGACCTTGAGTTTGGCACCGGAGGCTTGCGCGGTGTAATGGGTGTCGGTTCTAATTGCATGAACCGCTACACTGTAGGTGCGGCCACGCAAGGCCTGGCCAACTATCTTAAAAAATCGTTTGGCGGACAAATTAAAGTAGCCATTGCGTACGACAGCCGCACCAACAGCGCCTACTTTGCGCGTGTTACTGCCGAAGTTTTTTCGGCCAATGGAATTGAAGTGCATCTTTTTCCGGAGTTGCGCCCTACCCCTTTGCTCTCATTTGCAATCCGGCATCTCGCCTGCCAGTCGGGTGTGGTAATTACCGCCTCACACAATCCAAAAGAATACAATGGCTATAAGGCTTACTGGCAAGATGGTGCGCAACTGGTGCCTCCACACGACAAAAATGTAATAGCTGAAGTAAACGCAATAGGTGGGTTCGAAAACATTCGGTTTGAAGCTAACCCCGCGTTAATTAAAACCATTCCCGCAAGCGTAGAAGATGCCTACTACAAAGCTCTGATGCCGCGCATTCCCTGCAAAGAAAGTATTAGCCGGCAGCGCACCATCAAAATTGTTTTTTCAAGCATTCATGGCACCGGCATTACCATGGTGCCCGAGTGCTTGCGCAGATTAGGTTTTGATAACATTACAATTATTGAGGCGCAACAGCAGCCCGATGGCGATTTTCCAACGGTGCACTCGCCAAACCCCGAAGAACAATCGGCCATGCAGTTGGCATTGGAAAAAGCAAAAGCCATTGATGCGGAATTGGTAATGGCCACCGACCCGGACGCAGACCGTGTTGGTATTGGAATTAAAGACAGCACCGGGAAATTCTTTTTGCTTAACGGCAACCAGGCCTTTAGTCTGATGATGTGGTTTATAATGAAAAACCTGAATGCAACCGAACGCGCCAACGGATACATTGCTAAAACTATTGTAACTACCGAATTGGTAGATGCCATTTCGGCTCAGCTTGGTATTGAATGCCATAATACCCTTACAGGATTCAAATACATTGCCGAGTTGATGGGAAAAATGGAAGGGAAAAAGAATTTCGTTGCAGCCGGTGAGGAAAGCTATGGGTACATGGTTGGCGATTTTGTTCGCGATAAAGATGCCGTATCGGCTTGTGCCTTTTTTGCTGCGTTAGCTGCTGCGGCCAAAGATGAAGGCTTTACGCTTTACGATTGGTTGATTCAGATGTATGTAGATTATGGTTACTATAAAGAAGGTTTAATAAACCTGGTGCGCAAAGGTGCTTCGGGCGAGCAAGAGATAAAAAACATGATGCAGCAATTTAGAAGCGCTCCACCCACTGCATTTGCAGGTAGCCAGGTAACGAAGGTATTGGATTATAAAAGCGGCACATGCAAAGATCTTACCACCGGTAAGGAGACCCAACTTGCGTTACCCACCTCAGACGTATTACAGTTTTACACCGAAGAGGGTAGTAAAATTTCGGTGCGGCCTTCCGGAACTGAGCCCAAGATAAAATTTTATGTGAGCGTAAAGACTAAGATCGTTTCAACTGATCAATTTGATACAGCCACCGCACTACTGGACAAAAAAATTGCAACTATTTCGAAGGAGCTAAATCCATAACCAGTTTCCGGTAATTGCTTACCTTTGCCCGTTAAATCATGAAGAAGGTAGCTTTCTATACGCTGGGTTGCAAACTCAATTACTCCGAAACCTCCACCATCTCCCGAAAGATGGAAGAGGCAGGCTACAAAAAAGTTGAGTTTACAGAGCAGCCCGACATTTTCATCATCAATACCTGTTCGGTAACGGAAAATGCCGATAAAAAATGTCGCAAAGTAGTACGCGAAGCACGGGCCATTTCGCCCAATGCCTATGTGGCTATTATTGGTTGCTATGCCCAACTTAAGCCGCAGGAAATTTCAGAAATACCGGGTGTAGATGCCGTGTTGGGCGCAGCCGAAAAATTCAGGTTGGTAGAATTGCTGGATGGTTTTGTGAGACCTGCACAACCCCAGGTGCTGGCATCTGAAATTAATGCAGCAAACACCTTTAACACTTCCTATTCTTTAAACGACCGCACCCGCACATTCTTAAAAATTCAGGACGGCTGCGATTACTCGTGCACCTTTTGCACTATACCCCTAGCCCGGGGCTCCAGCCGGAGCGACACCATACCGCACATTATTGCGCAAGCAAAAAAAATTGTGGCCAGCGGGGTGAAAGAGATCGTTTTAACCGGAGTAAACACCGGTGATTTTGGGATTCGCGAAGGGCAACGCAAGGACCGATTTATTGAGGTATTGAAGGCATTGGAAGCAGTGGACGGTTTGGAGCGACTGCGCATCTCTTCGATTGAACCTAACTTGCTTACAGACGAGATTATTGAATGGGTGGCGCAATCAAAAAAACTTGTTCCCCATTTTCACATCCCGCTGCAATCAGGCTCCAACACCATTCTTAAACTCATGCGCAGAAGGTATCAGCGCGAATTGTACGCTGGGCGTGTAGAAAAAATAAAATCGCTTTTACCCGATTGCTGTATCGGTGTAGATGTGATTGTTGGGTTTCCGGGCGAAACAGAAGAATATTTTCTGGAAACGTATCAGTTCCTGCAGGAACTTAACATCTCCTACCTGCACGTGTTTACTTATTCGGAACGCGAAAACACTGTTGCTGCCACCATGCCAGGTTCTGTGCCCATGAGCGTGCGGCACGAACGGTCGCGCATGCTGCATATCCTTTCCGATAAAAAGCGCAGGGCGTTTTACGAAGAAAATCTTAACAAGCCTTTTTCGGTACTCTTTGAGAACGATGTGGAAGAAGGCCGCATGCATGGCTTTACTCCAAACTATATTCGGGTAGCTGCTAAATTCGATCCGCTGCTAATTAACGAAACCAAAACGGTGGTGCTTTCTTCCATCAACGAGAAGGGGCATGTAGAAGTAACCGAAGCGGAAGAAGTATTTCACCATTGATCGGCTTACAGCATCTTTCCATCTTTAATTTCAATTCTCCGATCGGTCATGGCTGCAAACTCAAGGTTGTGCGTTACGATCACGAAAGTCTGCCCCAACTCATCGCGCAAGCGAAAAAACAGTTGATGAAGTTCGGCTGCATTTTTTGAGTCCAGATTGCCACTGGGTTCGTCTGCAAATACAAGGGCCGGGTTGTTGATAAGAGCGCGGGCCACTGCCACCCGCTGCTGCTCGCCACCGGAGAGCTGAGACGGTTTATGGTCTGCGCGCGAACCAACCGCCAGAGTCTCTAATAAATGCCGGGCCCGACTTGCGGTTTCGGTCTTTTCTTTCCCAGCAATCAATGCGGGTATCATCACGTTTTCCAGCGCGGTAAACTCGGGCAGCAGGTTATGAAATTGAAAAACAAAACCGAGCTTACTGTTTCTGAATGCCGCCAACTCGTTTGCTGTCTGTGCAAATACTTCGCGCTCTTCTAACCACACTTTACCCTGATCGGGTTTATCCAACGTACCTAAAATATGGAGTAGCGTGCTTTTCCCAGCTCCGGAGGCGCCCACAATACTCACTACCTCACCCTTTTGTATTGCCACGTCCACCCCTTTCAGTACTTCGAGCGAGCCATACTTTTTTCTAATACCTTCTGCTTTTAACATTCGCGTTATTCTTGAATTAAAGGTTTAAAAAAAGTAGCTTGCCTCCAAAAATTATTTTCTATGAACATCCACGAATACCAGGCAAAAGACATTTTAAGAAAATTTGGTGTTGCTGTGCAGCGCGGCATTGTTGCCGATACACCCGATAAGGCTTTGGCGGCAGCAAAAGAATTAGGTGCCGAAACCGGGTCTAAGTGGTTCGTGGTTAAATCTCAAATTCATGCCGGTGGCCGGGGCAAAGGCACCGTTAAAGAAACCGGTTCGCGTGGGGTTGTGCTGGCCAAAAGCTTTGATGAAGTGGTTGAAAAATCAAAAGCTATTTTGGGTGGTACCCTGGTAACCATACAAACCGGCCCTGCGGGCAAAAAGGTTAATAAGGTATTGATTGCCGAAGATGTTTACTACCCGGGCGAATCAGAGCCGAAAGAATATTATATGAGTATTCTGCTGGACCGAGCTACCAGCAAGCCGGTAATCATGGCCTCTACCGAGGGGGGTGTAAACATTGAAGAAGTAGCCGAAACACATCCCGAAAAAATTGTAAAGGAGTGGATCGATCCTACCTTGGGCCTGCAACCATTTCAAGCGCGAAAAATTGCGTTTAAACTCGGGCTGGAAGGAAATGCATTTAAGGAAATGATTAAGTTCATAAACTCCTTGTATTCAGCGTACATAGGCCTCGATGCTTCTATGTTCGAAATAAATCCGGTATTAAAGACCTCCGACAATAAAATACTGGCTGTTGATGGTAAAGTAAACCTGGACGACAACGCCCTTTTCCGCCACAAAGATCTGGAGGAGCTTCGGGATATTTCCGAAGAAGATCCTTTGGAAGTTGAGGCTGGCAAATCTGGCCTGAACTACGTGAAATTAGACGGCAACGTGGGCTGTATGGTAAACGGTGCCGGCCTGGCTATGGCTACCATGGACATCATCAAGCTTTCAGGTGGTGAGCCTGCTAACTTCCTGGATGTGGGAGGTGGTGCCAATGCCGAAACCGTTGAGGCCGGGTTCAGGATTATTCTTAAAGACCCCAATGTAAAAGCAATCTTGATTAATATTTTCGGGGGGATTGTTCGCTGCGACCGGGTAGCAAATGGCGTAGTGGAGGCCTACAAAAAGGTAGGAAATATACCCGTGCCGATTATTGTGCGCCTGCAAGGCACAAATGCCGAAGAAGGGGCCAAAATCATCCGCGAATCGGGATTAAAAGTATTTTCGGCCATCTTACTAAAAGAGGCAGCCCAGAAAATTAAAGAAGTGTTGGCTTAAAATAGGTTTCCTGTTTGATTAAAAAAGCATAAATTCGTGGTTTAAAGCTTGTTATTATGCGCAAACTTTTGGTTTTGGTGGTACTTGTTTCTATTGCAGAAGCTGCTGTAGCCCAAAGTTTTTATGCTATACGCAAAAACCGCTCGCTCATTGCCGTTGTCGGAGCCGGAACAGCTACCTACTTTGGAGAATTATCCAACCCCGGGGATTATTTTGATGCAAAGCCCGGTTTAAGTGCCGGCATGCAGTATTACCTTACTCCGCAACTCAGCATAAGATCTGATTTAACTTTCTTTACTATGGAAGGTACAGATGCTAAGGCTGATGATGCAGGAAGAACCTCACGCAACCTTTCGTTCAAATCAAATAATCTTGAATTTAACGTTGCCGGGGCTTTTAACCTTTTCCCAAATGGAGACCGATATTACAGACGCCCCTACTATAATGTGTACGGTTTTGCCGGTTTAGGATTTCTCTATTTTAATCCTACTGCAGAATACCAGGGTAAAAAATATGCCTTGCAACCGTTAAATACCGAAGGAGCCGACTACAGTCGGTTCACATTAGTTATTCCGTATGGAATTGGAGTTCGTTTCAAGGCCGGCCCAAATTTTAACGTTGCATTAGAAGGAGGTTTCCGCAAAGTATTTACCGACTATCTTGATGATGTAAGTACAGTGTACCTTGACAACAGTTCCTTTACTAACCCTATTGCCCAGGCCCTTGCAGACAGACGCCCTGAAATTGGCAAACCTATAAATGCTGCCGGTAAGCAACGTGGTAATCCGGGTAGCGATGATGGGTATATGCTATTATCTGTAAAGCTCGAATATTACCTGCCGTTTGATTTACACGACAATGGCAACGGGCGTATGTACAGTCGCAAGCGGAGTGCTTCTTACAGATACAATAAACGCGGTGGACTGCGTAGATAGACTGCCCCAATTCCTTGCCGGTAATCTGTCACCATCAGTAAAAGTTTCTCTTTATTTTGCGATAAAACAATTCCAAGCATACCTTAAGAATGCAGCTTAAAATCTTTTCCGGGTATGAGGCTCTTTGCAAAGAGACCTGCGCGCTGATAATCGATTACATTGACAAAAAGCCTCACGCATTGATTTGTTTTGCTTCTGGCCATACACCTGTGGGGGTGTTTAAAGAGTTGCACCAGGCTCAACAAAACGGAGAAACAGACCTTACCCATTGTACATTTCTCAGCCTTGATGAATGGGTAGGAATAGAACGAAATAACCCAGGCGCATGCCTTGCAATGCTGCAGCGCGATTGCTTCACTCCGCTTCAGATAAAACCTGAACAAATACAGTATTTTAATCCAAACGCGGCCAATCTTGAAAGTGAATGCACCCGGATTAATCAATTAATAGAAAGTTTCAATGGCATAGACATCATGCTGGTTGGTGTGGGTACCAATGGCCATATCGGAATGAATGAGCCCGGAACCGCCTTCTCTTCAGTTGCTCACGTTGCCGAACTGGCAGAAGAGACAATACAGGTAGGTCAGAAATATTTCAACTCGCCTACCCAACTCCGCTTAGGAATTACGCTGGGGTTAAGTCATCTGCAAAAAGCCACGCTACCACTAATCCTTGCCAGTGGTAAACACAAAGCGCCTATCATCGCCAAAGCACTCGCCACAACTGCAACCGAATCTATTCCGGTAAGCATTGTGCATCTGATTCCACAAGCCCACCTGCTTATCGATAAGGACGCGGCCAGTCTTCTCCCCGATTCAATTAACGCTCAATAAGTTTTTCAGATATTTTCATTTTGTAACTTGCGGGTGCATGATTAGAGATTTTGGCTGGATAGAGGTAACCTTAGTAATTCTGTTTGTTGTTGGGTACGCGCTGTACGCCTGGCGGGTTTTCAGAATAAGCAAGGCTCTTCACACCTCGGCCCACACACTTTTTATAAAGTTGGCGCTCAGAAGCATGATAGCCGGGCTGATGATCGTCTCCATATTGGGCCCGCTCTTTGGCGACTCGAAAAAAGAAATACAATCGGTAGGAAAAGATATTATGATTTGTGTGGACCTTTCTAAATCGATGGACGCGTTCGACATTCAACCTACCCGGCTTGAAAAAATAAAGTTTGAATTAAAGAAAATTGTAACAGCCTTTAACTCGGATCGGATTGGCCTGATCATTTTTTCTTCAGAAGCCTTTATGCAATGTCCTTTAACTTTTGATCAGAATGCACTCAACCTTTTTATTGAGGCCATGAACACCAACCTGGTACCGTCCAGCGGTACCGACTTTGGCCCGCCCTTAAAAATGGCTTTATCCAAGCTAGCTGATGATAACTCCGCGCGGTCGCAAAAGTCGAAAGTAATAATTTTGATTAGCGATGGGGAAGACTTTGGTGAAGAGACCGACAAAATAGCCCGCGAGGTAGAAGACAAAAAATTCCGGTTGTTTACTTTGGGAATTGGCACAGAAAAAGGTAGCCAGATTGGATCGCAAAAGGGTTTTAAAACCGACAACAAAGGGAACGTTGTAGTAACACGGCTTAACCCGATGGCGTTAAAAGAACTAGCTAATAAAACAGACGGCCAGTACTTTGAAATAAACGAGGTAAGAAACGACACCAACCGCCTGATTAACGCCATAACCAATATAGAAGGCGAGTTGCGGGATGCCCGGTTGGTAGATGTTTCGGCCAATCGTTATTTTTACTTCTTGTTAACGGCATTTATTCTGTTGGTTGGAGATGTAATACTGAGCATACGTACCGTTAAGATATAAAAGCCCGAGCTTGTGAAAATTTTTGGAATCCTACTATTAGCCCTTTGGTCTTCCATCGATCCCGGTAAAATCGGGCAAATCAATTCGCTAAAAGCCGAAGCCAAAACCGCTTTTGAAAAGGGCGATTATAAAACGGCCGCTAAAAAATACCATGTACTAATTGACTCCTTAGGAGTAAAAGAAGACGAAGTAAGGTTAAACCTGGCCCATGCCTATTTTAAACAAAACGACACAACTTTTACTCAATCTACATATCAATCGCTTTTACAAAGCACCAATACCACAATAAAATCAATTGCCAGCCAGCAACTGGGTGTATTGGCCGGCCAACAAAACAAGAACGACCAGGCCTTAGCTTATTTCAAACAAGCGCTGTTGGCCAATCCTGCAAACGAACAAGCACGCTACAACTACGAATTGCTAAAGAAAAAGCTAGCTGAAGAAAAGAAGAAAGAACAAGATCAAAAGAAAAAAGACCCCAATCAAAAAGACGAAAACAAAGAACAACAAGACAAAAATAAAGAGCAAAACAAAGATCAGAACGAGAAAGACAAGAAGGAGAATGAGCAGCAAAAGCAAGACAACAAGAATGAGGATAAAGACAAACAGGAGCAGCAGCAAAAGGAGGAACAAAAGCAAAATAAAGAACAACAGCAAAAGGAAAATTCTCAATCCGTAAAAGATAAATTAAAGGAGATGGATATGAGCGAGGAGAAGGCGCGCATGATTCTGGAGGCAATGAAAAATCAGGAAACTCAATACCTGCAACAGAATAAGCGCAAGGCTACCCAACCTAAAGACAAGAACAAGCCAGATTGGTAAAAAGAAAAGCGAGTAAATCATTTTAAAATAACCACAATGAAAGAAGTTTATATTGTTGCTGCCTTACGCACTCCCATTGGAAGTTTTGGCGGATCATTGGCATCGCTAACAGCCACCCAGTTAGGTGCACTGGTTGTAAAAAGGATTATTCAGAAGATCAATCTCGAACCGGCACAAGTTCAGGAACTTTTTTTTGGCAATGTAATCGCCTCGGCTTTAGGCCAGGCGCCAGCCACACAGGTTGCGGTGGGTGCCGGGCTGGGATATCAAATTCCTACTACGCTAGTTAACAAGGTTTGTGCTTCGGGCATGAAAGCCATCATGTTGGGCGCCCAATCAATTATGCTGGGGCAGAATGAGGTGGTAGTTGCCTGCGGGGCCGAAAGTATGTCCAACATACCCTACTATCTAACCAAAGCCCGCTATGGGTATCGCTATGGAAATGGCGAACTGTTGGACGGCCTGACCTTCGATGGGCTTACCGATGTGTACAACCAATGTGCCATGGGTGTTTGTGCGGATAACACAGCCAAAGAAATGAACATTAGCCGGGCGGAACAGGATAACTATGCAATTGCTTCTTACAAGCGGGCCGCAGCCGCCTGGGCAGCCGGCAAGTTTACGGAAGAAGTAATTCCGGTTGAGCTAACCGGGCGCAAAGGCGAAAAAACAATTTTTAACGAAGACGAAGAATATAAAAATGTAAACTTCGATAAGATACCTTCTTTGAAAGCGGTATTTAGCAAAGAGGGTACGGTAACCGCTGCCAACGCCTCTACAATCAATGATGGCGCTGCCGCAGTAATTCTGATGAGTAAAGAGAAAGCCAAAGATCTGGGCCTTTCTCCGATTGCAAAAATCAGAGGCTTTGCCGATGCTTCGCAAGACCCGATGTGGTTTACAACAACACCCGCGCTTGCAATTCCAAAAGCACTTAAAGCAGCCGGCTTAATCGCAGCCAATGTGGACTACTACGAAATTAATGAAGCCTTCTCGGCCGTGGCCATTGCCAACAACATAAAATTAAACCTGGACGCAGCCCGGGTAAACGTAAATGGCGGAGCCGTTGCGCTTGGACATCCGCTGGGTGCATCGGGCGCGCGCATTACCATTACGCTGGCCAACGTGTTAAAGCAAAATAATGCAACCCTTGGCGTTGCCGGTATTTGCAATGGCGGAGGGGGCGCTTCGGCCATCGTTTTAGAGAGAGTTTAACTTATAAGATTTAAGAATCTGGCACGTTAACAAAGCAACGTTATTCCAACATGATTCGACTCTTGATTTTATTTTGCCTGCTGGCCACATGCGCCCAAGCTCAAAAAATTGTAAAGACCTATCACGACCCCATGCATCTTCAACCCGATGAAGAATACCGGGTGTCGGCAGTGGATGGCCAAACAATCGAAGGCCCTTACCGCAGGTTTTACCCCAATGGCAAACTACAAATAGAAGGGAACTTTAAAAATGGCGTGCGCTGGGGCACGTTTTACGAATACCATCCCAATGGTACCCTTATCAGAAAAATCAATTACCAGGATGGCCTACGGCATGGTGCCGTGGAAGTGTTTGACGAGCATGGCCGTAATATTCAGACTGCACTCTATCACAATAACAAGTTGATAGATAGTGTTAAATCCTACTTCCCAACGGGCATTATAAAACAAGAAGGAGTTTTTGTAAAAGGAAGGCCTGATGGATTAGTGAAAGAATACTATCCCACAGGGAACGTGCGAAAAGAAATTACCTATGCCAATCAAAAACCAAATGGCATAACCAAAACCTATTACGAAAGCGGAGTAGTAGAAACGGAAGCAAATTATAAAGACGGGTTTATTTCGGGATTTTATAAATCGTACTACCCCAACGCACAACTGGAACTAATCTATACAATAAAAGAAGGCGACAAGGTTGGCGACTTTCTACATTACGATACCGAAGGCCATAAACTTTTGGAAGGGCATTTTACCAATGCCCGCCTTCACGGTGAAAACACAGGCTATTATGCCGATGGAACCATCCGGCACAAGTACCAATTTAAAGAGGGCGCCAAAGTAGGAACGAATCTCGACTATTACCCTACCGGGAAAATAAGAACCAAAGAACAATTTTCGTTAAACGGGCGCGAGAGTAAGCTAACCGAATACAGCCCCGAAGGCGCCACACTTTTTGAAAAGACCTTTAGGGAAGGGAAGCCAAACGGCACCTGGCAGTTTTTTGCATCGGATGGTAAAACACTGAAGCTTAGAGAAACCTACGAAGGTGGGGAATTGAATGGGTTGCGCGTGAGCTACCACCCAAACGGACAAAAAGCAACCGAGGAAACCTGGAAGTTTAACCTGATTACAGGTCCCGTAAAAAATTACTACGAGAACGGAAAATTACTCTCGGAAGGCACCTATAAGGCAAACAGGCAGCATGGTCTTTATACGCGCTATTATGCGAACGGTAAAATTCAAGAACAAGGCGAGTACGTGGCCAATAAAAAGCACAAAGAGTGGAAAGAGTTTGATGAGCAGGGAAACCTGGTAAAAACGTACGTCTTCCGGGCCGGAATTCTGGTGGAGGAGAAATCGCCAAATTAATTGTGCCTGTAGCGGGCGGTTCGTTATTTTGCGGCTTGCCAATAACTCTATGCAGGCCATTAAAGAAACCCACTTTCAGTTTAAACAACAGACCGGATTTTACAGAGGCAAAGTGCGCGATGTGTATTACTTTGGCGATACCATGGCAATGGTTGCCACCGATAGAATTTCAGCCTTTGATGTAATTCTGCCCAAAGCAATTCCCGATAAGGGCCGGGTGCTAAACCAGATTGCCGCTAAAAATCTGGCAGCCACAAAAAATCTTGTGCCCAATTGGGTTATTCAAACCCCCGACCCTAATGTTACCATTGGGTTTAAGTGCGAACCTTTTGCGGTTGAAATGGTAGTGCGTGGCTACCTGGCCGGCCATGCAGCCCGCGAGTACAAAGCCGGCAAACGCACACTTTGTGGTGTTACGTTGCCTGATGGGTTGAAGGAAAATGATAAGCTGCCTACACCAATTATTACTCCCACCACCAAAGCAAAGATTGGCCACGATGAAGATATCTCGCGCGAAGAAATACTAAAGCGCGGATTGGTATCGCAAAATGACTACGAACAACTTGAAGACTACACGCTGAAGCTCTATAACAAAGGGGTGGAACTGGCGGCCGAACGAAACTTGATTCTGGTTGACACCAAATACGAATTTGGCAAACATCAGGGAACGATTTACCTGATTGATGAAGTGCACACACCCGACTCATCGCGGTATTTCTATGCCGAGGGCTATGCCGCACGCCAGCAGCAAGGAGAAACCCAAAAACAACTTTCGAAAGAGTTTGTGCGCCAATGGCTTATCGAAAATGGATTTCAGGGAAAGGACGGCCAAAAAGTGCCTGAAATGACCGATGATATCGTAAAATCGATTGCCGAACGCTACCAGGAATTATATGGACTGGTAACTGGCGAGTCGCTGCCGAAAATAGACTATTCCACCATTCTGGAACGAATTGAGGGCAGCATCGTTAAATCAATAAATTAACTTAATTTTAAGCCAAACAACCTGTATGAAGTATTCTATTGATAAGCAAGAGAAATATTGCCTCCTGAAGTTGAACGAAGAGAAACTTGACTCCAGCATTGCACCGCAATTAAAGTCGGAGATGGTTACCCTGCATGCCGAAGGGGTTCGTAATATCGTTTTAGATTTATCGGATGTAAAGTACACCGACTCTTCGGGCTTAAGCGCCCTGTTGGTTGGCAACCGGATTTTGCAGGAAGACAACGGGATCTTTGTCCTCACCCGCCTTTCTGATCACACCATGAAACTGATAAAAATTTCTCAATTGGATAGCGTGCTGAATATTTTACCCACTGTAGAAGAGGGTATTGATGCGGTGTTTATGCACGAGATTGAGAAAGACATGAAAGAAGAGGACTGAGCCTAGTTGCATTATAAACCAACAAACAGCCTGCCCCATCAGGCTGTTTTTGTTTTGAGACATTAAGATGAGTTTTTCCGTTACCATTTTAGGATCGAGTGCAGCCCTGCCGGCCTATGGCCGTAATCCTTCTGCACAGTATGTTGCAATTCAGAACCAGCACTTTTTAATTGATTGTGGCGAGGGCACGCAAATGCAACTGGTAAAGTTTCAGGTACCCGCCCACCGCATTAATCATATTTTTATCAGCCATTTGCATGGCGATCATTACCTGGGAATAATGGGCTTACTGTTTTCTATGCATCTTCAAAAACGGACTGCCGATTTACATGTATATAGTCCAGCGGGTTTGGATGAGATTATTTTGCTGCACCTTAAACACTCACGGTCGGTATTAAACTATGAAATAAAATTTCATGTGTTCGATCCGTTGCAACGCATAACCATATTTGAAGATGCCGCGCTGGCGGTAGAGACAATACCCCTGCGGCACAAATTACCGTGTGCCGGCTTCTTGTTTCGCGAAAAGCAAAAGCCCTTTAAACTAAACAAAGAAAAGATTACCCCAAGCATGAAACTTCAGCACCTGGCGCTATTAAAAACCGGGGCTGATATTTACGATACCGATCACACCCTTTTATACCGCAACGAAGAGTTTACGTTACCACCCCTGCCCTCCTACTCGTATGCCTATTGTTCTGACACTGCATGGAACAACACGATGATTGACCAACTTACCGGAGTTGATTTGCTGTATCACGAAGCTACCTTTATGGAAGCCGATGGCGATAAGGCCCTGGAAACACAGCATAGCACCACCACCGAGGCTGCGCGCATGGCATTACAATGCAAAGCCGGTAAATTAATCATTGGTCATTTTTCTGCACGCTATAAAGATTTACAACTGGTAGTTGAAGAAGCGCGTAAAACATTCCGCAACACCGAATTAGCGATTGAAGGAATTACTTTCGAACTTCCCGCATGAGCAAGACCATTGAACAGAAAAAGCACACCCTTTTTATGGTGCTGGCCGGAATTTTTCTAACCAACGCCATTGTAGCCGAAATAATTGGTGGTAAAATTTTTTCGGGCGAAGCAACCCTGGGATTGCAACCAGCCAACTTAAACTTGTTGGGTTTTGTAATGGATTTTAACCTGACAGCTGGAGCCGTAATCTGGCCGGTTGTATTTATAACATCCGATCTTATAAATGAATACTTTGGCAAACCCGGAGTTAAGCGCATCAGTTACCTGGCCGCACTTTTAATTGCTTATTCATTTATTGTAATTTTTATGACCATTGAATTGCCCCCGGCAGCCTGGTGGCTGGAAGCCAACGGAACAGATAGCAACGGAAATTTTTTTAATATCAATTATGCGTTTAGTAAAATAATGGGCCAGGGGCTGCGCATCATTGCCGGATCGTTAGCGGCATTTTTAATAGGCCAATTGGTTGACGTATTTGTTTTTCAAAAACTAAGAAAGGTTACTGGTCCCAAAAAGCTTTGGCTTCGGGCAACCGGCTCAACGCTTGTGTCGCAATTGCTCGATAGTTTTGTGGTGTTGTACATCGCCTTTTATGGCATGTTTCCCCACCAACAAATTATTGCAATTGGCATTACCAACTACATCTATAAATTTTCGGTGGCTATTTTACTAACGCCCTTGATTTACGTGGGGCATTACTTTATCGATCAATACCTCGGCAAAGAACACGCAGAAAAAATTTCAGAACAAGCCGCTGGCGATAGTCAATCCTTTTTTTGAGTAAACACATCCAACAAAATACCGGTTGCAATTGCCGCATTGAGCGACTCGGCCTTGCCTAACCGGGGTATGGTTACCCGATTGGAAATAAATTTTTCCAGCGCAGCAGAAATTCCGTTTGCTTCATTTCCGATAACTAAAATTCCGTTTTCAGGTGCTGCAATGCGATGCACATCGGTGCCGTTCATAAAAGCACCATAAACCGGTTTGCTAACCGATGCTAAAAATTTTTCGAGATCTGTATAATACATGTTCACCCGGCAAAAAGAACCCATGGTAGCGGCTATTACTTTTGGATTATAAAAATCCGCGGTTTCCACAGAGGCAACAATGTGTTCAACCCCAAACCAATCTGCCGTGCGAATAATAGTACCCAGGTTACCCGGATCGCGAATGGTATCTAAAGCCAACACCAAAGTGTTTGAAATTTGAGGTGGAGTGTTGGGTTTACATCGGACAATGGCAAGCGCGCCATCGTTGGTTTGAAAGGTACCCGCTGCAACTAACTCGGCTTCGGTGCATGCTGTCCATTCGGCTGCGCGTTGGTTTAGCAATGCCCTACGCGCTTCCATAAACTGGGATGTAATCGCCACCCATACAACTTCAAAATCTGAGCGCAGTAATTCATCAACACTTTTAATTCCTTCAACCAGAAAGCATTGGTGCTCTTTTCGGTATTTTTTTGCCTGTAGTGCCTTTATATGCTTAATTTTAGCTTTTGAAATCATACGTGAGCGGTTCTAAAAAAATACTTTTCCTGCTGTTGGTAATTCTGCTTGGAAGCTGCCGCGGAACGCGATATCTGAAGGAGAATCAAAAACTCCTGGACAGGCAAACGCTGCAAGCTCCCAAAGGAATTAACAAAGAACCGCTTTCTGATTTGTACGTGCAAAAAACTAATCGCAGATTTTTAGGTTTACCCATCAACACGCTGGTTTGGATGCACCATCTGGGCGAAAACAGGTATAACCAACAAAAATTTATCGACCAGAAGGCGAAGGTGGAAGCCCGGTTTGACAAAAAGATCGCGGCAACCCAAAGCGAAAAAAAACGGACAAACTATCAATACCGCAAGCAGCACAAACTGGACGAGCTGGATAAAAAAATTGATGAAGGTAATATGTTTATGCAGTGGGGTGAACCTGCGGCCGTGTTCGACTCGGCCAATGTAATTGCCACACAAAGCAAAATGACCGACTATCTATTTAACCACGGATATTTTCGCAGCCAGGTAACGTATTCACTTAAAGAGTTTAAAAAGCGGGTAAGCGTTACCTATAAAGTGGAGCCCGGGCCCCTCTACTTTTTTGACACTATCTTTTATCAAATACCGGACACCCGCATAAAAGCTTATTTAGAGCGCACAAAAAATCAAAGCCTGATCAAGAAGAGTCAACCCTACAGCCAGGAGGTTTTAAACAAAGAACGCGAGCGCATTGACTTGCAATTGAAAGATCGCGGGTACTTCAATTTCACGCGCCAGTATGTTGAGTTCTCCATCGACACCGCATTTCGCGGCCAGCGGCAAGTGGCCGTGCGCATTGAAATTGCCAATCCACCACGCAGAAACTTTCACCGGGTTTATCGGGTAGATTCAGTTCTTTTTACTACCGATGCGGCAGTAAACACCCAGGATAGCCTCAAGCGTAAATCGGTTGAGTACAACAACATCGTCTTTAACTACTACCAGAACAATTACAACAAAAAGGTATTAGCCCGAAGGGTGTTTATTCATAAAGACAGTTTGTACAGTCGCACCAATACATTCAACACGCAACGACAACTGGCCAACCTCGATATCTTTAAGTTCATTAATGTGAATTATGGCAATGTGAATACGGAAAGCGACAGTACAAGCGGGCAGTTTGTGGGCCATATCTTTTGCAGTCCGTTAGATCGCTACTCCTGGTCTAACGAAGCCGGGGTAACCGTTACCCAGGGTTTTCCGGGACCTTATTTCGGAACTAACTTTAAAGTACGTAACCTGTTTCAAGGCCTTGAGATTTTTGAAATTAATGGCCGCTTTGGCTTTGAGGGCGTAGCTTCTGCCACAGACCGCAGTAACTTTTATAAAAGCACCGAGGCCAACATAAACGGTAGCATCACCTTTCCCCAGTTTCTATTTCCATTTAGCGATAAAATGGCAACACGGTTAGCCCGCTATAATCCACGCACGCGCCTGCTGGCCGGCTATGCGTACACCGAGCGACCGGAGTACACCCGCTCCATTACTACCATTTCAGATACCTATACCTGGCAGAACAAACAAACCACGCAACTCTCGTTTACACTCGTTAACCTTAACATCATACGCTCCAAATTAGACAGCGCATTCAACAAACTACTTACCGACTTACAAAACAACCAGGGCAACAATCTTAAAAACTCTTTTAACCCCTCGTTTGTAAGCAGTATGATTTTTGGGATTACGTGGAACCCAAATAATTATGGCAACACCGAACGAAGTTCTTTTTTTCTACGCGCTCAGGCTGAATCGGGCGGAACGCTTTTCAATTTTGCCGAACCCGGTTACATAACCCGCAAAGGCCTTGAGTTATATCAATATGTTCGCTTTAACCTGGATTTGCGCAAAACTTTTGTAGTAAACAAAAACACGTTAATAGCGTACAGGGTTAATTCAGGCATTGGCTATGCGTACAGTGCCAACAAAGTATTACCCTACGAAAAATATTTTTTTGCGGGTGGCAGCAACAGTGTGCGCGCCTGGTTGCCGCGCAGGTTGGGCGTTGGTACCGTACCCCCTAACCTAAGTGAAAATCCCGCAAAGGATGGATTGTTTGATTACAGTTTTGAAAAACCGGGTGAGGTCTTGCTGGAAGGAAGTGTGGAGTTAAGAAAAAAACTCTTTGGGTTTGTTAACGGAGCTTTGTTTGTGGATGCCGGCAACGTGTGGTCGTTTCGTCAATTACAGATTGTGCGCGAAGGAAGCAATGTTGCCTCGTGGAGTGGCAGCTCGCGCATTGATGGCAATTTCTACAAGCAACTGGGCGTAGGTACAGGCTTTGGGTTTCGCTTCGACTTTTCTTTTTTGGTTTTACGTTTTGATGTGGGCATAAAAGTGTACGACCCGGGCCGGCCCGAAGGCGAACGGTTCGTGTTAGATAAGATGCGATTCTTCAAACCGTTTGGTATCAACCGCGAGCCGGTTATCTATAACATCGGGATAGGATATCCCTTCTAAATAAAATTTAGAAACAGGCTTTAATTGGCTTTGTTTACCACGCTAAAAGTGCAGCTAATTGTGTTGCCACCTTTTCTGGATTGGGCAGCATCATTTTTTCGAGTTCGCGATTAAGCGGTACAGCCGGAAGGTTGACTGCACCAACTACCGCCACCGGGGCATCCAGGCTTGTAAAGCAATCGTGCGCAATGCGGCCGGCTAACGATTCGGCAAATGAATTTAATGTGGGCTCTTCACTTAAAATAAGAACCCGGCCATGCCGTTTAACGCGCGCGGTTATCAAATCCCAATCGATTGGATTGAGCGTACGCAAATCCACAATCTCCACCTTACCTTCAAATTGCTTTGCTGCTTCGCGTGCCCAGTACACTCCCATTCCATAGGTAATGATTACTGCTGTGGCCTGCTCCACATTATGACGGTCGGCCTCAAGAACAATGTTGCCCTTGCCAAGGGGTAACCGGTAAGCTTCATCTGGCTCAACCGCTTTTGCTTCGGCTGTGCCACTCACTTTGCTCCAGTACAAGCCCTTGTGCTCTAACATTACTACCGGGTTAGGGTCGTAAAAGGCAGCCTTCATCAAGCCCTTCATATCGGCAGCATTGCTGGGATAAACCACTTTAATACCCCGAATGGTTAACAGGGTGGATTCGATGCTTCCGGAGTGGTACGGACCACCACCACCATAAGCGCCAATGGGCACACGAATTAGTGATTGAATCGGGAACTTACCTTTGGTGAGATAACAGCTCTTCGATAATTCTTCTACTAATTGATTGATGCCCGGCCAGATGTAATCTGCAAACTGAATTTCAACAATGGGTTTTACGCCCACGGCTGCCATACCGGCTGTGGCCCCTATTATATAGGCCTCCTGAATTGGAGTATTGAACACCCGCTCCCCTCCGTACTTCTGCGCCAGCGTAGCTGCCTCGCGAAATACACCGCCCAGCCGGGCTCCCACATCCTGTCCAAAAAAAATTGCCTCCGGATGTGTTTTCAAAATCTCATCTAATGCGTGCAGGGCAGCATCCACCATCGTAACCTTCTCGCCTGTTGGCGGATTACGAGTGCCCGTTTCATCCAGCACCTCGGTTGGCGCAAACTCATGGGTATCAAAATCAAGCGGGTTAGGGTCTGCGGCTGCCAGCGCTTTTTTAAATTCACTTTGCACAAGTTCTTTCGCTTCTGTACGGATGGTTGCCATTTCGCCCGAAGTTACTCCGGCTTCTTTCAAGTAGGCTTCCAATACCGGTATAGGATCGTACTGCTGCTGCTGTGTTAAATCATCACCCCGGTACCATTCCTTTCTTACACCTGAAGTATGATGACCTAAGAGCGGGCACGTAGCATGTAGCAACACCGGGCTTCGGTTTTGCCGCACAAAAGCAACCGCATGCTTAACTGCGGCATGGCTTTTCACAAAATCAGAACCATCAACTTGCAACCGGGTCATTCCCTTAAAGCCCGCAGCATACTCATACGCATTCATGGCCCGCATTTCCGCACCTGTGGCAGAAATGCCCCAATTGTTGTCTTGTACCAGATAAAGAATCGGCAACTGTTTTAACACGGCCATCTGAAATGCCTCTGCCACTTCACCTTCGGTAACGGAGCCATCGCCCAACGAGCAAACCACAATTGGGTTGAGCGCTGCATTCTTAAAAGCTCCTATGGCTTCGAGGTACTTTATGCCATGTGCCATGCCCGTAGCCGGAATGGCCTGCATACCCGTAGCCGAGCTCTGATGTGGTATTACAGGAAATCCCTTACGCCTTAAGGCCGGATGCCCGTAATAACTTCGCCCTCCGGTAAACGGATCATCGGCTTTAGCCATTAATTGAAGCATGAGTTCGTAGGGTTGCAACCCCAGCCCCAGAAGCACAGACTCATCGCGATAATATAAGGAGGCGTAATCTTTCTCGGTTAAATGAAATGCAAGTGCTAATTGGATTGCTTCGTGGCCGCGCGATGTGCTGTGCACATATTGGGCGCATAGTTCCCGTTCTGTATCGTACAGCCAGGCAAGTTGCTCGGCTGTGTTCATAAGCCGGTAGGCCCGCTTTAACTCATCCAACTCTACCTGGCCACTTTCGGATGCCTTCAATTCCGGTACTTTCATGCCTAATGCATTCGATTGAAATGGTCGCAATATAAAGATTTAATTCGCCCTGACTGCCAAAAAAATTGCTTTAACCGCCTGCCCGCATTATTTTTCAAGTTGATAATGATACAAGCAGGCAAGTCGATTTGGCGAAGGGTTAGCTATTGGGGCAAAGATGGTGTGCACACTAAAAACCAGCAGCGCACGCTTGTTTTAACCAATCGCATTAGTTTACTCATCGCAGGGTTTACGCTAATCCTTTGTCTGCTCTCGGTGCTTTCGTTCGGTTGGATTTACAGTTCGCAGCTTGCACTCCTGTTTTCTTTGCTCTTTCTGTTGCCGATGGTGTTGAACCGATTGGGCTACCTTGCACTGGCACCGATGTTCCTTTCCATGATTATCAGCGTGGCCTCGTTAATTGTGTCTGTCGTTGATAAATTCGATTACTTTCAATTAGAGGAGTTCCAATACTTTCAATTCCGGCTCACCATTCTTACAGCCTCACTCTTTCCGTTTATTCTCTTCAAACTAAGCGAAACCCGGTTTTGGATACCCGCGCTGCTCTTCAATTTTTTATGCGTGATTTTTTACGATCCCGTGCATGTGTGGTTTGGGGTTGGATATTACGCCATGGGCTTTACTGCACCCAATTATCATTTTCTTACCTACATGACCACCGCTACTTTTTTTGTACTGGCCATCACCACGTTTTTTCTTAAGCGGAGTTTTGAAAAGTCGGAAGCAGCAAATGAATCGTTAATTGCCGAACTACGGGCCACCAGCGCAGAATTAATGGAAGCCAACGTTGTAATTCAGCAACAACAACTGCGCCTGAGCGAAGAGAACATAACTCTTTCGCAGGAGGTACTTGCCAAAAACCAGCAACTAACTGCAACCAATGCCGAACTAATCAGCCACAACAATGATTTACAGGAATTCAGCTATACAATTTCACACAACCTGAAAGGCCCGCTTGCCAGCATTACCGGATTGCTGGGACTTGTAAATGAAGCTGAGCTGGGGCCATCCAATACTCCGTTGATGCATCATTTCCGCGGCTCGGTACAATCGCTGGAAACTACTATTAAAGACTTAAGCAATATCATAGACACGCGTAACCGCATTACGCGCCTTCGCCAACCCATCTTCTTTAGCGAAGTAGTTGAGCAAATTAAAACGCAACTTACCCACGATATAGAAGAAACAAAAGCAGAGATTACCTGTGCATTCGAAGATGCCCCCGACCTCTTTTCGGTAAAAGCGATGGTGCATAGTATTTTATACAACCTGGTGAGTAATGCCATTAAATACCGCCATGCAGATCGGCCCTGCAAAGTATTGATTCGAAGCAGCCGGGAAGCAGGTCAAACCCGGATAGAAGTAAGCGACAATGGGCTGGGTATTGATCTAAACCGCCATGGCCAAAAGCTATTCAGTTTGTACCAGCGGTTTCACACCCACCTGGAAGGAAAAGGCCTTGGGTTGTTCTTGGTGAAATTACAAACAGAAGCGCTGGGCGGAAAAATTAAAGTAAAGAGTGAACCCGATTCCGGCACCACCTTCGTACTTACATTCAAAGAGAGTGAAACCATTCAGGAACAAATACTTTTAAATACCCCCGTTGTAAAAGTTTATTACGATGCCCTGATTGACGCCCTGTGCACCTTATGGAAAGGACCACACACCAACCCGCAATTTGAAGAGGTGCTCGTACACTCGTTGGAGTTTATTAAAACTTACCGAACTCCCAACTGGATTTCGGATTTACGTAACGTACCCTATCGCAACGAAGACGAGCTGAATCGAATTCGCGAGCGGTATAGCCACGAGTACACGAAGGCCGGCATTGAACGCATTGCGGTGGTTGTTAACCCGGCTTATTACAGCGAACCCGACTATATACTAAAAAAAGAAGCGCTCGTAAAAGCCTACCCATTGCATTTTTATTTTGCTGAGACATTTGAAGAAGCTTACGAATGGATTAAGGCTGCACACGTGGCACGCCTCTCGCTTAAAAATTCAGACTTGCCCTTTCAGTAACCAATTAGTTCTGAATAAACTTTATCACTTCATTCAGTTGATTGATCAACCGGCTCGATTCGGCAAAGTCTAAAGTTTGTTGGCCATCGCTAAAAGCTTCTTCTGGTTTTTGATGCGTTTCGTAGATAATTCCATCGGCACCTGCCACTGCAGCCGCGAGGGCAACCGGAGGCACAAACTCCCGAATGCCGATACCGTGCGAAGGATCGGCTACAACCGGCAAATGACTTTTTGCTTTCAAAATCGGGATCGCATTAATATCCATCGTATTGCGGCTGGCTCTTTCATACGTACGGATACCACGCTCGCATAAAATAAGTTTTTCGTTGCCAGCCGAAAACACGTACTCTGCCGATGATAACAACTCATCGATGGTACCGGAGATGCCGCGTTTAATCATTACCGGCTTATCCACTTTGCCCAGTTCGTCAAGCAAATTAAAGTTTTGAGTATTGCGGGCGCCTACCTGAAATACGTCCACATACGGAAGCATCGGTTCAATTTGACTTACCTGCATTACTTCACTTATAATTTTTATTCCGCGGGCCCGCGCCAAATTGTACCACACCTTCAAGCCATCAATCCCCAGTCCGCGAAAGGCATAAGGCGAACTGCGGGGTTTGAACACACCTCCGCGCATAATTTTCACGTTATTCGCAACCAGGTGTTCTAATGTTTGTTCAATTTGTTTTTCGCTCTCAATAGAACAAGGGCCGGCCATAATAGCTAACCCACCACCGCCAATAGTTACCCCATCGCCCAGGTCCAAAACAGTGGGCGCCACTTTCCACTTGCGTGATACAAGTTTGTACTCATCGGAAACCCGGTGCAGGTCTGCAATGCCCGGCATGTGGCCAATCGTTCGGATATCAAAATCTTTCTTACCAATGGCCACCAGGTAGTGACTCCGTTGGGTTTTTACTTCCATTGATTTATAACCGATAGCGGCAACTTTTTCAACAATTGCGCGCTTTATCTCAGGCCCAATATTGGGTTGTAGTTCAATAATCATTTGGGTGTAGTTAGCGAGGTTATAAACGTTTTAATATCGGCATCGAAATCTTTGGTTTGGCTGAGCATTTTAACAAACGAACTGCCTACAATGGCGCCAGCCGCATGGGCGCATACCTGCGTATAGGTTTTGTAATTAGAAACCCCAAACCCAATCAGAAACGGATTCTTTAGCTCAAGGGCTTTTAGTTTAGCGAAGTACTCACTTTGTTCCGCACTGAATTCAGCTTTTGCACCGGTGGTACTGGAGGCCGACACGGCATAAATAAACCCCGAGCTGCTGGCATCAATTTTTCTTATCCTTGCTTCGCTGGTTGTTGGCGAAATCAAAAATGAAATACTCAGGTTGAGTGCGGTAGTAAGTTCGCGATACGTTTCATATTCATCTAACGGAAGGTCAGGAAGAATTAACCCATCCACACCGGCATTTGCTGCATCGGTAAAAAATCGTTCGAAGCCATACTGCATAACCGGGTTAACATAACCCATAAGAATAATCGGCAGCGTTACCTGGTTACGGATGGCCGCAACCTGCTTTAGCAAAAGTTCTACGGTCATGCCATTATCCAACGCCTGCTTATTACTTGCCTGTATGGTGGGGCCGTCTGCAACCGGATCGGAAAATGGAATTCCAATTTCTATCAGGTCGGCACCGGCTGCCTCCAGTGCAGTGGCAATTGTTCCGGTATCGTTAAGGTTAGGAAACCCCGCAGTATAAAAAACTGAAAGCACCGGCTTCTTCGCATGTTGAAACAATTCTGTAATTCTGTTTTTCATTGGGATTCGTTGTTCAATATTTTCCCCACCGTATGTAGGTTTCCAGGTCTTTGTCCCCACGGCCACTTAGATTAACTACTACTACATCTTCTGCCGTTAACTCCAGTTTTGAAAGTGCTGCCAACGCATGTGCCGACTCGATAGCCGGAATAATTCCTTCGGTACGCGCCAACTCAATACCGGCCTGCATGGCTTCTTCATCGGTGGCATTTAGAAACTGTACTCTTCCGGTTTCAAATAAGTGCGAGTGCAACGGCCCGATACCGGGGTAGTCTAACCCAGCCGAAATAGAGTAAGGCTCTATTACCTGCCCATCGGTAGTTTGCATCAATAGCGTCTTGCTGCCGTGCAAAACACCGGGTTTGCCAAGGGCAGTGGTTGCGGCCGATTCACCACTGTCCACTCCTTTGCCGGCTGCTTCCACCCCTACCAGGTTTACATGTACCTCGTTCAGATAATGATAAAACGCCCCAGCCGCATTGCTGCCACCACCCACACACGCTATCACATAATCTGGATTAGGTTGCCCGATGGCTTGCTGCAATTGCTTTTTTATTTCTTCACTTATAACCGATTGAAAAAGCGCCACCATGTGCGGATAGGGATGCGGCCCCACTACCGAACCGATAATATAATGCGTATCGGTGGGGTGATTTATCCAATGGCGCATGGCTTCGTTGGTAGCATCCTTTAAGGTCATGTTGCCGGAAACTGCCGCAATTACCTGTGCACCTAAAATACGCATGCGCTCTACATTGGGGCGTTGCCGTTCCATATCCAATTTACCCATGTACACAATACACTCCATACCCATGAGTGCACACACGGTTGCCGTAGCTACACCGTGTTGTCCGGCTCCGGTTTCAGCAATAATCTTTTGCTTACCCAAGCGCTTAGCCAGAATAATCTGCCCGATTGTATTATTGATTTTATGAGCCCCGGTATGGCACAGGTCTTCGCGCTTCAGGTAAATGGCTGCATTGTATTTTTCAGAAAGCCGCGTTGCGTGGTACAGCGGGGTTGGCCGGCCTACGTAGGCCCGAAGTAATTCGTTAAACTCGGTTTGAAATTCCGGCTGTGCAATTATCTGAAGGTATTGACTTCGCAATTCTTCTACATTCGGATACAGCATCTCCGGAATGTAGGCACCACCAAAATTGCCATAATAGCCACGTTCATCTACCTGGTATTTCATAGGGCTTCCTCTTTTAAATTAAGTTTTTTAAAGTCCTGAATTAATCTCTTTACTTTTTGCAAATCCTTTAGTCCGGGTTCTAACTCCACGCCGCTGTTCACATCAATAGCATGCCATTGGGTGTGTTTAAAATTTTTAAGCGCTGTTACATCTGCGGGCCCAATCCCGCCACTTAAGAAGAAGGGAACTGAACCTGCGTACCGGGTTAATAAATCCCAATCAAATTTCATTGAATTGCCACCATACTGTTTTCCTTTTGTATCAAAAAGAAAATAATCAGCCCACCTTTCGTAAGGCGTGGTAGTAGCAAAGTCAAAATCTGCATCCACTCTAAACACTTTAATGATTTTAATTCCCCGGGCCTTCAAGTGTTCTAAATAAGATGGTGGTTCATCGCCATGCAATTGCACCACATCCAACTTGTGTTGTAACACCAGGCTTACCACCGTAGCCGCAAGTTCATTTACAAACACTCCCACCCGCTTTACGTTAGTCGGTAATTCGTGCGGCATTTTAAAATGATCGCCTACGTACCGTGGCGAGTGCGGATAAAAAATAAAACCCAGGTAGTCCGGTCCGGCACTTGCCACTGCTTCCATGTTGGCATGCTCGCGCATTCCACAAATTTTTACCTGTATGGAAAATTGTTTCTTCACGATGGATGGCGTGCTAACTTTTTCAATTCATTTATAAATTCGGTGCATGCTTGTTCCGGCCGGCTGTGTTGCATAAAATTCTGACCCATTAGAAAACCCTGGTACCCCAGCTTCTTCAATTCAAGAACTACTGCTGCCTTTTCTATCCCACTCTCCGATACCTTTACAAACTCTTTTGGGATAAATGCAGCCAACTCGGCAGATAAGTTGATGTTGGTACTGAATGTTTTAAGGTTGCGATTGTTTACACCAATCAAGTCGGCCCCGGCCTCAAGGTTAGCTTCCAACTCTTCGCGCGAATGCACTTCCAGCAGCACTTCCAGGTTTAAGCTATGTGCAACTTTTGCAAGTTGTTTTAATTGAGCCGGCTCAAGCGCAGCGGCAATCAGCAAAATTGCATCGGCACCAATCGACTTTGCTTCCAGAAGTTGATACTCGTCCACTGTAAAATCCTTGCGCAGAATCGGGCAAAAGTTAAACTTCCGGGCCGTAATCAAATCTTCGTTGCTACCACCAAAATAGTCGGAATCGGTAAGCACCGAGATGGCAGAAGCCCCGGCCTGCATGTACCCAATTGAAGTGCGCTCCACCGAAACATGGCGATTTATTATTCCCCGCGATGGCGACTTACGCTTTATCTCGGCAATAATTCCCGACTTATCGGGGCGCGTAACATACTTCTTTAATGAAACCGTTGGCCCTTCGAAAAAAATACTCTTCTCTAATAGCTTAACCGGATAAAGCGCTTTGCGCTCGGCTACTTCTTTGTGTTTGGTGGCAATAATTTCTGTAAGGATATCCATTTTAAGCATGCATTAAATTATGAAAGGATTGCAGCGCCTTTCCAGAGTCGAGCGCTTCAGCCGCGCGCCCAACAGCCAGCGCTAAACCACCGGTGGTATCGGCACAATACAATGCCATGGCTGCGTTGGCAAGTACCGCTGCTCGTTGGGCTGGCGTTGCCTTGCCTTCCAGCACGTTCATAAAAATCCGGGCCGATTCTTCAACTGTACTTCCGCCTTTTATTTCTTCATATTTTACCGTAGGCAAATTCAGATCAGCGGGTTTGGCCAACCGCTCACCCCCGTTGTAGAAATATTTAAATGCACTTGTAAGCGACACTTCATCGTAACCATCTAACGAATGCAGGATTAAGAAATCTTTTCCGCTTTGCTGATATAAATACCCATACTGCCGGGCTAACTCCAGGCTAAACACACCCACCAATTGGCGGGTAGGAAAAGCGGGGTTTACCATTGGCCCCAGCATATTGAAAAAGGTTTTTACGCCAAGCTCTTTGCGTATGGGGGCTACATTTTTCATAGCAGGGTGAAACAGTGGTGCATGCATAAAACAAATATTTGCCCGCTCTATACTGCGCTTCAGGTCATCGAGGTTGTTGGTAAACTTATACCCAAAATATTCCAGCAAGTTAGAAGAACCGCATGCCGAAGATACTCCATAGTTGCCGTGCTTTGCCACCGGCTGGCCTGCGGCTGCTACCACAAATGAAGAAAGCGTAGAAAGGTTGATTGTATTTTTACCATCGCCTCCGGTACCACACACATCCATCACGGGCTCGTCAAACCGCGCGGGCACACAGAGTTCAAGCATGGCATCGCGAAAGCCTTGTAGTTCATCTACCGTAATGCTGCGCATCATATACACCGTCATAAACGCGGCCATCTGGCTCAGATTAAATTTGCCTTGCGCCAGATCTACCAACACGCGGTGTGCGGTTTCTTTGGTCAGGCTTCTATGCTCAATCAACTCCGTTAAAATCTGTTTCATGCCTTTTAAGATTATCGGGTGTGTGTTAACCAATTCTCAATCATCCGCGGTCCCTCCGGAGTCATAATGGATTCGGGATGAAACTGTAAGCCGCGCACATCATATTCTGCATGGCGTAGTCCCATTACAAGGCCTTGCTGGTTGCGGGCCGTTACGCGCAATACTCCGTTGATGGATTGTGGCACCACAGCCCAGGAATGATAATGCGTTGCCTGAAATACTGAATTAATGCCGTTGAAAAGATACTCGGTGCTATCTTCTACCGTGGCGACAGAAGTTACACCGTGCAGCACCTGCGGAAGATTGAATAGCGAAGCGCCATACACTTCGGCAATACCCTGGTGGCCAAGACAAATACCCAAAATGCTTTTGCTTGATCCGTACGTTGCTATTACCGCTTTCATTATGCCGGCCTCATCGGGAATGCCCGGCCCGGGCGAAAGCAGAATTTTATCATACGCTCCAACAGCCTCCAGGCTTAGCTTGTCATTCCGAAACACATCGGGCGAGTACCCCAGCAGCCTGATCATGTGCACCAGGTTGTACGTAAACGAATCGTAATTATCAAGAACAAGAATTTTCATACTGCATTAAATTTTTTCAGCCAACACTACGGCCTTGCGCAAGGCTTCCAACTTATTATTTACTTCCTGTAACTCGCTTTCGGCATTTGATTTTGAAACCACCCCCGCACCCGCCTGGTAAATCAACTGATTGTTCTGGCTTAAGAAAGTACGAATCATAATGGCATGATTAAACGAGTGGTCGAATCCGATAAAGCCAATGGCGCCACCGTAAAAGCTTCTGCTAACATTTTCGAATTGATCGATGAGCTTCATAGCCATGTGCTTGGGTGCCCCCGAAAGCGTACCGGCCGGAAACGTATCGGCCGCCATTTGCACCACCGAGGAGTCGGGCCGGATTGTACCCGTAACCTTGGACACCAGGTGAATGACGTGCGAATAGTATTGAATTTCTTTAAACACCTCCACGTGCACGGCTTCGGCATTGCGGCTCATATCGTTACGGGCAAGATCTACCAACATAATATGCTCGGCCGTTTCTTTTTCGTCAGCAGCCAGCCGCTCGGCCAATTGTGCATCTTCCTGGTCGTTACCAGTTCTTCTAAAGGTACCGGCAATCGGGTAAATGTGGGCCTTGCCGCTTTTAATCTGAATCTGGGCTTCGGGCGATGATCCGAACAATTTGAAATTCCCAAAGTCAAAGTAAAAAAGATAGGGCGAAGGATTTATTGAACGCAGGGCCCGGTACACATTAAACTCATCGCCTCTGAAACCTGTGGTAAATCTCCGCGAAAGCACAATCTGAAACACATCGCCCCGGTAACAGTGGTGTTTACCCTTGTTGATAATTTCGAGAAATGCGGCATCGGAATAGTTTGATTGTTCCTGACCGGTGCTGGCAAACTGAAAAGTGGTTACCCGGTTATTTACAATTACCTGTTGCAGCCTGTCGAGTGTACTTTCGGTAGCGGATGAAGCCTGGTGTTCGAACAACGTCATTTCGTTATGAAAATGATCTACCACAATTACATAGCGGTAGAGGGAGTAGATCATGTCCGGAATTTCTGAAGGTGCATGCTGCAAGGTTAAATCTTCGAAATAGGAAACAGCATTGTAGGCCATGTAACCGAATAAGCCTGCATGCGGATAGCGCGTGGGAGCCGGCTCTACCTCAAAAGTGTTTGCAAACTCTTCCAACACAGAAACCAGCGTGCCGTTTTCAAGTTTTACAACTTTGGGCTCAGAGCCTGGCAAGGTAATCTCGGCCGTTCCGGCTGTTACTTTAAATGAGGCTACCGGTTCGCAGCAGATAAAAGACAAACTATTCTCGTTGCCATGGTAGTCTGAGCTTTCCAGCAAAATGCTTGCTGCAAACACATCGCGAACCTTCAGGTAGATATTTACCGGGGTAATCGTATCGGCAAGCAGTTGACGGGTAAACGTTTTAAATTTCATTTCAATGTTATTAAAAATAAGAAGGCCCACTGTGAACAGCGGGCCTTCGGCATATTTATGTTGTTACATAGCAAGGCTGCTCACCAATCGGATTCCGACTTGTGCCACCACCATGCAGTATGTACAACCTTAATCATTTATTCAGCTTTTTTGCGGGTAGGTTTTTTAGGCTTAGCTTCTGCGCTGGCCACTACTACTTTTTTAGAAGCGGCCCGCTTTAACCGGGCTTTTATTTTGGCACGGTTGCGTGTAACTCCAAACGAACCGGTGGTACGCTTTCCTTTTCTCGACTTTTTATCACCTCTTCCCATTTAATTTCAAAAATTTATGGGGCAAGTATAGTAAAGGTTCAGTAACCGACAAAATTTTTTAATGCGCATCTCAAAAAATACGAGTGCCCGCCCTCAACAATTTAATGAATACCGGGTTATATTTAGTATCAAAAACTAACGCTTATATGGCAACTGCTGTTATGATTGAAGCGCTGCGCAATGCAGCCCGAAAATTACACACCAGCACCGACTATCAGTGGGGCCACATGGGCCTCTGCAATTGTGGATTTCTGGCACAAGAGGTTACGCGCCTAACCAAATCCGAAATCCATAGGCACGCAATGGCTAAGCCGGGCGATTGGTCGGAACAATTGAACGACTACTGCCCTACCAGCGGCATGCCCATGGATGACCTGATCACAGAACTTTTACACGCGGGCTTCAGCCGGCAAAATCTAATCGACCTTGAGCGATTGGCCGATAGTAAGATACTAGCCTTCCTTCCGGGCAACCGCAAAAATCTGAAGCACAATGTAAAACAAGATGTAATTCTTTACCTGAATACCTGGGCCAGTTACCTCGAAGCAGCTTTCAGCGAGTCAATTTCGTTGCGCGAACTGGAACCTTCCGTAGCCTCAGCATAACAAAACACCCAGCAGTCTTTACACCTATTTTGCTGGTTGGGGAACCGATAAAAATCCTTTACCAGGGTAGCAACTGCAAAGCCGCACTTTTGCAGAACCCGCACCGAAGCAGCATTTTCTGCATCTACAAAAGAGGTAATGGATTTTACCCACGGTTGCACTTTCAATAATGCCACCAGCGCGTTGCAGGCTTCTGTTGCATAGCCCTGCAGCCAATGCACCGGCCCCAGCACGTAGCCAATCTGTGCGTTGCCATTGTCGATTAAGAAACCACATGCGCCCAGCAGCCTGTTTGTATCTTTTAGCCGGATGGAAAAGGAGAAATCAATGCCTTGATCCCAGCCTACCCTGGTGCGGGCAAGGTAGGCACGCGCATCGTGTACAGATTGGTGCATAGGCCACACCACAAACCGGGTACTGGCAGGTTTACTCGAATAGGTGTAAAACATCTCCTCGGCATCGGTAAGTTGCAGGCGCAGCAGTACCAACCTTTTCGTTTCAATCCGTTCCGGAATATCCATTACCTTTAGCATTATGCCGAAAGAAAACAATATCGTACATCAATACTTTAAAAAAGAGCTACCCGATGGAAAATTATTGGTAAAAGTAAATCCGTTGCAACTGAAAGGGTTAGAACTTTGGATAAGCAGCCGGGGAATTGAAACCCGCGAACTTGATTTTGATACAGAAATCTTTGACGACCTGAAGGCCGATGGCTTTGCTGAGGTTAGCCCGATGGAGTTTAACCTTTACCTTTCGGGATTGGTTTGAAAATGCCGGAGTTATATCGGGTATTTTATTAGTTTTGCAGCGGCAAATCGGCACGACCAGCTCCTGCTGAACTCCCCCAGGGCCGGAAGGCAGCAAGGGTAGGCGGTTGTAGCGGTGCGATGTTCGGTTTGCCACTTTTTTAATCCACTGCCACCGAGGCAGTTCTGTCTTTAGTCAGATTATTTTTGACCACTCCATAACCAGACAAACACAAAACACATGAAATTCTTTATCGACACAGCCAACCTGAACGAAATAAAAGAAGCCTACGACCTGGGGGTACTCGATGGTGTTACCACCAACCCTTCGCTAATGGCCAAAGAAGGAATTGCAGGCCCCGAAAAAGTAAAAGCGCACTACAAAGCAATTTGTAACATTGTGGACAACAACGTGAGCGCAGAAGTAATTGCAACCGACCTGGACGGGATTCTGAAAGAAGGAAAAGAACTGGCGAAGATAGATGATAAGATTGTAGTAAAAGTACCTATGATTAAAGATGGCATTAAAGCCATTAAAAAATTTACCAGCGAAGGCATTCGTACCAATTGCACGTTGGTGTTTTCACCGGGCCAGGCTATTCTGGCTGCTAAAGCCGGGGCCAGTTACCTCTCGCCTTTCATTGGCCGCTTAGATGACATTTCGCAAGATGGACTTGATTTTATTGCCCAGGTACGGCTGATCTACGACAACTATGGTTATGGCACCGAAATTCTTGCCGCAAGCGTGCGCCATACCATCCACCTGATAAAGTGTGCCGAAATTGGTGCCGATGTAGTTACATGCCCGCTCAATGTAATTACCGCACTGTTAAAACATCCGCTTACCGATAGCGGCCTCGAAAAGTTTTTAGCCGACCATAAGAAAGCTAACGGATAATGTTTTCTACCGATCCGGTTGTACGCGTTAAAGAAGCCAGCATCTTTCAGGAACATAACACGGTGCTGAAAGAAATCAGTTTTGAAATTGAGAAAGGTGAGTTTGTCTTTATTGTAGGTCGCACCGGTTCAGGAAAATCTTCGCTATTAAAAACACTCTATGCCGATTTACCGCTGCGCCTGGGCGAAATAAGTGTGGCCGGCCTCAACATCCGCGCGTTAAAAGCCAGCCAGGTGCCTTTGTTAAGACGCAAAGTAGGTATCATCTTTCAAGACTTTCAATTATTACCCGACCGCACAGTTGCCGAAAATCTGAATTTTGTAATGCAGGCCACGGGATGGAAAGATAAGGCCCGCATGAAAAACCGATTGGCCGAAGTACTCATGCAGGTGGGATTAGGTGCTGTTGAGAAAAAAATGCCCCATCAGCTTTCGGGTGGCGAGCAGCAACGCATTGTAATAGCGCGTGCCCTTATAAACGAACCCCTCATTCTTATTGCCGATGAACCAACCGGTAATCTCGACCCCGAGGTTTCTACCGGCATTATGAAAATCTTTCAGCAAATTAATAAGAGTGGCACGGCCATTTTAATGGCTACCCATAGCTACGGATTGATAAGAAAATTTCCGGCCCGGGTGCTTAAATGCGAGGAAGGAAAATTGCTGGACAGCAACACGGATAAATTTGAATTAAAAAGCGAAGACGACTTTTAGGTTCTAGATGCTGCTCTCCTCGACAATGTTGGTGTTCTGCACCAACATGAAACCCTTTAAACCCATGTTCCCCTACGAAAGTTGCCGGTGAAGAACACCGGCAAAGGCGGGAAAAACCATTGTTACCTATCCTGAGCCGGGTTGGATTGTGTGCGGGGCGAAGGATCCCGGATTCAAGAAACTGAGATCCTTCGCTCCGATTTGCCTACTGACTACTACCGAGTATTTTAAGTTTCATAATTAGGCCTTGGGTAACTAATCGCTCAGGATTGCTCCCCTGTCCTTGTTAGGGTTTCAGGCAAGTAAAGATTGATAACTATGATACGAAGTAGAAGTAGAAACGCAGCGTCCCCGAAACGGGAGACGCTGCTTGTAAGAAGGTTCTAGATGCTGCTCTGTTTTACGTTCTCGTCTTTCTTTACCAGCTCCAGTTTGTGAATCTGCTGATTGAGTAAATCAATTCGCACCAATAAATTTAATACCAGCGCATCGCGCACTTGTTCCGATGGCTGGCTACGCATTTGCTCGCGCAGCACCAGGTACATCGCATCCAATTTCTTAAAATCCTGGGTAAAGGTGTCTTCTTCCGAAAGATCATCGGCTGTGGTTATCCACTCCACCTTTTCAGCAATTTGTTCGCTATAAAACTTCTCCAGATTAGAAAACTCACCTTGCAACTGTGCTTGCTCGCTATGTTTTTTAACGGCAGGGCTCACACGCTGCACCAGTAACACTACCGAAAAAGCCAGCAATAAAATTGCGGCCGCACGCCACACTACTACATTGTGCCAAAGTGCAATGCCGGGTAACTTCGATTTTATGCGGCTCCAAACTCTTTCACATGGCTCCCGGTTATCAAAAGCATCGCGATTGGTTTCTATAAAATCTTTCAATGCGTCTTTCATAGGTTCATCATTTATGTTAAGGGCACCTGGAATGCTTACCTATCCTGTTGGTTGGTGTAACAAAGCCTACCTACTTTACATATTCCTCTAAAAGTTCTCTCAATTTCCTTTTAGCCCGGTTGTACTGCGATTTGGATGTTGATTCGGTTACTTTTAATATCTCCCCAATTTCAGCATGATCGTACCCTTCTAAAAGGTAAAGCGACAGCACCGTGCGGTAGCCGTCTGGCAACCGCTCCATAGCATTCCGAACCTGCTCCACACTAAACGGAAACGCATCCAGATTATTTTCTTCCACAACCTCAGCAATATCCCAACGGTCGTCATCGGGCAGGCGGTCAGCTTTACGTTTGTGCAGGTAATTAATTGCTTTATTAATTACGATGCGCTTCAGCCACGATCCAAAAGACGAATCGCCTCTGTACCCCTCCAGATTTTTGAATGCACTGGTAAATGCCTCCTGAAGTACATCTTCGGCCTCATCGGCATTATTTACAATCCGGTAACCTACATTGTACATACTGCGGCAGTACAATTTATAAATCTGGTAATAAGCCGCACGGTCGCCCAGGCGGCAACGTGCTATTAGTTCGCTATGAATATTTTGCGCCTGGGCCTCCAAGCCTGTTTTATTACCTCAAATGACTGCCGGGATTTTAGAAGGTTGCAGGAACTACTTTAATTTATTCAGATTTTGTTTAGCCGGCACAAAATCCGAAGCCAGAGCCAGCGCCTGTTCAAAGAGCTTTTTGGCGGCCTGTTTGTCGCCTAAATGATCCAGCACTGCAAGGCCTTTAAGATTAAAAAGTGCGGCCTTCATAGGGTATTCTTTCGGTTTGTTTTCAACATCATTAAATACCACTTTGGCAGCATCAACATCTTTGTTGGTAAGCAAAATATCAATCGAATTAATTGCTTCATTGTACCGCTTCAGGTCATGCTGTAAGAAAGCTGCTTTGTAGAGCATATTGATGTTGTTGGTAAGCAGGTAAAGGCTTTCATAGCTCTGCAACGCGCGGTCGCGCACCCCCATCGCCTCGTAACCGATAGCTGCGATTTCTAATGCCGTTACATTTTTTGGATTGCGCGTCAACAGTTGTTGCGATACCAGCACCGCTGGCACGTGCTGTTGGTTTTCATAGTAATGATAGGCCAGGCTCATGATCAACGAGTCGTTTTGTGGGTTCTCAATAATCAAATCGTACAATGCGCTTTTTGCCACTTCGAAGTCGTTCCATTGTACAGCCGTAACGTATTTTTTATAGAAATGCTCGGTTAAGGCGCTTGTTACCGATACTGGCTGAGGCGCAGGTTGTTGGGGCTGCGCAGGTTGTTGCTGTGGTTGCGCAGGTTGCTGTTGCGATTTAGCATCTGTCTTGCCCGATTTCTGACCAAAGGCAACCCAACTGCCTGAAAGCAAAACAAAAAGGAGAATAAACTTTTTCATAAAATTAAATAATTGTGTGCGTTAGTTGTGTTTTGATTTTTCATTTAAGACTAAACCCCGTTCGGCTGCCAGCTTTAGCATTAATTCAAACGCTTCCGGGCGCGCGTTGCGAATGGTTCCTTCCAATATCGCTTCTTTTATCGCTTCTTTTATTTCGCCAATAACGGGGCCGGGTGGTACGTTAAAGAGGCGAATGATCTCATCGCCCGTTACCGGAGGCTGAAACTGACGAATATGATCGCGCGCCTCAAGGTCTTTCATCTTTTGCTCCACTGCTTCGAAGTTACGCAGATAGCGTGCCACCTTATCGTTATTTTTCGAAGTAATATCAGCGCGGCACAAAATCATCAAGGCATCCACATCTTCGCCAGCTTCAAACAGCAATCGCCTGATGGCTGAGTCGCTCACCTCCTTAACTAATGCTATGGGCCGCAAATGCAGCCGTACCAACTTCTGCACAAACACCATCTTCTCATTCATGGGCAGTTTTAATCTGCGAAAAATGCCCGGCACCATGCGGGCCCCTTTATCTTCATGGCCATGAAAAGTCCACCCTGCTTCCTTATCGAAACGCTTGGTGGCAGGCTTGGCAATGTCGTGCAGTATCGCAGCCCAGCGCAACCACAAATCTTCCGAAACGCGGGCCACATTATCCAATACTTGCAGCGTATGGAAAAAGTTATCCTTGTGCGCCTTATTGTCCTGGTACTCTACGCCATGCAAGGCTACCATTTCCGGAAAGAATTGCTTGAGCAGGCCGCTATGAAACAAGAGTTTAAAACCATAAGATGGAACCCGGGTTGAAATGATTTTATTCAACTCTGTGGAAATTCGTTCCATGGAGATAATCTCAAGGCGAGTTACATTTTTTAGAATTGCCTCGTAGGTATCGGCTTCAATATCAAACGAAAGCTGAGCTGCAAAGCGCACCGCACGCAGCATGCGTAACGGGTCGTCCGAAAAAGTAATGTTGGCATCGAGGGGCGTTTTAATCATCTTTTCCTTTAGATGGGTTAGCCCCCCAAAAGGATCAATCAACTTACCAAAATCTGCAGCCTGCAGACTAAGTGCCATTGCATTTATCGTAAAATCTCTTCGTTGCTGATCTTCCTCCAATGTTCCTTCTTCCACAATTGGTTTGCGTGAGTCTCTCCGATATGATTCTTTTCGGGCGCCAACAAATTCCAACTCGCGGTCTTGCCATTTTATCATGGCCGTACCAAAATTCTTAAAGACCGATACCGGAACATTTCCTAACCGGGCCCCTACCCGCTCCGCCAACACAATGCCATTGCCCTGACAAACAAAATCAATGTCTTTATTGGGCCGGTCTAAAAGTAAATCGCGCACATAGCCACCTATCACAAACGCAGGGTATCCCAGTTCCAGCGCAGCGGCAGCCACATGGCTAAAAACAGAGTCGGCAAGCAGGTGGTCTTTAAATTCCATTACAACCCGATAAAACGAGGGCAAAGGTAATAGAATGCAGCCAATTGAGGGCTACTTTTTAATGAAGGTTGGGCAGGGTATAAACTTGTCCTTCCGCTTGGTTTTGATGTGTGCGGCCAAGGGTACTTTATACCGCATCGCTATTTCATGCGCACCACCGGATATTGGCCCTAATTCCGAAACGGTAAAATCGTAACTATACCCAATTTCAATTTGATCAAACTGCAACCCCAATATTACCACCACGGCATCCTGGCTTATATTATCGCGCACGTTTTGCTGCAACGGAATGCCTCTGTACCACACACCCAACATTATCGGGTCGTACAAAAAATGAACGCCTACATCCAGTTGATCGAAGCGGCCTTGCTTTTTATAAACAAAGGAAGGTGCTAATACAGAGATATGGTCTTTTTTAAATGGCCCACCATAAAGCGGGATGCGCACACCTCCGTGTAAGCTGGTTTTCATGGGCACTTGCGCCTCCTGATCAAGTAAAGATCGATTGGGTGTATTCAAATGACTGGCGGAAAATCCAAACCAGAAATTCTTATTGTAAGCCAACACCCCCGAGTTGAAATCAAAGTAATGCACATTCCCCAAATTAAAAATAGCCGGGTCATCGGTAGGTACGTTTCCGTTAGAATCAAACTGTAACTGATCGCCAAACACCAGGCGATTTAAATCTATCGATCGGGAGGCATATCCAAAATTTAGCCCAGCCGAAACAACCCATTTACTTGCGATACTCCATTTATAACTGTACAGAAAATTTAATTGCGATGAGCGCATCCCCGCGGTTCCAGCCTGATCTACCGTAGCCAGCAATCCTACACCACTATTGTAATGGGTTAGATTTACATCGTACGAAAAAGCATAGGTTACAAAACCACGGGCTGCATTTGGCCATTGATTGCGGTAGTTAGCTATAAACCGATGATCTTCGCTTGTGCCGGTAAATGCAGGGTTTAAATACAAGGGCGCAGCATAGTATTGCGAAAACTGTGGATCCTGTGCCCTCAAGCCAAGGGCCTGCATTAAAAAGAAAAACAAAAAGTAAACGTGTTTCATACTCACCGAATCAGGTTAACATCGCCCACCCGCACCACGCGTTCGCCATTATCAAACGAAGCCACTACTTTATACACATACACATCTTGCTGGCATAACTTACCCTGGTAGGTTCCATCCCACCCGCGCTCAGGATCGCGGCTTTCAAATAACAATTCCCCCCACCGGTTAAAAATCATTAACTCAAACTGCACTACTCCGCGCATGAGCGGAAGAAAAATATCGTTGGTGCCATCGCTGTTGCCACCGCCACCACCTGTTGCCGACAGGCTGGGCGAAAAAGCATTGGGGATAAGTACTTGTCCCCCTTTTAAAACGCGCACTGCATTTTCTCTTGTAATCGAGTCTGCGCAGTTAAACTGATTATAGGCGATTAGTTTAATAGTATATAAGCCCTCTTGCTGATACCGGTGCTCGGGCTCAAATCCGGTGGAGGTGTTGCCATCGCCAAAATCCCACCAATAGGTGCTCGCATCAAAGCTTCGGTTATCTGTGTACATAATCCCACCGGGTATATAAACCAGGGCCGGCTTAATTTGAAAATCAGCACGCGGAAGTGGATAAACTTCAATAATGGCCTGCTTGGTTTCCACCACGGTTTGCCCGGTAATATTAGTAGCCGAAAGTGTTACCGAATATACGCCCGGCTGAAAGTACACGTGTACCGGGTTAATGGCACGCGAGGTACCCCCATCGCCAAAATCCCACTCGTACGAATTTACATCAGCAAATTGCGAGAGGTTAGTAAATGATACCCTTAACGGTAAGCATCCTGCAGGCGGATCATAAGAAAAATTAACTATCGGGGGTATCGCAAAGATTTCAATTTGCTGGGCTTGCGTTTCGATGCATACATTGTTGGCAACCGTTAGCCGTAGTGTGTAAACTCCATAAGTGGCATACGTATGCGAATTAACATTGGCGTTGGTCGAGGTTGTTCCATCTCCAAAATCCCACAGATAACTCCACGGGCCCGGGTTTGTTGTATTGGTAATAGTTACTGTAGCTGCCGGCAAAGATTGCGCAAGAGGCGTAACCGAAAACCCAATGTTAATATTATCACGACTGGGCACTACCATAGCCTGCGTGGTAACACCGCTGGTGCAGTTTGCAAAATTTCGCGTATCAAGACTAAAGGCTACCGCAAGCGCAGGCGAGGCTGCCGGTGGGCGATTAAATGTGTGTTCAATAAAGTCCACGGCTGAAGTTTGATCGACAATAGGAATTCCATTTTCGGTTATTACCCAATGGTATTGGGTTAATCCTTTTTGTAATGCCGAGAGCCTTACCGACAAAATAGAACAGTCATATACCAATGTATCTACTTTAAATTGCGATGATGGTAATGGACTAATGCGAATGGTGCGGGTAGAATCGCCAAAGCAACCAGAGGGCAAAGTAGTATGCAGTGTTACAAAGAAATTTTGAATGGCTTGCGTGGTGTTGGTAAAGTTGTAACTGAAGGCCGGAGTAGTTCCGGTACTGATATCGTCCAGCAGGCCATTGGCATCGCTTACCCGCCACCGGTATTCAGTTGGGTTTAAAGACTGGGTTTGAGCATCAACAGCAAAGTTGATGTTTTGCGAACTGCAGTTATCGTTGAATGGCGAATAGTTTGTAGAAATAAATCCAGAGCGGGTACCGGGAAAAACAGTAATAGTTTGGGGTGCTGAAATAGTTTCACATCCTTGCTGCGAAAGCGTTCGCAACCGAACCTCAAAGTTTTTATTTACAGTGCCGGTATTAACAAATGCATGCGTAAAAAATGGTGAAAAGCCGGGGTCGGTTGGAACCTGTGTACCAACCGGCTGAAATCCCAGACCCGCTAACGCATCAACCTCCCAAACATAACTGGCAATGGGCCCCGGTTGCGCTGCCACACTGGTGTTGTTAAACGTAACATTTAAAATACTACAACCCGAAGTTACATCCGGAGTAAAACTCGCCAACGGCAACGGGCTAACCACAACCGGAACCACAACAATTTCTGAGCACCCTACCTGATTGGTGGTTACCCGCAAGGCAACCTGGTAGGTGCCCGGTGCTCCCATTGCCCGGCTAAAAGAAATTTGGTTATCAAATGCTGCATCTTTCGTAAATACCCCGGAGTAGTTAAAATCCCACTCGCGCAAAACAATAGACTCACCATTAATAGATTGTAGCGTGGAGCTTTCCGTAAACAATGTGGCCTGCCAGGAACAAACCTGGTTTGCCGTAAACACGGGAACTGGTTTTTCAAATACTCTTATTTGAACTTCATCAGTTGTTTCGCATGAAGTAACGTTGTCGCGCACAATTAATCGAACCCGGTAAATTCCTCTGCCCGTATAAGATTCATCGAACGGGCCAAGTGGTGTGGTCGAAAAACCAACGCCCGGCTCTTGCCTTACCAACGTATTGGTTTGATCGTAAAATTCCCACCGCCATTGTGTGGTAGGTGTAATGCTGCCTGCAGAGATATCGGACAATCTAACTTGAAAGATTGTAAAGGGCGCACTTGCATTTTGACAAAAATCCGGAGTAATCAGTTGATTGCTAAGATCTGTTACCCTAATGCTCGCTATTAACGAGGGCGAAATCGTAATAATTTTTTCGATGGTAGCCACACAATTTCCGGCTGCATTCTGATCGCGCACCGAGAGCCGGATTAACTTTTGGCCGGAAGTAGGATATGCGAAAGTCGGATTTCGGTTAGTAGCTGTGGCTAACGGCACACCGGTACCCGTGTTGTTATCATAAAACTCCCAGGTATAAACATAGGAAGCGCCTGCGATGTTGGGGGTTTCATTATCAAAGTAGATATTGTCGCCCACACAAAAAACAGTTTGAATAGGCCCGGCCGCACCTCCTAACCGGGTTAGGTAGTCGGGTACTGGGGCCGGCACTATTACAACGCGAGCTGTTGCGATTTGCGGGGCATTATCTCCATTCACAAGATTTCCGCTAACGGGGTTAAACGGATTTCCATCAGCCAGATTATTATCGTATGGATTGCATTGGTTCCAGTTTTTAAGCGTAACCACAAACTCCCTACCTAACTCAGCCGGAGTAGTTACCGGCACCTGTATCGGCAAACTAACCTGGCCGGGTGCTACTACCGGATATATCGGGTTTGTACCGGGCGCTGGATTGAGGTAAGGAAATCCACCCGGCAAAACACTATTAACCTGCACTCCCGCTATTTGATTGGCCAGCGGCCCGGTTCCATAGAGCCATTGTATCCATCGGGGTTCGTTGTTCTCGCGGGTGGCCCGCGGAAAACAATTCCACGTGCTGTTGTCAATAAACTGTACCGAAGCAGCATAGCCCTGGCATACCCTGTACGTTGCTGGCGCGATTGAAACCACATCGTTCGTCCATACAATTACTTGTGTATTGATAGGCACTACGCTGCCGCGCGGATTGCAGGCATTTGCTGCATCAATAACAACATCGTACCCACAATTAACCGAAGTGTTAGGGTACGTGTGAGCAATGGTAACACCAGTTGGGCCCACCTGCGTAAATGTTTGCTCCGGGGTACCATCGCCCCAGTTAACGAAATATTGCGTACCCGGAATAGATGAGAGATAGAGCGTTTGAATATTTACCGTAAAGGGAGCACAGCCCCGGCTGCTGGTTAAAAATGCAAACCCCGGCTCCATTATACTACATTGGCTAAATGCAGGGGTTAATCCTCCTATAATTACTATCAGGGCTAAATAAATTCTGAGCATGACGCTTTAAACCGGATTCGACATCGTTTTAAAGCCACAATAAGACTTGCTTATATACACGCGTTGCGCACATGCGAAGGGCATAAAATGAAAACGGCTGCAACTGGTAGTTACAGCCGATTAAATGACTGGCGTACGCGACTAAAAGGAGTTACACATTAGTTGCTCCAGAATGATTTCTTGGTATTGAAAGTAGGGCAAGGAATAAGGCGGTTGCGCTTTTTAACCCCACGATGTAGCGGTTTAGCAACAAACTCATACACAATCGAAATTTCGTGGGCACCCCCCGAACTGGTTGATAGTTCTGAGATCGAAAAATCATAACTATAACCAACCACAATATCTTTCAGGTAAATCCCAAGAGTTAAAATAAAGGCGTCCTGATTAACTGTTCCGATAGCATTTTTCTCGAATGGCTTACCCCGGTACCAAGCTCCGATTGAAACCGGATCGATATGGTAGTTCAATCCAAAATCAAGCTGACTAATAGGGCCTTGTCTGCGATAAATAAATGAAGGCGTTAAATAGGAAGCCCGATCCATTTCGCGGGGGCCCTCCTGTAAGGTAATCCGGGCACCACCATGTATGGTGGTTTTCATTGGAATGCGGCTTACATCATTAAGAATGGATACGTTGGGTGTATTCATGTGGCCGAATGCCGCACCAATCCACACACTGCGCGAATAGAACAAAAATCCAGATCCAAAATCGAAATACTGTTGATTACCCAACCGGTTTAAATCCGGATCGAGTGAAATCCCATCGTATTCCAATCCATCGCCCATGCGCAGTTTGCTTCTGTCCAATCCATTAATGCCGTAGCCGAAATACAAGCCTGGCGAAAATACAATCTTGTTGTTCAATCGAACCTTGTAACTATAATTTAAACCTACGGTAGTGGTACGCCAACCGGCCGAGCCCATCTTATCGGTGGTGGCCAAAATTCCAAATCCGCTTCGTAGCTCATCAACAAAAATGTCATAACTGGCCGAGTAGGTTGCAAATGCCTGCGGCAAGTTAGGCCATTGCACCCGGTGGTTTATGGCCACACGTTGCTGTGGGGTAATACCTGTAAAGCCCGGATTTAAATAAAGCGGTGCCTGGTAGTATTGCGAAAACTGCGGGTCTTGTGCAAAAACTTCCGCACCCATCATCAATGCAAACAGTATAATTAAAGGTCTCTTCATTCCTTGCTAAAGTTAAATCAATTTACCTGATCATTGTTACATCTCCAATTTGTGTGGATCGTTGCCCATCTGACAAGCGAATGGTTAGCTTGTACACATACACGCCTGCCGGTAATAATCTTCCATTCTTATCGTAACCATCCCATCCAATATTAGAACTGTTACTTTCAAAGATCAGATTACCCCACCTGTCAAATATCTGCATATTGAATTCCTCAGCACCTTTTACAATCGGCAGGAATACATCATTGAAGGTTCCATTACCTCCGGTACCGCCACCACTTCCAGCGCCTGGCCCACCCGGGTTAGGTGTAAAGGCATTGGGTACTTTGGTTATACCACCTTGTTTGGCTGTTACGGGGCGTGAAAGAGTATCTCTACACAGCACCCCGCCACCATGGTCGTTTATTGCAATTAATCTTACGCTATAAACTCCCTCCACGCGATAACGATACTTGGGTTCGCGCTCGTCTGACGTACCGCCATCGCCAAAATCCCAGGCATAATCTGTTGCACCGGTAGTAAAGTTGAATGTCGTCAATTCCGTATCGGGCACGTAAACAACATTAGGACGTAAGTCGAATGAAGCAATCGGATTACTATACACCTCAAAGCCTGTTCGTTGCGCGTTGGCTACCTGGCCGGTAGCAGGTACTGACGTAGTTAAGAAAATTGAGTAAGTACCCGGGCTCGTAATAGTGAATATGGGTAATGGTGCTGTTGAAGTTGCTACTACCCTTCCGTTACTATCCACAACCCGCCAATCCATATCAATACCGGTTGACGTATTTTCTGTTACTTCTATGTTGGCCGGGAAGCAAGCCCGCAAAGGATTTGCTTCGAAAGCGGCAACTAAAGGAAGAAGTTGAATATTAATGGTTTTACTAAATGTGCTTTCACACCCTAAGCCGGCCGCTTCGGCTGCAATGTTCACTACGCGTAGCGTAATGTCCCTCGGGCCCGGTGTGCTGTAGCTTACTGTAAAGGGTCCGGCTCCGTTACCGGTTGCCGGAGTAGCGTTTAATCCGAAGTTCCACTCGTACCGGAATTGTGTTACATCAATTGGGGTAGAAGTATTGGTAAAGGTTACTGTGGAGATACCCCCTACGAATGGCGGAACTACTCCTTCATTGAAACCTGCCACAATATCGCGATATACTGTGATTGGCATTACTACATCGGCCGCAGGGCAGAAACCATTGTTGGCCTGGTAAACCACTTCGTAAATAATCGGATTGGTAGTGCTGGTGTTAACCAGGTTGTAATTAACCGTTGGCGTAGTACGGATATCTATTTCCGTTGCCGTACCCTGCACGCGGTAGAACCAACGATGCGAAGTAGCACCAAAGCTTTGGTTAAAGAACTGAACGTTCGTACCACTACAAATCTCCGTTCTATCCGGGAATGCATTTGTAATGATAGAAGGGAAGATGGTTACATTGCGTTGTACCGATTTGAAACATCCCGGGAAAGGAGCAGGCAATTGTGTGCGCAAGGTTACTTTGTAGGTAATTGCTGCGTTCGGGTTTGGATTGGAGAATGTGTGCGTAATCGTATTATTCGGAATGGTACTTCCTGCAAGGAATACGTCATCGGGCGAGCCATCGAACCATTGCCAGGTGTACTCTGTACCGGCTACCTGATTAAACTGGAAGGTAGCCGTATAAGGGCCACACGAAGAGGCCGGACCTACGATGGTAAAGTTCGCATCAGTATCTCCAACCGTTACGGTTACACTTTGCCCAACCGGAGTAAAGTTACAGCCCAAGGCATCGGTTACCGACACAATAGTATAAGTTCTGGTAGCTGTTGGTGTAACCGGAATCACTCTGAAATTACCTGCATTGTTTACGGTTATGTTCGAGCTTCCATCGTTGTACACAAAACTAAATGGAGCCTGACCATCAAATTGGAATATGAGGAACTCGGTACTACCTAAACAAATGCTAGAGTTTGTGTTTACAAACTGGGCACCCATCTGTGGAGCAACGTTTACAATTACAATTTTCTCATCGCCCGGACAGTTACCAGGCCCGGTAGGTGTAATGCTATACGTAAGCGTTGCCTGCGAGCCCGTAGTATTAATCATTGGCTGATTGATAACGCTTCCGGAACCAATTGCCGGAATACCAGGCAAGCCACTCGGATTATCCACGATCCAATCAAACGTGGTTCCGGCCACCGTACTGGTGAGCGGAATATTTAATGCACTTCCATGACACACTTTAATGGTAGTTGGCAAGCCTACAAACTTAGGTTTGGGGTTTACAATTACCGGAATAGTTATAACCGGGCCATCGCACCCATTCACTCTCGGAGTTACGGTGTAGGTTACAGTCTCCGGAATATTACCATTGTTAAATAAGGTTTGGAAAATCAGATTTCCGGCTCCATTGCTTGCTCCCACTACCGTTGGTGGCGCAGCAACCGTCCAAATAGCCACGGTATTTGCTACATCGGGTGTTAATGTAATATTGATGAAGTCGCCACTACAAATGGGTGGTTGAGCACTTGCTGTAACATTCGGTAGCGGGTTTACTGTAACGGTTACAACAACATTGTCGCCAACACAACCCAAACCACCAACTATGCGAGGTTGGAAGGTATAAGTAACTGTTTGTGCGGTAGTGGTAGGATTATCCAACACATCTGCAAGCGTAGAGCCCGGGTTGAATAATGTTCCGGTTGCCGTCATGCCCGTAACACCACCAGTAGGCACGGCACTTACCAATTCAAAACGAACATTACCTGCAGCCGGTACGGTTGCACTGTTCAAAACAATATTTGTAGCTACCCCTTCGCACCGGGTTTGAACTAACGGGGATGCTGTGAGTTTCGGTTTGGGTTCTACGGTTACCACCATAGTTGCAGCCGGAGGCAAACTTGAACAGCCACCACCATTTTTAGCTCCATTAGCAACTGCTGTAATGGAGTAGGTAACAGTGGCAGGTGTATTAGAGTTATTTACCAATACATCTTGAATTTTATAGTTGTGTGGTAAATTATTTAATGCCGGTACAAAGCCGCTGATCAAACCACCTACAGAAGAAACCGCTGTATAATTAAAGGTAATTACACCCGCTGTAGGAACGGTAGGTGAGATAAGGTCGATATCGGTAGTACCATTACTACAAATAGTAGGCGCATTGTTAACCGGTGTTGCCCGCACTTCTGGTTCTACCGTAAGAACTACGTTGCGTACCGGTCCCAAACACGATGCTCCCGAAACCGCCACTACTCCGTAAGTTACTGTGAGCGGATTGTTAGTCGGGTTGCGGAATTGATCTGCCTGAATATCGTTTGCGTTTACGCCAAGGCGGGGTACAACCGCGCTGCCAGCCGTACGCACAAGTCCAGCCTGTACAGTTATAGCAACGATATTATAAGAGGCTGCCGCAACACTTAGAGGCGAAGTTTCGGTAGCCAAAACAATTCCGGCAGCCTCATCAGAACAAACTGTTCTGTTAAGATTGCTGTTTACTGCAGGAGCCGGGTTAACTGTAAATACAACTGTAAAGTCGGCCCCGCGGCATCCGCTGGCTATCGGAACTACTGTGTAGGTTACCAGCAGCGGTCCGTTGGTGGTATTCGTGAAGGTATCGTTTGCCAGGAAGTCAGACTGACCACCGGGCAAATTAGCTACATACGTTCCCAGGCCGGCATTGCTGCCCCCGGCAACCAAAGCAGGTGCTTTAACAACATTCTTAAGTTCAAAACTGGTTATGGTAGCCGAACCCGCTGCTGGCCCCACTACAATCCCGGAAGGCACATCGCTACACAAATTGGCGGTGCCCGGTGAAAGTATGGGTTGCGGATTGATTGTAAGATTAATGGCCTGCGGAAGACCTTCGCAATTAGAAGGGCTAATGCCCACCACCTGATACGTTACTACAACCGGCCCACTGGTGGTGTTGGTATATTTATCATTTCTGATCAGGTTAATGTTACCCACCGTTCCGGCTGCAACATTGAGCGGATCAGCCGTAATGGTTCCGGGAACCGATACGCTTACGAGGCGGTACGAATTTGCGGCAACAGAAACCCCATTGGTACTTAAAATTATTCCGGCATCCTCGCGGCTACATACCGTGTTATTCAAACCAGGATTTACTACCGGTTCCGGGTTAACCGTTAACTCCACAATCTTAGGATCGCCCACGCAACCATTTGTGCCGTGCGGTGTAATGGTGTACGTCACTTTTAACGGAATCGCACCCACGTTCTGGAAGGCATCATTTAGTAAGGCATTTGCTGCTAGACCAAGACCTGTTGTGGCAGAGCCTGTTAACCCTGCATCAACCACGGCTGTAACATCGTAGTTGGTAGCACCAATAGAAACCCCGTTGGTATCCATTAGGGTATTGTAGGGAGCGCGGCTACACACTATGGCGTTTAGAGTATTTGACACTACAGGCTCCGGATTAATCGGCACGGTAATCACAAATGGATCGCCCACACAAGTGCCCGCTGTTGCTGTTACCGTATAGGTTGCATTTAATACCGCGTTGGTCGTATTAGTTAACGTACCTGCAATATTACCACTGCCTGAGGCAGGAGGCACAGCACCGCTTACGCTTAAGCCCGGTTGATAGGTGGCTGTCCATGTAAAGGTGGCAATTACCCCGTTAGTAATATCTGCTTGTGGATTGAAGCTAAAGGCCACATCAGAGCAGGTTACCGGTTTGGTGGCATTTGCCCCAACTGGTTTAGAACTAATGGTAACGGCATACGTGAATGGCGTGCCCGCGCAATTGTGTGCCGAACTGAACGGTGTGATCGTGTAGGTAACTGTTACATTCACTCCGGTTGAGTTCGTATAAGAGTCCGTTATCGGGGCGTTGCTGGCAACCACCCGGTTAGCAGCAGGTGGCACTCCTATCGGGTCGGAAGAGGAAACAGTATAGGTAAACACACTCGGCACGGCATTGCCTAATGCATTGATGTTCTGTGTTTGAATATTATAATTCAACACCGAGCTACATACCGGGTTGATCACATTCGCGCCAACTGGTTCCGGATGAATGGTTACCCGCAATGTAAATGAAGCTCCCTCGCAATCATTAGCCAGACTTACCGGTGTTACCGTGTAGGTAATATCTACATCGGCATTGGTTAAGTTCGTGTACACATCTGGAATAGGTGCCGGTGTTGCGGTGTTACGGTTAGGACCCGGAGCAATAGCCAACGGGTTGCTCGATGCCACTGTGTAGCGGAACTTGCTCGGAACAGAATTACCTGTGCCAATGGTATTGATAATATTCTGTAAATCGAAATTTACCGGATCATTGCTGCAACGTTGAATAGATGCATTCGCACCGCGAGGTTCCGGATGAATTGTGATAACCACATCAAACGGAGCGCCTTGGCAACCACCGGTAACGCTAAACGGTGTGATTGTATAAGTAATCAGCACATCACTACCTGTTGTATTGGTATAAGAATCAGTTATTGGCGCAGCGCTTGCAATGGGGCGGTCTTTGCCGGCAGCCGAAACGTTGCCCGGATCGGAAGAGACTACCGTATAGGTAAATTGACTACTTACCGAATTACCCAACAGGTTAATGTTGCGGGTTTGAATATTGTAGTTCAATGCCTCACGACTACAAGCCACCTCCGTATCGGCTAAACCAATTGGTTGTGGCCTTACAGTAACTGAAACGGTAAACGGATCGCCCACGCATCCATCCTGGCTGGTAGCGGTAATCGTATAAACTACTACCTGGTTAGACGAGGTTACATTGGTTAATACATCGGCAATGGTAGCTGTATTGGTAAGCACCAGGGTTTCTCCGGTTACACTCGGGTTATCGGTAGCAATCCAGGCATACGTTGTGCCGGCAACGAGGTTATTTCCACCAGCACCTGTATTGGAAATGTTACCCGCCAGGCTGTAGTTAACAGAGGCGTTGCTACAGATTACAGGAGATACATCATTAAACCCACGTGGCTCAGGCCGAACCGTAATTGATACGGTAAAGGGATTACCCACGCAACCTAAAGCGCTGGTAGGTGTTATCGTATAGACTACAATCTGATTAGCGCTGGTAACATTATTTAAAATATCGGTTATTATGCTACCTGCTTGCGGAGTTGTACTTTCTCCGCCTACGCTGGCATTCGATGCGGCTACCCAACTGTAGGTGGTACCGGCTACCAGGTTATTTCCGCCTGATCCAACGTTGGCAACATTATTGGCCAGATCGTAGGTAACAGGTGCATCGCTGCAAACAATCGGAGCTGTGTCGTTAAAACCGCGGGGCTCGGGCCTAACGGTAACCGAAATGGTAAACGGATCGCCTACGCAACCATTATTGCTGGTAGGTATTACTGTGTAAACTACAACCTGATCGGCATTTGTAACATTTATCAGTACATCGTTGATAATTGTAGAGGTTCCTGGTGTAACAGTTGTTTCACCAGCAACATTGGGGTTATCTACAGCAATCCAACTGTAGGTAGTGCCTAAGAGTAGGTTATTACCGCCTAAGACTGTATTGGAAATATTTGAAGCGATGTCATAGTTTACATTTGCCTTACTGCAAATTGTTTTCGAATCATTAAAGCCCCGGGGCTCAGGCCGAACAGTAACAGATACCAGGAAGGTATTTCCCACGCAACCATTGCCACTGGTTGGAGTAACGGTGTAGATTACTACCTGGTTGGCATTGGTAATATTATTCAATACATCTGAAATAATGTTACCACTTTGAGGGGTGGTGCTTTCACCGCCAACATTGGCATTATTGGCAGCCACCCAGCTAAAGGTAGTTCCAACCACCAGGTTATTGCCGCCCGATCCGGTGTTGGCCACATTGGCGCTTAAATCATATCCTACCACGGCATCGCTACAGATTACCGGTGTTGGATCGTTGAAGCCACGTGGTTCAGGCCTTACAGTTACCGAAACGGTAAAGTTAACCCCTACACAGCCATTGGCACTGGTAGGCGTTACCGTGTACACAACCACCTGATTGGCATTGGTTACGTTGTTAATAACATCTGTAATGATACTTCCTGTACCACTGCCCTCACCTGTTACAAATGGATTTGAAGTGGCAACCCAGCTATAGGTTGTTCCGGTAACCAGGTTGTTGCCACCAGAGCCTGTGTTGGCTATGTTGGCGGCCAGATCGTAATTGAATGCTACATCGCTACAAGCAATGGGCGATGGATCGTTGAATCCGCGGGGTTCAGGTCGTATTGTAACCGAAACCGTAAACGGATCGCCCACGCAACCGTCAGAACTGGTTGGTGTGATGGTGTAAACAACTACTTGATCAACATTGGTTATGTTGGTAATAACATCGGTTATTGTTGCTGTTGTACCCGGAATAATGGTTGTTTCTCCTGTAACGTTTAGGTTGTCTGCCGCAATCCAACTGTACGTTGTACCTGTTACAAGATTGTTACCTCCGGCACCCGTATTTCCGATGTTGGCTGCAAGGCTGTAGTTAACGGCTACGCGGCTACACACAACCGGAGTTATGTCATTAAAGCCACGCGGTTCAGGACGCACCGTAACAGTTAGCGTAAACGGATCGCCCACGCAGCCGTTGGCACTAGTTCCGGTTATCGTGTAAACAACGGTTTGATTTGCATTGGTTACGTTATTAAGTACATCATTAATGATGGCCCCGGTTTGTGGAGTTGTACTCTCGCCCCCCACATTGGCATTGTTGGCAGCCACCCAACTGTAGGTTGTTCCGGTTGTAAGATTGTTGCCTCCTAAGCCGGTATTACCTACATTCAATACAAGGTCATAATTAACATTTGCATCACTACAAATAGTTTTTGTGTCGTTGTAACCTTTGGGTTCTGGTTGTACCGTAACGGATACCGTAAAAGGGTTACCCACGCAACCATTGGCACTGGTTGGGGTAACAGTATATACAACAACCTGATTGGTGTTGGTGATATTATTGAGAACATCCGTGATTGTAGCCCCAGTTTGAGCTACCGTGCTTTCACCTCCTACGTTGGTATTATTGGCTGCAACCCAGCTATAAGTTGTTCCTACCGTGAGATTGTTACCACCCGCACCGGTGTTGGCGATGTTAGCCGACAGGTTGTAGTTCACGTTCTGGTCGCTACAAATAACAGGGGATGCATCATTGAACCCTTGGGGCTTAGGACGCACCGTTACCGTTACTGTAAACGGATCGCCCACACAGCCATTGATGCTTGTTGGAGTTACCGTATAAACCACCTGCTGATTGGTATTGGTTGCATTGGTTATGATGTTATTAATAAGACTACCACTTTGGGCCGAAAGACTTTCTCCGGTTACTTGAGGATTATCAGCGGCTATCCAACTATACGTGGTACCCACTACCAAGCTGTTTCCACCCAAAACAATATTGGAAATATTAGCAACCAAATCGTAGTTGATCGCGATGTTGCTACACACCACCGGGCTATTGTCATCAAAGCCCCGAGGCTCGGGACGCACAGTTACTGAGACTGTGAAGGGGCTTCCTGTACAACCCGCGCTACTTGTTGGTGTTACTGTATAAACGACAGTTTGATTTGCATTCGTGATGTTATTAAGTACATCATTGATCACACTTCCAGCTTGGGCGGAGGTGCTCTCACCGCCCACGTTAGGGTTACTGGCCGCTATCCAACTGTAGGTTGTGCCACCAATCAGATTATTACCACCAGCACCGGTGTTGGCAACATTGGCGCTCAGATCATAATTAACGTTTGCATCGCTGCAAATTACGGGCGTGTTGTCATTAAACCCACGCGGTTCAGGTTGTACCGTTACCAATACAGTAAAAGGATCGCCCACACAACCACTCGCGCTGGTAGGTGTAACCGTATAGGTTACAGTTTGGTTGGTGTTTGTAACGTTGGTTAACAAATCGGTTATCGTAGCCCCCGTTTGAGGAAGAATACTTTCACCACCCACACTTGCATTATTGGCTGCAACCCAACTGTAAGTTGTACCGGTGGTTAGGTTATTTCCGCCTGCACCCGTATTGGCAATATTGTTTACAAGATTATAACCTACAGTAAAATTGCTACAGATAGTAGCTGTGTCGTTAAATCCGCGCGGCTCAGGACGCACCGTTACCGAAACAGTAAATGGATCGCCCACGCAACCATCCGCACTAGTAGGTGTTACTGTATATACAACCACTTCATTCGAAGTGCTGATATTGTTGATAACATCATTAATTGTTCCTCCGGTTTTAGGAGTTAAACTTTCACCTGTAACTGCAGGATTGTCTGCCGCTATCCAACTATAGGTAGTACCAATGGCAAGGTTATTACCCCCAAGTCCGGTATTGGCAATATTGTTCGCAAGCACATAGTTTACGTTGGCATCACTACAAACTACGGGACTATTGTCATTATAGCCTCGGGGCTCTGGGCGCACCGTAACCGATATGGTAAACGGATCGCCCACGCAACCGTTGGCGCTGGTAGGAGTTACTGTATAAACCACAACCTGACTGGCGTTGGTAACGTTGTTGAGTACATCGTTAATCACGCTACCGGTTTGTGGAGTAATGCTTTCGCCACCAACCGTAGGGTTGGACGCTGCTACCCAGCTATAAGTGGTTCCGGTTACAAGGTTGTTACCACCCAAGCCTGTGTTGGCAATATTTGCACTGAGGTTATAGGCTAGTGCTACATCACTGCACGTAACAGGCGTGGCATCATTATGACCTCGGGGTTCCGGACGTACCGTAACCGAAACAACAAATGGATTGCCAACGCACCCATTTACACTGGTAGGGACTACTGTGTAAACGACTACCTGATCGTTATTCGTAATATTATTTAGTACATCGGTAATAGTAGCGCCACTTTGCACTGTGGTGCTTTCTCCGCCTACGCTGGCATTGGAAGCGGCCACCCATGTATAGGTTGTTCCTATCGTTAAGTTATTACCGCCAGCCCCGGTGTTGGCAATATTTCCTGTCAATGAATAATTAACTGGCAGATCACTACACACAATAGGTGCGTTATCATCAAATCCACGAGGCTCCGGGCGCACAGTTACCGAAACCGTAAATGGATCACCCACGCAACCGTTGGAGCTGGTAGGAGTTACCACATAATCAACAATCTGATTGACGTTGGTTACGTTGGTAAGAATATCATTAATGGTATTGGTGGTGCCATTTCCTTCTCCACCCACGAACGCGTTAGGGGTTGCTACCCACGAATAGGTGGTACCACTTATTAACCCGTTACCACCCAAACCGATGTTCAGAATATTCGATTCCAGATTGTAATTAACATTTGCTTTGCTACATATAACCGGTGTAGCATCGTTGTGGCCTTTTGGTTCGGGCCTTACTGTAATCGTTACTGTAAACGAAGCTCCTACACAACCTAATGCACTGGTTGGAGTAACCGTGTAAACCACGGTTTGGCTTGCATTGGTGATGTTATTCAACGCATCTGTAATTACCGATCCAGCCTGCGGTGTAGTGCTTTCACCACCCACGTTCGGATTTGAAGCAGCTACCCAGCTATAGCTAGTTCCTGCCACCAGATTGTTTCCTCCAGCCCCGGTATTACTAATATTAGAGGCCAGGTTATAGTTTACGGTAGCATCGCTACAAATTACAGGACTGTTATCGTTAAAGCCACGCGGCTCTGGCCGAACTGTTACATCCACCGTAAACGCTGCACCCACGCAACCCGCACTGCTCGTAGGCGTAATCGTATAACGCACAACTTGATTGGAGTTGGTGATATTGGTAAGAACATCGGTAATGGTTTTACCTGACTGCGGAGTTAAACTTTCACCACCCACACTTGCATTAGAGGTGGCAATCCAACTATAGGTAGTTCCTGTAATCAGGTTGTTGCCACCTGCGCCCGTATTTGCAATGTTTGCCTCCAGGTCGTAGCCCACAGCAACACCACTACAAATTATAGGTGTGTTATCTGTATGACCAACAGGTTGCGGGTTAACAGTTATAGTAATTGTTTCTGCCGCACCGGCACATCCCGCGCCACTGGTTGGTGTAATTACGTAATTAACTGTAATGGGTGTGTTGGTAAGATTAACCAACACATCGTTTATATGGATAGTACCGGCCACCCCCATGGGTATGTTTACTCCACCTGTTGCCGGTCCGGCTCCATCCGGGTCGGGCCAGTTAAACAATGTTCCGGCTGGTAGATTTACCGGGCTCAGTAGAATTTCTTTGGCAACAGACGCGCCACTACATATTGCCTTTGTTTGGTTAGGTTGAATTACCGGCTGAGGATTTACGGTTACCGTAAAATTTTGAGGCGTCCCGGGGCAATTGTCTGGACCAGGGCCTACAGGTGTAATTCTATAGGTAACCGTGGCTGTTACACCCGATGTATTGAATAATGTTTGATTGATGGAGGTTACGCCATTTGCCAAGTCACCCAATACCGAACCAATTACAGAACCTGTTACGTTGATAACTTCCCAATTATAGGTAGTACCTGCTATGGTGGAAGTAAGTGTGTGCGCAACCGACATATTGGTTCCGCTACATACCGTGCGCGATGCTGCCGAAGTAATGGTAGGTCTGTTAACAACCGTCACCGGGAATGGAGCAGCACTCGGAGATGTACACCCTGTACCTGAAGCATGCGTAACCGTTACATTACCACTAAAGGTACTCATCTGAACTGTAATAGTGCTTGCGGTTACAGGGAGCGAAGTGATTGTCGCACCGGCAGGAAGCGTCCACGCGTAAGTTCCCGCAACCGGGTTACTTACACTAAACACCACCCCGTTTTCATTCGAACACACCGAGCTAGGTCCGGTAATAATAGGTTGTGGTGGTGATCCCTCCACAATAATCCGGGTTGTAATGGTATTTCCATCGCAAAGCGCAGTACCCAAAGTTTCTTTTACAGATATAGGAACTCCGGTTGGATAAAGTGTTCCGGTTCCCGGAATTGGATTCGGGAATCTTAAGATGATGAAGAATCCAGAGGTACCGGTTAATAATTCAAACTCACCCGCATAAGAGGTTGGGGGGATTGTCCATGTGTACGTTGCACCAGGATTTAAACCGGGATTAATTTGCAAAAGCACGAGGTTACTGCTGGCACATACGGTATAAGTAGCACCAAGCACCTGCCCGATACCATCCGAAATCTGGTTATTGTTAGGTCGGGGTTGGTAGTTAAGATTAAGAGTTGCCGCCCTGAAACACTGAGGCGTTGCCGGAGTTGTATCTATTACTTTTGCATGCAATGTAACATTGGCACTAATGGTGTAATTCTGCTCCGCTCCTATCGCAGCGCCCGGAGGGATTAAAAATGCAGCTCCAAAACTTGCATCGGTGTACCATTCTACATCGCGGTTAGCCGCACCTCCGGTTATCGAATTTTCAAATGACTGTAGGTTTATACCTGTACGCTGATTTGACCCGGGAGGAAAATCTTCACAGACCTGAACCGACTGATTGTTAACTACAGGTAAAGTCCGTACAGTGAAGGTGATTGTGCCATCGTTAATACACGTTGTAACCGTGTTACGAACACGAGTAAATCGAACCAATCCGTTGGTTACGGTAATAGGGGTAACTATCTGATTTGTGCCCGCAGTACGATCAGCAGCCGTAGGATAATACTCAACAACTGTGTTGGGAGGTGTACCACCCATTACAGACGAATTATAGGTTGTAAGATTTACATTCGCGGTTGAAGCACCCAGAAATACATCTTCGCATAAAATGGGTGTGAGATTATTAACAACCGGCCTGGGATTTACTGTAATTGTAACATCCGCAAAAGAGGGCGGGCAAACTCCTAATGCACTGTTGGCTGTCCAACGCAACGTGGTTACAATGGGAGCACCACCCGGAACGTCTTGTGGCAAGCCGGTAACTGTTGACGTTGGGCTTGAAGGCGTAGTTATTACAATTGTACCCACAGGGCCAACCACTGACCATACTCCGTTACCTCCATTATTAACTGCGGTTGCCGCCAAGGTTGTACTGGTTGTACAGATAGATTGATTCGAACCTGCAACTGCTGCAGCCGGAATAAGATCGCGTGTATGCGTAACAGGCAATGAAGCAGCACTTAAACAGTTAGTGGTCGCTACGTCTGATCGGGTGAAGGCGTGATAGGTAGCCGTTAAGACGCTAGTTGGGGTAAAAGTGTTTCCTCGAGTTCCACCGGTAGTACCAGCAGCTGCTGTAAAAGTAGGGGCTGCCGTGCTTGACCAAACGATGGTAAATCCAACAGCCGGTGCAGTAACACTAATTGGGGCACCTGTTGCACTAGTGCTACATGCGGTGCCAGAAACTGCCCCTGTTGGCGCAGCTGGTCTTGGGTTGATGATTAGAATGGGGCCGTTGATAGGTACTGCACCCGCACATAACGTTACTGTATTTTGAATTGCAGTTATCACCACCTGATATCCCTGCGGATCGGCCGGAACTGCACCAAATTGTGCATACGTGGGTGCAAGGTTAACAATACCTGCAGCGGTGGAGGGGCCCGTAAAGTTGATGGACCCAGGCAGGAACGTGCTGGTACTTACCCGAAAGAGGCGGTAGGTAATAGCATAATTCTGAACGGAGTTTGGTAATAAATCAAGAATTGCGTCCGGAGGGTTGGTACCGGCACCATCATCACAAACAGGAGCTTGCGCAGTAAAGCTTTCAACGGTGGGAGGCGGGGTTGCTTGAATTGTTACGGTAGCAGCGCCACCTAATGATGTACCTGAACAGGTATTCGCATCCGTTAAGGAAGTCATTGTATAGGTGGTATTTGCCCCTGGGTTGGGTGCCACAATGGTATAAGTAAGGGTATTGTGACCCACTACGTTAATAGGGGCTCCTGGTGCAAGGGTAATCGTAAAGTTAAAGGGTGGGGTTCCGGTTAAAGTCCAAACAATATCGGCAGCGGGTGTACCACTACACACCGAACCACCACCACTTACGGTAGCAGTTGGTAAGGGGTTAACAGTTATTTGAATTTCGTTGCTAAAGGTTGCCGGGCAAACACCTGAAGTTACCTGCCTTCGGTAGTAACGAGTAGCCGTTAAGGCAGGCGGATTATAGGTAGCACCAGTATTTGCACCCGGGGCGGCTGCAAACCCTATCCCACCTCCGGTTGCAGATTCCTGCCATTGAAATGTGTAGGTAGAACCATTCCCTCCACTAGGTGAGGCAAGATTGGTTAGCGTAGCGGGAGTTTGTCCACTACAAATAGTTTGGTCTGTACCAACGGATCCTGGAATTACCACTTGGTCAACAGTAACCGTAATAACATTAGAATATGCAAAGTTGGATCCTGTACAAACACCGGAATTAACTCTTCGCCTATAGTAAGTTGTTGTTACTACTCCGGCCGGTGGATTGTAGGTAATTGCCGTAGCACCGGCTATCGTATTGAACGGACCGGCAGCGGCCACCGTACTCTCTTCCCATTGATAGTTGTAAACACCTGTATTACTGCCCCCGGTTGGTGAGGTAACATTGGTAAGATTTGCGGGGTCACCCGGGCTGGCACAAATTGTCTGATTGGAACCTATCGTTCCACCTGTTATAGGGGTATCAATTCTAAACTCAATAATGTTTGAAAATACATCAGCACATTGACCTGAACGTACCCTTCTTCTAAAAAACCTGCCTGCATTTACCTGAGCTGTAGTTGGGTCAAAAGTTGCAGCGGTAGCTCCTCCTATATCATTATAAGGCCCTCCTGCTGCAGTTGCATTTTGCCATTGATATGTGAACGTTCCTCCGGGACCGCCACCAGAACCAGATGTTGTATTAACAAATGCTGCCGGATCATCGGTGGTACAAATTGTAATGGGCGATGCACCCAAGGGATGTGAGATAACCCCCGGGGTATTTGTGTCATCAATTCGTATAGTTATTGTGGTTGGCTGCGATCGGCAATTATTGCTTCCCTGGGTAACGGTTACATACCTTAAAAATGTTTGGCTGCCGGTTACTGATTTATTAATTCTGTTGGGGACTGGGCCTTGAGTAACCGGGTTAAATGTGTTGGTTGCGCTGGGTCCTTGTAGTATGGTGGTTAATCCAGCATCCAAAAACCAGGTATAAGTTAATGCACCGGCCCCTGCTCCCGTAGCAGTAAATGTAAAACTTGCATCAGCATCGGTTTCGCAGAATGGCCCTGGCGGTGCAACAGCGGGCGGATTAGGGCTGGTTATTATTTCTACAAAGTTTTCGATGGTAACCGGGGCCGGATTTGCCGGGTTACCGGCATTGTAAGGGTTACAAATGTCCCAATATTGTAACCGAACAAAAAAGCGGTCGCCCACCACATGATTAACTGTTGAGGTTGTCGTAATCAGTTGCATGAACGCAATTCCAGATGCGGCTGTAACCGGAGTAGCCAACTGAATAACCCCGTTAAAATCTGGGACACCCACACCACCTGCACCGGTAGGAACATAGCCTGGAGCACCACCTAACAACGGGTTTGCCGGAAATAAGTGAGTGCCGGCTGCATTATTAGTTGTAACAGGAGTTCCCCCTACCCGGATGTCTGGAATATTGATTGCGTTATTTTGACTACCATAAATTATCCGGATATGCCGCACTTGATCGTTTGGAAGCAGTGGCTCAATCGCGGCCCGGCAGTTCAGCGCAGTAGCATCTGTAAAACGCATATTTACATTGTCGCCCAAACAAACCAGGTTTGAGTTGGCAACAGAGGGTGGCATTGCCAGTGTTCCTGAGTTAGCGTTATCCGTGTCGTAGGTTGCGAAAAGGGTTGTGGTAGTTAAACTTGGACAGGATACCACGCCATTCACAAAGGGTTGCAGACTAAAGTTAAAGGTACAATCCGTAGGGTTAGGGGCAGGATAATTATGCGTTGGGCGAGCTGTAAGAATTACACCTGGATTAGATCCTGTAAAGCCGGTGTTCTCTATAAATGTTGCATTCGCAACACCGCTCACATCGGATAGATAAGGATTTACATTTTGGGTGCTGGCATCGCCCCAGGTTATGCCATAGAAAATGTTGGCCAGATTGAATGCGGAACTGTTCCTATACCGTAAACTTAGCCTATAAACATACTGTGTAAAATTCATTACAACCGGAGAGCAAACATCTACAGCCGCATAGTTCTCTTGCTTAAAGAATACCAACTCCGCACATGTAAAGACGAAATTGTTCTGAGATTGCTGATTCGCGAAAGCGGTAACTCCGCCTGCGGAGGTTACGTTTCCTGTTGAATTGTAGCTAACCCTTAAAATTTCCCCGGGCTTTAAAAATGGTTGTGCGGGTGGGCCAGCGTGGCCGGCAATGCCAGAGGCATCAAACTGGATTCTTATCGTGTTGGGGCCAAAGGTGGAGATACTCGTAATCGGTACTGCAGTTCCATTTACGGTAACCGTCCACCCCGTTGCAGTAGGTGCACCTGTAAAGCTTACCCCCTGACTAAAGGTAACATCTACCTCACGCTGTGAAAGAGTTTCGTGGCGGGCCTGAGTAAACGTTGCCTGCGCCTGAAGGTTGACTATGCTAAAAGAGGTGAGTATAAAACCAAACAGAACGAACAGATATGGGGTAAGCCTGGAGCGTTGGGTCATAGGTATAGTTTGAATCACTCTCTATATTCCTAAGATTATAATATTGTAACCTTCGAAATACGAATACACTTTCCTTCAAACCTACCCATAATTTCGCCAAAAACGAAATAAAATTGATTTTAACGGGTTTGTTCCAGACTATAAACCTCTACCTTTGCGACCAAATTTTTTGAAGGGTCTAAGCTTATGTCTTCTGCTAAATATGTTTTTGTAACCGGAGGCGTTACCTCCTCGCTGGGTAAGGGGATTATCTCTGCATCGTTGGGTAAACTTTTACAAGCCCGGGGTTTTTCGGTTACAATTCAAAAATTTGACCCCTACATTAATATTGACCCAGGCACACTAAACCCCTACGAGCATGGCGAATGTTACGTTACTGATGACGGTGCCGAAACCGACCTTGACCTTGGGCACTACGAGCGCTTTTTAAATGTTCCTACCACGCAGGCAAATAACATTACCACAGGACGGATATATAATAATGTAATAACCAAAGAAAGAAGAGGGGAATACCTGGGTAAAACGGTACAAGTTGTGCCACACATAACAGATGAGATTAAGCGCAACATTTTTTTGTTGGGCGAAAGTGGCAAGTACGATTTTATTATTACAGAAATAGGTGGTTCGGTTGGCGATATTGAGTCGCTGCCATTTGTGGAAGCCGTGCGGCAAGTGCGGTGGGATTTGGGATCCAACAATGCCCTGGTAATACACCTTACCCTTATCCCCTACCTAAGTGCAGCAAAAGAGCTAAAAACAAAGCCCACCCAACACTCGGTTAAAGAGCTTTTATCTTACGGAATTCAACCTGACATACTGGTCTGCCGTACCGAGCACCCGCTCTCAATGGAAATTCGCAAGAAGCTGGCGTTGTTCTGCAACGTAAATCTCAATTCGGTTATTGAGGCCATTGATGCCGATACTATTTACGATGTGCCGCTGCTGATGCGGAAAGAAAAACTGGACGAGCGCGTAATGTCCAAATTAAAGGTTACACCGAAACAAGAACCTGACCTGGAGCAGTGGAAAGTTTTTTTGGGAAAACTAAAAAACCCGATCAACGAAGTAACAATTGGTTTGGTTGGCAAATATGTTTCTTTGCCCGATGCTTACAAATCCATTGCAGAAGCATTCATTCATGCGGGCGCACAAAATGATTGCAAAGTCAACCTTAAGTGGATTTCATCGGAAGAGATAAATAAAGAAACAGTTGGCAATATTTTAGGAAACCTGAACGGGGTTTTAGTAGCCCCGGGGTTTGGCGAACGCGGCCTGGAAGGAAAGATCGAGGCCATCCGCTATGTGCGCGAAAATAAGATTCCTTTTTTGGGCATCTGCCTGGGTATGCAATGCGCTGTGGTGGAGTTTGCGCGCCATGTGCTAAATCTGGAGGCCAGTTCAACCGAACTGAACGCAAAAACCAAGCACCCGGTAATTGACATGATGGAGGAACAGAAAAAGATTACCAACAAAGGTGGCACCATGCGACTAGGAGCCTATGCCTGCAAAATTAAAAAGGGAACCCGCGCCTTTCAGATTTATGGCGACACGCTCATTCACGAGCGGCACCGCCATCGCTACGAATTCAACAATAAATACCTTGAACAAATTGAGGAAAATGGATTGCGGGCGGCTGGCGTAAACCCCGATACTGGCCTGGTTGAGATTGTGGAACTTAAAGACCACCCCTGGTATGTAGGCGTGCAATACCACCCGGAGTTAAAAAGCACCGTATTAAACCCGCACCCGCTCTTCGTAAAGTTTGTGGAGGCTGCCCTCGGTAATAAAAACAATTAATCAGATACTAATTATTGAATTAAGGACTATAAAATGGATAGGAACTCAGCTATTGGATTAACACTTATTGCCGTTTTGCTTTTGGTTTACTTTAACTGGCTCGCTCCGCAGTCGCCAGCACCCGACCAAATTAAACCCACAACCGAATCAGTTGCTGCGCAACCCGAAAGTGCCAATGCGGATGCACCGGTGGCATTGGATAGTGCTGTTCTAAAACAATACGGAACTCTTGCCTCGTTTCTGTCTGGCACTGAAAACGAGACTGTTTTGGAAAATGCAGACCTCAGGCTACGAATTTCCTCAAAAGGAAAAATTAATGAGGTAGAGCTTAAAGGTTTCAAAACCTATTGGCAAAAGCCTTTGCTTTTGGCACAACCGAAAAACAACTCGTTTACTTTACAGGCAAATTATCAAGGCCAACTTCTTGATCTTTACAAACTCCACTACCAGGGTAACACCGAAAAAAGAGGCGACACCACGCGCGTAATCCTAACTGCGGCTACTGGCCCACAGAGTTACATTCAGCATATTTACAGCCTCCCTTCCACTGGTTTTGTAGTTGGGTACGAACTTAAAACCAAAGGCATTGAATTGGCAGGCTCTGAACTTTCCTTTACCTGGCAAAATCAGATTCCGCTGCAGGAAAAAGCGATTGCCGATAGCCGTGCAAAAACCAATATCAATTACTACCTGACCAACGGCACGTTCGATTACCTCTCGCAAACTTCAACCAGCCTGGAGGCAGAAACGATTTCAGCGCCCGTAAAGTGGATTTCTATCCGACAGAAATTCTTTGTTTCTGCAATTATTGCCAACCAGAGTTTTGCCCGGGCCGATGTTAAAACTTTTGCCAACCCGAACGATACCATTGTGGTTAAAGATGCTACTGTACAGGCAGCCATTCCGGTTACCGATGTAACCGCTGGCAAAGCATCTTTTCGATATTATTTTGGGCCTAACGATTATCAAATTTTACCCGGCATAGCCGAGGGCTTTCGCGAGAATGTGGATTTAGGCTGGCCGCCCATGTCGTGGATAAACAGATTTGTTATCCGCCCCATCTTCAAATTTCTGGAAGGGTTGGTTGGCAACTATGGGCTCATCATTGTGTTGCTGGTAATTTTTGTGAAGCTTATTCTATTACCACTCTCTTATAAGTCGTATTTGGGCATGGCCAAAATGCGCTTGCTGAAACCCGAGCTAGACCTCATAAAAGAGAAGAATGGCGATAACATGACGCAGGCGCAGCAAGACCAAATGAAGTTATACCAGCAAGCCGGTGTAAACCCCTTTAGCGGTTGCATTCCGCTGCTGTTGCAGATGCCTATCTTGTTTGCCATGTTCCAGTTCTTTCCCGTTGCCATTGAACTTAGACAAAAACCTTTTCTGTGGGCCGAAGATTTATCGACTTACGACTCAATCATCAACCTGCCGTTTACCATTCCATTTTATGGTAGCCACGTAAGTTTGTTTGTGTTGTTAATGACGGCCTCCACCATTATTTACACGTGGCAGAATAATCAATTAACCAGTGTGCAAGGCCCTATGAAATCGATGGGTTACATTATGCCTGTAGTCTTCATGTTTGTCCTCAACTCGTTTTCGGCCGGGTTAAGTTTTTACTACTTTGTTTCTAACCTGGTAACATTTGCACAGCAGGCAATTATAAAGCGGTTTGTAGATGAAGACAAGATTAAAGCCGTAATGGACGAACACAAGAAAAAGTACCTGGCTGGTGAAAGTACGGGCAAAAAATCCAGTTTTATGAACAAACTGGAACAAGCCATGAAGGCCAGCGAAGAGGCTCGCAAATCGTCTAAACGAAAGTAGGAGTCTTTTTAGAAAGGCCAATTTTCAACTTTTTGCCACATTGGTTGGCAGCTACATTAACCTATATTTGTAACCCCGATTTTATCGGGGTTATTTTTTTAGCGCAAACAACCACAAGTACTGTTCATGGGCAAAATAATCGCAATTGCGAACCAAAAAGGCGGAGTTGGTAAAACTACATCGGCCATTAACCTGGCCGCCAGCCTGGCCGTGCTGGAATGCAAAACCCTGTTGGTAGATGCCGATCCGCAGGCCAATTCAACATCGGGGTTAGGCATTAACCCCAAAGAAGTTACCAAAAGCATTTATGAATGCATGGTGGATGGCGTGCACCCGCAAGAAGCCATCGCAAAAAACGAACTGAAATTTCTGGATATCCTGCCATCGCATATCGACCTGGTGGGAGCCGAAGTGGAGATGGTAAGTATAGAACACCGCGAAGAAAAGATGAAAGCGGCACTGGCAAAAATCAAAGATCAGTACGATTTTATTATTATTGATTGTTCGCCTTCGCTGGGCTTAATAACCATTAACTCGCTTACCGCAGCCGACTCGGTAATAATACCCGTACAATGCGAATACTTTGCTTTGGAGGGCCTCGGCAAACTTCTCAATACCATAAAAATTATTCAAACCCGGCTTAACCCCAGGCTGGAGATAGAAGGCATCTTGCTTACGTTATACGATTCGCGCACCTCGCTAGGTAACCAGGTGGTGGAAGAAGTGCGCACACACTTTAAGAACATTGCGTTTCAAACAATTATTCCCCGCAACGTAAAACTAAGCGAATCGCCCAGCTTTGGATTACCCGCCATCGTGCACGATGCCGAAAGCAAAGGGGCTATAAGTTATTTGAACCTCGCGCACGAAATTTTAGATAAAAACGGAATTACCAGATGAGTAAGAAAAAAGCATTAGGCCGGGGCCTGAGTGCCTTGTTAAGCGATACCCCAGAAGATGAAAAGCTGGAAGTGGAGATTCCGCATGCCCATAGCTCGCACCCGGCAGTTTCTGATACGGTAAACGAAATTGCACTGGAGTACATCGAAACCAATCCGTTTCAACCGCGCACCCATTTCGACCAGCAAGCATTGCAAGAACTTGCAGAGTCTATAAAAGTGCACGGCATTATTCAGCCCATTACCGTGCGCAGGTTGGCCCACAATCAATACCAATTGATTTCGGGTGAACGAAGATTTCAGGCATCCAAACTGGCAGGTCTAACCAAAGTACCGGCCTATATCCGCACGGCCAACGATCAGCAAATGCTGGAGATGGCGCTGATAGAAAACATACAGCGCGAAAATCTTAATCCGATAGAAATCTCGTTGAGCTACCAACGCCTGATAAGCGAGTGCAATCTTAAGCAAGAAGAATTAGGCGAGCGTGTTGGAAAAAACCGAACCACAGTAACAAACTACCTGCGGCTTCTAAAACTACCCCCCGACATCCAGATTGCCTTGCGCGACAACCGCATTTCGATGGGGCATGCACGCGCCATTATCAACATCGAAGACCCCGGCACGCAGTTGTTCATCTTCAATAAAATAATTTCAGAAGATTTATCTGTTCGCAAAGTGGAGGAACTTGCGCGCCAGGTTGGTATAGGCAATAAGCCTGTAATTGCACAGCCACCGGCAACCTCGCAGCCCAAAGAAATCGTTCAGGTTCAAAGCAAATTATCATCGCACTTTGGCACGAAAGTTAGTGTGAAGAGCGATGGCAAGAAGGGCGAAATCCGAATCCCCTTTCTTTCGGTTGAAGATCTAAACAGGATATTGGATATTCTTAAAGTCTGATGTATAGTGTGCGGCTTACCGTTGCGTTGTTGCTGCTGAGCCTGGCCACCACGGCCCAGGATCGGGTTGATTCGCTGCGTTTGAATCTGAATACCGATACCGCGCGAATGAAAAGCCACAAGGTGATTGAAATAGAATCGTATGCCAGTCGGTTCGATCCGCGAAAAGCGCTTTTGTTCTCAGCCATTTTTCCTGGCACGGGGCAGTTGTACAATAAAAAATACTGGAAGATGCCCTTAGTGTATGGTGGCTTTGCTGTAACAACCGTAGTGGTAGTGTTTTGGGATAATTCTTTTAATAGATACCGCAACGAGTTGTTCTACGCATTAAACAATAATACCACCGGCCCTACTACCGGACTTACCTCCGAACAATTAAGAAGAGCCGTTGATATAAGCAGGCGGCAGCGCGATTTTTTCATTTTACTTTCAGGAGTTTGGTACTTATTGCAAATGGTGGATGCTCATGTGGATGCGCACCTCAAAGAGTTTCAGTTGAACCCCAACCTGCGGGTAAACTGGCAACCCCACTTCGACACCTCAACCATGCTGGGCAGGCAGGCAGGTATTCGGTTAACTTACAGATTTTGATACGCATGAGAATTTTACTGATTGGCTATGGAAAAATGGGAAAGACCATTGAAACTATTGCCCTACAGCGAGGACACGAGATTGCAGGCCGTTTCGATGCCGGAGATAACCTGGCCGCCTTTGCAAAACCCGCAGATGTGGCAATTGAGTTTACGCAACCCGAAGCCGCAGTAAGCAACTTAAAGATTTGTTTCGACAAAGGAATACCCGTGGTGTGTGGCACTACCGGCTGGGGAGACTACAAGCAAGAAGTAGAAACTTATTGCAACGCTAAAAACGGAACGCTTCTCTACAGTTCGAATTTTAGTCTTGGCGTAAATATCTTCTTTAAGCTAAACGAGTACCTGGCCCGCATTATGAACAACCACCGGCAGTACGAGGTATCGATAACAGAAACCCATCATACACAAAAGAAAGATGCACCCAGCGGCACCGCCATCACATTAGCGCAGGGTGTAATAGAGAATCTTGCAGCCAAGAAAAAATGGGTATTAGGCAATGCGCCCTCGCCCGAAGCCCTGCCTATTTATTCAAAACGAGAAGACCCAGCCCCGGGCACGCATGTAGTACGCTACCAGTCAGCCATCGATGATCTGGAAATTACCCACACGGCACATTCCCGCGAAGGTTTTGCATTAGGGGCCGTACTGGTTGCCGAATGGCTGGCGCAAAAAAAGGGAGTTTTAACTATGGATGATTTTCTGAAGTTGTAGTCCGGATAAAAAAAATAGTTTTATTTGCCACGTTTTTAATTTAACGAATCATGAACTGGAAGTTTTGGGTTAGAAAGTCAGCCGATCATGCAGAAAAGAAACCGAAATCGAAAATGCGTGAATGGTGGGATGCCATCTTATTTGCAGTAGTTGCGGCTACGCTTATCCGCTGGCTCATTATGGAGGCTTACACTATCCCAACCCCTTCTATGGAGAACTCGATGATGGTGGGCGACTTTCTTTTTGTGAGCAAGTTTCACTACGGCACACAAACCCCGCGCACGCCTTTGCAAATTCCGCTCACGCATCAAAAAATCTGGTTTACAAATATCCCATCTTATCTCAACTGGATTGAACTACCCTCCTACCGCCTGCCTGGTTTTACCCATGTAAAGCAAGGCGATGTAGTTGTATTTCATGTGCCCCGCATTGAAGAAAACAATTACGAACAACCTTACAACCGCAGCCAGTGGATAGATTACCCGGTAGATTTAAAAACCAACTACATTAAACGGTGCGTTGCCTTGCCGGGAGATGTATTAAAAATTGAAAACCGGCAACTCATAGTAAACAATCAACCCTTTCAAAATCCGGTAGGGTTGCGCTATCAATACCTGGTTGAATCGACCAGCGATATAAATGCCCGCAACATAGAAAAGTTTGGATTAGATGGTGACGACTTCAGCAACCAGGGCCGCGCCAACAAAGAGAAACCCACTATGGTTTACTATACCATGTTTCTTACCGAAAAGCAGAAAGAAATAGTAAAGGCCGAGCCGTACATTAAGTCTGTAGAGTTTTATGAGTCGCCTTACGAGGCTGCACGGTTTCCCTTTTCAAAATATACCAGCCAATGGACGGGCAACAACTATGGGCCGCTAACAATCCCTAAAGAAGGTATGACCATTGCTATTAACGACTCTACCCTCTCTATCTACGGCACCACCATTCGCGATTACGATGGAAATACCAATGCGGAGATTAAAGATGGCAAACTAACCATTGACGGTAAAGAGATAACCGAATACACCTTTAAACAGGATTACTACTTTATGATGGGCGATAACCGCGATAACTCACTCGACTCGCGCTATTGGGGATTTGTACCGGAAGATCACATTGTGGGCAAGGGCTTTTTTATCTGGCTTTCGATTGATAAGTATGGCACATTCCTGAATAAGATCCGGTGGAACAGATTTTTTAAGCCCGTGAGATAGTTACTGGTTACTAGCTTCTGGTTACTAGCTTCTGGTTGCTCGTTTGTTCGTGCTGCAAGAGACCAATAACCAGGACTAGCGACCAGTTTACCATTCAATCTCCTTAAGTCCTTTACTCTTCAGAAACTCATTGGTTTTGCTAAAATGTTTGTTGCCAAAGAAGCCGCGGTCGGCTGAGAATGGTGATGGATGTGCGGACATCAGCACTAAATGTTTGTTGCGATCAATTATCTCACCCTTCTTCTGGGCATAGGCGCCCCACAACAAAAAAACCACATTCGATTTGTTGTCTGAAATTGCTTTGATGACTGCATCGGTAAATTGCTCCCAGCCTTTCTTTTGATGCGAGCCGGCTTCGCCCGCACGCACGGTAAGGGTGGCATTCAGCAACAGAACCCCCTGCCGGGCCCAGCGTTCCAGATCTCCGCTTTGCGGCATGGGTTTACCGAGGTCGGCTTGAATTTCTTTGAAAATATTTTTGAGCGATGGTGGAAACGGGATTCCTTCGCGAACAGAAAAACATAACCCATTGGCCTGGCCGGGGCCATGATAGGGGTCCTGACCGATGATCACCACGTTTAGAGCGTCAAAATCAGCACAATCAAACGCCCTGAAAATCTCTTTACCGGGCGGATAAACTGCATAATTCTGGTATTCATTGCGCACAAAATCAGTGAGTTGACCGAAATATTCCTTTTCAAACTCATCCGCCAGGTATTTTTTCCACGAAACAGCAATCTTTACAGCATCGGCCATGTTATTAAAATTCGGTGAACAGATTTTAAACGCGGGTTGAAAAATAGAAAAAAATGATATTTTTGATCGGATGATAGCGGAAATTACACAAGGAATAAAGGTTTCGGTAGAGACAGAGTATCAACCCTCGTACTCCAGTCCCAGCCAATACCATTATGTATTCACCTACCGCATCACCATCGAAAACCAAAGTGATTTTACCATTCAATTACTACGCAGGCATTGGCAGATACACGATGCCGGCCACGCCACGCGCGAGGTAGAAGGCGAAGGGGTAGTTGGTCAACAACCGGTTCTCGAACCCGGGCAAGTGCATCAATATGTTTCGGGTTGTAACCTTAAATCGGGGTTAGGAAAAATGGTGGGCACTTACCAAATGGAACGCATTGTAGATGGTTCTACATTTAAGGTGGCCATTCCTGAATTTACCATGATTGCCCCCATCCGGCTAAATTAATTCGTGTGCATTCTCTCGCCCGTAATTTTTTCAGGGCTCAAAAATTTATCAATCATTGGTTGCATGTTGTTGATGAACACTCCATTCATTCGCCCTTTTATTTCGACTTTTACAACCAGGTACTTAAACCTACGGCCAGCGGAAAAATTTCAGAGATTGAAGTCGTTCGCAACCGCCTGCTGCAAAGCACCGAACAAATAACATTAGATGATCTGGGCGCACCTTCGCCCCACTTTGCTTCAACCACCCGACCACTTTCCAAAATAGCGGCCACCAGCGCCAGTACGCCAAAAATGTGCGCGTTCTATTATCGGTTAGCAACTTATTTGCAAGCCCGCACGATTGTTGAATTAGGTACTTCCGTGGGTCTTACTACACTTTACCTGGCCCACACACCCAACAGCAAGGTTATTACTTTTGAAGGAAACGCCCCGTTGGTACAAGTTGCCAACACCCACTTTGAATACTTTAACCTGAAGAATATTGAACTGGTGCCCGGCAACATCGATCAAACCTTACCCCGGTTGGTGCAACATCCTGTAAAGATAGACCTGGCGCTTATGGATGCGAACCACCGCTACGCCCCCACCCTGCGCTACTTCAATTTGCTGGCAAGACGTATGCAAGAACAGGGCGTAATAATTGTTGACGATATCTACTACTCACCCGAGATGGCCACTGCCTGGAATGAATTAAAAAACCATCCGTTGATTTATGGTAGCGTAGATTTGTACCGGTTTGGCATCCTGTTTTTTAATCCGGCTCTTAACCGGCAACATTACGTTTGGTCGATTTAGATCAGGCTATTGGTTAATAAAACTTATCTTTAGGCGTTTAAAATAAAAATCAAACAAAGCATGAGCACTCCTGCGGCCCCCACTCCGGCACCTCAAAAGTCCAACCGGTCAACCGTTATTATTGCCATCCTAACTGTAATTGTGTTGGTGCAAAGCATAAAGATTTATCTTGATTATCAGGAAAAAGTAGAGGTTAAGGCCGAACTGGCAACAACCGAAGAAGACCTTGCCGGCACCATGCAGCGTTTGAACGATGTGAAGTTAGAGTTAGATCAGAAAATTACTGAAATAGCTAAACTGGGAGGCGATGTTACCGAACTTGAAAAAGCAAAAGCCGAGGTAACAGCCGAACTGAAACGCAGCAACAGCCGCAACTCCAAAGCCATTAAAGAATTAAAAGACCGCCTGGAGGGCTACGAGCAATTGTTAAAAATGAAGGATGAAGAACTCGATAAATTAAAATCGCTCAACAAGGAACTCTACACCGAAAACAGAACGCTAAAAACTAAGCAGAACGTACTCAACGACTCGTTGAACCGGCTAAATAAAAACAAACAGGAACTAGCCAGCAAAGTGGCGCTGGCCTCGCAGTTAAAAGCAGAAAACATTGCCCTTGTTTCGGTAAATGAAAAGGGCAAAGAGAAAGATCCCCCGTTTCGCAGGCGCCAGTTAGATAAAATAAAAGTGGAGTTTACCATTGCCGACAATAAGGTTGCACCCATTGAAGGCAAAAAGATTTTGATTCGGGTGATAGACGAAAACGGCCAACCCATTTTTGATACCACAAAAGGCTCAGGTACATTTATCCTGAATGGAAAAGAAGAGTTCTATACTTCTGCCCAGGAAATACTCTTTGATAACACCGGCCAGAAGCTCTCCTTTGTTTACGACAAGGGATCGGAATACACGGCCGGCTCCTACCGGGTTGAAATCTATACTGATGGCTACCTGATGGGATCCACCCGTTTTGACGTGCGTTAGCAGGGAAAAAAGGCGCACTTCTGGCCTCTAAAGGGCTATTTAGGGGATAACCTTGATTTCCATTAAAATTTTGCCGTTTTCATGGCATTGCCTACTTTTGCAGTCCATTTTAAAACCATTTGTTAAATCATGAAAAACTACGAGACGGTATTCATTTTAAATCCCGTTTTGTCTGACGATCAGGCAAAGGATACTGTCGAAAAATTCGTGAAGGTTTTGACCAAGGCAAAGGCCGAGGTAGTAAATGTAGAGCAGTGGGGACTAAAAAAAATGGCCTATGCCATTCAAAACAAGTCCACCGGGTTCTACAACCTGATTGAATTTTCGACTGCATCAGCAGACCTGGTGGGCACCCTGGAAACAGAATTCAGACGAGACGAATCAGTAATGCGCTTTCTTACAATAGCGCTGGACAAGCACGCGGTTGTTTACAACGAACGCAGGCGCAAAGGCGAATTTAATCGCAACAAGAAACAAACAAGCAGAAAGGAGGAAGTTGCAGCATGACACTGATGAACGAACCTATTAAGCGCGCAGAAAACAAACCCAAATACTGCCGCTTCAAGAAAAACGGAATCAAGTACATTGATTACAAAGACCCGGATTTCTTATTGAAGTTTATAAACGAGCAAGGCAAAATTCTGCCGCGCAGATTAACCGGCACCAGCTGGAAGTTTCAGAACAAGGTAGCGCAAGCAGTAAAACGCGCCCGCCACATTGCCATTCTTCCTTACCTGGCCGATTCATTGAAATAATCTAAACCTGTAACACCATGGAAGTAATATTGAAACAAGATGTAGCAGGCCTCGGTTATAAAAACGACACTGTTACCGTAAAACCGGGTTATGGCAGAAACTACCTGATTCCTACCGGTGTAGCCATTATTGCCAACGACTCTAACAAGCGTATGATTGCAGAAAACATACGCCAGGCTGCGCACAAAGCGGCTAAGATTAAGCAAGATGCAGAGCAACTGGCCGCCAAGATTGGAGAGCTAACCCTGGAGGTTGGAACTAAAGCCGGTGAAACCGGAAAAATCTTTGGTGCAGTTACTGCAGTACAAGTATCGGAAGTATTGAAAAGCAAAGGCTTTGAGGTAGATCGCAGAAAGATTCACTTTAAAGAACAACCTAAGCAATTAGGCACGTACACCGTTACACTGGATTTACACAAAGAAGTTAAGCATACCATTACCGTTAACGTAGTGGCTGAGTAATTTTCCGATCGAAATCTCTAAGAGGCCATACCCAACAAGGTATGGCTTTTTTGTTGTTAGAATTTGAAGTGGAACTCTCCTACAATATTTGAGTTATCCCACGTGTTTTGTTTGCCTCCAGAAAGCAACAAGACATTTTTTCTTACTTCCTTAAATACCTGTTCAATGGAAAGACCCGAGATTCTCATGGCTTTCAATACTTCCTGCGTATAGAGTCCATTGCGGCCACTTCCATCAATGGCTACTGAACCCGGGGCTGTAGCAAAGGCAATAAAGGAACCACGTCCTTTCTGCATTTCTACCAGGCCTTGGTTGCCAATACTTCTTGTAAGAGAAGGAAATGGGTTATTGCGGCAGGCATCTAAAATAACAATGTTTAAGCGAGAACTGGTACGTTCCATATTTGCAAGCACCATCCGCTGCACCGGAAAACAATAACGCCAGATGTCATCTTCAAATTCGATTTTAACATCAACCGGAACCAGGTAGTTTTCCTGATCCTGACGTAAACCATGCCCGGCAAAATAAAATAAACCTACGGTTTTATCGGCCGGACCGTTTTCCAGTTTCTCCTTAAACTTCTGCAACTCGGCCCGCATTTGACCATACGTGGCATTAGTTAATAATTGCACTTCAAAATTCGAGGCTTTTAATTCGGCTGCCATATCCAACGCATCGTTAATCGGATTTCGTAATTCCCCTACTTCTTTAGGATATTGAGCATTACCAATTACTAAGGCGTAGCGTTTCTCATCTTTATAAAGGTCAGTAAGTTTAGCATTCAGTTCGCGAACTACAGGAGCTGTTGCCTGGTTTTGGGTTTGCATAATAGCCTCAACCTCATCTTTGCTAAACTTGTCAAGTGATGCGTTTACACTTTCGTTGGCAGGTTGCAATTCATACGCACGGTACAAATCAGCATACGCCAGAGCCCTTTTATTAACTTTTAACAAAACCTGAGCTCGTTCCTGATACAATTTAATTAAGGTTTCCTTCTCCGTGGATAGAATTTTTAGCGCCTGATCATACGCATTGATGGCATCAAAATAGTACCCAAGATTTTCATTTGCCTGAGCAAGAAACCAATAGATATTACCCCTGTTGGGATGATTTAACTCTATTGAATGATTCAGGTCAGCAATTGCTGCCTTGTGATTATCTGTTTTTAAATTGGCGAGGCCGCGTAGGTAATAGACTTCCGCATCCAGCGACTTTTCACGGGTTGACTTGTTTAGAAATTCTGTAAAACTGGCAATTGCTTCGGCATAATTTCCTTTCTTGTAGTGATCAAAACCGGCTTGATAAAATTTATACTGTGCATTTACATGCACCACTGAAGTAAAGACAATCAAAAGGGTTTGAAATACACGTTTCATACTACTAAAAGTTATGACTGATCGCAACCATCACTCCTGCTGTGATAAAACTTTCTTTTGCAAATGGGTAATTTGAATTGAAATAACCCTCATTTTGCAAGCGAGGGAAATTTGCTGTTTTAATATGAGTTATAGGAAATAGGTAGCACAACATTGGCTGGGCAGATAGGCTCCAATTTCCGGGTAGCATAAATTCAACACCCAATGATGCTAAAAAACCACCAGATAGTTCCGTCTTAGAAGACCAATTGCTCCTTCCGGGTGAAGCCGAATTAACGTCTATGAACACATCACCTCCACTCCACAGTGATGGGTCTTCCAGCGGAATTTCGTTTGCAGTCCAAACTTGTGTTGTGGCAGTAACTTCGCTGCGGCTGCTGGCTACTAAATAGGGTTCCACACCTATATTCCATCTAACTTTCTGATCGGCTTTAAAAGGAACCAAGTCTAATTTGAAATTGATGCCAGCCGAATACTGATTTAAATCCCCCCCCCGCAGGGTGACAACATAAACTTCATAGGCACCATCTTCTTGAAAGATATTATTTCCTTTTACATCTCTTTTCTTAAAGGAATTAGTTAAAGAAGGCTGAAAAGCGAATCTTGAAAATCCTATTGATGGACCAAGAGACAGTATTCGGTTAACCCTGTTTGTATAGGCCAAAGAAATTGAATAACCGCCAGTATAATCTGCCTTACCCAACCGAAATTGCGGACCAATCTGAACCGCGATACTATGCGGGCGTTCAAATCTGGCCTTCTGTTCAATCAACCCTTCATCCTGGCCATAAAGGTTAACGGCAAACAGGGTAAGCCATAAAAAAGTAAGCTGCTTAAGCATAAATTTTGATTTGCTTACAAGGTAATAAATTAGAAAAACTTTATTCAAGATTCTCTTTCCCCTCAATTACCAGCACCAATTCATCATACCATGCCTGGCCATATTTACGGATCAACGGCTCCTTCAAAAACTTATAGAGCGGTACCTTCAACGATTGCCCGAGCGTGCAGGCAGCCGAACAAATGCTCCACTTGTGGTAATTTACTGCTTCAAAGCCTTTTTTGTTTTTTGTGATGCGGATAGGGTAAAGATGACATGAAATCGGTTTTCTGAAATCAATCTTCCCGTCTAAATAAGCTTGCTCAATCCCACACTTTAAAACCCCTTTTTCATCATACAACGCATAGGCGCACTCTTTGCCGCCAATGGTAGGCGTAGAGTAGTCTCCGTCTTCGTCAAGGATAAAGGGGCCCTGGGCCGCTATGGCTGCCCGGCCGGCTGGCGTTATATACGATTGAATGGCGGGCTGAATCGCTTTCATCGTTTCGAGTTCATCTTCTTCAAGCGGAGCGCCCAGATCGCCTTCTACACAGCAGGCACCCTTGCAGCGTTCCAGGTTGCAAACAAACTCAACCTCTTTGATATCATCCGATACCAATACTTCGCCAACTTTAAGCATACGTACTTGTTAAGTGAGCCTGCAATTATAACGTATTTAATTACTTATTGAAAAAGTTCAAATTGCACATGCCCTGTGGCCTGCACCACCTGGCGCACCGCGTGGGCCGAAAAAGTCTTTGAGAAAAAACCAATTTGGTAAGCCGGTAATTCCATCAACCCGGAGTCGGCCTTGTGTGTGGAGCGTGATATGTTATAACCCAGGGCCAGCATATTATTTTGAAATTGGCCTACCAATTTTTTGTAAAAAGTGTGGTTGTTTCCCGAAGCCATTTGAACTTGTGCGGCTCCTGGTGGCGTGAGGTAGTCATCGAGTTTTGTGCGTGCTTCGCGGGTATAGAACCGATAGTTTAATTTGTCGTTGAGCGCAAAACAAAACGGGATAAGAAAGCTAATATTAAGCTCGCTTAGTTTCTGAACAGCCGCAAAGGCAAGATCGAGCGAAAACGAATCGCACAAGCAAAGTACATGGGTTTTATACCGAGTTTGCGAAGATGGAATATAATGCACCAGAGAGTCGGCAAGCGCAGCCGGGCGACCGTTTAGCAATAATATATTCTTACCTCTGAAGTACTTATTTGTGCGGATTTTAAGAATGTTCAATTGCTCCTGATTTGCATCGCACAGAATGTAGCGCGTAAACGGCAGTTGCCGGGCAAGTACGCTCAGGCATGGAGTTGGAAATAATTCGTGTTTGGCCCCCAGCGAATACAACCCGTTGCCGGCAAACAGGTCGATAAAAATTAAATCGTTTGAATTAGCGGGCTGCGTGTTTACAAACGCTTCCACGTACTGGCCAATTACTGCCGTTTTATCAAGTAGCCACGGTTCGGCAGCGGTTACGGCAAAGCCATCGGAAGCAAAAGAAAGGGGGGATTCCAGAGCCAACGGAAAAAACAAATTATGGATTAAATGTAGAGCGCCTTGCGGCATAAATGCAACGGCAAAGAATTTAAAAAGTCTGCGACACTACCGAACTGTGTTGCTAAATAAATAAGTATCAACCCTCTCTACTGGTAATCAAAACTAAAAGTTTAACCGAGGGCACGCCTGCCCAATCCAAAATTTTTAGCGATTGCCAGGGCCTGCCTATATTGCGCCCTTTTATGAGCGACTACTTACAAACCCTTAACGAACCGCAGCGCGAAGGAGTACTTAACACGGAAGGGCCAACTATGATTATTGCCGGTGCCGGCTCTGGCAAAACCCGGGTGCTCACCTACCGCATTGCGCATCTCATTCAAAACAAGGGCGTAGATCCATTCAATATTATGGCCTTAACATTTACCAATAAGGCCGCCAAAGAAATGCGCCATCGCATTGAAAATGTAGTAGGCGGAGACGCCCGTAATTTATGGATGGGCACCTTCCACTCGGTATTTGCCCGCATATTAAGAGCAGAGGCACACCACTTAGGATACCCGAACAATTTTACCATCTACGATACCGATGATGCAAAGTCGTTGTTAAAAAGTGTAATTAAAGAAATGAGCCTGGACGAAACCCAGTACAAGGCCAACATTGTTTATAACCGGATTTCATCCGCCAAAAACAGACTTATCTCGTGGCAGGACTACCTCGCCAATCCGATTTTTGCTGCCGATGATGCTGCCAACATGCGGCCCGAGATTGGCAACATTTTTAAAGCCTACGCGCTGCGATGTTTTAAGTCGGGCGCCATGGATTTTGACGACCTGCTATACAATACCGACAGGCTTTTTAAAGAACACCTGCAGGTGCTGAATAAATATCAGCACCGGTTTCATTACCTGCTGGTAGATGAGTTTCAGGATACCAACCTGTGCCAGTATTTTATTATTCGTAAGCTTGCCAGCGTGCGCGAAAATGTGTGTGTGGTAGGCGATGATGCCCAGAGCATTTACGCCTTTCGGGGTGCCGACATTACCAACATTTTAAACTTTGAGAAAGATTACCCTGAGGCCCGGATCATTAAACTGGAGCAAAACTATCGCTCTACACAAACCATTGTTGAAGCAGCCAATTCGGTAATTGCAAAAAATAAAGCCCAGCTACCAAAAAACGTTTGGACTGCCAACGAGGCGGGTAACCTGATTGAATTGTTAAAGGCCGTATCGGATAACGAAGAAGGTAAACTGGTGGCCAGCTCTATCTTCGAAGAGAAGATGCAGCACCAGTACAAGTTCAGCGATTTTGTGGTGCTGTACCGCACCAATAGCCAAAGCCGCGCAATTGAAGAAGCCTTGCGCAGAATGAACATAAAGTACAAAGTAGTGGGGGGCCTCTCCTTCTATCAGCGCAAGGAAATTAAAGACATGCTGGCCTACCTGCGCTACTCGCTCAATCAACAAGACGAGGCCTCGTTTAAGAGGATAATAAATTTACCCAAGCGCGGCATTGGCGATACCACCATCGATAAAATAATTGTTGCCGCCAACGACCATGCCATTTCCATTTGGGAAGTACTTGAAAACATTCCGTCTTTCTTAGGCAGCGGACGATCGGTTTACGCGATTGAAGATTTTGTTACCAAGATCAAGCGATTTGGAATTGAAATTCAAACCAAAGATGCCTACGAAGCTGCCTCTGAGATTGCCAAAGCCAGCGGCTTGTTAAAAGAACTTTACGAAGATAAAACGGTAGAAGGCCTTAACCGGTACGAAAACGTGCAGGAGTTGCTCAACGCGATTAAAGAATACGTGGACGACCCTGAAAAGGAAGACAAAAGCCTGAGCGCTTTTTTACAGGAGGTGTCGTTGCTTACCGGGCAGGACGAAGACAAAGACAACGATACCGACAAAGTAACCCTGATGACCATACACATGGCCAAAGGGCTGGAATTTAAAAACGTGTATATCGTAGGCATGGAAGAAGACCTTTTTCCATCGCAACTTATGCTTAGCAGCCGGTCGGAATTAGAGGAAGAGCGCAGACTTTTTTATGTGGCCATAACCCGTGCGCAGAAAAAATTATACTTGTCGTATGCCCTTACGCGGTACCGGTTTGGCAGGCTCAAGAACTGCGAGCCGAGCCGGTTTTTGGATGACATCAACAGCCAGTATATAAAAGTGAGCACGCGGTTTGCCGGGGCTGAATCGGTGGCGCCCAATCCGGCTTTTGCCAAGAGCTTTATCAGTGGCATGAAAAAGACCATCAGCTCGCAGCCGGTAGTAAAGCCAACAGCCTATAAGCCCCCGGCCGATTTTAAGCCTAGCGACACCCGCCTTTTACAGGAAGGTATGAAAGTAGAGCACCCCAAATTTGGCTTCGGAACTGTTTTAAAGCTGGAAGAAATGGGGGCCGAGCGCAAGGCCCGCATCCAATTCGCTGATTTTGGCGAAAAGACCTTATTGCTTAGTTTTGCCAAATTGAAAATACATGAGAACTGAAATGATAGGAGAATATAACACCTCGCGCGAAACGATAATACTGAAAGAGTACGGCCGCAATGTTCAAAAGCTGGTTAACTACATTCGTACTGTGCCCGATAAAGACAAGCGCACCCAATTGGCTACCACCCTTATTGAATTAATTAAACAACTGGCACCCGTTGCCAAAGAAGCCCAGGAAAACCCGCAACGCATGTGGGACGACCTGTATATTATGGCCGACTTTAACCTGGATGTGAACAACCCGTTCTCCACACCCGACCGTACCATTCTGTTTAAGAAGCCGCGCAAGATGGAGTACCCCCAAAACGATGTGCGTTTTCGGCATTATGGAAAAAATATTGAGCGGTTGGTTTTTGAAGCCACCCAAAAAGAAGATCCGCAAGAGCGCGAAGAGGCGGCCATCTACATCGGCAAACTGATGAAAACGTTTTACAGTGCGTGGAACAAAGAAACCCTGGACGACTCGGTAATTGTAAAAGATATTAACCTGCTCTCGAAAGGTAAACTGGCACTAAGCCTTGATAAAGTGCGCGAAGAAAACCTTTTCGAAAAACTATACCGCGAACAACGCACTAAAGTTCAACGCCCTGAGGGCAACGAACGAAACCAGGGCCGTAATAACCGCTTTAAGAAAAACCGGCACCAACATCGCAGAAGAGATAAATGAGTTCCTTCAAAATAAAAGGTGGAGGTAAGCTGAAGGGTGAGATTATTCCACAAGGGGCCAAGAACGAAGCGCTGCAGGTAGTATGTGCACCTCTTCTTACCGCAGAGCCGGTTGTTATTCATAACCTGCCCAACATTGTTGATGTAAATAAACTGATAGAATTAATGGGCGACCTGGGCTGTAAGGTTGAAAACCTGGGCGCTGGTTCTTATCGGTTTACCGCGGCTCAACTCAACATAGCCTTTCTTGAAACACCTGAGTACCGCAAGAAAGCAGCTGCTTTGCGCGGATCGGTAATGTTGCTGGGGCCTATATTGGCACGCTATGGCAAAGCCAGTATTCCTAAACCGGGGGGCGATAAAATTGGCCGCAGAAAATTAGATACGCATTTTATTGGCTTTCAAAACCTGGGTGCCAAGTTTAAATACGACAGCAGCGATAGCCTTTTTCATATTGATGCAACCCACCTGCGTGGCAAGTACATGTTATTGGATGAAGCCTCGGTAACTGGCACTGCCAACATTGTAATGGCTGCCGTTTTAGCCAAAGGCACCACCACCATTTACAATGCCGCGTGCGAACCCTACCTGCAACAACTTTGCTCCATGCTAAATCGCATGGGCGCAAAAATAACCGGCATTGGGTCTAACCTGCTTACTATTGAAGGGGTTGAAAAATTAGGTGGCACCGAACATACCCTGCTACCCGACATGATAGAGATCGGCAGCTTTATAGGCCTTGCCGCTATGACGCAATCGGAAATCACTATCAAGAATTGTCGCATCGACATGCTCGGTATAATTCCGGAAATATTCAGAAGGCTGGGTGTGAAGATGGAATTTAGAGGCGATGATATTTTTATACCCGCCCAGGAACGATACGAGATTGAAACATTTATTGATGGCTCCATCTTAACCGTTGCCGATGCACCCTGGCCCGGCTTTACGCCAGACTTAATAAGCATTGTGTTGGTGGTAGCCATTCAGGCCAAAGGCACCGTGCTCATTCACCAGAAAATGTTTGAAAGCCGGTTGTTCTTTGTTGATAAGCTGATTGACATGGGTGCTCAGATTATTCTAAACGATCCGCACCGTGCCACGGTAATAGGGTTAGATCGCAAAAATTCGTTGCGGGGCATTAAGATGTCTTCGCCTGATATTCGGGCCGGTGTTGCCTTGCTGATTGCTGCGCTTTCGGCTCAGGGCGAAAGTGAAATTTCGAATGTTGAGCAGATAGACCGCGGCTACCAAAACATTGAGCACCGCCTGCGCCAACTCGGAGCCCAGATTGAACGGATTTAAAAATCTCTTTCTGTTATTGTAACCGATTATAATAATCGAAAATGCGAGCCAACTCCTTTTCGTTGCTTATCGAAAGGTTATTCTTCGTGATATACTCGCTCATGATCTTTTCCTTGTCACCAAAAATTTTTGGAAAATTTTTCTTACCGGGTACTTCTGTAAGAACGCCCGCTTTCACGTAGTGAAAATGATCTTTCTTTAAGAAGCGATAATCTTTGCTGCCTACGTTTAATGCCGGGTTAAAATCAGGCTTGCGCACGATTAATTCGGTGGTGCGCACCAGCATCAGATTACCATCAACTATAACCTGACCAAAACCATCAAGTTTTACCTTATCGGGTGTAGTCCATTCTCTCAGGTTAATATAGTCTGTTTGAATACCCGAAAGCGAATCGACAAAAATAAAACTACGAACCAGGTTTCCTTTTATAACCCGAATTCCCTGCCGGGTAAGAACATCAAATTCATTTAAGCGCAGATCGAGCTTGCCGGTATAACCATCCACGATTTTATCTTCCTCATAAAGTTGAAAGACAATTCGGTTAAAGGTTTTATTAAGGTACACATCGCCTTTTACACCGGGTGGCGGCCCTGCACTGAGGGGAATGGATGACGACTGCGACCCCATAGAATTGGTGCTGATCCGATCCAGCGTATAAGTTTGGTGCAAGTAGTTATTGCTGGTCTGATTTTGCCCACAGGCCGAAATACCTACAACACACGCCCAGATAAAAACAATTATTGCCTTCATAGATTTCGCTTTATGCTAAGGTAATAAATTCAAAAGGCCCGTGCCAACATGATTTTTCTAAAACAATTTAAGGCCAACCGGGCAATGGTCTGAACCGAGGTATTCGTTGTAAATAAGGGCATCTTTCGCAAACGGAAGCAACGCGGGCGGAATTAAAAAATGATCGATGCGCCAACCCACATTTTTGGCGCGTCCGTTGGTAACAAAATTCCAATACGTGTACTTGATTTCTTCGGGATAAAAATGCCGGAAGGTATCTACCCAACCGGCATTTAATAAATTTTCAAAGCCGTCAATTTCGGCCTGGGTATAACCTGCCGATTTATTGTAGTTGGCTTTTGGGTGTGCCAGGTCTATTGGTTTATGAGCCACATTAAAATCACCACAAACAATTACCGGCTTTCTTCGGTTAAGCCACATTAAATATTCCCGAAAGGCCACATCCCAGGTTTGCCGATACTCAAGGCGTGCCAGGCCTTCGCCTGCATTGGGTGTATAAACGGTTACAAAAAAGTAAGTAGCAAACTCAGCAGTAATTACACGGCCTTCCTGGTCGTGTACATCCAGACTTATGTCGTACGTAACATCCAGCGGCTCAGTTTTGGTTAAAATAGCAGTACCCGAATAGCCTTTACGGGCTTTTGATGAATTGGCATACACTTTATATTCTGGCAACAGCTCCAGGGCATTCAATACTTCTTCCTTCGCTGCTTTTGTTTCCTGCAGGCCAATTACATCCGGAGCCATGGCCCGCACGTTGGCAACAAATTCCTTTTTTAGTATGGCACGGATTCCGTTTACATTCCAGGATACAAAATGCATGTTAATTACTGGTTACTCGCTGGTGGTTACTCGCTGCCGGCCCGTGGCCAGAAACCAGTTACCAGTAGCTGATTAAAAATGGTATCTCACAAAAGCTTCAATGGCTTCGTACTCGGCCAGGCCTAACAAATTGTAGGCTTCCGCAGTGGCATGGTTGCGGTCTTCGGCACGTACCCAAAACTCGCGTTTATCACTACCCGGAAATACGGCACTGTCTTTTTGCGATTGATGCTTAAAGATGGCTCTGCGCTTGCGCAACAATTCATCGGGGCTTAGCGGCACAGCCATTTCAATCTGGTCTATATCCCACTCTTGCCAGGCACCCCGGTATAACCACACGTAACAATCTTTCATGTAGTCTTTGTGCTTCAGCCTGTCGATTGCCTGGTAAATGGCGGCAAGGCAAACACGGTGTGTGCCGTGCGGGTCGGATAAATCGCCCGCGGCATAGATCTGGTGTGGCTTTATCTTTTCTATCAGGTCGGCAATAATTTGAATGTCCTGTTCGCCAATGGGTTTCTTCTTTACCGTGCCCGTTTCGTAAAAAGGCATATCTAAAAAATGTGCTTGCGTGTCCGGAATTCCGGTATAACGACAACCGGCTTTTGCCTCACCGCGTCTTATCAGGCCTTTTATTTTCATTACCTCGGGGCTATCTACTGCACCGGGTTTCTTCTCTTTTATGTCGCGCACAATTTTTTCGTAGAACTTTTCACCATCGGCTTTACTAAGACCAAACGATTGATTGAAGTCGCGCACGAAGTCCGCAAAGCGAATGGCATCGTCATCGAATACCGCAATGTTACCGGATGTCTGGTAAGCTACATGCACTTCGTGTTGCTGATCAACCAGCCGGATAAAGGTACCGCCCATCGAAATCACATCATCATCGGGGTGCGGACTAAAGATAATAACGCGTTTAGGGAATGGCGTGGCGCGTTCGGGCCGGTGCGAATCATCGGCATTGGGTTTTCCGCCAGGCCATCCCGTAATGGTATGTTGCAGGGCGTTAAAGATTTTAATGTTTACCTGGTAGGCCGAACCATACTCGGTAATAATATCGCCCATGCCATGCTCCATGTAATCGTGGTTGGTAAGCTTAAGCACCGGCTTTTTAAGTGTAAGCCCCAGCCATACCACTGCCTTTTGAATAAGCTTCTCATTCCAATCCACGCTATCCACCAACCAGGGTGTTTTAATGCGCGTAAGCTTTGACGAAGCCGCATCATCTAAAATTACTTGTGTGTTGGCATGGTTCTGCAAAAAGGTAGAAGGGATCTGATCGGTAACCGGGCCTTCAACTGCCTTTTGCACAATGGGCGCCTTGCCTTCGCCCCAGGCCATCATTATAATTCGTTTGGATTTAAGAATGGAGCCTACGCCCATTGTAATCGCTTTGCGCGGAACATTCTCTTCACCAAAAAAATCGCTGGCCGCATCAATGCGCGTTACCTGATCGAGCGTAATCATGCGCGTGGGCGATTTTTCTGACGAACCGGGCTCATTAAAACCAATATGTCCGGTTCGCCCAATGCCTAATACCTGCAAATCAATGCCACCCAAGGCATCAATCCGGGCATCGTAGTTCCGGCAGTATTCGGCTACCTTTTCCTTCGGCAGGGTACCATCGGGAATGTTAATATTCGCTTTAGGAATATCGATTGAATCGAACAAATGCTCGTGCATAAAGCGCACATAGCTTTGCAGCGATGTGGGTTCTATGGGATAGTACTCATCAAGGTTAAATGTGATTACGTTTTTAAAGCTTAACCCTTGCTTGTGGAGCTTGATTAACTCTGCATACACGCGCGTGGGCGTAGAACCCGTTGCAAGACCTAAAACACAGGGTTTTCCATCGGCCTGCTTTTGCCGGATAAGTGCAGCAATTTCATTGGCAACATAAATCGAAGCTTCTTCGGAGGTCTTAAAAATCTGCGTGGGGATTCGCTCTGTAACAGAAAGTTGACTCATAGGGGTTGAGGGTAGATGAACCTCAAAAATAGAATGGTTTCAGCATCAATCCAGTAGTACCGGTTATTTTTTTAACCAGGCTTCTACCGCTTTTTTTACCGAGCCAAATTGAATTAATAAGTTGTGGGCTTGCTGATAATCTGTAAGCCCGGTGTTTTCCATTACCATGCGTGTTCCACGGTCAACCAACTTGTCGTTAGTAAGTTGCATGTTTACCATTTTGTTATCTTCTACCCTACCCAGGCGAATCATTACCGATGTAGAGATCATATTGAGTACAAGTTTTTGAGCAGTACCACTTTTCATGCGGGTGCTGCCGGTTACAAACTCGGGGCCCACCACTACTTCTATCGGGTAATCGGCCGCGTTGCTTACCGGTGCGCCCGGGTTGCACGAAATGCTGCCGGTAATTATCCCCGCTTCGCGGCACTTATTTAATGCTCCAATAACATACGGTGTTCTGCCGCTGGCTGCAATGCCTACCACTACATCTTTTTCGCTTACGCGATAGGCTTGCAAATCTTTCCACCCCTGCTCCAGACTATCCTCGGCAAATTCAACGGCCTGGGTAATAGCTTTAGGCCCTCCGGCAATCAATCCGATTACCAGACCATGCGGAACTCCGTACGTAGGTGGGCATTCACTGGCATCTACCACACCCAAACGCCCGCTGGTTCCCGCACCAATATAAAACAGCCGGCCGCCAGCCATCATCTTATCAACTATAGTAACTACCAGTTTTTCTATTTGCGGCAATACGCCCTCAATAGCCAGTGGTACGGTCTTATCTTCCTTATTGATGTGGGTTAAAATTTCTTTTACCGACATCGTTTCCAGATGCCTGTACCGTGAAGCTTGTTCTGTTATTTTGATAAAGTCTGCCATACGTGTTCAAGCTCTTAATATATTCTGTAAGTCCTTGTCTGTGGACACTGCCCTCAGGAAGCAAAAGAAATCTTTCCCATCGAAACTGAAGGTATTTTAGATCGCTTGCCAAAGTTAGTCAATCCCCCGGCTAACGCTTCATTAGCTAATACTGCAAAAAGTACCGCCTCTTTTGCATCGCCCGGTATGCCGAGGGTATCCATCTTGTAGAAGGTTACCGTTGGCAACAACGCTTCAAGCCATTGCATCATTAACGGATTATGTGCACCACCTCCGCTTACGTATAAATCGAATTTCTTTTTCCCAATTACACCCTTTATGGTATCGGCCATCGTTACCGCGCTAAACCGGGTTAGCGTTGCCAGCAAATCAGGCACAGAACAATTTTCGGTGTTGCTGTTGCGCTGCGCTGCGGCCAGGTAATCAAGATTAAAAAGTTCTGGCCCAATGGTTTTAGGTAATTTCTGTTTAAAGAAAGGGTGGCCCTTTAAGGCTTCGAGCAAGGCCCTATTGTAGGTTCCGGTTTTGGCCAGTCGCGAATTTTTATCGAACGCCTGCCCTGTGTATTTTCTTACGGCCTGATCGAGCAACGTATTGGCCGGCCCAGTATCAGTAACAAAAACTTCTGCCGCGCTACCCGAAGCCGGCAAATAGGTAAAGTTTCCAATACCACCGGCATTAAGCAATAGTCTGTTCTCACCTTGCTTAGAGAACAGCAGGTAATCTCCGTACACAGCCAACGGAGCGCCCTCGCCTCCCTTAGCAACATGCTTTTGCCTGAAGTCGCTTATCGTAATAATGCCCGTTTCAACGGCAAGATGATCGCCATCGCCAATCTGTAAAGTAGCGTTGCATTGCGCTTGCGGATATAAAAACCGGGGCGCATGAAATACCGTTTGCCCATGCGATGCAATGGCATCCACCTGGCGCGGGTTAACTTTCCATTGCCGTAGCGATTTTAAAACCAACTGCCCATGCGTTCGGCCAATCACAGCATTCAATTCGGTAAGCCGTTGGAAGTCAATAACCGGCTTTGCAAAAATTTCGAGAATGCTGTTTTTAAACTTCGAGGTGTAGGACCAGGTTTGAAACCCTTCGAGGCTAATGCGGGTATTTTGCCCGCTGCCATGAATCCGGCACAACGCTACATCCAGTCCATCCAACGAGGTGCCTGACATAAGCCCGATAAGCAAGCGTGATTTTTTAGAGGCAATGCGCTGCAGGGCTGCAATATTTTTATTCATAAAATCGAAGGCGAACGGAACTGGTAAAAAGTAATCGTAGTAACTTTCAAACCTGAATCAAAACTATTCAAATTTAAAATGAATTCGTTTCGCACGGAAATAAATTGTTTACCTGCATTGCCTATCAGACTGGATCAGAAAATTTTGACGATGGGCTCTTGCTTTGCCGACCAGTTTGGACATTGGCTTGCGCTAAATAAATTTCAGGTGCTGGTTAATCCATTTGGAACCGCCTATAATCCGCTATCCATTCACAGCCTGTTGATGGATGCACTCACCAACACGCTTGATGCTACCCTGTTTATCGAACGCCATTCACATTGGTTTCATCACCAGTGGCACTCGCAGTTTACAGCCCAATCGAAAGAAGAATTATCGGCCCGGCTTCAAGCTGTACAAAACCAGGTTCAGGATTTTTTACACCAAACCGATGTGTTGGTGCTTACCTACGGCACAGCCTGGGTTTACGAATTAAAAGCATCCACCCAACTCGTAAGCAACTGTCACAAAGTTCCGGCAGCCCAGTTCCGCAAAAGGCTCTTATCGGTGTCTGAAATTGTTGCATCATTTAAAGTGGTAAGCGAGGTACTGAAAAAACTAAGACCCAACCTGCGCATCGTGTTAACGGTAAGTCCTGTAAGGCATCTTAAAGACACGCTAGAACTTAATGCGGTAAGCAAAGCCGCTTTACGCCTTGCCTGCAATGAACTGAATGCGCTCACTGAGTACTTTCCGGCCTACGAAATTTTGACAGACGACTTACGCGATTATCGTTTCTACGAGCGCGACATGATTCATCCTTCTGCGGAAGCACGCGACTACATCAATCAAAAATTCAGCGACCGGTATTTTGACAGTGAAACCCGTGCGCTTCTCACCACCTTACACGAAATTCAAAAGGCATTGGCGCATAAACCCTTTCAACCTTCATCTGCCGCACACCAGCTTTTTTTAAAAGATACCTTGCGTAAAGTAGAATCGATTCAGCACCGCGTGCCGGTAACCCACGAATTAGAGCACCTGCGCACACAACTTCGTTAACCATGCCCAACCGCCTTATCCACGCCTCTTCGCCTTACCTGTTGCAACATGCCAATAACCCGGTGGACTGGTATGAGTGGGGTACCGAAGCACTTGCAAAAGCAAGTACCGAAGACAAACCGATATTGGTAAGCATCGGCTATTCCAGTTGCCATTGGTGCCACGTAATGGAGCGCGAGAGTTTTGAAAATGAAACTATTGCCGGGCTTATGAACCGGCACTTTGTGTGCATTAAAGTTGACCGGGAAGAGCGCCCGGACATAGACCAGGTGTACATGGAGGCCGTGCAAGCTATGCAACAAAATGGCGGTTGGCCGTTGAATGTTTTTCTAACACCCGATCAAAAGCCTTTTTATGGAGGCACGTATTTTCCTGCGCAAAGCTGGGCCCAACTACTGCGGCAAATTCATCAAACCTTTCAGGCAAAGCGAAAAGAAATTGAAGAGTCGGCTGGAGATTTGGCACAGCACCTGCAAACCAGCGACCTGAAACGTTTTGTCCGATCGAACGAAAAAGTTTTTAAGCAGGAACAAACTGATACCATGTTGAAGATTCTTGCTTCGCGGTACGACCACACGTGGGGCGGAATAGAAAAGGCACCTAAGTTTGTGATGCCTTCCATCTGGCTATTTTTATTGCGGCATTATGCAGCTACAAAAAATGAAGATGCCCTTCGCATGGCTACCCACACCGCACTTCAACTGGCATTAGGTGGAATTTACGATCAGGTAGGTGGTGGCTTTTCGCGCTACTCGGTAGATGGCGAATGGTTTGCTCCGCACTTCGAAAAAATGTTGTACGACAATGCGCAACTGCTTTCGCTTTACGCTGAAGCCTACTGCCTTACTCCTAACCCAATCTTTAAGGAAACAGTGTATGAAACGGTTGGCTGGCTGGAGCGCGAGATGCGACATCCGGCCGGAGGGTTTTACTCGGCATTGGATGCCGATAGCGAAGGCCTGGAAGGAAAATTTTATACGTGGACTGAGGCTGAGTTGCGCGCGGTGCTGGGCGCGAAGGCAGAAAAAATAATGCGCTTTTACCAGGCTACCACCGAAGGCAACTGGGAACATGGTAGAAATATTTTGCGCAGAGATCGCACTACTACCGATGTTGAACCGGATGCGATCAAAACTCTGAAAACAAAATTAGTAGCTGCCCGCAGCAATCGCATCCGGCCCGGATTGGATGATAAAATTCTCACCGGCTGGAACGCCATGACCATACAAGGGTTGATTGATTGTTACAAAGCCTTTCAGGATGAACATTTCTTACACTTGGCACTTGGCGCAATTTCTTTTCTGGAGACGCATCTGATCGCTGACAAGGTATATCGCACCTGGAAAGACAGGCGTTCGGATACGGAAGGTTTTCTGGAAGACTATGCCTTTCTGATTCAGGCTTACACTTCGCTTTACCAGGTAACCTTTAACGAAGGTTGGTTGCATAAAGCGTTGGTGTGGTGCGAATACGTTCTGCAAAATTTTTTAGATGCGGAAGAAGGATTTTTCTATTACACCTCCGGTAACGCAGAGACCCTAATAGCGCGTAAAAAAGAAATTTTCGATAACGTGATTCCGGGATCAAATTCGGTAATGGCACGAAATCTTTTTCATCTTGGGGTGTTGTTAGATCGTGAAGACTGGAAAGAGCAAGCGCGCACGATGGCAGCCAAACTCCTGCACCTGATTACGGAGGAACCGGTTTACATGTGTCATTGGGCAATGCTCTTAGCGGAAATCGTTCATGAACCCGTTGAGGTGGTGATTTCAGGAAGTGAAGCGTTAACGCTCCGAACTGAGTTACATCGACATTACTTGCCGTATACACTTACAGCCGGAAGCACACGTGAAAGCACATTATCCCTGCTGGAAAACCGACTCCCTAAAAGCGGAACGTTGATTTATGTTTGCCAAAATAAAACGTGTCAGTTGCCGGTATCCACAATTAAAGCAGCCCTTGAACAACTAAAAAGATTGTAATATCTTTGACCCATGAGCACTTCTGAACTACAATTAAGGCTACATCAGATTATTGACCAAGTGGACAATCAGGAAATTCTAAAGGCTGTGCATATCCTATTAAGCTCAAAACTTCCGGTTGTTAAAACTATTGAGGGCACTCCGATTTCTAAAATAGAACTTGACGAGCTTCTTGAAGTTTCAGAAACTGACATTCAAAACGGAAAAATAATTTCTCAAAAAAATCTTAAAAGCGAGATTAAAACTTGGAGAAAGAAATAATCTGGACTGAGCAAAGTAAAGGAGATCTACGCAAGATTTACGAAATTCAATATGCTAGTAATCGGTGAAGATAAAGCCTATGAGCTTATTGAAAAGATTATTAGCAAAACTGATTTATTAACCCAGCCAATAGTGGGGAGTACACGGTACGTCAGTGATAAGAATCCCGACATCAACTATCAAAAAATAGTCTTTAAACACTTCCTCATTATTTTTAGAAGTGAAGGACACATCGTTTATATCAATAAAATTTTTGATTGCAGGCAGAATCCTAAAAATTTAAATCTGTGAAAAATATTTCCTTGATTGTCTTAATAGTAATAATTGGTTGCTCGGTTAAGGAAACATTTCCACCTGCTCCACTGCCACCTGTACCGGCAGCCAATCAATTGGCGTGGCATCAGATGGAATTAAATGCCTTTGTTCATTTTACCACCAATACCTTTACAGGAAAAGAATGGGGCTATGGCGATGAGAGCCCGGCCCTCTTTAATCCAACCGACTACGATGCCGACCAGTGGGTGCTTACTTTTAAAGAAGCGGGTTTCAAAGGAGTAATTCTTACCTGCAAGCACCACGATGGCTTCTGCCTGTGGCCCAGCGCCTACACTGAACATAGTGTAAAGAATAGCCCGTGGCGCGATGGCAAAGGCGATGTAGTGCGCGATGTGATGCGGGCCTGCAAAAAGTACGAATTGAAATTTGGTATTTACCTCTCTCCGTGGGATCGCAACCATGCCGCCTATGGTACTCCGGCCTACCTCGACTATTACCGCAATCAGTTAAATGAATTGTTTACTGCATACGGCCCCGTGTTTGAAATGTGGTTTGATGGTGCCAATGGTGGCGATGGCTATTATGGAGGCAAACGGGAAAAGCGCAGCATCGAAGGTTCAACCTATTACGATTGGCCTGCTACATTAAATCAGGTGCGCGAACTTGAACCCGGGATTTTATTTTTCAGCGATGCCGGGCCGGGTGTGCGCTGGGTAGGTAACGAACGGGGCGTGGCGGGCGAAACCAATTGGAACACCATAACACCGGATACCTTGTATGCCGGCAAAGCCGGTATTGAAGCATTACTCAATAGCGGTTCGGAAAACGGCACGCATTGGATTCCTGCCGAAGTAGATGTATCAATTCGAAAGGGCTGGTTTTACCATGCCGAGGAAGATGCCCTGGTAAAAACTCCGGAACAGTTGTTTGAAATTTATCTTACCTCGGTGGGCCGGGGCTCAACCCTTTTACTGAATATACCTCCCGACAGGCGCGGGCGCATTCATAAAAACGACTCAACTTCTCTGATGGGCTTCCGCGCTTTGCTGGACTCGACCTTCAAAACCAATCTGGCCCACACTGCAGCCGTGCAGGCAAGTTCATTCCGTGGAAAGAATAAAAATTATGCCGCCACAAACCTTACAGACAATAACCCTACAAGCTACTGGACAACCGATGATGGTATTCTTACCGGCTCCATCGAGCTGAATTTTACCGACAAGAACACCCTGCGGTTTATTGAGTTGCAGGAATACCTACCCTTGGGCCAGCGGGTAAAGGCATTTACTGTTGCAATCCGTACCCCCAATGGTTGGCAACCCGTAGCAGCCGGCACCACCATTGGCTATAAGCGCATACTTAAACTAAATGAAGTAACTACAGACGGCTTGCACATTGAGATAACCGATTCCAAAGCATGCCCGGTATTAGCCGAAGTAAAGATTTACTAAGTAGTACGCACTACACGTAACAACACAAAACTGATTTAAATCATATTTTATAACCGTAAGAACATTTTAGTTTGAAACTAAATTCTGTTCTTATGCACCGCCTTACGCTTTGGTTTACACAAAACGCCATTCATCTCCTGCGCATTAGCATTGGTATTATCTACGTATGGTTTGGTGCGCTTAAATTCTTTCCGAACCTAAGCCCGGCCGATCAATTGGCCCGCACTACTATTAATCTCATAACCTTTGGCCTGATACCCGATAATGTTTCCATTATTCTGTTGGCGATTTGGGAAACACTTTTGGGTTTGGTGTTGATTGCAGGCCTTTGGCGCACGTTTGCATTCTATGTGCTGCTCGTGCACATGGTATGTACATTCGTGCCCTTGTTCTTCTTTACAGAAGTCTCGTTTACCAATACCCCGTATGCTTTTACCCTGGTAGGACAGTACATTATGAAAAACCTGATTATTATCTGGTCGGCTCTATTGATCCATGCCCACCATAAGGGTACTGTGATTGTGCGTACATTGGAATAAGAAAGCATCGAATAGAAAATCTACGTCTGGCTAATGACCAGCAAAATGGCGTTGGTCGAAAGCGCCTCGAACTCCAGATGTGCGCAATCCGGAATCTGGAGCGCATCGCCTTGCTGCAGTAATCTGTTCTGAACTTCGAAAGCACCGGCAATCACAACTATAAAATGCTGCGCATCGGGTGTTCGCAAGATTCCACTACTGCGGCCTTCGAACATACCAAGTCTAATCGTTACCGATGCCGGGTTCAGATTGCCCATTATCTGAAACAATTGGTTCTTCTCTCGTTCGAGGTCAAACTCAGCACACATATTATTTTGCGGGTACGCATCGCGTATTCTCCACATCAGAAAACTAACCCACTCCGTTTTATAATTATTGGCAATGTGCCCCGGTTGCGCCTGCGGGCCGACATAATATATTTCGCCCACATCAATTACTTTACTTTCGGCCGTGCTAACAGTTATCTTCCCAACCAGGGGTAATATAAAACAACAAGTTGAATCCGTTGATCGAAAATCGATGGCAGCACCTGGCTGTAATTTTACTTCTTCAAAGTCTTGCAACCGGTGCCATGCCTCAGGCAGCGTCTGCAACCGTACATGCGTTGCCTGCTGCCTATACTTTCGCTTTTCGGCAAGGTAAATTTTTATCGCTTGCATGGCTGATTCCGAATTAACCATTCACCACTATGGTATGAGTTAAGGCAAAGCCATCGGCCACATTACCCGTTATCGTTGGCATTTCGGTGCTTACCCCATCGCTAAATACATTATCGTTCGCATTGTAGGTATAGCCACTCATGCCTTTGGTGTAGCCCTTATCGGTGGCTGCATTTACCAACGCTACCGCACTGTTTGTTCCTTCCGGAAAGGCAATCTGGGTAACCAACAATGAAGTACCGGTTGCACTGTAAATATGCACATGAATGTGGGTTGCCCGGCCGTTGTACCATCCGGGAAAAATGCTGGTAAAGCCCACTTTGCCTTCCGAGTTGGTAACCTGGCGGCCACGCAAAAAATGCACTGATGTAAAAGAACTGTACTCTGAATAATTACCATCTTTATCGCAATGCCAGATATCTACCAGCACCCCTTGCATAGCAACACAACTCGCATTTCGGTTTTGAATGGTTAGGTCAACCGTTAAGTCCACACCGGTTCGATCTACGCGTATATCAGTTCGTACCAGGCTGGAAGGATTTTTAGTTGGATAGGGCCCGGCTGTTTCGGTGTTGGTTAACGTACAATCACCAACATTCGTTGCTATTACTTCCTCATCGTTTGCATTGCAGGCAATCAAAACGGGTGTAACCACGGTACTAAAACCGAGTTTCTTTAAAAATTCTTTGCGGTGCATAGGGATTCGTTTTTGGATATAACTACCAGCATAACGTAAACATTTTTAAAAATAATAACTTCCTTGCACTACTTGCGGCTAAAGGATAGTATTTAGCGGTTAATGGTTGTGTGGCGTAGTATTTTTGATAATCTTGAACTACTATGAAAACGTACCTGGTTGCGCTGGCCCTTTCTGTGTTACTTTGCGCCCAGGGCATGGCCCAAAGCGAAACCACCGGAATTTTTGCAACCATTAAGATTACCAAGAAACACAAAGCAAAAGACTACGGGCGCAGGGTTTCTAACCGAAACCACCGCGAAGTTTTTCTCATCCCCGAAAAATCTTTGATCGCGCTGGCTGAGTTTACCAGCGTGTCCGCAACCACCCACGACCTGCGCACACTTACCAGTTACTTCTCCATCTCTGTTTCAAAGGATGGTATGGCCCGCCTTCGCAACACGATTATTGCCTTACCCGATACCGAGTTGATTTTAGTAATCGATAATCAGGTATTTGGGCGCATCAGCGCAAAAAGCGAAGAAGACTTTAAATCCAATAAAATAACCATTGCCAGCCCTTTTAAAGATGCTGACCTTGAGTGGGCGCAGACTACGTTAAGCGAATTGTTAAAACCATCCGAGCCCTGAAAGTTTCTACCCTTGTGTGGTATTCAGGAAGACCTGACGGCAAAAAAAATCCTCATTACTTTCAAAAGTGCTGGTTTTTGCGAAAACGATGCTGGAAAATAAGTTTTCAATCCCTGAATCCTTTCAGATTTTTGAATTAATGACCTCAGTATAAGATTGCTGGTCGGGCGACCAGCAATAACTAGAATTTGACCAAAATCAACCCGGGCCCGGAGATTAACACCCACGGAAGTGCCCATTCGATTACTAAAATCTAAAGCGCGGGATGGGATTTTTGGTGCATTTTTGGGGTGAGGGATTTAGGAACAAAAAGTGCACTAATACAGCAGTTTTGGTTGTATTTAGACTAACTTTATGAGAGCTATAAAGAAGTTAGCGGTCATGCTATTGGGACAGTGCAACCATTAAACAGACGGGCTGACAATAAACTTTAAGACAACAATTTTGACAGGTGGACAACTACATACAGGAAACTTAACATCGGGACAGTTTTGGCTGACTTTCCGACACTTATCCCTACTTAATAAAAAAATTAAAACACCCCCAACGCACAATAAAAATTTGAATTGCTTTTGCCACCGCACAAGTGGCACATTTGCTTTTGCCGCCACACAATTAGCCCAACGAAAGGCAAAAGCAAAAGAGCCACTTCTCCAACACTTTAATTCCTACATTTGTGTGTAATGATTTTTATGAAAGCAAATGAATTACGAGCAAATAAAAATACTAATCAAGAATTCACCTACGGTGAAAATGCTGCGTTCAAACAACGCAGCTTTGATTGTTTCTTTTTTGCATAGCCAGTTCAGAGAAAGCAACGAACAACCAATCCCAAATTCTACTTTAGTTCAAAAACTTGCTGACTATCTTGATGAGTTAAATTATCAAGACGAAGATGAAACTGACTTAAGCAGTTTAAACATGGATTCCATTGACAGAGCAAGAAAGTATATTGAACAGTGGACTGACGAAAAGAACCGCTACCTAAGCAACTACACAGACGAAAACACAAAAAATATAATGAATGTGCCGACCAAGCACACTACAAGAGTTTTTCAAATTGTAGAACTTTTGAAAGACAGAAAACTGGTTGGAACAGAATCAAAGTTCAAAGACATCTTCAATAAACTAAAAGAACTAATTGATAACAGCATTGAAGACCCTGCAAAAAAGATTGACGAGTTAGAAAAACGAAAAGCAGAAATTGAAGATGAGATAAGAAAAATAAAAAGAGAACAGAAAGTAACAACATTTGAAAACTATCAGATTAAATCAAGGTTTGATGATGTAACCAAACTCACAAATGAATTGATTGGCGATTTTAGAGAGGTAGAAGAAAATTTCAAAATCATTGTGCGAAGCATTTATGAAAAGCAATCTGACAAATCACTTTCTAAAGGAAAACTTCTTCAATATACTTTTGATTCACTTGATGAATTAAAGCAAACCGACCAGGGCAAAAGTTTTTATGCTTTTTGGAATTTTCTGCTTGACGATGTGAGCCAAGAAGAATTGAAATTACTTGTGAACGAAGTTTACAAAATTCTTGAAGACAGAGGCATTGAATACAACGAAAAGTTTTTGCGTAAAGCAAAAACTGTTTTGCATTTATCAGGAAGAAAAGTTTGGGATTCAAACAACTTGTTAGCAGATAAACTAAGCCGAATAATTGCCGAGAAAAATTTAGAAGAAAGAAAAAAAGCAAAAGAGACAATAAACAATATTAGAAACCTTGCTTTGCAAATGATTGATAAAACTCCGTTGCTTGATTCATACATTAATATTGAAGGTGATGCAATTATTGATTTGCCAATGGAACGAAAGTTAGGTGAAGAACAAATACTTTCTGAGTTCAGCGAACAACCAAAGTCGGCAGAAAACATTTTTGACTACAACTCATTAAGCAATCTTGTAAGCACGAAACATATCAACCGAAAAGAGTTGCTGAATAGAGTTGAAACTATTCTAAATGAAAAGGAAACTGTAACACTAAAAGAAGTTTTAAATGAATATCCTGTTTCAAAAGGATTAGCTGAAGTGTTGGGCTACATTTCTTTAGTGCAGACAACTGATAAATTTTTCATCAATCAAAGTGAGGATGAGTATTTGAAGTTTGATTATGAGAACGAAAAATATTTAAAAGCACCGCAAGTAATTTTCAGCAAATGATGGACAACCGAACACCAACATACGAACCCTATGCTCATGTGATAGTGAAACTTTTGAACGGAACTCTCTATGATGAAAATGAAAAAGTTTGGAATGACTTGTTGCAATATCAAGTTCCAATTGCTCAATACTTTGAGAAAATTGCTATTGACTTAATTGTAGAAAAGAAAGACGGTTATGCTTACTTAAAGCAAATTGAGATTGATGAAGAAAAAAACACTATCGGACTTGTTAGAAGGATTCCGTTGAAATATGAAGCATCTCTTATTTGTGTTTTCCTTCGCGAAATGCTTGACGATTTTGAAGTAAATAATGTTGACCAAAGAAATCTATACATCACACATAAACAGCTTAAAGAAACAATAGAATTATTTTTCAAAGAGAAAGCGGATAAAGTAAAACTCTTTAAAAAGTTTGACAGTTATATTGAAACGATTGTCAGTATTGGCTTTTTAAAAATCATAAGCAATTCGGAAGCCAGTAAGGATGAAACACGATACGAAGTGAGAAGAATTATTAAAGCAAAAATTACAAACGATGTGTTAGAGGACTTCAAAAAGAAACTTGAACAAAATGTATAGTTTATTCAGCACCAAATCAGACGAAGCAGGTTATCGCTTACAATATTTTGAAGCGTTTAATTGGGGAACATTTGACAAAGAAATTTTCAAAATATCTCCTCAATGCAATACTACTTTAATCACAGGTGCAAATGGTTCAGGCAAGACAACCTTCATTCAAGGATTGCTCACACTCATTGTTCCTGAAAAACGATATAGATTTTACGAGCACCAACGAACTGAAGAAAGTTATGTGCTTGGCGAATACGGAGATATTGAAACAGAAGCGGGAAAGCAAATACAAAGGTTAAGAGATGAAAAGTCAAATGCTTTTTCAATTCTGCTTGCGACATTTAAGAACGAAGAAAAGTTTGTAACACTAATTCAAGCAAGGTGGTTTTCTGGTAGCGAAATGAAACGCAAATATATCATTGCTTTTAAGCCGCTAACTATTGCAGACGACATCAAACCTTTTGATGCAACAGGTGCTTGGATAAAACGATTAAATAAAAAATATCCAAAGCAAGGAAACAAAGAAGTGATTCTGTCTTTTGATGGACCTTCAAAATATGCAGAAGCATTGCTGAAAGTTTTTGGTATGCGTTCATCTAAAGCCCTGACATTATTTGACCAAACAATGAGATTAAAAGTTTTGGGAAGTTTAGATGAGTTTGTAAGAGAAAATATGTTGGAGGAAAGTAGAATTGAAGATGACTTTCAGAATTTGCGAAGCAACTATCAGAAATTGTTAGATGCTCACAGAGAAATGCAGAAAGCCGAAAAGCAGTTAGAACTCTTAAAGCCGGTAAAAATAAAGGCAAAGGAGTTAGAAGATTCAAAGGCGGAACTGATTAAATTATCAAATCTTAAAGAAACAACGCCAATCTACTTTTATCAGAACAAACTTAATTTTCTTGAAACTGAAATAGAAAGAGAATCCATTGAACTTAAACGAATTTCTGACAAAGAATTAGAACTCAAAGAAAGTATTGATTCAGATAGAGAGATTGAAAAAAAGTTGGACTCTGATATTCGTAATGATGAAACTGGCAAACAAATTCAAGAGTTAGAGAAGGAAATTAAAAGCAAGACATCAGAGAAAAACAAGCGTGACGAAAAACTTGTGAAATACAACAAGGCGGCAGTCAAAATTAATTTTGAAGAAAATCCTAATGAAGAATCATTTTATGAGCAAATAATTAAAGCCAATAAAAAACATTCAGAAATTGATGCTGAACTAAAAGATAAAGAGAACGGAATACAAAAGAAGTTACGAGTTTTAGAAAACGAAAAGGAAGCAGCCGAAATTCAACACGAAGAAAAATCAAAAGAACTGATTGAACTTACCAAGCAAAAAAATAATATCACAGGAAGGGTTTCTGAAATACGCCAAGAAATACTGTTATACACAGGAGCAACAGAAACCGAAATCCCATTTATTGGCGAATTGATTCAGGTATTGCCAAAAGAAAAGGATTGGGAAATGGCAATAGAAAAAGTGCTTTATAGTTTCGCTTTACGAATTATAGTTCCTGAAAAATACTACAGGCGAGCAAAGGAATTTGTGAATGACAATAACTTGAACGGAAAGATAATTTTTGAAAGGTTTAATGGAGAAACATTTGTGAATGGGATGTTGTCAAAAGATAGCGACAGCATTCTTACTAAAATTGAAATAAAACGACAATCTGAATATTCCGACTGGATAGAAAACCAAATTAGGACGAACTTTAATTATATCTGCACTACCAAGGAAGATTTGCCAACATACAATAAAGCAGTAACTATAACAGGATTAAAGAAAAGCGGCACACAGCACGAGAAGGACGATAGAGCTAAAACATTTAGGAGAGAAAATTATGTTTTAGGTTGGGATAACAAAGAAAAAATAAAACTTACTCGTGATGCTTTGAAGCAATTGGAAACACTGATAAAAACAAAACGAGAAGATATTGCGAAACTTGAAAAAAGACAAAAGAGATTAGAGGATGAAAAGGAAGATATTACAAAGTTTACTCTTTTTGATAATTACGCTGAAATTGATTGGCAAACCATTTCGTTGGAAATTCAAGGTTTGACAAAGCGAAAAGAAGAATTAGAAAAGAGCAATGACCGTGTAAATCTGTTGAGAAAACAGTTGACTGACTTGCAGAATAAAATAAAAGATGATGAAGTTGAGAAAGACAAACTGATTGCGGACAAAACAACTCAAGGTTCACTTGTAGAAACTTTAGTGAAGCAGCAAAAAGAATGCAAAACATTTTTAGAGCAGTTTAAAGAAATTGATTTTGCGGAAAAATTCCATGCGTTTGCAGAAAAATTCAAAAAGGAGTTGAATGATTTAAGTTTTTCAAATCTTTCGGCAAAGCAAAAAAACATAACAGATAAAATTATTAAAGACACAGATGCAGAAGGTGAAAAGCAAAGAGATATTGAATTGAAGTTGCAATCTGCAATGCAAAATTATAAGCAACCAGATAATTCAGTAATTCAAATTTTCAAAGATTGGACTTCTGATACACATAAACTGGGTAAGGAAATAACTTATGTTGATGACTACCTTTTAATTTATGATAGGATAGAGAAAGAAGAACTGATTGAATATAGAAACAAGTTTAAGAATTATCTGAACGATAACATGATTAAAGGAGTGTCAGATTTCAAAGCACTCCTTGACAGTCAGGAAGAACAAATTCTTGACAGCATTGATGCCTTAAATGATTCATTGAAGAAAATTGATTTCAAGAAGAATCCGCAGACAACATTCATTCAACTTTTTGCCGAAAGAGATAATTCAAAAGACATTCAAGATTTCCGTTTGAGTTTAAAGGAATGGAAACCCGACATTGCAGAATACGAGAGAACAAAAGACGACCAAATTTTAGAAACAAGTTTTTTAAAAATCAAAGAACTCATTGACAAACTAACTGAAAAAGAAGATTGGAGAAAACGAGTTACTGATGTAAGAAACTGGCTACGATTTTTAGCGAAGGAATTTTATAGAGAAGATTTGAAACGACCACCGAAATTACATGAGAATATTGCAAAGTATTCTTCGGGTGAGCAAGCACAGTTTACATATACAATCATGGGTGCAGCGATTGCCTACCAGTATGGAATATTGAAAGATGCTATGAATACAAATTCCTTCCGTTTCATTTGTGTTGATGAAGCCTTTGCAAAGCAAGATGAAGAAAAAGCTGATTATTTAATGGACTTGACAAAGAAATTAAACTTGCAAATGTTGTTAGTTACCCCTGATGATAAGATTCAAATTGCTGAGCCATACATTTCTGGAGTTCATATTGTTCACCGAGTAAACAACCGTAATTCAAGAATCTTCGATACAACAATTGAACAAGCCAAAAAACTAATTGAAGAAAATACTTTAGTAACGAATGATTACAGTAGCTGAAATAAGAAAGAAGTCAGAGAACATTTATTCTGAATATCTGAAATCCATTATTTCAGAAGAAATATTTTTCCCAAAAACTATTCGTTCAGACAAATCTGTTTCTCCTGACTTTAATGAAATGCGTAGTGAGTTAGCGGAAGTAATTGAATACTCCAAGGACAGGAAAAATTTTGGCTACACAATTACATACAAACAAGTAAATACACGAAAGCATGGGACACAGAGCTTACCCGAAGAAATAAGTTTTCAAAACGAAAGTGATTATTTGAAATTCTTGCACAAAGAAAAGGAAGTAGAAAGTTTCAAGGCAAACTCAAATGCAATTCTGAAACAATTTCCTGAGTTGATAGATTGGACAAAAAAGTATCCGAAAAAAATTATTGAAAACAGCAAGCAATGGAGAGAACTTCTTTTCGTTTGTTCCTACTTCAAAGAAAATCCGAAACCAAATTTTTACATCAGAGAATTGCCTATAAAGATTCACACAAAATTTATTGAGAACAACAAAGGCATATTGCTTGAATTGCTGAATGAATTGTTGTCAACAGAAAACATCAATCAAGAATTTTCGGGAACAAAAGATTTTGAAAAACGCTTCGGGTTAAAATTCAATCAATCTCAAATTCGTTTAAGGATTTTAGACAGCAACATTGCAGAGAAATTTGTTGCAGGACTTACGGACATTGCTGTAACAGAAGAAGAATTCAGCAAGCTGAAAATTCCTTGTGAAAGAGTTTTAATTTTTGAAAACAAAACAAACTTTTCAAATTTGATGAATTTTCTTACACTTCCACAATTAGAAAACACAATTGGAATTTTTGGAAGCGGCTACAAAATTGCTGACCTGAAAAACGCTCTATGGCTTGCAGACAAAGAAATTTTTTACTGGGGAGACATTGACACTCACGGATTTGACATTCTCTCACAAATCAGAGGTTACTTTAAACAGACAAAGTCAATCATGATGGACTTTGAAACACTAAACGCTTTCAAAGATGATTGGGATAAAGGCAAGCCAATTAACAAACAAAGTTTACCAAATCTGACATCAGACGAACAAGAAATTTATCAGTTTGTAAAAGCGGACAATGTGAACACAGTCCGACTTGAACAAGAGAAGATAACTCACGATTATGTTTTAAAACAATTTGCAAAAATTTATGAGACCGTTTGAAATTAAAAGCCCTTGCACAAAAAAATACACTCTTGCAAGCGCTTGAGCCAACGCTTGAACCAAAGCTTACAAGAGAGTATTTTTTTCTCCACCCCAAGAAGCAATTCAAATTTTTTTTCTCCCACCCTTCGGTGTTTTAATTTTTTTGCAACCGCACAGCCCACGACAGACAAGCAATCCGACAGTTTATTGCAGACCTTAACTGGACAGCGCAACTTGACAAAGACGACAGAAGCACGAACCGCTAACAAGGTATTGCCAAAAGCGGGGGTGACGTGCTTCTATGACACTTTTGTGCTTAACCAAACTTTAGTTTTTCAAACCAACAGTAGTGCTGAAACGCCCCGCCTTCGGCAATACCCGAACCGTTGTGGCCAATTGGGTTTAGACACCGAGACAATGGGTTGGACAATAAGACAAAATCACATCATAAATAAATCGAAAAATATTAAGTAATTACTCAAATATTCAAATCAAGACTTCATGACAACTAAAGAGATAATTTCGAGAATTAAACATAGTGTAAAGGAAGCGCACTCCTTTTCAGAGAGCTTAGGAGAGTCGAATTCAATACACCGTGACTACTTGTTGAAATCCTTAAGTGATATTCCACCCTCTGAGATTCAGAAGGGTCTCATTGAACTAAAGGAATTAAATGAAATTGAATTTGGAGATAATTCCGATGTAATTCTTTTAACAAAAAATTATAAGCACTAACAAAATCCACAAAACTATGAGACGATTGCTACTAGCTTCAGCGGCCTTGTTCATATTCTCATTTTCATTGAGCCTGGTTCAATTGAGTTGCTCTGAAAGCGCAGACGCATCTCCAACAATGACTGAGATTAGTCAACTGAACAAAATTATTGTTTGCAGAACCTACTCTACGGATGCTGAAATTTGGATTGCCAACTATGATGGAACAGAATACAATAAAATTAACATAACTTTACCAACAGGAATTAGAATGCTTACACCGACAGAGGTAAGGTTGTCTCCAGATGGTCAAACTGTTTTCTTTAATGTAGCGGAAAATAATACGATTGTTCATATTTACAGTTGTAGACTTGATGGTACAAATCTGAAAAAAGTAATTAGTGGCAGTAACAGTGATTCACCCTTTTTACGTGGAGCATATTAGTTTAGTATTCAAACAAGACCGGTTCAAAAGATTCAGTCAATTGTCAAATCAAAACGCCAAATATTTTTATGGGTCTCTTTGACTTTCTAAAATCACCAGAACAAAGAAAACAAGAAGAGCAAATGAATAAACTCTTCAAGGAATTATTTCCAAATGGTGACGCGCAGCTTAATACAGAAGTTCAACACGTTAGAGATTTACTTGAATTTAAATATACAAAGGAATCGGTTAAACAAACTTACCTGTATGCGTGTGCTATTTACTATTTGTCAGACGACAAAGATTTACATGAAGTTGTAGGTTCAATTCTCAGAAATGACAAAACATCGGTTACTAAAGAAGATGCCATTAAAATATATTTTTATCTACAAGACAAATTCGCCAGAGATTCATTCGCGAAATTAGCAGATAAGCTAAACAACTTATCTGATGGTTATAAACTTTTCATGATTGCTAAAGGTGGAATTGTCGAGTTGAAAAAGGCCTATAAGGATTTAAGTGACAAGGGAAAATTTGAAGTCATCATATTTAATACCCTAATATTGTTACAAGGCTATCAAGAAAAATTTCCTTTAAAATATGACAAAGTTTCCGATGACTTGTTTACACATATTTTCAACCAAGCACGTGAATATCAGATAACAATGACAAATGAAAAACTTAGAGATTTTATAAATAATAGATTTAAATTCTATTCAGATGAATTGAATGAACAATTAATTAATCCAAATCATTTGCAGACAAAAGTCTTTAGTAATTTCTATAGACAACCACTCGCAATATCATCTGGTGACGACCACGACTTATTTGAATATATGGAGTTCTTTCCTGCCTATCTTGGGATGATAAACTGGGTAAGACAAAGAATTGAGAATTTTTAATTAAAGACCCAACTGGCCACAACACCGTGTTTATGCCAGCTGCGGGTGATGAGTTGCTATGTAGTTCGGTTTTACTAACTTCGTTCACCCACGGGGGACAAAGGCGGCTTCGAAAACCGCAGCCGTCATAAACACAAAACGTTGTGTGCAAGCGTAAAAGACGACACGGTAACAAGAAAACGACCGACTTAAACGAGAAAAAGTAAACCATTTTGACAAGTGAACACGGACATAAAAATGATACAACAAACAGACAGCGAGTAAGCCGACACTCATTGCCTACCCTTCTGTATTTTTTATTTTCCCCACCGCACATTTTTTTAATTCAATTTTATTGCCACCGCACAAATGGCACATTTGGTTTTGCCCGACACACAAGCCGACCCTTCGCAAAACCAAAAGAGCCATTTTTTGCCAACGCACTTGTGACGACAATGAAACTATAAAACTTAACTTAGCAGACATTAAAAATTTTAAATATTGACACCTGAAAATGGCCAAACAAAAGAAAGAAGTTAAAGAGAAACCCATTGAAGTTACCCTTTGGGAAGCAGCGAATAAATTGAGAGGAAGCGTAGAGCCGGCCGAATACAAACACGTTGTATTGGGACTTATTTTCTTAAAGTTTGCCAGCGACAAATTTGAAGAACACCGAGCCAAACTCATTGCCGAAGGCAAAGAAAAGTATATTGAAATGCCTGAGTTTTACAATATGAGCAATGTGTTTTTCTTAGAAGAAATTTCACGCTGGAGTTACATAGTAAAAAAGGCAAGACAGAATGATATTGCTTTAATCATTGACACGGCCTTGCATACTATTGAGAAAGACAACAAATCTTTGAAAGGTGCTTTGCCCGACAATTACTTTTCACGTTTGGGCTTAGACATTACCAAACTGGCTTCTTTGATTAGTGAAATTGACAGCATTAACACACTCAAAGACAAAGAGCAAGATTTGGTTGGACGTGTGTATGAATACTTCCTGAAAAAGTTTGCCATTGCAGAAGGAAAGGGCAAAGGAGAATTCTATACGCCAAAGACGATTGTAAACCTGATTGCTGAAATGATTGAACCATACAAGGGAATCATTTATGACCCTGCTTGTGGTTCGGGTGGTATGTTTGTGCAATCTATTAAGTTTATTGAAGCACACCACGGTAATAAAAAAGAGGTTTCAATTTACGGACAGGAATACACCAAAACCACTTACAAACTGGCAAAGATGAACCTTGCCATTAGAGGAATTTCCGCCAACCTTGGAGAAAAAGATGCCGACACCTTTGCAGACGACCAACACAAAGACCTGAAAGCCGATTACATAATGGCAAACCCGCCTTTTAACCAAAAAGATTGGAGAGGCGAAAATGAACTGATTGACGACCCACGTTGGAGAGGCTATGATGTGCCACCAAAAAGCAATGCCAACTATGGTTGGATTTTGAATATGGTAAGCAAACTTTCCGAAAACGGAATTGCTGGTTTCATCTTGGCGAATGGTGCTTTGAGTGGTGGTGGCGAAGAATATAAAATCCGCAGAAAGTTGATTGAAAATAATTTGGTGGAAGCCATTGTAATTATTCCGAGAGATACTTTTTATACCACCGACATCAGCGTTACGCTTTGGATTCTGAATAAAAACAAAAAAACAAGAACGGTTGAAATAAACGGAAAGCAGAAAAACTATCGTGACCGTTCAACCGAAATTTTGTTTATGGATTTAAGGCGTTGGGGACAGGAATTTGAAAAACAATTTATTGAACTTACAGACGAAGAAATTGGGCAAGTAGCCGAGAACTACCACAATTGGCAACAAGCCGACTATAAGAAAACCTATAAAAATGTGCCTGAGTATTGCTACTCTGCCAGCTTTGAAGAAATACAGGCAAACGATTTTTCGTTGGTTCCAAGCAAATACATTCAATTTATTGACCGTGACAGCGAAATAGATTTTGACACTGAAATGAAACGCATCCAAAAGGATTTTAAAACCCTTTTGCAAGAAGAAAAACAATCGCAGGAACAACTAATCAACGCTTTTAAAACTTTGGGCTATGAGTTATAAGCGTATTGGCGATTACATAAGATTGGTAAGCAACCGAAATAGTGATTGGGCGATTACTAATTTATTGGGCGTAAACATTTACAAGAATTTTATGCCATCGGTTGCCAATACTTCGGGAATTGATTTATCGAAATACAAAATCATTCGGAAAGGACAATTTGCAACAAATATTATGCACGTAAACAGAGACGAGATTCTGCCAGTTGCATTATATCAAAATGACGAACCAGCAATTGTTTCACCTGCTTATATGACTTTTGAAGTCATTGATGAAAATGAATTGTTGCCCGAATTTTTAATGATGGAGTTTCAAAGACCCGAATTTGACCGAAGGGCTTGGACTTATTGTGATTCAAGTGTAAGAGGTGGTTTGGAATGGGAAAGATTTTGTGATATTGAAATCCCTATTCCACATATTGTCGAACAACGAAAATTTGTTGCTCTATACAACGGCTTACTCTCCAACCAAAAAACCTACCAAAACAGTTTGGCTGATTTGCAATTGATTTGTAATTCATCAATGGATAAACTAAAACATATTGACAACCATCAACCCTTGAGCGAATTGGTTCAATTGGTTGATAACAGAAACAAAGACAATACAATAAAAAACCTGCTTGGAATAAACGTTGATAAAGTTTTTATGCCATCAAAAGCAAATGTTGGCGAAACAGATTTATCAAAATATAAAATTGTTCAAAAGGAACAGTTTGCTTACAGTGCAATGCAAGTAGGCAGAGACGAAACTGTAAGGGTTGTTCTTTATTCCTTTGATGAACCAGCGATTATTTCACCTGCTTATTTGGTTTTTGAAGTAATAGACAAGCAAGTTGTTCTACCAGAATTTTTGATGCTTTGGTTTTACCGTCCAGAGTTTAACAGATACGGTTGGTTTATTAGCGACAGCAGTGTAAGGGCAAGTTTAGAATGGGAAAGATTTAAGGAAATTAAAATCCCGATTCCCCACATAAAGGTCCAGGAAGCCATTGTAACCATTTACCACACGTTGGAAACTCGGAAACGTATCAATGAGCAATTGAAAAACACTATCAAACCGCTTTGCCCTGTGCTGATGAGGGGTGTGGTGGAGAGTATGACAGTTAAACCTAAAAGAATGCAAACGATATGAATTTTATCCTAAGGCTATTTTTAACTTTCAGTGCGGTTTCATTTTTTGTTATCGTTTTCTTGGTTCAAAATCAAATAAATCCTTATGCCTGTCAATTAGGTTCATACTATTGGATTACGTATTTGGCTTACATAGTTATTCCGTTCATCCTAACTTTTATTTCCTTAGGTATTTGCAAACTACTTTCTGTATCTACATTACAAAAGGTTACTTCAATTGAAACATCGAATAACGATTTTCTTGCTAACTATTTAGCTTTCTTTTTTGTGGCACTTAGCGTTAAAGAGATGCCTGTTTTTTGGGTAGTATTCGGAATGACAGTGCTTTTTACTTTCTTTTCCAGAGTTTCATACTTCAATCCTGTGTTTCTGATTTTTGGCTTTAATTTTTATTATGTGCATACAAACGAAAATGTAAAAGTGATGGTGATAAGCAGAAAGAAATTAAAAAGCCCTGCCACATTTGAAGCTATGAATGTCAGAAGAATAAACGACTACACTTTTATTGAAATATAATCATCTATGAACGCACTAATAGGAAAAGTAAAATCTGAATATAAAAACATTCTAAGTCAAAAGGGTGAGATTATCCCTTCAATTGATTTTTCAAAAGTTGAAACTATTGACTTCAAACCAAGTCACAATCTGGAAGGTGATGAGTGGTTTCAAATTGAAAACTTCTCAAAACAGGAATTTTACATTGAACAATGTGACAAAAGTTATAGCACTGCCAGTTTAAGTCAGGTTGGTAATGATGAATACAAAGCTTTAGGTTGTATCTGCATTTTTCAAGGTAGCGAAAGACACTTCCAAAAAATTACTCCTGCCTTATATGTAAGCAAGAAAACATTACTAGACTATTCAGGTCAACCCAAAATAGTTGAGCATAGGCAGCAAATTGAAATTAGAAATGAGTCGGATGCCGTTTATATTATCTCAAAAGACACTTTGTATTTCAGAAATCTCTCAAAAATTAAGAGCATCTTTCCGGGTATTGAGGAGTTACATCGTGAGGCAACACAGAAAGAAGTAGATAAGTTTTTAGGTCATAAGTTCATCAAACTTACTGACTACGAAACAAAAACGGTTGGGACACAAAACAGAAAACGCATTGCTGATATTGGGAAGAAATTTGAAAAACTAAGTTCAGACAAAAAGGATAAATTAATAAAGTATGCAAAAGACAAATCAGGTTTGAAACTTGATAAACAGGCTTTTGAAATTGGCTCTGATGTGGACTTAAAGAAACTGCTTTATGCAATGGACCAACGCTATTACTATGCAGACATTTATGAAGAAGAACGAATTGCAAGCTCCATCCGTCCAAACTTAGATGCAAAGAAGAAAAAATGAAATTCACTGAAGAAAAATTAGAAAAGGCGTTTACCGAGTTGTTGGGGCAAGAAGGATTTCCCCACCATTTAGGCATTACAACAGCTCGTAAGCCCGAAGAAGTATTGATTGAAGAAGATTTGCAAAACTTTTTATTAAGTCAATACGCAGGGCAAGGCATAACGGTAAACGAAGTTAAATCTATCATTCTTCAACTCAAATCGCTTTCATCTTCTGACCTTTACGAAAGCAACAAAACATTTTTGAAAATGCTTTCAGACGGTTTCATTCTCAAACGGGAAGACCGCAACCTAAAAGACATTTACATTCAGCTCATCAATTACGCAGGATTAAATAAACACCGCCAACCCAACGAAGATGAAGTATTGACCATAGCAGCAGAACCCGAAGAGCAATATCCACCCGACACCAACATTTACAAATTCGTAAACCAGTTAGAAATTGTTGGTTCAGAAAAACGCATACCTGACGGCATTGTATATATCAATGGTTTGCCTTTGGTGGTTTTTGAATTCAAATCAGCCATACGTGAAGAAGCTACTATTTATGATGCTTACAAGCAGTTAACTGTTCGCTACCACAGAGATATTCCTGAACTTTTTAAATACAATGCTTTTTGCGTCATCAGTGATGGCGTGAACAACAAAGCAGGTTCATTCTTTGCTCCGTATGAGTTTTTCTATGCGTGGAGACGCGTTGCTGGACTTGCTAAAGATGTTGACGGCATAGATTCAATGTTTACACTGATTCAGGGAATGTTTCATAAAAACCGATTGCGTGATATTATCCGCAATTTTATTTACATACCTGACAGCTCGAAGAAAAACGAGAAAATTGTTTGTCGCTATCCGCAATACTATGCCGCACGGGCATTGTATGACAATATCAAGAAAGCCCAAAAGCCCGAAGGAAACGGAAAAGGCGGAACTTATTTTGGTGCTACAGGTTGCGGAAAGAGTTTTACAATGCTTTACTTGACAAGGCTTTTAATGAAAAGTGAATACTTTGAAAGTCCGACCATTGTATTAATAACAGACCGCACCGACTTAGACGACCAATTGGCAGGGCAATTTACCAATGCCAAAAATTTCATTGGCGACAATACAGTGGTAAGCGTTGAAAGCAGAGCACATTTAAGAGAGTTGATACAAGGCAGACAAAGCGGTGGCGTTTTCTTAACCACCATTCACAAGTTTACAGAAGATACCGAACTGCTTACAGACAGAACCAATGTGATTTGTATTTCGGACGAAGCACACAGAAGCCAAGTAAACCTTGATCAAAAAGTAAAAGTGACCGAGAAAGGCGTTACCAAAACGTATGGTTTCGCAAAATACTTACACGATTCATTGCCTAACGCCACCTTTGTTGGCTTTACAGGAACACCCATAGATGCAACGCTTGATGTGTTTGGTAAAGTAGTGGATGCCTACACGATGACGGAATCAGTGAAAGATGAAATCACCGTGCGGATTGTGTATGAAGGCAGAGCAGCCAAAGTGTTGTTGAATAATTCCAAACTCAAAGAGATTGAAGAATACTATGCCAAGTGTGCTGAGATTGGAAGTAACGAAAATCAAATTGAACAAAGCAAAAAAGAAATGGCACAGATGTATGCCATTATTGGCGACCCTGACCGATTGAAAGAAGTTGCCAAGGACTTTGTAAATCATTACGAAAACAGAATTTCTGAGGGAGCAACCGTAAAAGGCAAAGCAATGTTTGTGTGCAGCACTCGTGAAATTGCTTATGAATTGTATAAAAACATATTGGAATTACGACCTGAATGGAACGAAATACGAGCAGCCGAAGAAGGAGCAATCCTAACAGACAAAGACAAGCGAGAACTTAAACCCATTGAACGAATCAAACTTATTGCCACCAGAGGACAAGACGACCCGAAAGAAATGTATGAACTGTTAGGCACGAAAGAGCTACGCAAAGAACTTGATAGACAATTCAAAAACGAAAAATCAAATTTCAAAATCGCTATTGTGGTGGATATGTGGCTTACTGGTTTTGATGTGCCATTCTTAGACAGCATTTACATTGATAAACCAATTCAGCGACACAATTTAATTCAGACCATTTCAAGAGTAAATCGAAAGTTTGAAGGAAAAAATAAAGGATTGGTAGTAGATTATATCGGCATCAAAAACCAAATGAATTTGGCCTTGAAGCAATACAGCGAAGGAGACAAAGACAATTTTGAAGATATTGCAGAATCTATCATCATTGTAAGAAATCATTTAGACCTGTTGGCTAAACTGTTTCACACCTTTGACAATTCAAAATATTTCAAAGGCACAACCATTCAGCAATTAAACACCTTGAATTTAGCTGCGGAATATGTGCAACAAACCAAAGAACTTGAAACCCGATTTATGGGTTTGGTGAAGCGTCTGAAAGCTGCTTATGATATTTGTGCAGGAAGCGAACAGTTAACGCAAACCGAAAGAGACTACACTCATTTTTATTTGGCAGTTCGTTCCATCGTTTTCAAACTCACAAAAGGCAATGCTCCCGATACGGCACAGATGAATGCTAAAGTTCGGGAAATGATTAAAGAAGCATTACAAAGTGACGGAGTAGAAGAAATTTTCAAACTCGGTGACGAAGCAGAAACCGAACAAGATATTTTTGATGAAGACTATTTGGCTAAGATTGAGAAAATTAAATTGCCAAACACGAAAATTAAATTGCTCCAACAGTTACTCGCAAAAGTAATCGGTGAAATCAGAAAAGTAAACAAGGTAAAAGGCATTGACTTTTCAAAGAAAATGCAAGCCTTGGTTGAACGATACAACAATCGTGATGCAAACGACATTTTAAGAAGTGAAGTCTATGAAGAAATGGCAAACGCCTTGACAGACTTGATTTGGGAGGTTCATAAAGAATTTTCGGCAGGTGACGAACTAGGAATCGACTTTCAAGAAAAAGCCTTTTACGACATTCTAAAAGAGCTTTGTATAAAATACGACTTCAAATATCCAGACGAGAAAATGATTGAACTGGCAAAAGCTGTAAAAGACCTTGTTGACGGACAAGCCAAATTCCCTGATTGGAATAAACGTGATGACATTAAATCTGCTTTAAAAGTTGGACTCATTCTCTTGCTTGACGAGTTTGGTTATCCCCCAGTAGAGAGAGACGAAGTATATGTTGAGATTTTTGAACAAGCAGAAAACTTTAAGAAAAATCAGAATTTATGAACCCACGCAGCAGTCACACACATTGCCAAGTCGCACAAGCCGATACACAAGCCAAAACTTGGCAAAGAGTGTGCCTGCCACACCCTGAAAAAATTGAATTAAAAAAATTTCCCTTCCCTTCTGAAAATAAAAAATACGCTACCGCACAGACCAACACGACAAACAAAAAGGGACAGATAAACTCAATATTGACAATGGTTTACAGACACGGTGGACAAGAACGCCAGCACACAACAGCCGTTTGGCGTAATGGCGGGTGCAGTGCTTCGTATGACAGTTTTGTGGTAGGTTCAAGTGTAGTTCTTCGATTGAACTTTTGTGCTAAAAATCCGCCACTACGCCAAGCGGCAAAACGTTGGTAGCCATTTTACGGACACCTTACATAACGACACAAATAATCAATAACAAGTGAAATTAAAATATGGGACTATTTAACAAACTTTTCGGACAGTCAGACAAGTCTAAACCGGCAGACACTCAACCACAACAACAGGAACAAACGCCTTGTAAAACAGAACAAGAACTTCTTGAACGTTACAGTGGCATTGCACTTGACAAACAAATTGACTTTGGAGAAGTCATTGGAAGTAACAATTGGAATGTGGATATGCAACAAGGGACTATTAGTTTTGGACAAAACCTAACATTTCCAATGCAGGTTCTTGGGACAATTTCTCACTCATCTCAAACTTGGCTTTGGGCTTGGGCGAACACAAAATCAGGACTTCCTGAAAATATTATACAGCAATCTCTTCAACTTAAAAAGTACGGAGAAGATAATGGAATTGACCTTTTACAGAGTGACACATTTGATTTCACAAAAGACGAATTACATCTTATTGGAATGATTGCATCGGGAATGTTTAATTCCAGCGGTTATTACATTGCTGACTATGGACAGGGTGCAATGGTTGTAACTATTAAAGACAACAAAATTGACAAAGCAAAAACTGAAAATCACCATAGAACATTGACAGTTTTTCCCCAACTGATTTCGCAGTTTGAGGTGAACCACAAAAATGCTTTTAAAAGTTATTTAACCGCCAAAGGTTACAAACTGACTGAAACAGAAAATTCAGTTACGGGGACAAAAAACGGTAACTCAATAACGGGACAATTTGACGACTTATCTCGTTTGACAAATCTAAATGGATAAAAAAACGGCTACCAACATCGTATTGGCAATAGTGGGGCTGACAGTTGTAAACTCAACATTTGTAATTCTATTGGGCATTTGTGCAAATGTTGGGCTGACGTTTTTCAAATGCCCCACCATCGCCAATACGTAGCCGTTGGCTGCCATTTTTCACCGACAATGAATGACTTTTACGACATAGCTCCTGAGAACTCAGAGTTACAAAATGACTTTCAGCTACGAAATCTTGGACTAAAGACAGAAATAGCGACTATTGGGACT
>JAFLBQ010000006.1 GCA_017303805.1 Cytophagales bacterium | reverse complement strand
ATTAAAGTTTATGTTTCAAAATGTAGTTCGGTCACGGGGGACAATTTTACAGCAGGTCGGCTTTAACATTCCGCTGCGCTTCATTTTTAAAGCCTCCTATGCCCGCAACTGCAAATAGCCAAACGTTGTGGGCAAGCCTTGAAATTCAGCGTGGGACATTAGAGACTAAAATAAGATTCAAAGACGCATCGGCAAATTTAAACATGAAGAGCCAACTTACGGCAAGGATAAATAATTACTACAAAACCTTTTGATGTATGAAGACATTATTTGTTGCACTCACACTATTAGGAAGTCAATTGAATGCACAATGCATCCTTAAAACTGCTGCATTAAAAAATTTCAGGACAGTTTCAGGACAAGAAATATGGAACTGCTTTATTTCCTACAGGACATTGGGAAAACTTAATACGGCCAAAAGTAATGTAATTTTATGGCCCACTTGGTTTACCGGTAAGAGTGACGTCATCTGCAACGGAGTTGCTACTATGACAATGGACACGACAGGCTTCTATATTGTGATCGTTGACGCCTTTGGAAACGGTGTCTCTTCTTCTCCCTCAAATAGTTCAAGCTTCCCGGAGATTACCATTCGTGATATGGTTAACGCACAGCATATATTACTCACCAAACATCTCAACATTGATCATATTAAGGCTGTGATGGGCATTTCTATGGGTGGTATGCAGACCTTGGAATGGTTAGTGACTTATCCTGGATTTGCCGATAAGGCTATTTCAATTGCGGGCACACCTAAACAATCCGTTTACGATCTATTATTTTGGAAAACACAAGCTGCATTGCTCACCTCTGCAGCCAAGGATGAACCATCTCAGAAACTTGCACTGCGAATGGTATCAAATGTTCAACTGTTAGGCATTCACACCCCGGCCTATTGGCTCAACTCATCCAAACCGCAGATAGTAGATTCTCTAATGCTTGCACAACAATCAAGTATGCTACAATCAATGAAACCAGACGACTTGCTCTGTCAGTTGAATGCCATGATTGGCCATGACATCTACAAAAGTTTGGGAACCCCAATTAGCGCAATAAATGAACTGATTAAAGCAAAAACATTGATGATTGTATTCAAAACGGATCACGTTGTCAATCCCGGTCCCTCTGTCGAGTTATCGAAGTTGATTGGTGCAACTTTGGCTCAACTCGACAATGAGTGCGGACACCTTAGTTTTTTGTGCGATGCAAGTATGGTTAAAGATGAAGTGGTGCGCTTCCTACAGAAATAGAATAATTACTACTTGGTGACACTAGGAAGAAAGGAAGAAAGAGTCAAAAATAAATTCTGACAATGGACACAAGGCCAGCCCACAACAAAATGTTTATGCAATGCGGGGGTTTGGTGTAAGTATTAAAAGTTATTTCTTAATTTAGTTTCGTTTCGGGGGACAGAGACGTGCAGGTCGGGCAAAACATTTCGCTGCGCTACATTTTTTTGCCCTCCTATTCCCCGCACTGCACAAACACAAACGTTGTGTGCCATTCCCCTATGACAGATTTGACCAATGACGAAGAAAAAGTATAACTGCCCCCTATGTAACTCGATCCTGACCGAGAACAAATACTTGACAATTATTGGTGTTTGGGACGACAAGGTAAAAATTGAAAGAGAGCTAAAAGAAAAGCTGCGAAATGCGGAGAAGGAAAAGAAATTAGCAATCAAAGACGGAATTGAAAAGGGAAAACAGAAAGAGAAATCAAGAGCAGACCGTTTAGCAAAACAAGCCAATTCATACTTAGAGCAAATCAAAGGACAAAACGAAAAAATAAAACAACTACAAAGACAACTTAAAGCAGGGACAACTGCACAGACCGAAGGACTCGATTTTGAGAGGGAACTGATAGAGCAACTGGAAAAGGAATTTCCAGAAGACTTTATTGAACATCACGGCAAAGACGGGGACATATTACACCGAATATTTCATAAGTCCAGAGAAGTAGGTTCAATACTTTATGAATGCAAGAAGACAGCAAAATTTAACCAAGAGTATATTCATCAGACCAAAAGAGCGATTTCAGTAAGAAACGCAAACTATGGAGTCTTAGTGAGTTTTGTAGCAAGAAAGAATACTCAAGGGTTTTACGTTGACAATGAAATAATTGTAGTTCATCCATTTGGGGTAATTCATATCGCTCAGGTTTTGAGAAGTGCGTTGATCGATATGTTTTCATTAAAGATTGACCACCGACAATTGGAGGAACGGGCACAACAGCTAATGAACTTCATCAAAAGCAACGACTTTAAGAATTCAGTGGAGAACACAATTTACAGAGCGCAGGAATTAGCCCGACTACTTATTGCAGAGTACAAGAGTCACAAGCGAGTTTGGAAAAAACGAATGGCTCACTACAATGGCATCTATGTAAATGCTAACATTGTTCAACTGACAACAAAGAATATTCTTAACGGACAACGGAGAAAGAGTTTGACGAAGCACGACATAAAAAAATTACCGTCTCCGGACGGAGTTTGAGTAAGGGGTAACGGCACACAACACTGTGCATGTGACCATAGCGGGGGTTCGGTGTTGCATTGTAGTTTTCGTTTCTTAATTTCGTTCACCCACGTGGGACAGTTTCGCAGCAGGTCGGCCTTGGCCTTTAGACTTGCATTACCAAAATATCACTCCAGACCACCATCATTATCATAATTTTCTTTTTTGCTTCTTTTTTCTTTTGTGGAAGGTGTGAAATTGTGGACAAGTTAAACACCGGCAGGGGCGAATTATGGGCTTGGCCAGGTTCTCAGACCTATGGAATGATTCAATCCCCTGCCGGTTTTTCTGAACAGGCACCGTATAGAAATTAAGGCGCAAGGCCTAGTATCAAGGTTTTGGTTGTGTTCAGAAAATGTTTAACGAAAAACAATTCGTAAACCTAAAACAAATGTAATGAACACAACCAGAAATTTCATTGGGGCGGATGTATCAAAAAAGACCCTGGACCTGTGCCTGCTCGATGCCGATGGCCGGATCATAAGCCGCTACCAGATTGAGAACAAAAGGAAAACCATCTCAGCCTATTTTGAAGAGCTTCAAACGGAGCATGGTGTGGATATACGCAGCACGTTTGTTTGCCTGGAGCATACGGGGGTCTATTCCAATTTATTGTTGGACTATCTAAGCTCCGTGCAAGCTTCGGTATGCGTAGAGATGGCCTTGCAGATAAAGCGGTCGCAAGGCATACAACGGGGCAAGGGTGATAAGATGGATGCCTTACGCATTGCGGAGTATGCCCACATTCATCATCGGAAACTGCGTTTGTGGGCCCCCACACGCAAACAAGTGCAGGAATTGAAAGCCCTGGCCGCCTTGCGGGATCGTCTGGTGCGGGTGGCCAATCAGTTGCGGGTGGCATTAAAAGAGAATGAGCAGTTCATTGACCGACAGATCCAAAAGGAAATAGAAACAGGGTGCCGGGGTTCCTTGAAAGCCCTTGAGAAGGATTTGAAAAAAGTAGATGAAAAGATCAACAAGCTGATCGGCAAAGATGAAAACCTGAGCAAGCAAATGAGGTTAGTTACCTCGGTTACAGGTATTGGCCGGGCGATAGCCACCCAAATGATCATCACCACCAATGAATTTCAAATGATAAAGGAGCCCAAGAAATTTGCTTGTTATGCGGGTGTTGCACCCTTTGAACACAGCTCAGGGACTTCCATCAAAGTAAGCCCCGGGTTTCTAAGATGGCCAACATGGAGATGAAAAAGTTGTTGTACCTTGGTGCTACGTCAGCCATTCAATACTCCGAAGAAATGAAGGCCTATTATGAGCGCAAGGTTGCAGCCGGGAAGAAACCCATGTGTGTTATTAATGCTGTGCGCAACAAGTTGATAAGTCGTGCTTTTGTGTGCATAAACCAGAACAGACCCTATGAAAAAAATTACAAACATATACTTGCATGAGTCATAGAAATCATTCCGCTTCGCTTCATTGCCAAGTCCTCCTAAACCCCGCTACGGCTCATGCACTCACGTTGGCAACAATTGGGCCGGCTCGTGGACAGTGACGTGTAAGCTGACAAGCCGGGAAGACTGAGTCCGTCTGACTGGAAGTCAATGACAAAAACGATTTAATGCCGTTGGACTTTTTTACAATAAACGTATATAGACTATGCAAACAGACATTGAAAAATTTAATAAAGAAGCAATTGAGCACGTGTGGTACATGCGACCCGTTTTTTTCGTTTCTGACATTCAGAGTTCAATCCGATTCTATGTTGACAAGTTGGGTTTCATAAAGAAATGGCACGAAGCGGACGGTAAGGGAACTGTTTGCCAAGTCGACCGGGGAGGCTCCGAAATTATTCTATGTCAAGACTCTATTCGTAATGATAAATCACGCGTCTTTCTTGAATTATCCCGTGATGCAGTTGACCAACTACTTAAAGAAATTGCCGAACGTTCTGTTCCAACAAAAAAAACTTGGTGGGGATACGATGTACTTCAAATTGAAGACCCAGACGGAAATGAACTTCTTGTTTGCTTAGAAAACCTTCTTTAAATCTGTTATGCAGACAGTCATACATCCAGCGACAACAATGTGGGTGCATGCGGACAGTTAGCAACACGTGGACTCAATTCATCTCCGCTGACAATAACGGTGGACTTAAAAGAAGAAAAACAACATTGACTCAAAAAATATGGAGTTGGAGCTCGTTGACAATGGACGATTCGTGGACTTCAACCCATCGACAAATAAAAATGAAGAACGGTGTGACGATTACGGATGAAGCCCAACAGTTGCCAACAAAATGTTTATGCAATGCGGGGGTTTGGTGTAGGTATTAAAAGTATTTTCTTAATTTAGTTCAGTGTCGGGGGACAGAGACGTGTAAGTCGCGCTAAACATTCCGCTACGCTCCATTTTTTAGCGCTCCTATTCCCGCCACTGCATAAGCACAAACGTTATAGCCAATGCTAAAAACGACAACGAATAAAAACAGAAACAATGAGTGAAAGACCAAAATTAAAATTAGAACTGACGACATTTGACAAGACACTTGAAATTCTTGGTTGGACTTCAATTCTTGCAATTTGGGTTTTGACAATCATAAACTATACAAACTTGCCCGACACAACTCCTATTCATTATAATGGTGCAGGACAAGCGGACGGATTTGGTGGAAAGTCAACTATTTTGACTTTGCCTCTAATTTCAACTGTTCTATTCATTGGGCTGACAATTTTGAATAAGTTTCCTCACGTTTTTAATTATCCGACTAACATAACGCAAGAAAACGCACTAAGGCAATACACAAATGCAACAAGACTGATTAGATATTTGAAATTCATTATTGTTATCATTTTCGGACTAATTGCCTTCAAGACAATTCAAAATGCAAATGGAGAAGCGGACGGACTAGGTATTTGGTTTTTGCCATTGACATTGGGACTGATTTTTATTCCGCTGACTTTTTACATAATTAAAACAATCAAAACAAAACAATGACGAGAAGACAAAGCACTGGCTATAACACGGGTTTTGCGTCAGGCGGGCTGACGTGCAAACTTGGAGCATTGTGCTTCTATTCAAGTTCAGTACAGGTTGACAGTTTTGTGCTCCGAAACCCGCCCGAACGCAAAGCCCGAAAACGTTGTGCGCAAGGCGTTTACGACAAACAAGTGATCAATTACTTTCAAAGAAAAAAGACATTTAGAATTAAATAACACAAAAATGAAACATGCTTATCTAAATTTTATTTTGACAATCTACTTAGCTTCATGCTCAACAGAAGATCCCATTAAGAAGACATCAGTAATTGAATCAATAAATCCTTCGTCCGGAAAGTACAATACTGAAGTGACGATAACTGGATCAAATTTTGATCCATCAGCTAAAACTTTCATAGTTACTTTCAATGGAGTTCAATCTGAAATTATTTCAGCAAATGAAAAGCAGATAATTGTAAAGGTTCCAAAAGGAGCGAAAACCGGAAAGGTTGCCCTTGAGACCACATTAGGAATAACCGAAGGTCCAGAATTTGAATACGTATATACGATAACGGTTTCTACAATTGCAGGAAGTACTCAGGGATTTGAAGATGGTGCAGCAACTTCTGCAAAATTCGATAGCCCTGTTGCAGCAGTTATCGACCCGAATGGGAACATTCTTGTGGCGGATCGATTTAATCACCGGATAAGAAAAATTAGCCCAGCAGGGCAAGTCAGTACTTTTGCAGGAACTGGTGTAAGGGGTTCATTAGATGGTGATCTAAACACAGCTCAACTGTCAGGCCCTAATTATATGGTTTATGATTCAGAAGGGAATTTGTACGTATCTGAACTTACAAGAATACGAAAGATTACACCATCAGGACAAGTTAGTGTATTCGCTGGAGGTTCAACTCAAGGCTTTGCAGATGGCACAGGTATTGATGCGCGATTTAACAACCCAACAGGAATGGCATTTAGTTCAAAGGGTGACTTAATTGTTATGGATCGAGACAATAATCGAATCAGGAGAATTAGTTCAGGAGGCATCGTTTCAACTTTTATTGGTGATGGAACGGCTGCATCAATTGATGGAACGGGTACCTCTGCCCAAATCAATGGGCCATGGGGTGTTGCTATAGACAAATTAGACAATTTGTATGTAACCGAGTTTGCTGGATTTAAAATCCGAAAGGTCAACTCCGCAGGGCAAGTAACCACTATTTCTGGTACAACGGCTGGCTTTCAGGATGGTGAAGTTTCAATAGCACTTTTCAATCAAGTATATGGTATTTCATTAGACAATGAGTCAAATCTATATATTGCAGATGGACGTCATAGAATAAGAAAAATTAGCAATTTCAATATGGTAACCACGCTTGCTGGTAATGGACTACCAGGATTTGCAGATGGGGACGAATCAGTTGCAAGATTCAATTTACCTTACAGCGTAACTATTCAGGGAAATCATCTAATTGTGGCAGACAGGCTAAACTTTAAGATAAGAAAGCTTTTGATGGAGTAGTCATGAGTTCAAATTTGTTTATGCCAATCAGACTCTTAATAGTTACCCCAAAAGGTACATGGTAACATATAAATCCTCCGAGAACAATCATTTATTACTGACGCCCAGCGCGCAACAAAATACATATGCCATGCAGGGGTTTAGTGTTGCCATTTACGTGTAATAATTTAGTATATCAACGTGGGGCAGTGACATGTTTCAAAAACCCTGCACGTCATATGTACAAACGTTAGGGGCAATTAGTTTTAATGAGATTGAGACTTCTAATAATATTGACACTCGGACTTAATTTTTGTTACGGACAAAGGACAAATTTGCCGGACGAGTTATTTGGTTTTCGACTTGGACAATACAAAAGTGTTATAATTAACGAACTCGGACAACCAAACTCAACTCAAGAACTAGAAGACAGCACCTTCGTTGAATTCTATTATGTTTCTCGGGACAGCTCATCCTACGTAGGATTTCAATATTTGGCGACTCAAGGGAACCCGATTTATGCCATTCAATTAAGTGGCAAAAAAGTAGACCGATTATTCTACGGAATTAATCTTGGGGACAGTGACAAGAAACTTGAATCACAGTTTGGAAAACCAGAGAAAATTCTGACTCAAGACTTTAATGAAAGACCTGCCATTACGTGGATGTATGAAAAACTAAATATTTCAATCCTCCTAATTGACAATAAAATTGAAAGTCTACGCATTTGGGACAATTATGAACAAAAAGATTACAATCACCCGACAATAGAGGACTTGCTGGCAATCATCAAGACAAGGAACAAATCAAAAATTGCTGACATATTATCACCTGGACTTGAGATATATTATTGTGACAAGGTAATAACATGGAAAAATTCATTTTATAAGGACATCTATTTGGAAAGGTCTAGTGTAATGGACTTTATAATTAATGATGACTATGGACTTGTAACATTAGTTAGGAAAAAGGACTTAGTAAATGACCTCAATTTGAGAGTTGTAACGGGGACAGGAACATTTCCTGTATATAAATTTCCAAATGACAACCTGATAAGTGAGCTTGTGTTAAAATATGAACAAGGGCATTACAAGATTTGGGAAATAAAGTATAGGTGTGAAAACTAACAGCCGGCAACAACATGTTTGCGCTATGGCCGGGCGACCAGTTAGATTTTGAGTATTTTTATAAACCAACGTTTGGTTTCGTGGGACAACACGCGGCTTCAGAAGCCGGCCACATCGCAAACACAAACGTTGTGCACAATTTGCTCGGACGAGATAACCGATGAAATTAATTACAATATTATTTCTGACTACAATTTACATTTCAGTTTCTGGTCAACGACTGACAGGGAAATACAATACATATTATGGTTGCAGTTTAGAATTGAATGCCGACTCGACATTCAAGCATAATTGGCATTTTGACCTGGCAAGTTCTTGGGCAGTTGGACATTGGACCGTTTCAAACGAAATACTTTATTTAAATTTCAAAAGTATCTATGACACATTGGTCAGAGAAAATATGCCTGACTCATTAGTTTTATCAGCTGACGAGAAATCTAATAAAATTAACAACACAGAATTCTTAAGTTATTTACTAAGTAGCGGCAGACAATTACCGCGTAGTGACAATGGACTCACAAACAGACTTGCAATCAGAAGAAACCGACTTTACCTACTGGACAAAGACTGGCAACTAATGAAGAAAAGAGAATCGAATATCGGGACAAAGAAAAAACGACCGACTTACTATTTTAGAGTAGAGTAATGCAAACTGTGCACAACACTGTGCATACTTCATTGCGGGGGCTCGGTGTTGCGTTATAGTTTTTGTTTCTTAATTTCGTTTGGTCACGTGGGAGAAGGCGCGGCACAGAAAACCGCAGCCATCATAAGCGCGGGTCGTTAGCGTTCATGCCGGTGGACAGCTCCGACAAATTTGGAGTATATATTAAAAGTATATACCTTTGGACAAAGGTTATACTATGAAAAATTTATCATTGAAGCTTGAGGACGACATTTTCCAGGAGACTGAGAAAATCGTGACCAAAGTAAAAAAGAACCGGAACAGGTATATCAACGAAGCTATCGAATTTTATAATCGACTTCATAGACGTAGACTCCTTTCCAAACAGCTGAGTAAGGAATCAAAAATCGTTGCCAAGGACTCAATAGAAGTTTTGGCTGAGTTTGAAAAGCTGAACGATGAAGATTAAGCAATTTGAAATTTGGACAGCTGACTTAAATCCAAGAATGGGGACTGAAACCGGAAAAATCCGACCTGTTATTATTGTTCAAACGGATTTGCTTAATAAAGAACACCCATCGACTATCATTTGCCCAATAACGACAAATGTTAAACCGGGCGCAGAAATTTTAAGGGTTCATCTAAAAAAGTCAAAATTTGGACTCAAAGAGGACTGCGATGTTATGATTGACCAATTACGAGCGATCGACAACAAACGACTCGTGAAAAAAATTGGAGAGGTTGACAGCGACACAACCGACAAGATCAGAGAGAATTTGAAAATAGTTTTAGACTTAGACTAACCGGCACGAAACGCCAATCGAGTAGACGGCCTCGCCAGTTATCCCTAGCGCGGTGCGCCTCTCTCACCACCTAGCGTACGGGTCGCGTAAACAACGGTTCCTGCCCTAGCAGGTCATCAAATTGTGGAGATTCCTCCGTTTTATTCCTACCCCTTCGCACCAATCATCTCACTATGGCTGGTGGCTACTCCAGAATTTTTTCGGGTTGCACCCGATGCACCCACTCCATTACGGCATCGTAACCAAAATAAATAGCGAAAGTCAAAATCACAGACCACCCGATTGCACTAATCAGCATATACAATAAGATCTTCTCTCGCTTTTGATTTAGGCCCACGGCCAGTAATGTACCCCCTATTGGCGTTAAAATAATAGGTGTTAAAAAGGCCACTCCGGCCAGACCAAAACGCTTAAAGAAATTTTTCTTTGATGTGGTGGCAGGCGCATCGGGCCGTGGCTTTGTAAACCTGCTCAAAATGCGCTTGCGTATAAAGTCTCCAAAATAAGTAAAGGCTACTACCATCGTCATCATGCCGGCTACGGTAACAACCATGGTAGTTATTAAATGTAATCCGGCAGCTTTCCCTCCTATCGGGCCAAATATGAACTTGATCATAGCCGAAAAATAAACCGAAAGCGCTTTTAAGATTTCTTCCCACATAAGCTCTCTATCAAAGTAAAGTTGCGAATTCTATTTTTAAATCTTTTCACCAAAACTCAGGTCACCGGCATCGCCCAGGCCCGGCACAATATAAAACCGGTCGTTTAATTTTATGTCGATTGCAAAAGTCCAAAGGGTAGCCGGTTGCTCCAGGTGTTGTTTTAGGTACGCTATCCCTTCGGGTGAGGCAACCAACACGGCAATATGAATATGGGCCGGCTTGCCATGGTGGTTCAGTTCGCGCACCGACCTGATTATTGATTTCCCCGTTGCCAACATGGGGTCGATCAGCACCACCGTGTGCCCGGTCAAGTCCGGAGTGGCCAAATACTCGAGATTAATTTCTACGTGCGCACCCTCTTTGCGATAAGCGCCAATAAAACCAGCCGGTGCTGCATCAAAAAAATTCTGAAACCCCTGGTAATAGGGAAGGCCGGCCCGCAATACGCTAATAAGCACCGGTTGGGCTGTGAGCAAATTTACCTGCGTGGATGCAAGCGGTGTTTGTAGTGCATGAGGTGCATAGGGCAACACTTTTGAAACTTCATACGCCATAATCGATCCTAATCTTTCCAGGTTAGATCTAAATCGATGCCGGTCGGCCTGCATCTTCACATCGCGTAAGCCGGCCAAAAAGTGATTGGCTACTGAATTTCCGGTACCCAGGTTATTTACTTGCATATTTCGTTTACGGATAGAATAACCAGTTTATTTTTACGCCTCGTAATTACTCTGAAAATTTACAAAAAGGATAAACACAATGGCCGCCCTGAAAAATAAAAAACCAGAATCTCCTACCAATTTTCAGTTACTGCAGGAACTCTGTCAGGTTCATGCCCCTTCCGGTGAGGAAAGTTCATTACAAACCTTTTTGCTACGCTATATTAAAAAGGCAAGTGAAGGTTGGCAAACCAAACCAAAGGTTATTGCGGGCGCACAACTTCAGGATAACATTATCTTAAAATTCGGTAAACCGCGCACCGCCATTTTTGCACACATGGATACCGTTGGGTTTACGGTACGGTACTTCAATCAATTGCTTCCTATCGGCAGTCCCGATGCCGAGGCCGGAACAATTCTTGTTGGCCACGATTCGCAAGGCCCCATTGAATGCGAGCTTGAGTTTGATAAGGATAATCATGCCTTCTACAAATTCGGACGTGCGATTGACCGCGGCACTTCGCTTACTTATAAAATTAATTTTCGCGAAAGCAAGGAGTATATTGAGTCGCCTTATCTGGATAACCGGCTTGGTATTTACAACGCGCTCAAGGTAGCTGAAACCTTAAAAGATGGCATTATAATTTTTGGTTGTTGGGAAGAGCACGGAGGCGGGGCGGTAGGCTACCTGGCAGACTACATCTATAAAAAATACACCGTACGGCAGGCGCTCATTTCTGATATCACCTGGGTTTCGGACGGAGTGCACCCTGGAAAAGGGGTAGCTATCTCTTTGCGCGATCGGAACCTGCCGCGCAAAAAGTTTGTGGACAAAATTGTTCAGCTCGCACAAAAGTCTCATATCGATCATCAGTTAGAAGTAGAAGGCATGGGCTCAAGCGATGGTGGCGAACTGCAACGCAGTCCGGTGCCTTTCGATTGGTGTTTTGTGGGTGCACCCGAGCACCATGCCCACACTCCGCACGAAAAAGTGCACAAGCACGACATTGAAACCATGATTGCACTTTACAAAGTGCTGATGAAAGAATTGTAATGTATAATCACTTTAAACCAAATTTCTTGCTGGCCTACCCGGTAATGTTAAGTATGCTGGGCCAGGTAATGACGGGCGTAGCCGATAGTGTAATGGTTGGCTGGACGGGCGCAGTGCCGCTGGCTGCGGCTTCTTTTGCAAATGTATTTTATAACATCCCCTTATTTTTTGGTGTGGGTGTTTCTTATGCCATTACGCCACTGGTAGCGCAAGCTGAAGGCGGGAAGGATAACACGCGCATAATTGCTGTCTTAAAAAACGGATCGCTCATCAACCTGTTTACAGCGTTGGCATTAGTGGCGCTTATTTTTGCAATCGAACCTTTTATGTATGCCATGGGTCAACCGGAAGAAGTGGTTAGCCTGGCGCTTCCCTACCTCAGCATTATTGCAGTTTCGATTATCCCCACCATGATCTTTCAAACCTACCGCCAGTTTGCCGAAGGCCTGCAACGTACCCGTGTAGCCATGATTATTGTTGTGGGCAGCAACCTGCTCAACATTGCCTTAAACTATGTGTTGATTTTCGGGCACTTCGGGTTTCCTGAGTTGGGGTTAAATGGTGCCGGCTGGGCTACATTAGTTGCGCGCGTGGTAATGGCATGCAGCATGCTGGCCTACATTTATTTTGGAAACCGCTATCAACATTATCGGGCGGGGTTTTCTTTTGGCAACTACTCAACCAAACTTATCGCCAAAATGTTGCACATCGGTGTTCCATCGGGCACGCAATATATTTTTGAAGCCGGAGCATTTGGTTTCTCCGCTCTTATGATGGGCTGGCTGGGTACCACCGCATTGGCCGCACATCAGATCGCTATTAACCTTGCCACCATAAGTTATATGACTACTTCGGGACTGGGCGCAGCGGCCACCATTCGGGTAGGAAACTTTCTTGGACAACAGGATAAGAAAAGTCTGCGCGCTGCTGCATTTGCCATGATCTGGATGGCCGCGGGCATCATGGTATTGTGGGCGATTCTCTTCATTGCAGGCCGGGTATTTTTGCCTGCGTTGTACATCGATAACCCGGCCGTTATTGAGCTTACGGCTTCGCTTATGATTATTGCCGCCTTCTTTCAATTGTCAGATGGCATTCAGGTTGTAGCAGCCGGTGCGCTGCGCGGACTGCAGGATGTTAAAATTCCTTCGGTGCTCATTTTTGTTGCATACTGGGTAATCGCGTTGCCGCTAGGCTATGTGTTGGCATTCATTTTAGATTGGGCGGCTGTGGGTATCTGGATTGGTTTATTCATTGGCCTTACCATAACAGCCACCGCCATGGTGATTCGCTTTCACCGGCTTTCGCAATCGGTACTTTAAGAATTAATTAGACTAGCAGATACTTCACCAAGCCGGAATAAAGTTCTAACTTTCTCCATCCAACGCAAGCTGCATGGAATCTGCCCGCCCCGTTAAATACTCGCAAACCACCATTACCGAATTAATGATTCCGAGTTACGCCAACTTTGGCGGCAAAATTCATGGCGGCACCTTGCTTTCGCTGATGGACAAAGTGGCCTACGCCACCGCCAGCAAACATGCCGGCACGTATTGCGTTACGGTCACGGTTGACAAAGTAGAGTTTCTACAACCCGTAGAAGTGGGCGAATTGGTTTCGATGCACGCCAGCGTAAACTACGTGGGCCGCACTTCGCTGGTAGTGGGCATCCGGGTAGAATCGCAAAACGTAAAAACGGGCACGATTAAACACACCAACTCTTCGTTTTTTACCATGGTGGCCAAAGGTGATGACGACAAACCTGCTATTGTACCGGAATTGATACTCGAAAATCGTGAAGACATAAAACGATTTATTGAAGCCATGCGCATGAAAGAAATTAAAGATGCGGTGCGCGAACAGATGGACGATGCCAAATCGCACATAGAAGTAAATAATGCAGCCGAAATTCTAAAAGGCCAGCGGTGTAAAATTCAACTCGCATAAACTCTACTTTTATATATTGCCTCCAAAAAAATCATTTCCATGAAATGGCCATATGGCTGCTACACCTAAAGGCATAGCATGCGCACCATTCCAGGGTACTTAAAAACAAAATTTACTACAGATGAAATCCATTCGCAATGCGGCCCTCTTGTTTTTTGTTTGCTCTGTGGCGTACAGCCAACCGGTAATTCTTTCGCAACGCGACCAGGCCCGCGTAATCGATGAACTGCTGGAAGACCGTTTGCGCAACACCCTGCCCGCGCTTATGCGCAGGGAAGGCTTTGATATGTGGGTGATCATCTCGCGCGAGTACAACGAAGACCCCGTAATCCGCACATTGCTGCCCGCTACCTGGCATGCCGCCCGCAGAACTACCATGTTGGTAGCCTTCGACCGCGGTGCCGATAAAGAAATGGAATACCTGGCCGTAGCCCGCTACGATGTAGGTAGAGTTTTTAAACGCGCGTGGGACCCCGATGCCAACCCCGACCAATGGGCACAGCTCGGAAAAATAATTGCCGAGCGTAATCCTAAAAAAATTGGCGTTAACAAAGCTCCGCACTACGGCCATGCCGATGGTTTAACCAGCAACGACTACGATAACCTTTTGAAGGTACTACCAAAAAATCTGCAACCAAAAGTTACCTCGGCACAAAACCTGGCTGTAAGCTGGTTAGAAACGCGCACCGAAAAGGAAATGATCGTATATCAGCAAATCTGTCGCATCGCGCACGATATTATTCAGGAAGGATTCTCCGACAAAGTAATTCAGCCGGGGGTAACCACCACCGAGGATGTGGTATGGTGGTACCGCGAGCGTATTAAAGAACTTAAACTCGATACGTGGTTTCACACCTCGGTATCCATTCAACGCAACGAACCCGAAGCACTGCTGGCTAAACGGCCCCAGCCATTGGTAATTTTACCCGGAGATTTACTGCACGTGGATTTTGGGATTACCTACCTGCGTTTGAATACCGACACCCAGCAACACGCCTACATTTTAAAAGCCGGAGAAACCGAAGCCCCAAAATATTTACGCGATGCCTTTGCCAAAGGCAATCGCTTGCAAGACATTCTTACTGCTAATTTTAAAGAAACCCGCACCGGAAATGAAATTCTGAAAGCCACACGCGAGCAGGCAATTGCAGAAGGTATCACACCGTCTATCTACACGCACCCAATCGGGTTTCACGGCCATGCAGCCGGCACCACCATTGGCATGTGGGATATGCAAGGCGGGGTTCCGTTTACCGGAGAGTATCCCTTGCATTTTAAAACTGCCTATTCCATTGAGCTTAACTGCACTGTAAATATTCCTGAATGGAAAAAAGACATTCGCATTCAGTTAGAAGAAGATGGCTACTTCGATAAAACCGGATTCCGGTATATAGACGGACGACAAAAGGAACTTATCCTGATTCCACGGGCCGACAAGATTAACAGGCAATAGCCAACAGGGATATGCGGGCAGGGCGTACGCTTCATACGTATTATGGATTGTTCATTTTTGTACTCCTGTTCATTCTATTTTTTCCGCTGCTTCTTATTCCCATTATTTTTAAAAACCAATTTCGCCTTACCGGCATAATTAACCGGTGGTGGGCTAAGGTGTTGTTTCCACTTAGTTTTATTCCTTATCGGGTTGAGTGCCGGGCCGCGCTACAGCGCAATGCACAGTATATTTTTTGTCCCAATCACTTTTCGTACTTAGACATTCCGGCAATGGGCCTTAACCCGACCAATGCCATTTTTGTAGGAAAGAATGATATGGAACATATTCCGGTATTCGGTTACATGTACCGCAAGCTGCACATTACGGTTAATCGCAGCAGCCTTAAAAGCCGTATGAATACCATTTTGCGTTCGTTAAAAGCAATTGAGGAAGGTAAAAGCCTGGTAATTTTTCCGGAGGGCGGAATTGTTACGCCCAACCCACCCCACATGGCTGCCTTTAAAGATGGCGCTTTCCGGGTAGCTATCGAAAAACAAATTCCAATTGTACCGGTAACCATTCCTCACAATTGGATAATTTTACCCGATCGTACTCCGTTAAGGCTGCATGCCGGGCGTGTTCGGGTTATCTTCCACGCACCGGTTTCGCCAGCAGGACACACGTTGGATACACTTGAAACCTACAAAAGGGAAGTTTTTCAGGTAATTCAGAATGAACTGACACAATGCAACTCGACCAACAAACATTAAAGAAAATTGCGCACCTGGCCCGCCTGGAGTTTAACGAAAGCGAAACCGATGCGATGCTGAAAGACATGTCGGCTATTTTATCGTTCGTAGAAAAACTGAACGAAGTAAATACCGATGGCGTAGAGCCGCTTACTACCATGAGCCATGAACTGAATGCCTTGCGCGAAGATGTAACAGGTACTCACCTTAGCAGACCTAATGCGCTGGCTGCAGCACCCAAAAAAGACGATACCTATTTTCGCGTACCCAAAGTATTGGAATAACTAAGCCCCAACTGATGTACGCACTTGCTTTCTGGAAAAACTGGCCCTTAAAAGATCGTTGGTATTTGGGAGTGTTGGCGGCTGCAGTTTGTTTGGCCATTAGTTTATTCTGGCTACACTATAGTCAAAACCCCGCACCGGCCATCGAGTGGGAACATTATCAGCAACTTCAAACCAATGAAGTTACCACCCGTAGTTTTTCAGTTGGTTTATTGGAAGTACCCATTAAAGCCGATAACCTGTTTGTTTTTGAAACGCAGGCCGGAAGTTCTCTAACTGTAGCCCCTCTGCCAGCGTATGGCAGCCTGATTTTATTTTTGTTCAGCATAAGTATTTTGCTCGCGCTTGTTACCACCTTATCGCGGTTATGGTTTTTGGCGGGCATGCTGGCGTTTTCTTTGCTGATTGTTTCGCTGGGCCTGGAAGCAACGGAAATACTGGAGCAAACCAACAAATACCCTTCGTGGGTTTTGCTGTTTGTGTTGATTTGCCTCTGCTATTACTTTCATGCATTTGCCGCACACGTGTCATTCTATGTGCGTTGGATTGCAATAATCATTGTGTTCGCCATTGCCGGGTTGTGCATTAGCTGGCTGGCAACCGTACAGGTTCCGTTTCTGCACCTTGCCGCGCACAGCTATACTGCAAGCGTTGCTATTACCATTATTTTTATTCTACTGGTGGGCCACGAAATTCCGGCCACCTTTATAACCTTGCTAACCCAGGGAACGCGGCAAACCAAAAGCCTGCAACATTTTTTACTGCTATCGGCTTTCTACCTCTTGAATTTGTTGCTGGCCTACGCACGCGAAATCGGATACCTTACCTGGAACATCTGGACGGTAAATGCATACTTCTTGTTGGTGCTTTCTACCGTAGTTGGCCTGTGGGGATTTTTACAGCGCCAACGCCAGGGTGATACGCTGTTTGCGGACGAAACGCTTGCTACCTGGTTCTATTTAGCGCTGGCCATCATTGCGTTCGCTACGCTATCTACTCTTCTTGCTTCGGATAATGAAAATGCCACCGATGTGCTGCACGATATTATCATGTACAGTCACCTCGGTTATGGAATCATCTTTATATTTTATGTTATCGCCAACTTCGGGCCCATGCTCATGCAAAACCTGCAAGTACACAAAGTGTTGTACAAACCCAACATCATGCACTTTGTTACTTTCAGGATAATGGGTTTTATAACCTGTATTGCCTTTATGTTTTTTGATACCAGCTATGGCACGCTGGTTAATCAACTCTATGCTTCGTACTACAATGCGCAAGGCGATGTATATTATTACCTGGGTGCCGATAAAACTGCTGAGGCCTATTATAACAAATCTGTTTTTTACCGCAACCAAAACCATCATGCACACTATGCCTTGGCTTCTATTCAGGAGAGCCGGCTGGAGCCCACGCAACAAAAAAATGAATTAGCATCCATTTGTGTGTCTAGTCCCTCTGTATATGCGTACGTTAACCTTAGCACCCTCTTACGCGAAGGCAATGAACCTTACCAGGCCTTGTTCCTGCTCAACAAGGCTCACAAAAAATTTCCGCAAAGTGGTGCGGTGCAAAATGCCCTTGGCATTACCTATGCCCAGCTAAATGTTTCCGATTCCGCCCTGCTCTCATTCCAGGCAGCCCGCCAGGATGCGATCTTCAAAACGGAGGCAGAGACCAACCTGCTGGCAGCAAGCGCAAAGTTTAAGATTAAATTTCCAGCCGATTCCCTATTGCAACTGTTGGGTGCCAACCAGGAAGGCGCATTAGCTAATGCGATGGCGTTAGCCAACCTGCAGCAAATTCCTATCAATAAAGAGTATGTACCGAGTGCCGATACATTATGGACACCCAAACGAGTAACCTATTTGTGCAACTACCTCATCAACCGGGCCCCGCAAGTAGATACTACCTTACTAAGCACGCTGGTAGAAATTGCCCGAAAACCTGTAAACGAGTTTTATACCGAAGCAATTATTGTAGCCGCAGCACACGCCTACTATGCACAAGGAAGTGTTAAGAAAGCAATGGACTTAACCCGCGAAATGGCTTTTGCTTCGGGGCGCGGCCGCTACTATTCATTGCTGGCAACGTGGCTGCTAGAACAAGGTAATGCATCGGTAGCGGCTCGCTACTTCGAAATTGCTAAAGAAAAGAAGGTTGCGCATAGTTTGTTGTACGAAGCCCTTGCCTATACCGAAGCCGATAGCCTTAACCTGGCAAAGCCCTTATGGGATAGCCTCCTGGTTAGTGGCGATAAAACCGACAGCACATTTGCCCGTACGCTGCTACCTGCTTTAACTACTAAAACTCCTGCTACCCTAACCGATACGGAGAAATATTGGTATTGCCGGTACAGGGTTCCGCTTTCAGATAGTGCCCGGTTCTTTAGTATTGTTCGTTCGTTTTCCAATCCGGATTTGCGCACCCGGGCCTTGTTGGAGGCTTCAAAGAAATGGTACCAGCAAGACGAACCTGAAATAGCAGCCATGTATCTTAACAGGATAGAAGCGCCACCTGCTACCTCTGCGCTGGGTGCTGATCTGCTCCTCACGCGTCTCTTTCTATTGCCAAAATTGAACCCCGAGGCATTCAGAAAACAGAACTTAGCTTCAGTTAGTGAACTGATTCAAACTTATCCTAACGAAATAACCCTGCTTACAGGTTGGCAAACCCCAGGAAACCATGGCGAGCAGGCAGCCCGGTACGAACACCTGGCCTATGCCAACATTTATTTTGAAGACGGCTTGATTGCTGCGGCCGCCTATTTTGCCAACACAGGTACAGACCGGCTAAAGCCCTACACTATTTTAATGAGTGGATTGATTGCTAATCCCAACTCTATAAAATTGTTGAAAGCACACATACGCTATGCCGCACAAATCGGGTTTAACGAACAGGCCCAGCAAAGCCTTGATAAGTTAAAACTGTTAATTGCCCCACAGACGTTTAACCGGTTTATTCAGGCCAACCCGGATATATTTAGCATCGAAGATTGATTCGATAGCACGCCCAATTGATTATTTTTGACCTTGATTACTAAACTTATGGAGAAGCATATTCCTTTACACGATGTACATGTTAAACTGGGCGGTAAGATGGTACCCTTTGCAGGTTTTACTATGCCCGTTCGCTATTCTTCCGATATTGAAGAACACCTGGCCGTACGAAATGGCGTAGGTGTATTTGACGTTTCGCACATGGGTGAGTTTAAGGTAGAAGGCCCGCAGGCGCTGGAACTTATTCAACGCATTACCAGCAACGATGCTTCTAAACTAATTGACGGGCAGGCACAGTACACTTGTTTACCCAACGCAACAGGCGGCATTGTGGACGACCTGATTGTATATCGCATAAAAGAAAACGAGTATTTTATTGTAGTAAATGCCGGCAACATCGAAAAAGATTGGAACTGGTTTGTACAACATAACACAAAGGGGGCAACCTTAAAAAATCTTTCGGCCGACTATTGCCTGTTTGCAGTACAGGGTCCAAAAGCCGTTTCGGTATTGCAGAAGTTAACAACTACCGATCTAAGTACCATTAAGTATTATCACTTTGCCATTGGCACGTTTGCCGGAGTAGCCGATGTTATGATGAGCAACACCGGCTATACCGGTGCAGGTGGGTTTGAGATTTATGTAAAGAATGCCGAGGCAGAAAAAGTATGGACCGCTATTTTCGAAGCAGGCGCCACCGCGGGCATTAAACCTATAGGCCTCGGGGCCCGCGATACTCTTCGGCTGGAAATGGGTTTTTGTCTGTATGGTAATGATATTGATGACACCACCTCGCCCATTGAAGCCGGTTTAGGCTGGATAACCAAGTTTACCAAAGGATTTACCAATAGCGCCAATCTTAAGAAGCAGAAAGAAGAAGGAGTAAAAAGGAAGTTGGTAGCTTTTAAAATGATCGATCGGGGTATTCCACGCCATGACTATCCGTTAAAAGACGCAGCCGGAAACGTAATTGGTAACGTTACATCCGGAACTCAATCGCCCCTGTTAAATAGTGGGATTGGGTTAGGGTATGTGGCAACTGAATTCTCCAAAGTAGATTCTGAGATTTTTGTAGATGTGCGGGGGCGGGCACTTAAAGCCGTGGTTGTAAAATTACCTTTTATTTAAAATGATCAGGCTACTTCTTCTCCTTACTTTCGGATCCTTTCTGGGATATTCTCAATCGCAAGAGGAAGAAACCTTGAACAATAAGGGTTTGGAACTAATGGAGAAAGAAAAGTATGGCGATGCACTCCCTTACTTTGATAAATTGATTTCGGCAAATCCGGAAGTAACACCTTATCGATTTAACCGAGCTGTTACACTCTTCAATCTAAAACAATACACAAGAGCCCTGAAGGATTACCTATTCCTTGAAAAGTTTGATTCGGAAGAACCCGAATATCCTTTTCAGATTGGAAATATTTACGAACATCTTGATAGCCTGAAAAAAGCCGAGCATTATTATTCGAAAGCTATTGAAATAGAGGATGAATATTATCTCTATTATTTTAAGCGGGGTACAGTCAGACTGAAACAGTCGCAATGGAGCACCGCTGTTACCGATTTTAACCGTGTTCTTGAATTGGACCCAGAACACCATAACACCCTCCACAACCGCGGTATCGCTTACTATCGTGCCGGGTTTAAGGAAAAAGGATGTGAAGATTGGTGCCAGGCATTATTAAAAGGCAACACAAAATCGGCAGAGCACCTTCAAAAAAATTGTAAAGTGTATCCTAAACCTTGCCTGCTATCAAAATGAAATCGATAGACGTTTGCTTAAGTCCGGAGTTATTGCATCTGTATAAGCTGGAAGATAAAACCGTAGTTGTTGTTGATATTTTAAGGGCCACTTCGTGCATGGTTACTGCCTTCGCCCACGGAGCCGAACGGATTGTACCCTTTGCCAGCCAGCAAGAGTGCCTGCAAATGAAAACGCGTGGCTACATTACATCGGGCGAGCGCGATGGAAAAAAAGTAGAAGGCTTCGATAAGGGCAACTCACCATTCGAATACATGGGCAACCAGGTAGCCGGCAAAAAAATAGCTTTCACCACCACCAACGGAACGCAAGCCATAGAAAAATCAAAAGCAGCTAAAGAAATTATTATTGGCAGCTTTCTTAACCTGGCTTCCATTACAAAATACTTGTTGTTTAGCCACAACAACATAGTAGTAGTATGTGCCGGCTGGAAGGGAAAGGTAAACCTGGAAGACACGTTGTTTGCCGGGGCGCTTGTAGAGAAACTAAAAAATCATATGGAGCCGGATTGCGATGCCCCATTAGCTGCACAACGGCTTTACAATCAGGCAAAGGATAATATGGTTGAGTACCTGAGCGCATCTTCGCATGTAAAGCGCCTACAGCGATTGAACATTCAAAAAGACATTGAGTACTGCTTAACGCCCGATCAATACACGGTTATTCCCAAACTTGTTCGGGGCGAACTGGTTTGTTGATTACTTCAGCTTTGGGTTTTGATGGTGCCGGTCTTTATCGCGAATCGTTTTCTTTTCGAGGTTCTTTTGAAAAGCTTCTGTAAGGTTTACCCCGGTCTGATTGGCCAAACAAATCAATACCCATAGTACGTCCGCCATTTCATAGCCCAGGTCTTTGTTGCTGTCAGATTCTTTTTCGGATTGCTCACCATACCTGCGGGCTATGATGCGCGCCACCTCACCCACTTCTTCGGTAAGGATAGCCATATTGGTAAGCTCGCTGAAGTAGCGCACCCCATGCGTTTTTATCCATTCGTCAACCTGATGCTGAGCTTGATCTAGTGTCATAATTCTTCGCTTTACAATGGAATATTCCCATGTTTCTTCCTCGGCAACTTAGCGGCTTTATTTTCCAACATCGCAAACGCGCGAATCAATTTTTCACGGGTTTGATCGGGATAAATCACTTCATCTACATACCCCCGGTGTGCAGCCCGATACGGGTTGGCAAATTTTTTCGTGTACTCCTCCACCTTCTCATTCAACTTTGCTTCCGCATCGGTTGCTTCCGAAATCTCTTTCTTAAAAATTATTTCTGCAGCGCCCTTCGCGCCCATCACTGCAATCTCGGCTGTTGGCCACGCATAGTTCAGGTCGGCACCAATATGTTTGGAATTCATTACATCATAGGCACCTCCATAGGCTTTGCGGGTTATAACGGTTACGCGGGGCACCGTTGCTTCAGAAAATGCATACAGCAATTTTGCACCGTTGGTAATTATGGCATTCCACTCCTGGTCGGTACCGGGTAAAAAGCCCGGCACATCTTCCAACACCAGCAACGGAATATTAAAGCTGTCGCAGAAGCGCACAAACCGGGCACCCTTCACGCTCGCATCAATATCTAACACGCCCGCTAGCGCAGCAGGCTGATTGCCTACAATACCAATGCTTCGCCCGGCAATTCGGGCAAAACCAACCACAATGTTTTCGGCAAAGTTTTTATGCACTTCAAAGAAGGTGCTTTCATCCACCAACCCGCTAATAACTTCACGCATATCGTAAGGCTGATTGGGGTTTGCCGGAATGATGTCATTCAATGCAGGCCGACTTTCATTCGCGGGCGTGTACGGTAAATTGGAAACTGCATCTTCACAATTTTGAGGAATGTAACTGAACAATTGTTTGATCTGGGCAATGCACTCAGCTTCGTTAGCACTTGCAAAATGGGTTACCCCACTTTTGGTACTATGTGTAGAAGCCCCGCCTAATTCTTCGGCTGTTACGTTTTCGTGTGTTACTGTCTTTACCACGTTAGGCCCGGTAACAAACATAAACGAGGTGTTCTCTACCATAAAAATAAAATCGGTAATGGCGGGTGAATACACTGCACCCCCGGCACACGGCCCCATAATGGCCGAGATCTGAGGCACCACACCCGAGGCCATTACGTTGCGATAAAAAATATCAGCATACCCTCCTAACGAAACAACCCCTTCCTGAATGCGTGCCCCGCCTGAATCATTCAAGCCGATTACCGGTGCGCCATTCTTCATGGCCAGGTCCATAATCTTCACAATCTTTTCTGCATGAGTTTCGGATAACGAACCACCAAAAACAGTAAAGTCTTGCGAGAACACATAGACCAACCGGCCGTGTATGGTACCGTAGCCGGTTACAACACCATCGCCCAGGTAATGTTCTTTATCCAAGCCAAAGTCTTTGGCACGGTGCATTACAAATTTTCCAAGTTCTTCGAACGAGCCCTCATCCAATAACAAATGAAGGCGTTCGCGGGCCGTTAACTTACCGCGCTTATGCTGTTGCTCAATTCGCTTTTCCCCGCCACCCAAAAGCGCTTCCTGGTTTTTGCGCTCCAGTTCGTCAAACTTAGGCTGTAGAATTTCGGCTTTGATTTTTCGCTTGGTCATAGTATTTCTGCTTGACTCAAAGATAGAAATTGTTGGCACCGGATTGTATCTTAGCCGCCAATACGATGAATAAAGTTGCAATTATTGACATGGGTACCAACACGTTTCACCTGCTGGTAGCCGAAGTAAACGGAGAGGAATTTAAGATCACCCATCGCGAAAAGGCTGCGGTAAAACTAGGGGTAGGTGGCATTAACCGCAACCTGATTACAACCGAAGCACAAGCGCGGGCCCTCCATACCATGAAGGCCTTTCGGAATACGCTTAACGAAATGGGTATTGATCGGGTACATGCCTTTGGCACCAGCGCCCTGCGCAATGCATCGAACGGGTTAGAGGTTGCTACCCGCATCGAAGGTGAAACGGGGATTAAAATAAACATTATCTCTGGCCTGCAGGAAGCTGAATACATTTGCCAGGGAGCGCGGGCAGCCATTGCAATGGGCGCTCAAAAGCACCTGGTAATGGATATTGGAGGTGGAAGTGTAGAGTTTATCATTGCAAACCACTCAGAAATTTTCTGGAGTAACAGTTTTGAAATTGGAGGCCAGCGTTTGCTCGAGCGCTTTCAAAAGCACGACCCGATTCATCCCGATGAAGTTAACGCCTTGTTTGCTTATTTCGAATCAGAACTTCGGCCACTGCTCAACCAGTTAAAACTGCACCGGCCTACTACATTAATTGGATCGAGCGGAACGTTCGACACACTGAGTGACATTTATTGTTTTCGTAACAACATGCCGGTTACGGAATTGCCCGAAACACCGTTCGCACTAAAAGCCTTCGATTCTATCTATGAAGAAATTCTGTTTAAGGATCGTGCTGCGCGAATGCAAATTCCCGGTATGATTGAAATGCGGGTAGAAATGATTGTGGTGGCTTGTTGTTTGATTAAATATCTTCTGCAAGCGTACCGGTTTGAAGCCCTGCGCGTTTCTTCTTACTCGCTGAAGGAAGGAGCATTGGTCAACCTAAGGTAAAAGGTAAGAGTTGTTAGTTGAAAGCTTTTTAACTCTACCCCTAACAACTCTATTCTGCAAGTCAGAATTATAATCCTGCAATCTGCCTATCCTTAGGATACTTCACTTCAAACTTATAAACCAACTTGCGGGTTTCGTTAGGCTTTAGCTCAAGCTCCCAGGTTAGTTTACCTGTATCCTTGTTAAACTTCGCGCCACCCAGATCAACTGCTGTAACCTCTATCTGGGTATGCTGTGCTACCGGCACCTGGTCTTCTACTATTATCTTAATAGCATCGGTTTTGGTATTACGCACGGCAATTTCCCATGTATAAGTTTCCTTTCGGGATGAGCCTGTAAAGTTTTTTGATGTGAGGTCTTTTACTTTTTCTCGTTTCACCACAATGCGCTTATCGCGGCCCAAAGAAACTGCGAGCGTGTCTTTGATGTTGTTGGGATCAATAAATGATTTACCTACAAAAGTTCCCTCAAAGAAAATGTTGGCTTCACCCGGAAGTAAGTTAAACTCTTCCCAACCGGTAGCGCGTGCCATTAAAAATGCATCCACATCCAACTTCGGAGTAACGGAATAAATATAATCGGCTTTCATATCGTACTTGCGAATATCCACTACCACAGACTTTGATGTGGAGGGTACAGTATAGGGTAAAGCAATATCAAACTCCGTAGTTAACGCGGTCTGAATGGTGGTAACAAAATCATCCAGGAACTGAACCTTGTCTTCCTTCATTTTACTGGCAGCCATGGGTGCCGCTGCTTCCAACTGCACACCTGCCGCCCGGCCTCGCAGGGCATAATGTGCCGGATAATAAAAGTTCAGATACCACGCCTGCAATTCGGGTTTTAGGCCGCTCAGGTTAGGATTAGCCGTGGAGAGTTTTAACCGAACATTGTTCCATTCTTCACCGGTATTTTGAAATACATTGGCTTTGTAGTTCAACTGCACAGGGCTTTTGGTGTCTGCAGCACGCAGGTCATATACAGGTATCCAACCAGCCTGGGCCACCACATACCGTAGCTGCAATTCAACGTTTGTAGCCGTCTCCGCAGCAACATGCACTATCAACTCGCTGGTGTTGTTGCGATAGTGCGCGTCCTCGCTTGTAATCTGGGCTGTCAGCCTGGTGATGCGCTCGTTTAGTTTCTTTACCTTCTCTTCCTGTTTCATGCGTGCAGAAACAATATCACCCAACCGGGTACGGTAAAAGTCAGCCATTGCTTTTAACTCGGCTACCGTTAGGTTTTGATTGGCCCCGCCAATTTTCTGATTGCTCAACAACATGTGCTCTTCCTTATCCAGAATTTCCTTTTGGCTTTGCTCCAACACCAACTGGCGCTGCAATGTCTCTACCGAATCTTTCAGCATGCGCATGGGTTTGGGTAAATTAAATTCACTTAAATAATTTTGCCGGTGCGAAATACCCAAAATTACCACCCCGCCTTTGCCAGCAACCTGCACACTTTGCGGGTCGAGCTGCGATGACAATCCGGTGATAATTAGATTTGTTTTTCCTGCTTCTACCTTCGCTTTTGTTACCCGGGTAATCTGGGCACTACTTAGAAATACTGTAACGTCTGTAATCTTAGAATCTACCGGCTTATCGGGCTGAGCCGATGCCACCAACGAACCCACCACCAATGCCGATGTTAAAAATTGATTTGTCATGATTTTTGAATTTTTGATCTTAGGATGAACCTTTGCATATTTTTCCATAAACGCATTGTGGTTATTTTTAACCGCGTCTTTGACAAGCGAGCCGACCTCACCTCAAATCTTACTTATGAATGATCTAACGTTTTCTTACCCCGCGCTACACCGGTTTGCCGTGGAGATTTTCAAAAAGATTGATTGCACCGAAGCCGATGCCCAACTGGCAGCAGATGTGCTTTTAAGTGCAGATTTGCGCGGCATTGATTCGCATGGGGTAGCCCGACTGTCGGGTTACGTACGCTTATGGGAAGCAAAGCGCATCAACAGCCGGCCGCACCTAAAAGTTGTACACGAAACGCCCAGCACGGCTGTGGTGGATGGCGACAGCGGTCTGGGGCTTGTGGTAGCGCCAAAGGCTATGGAAATTGCTATGCAAAAGGCAGCAGTAGCCGGAACGGGTTGGGTTGCCGTAAAAGGCTCCAACCATTTTGGTATTGCCGGCTACCATGCCATGATGGCCCTTCAAAAAGATATGATCGGAATGGCCATGACGAACGCGAGTCCGTTGGTAGCGCCAACTTTTTCTGTAGAGCGGTTATTGGGTACCAACCCGATTTGCGTTGCCATACCGGCCGCGAAACAACCACCTTTTGTAGCTGACTTTGCCACCACCACCGCGGCTAACGGCAAACTGGAAATTCTGCAGCGCAAGAATAAAGAAGCGCCAGCAGGTTGGATCCAGAAAAAAGATGGCAGCTCTTCCACCAATCCGCACGAACTTAAAGACGGAGGTGCACTTATCCCTTTGGGTAGCGATCGCGAACACGGCAGCCACAAAGGTTTTTGCCTCGGGGCATGGGTTGATATCTTCTCGGCCGTGTTAAGTGGAGCGAATTATGGCCCGTGGGTTCCACCCTTTGTAAGTTTTCTTGCACCTCCGGCCGACCCGGTTGGAGAAGGGATTGGTCATTTCTTTGGCGCCATGCGGGTAGATGCCTTTCGTCCTGCGGTTGAGTTTAAGAACCACATGGATAATTGGATCACCCGATTCCGAAATGCAAAAACTGCTGAAGGATACGATCATTTGGTTATTCCGGGCGACCCGGAAAGAGAGTTTGAAGCGATAAGAATGAAAGCAGGGATTCCTTTGGTGGAAAAAGTAGTTGAAGATTTGAAAGGGTTGGGAAAAAGTTTTGGGGTTACGCTCGCTTAATTCGCAACTCAAGAACAGAAATTTATCCCTTCCATTAAAAGCACTATTTTCATGTTTATGAAAAAATATCCGGTTCTCATAATGCTATTTTGTTTTATAGCGTTATTCAAAGCCCATGCCCAACTGGGCTTTCAGGTGGGCGGTGTAGCCACAACCGACTATGCGTTTGTTACCTACGATAGCCTGGAAAAAGTAAGTGGCGGGATTGGTTTTTCGTTTGGGGTTTTCTACAAACATTGGTTAACCGATCACCTTTCGGTACAGCCTGCATTGAATTTTATTAACAAACGCTGGTGGGAAGAATTGGATGATGGTCTCGCTATTTACCGCACGAAGGTTTCAGTTAATTATGCAGAGATACCCGTACAACTGGTTTTTACATCACATAAAACAAGAGGTTTCTTTGCGGGAGCCGGACCTTCAGTTCTCATTGGCTTATCTGGCCGAAGAAAGGTAACAGAAAACGGAAACGTAATTGAAGATGATAAAATTGAAATAGGGAGTGTACAGGCTCCGGAAAAGCGAATGACGCTTGCATTAAATGCAATTGCCGGCTACGTTTTTAAACGAACTTCAATTGGTCTTAACTATACAAAAGGAATTACCAATCAACCGGTTGGCGATGCCGACCATGGCAACGTAAGCCACCTTACTTTAAGATTCGGGATTTTATTTGGGCAGCAGTAACATTTGCCGATGAAACGGATTATCATAACCATTACTATCTTGTCCAGCATTGGTGCCGGGGCACAAGAATCTGCACTTAAAAGTCAGCAAGAGGTACAACAAACCATCATTCATGTTTTCGAGGCCTTATCAAATCGCGATGAGGGTAACTTAAGAAACAACTGTACTTCAGATGTCCGGTTTTATGAATATGGAAAAACCTGGACGATCGACACGCTTATCCATCTTGCTATAACAAAAAACACTGATACTGATTTCAAACGCACCAACAAGCTGGACTTTATTAACACAACCTTGAAAGGCAACGTAGCCTGGGCCACCTACAACCTAACTTCTAACATAACCCGTAACGAAAAAGAAATTATCGTAAAATGGAATGAAACGGCTATTTTGTTGAAGGATAAAAAACGATGGAAACTCGCAGTGCTTCAATCAACTCGGGTTCCATGAAATTAAAACCTACAACTTCCCGGCTTGGATCTTCTTCGCTACCACTTGAACTTCATCTAATACGCGGAGTAAATTCCCGCTCCATAATTTGGCTATCTGTGCTTCGGTGTAGCCCCGCTTTACCAATTCCAAGGTAACGTTAAACGTTTCAGAAGCATCGTTCCAACCCTCAATACCACCACCCCCATCAAAATCTGAGCTTATGCCTACGTGATCGATGCCAATTTTCTTAACCAGGTAATCGATATGATCCACAAAGTCGGCAACGTTTACCGGAGGCGCAACCGGGTTTACTTCTTTTTCGATGCGCGGCCTTGCTTTGGCGGCAAGCTCCTGATACTTTTTAAAGTAAGCGGTTCGCTCTTCCGCACTCAAATCGCGGAGGGCTGTTCGTTCCAACAGGGCAAAACCTTCTTCTGCTGCTACGGCCTTCACAACTTCATTTACTTTTGCGGCACTTTCTTCGTTCTTCTTTGTGTTTACATAGCTTTTAAAAGCAACTGCCTGCACCACACCTTTGTTTGCTTTTAGTAACTCCAATTGCTCATCGTCTAAATTACGGCTCACATCGTTAAGAGCGCGGGCCGATGAATGCGATGCAATAACCGGTGCTTTCGATAACCTGATTGCCTCTATGTTTGCGGCTTTAGAGGGATGTGAAAGATCAATCATAATGCCCCACTTGTTCATCTCTGCAATTACTTCGCGCCCCAGCGCACTAAGGCCATTGTGCAACCATACATTATCCCGTTCGCCCGTATTTGAATCAGCTAGTTGGCTGTGGCCATTGTGTGCCAGCGACATATACCTTGCACCCCGATCGTAGAACTCTTTTACTCTCTTAATATCCGTTCCAATCGGATAGCCGTTTTCCACACCAATCATGGCCACTTTTTTACCTGCTTTGCTGATTCTGCGCACATCAGCAGAAGTGAGCGCCAACTCAATTCTGTTGGGGGCAATCTCTTCGCACAACCGGTGAATAGCCTTAAACTTTGCATCTGCATTTTCGTAGGCTTTCGTGTAGCCTTCAGCAGTTAGTTCGCCTTGTCCGGTGTAAACAATAAACCAGGCTACATCAAGGCCACCGGCTTCCATTTTAGGCAGATTAACTTGCGTGTTCAGGTTTTGTGTATAGTTGGTAGTCGATGTAAAATTCGCAACGTCTATATCGTCATGTGTGTCCAACGTAATTACCCGCTCGTGAATGGCTTTTGCCTTTTTAATCAGGGCTTCTGCATCTTGCCCAAAACTGAGCCCTGTTGAAAATAGAGTTAACAAAAGTAGGTTTGCTTTCATGATCGTCTGGCGCTTCTTACGAAGAAGAATTTAGTTTCAGATAAAAATACCGTACTGCAAGGTGTAAACCTTACTAAAAAATGATAAAAGGTAAACCGGGCAGTGGGGCGGACAAAGAAATAGAGCTTTACAAAGTAAAGAACACCCGAAACACCCAGGGCGATGCAAACGCCCGCTCCTTGCTATCGTAAATTACATCGTAAAGCGCCATGAGGTTGACAGCGCTGCGGGGGCCAATAGGCTGGCGATATCCCAACCCCAGCAATAATCGATCGTAATTCTTACGCTGATTGATATTAACGAAAGTAGGCGTGTTGATGAGCATGTACTCGCCATATGCAAAGAGCTGATCGAAATTGTACCGCATAAACGGACTTATACCGTATTGATCAATATTCAGTTTAATGGGGTCCGAATAGGCAAAGCGCTGCCACGTTACACCCGTACCCACCGAAAATTTTGAAGTTACCATGTACCCTACAATCGGGTTAACGGCAAAATAAAAATACCGATTGCCATACGAATCGGTTCCTCCACTTAACCCAAAGCCACCGCCCGTATAAACCCGGTCTTTGAATGACCAGCTACTGGTTTCGTCCCCATCGCGTTGGCCCCAACTGGCTATCGAAATAATCATCAACACAATCACAATACCACTTCGCATAACCTTTATTTTTAGTGTCCCTATTTTTGCTGCACTATAAAAATGTCTTCCTTCTCTTTCTTCATCAGGTACTTTTCGCGGGCAAATTTTTCGAGCAACTCATTATTGGTTAATAATTCGGCCCGATCTTTCTCCACTTCGCTAATCTTCTCCAAATAAAATTCGCGTTCATTTTTCAGGCTGTTTACTTTGGCTGTCATCTTAAATCTTGAGATGAGGTCATTTGAATCGAGGAAAAGCATCCAAACAAGAAATAAAAACCCGGTTACAAAATAGAAGTTTTTGAAAGCGGGCGGCAGTTTTTTGAACATAGCTTAAAAAATGATGTACGAAGATAGGTTTTATGAATCTAATCGCAAAAAAGGGCAGGCACAAAGCCTGCCCTTAGAAATCCTAATTGGGTGGATGTAAATCTTACGATTTAACCAGTTTCCACTCCTGTACGAACACCTGTGTTTGGGTGCCTTTTTCGTAAACCACAATTTTTAAAGTGGTTTTGCTCTTAAGTTGAACCAGCGCATCGTACTCTTTGGCTGTGTGCGGATCAATATAACTACCCCTGCATTTTTTAAACATTCCCACGCGCAGGTTTTCCAAAACCCGCGTTCCCAGAATTGAATTGTGCATGCTTTCGGCCCAGACTACCGAGCCCTGAAAGATGGAGTCCATATCGTAAATAAGGATGCGAACCTGAAGTTGCTCGCTATACCACACTCCCACCAGGTTGTGCTGAAAATCAGCTCCCAAAAACTGATCGCGTAAGAAAAACACAATCAAGGCCCCGGCAACCGCCATCACCAGCACAAAGGCAATCATCATCATATTTGCTTCCATAAGAGAAAAGGCATCAGTTAGTTGATACCCTTTGTCCTACATGGGCAAAATTCAGGCACTAGCTACAAAGCCTCCAATTCTTTCAATTTGCGCCCTAAGGCCACGCAAAAATTCCCAAATCATGCTAAATATGGGAGACCGATCCCAAATAGGGAATAAAAAAGGATTGCCCTTTTCGGGGGCAATCCTGGCGCATAAGTGCAAATGCAGGTACTAAAACTTGCGACCTGGGAAGTAGGCGGTTTCGCCCAATTCTTCTTCAATGCGCAAGAGTTGGTTGTACTTGGCCATCCGGTCGGAGCGGGATGCCGAGCCGGTTTTGATCTGGCCCGTATTTAAGGCCACCGCCAAGTCGGCAATGGTGCTGTCTTCGGTTTCGCCCGAACGGTGCGACATAATACTCTTATAACTGTTACGCTTGGCCAGGTTAACCGCGTTAATCGTTTCGGTTAAGGAGCCTATCTGATTTACCTTTACCAAAATGGAGTTGGCCACTCCCATATCAATTCCTTTCTGAAGGAACTCTACATTGGTTACAAACAAATCATCGCCCACCAACTGCACTTTATCTCCAATCTTATCGGTAAGTTTTTTCCAGCCATCCCAGTCTTCTTCACCCATTCCATCTTCAATAGAAATGATCGGATATTTCTTCGCCCATTTAGCCCAATATTCTACCATCTCATCTGATTTTAATTTCTTGCCATCAGACTTTTTGAAGGTATAGGTTTTAGTTTTTGCATCGTAAAATTCTGAGCTGGCAGCGTCCATGGCAATAAACATATCTGCCCCAGGCTTAAAGCCCGCCTTTTCAATGGCTTGCAATACTATTTCAATGGCTTCTTCATTTGACTTGATATTTGGAGCAAAGCCACCCTCATCACCCACGTTGGTAGAAAATCCTTTATCGTGCAATACTTTCTTCAGCGTATGAAATACCTCGGTACCCATTCTTAAGGCTTCCGAAAACGTATCGGCCTTAACGGGCATAACCATAAATTCCTGAAAGTCGATTGAGTTATCTGCGTGGCTACCGCCATTGAGAATGTTCATCATCGGTACCGGAAGCGTGTTGGCGTTTACACCGCCAATGTAACGATACAACGACTGGCCAGCCTCCATCGCAGCAGCTTTTGCAACGGCTAAGGAGGTACCCAGTATGGCATTAGCACCCAGCTTCCCTTTGTTGGTAGTGCCATCCAATTCAATCATCACCTTGTCAATCAGGTTTTGGTCGAATACATCCAATCCCACAATCTCTGTGGCAATTTTATTATTCACGTTGTCAACCGCTTTTAATACTCCTTTACCAAGGTATTTCTTCTTGTCGCCATCGCGTAGCTCAACTGCTTCGTGGGTTCCGGTAGAGGCACCTGATGGAACCGCAGCACGACCAAACGCACCCGATTCGGTTACAACATCTACTTCAATAGTGGGGTTGCCACGGCTATCTAAGATTTGACGGGCATGGATTCCTTCAATTAAACTCATAATTACTGGGTTAGATTTACTGATTGATTTTATGATTTTACGGCAGCGCTCATGTCTTGCCTTACCATTTCTACAAACTGATCAAAAAGGTAGTTTGAATCGTGCGGGCCAGGCGATGCCTCGGGATGGTACTGCACCGAAAATGCCTGCTTATGTTTCAACCGGATACCCATAATGGTATTGTCGTTCAGGTGCAGGTGTGTTACCTCCACATCCGGATTCTTTTCAATTTCTTTTTCGCTTACCGCGAAGCCGTGGTTTTGCGAAGTCATCTCCCCTAAACCTGTAATCAGGTTTTTAACCGGGTGGTTTAAGCCGCGGTGGCCATGATGCATTTTATAGGTTGTTAAACCGGCCGCCAGCGCAAGCAGTTGGTGCCCCAGGCAAATTCCAAAAACCGGCTTATCGGCAGCTAAAATTTCTTTCACAGTTTTAATGGCATAGTCCATTACGGCAGGATCGCCCGGGCCATTTGAAATAAAGTAGCCGTGTGGTTCCCATTTCTCCATTTCGGCAAACGTGGTTTTTGCCGGAAACACCTGCACGTAACAATCGCGGGCAGCCAGGTTGCGCAAAATATTTGTTTTAATACCTACATCCAGTGCCGCTATTTTACATGAGGCATTGCTGTTCCCTACAAAATAAGGTGCTTTGGTACTAACTATCGATGAAAGTTCCAGGCCATCCATAGATGGAACCTTTTTTATTTCCACCTTCATCTGGTCGGGGGTTAACTCAGAAGAAATAAGCGCATTCATTGCGCCTTTGCTCCGGATGTAGCGCACCAACATGCGGGTATCCAGGTCAGAAATACCCACAACACCATGCCTTTCCAGGTAAGCCTGTAAACTTTCCTTTGCGGTTTTGCGGCTAAACTCGGCTGAGAACTCATTTACAACAATGCCACTTATTTTTGGCGCGGCCGATTCTTGTTCTTCAGAAACAGTACCGTAATTACCGATGTGGGCTGTGGTATTTACAATTATCTGCCCATAGTAAGAGGGGTCAGTATAAATTTCCTGGTAGCCAGTCATTCCGGTGTTAAAGCAAATTTCACCACCCGTGGTGCCGATCTTGCCTATGGCTTTACCTTCCAGTAAAAAACCATCGGCAAGTAGTAAATAGGCTTTTGTGCTCAACTGTTGTATGATTTTAGGTTTAACAAAAATACTGGTATTAAAGATTTTACTGATTTTAAACTCTTTTAAAATTTCGCATATCCGATTTCAAACGGTTACGGCAATAAAAAAAGGGATTGAATCTGAAATCCAATCCCTTTCTATATTCTGAAAAGTCCAACTTATTCTTTTTTCTTAGACTTTTTAGCGGCCTTTTTAGGCTTTTCCTCGCTGGCCGTGGTTTCGGCCGAAGCTTCCTCTGCAGCCGGTGCCGCCTCTGATTTTTTGGTTCTGCGACTTCTGCGCGTTTTGGCTTTTTTATCAGCGCCATCTTTTTTATAGATGTCGTTGAAATCCACCAACTCCAAAAGGCACATTTCAGCCGCATCGCCTAAGCGGGGTGCGCTTAGTTTAATAATACGGGTATAACCCCCGGGCCTGTCTGCTACGCGGCCGGCTACTTCGCCAAAAAGGGTTGTAACCGACTCCTTGTTTTGCAGGTAAGACATTACCGTTCTGCGCGAGTGCGTGGTGTTGTCTTTAGCCTTGGTAATTAAAGGTTCTACGTATTGTTTTAATGCCTTTGCTTTTGCTACCGTGGTTGTAATTCGCTTGTTTAAGATAAGCGAAGAAGCCAGGTTTGAAAGAAGCGCATGACGATGAGCCGTCTTTCTTCCCAGGTGATTTACTTTTTTACCGTGTCTCATGGTTTAGTCTTCATCGAGTTTATACTTGGAGAGATCCATTCCGAAAGTAAGGTTCTTCTCCGCTACCAATTGTTCCAACTCGGCCAATGATTTCTTGCCGAAGTTGCGGAACTTCATCATATCTGATATATCTAATTGAACCAGATCTCCCAGCGACTTTACATCGGCAGCCTTCAAACAGTTGTACGCGCGCACTGAAAGATCCAGGTCGTGGAGCGGTGTCTTAAGTAGCTTGCGCATGTGCAACATCTCTTCGTCCACTTGCTCCACTTCGCTATCCTTACCGGTTTCAAGCTCAATCGATTTGTCTGAGAACAGGCGGAAGTGTTGGATCAGAATAAATGCCGCGCCTTCCAATGCCTTTTCAGGGTGGATTGAACCATCAGTTTCTATATCGATCAACAACTTTTCGTAGTCGGTCTTTTGCTCAACGCGAGTGTTCTCCACACTGTACTTCACATTTTTTACTGGTGTGAAAATGGCATCGATCGGAATAAATCCAAAAACCTGTTCGTTCGGCTTATTCTCTTCGGCCGGCAGGTACCCTCTTCCCTTTTCAACTGTAAGTTCAATTTCAAATTGGGCGGTTTCGTCCAGGTTGCAGATTACATGGTCTGCGTTTAGAATTTCGAACGAGGAAGTAAAGCGGGCAATATCGCCAGCTTTGAATTGCTTCTGCTTTTTAATGTTTACTACAATCTTGTTGTCAAAATTGTCGGTAACCTTCTTAAACCGTACTTGTTTCAGGTTCAAAATAATTTCGGCCACATCTTCTACTACACCTTCAATGGTTGAAAATTCGTGCAACACACCGGGTATTTTTATACCGGTAATGGCATAGCCTTCTAAAGAAGACAATAAAATTCTTCTTAACGCATTACCAATGGTAACTCCGTAACCTTTTTCGAGCGGCTTGAAAGTAAAGTGACCATGGAAATCATCTGATTTTTCCATTACCACTTTATCGGGCATTTGAAACGCTAATATTGACATATCAAATTTGATTAATGTGTTATGATTACTTAGAGTACAATTCAACAATCAACTGCTCGTTGATGTTTTCCGGGATATCCGCACGCAACGGAAGGTTGATCAATTTCCCTTCCAGCTCGCTATTATCCCACTCTAACCAGTTGTATTTTTTTGCACCTTGTATTGAAAGCGAGTTAGAGATTGTTTCAAGCGATTTTGACTTTTCACGTACGGCTACTTTATCGCCAGGGCGCAGGTTAAACGAAGGAATGTTTACCACCTCTCCATTTACTAAAATATGTTTATGCACCACCAACTGGCGGGCGGCTCTGCGCGTGGGTGCTATACCTAAGCGGTACACGGTGTTATCCAGGCGCGACTCCAGCATTTGAAGCAACACTTCACCGGTTACACCTTTTTTGCGCGAGGCCTTGTCAAAAATATTTTCGAACTGGCGCTCCAACACTCCATAGATATACTTTGCTTTTTGCTTTTCGGCTAACTGCACCGCGTATTCCGATTGCTTACGCTTTTTACCCTTTCCATGCTGGCCAGGTGCGTAGTTCTTCTTTTGCAGTGCTTTGTTATCGCCAAGAATAGGCTCGTTAAATCTTCTTGAGATTCTCGCTTTGGGGCCTGTGTATCTTGCCATGTTAGTGTACGTTGTTCGTTAAATATTAAACTCTTCTTTTCTTAGGAGGACGGCAACCGTTGTGCGGTATGGGAGTCATATCCTTTATCACCATTACTTCGATGCCGGAAGCCTGTATGCTGCGGATAGCAGACTCGCGTCCGGCTCCGGGCCCAACTACAAATACCTCTACTTTTCGCAAGCCTTGTTCAAATGCTTTCGCAGCACACTCTTGTGCAGCTACCTGCGCAGCATAAGGGGTATTTTTCTTCGATCCTTTAAAACCCATTTTTCCGGCCGATGACCAGGAGATAACCTGACCGGTAGAGTTTGTCATCGAAATTATAATATTGTTAAAAGTAGCACGCACGTGGGCCTGGCCAATGGCCTCAACTACCACTACGCGTTTCTTGCTTTTATCTTTCTTCTTTTCAACTGGTGCTGCCATACAGAAAAGTGGTTATGCTTTTAAGTTAATTATCCTTTAGTTGCTTTCTTCTTGTTCGCTACGGTCTTGCGCTTTCCTTTGCGCGTGCGGGCATTATTTTTTGTTGTTTGCCCACGCACCGGTAATCCCTTGCGATGGCGCAGCCCCCGGTAGCAACCAATATCCATTAGTCGTTTTACACTAAGCTGTATTTCAGACTTCAGGGCGCCTTCAATTTTATGTCCTTCGGCAATGGCGGCACGAATGGCATTCGCTTCCTCATCGTTCCAGTCTTTCGCTTTCTTATCCCAGTTTACTCCTACCTTGGTAAGAATGCGTTGGGCCGATCTGCGACCTATACCAAAAATATAAGTAAGCGCTATTTCGCCTCTCTTATTATCGGGAATATCTACACCAGCAATACGTGCCATAATTATCCTTGTCTTTGTTTATACCGTGGATTCTTTTTGTTAATAACATACAGTTTGCCCTTGCGCCTGATAATCTTGCAATCGGCACTGCGTTTTTTTATAGATGCTCTGACTTTCATAGTCTTCTATTTATATCTAAACGTTATCCTTCCCTTTGTTAAATCATAAGGCGACATTTCCAGTCTAACCTTATCGCCAGGTAAAATCCGGATGTAGTGCATCCGCATCTTGCCTGAAATATGTGCTAATACTTCATGGCCATTTTCCAATTGCACTCTGAACATGGCATTGGAAAGTGCCTCCAAAATAGTTCCGTCCTGCTCTATCGACTTTTGTTTCGCCACTTGAACGAATAGTTTTGTTCTATATACTCGTGAGTCGTTATGACTTCCGTTTTGTCTTTGTGAATCGCTATCGTATGCTCAAAATGGGCCGAAGGTTTACGATCCTGAGTTCGGATGGTCCAGCCATCACGCTCCTGCACCACTTTTCGGGTACCCATGTTAATCATCGGTTCGATTGCAAACACCATTCCTGGCGCCAGCTTTACACCCTTGCCCCGCTTTCCAAAATTCGGAACATCGGGAGATTCGTGTAAATCTTTACCAACGCCATGCCCTACCAACTCCCGCACTACGCCATACCCAAATTGTTCTACATAGTGTTGTATGGCAAAGCTTACATCGCCCATCCGGTTTCCAACCCGCGCCTGCTCTATCCCTATAAGGAGCGAGTCGTAGGTTCGCTGTAAGAGTGTAAGCACTTCTGTAGTTACACCTTCCAACGGATAGGTATAGGCCGAATCGCTATGGTACCCATTGAGTTTCACTCCGCAGTCGATCGAAACCACATCCGTGGGCTTCACTTCGTACTCTCCGGGAAAACCATGTACCACCACCTCGTTTACCGAAATGCACAAGGCAGCCGGAAAACCATGATAGTTCTTGAATGAGGGGGTTCCTCCGTGGTCGAGAATAAATTCTTCGGCCAGTTTATCCAGTTCTTTGGTTTTTACACCTGGTCTCACCCGCTTGGCAATTTCGCCATGCACTTGGGCTAAAACCTTGGCGCTATTCCGTATTAACTGAATCTCCTCATCCGTCTTGTAGCGAATCATTCAACTTCAAGCCGCAGCAAACTGAGAACGTCCTTTTACTCTACCCGACTTCATCATGCCTTCGTAATGCCGCATCAACAGGTAGCTTTCAATCTGCTGGAGTGTGTCTAACACAACACCCACCAAAATCAGAAGGGAAGTACCACCATAGAATTGAGCAAAGTTCTGCGTAATACCAGCCTTAACTGCAAATGCAGGCAGGATAGCAACCGCAGCCAGGAAGATGGCGCCCGGTAAAGTAATTTTTGATAATACACTATCAATGAATTCGGCTGTGTCCTTGCCTGGCTTAATTCCGGGCACAAAACCTCCGTTTCTTTTCAGGTTATCGGCAATGTCGTTCGAAGGAACTGTGATAGCCGTATAGAAGAAAGTAAAAATCAGGATCAACGAAGCAAACAACAAGTTGTACTGCCACGAGGTAAAGTCTGCAAATGTAGAACCCACATACGTTCCGATATCGCTATCCTTCCAGATTTGCGCGGTGAGCGGTGGTATGAACATTAGCGCTTGCGCGAAAATGATGGGCATTACCCCGGCCGAGTTAAGTTTTAAAGGAATGAAATCGCGTTTACCTCCGTACAATTTATTTCCTACAACTTGCTTGGCATACTGCACCGGAATTCTGCGGGTTGCCTGCGTTAGCGCAATTACACCCACTACAATAAAGAATAATACCAGCACTTCGATGATGAACAACAGCATTCCGTTCAATCCCTTGGTATCTATTTCCTGGTAGATGGCTATAGGGAAACGCGAAACAATACCGATCATAATCAGCATACTTATTCCATTGCCAATACCCTTGTCGGTAATGCGCTCGCCCAACCACATGCAAAACATAGTTCCGGCAATTAGAATAATTATAGATGAGATGGTGAAGAAGGTTCCTGGATTGAGCAATGCTTCGTTGGGAATAGTGGCCCTTACGTAACCATACGATTGCGCTGCTGTAATAACGATGGTGAGAATGCGTGTGAATTGATTTAACCGTTTGCGGCCGCTTTCACCTTCCTTCTGCAATTTGGTAAAATGAGGTACAGCTACCGTTAAAAGCTGCACTACAATAGAAGCCGAGATGTACGGCATGATGCCTAATGCAAAAATAGATGCCCGGCTGAAGGAGCCTCCCACAAAGGTATTTAGCAGATCAAAGAACCCGCCTTGTGTTGAACCGGATTGCGCAAGCACCACAGCATCCACACCCGGCAGCACGATGTACGAGCCCAGGCGGAAGATGATGAGGAACCCGATCGTATTTAAAATACGGATGCGCAGATCTTCGATCGAAAAAATGTTCTTTATGGTGGTAAAGAAGCGCTTCATTACTTAATAGTTGTGGCCGTACCGCCTACGTTTTCAATTGCTTTGGTGGCTGTTTCAGAGAAGGCGTGTGCTTCTACACTCACCTTGGCCTTTAACTCGCCACGTCCTAAAATTTTAACACTGTCTTTTTTTCCTACAATACCATTTTCAATCATCAACTGAATGGTAAGTGCAGAAGCTTTTGTCTTTTGAGCAAGGGCTTCCAATGCATCCAGGTTAATGGCTTTGAAAAATACCTTCTCGTTATTTTTGAATCCGAACTTCGGAATGCGTCTTTGAAGCGGCATTTGTCCACCTTCAAAGCCGATTTTCTTATGGTAGCCCGACCGAGACTGTGCTCCTTTATGACCACGGCCTGCGGTGCTTCCGCCCGAACCCTGGCCTCTGCCAAGGCGCTTATTTGTTTTTACCGAGCCTTCGGCCGGCTTTAGTGTATGCAGTTTCATCTTATAATTCAGTTACGCTAACCAAATGCTTAACTTTTTTAACCATCCCCTTTATCTGAGGAGTGTACTCTACTTCAACCGAGCGGTGCACTTTACCCAATCCCAACGATTGAATGGTTCTCAATTGGGTTTCGGGCCTTTTAATTGTGCTGCGGGTTTGTGTTATTCTAACTTTTGCCATACCCTTATCCGTTAAAAACTTTCGACAAAGAAATACCGCGGTTGCGGGCAATGGTTTGCGGGTCGCGCATGGAAGTAAGCGCTTTAAAAGTTGCCTTTACCACGTTGTGCGGGTTAGACGAGCCCTTGGATTTAGCCAATACATTGTGTACTCCGGCACTTTCTAACACAGCACGCATTGCACCACCGGCAATTACACCCGTACCGGGCGATGCAGGCTTTAACAACACAAAGCCACCACCAAACTTACCTAGCGATTCGTGTGGCACTGTTCCTTTAATAATAGGAACTTTTACAAGATGCTTTTTTGCATCGTCAATTCCTTTTGTAATAGCATCGGTTACTTCGTTGGCTTTTCCTAAGCCATAGCCCACAACTCCGTTGCCATCGCCTACCACTACAATGGCTGCGAAACTAAATCTTCTACCACCCTTTACCACTTTGGCTACGCGCTGTATAGCTACAACCTTTTCTTTCAGGTCAATCTCGCTAGCTTTTACCGTGCTGACGTTACTTTGTGTCATGCTGAATTAGAATTTTAAACCTCCTTCTCTGGCTCCTTCGGCCAAAGCTTTGATGTTACCATGATAGAGATACCCGTTGCGATCAAAAACAATTTCGGTAATACCCGCTGCTACTGCCTTTTCCGCTACCTTCTTACCTACACTTTTAGAGATGGTAAGATTAACTACGCCTTTCTTATCCAACTCGGTTGAAGAAGACGAGGTGAGCGTGTGCCCTTTCGAATCGTCTATGATTTGCGCATAGATTACTTTATTGCTCCGGAATACCGACAAGCGAGGCCTGGCGGATGTACCCTCAAGCTTTTTGCGAATGCCCTTTTTAATACGGACTCTTCTGTCTTTAATGTTTGCCATGCTTCCTTAATTATTTAGCTGCTGCTTTACCAGCTTTTCTACGTACAAACTCGCCCACAAACCGGATACCCTTACCTTTATAAGGTTCAACCGGTCGTAACGATTTAATTTTTGCGGCCACCTGGCCTATCAACTGCTTATCAATGCCTTCCAAGGTAATGGTTGGGTTCTGACCTTTCTCTTGCGTAGCAACCACCTTAAGTTCTGAAGGAATACCCACAATAACACTGTGTGAGTAGCCGAGGCTCAAATCCAACACATTGCCTTGTGCCGATGCTTTGTAACCTACACCCACCAATTCTAACTGGGCTTTGTAGCCTTCGCTAACACCTTTTACCATGTTGGCAATAAGGGCACGGTATAAACCATGCATGGCTCTATGGCGTTTCTGTTCGGTGGGCCGCTTTACTACTATTTCCCCCTCTTCGGTAACCACATTAAACGATGGATCAATAACTTGTTTCAACTCACCCTTTGGGCCCTTAACGGCCACGGTATGTTCAGCCTCAGAAAAACTGAAGGTTACACCTTTGGGAAGTACTATGGGTAATTTACCTATACGCGACATAACCTTATTCGTTTAATAGATGTAACACAAAACTTCACCACCAACATTGAGCGCGCGCGCCTCCTTATCGGTAATTACACCTTTTGAAGTTGACAGGATGGCGATACCCAAACCGTTCAACACCTTAGGAAGACTGGTGGCCGGCTTATATTGGCGCAACCCCGGAGTACTAACCCGATGTAAGCTTGTAATGGCCGACTCCTTTGTTTCCGGATTGTACTTCAACGCAATCTTAATATTGCCTTGCTTGTTCGTTGTTTCTTCGAACTTGTAGTTAAGGATATATCCCTTATCGAAAAGCACCTTGGTTACTTCCTTCTTAATGTTGGAAGCCGGAACTTCTACCACGCGATGGCGCGCCTTAATGGCATTGCGCAGGCGGGTTAAATAATCTGCTATAGGATCCGTTGTTTTCATTTTACTTATTTAAAAAGCAAACCCGTTTTTTTGAACGGGCTGCAAAGATATATAACAATTTCTGTTATCCAAACTGTTACCTGGTTTCGGTTTAGCCTGTTTTAGAGGGTGCCCCGACCTTGATACTCAGCAACCAAATATGTAGTAGAAGGCGCTTTTACCAGCTTGCCTTGGTTAAGCCTGGGATTTTCCCATCGCTTGCCATTTGGCGGAACTGGTTACGGCAAATGCCAAACTTGCTCATGTAACCGCGCGGACGCCCCGTTAACTTGCAACGGCTGCGCAAACGAACGGCCGATGAGCTACGCGGAAGCTTGTCCAGGCCTGCCCAATCGCCAGCCTCTTTCAAAGCCTTGCGCTTGGCAGCATACCGGGCAACCAGTTTTTCCTTCTTTTTGTCTCTTGCTATGAGTCCTAGTTTTGCCATGGAGTCAGTTTAAAAGATTAATTTTTATTTACGAATGGCATCCCCAACGCACGCAACAACTCGTAGCTTTCTTCATCCGAAGCTGCCGAGGTAACGAATGTTATGTCCATACCATTGATTTTGGTTACTTTATCTATCGAGATCTCAGGAAAAATAATCTGCTCCTTAACACCGAGCGTATAATTTCCACGACCATCAAAACCCTTATCGCTCACGCCCTTGAAATCGCGCACGCGGGGCAGGGCAATGTTCATCAGACGATCCATGAATTCATACATGCGGTCGCCACGTAAAGTTACTTTAGCTCCAATAGCCTGGTTAGAGCGCAGCTTAAAGTTCGAAATGTCTTTCTTTGAACGGGTAGCTACTGCCTTTTGACCTGAGATGGTTGTAAGTTCTTCCACGCCCACATCAATTAACTTCTTATCGGCTACAGCTGCGCCTATACCTTTATTAATGCAAATCTTTTCCACTTTGGGAACTTGCATGATGGATTTGTACTGAAACTTCTGCTTCAGTCCGGGAACTACCTCTTTCAGGTATTTCTCTTTTAATCTTGGAGTTGCCATTACTTAATTAATTCTCCGGTTTTCTTTGAATATCTCTGCAGCTTGCCCTTTTCGTTCAGCTTGCGGCCGGTACGGGTAGGCTTGCCGGTTGAAGGTTCTACCAACTTAAGGTTACTGATATGGATTGTACCTTCTGTTTTCTTAATTCCACCCTCGGGCTTGCCAGCCGAAGGCTTCTGGTGCTTGGTAATGATATTGATACCTTCTACAATAGCACGGTTTTTCTCAGCAAAAATTTCCAAAACTTTGCCTTCTTTACCCTTGTCATCGCCAGCCAATATCAGCACGGTATCGCCTTTGCGAACGTGCAGCTTAGGTTGCTTGTTAAATTTTCTTTCCATGGCTTATAAAACTTCGGGGGCCAATGATACAATTTTCATGAATTGCTTTTCGCGCAACTCGCGGGCTACTGGCCCAAAAATGCGGGTACCGCGTGGCTCGTCCTGAGCATTTAGCAAAACCGCTGCATTGTCTTCAAAACGAATGTAAGAACCATCTTTTCTACGTACCTCCTTTTTGGTGCGCACAATAACGGCTTTTGATACAGTTCCCTTTTTAATCTGGCTGGTTGGGATTGCGGACTTTACCGTTACTACGATCTTGTCGCCCACACTAGCTGATTCTCTTCTGGTGCCGCCCAGCACGTGCACACAAAGAACTTCTTTGGCACCACTGTTATCGGCTACAACTAACCTGCTTTCTGTAGATATCATGATTACTTCGCTTTTTCAATGATTTCAACCAATCTCCATCTTTTGTTTTTGCTTAACGGACGGGTTTCCATTATGCGCACGGTGTCGCCAATTCCTGCCTCGTTTTTCTCGTCATGGGCCATGAACTTGGTTGTTTTGTTCATGAACTTACCGTAGATCGGGTGCTTTACCTTACGATCTAAAGCTACGGTAATGGACTTTTGCATTTTATTGCTCACCACTTTACCCACTCTTTCTTTTCTTAAGTTTCTGGTTGCCTCCATGACACCTTTATTTTTGAGTTTCCTTTGCTTTCAATTCCGTTTTTAGCCGGGCAATTAACCTGCGGGTTTCTTGAATCCGCATCGGGTTTTCGATTGCCGAAACCTGGTGCGCAAATTTTAACTTACGCAGCGCTTCGGTCTCGCTACCAATTTTTTCATTCAACTCGGCCAGGGTTAAGCCTTTTATCTCTGCGTTTTTCATTTTACTGCTTGTTCAACGTAATCTCTTCTTACAGTGAAACGGGTTTTGATTGGCAACTTGCCATCGGCCAGGGCCAACGCTTCTTTTGCAGTAGCCATGGTTACTCCGCCCGCTTCAAATAATATAGTACCCGGTTTAATAACGGCTACCCAATACTCTGGCGCACCTTTACCTTTACCCATCCGCACCTCAGCAGGTTTGCGTGTAATGGGCTTATCTGGAAATATGCGAATCCACACCTGACCTTCGCGCTTCATAGCACGGGTTACGGCTACGCGGGCGGCTTCAAGTTGACGAGCGGTAATCCATCCCGGTTCCAGGGCTTTAATTGCAAACGAACCAAAGGCAATCTGATGACCACGCGTTGCCTGGCCTTTGATTTTGCCCTTCTGCATTTTTCTGAATTTCGTTCGTTTAGGCTGTAACATGTTATCCTAAAATTTAAACTGTTCTCTTAATTATTTCTTGGTTCTTCTATCGCCCCGATCGCCACCGCGCTCGTTTCTTCCACCCCGGTCGCCACCACGTCTTCTTTCTCCGCCCGTTGCCGGTTGTCCGGATTTACCTTCGCCTGTGGTGTTGCTTACCATGCCTACGTTGGGCGAAAGATCGCGTTTGCCGTAAACCTCACCTTTGAAAATCCAAACCTTGATTCCAATTTTACCATACACCGTCTGTGCTTCTGATATTGCATAGTCGATATCGGCACGCAGGGTATGCAATGGAATGCGTCCTTCTTTGTATTGCTCGGTACGGGCCATATCGGCTCCCGCCAGGCGGCCCGAAAGTTTTACTTTGATACCTTCTGCACCCACCCGCATGGTAGCCGCAATTGCTTGCTTCATCGCTCTGCGGTACGAAATCCGGGCTTCCAATTGCTGAGCAATTGATTCCCCTACCAGCCGTGCATCCAATTCCGGACGTTTGATTTCGTAGATGTTTATCTGTACGTCTTTGTTTGTAAGCTTCTTCAGCTCCTCTTTGATTTTGTCAACCTCGTTTCCACCCTTACCAATTACTACGCCTGGTCTGGCTGTATGGATGGTAAGTGTGATTCGTTTTAGCGTACGCTCAATTACTACTTTGGCAATGCCTCCTTTTTGAATACGGGCATCTACATATTTTCTGATCTTCTGGTCTTCTACCAACTTATCAGAAAAAGTTTTTCCACCGAACCAACTGGAATCCCAGCCACGCACGATGCCTAATCTGAAACCTACCGGGTTAATCTTCTGTCCCATTACGCTTTTGTTTCTTTAGATTCTGACTTATTCGCCTCAACCTTTGCAGGCATGCGGTCAACTGTTAAGGTTACATGGTTTGATCTTTTGCGAACGCGATGTGCACGGCCTTGTGGTGCCGGTCTCAAGCGTTTCAAAATTCTGCCACCATCTACAAATACCTCTTTTACAAACAGGTCTGCTTCTTCTAGTTTTACATCGCTGTTTTTTGCTTCCCAGCTGCTGATGGCCGAAAGCAATAGTTTCTCCATTTTGGCTGCGGGGTGCTTGGCTTCGTATTTCAGCATGTTCAATGCTTTACTCACTCTTTCGCCACGAATCATATCTGCTACCAACCGCATCTTACGAGGCGAGGAAGGAACATCTTTTAAATAGGCAGTAGCGGGACCTTGCTTAGCAGCTTCTTTAACTGCCTTTATTTTTTCCCTTTTTACTACCGACCGTTTCTTTTTCTTTTCTGTTTCCATTGTTCAGGAATCGTTGAGGTTTGCCTGATTACTTAACCGTTCTTATTGTTACCAGAGTGCCCTTTGAAGGTGCGGGTAGGTGCAAACTCACCCAATTTGTGCCCCACCATGTTTTCTGTAACATACACCGGTATAAACTTATTGCCATTGTGAACGGCAAACGTATGCCCAATGCAATCTGGAGTAATGGTAGATCTGCGTGACCATGTTTTGATTACGGATTTCTTACCCGACTCTTCCATTACCGATACTTTCTTCAGTAGGCGAGCGTCTATATAAGGACCTTTTTTAACTGACCTTCCCATAATTATTTCTTCCTCCTTGCTATGATTAAACCATCAGAATACTTCTTGGGGTGACGAGTCTTTTTACCCTTCGCCAACAGGCCTTTGCGCGACCGTGGATGACCACCGGATGCACGACCTTCACCACCACCCATCGGGTGATCTACCGGGTTCATGGCAACCGCACGCGTACGCGGACGGATACCTCTCCAACGGCTGCGGCCTGCTTTGCCCACACTCTCATTCATGTGCTCGGCATTAGAAACTGCGCCTACAGTAGCAAGGCAGTTTACCAACACATTGCGCATTTCACCCGAAGGCATCTTAAGTGTAGCATAAGCACCTTCACGTGCCACCAACTGAACAAACGCACCAGCACTGCGGGCAATAGCTGCACCGGATCCTGGCTTAATTTCTACGTTGTGCACAATGGTACCTACAGGAATTTTTGAAAGCGGTAAAGCATTGCCAACTTCCGGGGCAATGTCCTCGCCCGACAAAATGGTTTGGCCTACCTTAATGCCTTGCGGAGCAAGGATGTAAGATTTAAAACCATCGGCATAATATAATTTTGCAATGCGAGCGGTGCGGCTTGGGTCGTACTCAATCGATTTAACAACTGCCGGAATACCAAAGCGGTTGCGTTTGAAATCGATTAAGCGAACCTTTTGCTTGTGGCCTCCACCAATGTAGCGCATGGTTAAACGGCCTACATTGTTGCGGCCACCAGTCTTTTTAAGAGTAACTACCAGCGACTTTTCAGGAGTGCTTTCGGTTACATCCTCGAAACCAGGCGAAAGTCTGTGACGTGTGCCTGCGGTTACGGGTCTAAGTTTTTTCAACGCCATTGTTTATAAATTATACGTTGCTATAAAAATCAATTACATCGCCAGAAGCCAAAGTAACAATGGCTTTTTTGTAGCTGGGCTTGCGGCCAGATAATACACCGGCTTTTGTATAGCGACTTTTAAACTTGCCCAACACATTAATTGTGTTAACCCGCTCAACATTTACGCCATACATCTTTTCTACTGCATTTTTAATTTCAACCTTGTTGGCTTCAGCAGCCACGATAAAGCCATACTTGCCCTTTTCGTTCAAGGCCGAAACTTTTTCAGTAACCAAGGGTCGTTTTAAGATACTCATAAAGATTACTGCTTATTTAAAAGGTTATCGATCTTACCTAATGAACTCTCTACGAAAATTAATTGATCGGCATTGATCACATCATAAGTATTGATTTGATCGGCAGTAATGATTTTAGAGTTTTGAACGTTACGGCCTGAGAGCACGATGTTCTTCTTCACTTCGGGTAGCACTACCAACGTTTTCTTACCTTCAACTGAAAGCGACCTGAGCAAGCTTAAGTATTGCTTTGTTTTAGGAGCTTCAAAATTGAAATCTTCTACTACCGCAATCTGATTGTCTTTCGCTTTGTAGGTAAGCGCAGACTTGCGCGCCAGGTCTTTTACTTTCTTATTTAGTTTAAACGAGTAATCGCGCGGTGTAGGACCGAAAATACGACCACCACCTTTAAACTGAGGGTTCTTAATATTGCCTGCCCGTGCGCCTCCGGTTCCTTTTTGCTTCTTCAATTTCTTGGAAGAACCTGAGATTTCGTTCCGTTGCTTGGACTTGTGTGTTCCTTGGCGTTGGTTCGCCAAAATACTCTTCACATCCAACCAAATAGCATGGTCGTTCGGCTCAATGCCAAATACTTCCGAGGCCAGGCTAACCTTGCGGCCTGTAGTTTCCCCGCTCTGTTTTACAACTGCTATTTCCATTACTTCTGCAGGATTATGGTTGAATTCTTTGCGCCTGGCACCGAACCGCTAACCAGAATGAGGTTTTTATCGGCCAGAATTTTTACCACCTTAAGGTTGGTAACTTTTACGCGGTCTGTACCCATGCGGCCTGGCAAGCGCTTGCCCTTGATTACCCGGGACGCAAAAGATGCGTTACCCATTGAACCCGGAGCTCTTAAGCGATTATGCTGTCCGTGTGTTTGACCACCCACACCACTAAAGCCGTGGCGTTTTACTACACCTTGAAAGCCTTTACCTTTCGAGGTGCCTACTGCATCTACGAAGTCACCTTCAGCAAATACATCTTGTACTTTAATCTCCTTACCTAATTCTACAATGCCTTCAAACTCCTTGCGGAAGTCTCTGAATTCAACTGTAGATTTTTTGGGGCTGGTGTTGGCTTTTTTGAAATGACCAACCAGCGGCTTGGGAGTATTCTTTTCCTTACGCTCTGCGAAGGAAAGCTGCACAGCCCGGTATCCGTCAGTCTCAGTGTTTTTAACCTGAGTGACAACACAGGGGCCTGCTTCAATGACCGTTACCGCGATATTCTGGCCGTCTGCGCCAAAAACGCTGGTCATTCCTACTTTTCGTCCGATAATTCCAGGCATGGTTGAAACCTATTTTACTTGTTTTTAATCCGTTTTGCGGGTTTTGTTCTGCAAAAAGGACTGCAAAGATAGGAACTTAAGTGTACGTACCAAGTGCGGGTTTCAAAAAAATAAAGGATTTGCAGGGCCAGCCTTTGCATAAATAAAAAAATGAATTGTAACTATCTGATTTTCAATCAAAATAAACTAATGCATTGATTTGTTAGACTAAACAAGCTGAAGGTCGAACATCGCAGTTTCAGCCCCAATAAAAAAGGTTTTACTTTTCGCTTTGCATTTGCCACGTAAATCATGACTAGAGGCCGCTATGGTTTAAACTTACTCGCACTTACGTTGATGCTGGGGTTGCTTTTTCTCCTCAATGTTTCGGTAGGCAGTGCCGCGCTTTCATTTGCTGAGGTGGTGCAAGGTTTATTTTCACACACCGGCACCGCCTCAGAAATTGTTTGGCAATTTCGATTGCCAAAAGCGATTACCTGCATTGTGGCAGGTAGCGCATTGGCAACGGGCGGATTATTAATGCAAACGCTTTTTCGCAACCCCATGGCCGGGCCCGATGTACTGGGCTTAACATCAGGGGCAAGTCTCTTTGTAGCGTTATTATTAATGGCCGGGCGTTACCCTTCAGTTACTTCTATTATTGTGCCCGGTGCGTGGAGTGTAGCCCTTGCTGCCAGCCTGGGGGGAATAATGGTTTTTATCGTTGTTATTATTATTGCCCGGTACGTTCGAGACAATACCTCGCTGTTGCTGGTAGGCCTTATGTTAAGTGCTGCTACCTCTTCCATAGTAAGCGTGCTGCAGTTTACAAGTCAGGCAGACGACCTTCAAACGTTTATGATCTGGATGCTGGGCAGCGTTGGCAGTACCAATTGGGCTGAGTTAGGTGTGCTATGTTCTATAGTATGTTGTGGGCTGCTCATTAGTATAAGTATGGTAAAGGTTCTTAATGGCATGTTGTTGGGCGAGAGTTACGCAACCAACCTTGGGATTAACATGAAGCGGGGGCGCTTGGCCGTTGTACTTGTAACCGGGTTGATGGTGGGAGCTGTAACAGCTTTCTGCGGGCCCATTGCCTTTGTAGGGCTGGCTGTGCCTCATTTAATACGACTGGTAGTGCCCGCAAGTAATCATAAAATACTTTTGCCTGCTGTAATGCTGGGTGGTGGATTGCTCTTATTAGTATGCGATATGTTGGCCCAGATGCCCGGCAGCCGTGTTCTTCCGCTCAATGCCATCACATCGCTGATTGGCGCCCCGGTTGTAATTTGGATGGTTATAAAAGCAAAGCGAATCAGTGTCTAACAAAGCGCCCACCGTTTTAGAAACCCACAGCCTGCAGGTTGGATTTAGGAACAGAGCCGGAGATAAGGTGCTGTTTGAGCCTTTATCACTTGCGTTAAACCGAGGCGAGTTGGTTTGCTTTATGGGGCTAAACGGGGCCGGCAAAACTACCTTAATAAAAACTTTGGCCGGTATTCACCCACCGCTTGAAGGTGTGGTTACCACCACCCAATCGGTGGCCATCGTACTCACCGAAAAAATAACGGGGACACAAATGACGGTGCGCGACCTGGTAACTTATGGCCGCTACCCCTACCTCGATTGGTGGCTTACGTTATCAGCGCACGATCAAGCTATTATCGAACGTGCCATTCAACAGGTTAATCTGAGCGCTATTGCCGACAATCAACTTTCGCAAGTTAGCGATGGCCAGTTGCAAATGGCATTAATTGCCAAGGCGCTTGCCCAGGATGCTGCAATCTTATTATTGGATGAACCCACCGCCCATTTAGATTTAAATAACCGTGTGGAGATAATGAACCTGCTCCGGAACTTAGCGCACCGTGCCGGCAAAACCATATTGGTAGCAACTCACGAATTAGATCTTGCCTTACAAACTGCCGATAAAATCTGGCTGGCAACACCCAACAAAAAAATTATAACCGGTGTTCCGGAAGATCTGGTGTTGGATGGAAGCTTCGACTCGGTGTTTCAACTAAAAGGCTTTGATTTGAAAACCGGAAAGATAACACATCAGGCGTACCGGCCACTTTCAATTGCACTGGAGGGCAGCAGTCATGAGTTTTTGTGGACTAAAAACGCACTGGAACGATGTGGGTATAAAATTTCTTCTGAGAGCAGCCTGCACCTAGCCGTAGGTATCAATAAGGAGCAGTTGCACTTCACCATCTCCGCTCACGAAGCAACCCACACGGTAAGCACCTTAAAAGAGTTACTTGAATACCTGGCGAAGGTCGATCAATAATCGATCAACTCATCGCCTTCCTGATAATCGAGATAATAAATAACCAGGTTGCACATTTCATCAGTGGAATTCCAGCCATAGCCAATATTTTTTGGTGGATGATTGGGGTTCATCGGATTTTCCGATGTGTTGTCAAATTGGGCTTCGACATGAATTATTGAGCCCGCAGGGATTGCTATCAACTTCTTAAACTGATAAGTTGTTTGCCAGTTAAAATCCCACTTATCTATTTTTATCAAGGGAATTTGTTGTCCTTCGGGTGTTACCGCGTAAGCCAGAAAGGACTTTCCGATAAAATGCATGTGCGGCATTACAGAAATAACAGCCATGTCTTTTTTAACCGGGTAGTCCATATAAAAGGTGGGCCTGCGTTCGGCTTCGATAAAAAATGGTTGATTGCGAATGTCGCTTTCTTTGAGAGTGAGTGTTTTTACTTCGCGCAGTACGGGTTTTTTCGCGAAGTAAAAATTAACAACGGATTGATCCCGTTGCTGACTGGAGGTTGGCGAATAGTGAATGTTTAAAATCAAATCTGCTCCTTTGGGAATTCGTTTGGCACTTCCCGGTGGGAAAAAAATCTTTGTATTGCCGGGTACCCAACCATAAAGAAACTCGTCAGCGAGGGGAATGGTTTGAAATTCTTTTATGCGTGGATCCAGTTCGCTCATTCCATCAATACCTCGAATCTTTCTTGTAGAATCTACCATTACTCTGCTGTGATGTACTTGTTTGCGGTTGCCAGGCACAAATTCAATGGCTGACAGGTAGGCATCAGATCGAAGGTTGGTTGGAATAACAAAAAACCTAAAGTCTTCTTTGGCCTGGTCGGTCAATCGATAACTTTTCGTCATGGGCAACACAAGATCGGGCTTTGCCACGGTATTTAATGCACTTGAGTTCTTTACATGCTGTACCTTTCCCATCTGCATGCCACCGGCAAGCCACTGCTGAATGAGGTCAATCTCTTCTTCGGTTAAAATGGTTTGATTGCGAAAACTTTGATACACGGGATCGGCCTTCCAGGGGGGCATGTACCGTGACTTCGTTACTTTTCCAATAAACGTTCCCTTGGCGGCAACCTCATCGTAACTGAGAAGGCTAAAGGGACCAATGCCCCCCGGGCGATGACATGAGGAACAATTTCTGGCAATCAAGGGCTGAATGTTTTCGTAGTAGGTAGGTGCAGTTTGCCCCCAACACCATGTAGTGGTAATTGCCCATGCCGTTATGCACCAAAAGCCCTGCATGTTTTCAATGTGGATGCAAATGTTCTTTCTGATTTGACTTTTGAATACTACAACCCACGGTCTCGGTACTGGTAATCGCGGGAACGCTACCTTTTAATGAGGCTTCTATTGCATCTACCAAATAATGCTCCGTTACCGTGGGCCGGTATCTTCCTAATTCAAAGAACCAGTTATCAATTGCCCCAGAATATATGATGACCCCTTTATTATCCAGTAAAAAAGCTTCGGGGGTAATGTTAGCTCCGAGCCGATTTGTATAAGTGTGACTCTTATCATCAACTAATTTAACCAAGGCGGGCACGCTATATTCCTTTCTGAAATCTCGCTCGGCTTGCGGATTAATTCCTGCCGGAAAATAACCCGTAACAGTGAGTTGCTTCCTATAGCGTTTGGCCAAAAGCCGGATTGTATGCATGTACTTTTGAGTAATGGGGCAATCTGTTGCCATAAAAATGACAACCTCAGTGGGCTTTGAATTGCTCTGCGCGAAACCCATCTGGGAAAGCAGTACAAAAAAAATTACTATCCGCATGGTTTTCATTTTACAATCCGCTCTACTCCCAACCCGGGCTTATCTGAGCAAGACATTACTCCATTTGTTAAAATAAAACCGCCCACTACTTCATCTTTTGCAAGATCAAGACTTCCGTCCAAGTCGATGTACTTTGTAGTTGCGCTGGCAAACGCTACATGCAGAGCGGCTGTAATACTTACAATGCTTTCATCGTTACAACCCCAGAATAACTCTACACCGGCATGCTGCGCAATGTCGGCAATTTTTAACGCCTGACTTACCCCACCGCACTTCATTAGCTTGATGTTAAAAATTCCGGTAGCCATGGGCGGGGTTACCAACTCTAGCGCATTTTGAGGCGACAACAACGATTCATCGGCCGCAATTACTTTCCTGATTTCATCCGGAAGTTGACGGGTTTCTTCAATCGCTTTGGCTTTTAACGGCTGCTCAATCAACTCAATATCCAACGCTTTGGTTCTGTTGTAAAACTCAATTGTCTGGGCCGGGTTATACCCCTGGTTCGCATCAATGCGAATTATAAATTTTTTTCCGAATACTTCGCGCAACTTAACGAGCCGCTCAATATCTTCTTCCAGGTCTTTACCAAGTTTTATCTTCAGTATGCTAAATCCACGTTCGCCATATTCTTTTGCTTCTTGTAATGTTTCGGTAACACTCTTAATCCCTATGGTGTTGGAAGTTGGCATCGATTTTATTTTCTGACCCAGGTACTTTACCAAAGGAACGTTGAGGTATTTTGTAAACGCATCGTACAGCGCAATATCGAGCGCAGCCCGTGCAGCCGGGTTTTTTGGCAACTTCTGCGCAACTTCAGCAACCAGTTGATTGATTTCTCTTATATCCCGACCGATTAAAAATTGAATGTTCTGTTGCTCAAGTGCGCGGGTGCATTGTTCAAAACTCTCGCCTGTAACATATTCACTTGGGTTACCGGCACCTATTCCGGTTATGCCGTTGTCGAGTGTTATTTCCACAAATGCGTTCCATACTTCATCTACTGTTTTAAATGCAATGGTGTAGGGTTTTGTATTGCCCAGGTCGGCCGACCAAACTTTTATGTTTTTAATTTTCATGAAGCTCGTAAACTTTAAACCTGAGCAATTGATTTATCGATCAAATCCCTGAAGATTGGAACCAGTTTTTCAACACCCTCCTCCAACGGCAATACTACCGGAATACCCAGCGCTTTCGCTTGTTCCTCTGCATAAGCCCGGGCCTCCGCGGCCGTCATTTTATCGGTATTAACAGTAAGTGCCACGGTGGTTGCACCATATATCTTTATCAGTTCTATTTCATCTTTTATGGGAGCAATAGCAGCCGGGTAATCTTCCAGTCCTTTAAATTTCTTTCGGGCCGGATTATGTTGCAACACTACTATGTCTGCATCGGCCGATACGATCCATTCGGCCCCGGCCGGACCGCTGGGATTACGAAGTGAAGATTGCCCCTCAATAAAAATTATATCGGGCTTGGCTTCTTCCCAGCATTGCACTATTGCATGTTCCATCTCACCCGAAATAAAATCGTTAAGTGTGCTGTCAAATACAAAACCATACTTCGCGCCTTGCATCCACCCGGTTTGCCCTGTGTAAATCATCTCGGCCCGGTAACCCGCTTTTTTCAGGGCCTCCACCAAAAAGCGTGTGGTTGTTCGTTTACCCAGTGCACAATCGGTACCCAATACGGCAACCTTGGGGCAATGCACACTTTTAATTTTACCCGACCAGAAATGCAGGTCTTTAACTTTTTTAGGTTTACGCACATCAATAATTTCCAGGCCGCGGGCCCGCGCAAAATCTGCCAACTCAGGAATGTCTGAAACATATTCATGCAGCCCGTTTACCAAACCATACCCGTGTATCAACCCATCTTTGAGAATTGCGCGAAGTGAATCTGGAATCACACCGCCTTTGGTGGCAACTCCTATAATGCAATACTTTGCGGCTTGTTTTGAGTTTTTGGAAAACTCTTCAATGGAGGCAAAAACCGGAATGTTACGATGTTTTCCATCCAACACTTCACCCGCATCTTTTCCTACATGTTTTTGATCGATTACACCCACAATGGTGTATCGGTCTGTTCCCCGAATTAATCCGTGCGCGGTTTTACCGTTGTTGCTGTCTAAATAACCAGCCGTAATAATTACTGCGTTTGTCTTTTCCATAGCATTTTCCTGATTCGAAAAATACGGGGATAAAATCCGAAACTCAAAAAAATATGCTGCACAAGAAAGAAATTGTTACTACGCTGTAAGCACTCTACTTTAGTTTCTTTTTCGAAGAATCATAAACCTTAATAGGATAACCCAATTGCAACGAAAAATAAGAACCGCGCGAACCTAAGGTAGCCTCATAATCACCACTTTGTAATTGGTAGTCTACATCTGCCTCAATAACCTGTTTGAGACCCTGACTGTAAAGAACCGTGAGTTGAAAATGATTTTTATGATAGTAGAAAAATTGAAAGTTCAGACCAAGAAGGGGTGAAAAATACTTTCTGTCTTTAACTGTGTATAAATAGCTGCCATAGGAAAAATTTCTCATTTGATTATCGTAAGTAGCTGGAACAACATAATTATAGCTCACTCCAGCCAACAGCCGCATCCTAAATAAAATCAAATACAAAATATTTTCATCTTTATCTCCAGAAATACGCTCTAGCATGGAACTTCTACGCTTTAGCTTAAGCCATTTTTGCGTGCTGAGATGCCGGATAAAACCAACTGGGATGCTGGGGGTATAAGCAGTTGTACTAAATCTACCTTTCGAATAATCTCGACTTGGGACTCCGTACTTAAAACTAAATCCTGCGTTTTGACTGGCCTTAACCCCGCCAAACAAAATCCATTTTGGATTAAGCTGATATTGCATGGTCAAATCAAATGAAGCTCCAAAATCGAATACATTAGCACGATAGCCGCCATCGCCAGCAGCAGGGCTAATGGTGTAGCTGAGTGGAAAATGCATACCCAATGAGGGGGTAAGAAACAATTGCCTTTGCCCAAACCCAGGATGAGCAAAGACAATTATTAAAAAAAAACAACTTCTAAAAACCATCCGCTATTCTATATATGCGGCTCCAATAACCTTGGCCAAAGAAGTCAGCCTCATATCTGTATTTATGAAGGCCTCGACCAGATTCGTAGGCTCTGTAGTTTAAATTCGTTAGATGGGCCATCATCGGTTTTATTACCTGTGCGTTCTGTTACACCTTTGCACTTAGGCTCATATTTTACGTAGTAATTTAGCTGTTGGTTGTAGGTTACACCGGCATCTACCCATATGCCTGTTAAGCTTTTGTATTGCATTTTTGTTTTGGCCTGCAATGAAAAATAGATACCGGCCTTTTGATACACTACTTTGTTATCTTGCCGGTAATCCCCATAAATCGGCTCATAAACAAAACTATCATCCTTATCTTCGCGCGCACCACTTTCACCACAAAACAACTGGCTGCGGCCGGCAGTAGTTCCTTTGCTACCCTCATCTATCAGGTACAAAACATCATCATCTGTGGAGAATATTATGATGTTGTTGTTATCTGTGTTTTCCGATTTCAGATCGTTTAGCTCGCTTTCAAATTGTTGATTCAATGCATACACTTTAGCCGTGCTTAAATTCACCTTATAATAATAATCACCAATTGCGATTAGCCCATCTTGATTCAGGATTGAAGAAAGAAAATCATTGGTTTCAATTACTTCTTGCTCTTGTGAACTAAACGTGCGACCAGCCTTTGAATTCTTAGGGTTAAAAGCCTTTCTTTAGGAAATATAATTTTCCTTGTCATTCAGAAACTTGATAAACTTTTGCTTGGTGGCATCCGTACCCTTCTCAAGAAACTCGATGTACTTTTCGGTTGTCGAAAATTGAAGTGCCCCCTGTTTAAACGATACGCCAAACTCATTGATTGGTGTAGGTTCTTCTACCAAAGAATTTTCACAGGCTACAAAGAACAATGCAATCAAAATTGCAAAGTACCGGGGAGGGGGGGGGGAGGAGTAAATGTTTTCATGATAAATTTTTATTTTATTTGTGTTTGCATTTGTATATCTAAGGTTAAAGAAGATTTACCTCTTCAAGTTTTCTAAATGGTAGTAACTTTGAATAAAATCTTACATTCCCTTGATAAATGTTTAATTGTATTATTTTCCGTATCGTACTACTACCAGTTGTTAAAGTAATACTATGACTAATTCGGAATTAATCGTGCTCAAACGCGACATCCGCAAACTTAAACTGGAGGAGCTAAAGGCATTCTTTGTTGAAAAAGGTGACAAGGCCTTTCGCGCCCAGCAGGTGTACGAATGGCTTTGGAAAAAATCTGCCAAGAGCTTCGACCAGATGACTAACATCTCGTTGGAAACCCGCAACATGCTTAGAGCCGAGTTTGTGATCAATCACATTAAGGTGGACAACATGCAACGCAGCACAGACGGTACCATTAAAAATGCTGTTACACTGCACGATGGGTTGGTGGTAGAGTCGGTGCTTATTCCGGCCGAAAAAAGAATTACTGCGTGTGTGTCCTCGCAGGTAGGTTGTAGCCTGGCGTGTAAGTTTTGCGCTACTGCGCGATTAAAACGCCAGCGCAACTTAAGTGTAGATGAAATTTACGATCAGGTAGCCGCCATACGCGAGCAGGCCGAGCTATTCTATGGGCGCCCGCTTACCAATATTGTGTTTATGGGTATGGGCGAACCCTTGCTGAATTATGCCAACGTGATGGCCGCCATTGAAAAGATTACCTCCCCGAAAGGGCTGAATATGGCCAGCAGGCGAATTACCGTTTCCACGGTGGGCGTAGCCAAAATGATTAAGAAAATGGCTGATGATAATCCGAAGTTTAACCTTGCAGTTTCGTTGCATGCGGCCCTTAACGAAACGCGATCTTCTATTATGCCGATTAACGATACCAACCCGCTGGAAGAACTGGCCGAAGCGTTGCACTACTGGTATCAGAAAACAAAAAGCAAGGTAACTTACGAGTATGTGGTGTGGAAAGGTGTAAACGATACACCCGAACATGCACAAGCCTTATTAAAGTTTGCAAAGCATGTTCCTTCTAAGGTAAACCTGATTGAATACAACCCGATAGATGACGGGGAATTTCAACAAGCCGATGATGCGGTGTTAGCTATGTACATGGATTTGTTGGAAAAAAACGGCATCACTACCCGCATTCGTAAAAGTCGTGGCAAAGACATTGATGCAGCCTGCGGCCAATTAGCTAATAAGTCGTGACTTTTTTACGCGGGCCACATTGCTGAGGTACTCCAATCTCACTACCTTCACTTATGCGCATCGCTCTGCTTTTATTTGTTGCAATAACTAGTAACACCCATGCCCAGTTGGTAAACGAAGGGAACTTCGATTTGAAAGACCCGGGGCGCGACCTTACCAAATGCCGGCAAATTCTTAGCACGGTAGCTGCTTTTCCAAAAGAAGTTCGGTTAAGTCCGCGCATCAATGGCGATAAGGTGTTACTATTTCTTAATAGTTCGGATTGGTTTGGGGCTTTGTTTCAGGGTAAGAACGATGGCTTAGCTATTGACCTGGTGCAGAAGGCACAATTCGAATGCGGTGCAGCTACCACACCCTCGCCCTGGTTTTCGCATAACGGGTATCTGCTGAAACCGGTTTACCGCGATGAAATCCGTAAGAATACCGTTGTACTTCCTTCGGATGAGGTGGTTGCCTATGTAGGCCAGGTGCCGGCCCAGTTGGCCGGCCAACCGCTGGAGGCCAACTATATGCTGTTGCAGGATAAGTACCTGTGCCATACCGTGCGCATGGTGAACGTAGATTTTCATGGCTGGCAATTATTGGAAACCGGCATGTACTACGACACCTTAACCGAATCGCAACTAACCGAAAAACACAAAGACCTTTACAAAACCATCCATCGGGTAATTCCTTTTGAAAGGAATAAAAGCGAATACAATAAAAAAGATGTTCAACCGCTTATCGATTCGCTTAACATTACCGACTATACCATTACGCGCATTTCCATAAAAGCCTACACTTCGATTGAAGGCGACTACAAACGTAACCTGAGCTTACAACAAGAGCGGGCCGAAAGTATGATTCGTGCCCTGCAGGCATTTCAAAAAGAAAAAATTGAATCGCAGGTAAACACCTACGAAAATTGGGTTGATTTTCTTAACGACATTCAACTCTCGCCCTATAAAAACCTGGCAACCCTTAGTAAAGAAGAGGTGAAGGACGAGCTGACAAAAAATAATCTGCAAGCCAAATTGGAGCCTATCCTTAAAAACCACCGCAAAGCCGTAATAGAAATCCAATTGGAAAAAAGGCTTTCGGTGCGCGAAAGCGACCCGGCACAATTGAAAAGTCTGTTTCAGCAATCGCTTATCGAAAAAAATGTAGCCGAAGCCCTTTACCTGCAGCAGGTGATCTTCTACAAGATCAGAAAGCGCGAACTGCCCGATGCCTTTCTTACTGAACTAACAATACCCGAAGCCAACGAAACGGGAAGTTTGCTGCTGAACCGGGCATCGTTTGAGTACGATATTGGCAGCACCGATGTGTTTGAGGCCATTAAAGTATTTGAACGTTTAAAAACCTTGCTGCCGGGCAATGCCAAGATTGACTACAACCTATGCGCGCTGCAACTGGAAGCCTGGCTTTATACCGACCTGCTGCAGCCGCAGGATAATTTGAAAAAGCAAATTGAGGCCTTGCGTGCAAAAAAAATTCCTGATCTGCTGGTTAGGCGGTTGCTCATCAACTACCACATTATCCTTTCGGAAGTACACATGCGCCAGCAAAATTTTGTAGCTAAAGACAAAGCCCTGCAGTTTATCTATCAAACCTATACACCTTTAAAACTAAACGATGACGATCTCGTAAACCTGGCTAAATATTTTTCGCACTATAGCATGTTTGATTGGGCCACCCGGCTGTTGCAACCACGCGTAAAAAATATTGCTGCATCCGAAGACCTGGTATTCTATTATCTAAGCCTTACCATATATAATACCCGTAACCTGCAATCGGCCGGCTACCGTTCCATTATGCTGAATGCCGTTAACCAAAATCGATCCCGATTCTGCTCGCAGTTCAATGCCTCTTCGGACGGAGGCATAACATTTCAACTCTTGCGCGAACCAATACTAAAAAAAGCATATTGCGAAAATTGCCAACCGGATTAAACTAAATTTGTCGTTCGTGCATCCGCAGGTTGTGACCCGTCTTTTCTTTATGCTGATAGTAGTGTGCTTGCCCACCGTGGGCAGGGCCCAAACCATTACTATTTCGGGTTCGGTGCTCGACTCGGCCACCTACCAACCTTTGCCTTATGTGGCCGTTCAGATTAAGCGCAAAGCCGTGGGCGTATCAACTACCGAGCGGGGTGTTTTTGTAATTGCCGGCCAAAAAGGCGACACGCTGATTTTTACGCGGTTAGGTTATAAGCCATTCTTATTTGTTGCACAACAACCTAACGACCGCCTTCGGGTTATTTTAGCTGAAGATACCCGCCTGCTGAAAGACGTAACGGTATATGGCGACTACGATATTAAAGGAATTGACGATTGGAAAAAAAGTCTGCCCGCCAACACCCAGGTAAAGGTGAAGAAGCAAACGCTGGAACCACAGCCCAATGAAGTGGCTACCTTTGGCCCCGGCATTACCATTGGCTTTGGGGGTAAAGACAAAACCAAAAACAAACGCGATGAATTAGGCCGAACCGAAACGTATAGAAAAACCATTGCCGACCCTGAAACCAAAAAATACCTGGTAGAACTTTTTAACCTTACCGAAGAACAGTACAATAAAAAGCTGGAGCGCTTTAACGAGGATAACCCTGAGGCGTTTTACCTCACCTCGCGCGAAGACATTATGACAATGCTGGTGCAGTTTTTTGCAATGAAGGAGTAAACTACTTCTTACTTGCATTAAAAAGTTTCTCCTTCTCTTCTTTGCTTAAACTCTCGTAACCCCGGTCGGAAATTTTATCCAGAATTGCATCGATTTCTTCTTGCGTGGCCTTACTTATCCTTTCGGTAGGCTTAGCTTGTGGTTCTGCTTTACGGTAAGTAACCTTTACACGCGGGCTTGCGCTAAACAATCTCTTAAACCAATCTAAGGTAGCAGTTATCCAACTGCCCCAGTTTACACCGGCCTGCAATTGTTTAATATAAACGTAACCGATTAATGCGCCACCCAGGTGTGCCACATTGCCACCGGCATTTAAGCCTACAGAACCTATAAATGAAATTACGATGTAGATAAACGCAATGTATTTAATGCGAACCGCTCCAAAGAACATGAGAAAAAAAGTATAGTCGGGCAATAAAGTAGCAACGCCCACTAATACAGCGTACACCGCAGCCGAGGCCCCAACCATACCCAAACCCGGGATGCGCGCCTGGTAAAACGGAATGGTGTTATATACTACCAGGTAAAAAATGGCACCCGTTAGTGCACCCAAAATGTACAAGGCTATTAGTTTATCGCTGCCCAGGTATTCCACAAACAGTTTTCCAAACCAATAAAATACAAGCATATTAAAAAGAATGTGCCAGATAGAAGAAAGGTCGTGCACGAAGGCATAGGTAATGATCGTCCACGGTTTTTGAATGAAGGTAGCCAGACGAGCCGGTATGGCAACCTGTGCATGCACCCAGCTAAAAATTTCGGGCGACTCGGAAAGGCTGGCAAAGACCATAACCATCGCCAGGGCCAGAAACATCATCACGTTTAAGATGATTAACTGAACATGGGCATTGTTATGCCGGCTAAAAGCGTTCTTAAATTCGTCAAACACAACCCGTCAATTTCTTTCTAAGATAAAATTTAATTTCTGCTATTGCCAACCCCGGTTGTTGCCCGAACCCCGCCAAAAAGTAATGATAATAAACGCTACAAACGCACCCCCAAAGTGTGCCAGGTGGGCCACCGAGCCGCTGCTATCCAATGCATAGGTAATTAACCCGATTACAAACACCATGTATTTGGCTTTTATGGGAATAGGCGGAAACAGCAGCATGATTTCCATGTTGGGGAAACTCATTCCAAAGGCCATTAAAATTCCATAGATAGCCCCGGACGCACCGAGCATGATACCGCCTTCGTGCGCTCCTAAAAAATAATTTACACCGGCATAAATAATACCTGCGCCAATACCGGTTGCGAGGTAAAAAATCAAAAGCTTCCTTTCGCCCCAATAACTTTCAAGAATGGGCGCAAACGAGGCAAGGGCCAGCATGTTGAAAAAGATATGCCCCATACCGCCATGGGCGAACATATAAGTAAAAAACTGATAGGGCTTAAAATACGGTGAGTGAATACTCCACAACGACATGTACTCGGTGATGTGCAGATTGCTCAAAAAATTCTGAGCCATAAAAACCACCACATTAATAATAATCAGATTTCTGACCAACGGAGTAACTCGAAACATGGGTAAAATTTAGCGGGTAAAGTAACTTTCTATCTTAGACGTTTCCAACGTAAAAAATGTTGGGCGCCCGTCCGGAGAAAAATTTGGTTTAGCACAGGCAAATAACCCGGCCACAATGGCATTCATTTCTTCGGGTTGCAGTTTTTGGCCAGCCTTTACCGATGCCCGCCTGGCCAGCGCCAACGCCAGGTTATCGCGCACCGGTAACTGTAACTCATTTTGGTTTTTCTTAAACTGTTCCAGCAGGCCTTCGAACAATTCTTTTTCAGAACCCGCCACACCGGCCGGAATGCCCGTTACCACAAAAGCCTGCTTGCCAAAAGGCTCGAACCTAAAACCGAGGGCTATAAGTTCTGATTCAATTTCCAAAGCCAACGCATAATCGGCCGCTTGCAGGGTAACTGTTTGTGGAAACAAACTTTGCTGACTATTGCCAGCGCCTGTTTTTTGCCGTGCCAGGTAGCGTTCGAACAGCACCCGTTCGTGCGCAGCCTGTTGGTCTATAATCATAAGCCCGCTCTTGGAAGCCCGCACCAAATATTTCTGTTGAAACTGAAACAACCCAGACTCCTCGGTAGGTTGCGCTTCGGTGTTATTCAGTGCGCTTTCAAAGTGCAGCACGGTGCGCTCGGTATCGGTTGGTTGAAACAGCCTGGAGGCGGGCACTTCATTTTCAAAAAGTTTTTCCCAGTTTTCCAAGTTGCTGCGCTTTAGCGAATTGCTAAACTGCTCGTCAACGTAGTGGTCTTTGGAAATAGTTTGATTCAATTTTCCCATCAGGTTTACATCGGCTTTAAAGTCGATGGCAGGCGCCAGGTTGTGTGCACTTAGCGCTTGTTTTACAGCAGCCCATACCACGCCATACACAGCCCGCTCATCGGCAAACTTAATTTCGGTTTTGGTGGGATGCACATTTACATCTACGTGTTTAGGATCGATGGCAATAAACAATACATAAAACGGAAACGTACTTTCGGGCAACAATCCTTCGAAGGCGCTGGTTACAGCGTGGTTCAGGTAGTTGTTGCGTATATAGCGGTGGTTAACAAAAATAAATTGCTCGCCCCGCGTTTTGCGGGCCAGTTCGGGCCGCCCGATGTAGCCGGTAATTTTCACCAACTCCGTTTCTTCCTGGCATGGGGCCAGTTGCTCTTGAAACGATTTTCCGAATAGCGCCACAATGCGCTGGCTTAACTTGGCGGGTTGTAAATCGTAAATCAATTCTTCATCGTGCCGAAGTTGAAAGGCCACCTGCGGATGCGCCAACGCCAGGCGTTGAAACTCATCAATGATGTGCCGCATTTCAATCGGGTTCGATTTCAAAAAATTTCTTCGGGCCGGGATGTTATAGAAAAGATTTTTTACGCTGATGCTCGTGCCCTTTTCGCACGCTACAGGCAACTGGCTTTTCACTTCCGATGCTTCCACTACCAGGTGCGTTCCGAGTTCATTTTGTGCCGGGCGTGTTTTCATTTCAAATTGCGATACCGCGGCAATGGATGCCAGCGCCTCGCCCCGAAAGCCCATTGTGCGCAAACGAAACAGATCATCGGCAGTGCGGATTTTGGAGGTGGCATGTCGTTCCAGGCTCATGCGGGCATCGGTCTCGCTCATCCCGCTTCCGTTATCAATAACCTGTATCAGCGTTTTGCCTGCTTCCTTTACAATCAGTTTAAGATGTGTGCCGCCCGCATCAATGGCGTTTTCCAGCAACTCTTTTACAGCCGAAGCCGGACGCTGCACTACCTCACCGGCCGCAATCTGGTTGGCAATAGAATCCGGTAATAAATGAATAATATCGGGCATGTGCTGGCTCGGAAGTTATCGCCTTCTGAATTTTAAAAAGAAATAAAACGGTACAAATAAAATGAGAAGGTACAAGGCAGGCTGGCCCCATTGCAAAAATGCAATAATAAATAAAGTGAGGAACAACAGAATGGTAAGGCGAATCATGGCCGCATTGGGTTCGGCTGCGGGCTTGCTACGCTTGCGCGCTGCCTGAAACGAACCGGCAATACGCGTACGGTAATTACCCGGGGTTTCAAGCAATACACCGCGTTCGCGTTCAAGTTCTCTTTTTATCCGGCTTTCACGTTCTTCCAACTCTTCTTTTTGCGCATCGTAGAAACGGGGCTTATAAGCAAACCGCTGGTGTTGCGGGGCTTTTGTAAATAACGAAAAGAACTTCATAGCATTTCTTTTAATCTAAATGTAGTTTCGCACTATCAATCCAACGCACGTTATCGGTTTAAATGCCGTTAATTAAGCGGGTAAAGGTATAAAAATCGCCCGGGCCGATGTTTAAAAACTTCTTCTTTCTTCTGCTCTTACTCCTGCAATTAAAAACACTGGCTCAGGATGCTAAAGCGCGCTGGGTAGATAGTGTTTTTCAAACACTTAACCCTACTGAAAAAATCAGTCAGCTTTTTCTGGTACCAGCCGATGCCGAAGTTCAAAAGCTAAAACCGGGCGGCATTCTCGTAACGCAGGCAGGCGCATATAGTCACGCAAACCAGGTTAATAAACATCAGCGCGAAGCAGACGTGCCGTTGTTGGTGGCGGCCTGGAATCTGCGACCGGTGGATAGCCTGTGGGCACCAACCGTGTTGCAACTGGCAGGCCTTACACAGCCAACCTTAATTGAGCAGGCGGCTGCCGAGGTGGCGCGCCAGCAACAACTGCTTGGCATTCATCTTACATTTCTATCGGTGCTACCCGGCCCGCCTGCGTGGGGAACTCCGGAACATTCGTTGAAAACCTCGCGCATGTGGAATGCATGGCATACCTATATAAAAGCAGTGCAACAACAAGGGGTTCGCTTGTGCCTGAGCAATGCCACCGCTGCCCCCGACACTACACGGCTGCAGCAACTTTTGCCTTTGGCTACCGGCCTTATTACTTCGCACACGCGGCTCATTGATTTTGAAAAAGACGACCTAAAAAAAATCGATGAAGACGAATTGAATGCCACCTATGGGTACAACGGGTTGCTGATTGCAGACATTGCCCACTTGAAACAACTGGCCGGCAAGCAACCCGATGGCGAGGTAGAATTGCTGGCGCTGCACCTGGGCCATACGTTATTAATTGGCAGCGAAGACATGGCCCCTGCCATACGCAAAATTTTGCGCGCCACCCGAAAAGATAAAAACCTGGTAGCGCACATTGATGCGGCCGTAAAAACCATGCTCGGGTTAAAGTACGATGCCGGCTTGCATCAAAATAAAATTATTAATACCGACAACCTGAACGCCCGGCTGCACAATCCAACCGCAGCTCTTTTGCAATATCAACTTACCGAAGCCTCGGCCACGGTGGTAAAAAATCAGAACGGACTCCTGCCAATTGCGCAACTAGAACATACCAATTTCTTTTCTGTTTCTGTTGGAGCCCCTACCGAAAATGAGTTTACCCGCTACCTTTCCAAATATGCTCCCTTCACACACCTGGCATTGGCTCAGCCAGGCGATACAACGCTGGTTAAAAGTAAACTGGCTGGTGCCCATGTAGTAGTGGTTGCTTTGTTTGCCGAAGCAGATGTGGTGCAGGTGGCCGCGTTTATTAACTCCCTTGCCAAATCCAAAGTAGTGATCGTTGCCAGTTTCGGCTCGTTGGAAAATCTCAAACTCGTATCGCGGGCCGGTGCCTTGCTTTGCGGATACACAAGCCATACAGATCTTCAAAAAGTTTTTCCTCAACTTATTTTTGGAGGTATTGCGGCACAAGGTGTGTTGCCGGTTACCCTGGCCGGCTATTGGGATGCCGGCACCGGTGTGCTTACCAACAGTTTAAACAGACTTTCATACACCTTGCCGGAAGCAGCCGGGGTGGATAGCAAAACCCTGGAAAAGATTGAAACCATTGCCCGCGAAGCAATTGACAGCATGGCTACGCCCGGTAGTTATGTAATGGTGATAAAAGATGGTAAAGTAATTTACGACCGCGCTACCGGTTGGCTTACGTACGCAAAAAAAATCCCGGTAACGGAAAACACGTTGTACGACCTGGCCTCGGTAACCAAAGTAGCCGCTACGTTGCAAACAGTAATGTTCTTGTACGAAAAAGGTTTGATCGACATCTACAAAAAGGCATCGGTTTATTTGCCGGAACTTAAAAAATCGAACAAGAAAGATTACACACTAAAAGATATTCTTACGCACCAGGCCGGGCTTTGGCCCTTCTTACCATTTTGGGCCGAGACGGTGAAAAACGGAACGCCACTGCCTGAGTATTACAGCTCGAAGAAGAGTGCTGACTACCCCTTTCCGGTAACGGAAAATATGTTTGCCTCCAAAGCAATGAAAGACAGTTTATGGCAATGGATTATAAAAGCGCGCGTGCGCGAAAAACCCGTGCGCACCACATTCGATTATCGCTACAGCGACATGGGCTTTTACATTTTGCAACACCTTGCCGAAAAATTAGTAAACCAACCTATGGAAGATTTTCTGGAGCAAAATCTTTATGAGCCTTTGGGCGCTACTACGTTGGGCTATTTGCCTTTAAACCGCTTCGATAAAAACCGGATTGCGCCTACCGAAGACGATAAGCTGTTTCGTAAAGGGTTACTGGTTGGCTACGTGCACGATCAGGGCGCAGCCATGCACGGCAACATTGCGGGGCATGCGGGCCTCTTTGGCAATGCTAACGACCTGGCTAAACTCGGGCAGATGCTGTTACAAAAAGGAAGTTACGGAGGCCATCAATACTACAAACCCGAAACCGTTGAGCTTTTTACTACGCGGCAATTCGATACCAGCAGGCGAGGCCTGGGCTGGGACAAGCCAACACCCAGCGATTGGGCCGGGCCCACTACCCTGCTGGCTTCGCCATTAACCTTTGGCCATACCGGTTTTACGGGCACCTGCATTTGGGTAGATCCGCAATTTAATCTTGTGTTTGTGTACCTCTCTAATCGGGTGCACCCCGATATGAATAATAATAAGTTGCTGAGTGCCAACATCCGGCCGCGCATTCAAGAGGTTATTTATAAGGCAATTTTTAACTACTGCCAATATTAAAATTAAGTTAATACCCACCCTGCCTGAAACTAAATAACCGTTTGAATGGTTTAGCAGAGTAGTTTTGAATTTTTAAATTATCTTCAAAACCAATGTATTTAACCCTACCTGAATGAAAATTGGCATTGTGTGTTATCCTACCTTTGGCGGTAGTGGTGTGGTTGCAACCGAATTGGGTAAGGCACTTGCCAAAGAAGGGCATCAGGTTCACTTTATTACCTACAGCCAACCCAGCCGGTTAGATTTTTTGAACGAGAATCTCTTTTACCACGAAGTAGAGTTCAGGTCTTACCCGTTGTTTGAGTATCCACCCTACGAGTTGGCTTTGGCCAGCAAGATGGTAAGCGTGGTTAAAAACGAAGCCCTTGATTTACTGCACGTACACTATGCCATTCCGCATGCCTCGGCTGCTTACATGGCCAAGCAGATTTTAAAAACCCATGGTATTTACATTCCGGTAGTAACCACTTTACACGGCACCGATATTACCCTTGTGGGCAAAGATGCAAGCTACGAACCCGTGGTTACGTTTAGCATCAACCAGTCCGATGGGGTTACCTCTGTTTCGGAAGATTTAAAGCGCGAGACGTACTACTCTTTTAAGATCACCAACGAGATTGAGGTAATTCCCAACTTCATCGATCTGGAAAAATTTAAAAAGCAAAAGAAAGATCACTTCAAAAAAGCCATATGCCCGCAGGGTGAAGCGTTGATTGTTCACACCTCCAACTTTCGCAAAGTAAAGCGGGTAATGGATGTAGTGCATGTTTTTAACAATATCCACAAAGAGGTGCCGTCTAAGTTATTGATGATTGGCGATGGACCGGAGCGCCAGCCTGCGGAAACGCTTGCCCGCGAGTTAGGCATTAACGATGCGGTTCGCTTTCTGGGAAAGTTGGAAGCCGTGGAAGAAGTGCTTTCCGTTGCCGATCTGTTTTTGATGCCCTCGGAAAAAGAAAGTTTTGGATTGGCCGCCCTGGAAGCCATGGCGTGCGAGGTTCCGGTAATTTCGTCCAACACGGGTGGACTGCCCGAATTGAACATTCAGGGTGTAACCGGATTTATGAGCAATGTGGGCGATGTAGAAGACATGACACGCAAGGCACTTTTTATTTTAGACAAAAACAACCTGCCACAATTTAAAGCGAATGCGTTGGCCCGCGCCCGTGAGTTTGATATCACCCAGATTTTGCCCTTGTACGAAAAGTATTACGAGCGGGTGCTGGAAAAAGCGCAAGCATCATTAATTAGTAGGCAGTAAGCAGTTACCAGTAGGCAGTCTCAATACTGCCTACTGCATGCTGCCTACTGGTAACTTTTAAACAATAAAGATAGATGTGAGTTATAGTTTAGCAGATATAAGTTAGAATCCAAACATGCTCGGTCACCGGTTCTCAAAATATACACCTCCACCCGATAGCGCGAAGAGCGATTTTGAAAAGTTGCTGAATATTTTCATGCAGTTGTTGCTGATTACTTCAGGCAATGTAGGCGAGGCGTTGGAGTGGCTAACCGAAGTGGACAAACAATATAACCTTACCAACAAAAACTACGGCATTGGCGATTTTATCGAAGACCTGAAGCGCAACGGCTACATAACCGATGATGGTCCGAATGGCGAGTTTAGGATGAAAGCCAAAGCCGAGCAAACCTTGCGGCAATCGGCCCTCGAAGAAATTTTTGGTAAACTAAAAAAGACAAAATCAGGCGAACATAAAACGCACTACAACGGGCGTGGTGATGAACCTACTACCGACAGGCGCGATTACGAATTTGGCGATACGCTGGAACAAATCTCCATGACCGATTCGCTGCGCAACGCACAGATTAACCATGGGGTGGAAGACTTCTTTATGACCGAAGAAGACCTGGAGGTGATTGAAAGTGAATTCAAAACACAAACCTCCACTGTGCTGATGATTGATATTTCGCACTCAATGATTTTGTATGGCGAAGATCGCATTACACCTGCTAAAAAAGTGGCTATGGCTTTAGCCGAACTTATCACCAAAAAATACCCGAAAGACACTTTGGACATTCTGGTGTTTGGCGATGATGCCTGGCAAATTGAAATCAAAGACCTTCCTTATTTGCAGGTTGGCCCATATCACACCAACACGGTTGCCGGATTGGAATTAGCGATGGACATTTTAAGACGCAGAAAAAACTCCAACAAACAGATTTTTATGATCACTGATGGCAAGCCCACGTGCATCAAACAAGGAATCAAATATTATAAAAACAGTTTTGGGTTAGATCAGAAAATTCTGAATCAAACCTTAAGCCTGGCCACACAACTTCGAAAAATAAAAGTTCCGGTAACCACGTTTATGATTGCCACCGATCCGTACCTGAAAGCGTTTGTGCGCGAGTTTACCAAAGCTAATAATGGCAACGCGTATTACAGTAGTTTGCAAGGGTTGGGCAACCTGGTGTTTGAAGATTTTAAACGAAACAGAACTAAAAATTTATAACGTGCGTCAAAAAACATAATTTTCAAATCGTTACACTAGTAAGCATTATATTTGCTAAATCAAAACTTATCGTTGCCATGAAAGCATATAACACACTCATTGAGCGCAACCCGCAAATCATGTTGGGCAAACCTGTTATTACCGGCACTCGCATTACCGTTGAGTTAATTATTCGAAAGCTTGCGGCAGGCTATACTTTTGAGCAACTTTTGGTGGCGTATCCAAAATTAACAAGTACTCAGATAAATGCAGCCCTTGAATATGCGGCTGATGTAATTGCCAACGAGGAATTGAAAGAAGTTGCTTAATGATCATTGCCGATGAAAATCTGGAACGATACTGGATCGAATTGTTGCGCAGAAAGCAGCATCAAGTCTTATCCATCGCAGAAACCTATCCGCGAATAAGCGACACAGAAATAGCAGCTCTCGCACAACAATATAGGGGAATATTAATTACAGAAGATAAAGACTTTGGAGAGTTGATTTTTGCGTACGGCATAACCAACCTATCTGTTGTTTTATTCGTTATGACCAGTCCGAGTATCATCAAATTGAAAATGGATTATTGGAAGTAGTTGAAAAATATCAATACGAAGAGACACCTCATTTTATTACTATTTCTAAAAATAAAATCCGCATAAGAAAAATATAGCTAATGATTAAACCAACAACACTTAGCCAACTCAAATCTGCAGGCTATAAACATAAAACCATAAAAGAAGAACTCCGCCAAAACTTAATTATCAAATTACAAAAGCGCGAAAGCGTATTTGCAGGTATCTGGGGTTATGAAGAAACGGTAATCCCTGATATGGAGCGTGCTATTTTGGCAGGGCATGATATCAACTTATTAGGTTTACGGGGTCAGGCTAAAACCAGGCTTGCCCGATTAATGATAAACCTGCTGGATGAATATATTCCGGTTATTAAAGGCTCGGAACTAAATGACGATCCGCTTCATCCCATTTCACGGTATGGCCGCGATAAGATTGCCGAACTGGGAGATTCTACACCCATCTCCTGGTTGCATCGCGATGAACGCTACACCGAAAAATTAGCAACACCCGATGTAAGCATTGCCGACTTGATTGGTGATGTGGATCCCATTAAAGCAGCATCGCTCAAGCTGCCCTATTCGGATGAGCGGGTGATTCACTTTGGTTTGATTCCGCGCTCGCACCGGTGTTTGTTTGTAATTAACGAGTTGCCCGATTTGCAAGCACGCATACAGGTAGCACTGTTTAACATTTTACAGGAGGGCGATATTCAGATCAGAGGTTTTAAAATCCGCATGCCGCTGGATATCCAGTTTGTATTTACAGCCAACCCCGAAGATTATACCAATCGCGGCAGCATTGTTACCCCGCTTAAAGATCGCATTGATAGCCAGATCATCACGCACTATCCTAAAACCCTCGAGATCGGTAAAAAAATTACACAACAAGAGGCACACGTACAGCCCGAACAAAAAAACAGCATCAGCGTGCCGGAGCTTGCCAAAGACCTGGTTGAGCAAATTGCTTTTGAAGCCCGCAAGAGCGAGTTTGTAGATGCCAAGAGTGGGGTTTCGGCCCGGTTAACAATTTCTGCGTATGAAAACCTGCTGGCCGCAGCCGAGCGCAGAGCATTACGTAACAATGAGAAAACTACAAGCATCCGGGTTTCTGATTTTGTTGGCGTAGTTCCATCCATTACCGGTAAAGTAGAGTTGGTGTACGAAGGCCAGCAAGAAGGCCCCGGCATTGTGGCTCAGAACCTGGTAGGCAAAGCCATCCGCAGTCAATTTTTAAATTACTTTCCAGATCCTGATAAGTTTCGCAAGCAGAAGGAAAAAAGTCCGTACAAAAAAATTACAAATTGGTTTGGCGATGGCAACACAATTGATTTGTTGCACGAGTTGAAGCAAGCCGAATACGAAAAAATATTGAAGACTGTACCCGGCCTTTTAGAGTTGGTTAATGAATACCACAAAGGGCAGGCTGGTTCGCTACAATTTTTTCTGATGGAGTTTGCGCTGCACGGGCTTGCCGAGTTTAGCCTAATAAGCAAACACACGCTTACTTCGGGTTTGCAGTTTAAAGATTTGTTGAGCAGTATGTTTAGCTTGCCAAAAGATGAAGACGAACCCGATGATGACGAAGACCTTGGCCGCGGGCAGCGCTGAGGCCGAGAATCTTTTTGAAGTACGTAAACTGGCGTTGGAGGGCGAGGGCTTGCATCTGGAATTTAAACGGAAGGCTGCCCATCCGGAAAAGATTGTGCGAGAGTTTATTGCTTTTGCAAATACGGAAGGTGGCACGTTGTTGGTTGGTGTGGATGACGATGGCTCCATTCCGGGGGTAAAGTATCCGGAAGAAGAAATTCATGTTATTACTACAGCACTGCAGCAAATCTGCAAACCCGAATTGGTCTATCAGGAATCGGTGCTGCCCGTTTCGGAGAACCGGTTTGTGGTGCGGTACGATATAGCACCCAGCGAAAGACTGCATTATCTTATGGATAATCAAAAACGCGAAACCTTTGTGCGCGTGCAGGCTATGAGCATTAAAGCCAGCCCCGAAATGCAGGAAATTCTCAGGCGCTCCAAGAAGAAACGCGATGTGCACTTTACCTTTGGCGATGCTGAAAAAAACCTGCTCAACTACCTGGAACAACACGGAGCGTTTACCTTGCCGGAGTATATGCAGTTTTCTGGCTTAAACCGATTTAAAGCCAGGCGTAAACTTATCTTATTGGTTCTGGCCAATGTGCTTAAAATTACCGCCACCGAAAAAGGCGATCGTTACACAGCGGCTTAACTGCCTTTGCCCGAAAACGATTCGTAACAAAAAGTTTACTTGGCAATTCTTGCATTTTTTAATTTCGTTTGGTTAGCTTTCGCTATAGTTTCAAACTTTGCGAAGACACGTTTTCATACTTGCAGGCTTTTAAACGCTAACTGTAAGAAACGTGTCTTCGCTTTTTTTAATATGCCCTTATGAGTAAGAAAGACAAGGAGAAGAAAATTTTTGTACTCGACACCTCGGTAATCATTTACGAACACAACAGCATCCTTAATTTCGATGAACACGACATCGGTATTCCGATAACGGTGCTGGAAGAACTGGACAACTTTAAAAAAGGCAACGACACCAAAAATTTCGAAGCCCGGGAGTTTATTCGGCTTATCGATAAACTGGCTAAAGACCAGATGCTGCACCACTGGAACCCGATAAACGGAAAAGGCAAAGGCAATTTTAAGGTAGTGATGGATACCGGGGGCACCGAGTTGGTAGATGCCAACAAGGTTTTTAACGAAGACAAAGCCGACCACCGCATTCTCAATTCTGCCTTGCTGTTGCAAAAACAAGAGAAGGGCCGTAAGGTAATTCTGGTTTCGAAAGATGTAAACCTGCGGCTGAAAGCAAAAGCATTGGGCCTACAGGCCGAAGACTATACCACCGGGAAAGTTCAAAACATCAGCTCGCTGCACACCGGCCGCACGGTGGTAGAAGAGGTAGATCCCAATGTAATAAACCTGATGTACGAAAAAGGCTACTGCCCACCCGAAGAAGTGTTGGGTAAAGATAAGCCGATGAAGAATCATTACTACATTCTGAAGAGTGGTAAAAAATCAGTGCTGGCATTCTTCAACTCGGCCAACGGAATGGTTGAGCAGGTTGAAAAGCGTAGTGCCTATGGCATTAAACCCCGCAATGCCGAGCAGGCCTTTGCTATCCATGCCGTGTTAAAGCCCGAGATTAAATTGGTATCCATGCAAGGCGTGGCCGGAACCGGCAAAACGTTAATTGCGTTGGCTGCCGCATTAGAACAAAAGCGGGAGTTCAAACAAATTTACCTGGCCCGCCCCATTGTGCCCCTCAGCAACAAAGACATCGGCTATTTACCGGGCGATATAAAATCGAAACTGAACCCTTACATGGAACCGCTGTGGGATAACCTGAAGTTTATTCAAAATCAATACAGCGAATCGGATAAAGAATACTCGAAGATTACCGAGATGGTGCAAAACGAAAAGTTGGTGATTACCCCGTTGGCGTACATACGGGGGCGCAGCTTGTCAAATATTTGTTTCATTGTTGACGAAGCTCAGAATCTAACTCCTCACGAAGTAAAAACCATTATTACCCGGGCCGGAGAAAACACAAAGATTATTTTTACAGGCGACATACATCAGATCGATACTCCATACCTGGATTCGCAGAGCAATGGGCTTTCGTACCTGATAGACCGTCTGAAAGACCACGAACTGTATGCCCACGTAACCCTGGAGAAGGGCGAGCGCTCGGAACTAGCCAACCTGGCCAATGAACTGCTCTGAGTGTTAACTCAGTAGTGCTTCATCCAACAGGTTAAGGGTTTGATCTATTTCGCGCACCAGTATCTCTTCTCGTCCGGCAGGCATTTGTTGGTGGCTTTTTACATAGGCCCGGATGTCATGCAGGGTACCGGTAAGACTTTCTGAATTTATTAGCGTTAACGTGGTTATGGCTTTATGCAGCGCATTCAGAAAAACTTCTGGGTTTTGGGTTTCAAGAGCTTCGAAAAATTTCTGCTTTACCTCCAGCAGGTTATCTTTAAACAACACCAGCAATTGCTTTTTTAATTCTTCATTTCCCTCGGTGTATTGATCCAGCGAACTGAATTTATTTTCGGATTGCACCTTGGCTTGTACTGCTCCGTGGCGGGCCAGTACTGTTTGCAAATCTTCGGGTTTAAATGGCTTAGAAAGGTAGCCATTCATAAGATTCTCTTTTACCCGGTGCTGCACTTCAGCCGAAGTAGATGCGGTAAGCGCAATCACCGGTACTTTTTTAAAGTACTCGTCTGTCCATTGCCTAAATGTGCGGGTGGTTTCAAAGCCATCCAGTTCGGGCATTTGCAAATCCATTAACACAAGGTCAATGTTCTTTGTCTTAATAATTGCAAGCGCCTCTTTTCCGCTTTCAGCTTGCGAAACCACGTGGCCCCATCGTTTTAGAAATCCGCCAGCCACTTCGCGGTTCACTGCATTGTCATCCACCACCAAAATACGCAACGGAGCCTGAGTTTCGATTTTAGAAGCAACAGCATGTGATTCTTCAAATGCTTCAGGTAAAGAAATTTCAAAATAGAAGCGCGTACCGGCACCCGGCTTACTGGTAATCTTTATTTGCCCGCCCATTAGCGTTACCAGATTTTTGGTTATGGCTAACCCTAAGCCGGTGCCGCCATATTTGCGCGTGGTATCTGTACTGGCTTGCGTAAAACTTTCAAATACAGATTCTTGCTTATCGGCTGGGATACCGATTCCGGTATCAGTAATTGAAAAGCCTATTGCCTGAGCACCGCCAGCTTGCTTTACAGATTCCAATTTTACTTCTACGTAGCCAGCCTCAGTAAACTTAATAGCATTGTTGATGAGATTATTTAGGATTTGTCCCAGGCGTACCGAATCGCCCATTACGTACCGGGGCAGATTGGCAGGCAAGATCAGGTTGAGCGCCAAGCCCTTCTCTTTGGCTTTAATGGCCAGCACCCGCACCACATTTTGAATGGTATCGTATAGATTAAAGGGCACCGACTCCAACACTATTTTGCCGGCTTCCGCTTTGCTAAAGTCGAGCACATCGTTAATAATGGTGAGTAGGTTCTGACCGGAAAATTTTAAGAGATTTAATCGTTGTAGTTGATCGGGCCGGGGCTCCTCTTCCAACAATAAATTTGTAAGCCCTAAAATTCCATTTATAGGAGTTCGGATCTCATGGCTCATCATACTTAAGAACTGGCTTTTTGCTTTGGTGGCAGCCTCTGCTTTTTCTTTTGCCTCCTGCAATGCTGCTTCATATACTTTGCGGGCAGAAATATTGCGCACAGTAGATTGAAAACCACTAAGCTTCCCGTTTGTATAGACAGGTTTAATCACATTCTCGGCCCACACCAGTCCATGCTGTTTAGTCGCTATCCGAAACTGCAGCGGCTCGATGGATTCGCCTGCTAACATTTTTTGAAGCATGGCTGGCGCTTGTTCTATGGTGTGGCGTGCATCATCCACATGCATAAAATCAGTTCCAATCTTTCCAATCATTTCTTCCGGCTCATAGCCGTGTAGCTCGCGGCAAGCTGGCGAAATGTACTCGAAGGTGCCATCGAGGTTATGAAGACTTACCACATCGCGCGAGTTTTCTGAAATAAGGCGGTAGAGTTTTTCTTTTTCGGCTAATGCCTGGTTGGCCAGCTTGGCAGCGGTTATGTCAATACTGATACCTACCAACCCAATAATAATGTTGTTCTCGTCTCGCAACGGAACTTTCGAAATTAAGAACCAACACGAGCTACCATCTTTGCGGGTATTGAGGGTTTCGGAATTTATAATGTTCTCACCGGCAAATACACGGGCATCCTCGTTGGTAGAGGTGGTAGCGGATTCGTCAGGATAAAGTTCCCAATCACTTTTACCTAGTATCTCGGCTTCGGTGCGGGCACCCAGGTACTCATACTCCGCTTTATTGGCCAATATCTTCTGCGACTGCAAGTTCTTCACATAAATGTTTTCGGGAATGTTGTCGATAATGGTGCGCAAGAGCAGGCGCTCGCGTTGAAGCCGAGCCTCCGCTTCTTTTACCTGCGTAATATCGCGGGCTACCACATTTACCCGGTAAGCCAACTTACCCGCAAACTGAAGCTTTACATTCTGGCCTACCCAAACACTGCTACCCGATTTTGTTTGAATGCGTAACTCCAGGTATGAATTGGTTTGAAACGAATCCTGTTGTTGTTGGTAAAATTCACGTACGTGTGGTCTGTCTTCCGGGTGGATCAACTCCATGTATTTCATTTTAAAAAGTTCTTCCCTGGTAAATCCGGTAACCGTTTCAACAGGTGGGTTCACAAATGAAAATTTTCCGTCTGCATCCAACTCATAAATCATATCCGAGGCGTTCATCACCAACTCCCGGTATTGGCGCTCACTTTGGGTTAAGTGATCTTTTAGTGATTTTACATGTTCAAAACTTTGTTGCAGGTCTTTTTCGCGGGTGCGAAGCTGGTCATTCAATTGGCTAAGCAGAAAATTCTGCGAGGACACCCGCTTTAGGGTTGGATAAAATACAGAGACAAACTCGAGAATTAAAATAACAAGACCGATAACCGTAAGCACCAGTTCTATCCACTTAATATTGCTCAACTTAGTTTCAGATTCTTGCTGATACCGGCCAACAGTGGCTTCCATTGTTCGAAGAAAGGGAAGTTCAACTTCTGCAATTTTTTCAATGCTTGCCTGAAATACCGTTGGCTGGGGGTCGTTCAGAATACTTGCTACAGCCGCTTTCATTTGATTAACACGCGGAGTGTTAACCCGTAAAAGAGAGTCGATTACCCTGCTCTGCGCTCCATTCTCATTTTGTTGAATAAGGTGGCTATGCACGCTGTCCCAATGATGCGTAAGCGCCTTCAGGGTATCAAGTGCGTAGAAATTTGATATGCTATCTACATTTTTGTTGTAGTAAAGAAACAGGGTAAGTTTAGAGATTCGTTGGCTCAGCATGCGCTGCCGGCCGGCTACATTCAAAAGTCGCGCATCTTCATTCTGCTGGCGTAAATCGTATTGAATTATAACCTGTGTTACTACCAGGGTTAGTACAATCGATACAATAAAAACAATGTAGCGCCTCCTTAACCGGGCCGAATCTTTTTCCATTTGGTGAAGATAAAAGAATCGGCCCTTAAAAATTTGCCAAAAAACCCCTAAAATAACCTTAGGCGGAAATATGGAATATTAATATCCTTCACGAAAACATAATGCGTATCAACCTTTCAGTTCAGCTCCATGCCCAAAAGCTTGCAGATTTTCTTCTGTTCTAAAACTGTTAACACTCCATTCGCACACTTGTACAATTCGGAACAACCCAAAGCAAGCGCTCCGAGTTTGATGGTTTTCGCTAAAAAAAAAGAGACTCACACCTGGCAGGCGTGAGTCTCATTTAATCTTTCAAATGAATCTATTTCTTTAAAATCTGCTGCATGGTATCGCCAATCAACGCGGGCGATTCAACCACATGAATACCACACTCGCGCAAAATTTTCATTTTAGCGGAGGCTGTATCTTCAGCGCCCCCTATAATAGCACCGGCATGGCCCATTCTTCTTCCAGGAGGTGCGGTTTGGCCGGCAATAAATCCTACAACCGGTTTCTTATTCCCATTTTCCTTCACCCAACGGGCGGCTACTGGTTCGTAGTTACCACCAATTTCGCCAATCATCACAATGGCATCAGTTTCGGGGTCGTTCATTAGCAATTCTACAGCATCTTTGGTTGGAGTACCGATAATCGGGTCACCACCAATTCCAATGGCTGTAGAAATCCCGAGGCCTGCTTTCACAATCTGGTCGGCAGCCTCGTAAGTTAATGTTCCTGATTTCGACACAATACCAATACGACCTTTCTTAAATACAAAGCCAGGCATGATGCCCACCTTGGCCTCGCCCGGGGTAATTACTCCGGGACAATTGGGGCCTACTAACACAACGCCCTTTTCTTTCACGTACTTTTTGGCAAACATCATATCTTTAACCGGTATGCCTTCGGTAATAGCTACTATAACTTTTATTCCGGCTTCGGCTGCCTCCATAATGGAGTCGGCTGCAAAGGCCGGGGGAACAAAAATGATGGAAACATCGGCACCGGTTTTCTCTACAGCTTCTTTAACGGTATTAAAAACCGGACGCCCCAAATGCACTTGGCCGCCTTTGCCGGGAGTAATACCTCCCACTACGTTAGTTCCATATTCTATCATTTGGCCGGCATGAAAGGTGCCTTCAGACCCTGTAAAGCCCTGAACCAATACGCGGGAATTTTTATTAACAAGTACGCTCATAGAGAAAAAAGTTAGCTCACAAAATTAGGAGATTCTGGCAGGTAGCCAACACCGGAAATAGAAAGTAGCCCAATAAAAAACCCCGACCAAGTCGGGGCTTTATGTTATTGTTGCTTTTTAGCAGCCGGGTCGTCTTTTATCTTGTTTCGATAAAGAAACTCCAAGTAGTATTCCTTGTAGGTTGGATCATCCGGAGCCAACGCTATGGCATGTTCGTAGGCAGCAATAGCATCTACCAGTAGTCCGTTTTGTTCATAAAAACCAGCCAGAAACAAACTTCCAAACGCGGTGTTGGTATCAAGTTCTTTGGTTAATTCAGCAAAGCCTGTTTTAATTTTCTCTGATTTAGCCTGACTTAACCGTTTTACCATTGGCCTTGCTTCATTTTCTATTTTAGCTCCGGTGGTTTTTGAGCGGATGTCTATCAACAATGCATCTTCGCCACTGAACTTGGCATCGGCCAGGTTTACAGTAACCGTTTTGTCGGAAGCTTCAGCTTTGTAAATGGGTTCATCAAACATATTTAGGATAGTAATCTGATATGGACCTTTACTGTCTGTTTCCCAGTTAACCACTAATTGATTACCAAAAATTTCACCACTTTGATTACCTGGCAGCAGGGGATGAATGGACCCAACAGGGCCTCTATGAACCGCCCCAGTGGCACTCATTCGGTTCTTCTTAGCCTCAGCCGAGTTGCTGCTAAGAATAAAATCTGTGTATTTGTTTAACACGCTGGAGTTTCCGCTTACCTGAGCCTGTAGGTCGATAACTTTATAGGTTTTGGCTACCTTAACCTCCAACGGTTTACCGGAATTATGTACCAAGCCCACCGAAGCATTTTCTGAAACCTTTAACTCATCGCCAAGCTTTAAACTTGCCCCGGTTTTAACCGGCTGCCAGCCTTCGGCTGTTTTAATTTCGTTAGAACCCTTACTGGCCAAAACGCGAAATGCGTAGTCTTGCCCGTAGGTAAAGGGTGCCAGAAGCATCAAGCCAACAATTAATTGAAATCTGCCTTTTTTCATGGATTTTGTGAATTTGCAATTCGAAATTACTAAAAACGTGCCAAACATAGACTACTCGGGCTTAGATACCTTTTGGCGGTATTTGGTAAGTCGCTTCGAAAACTCCAGTTGGAAACCTTTATAAATATCGTAGCTGGGCCCGACTAACGCGGTTGCCAGCAATGTTAAGCCTAAGTCTAATTTAACGGTAAACCAGGCAAAGGCGAACACAATAATAGAACTGATTAACAGTAGCTGCACTACCTGAATGGTTACCGAAAGGGCATCGTACCAATTAGGCAGGCGCTGGTCTATAGTCATAAACAACAACACAGTGAAATAACAGGTTAGGATGGCAATGAGGATTTCGGCCCACGTAGGTACCTCTGCCACATAATCTCCGTTGAGAATCATGGCCACAATATTGGCGTGTACCACCACCCCAAACATATCGGGGTTGGCCCGGCCGGCCGGCTTTTTATTGAGCGGTGTAAAATACTTATCGCTCCATGTAAACTCGCCAAAATAAGAGCCCATAAAACCCATAATCACAATTTTATCTTTAAAAAAGTCTTCCAGAAAATCCCTGTTAAAAACCTGATCGGTATCAACCGCATAAAACATAAGGGGGTAGCGGGTGGTTTCGGTGGCTTGGTTGCGGATGGCCTGCAGGCGAATGTCCTGTATTTCTACATTGCCCCGGTAATTAATAAGGTCTTCCTCTTTATTCCGTGCCAGAAAATTTTTCGTTTTTACGGAATCGAAGAGCATGCACACCTGCACCGCAAAGGCAAGATACTCTTCTTGCTGGCTTGTATATGCCGGCATAAACGAGCGGCATTGTTTAATGTCGTCCTGATGTACAGCCGGGGGGTTGGTAATCAGGTTGGCATAGCCATACTTTACCTTCCGGTTGAAAAGTGTGTCGGACAATTCCAGCGAATCATAAACGTCTAAAAATTCTTCTTTTAAACTGGTTTTCGATTTTTGCAAAAGTTTAGAAACCAACACCACATTGCCGGCTTGTTCTATTTCGTACGCCAACATCAAATTGCCGAGCGTATCTAATAATTGCGGGCAGTTGATGGAATCGCGCAGGTTACCCTCGCAATTGAAATAACTATCGATACCGATTACCCGGGGATTGTACTGGCGAATGATGTTTATCTGCTGGGCCACTTCCCGCCTGGAAAGATTTCCGATATTCACCAACACAATGCGCTCTTCCACCAACGGGTCTTCGCGCAACTGCGAAAACACAATGTCTGTCAATTCAAACTCTTTAAAGGCCTGCGACATGCCATCGAAGGCATTGAACAATTTTAAATCTGTAATTTCACCCACTCCCCACATCATCAAAAACACAAACAGGGTTATGCTTACACTTTGGCGGGCAACTTTTTTCATATTGATTCTTAACCTTAAATTTAGAAATTAACCGAATTAATCAATACCCGATTGCACACCAGGGCCATCAATAAATCGAACGAAGAATTTGCCAGCAAGCTTTTGGCCGGCAACCGGGTGGCCTTGGGGCAAGCCATAACGCTGGCGGAAAGTAAAACCGAGGCGGACATGTTGTTTGCGCACGAACTACTAACCCGGGTTATTGGGCATACAGGCAAATCGGTACGAATTGGAATTACCGGGGTGCCCGGTGTTGGTAAAAGTACTTTCATAGATGCATTTGGCACGTACCTTACTACCTTGGGTAAGAAAGTGGCCGTGTTGGCTGTTGATCCGAGCAGCACAAAAACCAAAGGCAGCATTTTAGGCGATAAGACCCGAATGAAAAATCTTTCGCGCAACCCAAATGCATTTATAAGACCAACGGCTACAGGCACCGTGCTGGGGGGGGTGGCCGATCGCACCCGCGAAACGGTTTTACTTTGTGAAGCAGCAGGTTTTGACATTATAATTATAGAAACCGTGGGCGTTGGCCAATCGGAAACAACCGTACGCACTATGGTTGACTTTTTCTTACTGCTGATGCTGGCTGGTGCAGGCGATGAATTGCAAGGCATTAAAAAAGGAATTATAGAAATGGCCGATGCCTTGGTAATAACTAAAGCCGATGGCGAGAATGAAGTTGCCGCCAATCAGGCCTGGGCAAATTACCAACACGCGTTGCATTTGTTGGCCCCGGCCTCATCGGGGTGGCAGGCGCGTGTAATAACTGCATCGGCAGTGCAGCACACCGGCATTGCTGAAACGTGGCAGTTAATTGAAAGCTTTTTGCAAGCTGTGCACCTTACGGGATATTTTACTCGCAATCGCAAAATTCAAAATCAAACCTGGTTCTACGAAAGTATTCAGGCGCAGCTATTTCAGCATCTTCATCAATCAGAAAAAATGAAGACCCACCTGGAGCGCTATGAGCAGGAAATTGCTAACGACTTGTGCTTACCTTCTGCTGCGGCCCATCAACTGGTTAAAGATTTTTTGAAGGCTTTGATTTAGAATTGCCGTAAGGGCAGTGGCGGCATCTGCTTTCGCAACAGTAGCCGCGCCTGCGGTGGTAGGCTTCGGTAAACACCAGCAGCCCATTCTCCCAATAGTAATCAGGATGGGAGTTGCCGGTGTTTTTTGTTGGCTTCGGTTTTTTCAAGTTGGCAGCAAAAACGGGTTATCTGAAAACAAATCCATTGGGGCCCTTGCCGGAAGTAAACTCATCTACCAACGTGCCGGTTGCCGTGTAGCGGTAAATTGTTCCATTGGCAGCAAAGCCTTTGGCATCGGCCAGGTAAATTTCATCGGTTTGGGGATCAACCCCTATTCCGTAAAGGCCTACTGCCGCTTCAATTGTTAGAAAGGAATTTTCCGGAACCGAGGTATCCGTAACTGAAATTTTATAGACCTGAATGCCGCTGGTAAGATACAATTGGCTCTTGGCTTTATTTATTGCCAGCCGGTTGGCTCCCATGTTCAGTTCAAGAATTTTTTCAACCATATTGGTAGTAGTATTAATGCGGTGCAACGAGGCATTCTCTTCGCCATAGTTGCCTCCGCACAAAACCCAAAGTTTGCCTTCGGCATCCAGTACCAGATCACCTGGCGCATTGGCTACCTCAATCGTAGCCGTGGATGCCGGCAACGTAACTACCGAAATGGTATTGGTGAAATTGTTGGACACAAATAATTTGCCGTTGGCGGCAATAATATTTTCTGAGCCATAATCGGTAGCAATGGTATTTTCTACAGTATGCGTTGCCAGGTTGATTACAGCTACGCGACCGGGATCGGTAAAGTTTACCCATTCGGTAAGATACCCCTTGCCATTAAGCGTGGTAAAGTAGCGCGGCAAACTTACACTGCCAATTACATGCTGCATCTGAAAGTTATGGGCGTTGGCAACCACCACCTTATTATCGTTGTTAACAACTGCGTAAGCAAAATCGCCCTCAATTGTTAGCGATTGAACCACATCGCCCAGGGCCAGCCCATCGTTTTTCTTACCATAAATATCTTGCGTAACCATTTTCGAATCCGGATTGTAATGGGTGATACTTCCATCTGAGCGACCAAACGCGCCTTCATTTACAATTAAAACTCCGGTAGAAAATTCGCCAGCCGGGGTTTCGCTATCTTCTTTACAGGATAAGCTGATACTGGCTATCGCAAAAAGTAATCCGACAGCAAAAAGGTTTTTGAACAAAGTTGTCATTGTAGATTGGTTTAAAATTTATACGTGAACGTGATTAAAAAATTTCGGCCCGGCATGGCCCGGCTTTCGATGGTTTCGTAATAGGTGTTTAGCAAGTTGTTGGCCTGGCACCTAACGGTAAACTTATTTTTGCCTGCATACCAGTTTTTATCTACCGCTGCAGCAACTAATACATAGGCAGCAAGTGCCTGGTAGGCGGCATTATCTAATGCCGTAAAGCGTTTACTAGTGTAGTCTCCTGTAATTTCAAAACGCCAGGTTTTGAACTCTGATCGCGCAAAAGCGTGCAACGCGTGCAGGGGCACATACGGCAATTGTTTATTTACAGTGGCTGCATCAAAAGCCGTTAACCCCTTCTTATTGAGCGACTGAGTATAGGCATACGTATAGCCCCATTGCCATTTTGCTTTTACTGTAGTGAGTTGGTAGCTGATTTCGCTTTCAATGCCGCTAACATAAACCCTGCTTAAGTTAGCGGGAGTCCAAATTGAAGCTTGTGTGGGTAACCAAATAATCCAATCGGTAATCCACAAGCGATGGTGGGTAGCTTCAAATGAAAGTATCGAAGCATTTGCTTTTTTCTTTATATCAAAACCGGCTTCAGCCTGCCAGCCCGATTCGGGTTTCAGGTTTGGGTTGCCGCCCGGCTGCCAATACCGATCGTTCAACGTGGGCACACGGTACCCTCTTCCTGCCTGCGTTCGCAAACTTAATTGCAACCGCTCGTTTTTAATTAGTGCAAACTCATTTCCCCAGGCCGGAGAAAATGGCGCGGTTTTGTTTTGATAGACCGCTTGCCGGCCATTTAGGCTGGTTAACCAATGGTTGGTAATCCTGTAGCGATACGAAACATACGCATCGAAACGATTATCAGCCTGCAAAGTTGCATACGAATCTGTGGTGGCAGTAATCCGCGACCAATTGCCACCTGCGCGCACGTTGCTGCGCCTGTTTAGCGTATAATCGTATTGCACCAACGTGCTAAGCTGCTTGCTTAGCGTGCGCACGGTGCGGTTATAGTGCTGATCATTTATAATATACCCTACCGTTGAAAACAAACTGGCGCTTGCGAAGTCATGCCGGTACGTTAACGCCAGCCGGGTGTTGTAATCTTGCAACACATCGCCAGGCGAATTGCTCGTAACGGTTGGCTGTACTTCTCTGAAATTATGCAGGTATTGCGCATGTGCTGCAAGCTCACCGGCATCTGAAATTTTAATAAACACCTGCTGATCGAAGCCATAGCTATCAACAGCGGCAAACTGTTGTTTTTTCTTATGCCCCACTTTGGGTGATGTAAACTCAAATTCATTTTGGAGTTGTCGATGATAGGCTTTAGTCCGCAATTCAACTTTTTGCGTTCCATAGGTTGCCTTTACCCCACTAAGCCAATGCCCGAAACTTCCGGCCTCTTGTTGCACAACAAGCTGGGGCTTTTGAGAATATGCCGCAACCTTATTGCTGAGCAACACACTTCCACCGAGGGCATCGGATCCATAAAGCGCACCCGATGCACCATAGTGCAGCGCAACTTCATCTAACAGAAAAGCCGGCCATAGCGAAAAATCGGTTTGACCAAGAGTTGGTGAATTTACATTTATGCCATTCCATAACACCGCTGTTTGGGTTGCTGAAGTTCCGCGCAGTGCAACTGTAGCTAACTGGCCGTTGCCATAAATCTTAAAGTAGATGGGTGCTTGTTGCGCTACCAAATCAGTTAACGTGCCCGCTTGCCCCGTTGATACCGGTTTGATTTTACCACCGGGAGAATATTTGGTAACGGGCATACCAAATACGTGCACCTCGTTGAGGTGCACGGTGGAATCAACCTGTGCCATAACCGGCAACAGGCATCCCGCCAGTAAAAACGTACTAACCCATTTAACCACAAACAGCCATTAAGCGATGTACACTCAATTAAAAGTTTGCGGAATTAAAAAGTGAGAGCGACAACTTAAGTTCATCGACTCATCAGCCTTTCAACCCGAAAGCTTTGATTTAAAAAAGATGAGGCAGGTCTCCTGGCTTTCCACCCGACCGGTGCCTTCCCGTTGAGGTTCCAATGTTATTTAGAACTGCACAGTGGCTTTTGTACCGGCCAGTTTGTTGTGTGGATTACAGTTGCGGGGACAGCTCCGGATTTATCACCGGTATTCCCTTTTAATTTTGAGTGAATGTACGTTCGCTCAAAAACCAACATCCGCTACAAACATAACTTATTTTTCTATACTTGCGCCATGAATCGTTTCGTAAAAACTTTTATTGCGTGTTGTATGGTTGGGGCAGCGTGTACGCCCAAAAAGATTACAGCACCAGCAACTTCGGGCATCCAATTGAATTACGCCACTGGCTTTTCGGTTTACTCGGTCGGCAATATTCATCAGGTAAAAATTCTTTCGCCTTATGCCGGGGCAAAAGAAGCTTATACCTACTTGTTGGTGCCCGCTACCGAGGTAGTTCCGGAACACGGTGCGGATGTAACCGTTATTCGCACGCCCATAAAATCAATTGTTTGCACTTCTACCACGCATATACCTTTGCTGGATTACATTAACCAAACCGATGCATTAATCGGTTTTCCTACTACCGACTACATTAGCTCAGAAAAAATGCGCGCCCGAATTGATGCCGGGTTAATCACCGATCTGGGCATTGATAAAGGGATGGACTTGGAACTGCTCTTCACCAAAAAGCCTGACCTGGTAATGGGTTATACCATGACCAGCGATTTGGGGCAATTAAAAAAAATCCAGGAGCTCGGTATCACGGTTGTTGTTAATGCCGAATACCTGGAGCCACATCCTTTAGGCCGTGCCGAGTGGATAAAATTTATGGCTTTATTTTTTAATGAGCAGGCTAAAGCCGATTCTGTGTTTAAACAGATTGAGCAGGAATACCTGCAAACACAAGCTTTAGCTGCAACCGTAAATGAAAAACCAACGGTGCTCAGTGGCATTGTATATGGCAACGCCTGGTTTATGCCTGGTGGCAATAATTATGCAGCCCGTTTATTACACGATGCCGGCACCCGGTATTTGTGGGCAGACTCGCCAACCAATGGGTTTCTTGAGGTGAGCTTTGAATCGGTTTATGAAAAAGCACATAGTGCAGACTTGTGGATTGGCGTGGGTTCTTTTAAAACTCTGGAAGAAATTAAGCAGGCAGACGCCCGGTATGCCTTGTTTGCTCCTTACACCACCAAGCAAGTGTACACCTACAACGCACGCAAAGGAGCCAAAGGTGGTAGCGAGTTTCTGGAGTTGGGGTACCTGCGACCGGATTTGATTTTGAAAGACCTTGTAAAAATTGCACACCCGCAGCTACTACCTGATTATACATTGTACTTTCATGAACAATTGAAATAGAACTCTTGTCTGTAGAATTTTATCCAATGTTTATTGAGCCTCGCAGGGCCACCAAATATTAATCAGTTTACAGCTGGTGGCTCCGCTGGAGCCAATTTCTGGAAATAAATTTTTCTTGAAACAGAAAGCTTCCACAAAGCTGTTAAACCGTAGCTGAATGTCAACAACAAGGCACAGCCCAACTATCAACTAATATAAGGCTTCTGTGAGCCGCAACTTTATTTAGTATTATTTCGCACCTGCAAACAAGAATCAGTCGGCTCCATTGAAGAGATGGCCTTTAATTTTACCTCACCAAAATCAAAAGAGGCTGTCGTTGAGACAGCCTCCCTCACATGCACCAACTGTATTCTTTTTTAGTTGTAATCGCATTTGTTCTAAATCTAAAGTGCTTTGCGTAAATACACATTGCCGTATTTAGATTCAAAACTATAGCGCGGGCCGCTGCCGGGTTTTACTTTCACCAGCATGTGAAAATTCCGGTCTTCTACACCCTGAAACTTAGTGTCCAGGTTAGTGTAAATCTGACCGTAGTTAGTTTCGGCTGTTAATTCGCCAGTACTTTTCTCCTGTATCGCTACATCCACACCTCCATACGTGGCTTTAACGCTTAAGGGCCCATAAAAATTCTTTACTTCAGCTATGCCGTACACGCATTCCAATTGGGTATCGGTGTTGCGGGGTACTTTTACTTCCAACAGTATTTCAATATCGGTACCCCAGTTTTTTACCTGGTAACCGCGACCGTACTGTTCGCAGTACTTATCATAATCTTCTTGCGATTTAAAGGTAATTTTTTCGGTTCCGCGTGTAATGGTAATGCGCCTGGGCAAATTCTTCAAATCATTTATTCTGTTCTCGATATAGATGCGGCCTTCCGATTCGGAAGAGAGCAGCTCAAAAGCCTGGTCGTGTTCGCCCCCGTTAATTGAAACCGTGCCGGTAATCGCAATTTCATTTTTATCCCACGTGCTAATGCGTACTACCTGAGGATAATCGAACCGTAACGCAATGCCCTGCCCTTGTTTTACCGGGTAACTTTTAGTTACCGGAGTTTGTGCCAGGCACACTCCGGTAACTAAAATTAGTATTAGTGCAAGTGCGGCTTTCATTTTTTGCGCAAGTAAATTTTTCCGTAATCCGAACGCAGGTCAAAGCCCAGTCCGCCTCCATTAATTTTACCACTTACCCGGTCACTGTACTTAACCCAATCGCCTTGTTTTTCAACTTCAATATTGAATTCTGGCGCCACCAGAATTTCTCCGTAAGAAGTAGTGAGTTTAAGGTTTGCTTTGGTGATAACCGGAATAGCCACATCTACATAACTGTACACCGAAACAATGGATACGGGGCCTTTGATGGTGCCGCCCAGCGAAGCTTCGATATGACCATACACGGTTTTAATAGCCAGCGGACCTGTTACGTTTTCTAACTCGATGTTATTATACGTGGCCGAAACCTCGATCTCATTCTCCACATTTTTAAAAGCGGCTTTGCCTCCGTATTGCGATTGATGCGAGAACGAAACAATTACACCTTTGGGCACCAATACTTTAATATCGGGTGCGTTCATTTTCTTAAGTTGGTTTACTTCCACCACATCGCCCTTTTGCACTACATTAATTCCCAACCCGGTATTATCTTCCAACCCAAGGCTGTTGATGGCGCGCAGACCCTGCGCACGTTCGTCTTTGCTTTCGCGATGGTCGCGCGAAGAAAAAATAATCTCATTACCGGAGTGCCCTTCTACCGTTACCCGGCCAATGTTTAATTCTAACCGGCCGGTACTTTTTGCTACTTTAAATTCCTGCGCATAGAGTGTGTATGTTACGAGCCACAACCCCATTGCCATTACTATCTTTTTCATATGTTATCGTTTTATTTTTTTTGTTTCTGATCTATCTATTATTTCTCTGGTGGTGCGCTCTGCAGTGCGCCTTACGAGAGTTTTAATATTCCTGCATGTGCTTCGTCTTTTACGGCTTTCAGCGTGCCGCCATCGCGGGTTAATTCTTCTAACTGGTTAACTACGTCCTTCTCTTTCATTTTTACGAGTAGCTGAATGAGTGCAATCTGTACTACCGGATCTTTTTGGGTGCTGAGGGAGCCAACCAGTTCTTTACGCACGCGCGGTTCGTGGCTAAACTTGCCGAGGGCATCCAGCGCAGCCAGGCGCACGTTACTGTTGGCGTCTTCGTTCATCGCCTTCACCAGTACGGTTACAATTTCATCATCGGGCTTCTCCATTTGGTAGGCCACAGAAACACCCATCATACGCTGGCTGGCAGAAAGTTGGTTGTCCATCATGGCCAACATAAGCCTGCGGTTCTCTTCCACCTGTTCGCGCAACGCCTGCAACTCGCGCTCTTTGGTTGCACTTTGGTTAATCTTGTAGCCTACGGTTAAGCCGATCATCAATAGAATAAAACCAGCCGCTACCCGATAAACCACAGGCGAAAAAAATACTGTTTTAGTTGACCTGGTCTGATTTGAAATTTCCTGTTGCAGGGTTTGCTCAAAGCTTGCTTTTAGTTTACCTGTAGGCTCCAGCGCGCGGGTCTCGTTCATAGCCTGTAGTACTTCGGTAAGCTGGTGGTAAACCATACGCACTGCTTCGTTGTGCGCTACCTCGTGCTCAATAGCCGCACGTTCGGTTTCGTTTGCTTTGCCATCAATGTATTCAATAAGCCGGCTTTCCCAATTTTGTGCATCCATGGTATTATGCATTTTCAAGTTCAAAATAATTTTTACGCAGCAAGCCAATGGCCCGGTGCACTTTTACTTTCACGTTTGCTACAGTCATGTCTAAAAAACCCGCTACTTCTTCGTACTTCAAATGCTGAAAGCGGGTAAGTACCAATAGCTCGCGGTAGTCGTCCGGAAGTTGCGCCAGCGCGCGAATCAACCGCCCTTCGGTTTCTTCCTGCTCCAGCGCTTCGGCCAGGTCGGGTTGTTCATGCAATTTTTCTACTTCCATTACCGCGGGTTTCAACTGCTTTTGTTTTTGATAATGATCCGCAAACGCATTGCGTGCCATTTGGTAAATCCATGCCTGGAATTTCATTTGGGGATTATAAGAATGCCGGTACTTGAGCAGGCGCAAAAACACATTTTGCGTAAGGTCTTCGGCTACTTCACGGTCATTCGTCATCCGGGCCAAAAAATTGAAAATCCGTTTATTAAACCGGTCAAAAAGTAGAGAAGCCTGTTGGAGATTACCGTTTTTAACGGCTTCCATTATCTGTTCATCGCTCATCAGGTCTGTACTTTTGTAGGGTTTTGGCATGTTTACCAGCGGGTGAAATAAAGGTTACAAAGAAAAGTTACGATTTTTAAAACGGGTTGTTTATTCTTAGAAAAATCACTTTTTAATCTATCGGTTATCTTCTAACTTAGTAATACAAACTCACCCCTTAATGCCGGTGAGTTTGATTTTTTAAAGGCCTGCACCTATGAGTACCCTGCGCTGCATTATTGTTGAAGACGATCCGGCTGCCCAATTGCTGCTCCGATCGATGATTGAGAAAACTCCCATGCTTACCTTAAAGAAAGTTGCAGGCGATGCCTTGGAGGCAATTGAATATCTGAAAACAGAAACCGTTGACCTGATTTTTCTGGACATGGAAATGCCCGGCCTGACGGGCCTTCAGTTTATAGACCTGCTTACCCACAAGCCTTATATTATCGTAGTGAGTGGCGAACAAAAATATGCGCTGGATGCCTTCCGGTATAACGTGGCCGATTACCTGCTAAAGCCTATTGCCGATTATGGGCGGTTTATGCAGGCCATTCTTAAGGTGCAAAACCTGCAGGCTGGCAATCAAAAAAAAACAACCTCCGAAAACTCCCAACTGTTTGTAAAGGTAGATTCGATGCTGCAAAGCCTTGCCGTTGAATCTATTTTATGGCTGGAGGCCAGCAGCGACTACGTTAAAATTCATACTGACAGCAAAACGTTGATGGTACTTTCTACCATGAAGGCATTGGAAGAAAAACTACCGCAGGATGTTTTTGTGCGGGTACACCGCTCGTTTATTGTAAATATCAAGCACATTCAGAATATCGATGCCGCCAACCTGCAAATTGGCTCTAAAATCATTCCGGTAAGCCCTAATTACCGGGCCGCGCTAATGGAAAAAATCAGAATCCTATAACGCAAAATCTTAGTCCGGCAAATCCCGGTTTCTGCCGGATAGTTTACCGCACCGAACGAATATTTTAAGCCGGCCCCCGGGCCACAGGTACATTTGAAAACCAGTTCGGCAAATCCACTGGTTTTTGAAATGAAACGACTGCTCCTTTTAATTTTGCTTTTTTTACCGGTTTTCAGCCACGCAGCCGAAGAATCTATTACCGTTTGTTCTGCCAACAGTTGTGGTTTACAGCCCAACCTGGCAATGGCACAGGTTCAATCGGGCACCCTCAACCTGTTTTCAGATTTGTTTAGCACCAGCTTGTGGCCTGCCCGCTGGCATTGCGGCACCTGGACTCCCTTACACGGCTGGACTTACATTATCTCCGATCTGATTATCTGGCTTTCGTACTTCGCTATTCCGGGCATTTTGGTTTTCTTCTACCTGCGCAAAGGCCGTAGCGAAGGCGTTCCGTTTCATAAGATCTTTTTGTTGTTTGTAGGCTTTATACTTGCCTGCGGCCTTACCCATTTGATTGATGCCGCCATTTTCTGGTGGCCAGCTTACAAGTTAAGCGCCTTGCTGCGCTTGGCAACGGCTGGTATTTCGCTGTTTACCGTGTTTGCTTTGATAAAAGTTATCCCCGATGTGCTGATGCTTAAAACCCCTGCGCACTTCGAAAAACTGGTGCAGGAACGTACGCGCGACTTGCAACTGCTAAACGAACAATTGCAGCGGGAAATAAGTGAAAAGAAGAAAAAAGACGAAACCCTGTTTCAAACCAACCAGGAGTTGCTTGCCTTCAGTTACTCGGTTTCGCACGATCTGCGTACCCCATTGCGAAGCATCCATGGCTTTAGTAAAGCCTTATTGGAAGACTACAGCGATAAGTTAGATGAATCCGGCCAGGATTTTTTAAACCGCATTGCCCGCGCCAGCTCGCGCATGGGCGAGTTGATAGACGACCTGCTTAAGCTATCGCGCATTTCGCGCAATGAACTGGTAATTGAAGATGTAAACCTTTCGGGGATGATAGAAGAAGTAGTGGCTACCAACATTAACCAAAAGCCCGGCATGCGCGCCTCTTTCGATATTCAGAATCATATTATGGTTGAGGCCGACCGCAAACTATTGAAGATTGCAATCGAAAATCTGATTGACAACGCAATTAAGTACAGCTCTAAAAACCCGGGTCCCGTTATTCAGTTTGGAAAGTTGCCGCACCGCGAGGTGTTCTTTGTAAGCGATAACGGAGCCGGCTTCGATATGAAGTTTAAAGATAAATTGTTTGGTGCCTTTCAACGCCTGCACGAAGGCGAGTTTGAAGGCTCGGGCATAGGCCTGGCAACGGTAAAGCGTATTGTTACCCGCCACGGGGGCGAAATCTGGGCCGAGTCGGTAGAAGGAAAAGGAGCCACGTTCTATTTTACATTGAAGTGATTTTAAAATTATGAAAACCGCAAAAATACTTTTAGTAGAAGACAATGAAGATGACATCGCTTTAATGTTGCGAGCCTTTAAGATTAATAAAATTCCTAACGAAGTGGTGATTGCCAAAAACGGAGTAGAGGCGCTTGACCAACTGATGGGCGCAAACGCCTTGCACCCGTGCCTGGTAATTCTTGATTTGAAATTGCCAAAGGTAGATGGCCTGCAGGTGTTGCAGCGCATGCGCGAGAATATAGTAACCCGCGATTATCCCATTATCGTGCTTACTACCTCGGTAGAACAGGAAGATGTAGTTAAAAGCTATGAACTGGGAGCCAACAGCTACATCCGCAAACCGGTAGAATTTGAAAAGTTTATAAAAGCCGTAGAACAACTCGGCTTGTATTGGTTGTTTCTAAATGAACCTAATCCGAAGTATCATGAACGTAGATGAGGGAATCCGGATCTTATTTATTGAAGATAATGAAGACGACTTTTTGCTTATAACGCGAAAGCTAAAGCAAGATAATCTTAAGGTATTGGCGCAGCGGGTAGATTCTTCCGAGGCGCTCCACAAAGCATTGTGTGCTCAGCATTGGGATGTAGTTATTTCCGATAACAACGTACCCGATAAAAAAATAAGCATCGCTAACTCGCTTATGGCCACGCGCAAGCTTAACCCGAATACACCCTTTATAATTGTTTCGGGCACCATTGGCGAAGAGAGTGCTGTAAACTATATGCGGCTGGGAGCCAATGATTACATTCTTAAAGATAACCTTGGCCGGCTGGCTCCCTCCATCAAACGCGAGATTAACGAATCGCATTTGAGGCTGGCAAAAACTGCTTCCGAATCGCGCCTCAAAGAAAGTGAATCGAACTTCCGGCACCTGGCAGAAAGTATAACCGACATGTTTTTTGCCATCGACAAAGATTACCGGTGCACATATTGGAATAAAGCTGCGGAACAACTTACGCGCATCCCGGCCCGACAGGCGGTAGGCGCACATATCTTCGAGCTCATTCCGGCTAAATTAGATCGCCTGGCCAGGCGTGCTTTTATCAACAGCCTTTTAAAAAAGGTACCCGATCATATTGAATTCGATTTTAAAATGGGCGAACAAAAGCGGCACTTTCAAACCTTCGTTTACCCCACTGCCGATTTGTTCTCGGTAATCATTCGAGACATTACAGAACAAAAGCAAACTGCAAATAAATTAAACCTGGCTAACCGCGAACTGGAAACCTTCATGTACCGGGTGGCACACGATATCCGCGGGCCCGTGGCTTCGCTCGCGGGCCTTATAGAAACTGTTAAACATGAACCCATCAATGCCGTGGCACAAGAATATTTTACCAAAGCTCACGAGATGGTGAGCAAACTGGAACGCTCGCTGCGGGCGTTGCAGGTAGTAACCGGAATTAAACTGGAAGACTTACGCTCCGACAGTATAAACTTATTGGGCGTGCTGGCCCAACTTCAAAGTAAATATCAAATCGAAGACGAGTTTGTTATTACACTTAATGTAGATACAACTGAGGATATAAAAAGCGACAGTACTTACCTGCAAATGGCATTTGAGCAACTCGTGCAAAACGCGTACATGTTTAGGCACCCGGCCCGTAAGCCCGAGTTGATAATAACCGCCATGCAATCCGAAAAGAAAATTACCTTAACCTTTGCCGACAATGGTGAGGGTATGGCACCGGAGGTTTTGGAAAATGCCTTTAGCATGTTTTACCGGGGCAGCTCTAAATCTACTGGCGAGGGCCTGGGGCTTTACCTTACCCGCACTATTATCGAAAAACTGGGTGGCACCATTCATGCAAAAAGCGAAGTGGGCAAGGGTACCGTGTTTACGGTTGCCTTGCCGATAAATGCATAACTAATTAAAACATTTTGAAAACCTGTGGCCGGCTAATAGATTTGCTGTGTTTTCGGGATGTAGCACAGCCCGGCTAGTGCGCTACGTTCGGGACGTAGAGGTCGCTGGTTCGAATCCAGTCATCCCGACTTGACAGGACAAATTGGATTTTTTTCCGTTTGTCCTGTTTTTATTTGCTCCTAACTCGCTGTTCATCACGTAAATAAAACGCACAGCCTCATTGATGCGAGTGGTTCGAAGTAGCGTTCCGTCAAAAGTTAATTTTTCGGGGTACATCGAACCAATCACCTCGCGCTTCTTTTCAATGTCTCCGGTTTCATAGATATAATCCAACTTTAGTAGATTATCCAATCCGCGATCTAACAACTTATCAATGCTGACTTGGCTGTCATCACACGCGCTAAGTTTAGCCTCCAACTTTTCCAACTTACCTGAATACTCCGATTTCATCTCCCTGAAATCTTCAGGGTCGAGTTGCTTTGATGAAAGCAAATCCCTGATGTAGGATAACTTTCCTTCTAACTCTTTAATCTGCGACAGCAACTGCTTTCTATCATTCTGTAAGTGATTTGTCTTATCATTCCATGCCTCAGCCAAAGCTATCTTGTAAACTTCCATCATCTCAGGTCGTGGAATATATTTCTTTAGTTCATACTCAAAGAGATTATTCACATAATCTGCTTTAAATCTACAGGTGCAACCATCAAAGCAATGATAATATGAATAGTATTTGTAGCGACCTTTTGAAGCACTCCCGGTCAGTAGTTTACCGCAGTGTGGACAAATGAGAAATCCACGTAGTGGCATCGTGGCATTAGAAGCTACCTTGAGCCGATATTGTCCCCTCTTTCGGCCATCTAAAACGTCCTGCACTTGGTAGTACAACGCCTCAGTAATAATGGGCTCGTGCTGCCCTTTGGCAAACCGGCTTTCTTCATCTTTATATTTTGGGATAAATATTTTACCACAATAAACAGGATTTCTTATCACAAACCAGAACAGGCTTTTAGTCCCTTTAAATCCCTTCTCTTTTGCAATCTTATAAACCTGCTCTGTGTTGTAGATGCCTTCTGCTATTTTTTCAAACGACCATCGAATAACATCCGCTTCAGGGTATTTGGGTGTAATAAGCTTTCTACCACCTTCATCAGTTTTGTTGATGTAACCAACAGGAGCCAATCCCATATATCGCCCTTCTTTTCTTGCTCTTCTCATACCATGAATGACGTTCAAAGCACGTCTGTCATTCTCTACTTCGGGTGCCGCCAAATAGAAAGCCAGCATCATCTTGTTTTCAGGAATTGATAGATCAAGTGGTTGCTCAATGGCCTGCGGTTCTACGCCAAACTTCCGCAGGATATTAATCATTTGGTATGCATCGCCAGCATTTCGGCTAAACCTATCCCATTTGAGAAACAGCACAAAGTCGGTTTGGCTTTTATGTTTACGAAGATTCTGAAGATACTTTTGCCACTCAGGACGGTTAAAGGTCTTAGCAGAGTGATCTTCTAAAATGATCATCCGAATATTAATCTTATTGATGTCGCAATACCTGCGCAGAAGTTCTTCCTGACTGCGCTGAGAGTAACCTTTATCAGCTTGTTCGTCCGTACTTACCCTGATGTATAGATCGGCTGTTTTCATAGTATGGATATTTGGCACCTAATTCAAATTTTGTCTTTTGTGTTTCTGCTCAAATATTGGCTCACAACAATGTTTGCCATCTTCCGGAGAAACTTGAGTATTAGCGTTGCTTCCTCAACGGATACTTCGACACCTTTTTCCTTAAGTATCGCAACAACTCTCTCGGGCTTCAACTTCTCCATTTGGTACCTCCATAACTCCCTCGTACTTCATTGAGGCCTCAGCACAGGGTACCATTGTAACGCTAAGATAAAAATATATGTTTTGCTAACATAATATTTAGCAAAACTTTTAATAATTTGGTATTACATTTTTTACGACTGCAACAGATGTAAGGGCAGTTGTACCGATTTGTTTTGATTTAGTTTACTGTATCATGAATTGTATTTAGAAATGACGCGGACATATAAGGTTACTTACAGAACTTACTTTAATGAGCGCCTCAAGGAGGTTTCCTTTCATGGTAAACGCACACACCCCCTCTATATTCAAGTGACATTCGACCGGAAAACTATATTTTTCAAGAGCTATTATTTTGAACTGTTCTCAAAGCCCAAGTACATGCTTCTGGCGGCCGGGAAAAAGAAAGGCCCCTCTATTGAAGATATTATTTCGAAGGAAAATGAATTGATCGAATTTGTAATAGAAAGAACCTTAGATGTTTTTTCATTAGACCAGTTTAAGAAAACATATCTATTCTACTGCCAGGATCTGTGCGACATAACCGAGGATGGATTCCGCGACTTCTTGTTGACTTTCTTCAGTGATAAAGGAATGCCCGCAGTTGCCACCATGTTCTGGGATGGAAGCATGGGAAAAATACTATTCGATATTATACAAGATTTAAAGCTTGCGCTGAAGCCGGATCTCTATGACGAACTAATTGAAAATTCATTTCATTACGCTCCGCCTTATATTCCTCTGTATGGTTTCATGATCGAACAAAAGAGGTGGCCGTTGCTTAATCTTACCGTAAAGGAATGGACAGATTTAAAAACTAAAATGACTTTTGAGCGATACATTGAACGGAAATATCCAAATCAGGATACAAAGTCATTAGTAGAGCGAATCGATACATGGTTAAAGTCTTTTAAGGTTTGACTCGACAGTAGTCAGCTAGTCTGTTTCTAATTACCCTTTAAGTTCCTTCATTTTTTTAAGCAAAGTTCGGCCTTGTTCCGGAACTCCGCCAAGAGACTTCGGCATAAACGGGCACCTGCCTACGGCCTGCCTTCCCATTTATTCCGCTTCCTCTTGGCTTCTTCATTTGCCCACGCACGATAGCCGTTCCGGAAAAATGCCGGTTGGTTGAGCACAAAAATGAAGTTCAACTAAAACAGTACAGCTATGTTAGACTACATCCATCTTTCGCAAACAACTCCCTGTGATGAGCCATGCGCACAGGTTGGGACAGACGACTACATGCACAACGCTCGCATTGAAGTCCGCGTGTACATTGATCAATTGAAACGCGAATTTGGCAATAACCCGGAAGGATCATTTTTCAAAGTTGTTCGTTGTCCGCACGACTTCGGAACATACCTCGATATCCGGTTTTACTATGACGATGAGGATCAACTCCATGTAAAGTATATGATGGAGATTGAATCTGGTTGCCACGAATGGGACGATCATTCTAAAATAGAATTAGTTGCGCGAAACTATACCGTCAAGAGTATAGATGAAGAGATTGATTTCTGCTGCTAATGCAAGCGAAGGGGGCTGGCCCCCTTTTTATTCAGGTATGGAGGGCAAAAAAAGTTTCATTTTTAACGTGGCAACCCCTAAATTAAGGGAGGCTGTTTAGATAATTTTAATAGCACTATCTTTTTTACTGGATTAACGAGGTGGTCAAGTACCAACGGTTGCTCTGTGGTTACTGCTATTGGCCAAAAATCATCTATGAGAAATCATTTGCACAATGCCTGATCATGTTAATAATCATGAGATTCGAAAATTACTGCTTTCATATCCCAAGAGAGCCGTTAGGATTTTGTGCGATCAATATTACAACAGCCTTGTACGAATTGCATTTAATCTAACCCATGATAAGGAGGCATCGAAAGATATTGTGCAGGAGACTTTCGCTTATGTCTGGCAAAATGCCAAAGAACTGGGCAACTATCATGACCGATCCATTCAGCATTATCTGGTAAGAATTGTGAGAAACAAATCCATAACCTATTACAATGAAAATGTACATCTCAGTAAAAAGAAAATAAGATTTATAAACGGCCATACATATGACCTAGCGCAAGACTCCATAGAATCAAAGATCATCCAGATTGAGGTGACCCAGGAAATCCTCGGCATAATAGCACGTTTCCCCAAGAGAGAGCGCGAATGCTTGATGATGAAAATTGAAGACGAACTGGACAATGACGAAATCTCCGTCCGACTGGGTGTGGGTGTAAAGGCAGTAGAAAGGAGCCTGACGAGCGCTAAAAAACGCCTCCGCAGGCGCTTACAGGCTAAACCTTGAAAATATTTCAACCTGAACATAGGAAATTGGGTTCTATCTCTGAGTATAATATAGAAAGCCACCATTATGGACAGAGTATCGCTTATTTACAAAGTCTTGTCCGGAGAAGCCAGCCTGGACGAAAAACAAGAATTGGATGAATGGGTCACTAAAAGCGAAGCCAACCAGGAAGAGTTCGAGGATATCAAATTACTCTGGGAAAATTCGCCTTTACCCTCCGATACTGAGCAAGATGAAACTGGTTTTGAGAAAATCCGGCAACGAATTCAACAGCGATCCCGAAGGAAAAAGCAAATTCGCTCTATCCTTTACGCTTGCATCGTTGTCACTCTTGCGGTAATTCTCATTCTGCTTATCAGGCAAACGTGGTTTAAAAATCCGGATGGAATTCAATTTAATGATACCGGAATGAACGAAGTAATTAAGATGCTTGAGAATGAATATCAAATTCAGATCGAGGTGAATAACCCGCAGTTATTAAAATGTCATTTTACTGCGACACTTTATAAAATTAAGGACAAACAAGCAGCATTACAATCAATCGAACACTCACTGGATGTCGCGTTTGTCTCCCAAAGCAAACGCAAATACAGCTTAGTTGGAAACGGGTGCTCAAGTTTATGAAGGACTAGATTAACGCAAAGGATATTAAGTATCGATATGATTGAAAATACCGGCTCATATAACCGGTCTTACAGGCCATGCACCCAAGTGTCAGATATGAATTGCAGGAGTTGGAAAAACTCATTTCATCAGGAGATCAAATAATCCTTGATGAAAAGCAACATTCTGCCCTAAAAGAAACAGTTGGAAGCGAGATAGAAAGAATAAAGCAAACATTCGTGCACGAGGTGTTCAGCTTCGAAGATGAGCGTCATCTGGAGCGCTACATCCAATACCACCAACAAGCGCTGATCAGGTTAATGGATAAAGCTGCATTGTTCATCCACACCGAAAGTCCAGCAGATCAGAAACGTAAAAAATTCTATGAAGTGTTCTATGCAGGATTCGAAGGACTCCTCGTGTTCATTGAGCGGCACTTTGCGAAATATTTTGATCAGGATGCCAAGGCACCTGAGAGTTACATCGATATGGCCCGAAAGGATGCAAGAGCCAATATCAGAAAGATTCAAAAAGCGTTTAGTGCAAAGCAAACAGACCAACGCTTGATTGACCTCTTGCTGCACATACTTAAAAAAGTTGTTGACAGCAAACTGGATCAGGGAATTACATATCGGAAAGTAATGTACGCGAAGGAAGTGCAAAAAGAATTATTCCGGTTAATTGAAAAAGAAAGTGAAGTGCAGGATTGGGACGATGAACTTCGCCAAATTATGTACTACCTGAATTACAACTCCGTGAAGGTGCTCACGTATCATGCTCACTACATTTCCTCTCTTCTCGATCGATCGGAAACGCGGGCTGAAAAGATCGAGACGTTGTCTTTTGTTTTAAAGAAGATCAATCAATCGCAAGTGAAACCGGGAATACGGTATAACCAGAACGGCAGTCCTCTGAAGGATCAACTGAACATTTACATTGCAGAAGAAATTGATTACCAGGAAAGACTGCAACAACTGAGTAATAGTTCATCCGACAGATCGCCAGACTCGTTTCTGCCAGGCTTCAAACTCAAGTTTGAGGCGTCCGTTTCACAACTGGCTTACCTGCTCAGGATTTTCATGGAAACAAAATTTATAATCAACAACAATTTAAGCCAAGTGCTTCACTTTCTTGTGAAATACGTAACAACAAAACGTTCCGAAACCATTTCTTATGGAAGCTTTAGGTCAAAATTTTACAGCGTTGAAGCCGGTACAAAGGAGTCTGTGAGAAACATGCTGGTTTCCATGATCCAATATATTGACAGGGCTTAACATGTTTCTAAAGGATTGACTTTTTCCGTTCACAACTCTGGTGCGAATTTATCCAGCGAACGTCCTTACGCCATTGCACAAAACACAAGGCGTAATGTTCATCGATCCGGCTCGTCAGTGACTCAAGAATTTGCTTTGTTTCTTCGAACTGTTTCAGAAGCATTTTCAACTCTTCTGTTTTTTGCATATAAAAGAACTGGTTCACCTGCTGGTGAGTGACTAAATCATTTCGATCATTTAGATAAGTAGCAAGTTGCTGCATCCGTTCGATTAGTTTAGGCAGCTTTTCGTGATCTATCATGTTAGTAAAAAGGCGTTTTAATGTAGCCATACGGAACAAACAGGAACCGGACTATTTCCTTAACCTAAACGTATGAAGAAATTTCTATCGGATGCCTCCGAAGTATCCGGCCCTGATGTTTGCTATGGGTTATAACAATTACAAAGTGACAGTGCCGAGATCAACACATAGTCCGCATTCGAATTTATTTCAAAAAATTCAGAGATATTTTCACCGCAAAAAAATCAATGCTTAAAAACGATCTTTGTGGATAGGAATGCTATGCTGAACCGGATTGCAAAAAATTAGCTGAACAATTTCTCAAGAATTCTTGTCTGGACAAATGGAAGATTTTCTTCGTAGAAAGTAGCCGCCCGGATATTGGTGAGTTTACCCTCGTCTTCAGGAATTTCAATAAAAAATTCGTCTCGCACAACCCACTTTATCCGAATGTAGAAGTTGCTCCAATTAGAAATAACCTCGTGCGAGAGCCCCTCATCGATTAATGATTGTATGAAGCTTTTTTCAACAACGCCCACGCCCTTAACCCGAATGGTTCGTGAGCCGGGTTGGTTTGCCTTCAGATACAGTATATCACCAACTTTAAGTAATGAAACCGCTTCATATAGATCTTTCGCGCTTGCATCGTTCCACCCAATGATAAATTTCCCTTCCTCAAAAAAACTTTCTTTCATCTCATCGCCACTCCAATTGGATCCTGCTCCATAGATAGCCATAGTTGTTCATAGTTAGTGTCCTGCCGCTAGACAAAAATATTTTCCACCCTTTCAATATGCTTATACAATAACGATGACGGGGTGCCATTGCTACCCTGAAAGACTTCCGGACATCCAAAGACGATGAAATTCTCTTTTGCCCGCGATACGGCAACATTAAGCATGTTTACACCCCTGTCAAAGAAATAACCCCCACCAATGTTGTTCTTCCCGTAAACAGACGAAAACAAAATTATGGGCCGCTCAGCCCCCTGCAGGGCATGCACTGTACCAATGGTAAGTCCGCTGGTATCAATGCCATTCTTTTTGAGTGCAGATTTAATCATCAACTTCTGCCCCTTGAATGGAGTTATAATTCCAACTATTTCGGAAAGCGTCACAATTCTTGCTTTTCTATTTTCCTTCGAAGCTTCAGAATTTTCGCGATCTTGATAGTGTTTTACTATTTTGTTGTTGTTGAGTTGTAACCATTTTGCAATTTCAATCGCCTCAAGACTATTGGTTCTGCTGGAGCCATCCTTGAATGACTCTCCCTCCACAGGAATAAATTTCATTGGGTCGAAAAGCACATTCCGTGCCTTCCCCTTCATGGGTTCCAGTAGCCCTTCATATGCCAGTCTGTTACAATACTCAATAATCTCATCATAGCACCTGCGATGCTCAGTCAATAGCAGACCGCGTTCCGTCCGGGAACTCACCCTGTAACAAGATGATTTTTGCGCCAGCATCATGACGCTGCCCGAACTCCCCAAAAATCCACTACTCTGCAATTCATCAATCTTGACGAAATCCTCTTTTGTGGAGACCAATTCGTATCGGTGAAGATTAGCATGATCTATTTTTTGAGGGACACTCCATACTGGCTCTATTTGTTTCGTATCACCTACTACGATCGCACGTTTGGCCAGTGCAAAAGTAGCCGCCCCGACTTCAGGCGATACCTGACCGGCTTCATCGACTATCAACAAATCAATACTTTCAAGCAATGGTGGTGCCTCAAACACATTCCGGGTCAATAGCTTCTTTACAAATTTTGAGTATGTAAAAAACTTGGGAGCCATATAGAATGTGGATACAAAACACGGTGTAAGCATTGCGAGTCGTTGAAACCTCATGAGCGAATCTGCTTGCCCGTTTTTAAAAAGCCTGTCCTCCGCGAGTACTTTTTCGGTTTCAAGTATCCAACGTCCTTCCCAGTAGTGCGCTGCCAAATAGAACATTTCGTTTTTTGCGCTTACTTCAAGTTCATCGTAGAAAAAATGACTTTTCCGTTTCTTAAAATCTGCGTCATCATTTGGTGGATCGCCTGTTATTGAATGTTGTTTTTTCCAATCTGTCCAGGCATTGCTAATTTGTCTGATTAATTTTACCAGGCTTAGTCGTTGGTCAAAGAATTGGTGAAAAGAATCTATTCTGTAAAAGTTGATCGCTGCATGGTCAACCAAGCATTCTCTGAATATTTGCTTCAGTCTTGTAGCCCGTTTCTCCTTAACGAATCTGAAAAAGGAGAACAGCTTTATCCAGATTGACTCCGTATCCAGGTAACTGCTGAACTTTTTTTCCAACTCAAGCAGATTATCTTCAATTCCACTAAGTGCAGAAATATTAAGTTTACTATCGGCAAAAAGATTGCTGTCGGCTCCAAGCAGTCTGATCTGATTGGGTATGCTTTTGAACTTTCGCCAAAGTTCCACACCATGAATCAAATTGCCATTGCGCTGCTTGAGTTCATCCTGCAAGTATTCAACGATTTCATTGACCGTACTTGCCAAACCTGTGTGCTCGAAGAAATTCTGACAATAAACTTTCCTTGCTTCGTCAACAAATGCATGATTCTCGATCTTCTTATGAATGCCTTCATCAAAAAGTCCCTTATAGTAAATGACCTTTGGATCGATATTCTTTGATTTGCTCGGAAGATAAAGGCCAAAACTGGTAATTTCTGGTATCCATCTTTTATAGAGAATTCCTTGCCGCGCTTTTACATTACGAAAGCTATCGATGATGTTGGTTACCGCCTGGTTATTTGTTGAACAGGCTACTATGATTCTCGGTCTGTCGCCCTCTATTGCGCTTAACACCACTTCATTGGCAACAATGCTTTGAAGCAGTGTGGTTTTGCCGGTTCCGGGTGGTCCATTCACGGCAAGTACACTGCCATCCTTTAATGTATTGAAGTGATACAAACTTCTTCGCTGCGAAACCGACAAAGGGTGTTCATGTCCCATTTGGCCCAAATGATTTAGTGATGCGGCTTCAAAATCCTCGATTGAAAGAAGTGGTTTCAATGGCTCTTCCTGCGGACTACAGATATTGTTTAATAATCGAGGAGTCTTTTCGCTTTTAAGTAGGAAATCGTACAATTGAATGATGCCATCAGCAGGGTTCCTGATGATGTTGTTAATAACTATTGTGTTTTCCTGCGAGACCAGGAAATTTTCTGGCTTGTAACTTTCAAGCGGCTGTCCGGTGGACTCCTTAAAAATTGATTTCAGATAATCCCAATATTCCGGCCAACTCTTTTCTGTAAAGGCATCGGCATACACCTTATCGATGGTATCGACATCTGAAAAAATAAAATTTACCTTTTCATTTATCTGCGGCTCCAGGTGCACCCGAGGAATGTAGGGAAAGGTATCGTCATCAGGACGTAGATTTCCTTGCCGGTTTAATATCGCTTTAATCCAAAAAGGATAGAAGGGGCCCTCTTCACCTACGATTTTGATGTATTCAGGAATTGGGTTGACAAGAAAAGAGGAAAGAAGAATTTGTACTTCATCGAGTGATTGCCAGTCTTCATGCTCTCTGTTTTCGGTTCCTTTTTCGTAATTAATTCGCTGCTCCTCCCGATCAATAAGTTGGTTCGCCTGTTGAATGGCCACCTGACCGGACTCCACATCCACTGTGCAGTTCTTCAGAAAGAGTGCTTTGCCTTCCAACTTAATTTCAATCCTTGCTGCATCGGCCAGAGTATTCCGCCAATATTTAATAAAATTATTCGCTGACATGTACAGTCGGTAAAAAGTAACGCGGGCGTTATCCGCTAATGAATTAGTTCAATTTCACTTTTTCCCCCTGTTGTAGGGAGATTGGTTTGTTGGCTTCAGTGAGATGTTGTTATTGCTTGCAAACAGTCTTACGGAATTTTCAGTCCGTCCCAGTTTATGAGCGATAAGCCCGGTTGGAGTATTTCCTTTTACCAGTTGATTGAACTGCTTTTTATCTGCCGATGTCCATTCCTTTCCGTGATTCTTTGGAGTCTTAGCCATATGGGATGTGTTTTTACTTGGAATTCTAATATAGGAAAAATGTTCTGTGATGTGTTTATTTTTCCGGAGCCGATTCCAAAGAAGTAATAACTACTTATGGATTGGCAAAATACCAGACCACCAACAACAAGAGGCCAGCAATGAAAAGTAATAAACTTATGAGTTTAAGAATTCTTTCACCCAGGGGAGTGAGTACTGAACTAGAATATGTCCGGAATGTCTCAATGCCGCTTTGATTTCTGCGGTAGAATTTCCGCCTGCCTACAAAGATGTATATCGCGATAGACAAGAACAGGCAGACGATAGCGAGTATAATTATCGTGTTCATATCTTGAATTTAAATTTTTCCAATGAAGATCGGGACTAATAAAATCCGTTATGGCGTTCCTAATTCATTTAATACCGTTTTTCGCTTCCCTTTCCGTGAAAAAAGGCTTCACGAAACAGAAGGCCGCTTGCGATTTAATTATATGTCATATCTGTGTAGAGACCTGAAAAGTCCCTAAATGGATATAAAATATTAACCATTTTTGTTATATTTGGTATCTATTCAAAGACCTGGAGAGTCCCTATTAAGATATGAAATATACCAACCCGGCAAAAATTCAAACGAAAACGCTGCTTACTCAGGGTTCGCTACTCCTACGGCATTTTAATGACACTGGCCGGCCGGCATTTACCCTTCAGGAAGCCGCTGAAGCACTTAAGGACTCAAGCAGGGAGGCAACCAAAAAACTGCTTAGCGGCATGGTTAAGCGCGGTCTCTTGCTAAGACTCAAAGAGGGAGTCTATTGGATTATTCCGTATGATCAAGACCCCGCTACCTATTTTCCTAACATCCACCTGGTGGTCAAATATCTGGTTGGGAACGTTGGGTTCTATATTGGCTATTACAGTGCGCTGGAACTACACAGCCTTATCACGCAACCTTCGTTCCGGGAACAAATCGTGGTGAACAGGCAAATCAAGCCGTCAACCATAAAAATAAAAGGACATAAGTTTCAGTTCATATACCATAACCGTAACCATTACTTCGGAGCAGTCGAGTTGTGGGTGGATAGCTTCAACAAGGCCAACTGTTCTGACCTTGAAAAGACTTTCATTGATTGCCTTTATAAACCAGACTATGCGGGTGGTATTACCGAGATAGCCAAGGCACTCCATAAGTCACGCGAAAAAATTGATTACCAAAAGCTGCTGAATTATTGCGAACGATTTAAAGCACAGTCGGTAATCAAACGGCTCGGATTTCTGCTGGAGTTACTTAAAATTAACAATCCCATATCGGGTAAACTCCATGCCATGATAACGCCCACTTACATTTTGCTGGAACCCTCGTACGAGAAAAAAGGAAAGATGAACGGCACCTGGTACGTGCGGCAAAACATGGAGCTTTCTGATATTCTATCACCTATTTTTAGCTGACATGATAACACCCAAGGAACTGAGCGCGGCCGCGGCCAAATACAAACTGAAGGATACTCAGGTGGAGAAGGACTACGTTCTGTCGTGGATTCTCTATGGCATCTCAAAGAATGAATTACTTTTCAAAAGCCTTGTGTTTAAGGGCGGCACGGTACTGAAAAAAATTTACTTTGAAGACTACCGGTTTTCGGAAGACCTTGACTTCACCCTTATAGATGAAAAAATTACCAATGAAGAATTACTAAAGGAATTCGAAAAGATATATGCGTTCGCTAAACAGGAAGCCAACATATCGCTGAAATTCAAAGAACATGATGAGCATGAAAGCGGTAGTCTTGTGTTTTATGTGAATTATGTGGGGCCGCTTCAGGCAAATATTGACAGCCGCGATATCAAAATCGATATCACCCGCGGAGAAATATTGGAATTTGAAATTGAAACGAGGCCATTGATTATCACTTACTCCGACTTACCTCCGGACTCTTTTTTTCTACAGTGCTATTCGCTCTCGGAAGTGCTGGTGGAAAAAATGGCTGCCTTGATGGGGCGTACCGAACCAAGAGATCTTTACGATTTCTGGTACCTGACCGAGCACGATGGCCTTAAACCCAAAGACTATCGTGGCGAGTTTGAGCGAAAGGCCACGAACAAAAAGCATGATCCCACGAAGTTGGAAGAAAAAGTATTGGCCAAAGAGAAGAACTTTAAAAAAGACTGGGAAAGGAAACTGGAAAACCAAATGGACGAGCTTCCGAAATTTGATGATGTATTCAGAGAATCGAAAAGAAATTTTAAGTTTTAGCGTATGAAAACCTCCCTTTCCCATCTTTCCGAAAACAAGCAATACGAAGTCAGGCGTATCGTAGACATTATCCAGGAGGTAGTGAACCCTGAGAAAACCTATTTCTTTATTGCTTATGATATCAAAGTATAAATTTAATAATACCGAAAAATACTCCGTTTGGCAAACACACGGATTCAAATGTTACTGGTGTGGTGTACCCTTGGAATTAATGCATGTTTCCATTGACCACTTACTACCAGAGAGTTTGACTGATAAGCCAGAAGAATTTCAGAGAATAAAGAATAATTACTTATTGCCCGAAACATTTAAGATTAATGATTTCTGCAATTGGGTACCCACTCACAATAACTGCAATAGTAAAAAGGGTCATACTATCTTTAACAATTCTCCTGCTTTCCTTGCATTTATAACTGATGTTATCAAAAAGAGTGATCAAGCAAGAAATACATATCAGAAACTTGTTGTAAAAAGAACCAAGGACAAAATCATAGGAAAGATTGTTTCCGACTTAGAACAAAATTATATCACAAATGAAGATTTAATTTTGCTATTGAAAGATACTTGCAATACTCAGGAAGTTGAGACCAAGACCTCTGAAATTCGAATCAAAATTGCTGGCGAATGGAAGGTTATCAGCACAAACAATAACTTGGCGGTTGTTTCGAATGGGCACTTGGTAGGAGTAACTCCAACGTCACGTAACCCTGATGTGAGTTGGACATGTCCTTATTGCGGAAGTCTGGGTCCATGGAGCGGAGTACGTTGCCTTACATGTGGGAGGATGAGCGACCCAAATGATTAGCTTTAATCTCTTGCTGACGAGAACATCAGATTTATGCTTTCGATTCCAACATCTTCAAAAGTTGATCATTCTGCTTTTGTAAATACTCAACTTGCTCTTTTAAAGTTTTAATCTCATCATCCTTCACAGCATAGATTTTATCCAATACCTCCCGTTGCATCTCGTAGTTATTATTTACGTAGCCATTATTCTTTTCAATGTGACCAGAAAAATGGATCGTCAATCCCTCAGAAGATAAAATATCTGCCACACCGACATCGTAAAGTTCGGCCAACTTTTCGACATGCTCAGCTTTAAGATTTTTTGGGTTGCGCTCGATTTTCGAATAGGTGCTTTGATCAACACCAATTTTAGTGGCAACGTATTCTTGTGTATAATTATTAACCTCCCTGAGTACTTTTAAGTGCGACATACCTTATTCGTTTTAACAGATTTCTGATCCTAAAGCTACACAAAATCTCCTAAACTATGCCAAAATTCGGTTGTTTAGGCCAAAATCCACATTGAAATTTGAAAGACATTCTTATAAAAAATGAAATGGGGTTTCCTCTGGCACTTACTCTATTAGTTTACATTGAGACGTGTTCAACTACGTTTTACCGAATAGGTATTTGCAGCCTCAGGCAAAGCCCCGCACTTATTTTTATGCCGCCCGGTTCAACACTCGCACTCCGCGGGTGTTTTCGTATAATTGTTGCGTACCTCCTGGTAAAAAGTATTTATAAGGAGCCCACATGGTCCATGCCTGGTTTCGCCTTCCAGCGCATGGACTTTTCTTTTTACCCAACTTTTACCAAGCCTTGAATCCGTACCTCAACCATATGGATACGGAACTGGTGGACCTGTTCAAACTGGGCGATGAGCGTGCGTTTGAGGTGATCTATCACCGGTATGCCAAAGACCTTTACCGCTATGCGCGAAAGAGCGTACAAGCAAAAGAAGACTGTGAAGAAATGGTGCACGATGTTTTTGAGTCGCTCCTGGCAAGAAAAGAATCACTAAACATTACTTCACTCAGGCACTATCTGTTTACCTCTATCCGGTACATGATTATCCGCTCTTTCAACCACCGTGATGTGAAGCGAAAATTTGTTGAACACTACACGGCATTTGAAACAGCGTACGACATGCTGGAGGCAGAACAGAGCCATGATCCGGAAACGGTGCATGCAAGACTTCTTCAAAATCTCGATGGCCTTCCGGAGCGGTGCCAGGAAGCCATCCGGTTGCGCATCACAGAAAACTTGTCAAACGGGGAAATTGCCAGTCGCATGAACATCAACAAACGAACTGCCGAACTCTATATATTCAAGGCCTTCAACCACCTGCGAGCCTCCTACGATAAGATTTACAAACCGGCAGAATAATCATTCTCCCTCCAATTGGCCTTTATAAACGGTATTTTTTAGCCCTCGACAGAATACGTAAAGCCTCAGATACCGTCACTTTTTAATGTAAAGAGGCAAACCCTTGCTTAAATTAGTAGATACGTTATTAAACCACGGTTGCCCATGCAAAAATCAGATTTTGACCAATTAATGGAGCGTTATGTTACGGGGCAAGTCTCCGAACAGGAACGAAAAAAAATAGAAGCCTGGCTCGATGTGATGAAGACCGAAGATAACACCGACCTGGAATTGAGTGACGAGGATGAAGCCCGGATATTCCAGAAACTCACCAGCAGTCAAGCCACGGTTGATGATGTGGTGGCCATGCGCCCGAAGCGAAAAGCGGGCCTTGACCGTTGGATGTTGCGGATAGCCGCATCGCTGGTGATCGTTTTACTCGTGTCTTACACGGTGTGGTACTTCACTGCATCGCCTGAAAACCAACTTGAAGTAGTATCGAAAAATGGCATTGAAAAAATCATTCTGAATGATGGCTCGCTGGTGTGGATGCATAGTGAAAGTAAAGTGATGTACTACCAGAAGCAAAATGATGGCGCGCGCTATGCCACGTTTGAAGGCGAGGCGCTATTCGAAGTAGTGAAAGACGCCAGTCATCCTTTCATTGTGCAGTGTGGCGATGTAAAAGTAAAAGTGCTGGGCACAAGTTTTAGCATCAAAACAAACCCGGAGCAGGTGGAGTTAACCGTACTCACCGGAAAAGTAAACCTCTCCTCCTCGGCAAATACAGAAGGGATCGATGTATTACCGCAGGAAAAAGTGATCTACAAAAGCAATGGAGAGTTTGAAAAACTTTCAACGAACCAGCAAGATATCGCCACCATCACCGAGAACACAGACTACAACATGCAATTCACAAACAACAGGATGGATGAGGTGATCAATCGGATAGAAAGCAAGTTCAATGTATCCGTAAAACTATCCGATAAGAAAATACGCGACTGCCAGATTACTGCGGATTTCACCGATCAATCTCTGGAAAAATCATTGCAGTTGATTACCGAAGTGTTGGATGTAACCTACTCCATCAAAGATAACACCGTAACGATTACCGGTACGGGATGTAAGTAAGAACCTAAACCCGATTAACTATGAAACCGAGTCTCCCCCCACTTTTCGATTCAACGTAAAAATAAAACAGGAGTGATTCGACCACTCCTGCTTATTGCCCTCTGCTGTGACACAACCCTTTGCCGGGGTTGATGCGAGGTTGCTTTGTCTTATTTCAGTTAACGAAACCAGTACAAAACAATGAAAGTTATGAAAAAAAGTTTTACCGCAAAACTTTGGAAGGTTATGAAAATATGCGCGGTCCAGGGAATAATAGCCATCACCCTATGCGGAGTTACACTAGCCCACACTAACTACGCGCAACTGTTGGACAGGGAAGTATCCATCAGCATTACCGATTTGCCTTTTGAAAAAGCCCTGCACGAAATTGAAGCTATTGCGAAAGTGAAATTTGCTTACAGCATCAACCAGTTGCAAGATGAACCCAACGTGTCGCTCAATATTGACAAGCGCACACTACGCGAAGCGTTAGATGAGTTGCTGGCACCACGCAAAATATCGTACAAAGTGCATGAAAAGGAAGCAGCCATTACGTTAAAAAAGGCTAACGGTGAAGGAAACAAAGGACAGTCGTCAGTTCATGAAGGTACTAATGGTAGTGCGCATCGTGCGTTGATTCAAATAACCGGAACAGTATCCGAAGCTTCTACCCAAACACCGATGGCGGGTGTGAACGTGCTCGTAAAAGGAACATTGAATGGAACAACAACCGATGCCACAGGAAAATACAGCCTGGGTGCCGAAGACAATGACATACTTGTTTTTTCATTCATTGGCTATGCATCCATCGAGGTACCCATAAGTGGACGAAGTGTCATCGATATAACGCTGCAGGAGGATGTTACGAGTTTGAATGAAGTGGTTGTGAACGCAGGGTATTATACAACAACTCGGTTGACCCAAACCGGTAGCATTAGCAGGGTAACTCAGGAGGAAATTAATCGCCAACCTGTGACAAATCCGCTTCAGGCCATGCAAGGCAGGATGGCTGGTGTATATATACAGCAATTCTCTGGGTTAGCAGGAAGTGGCTTTGAGGTGCGGGTTCGTGGAAGGAATGGTATTGAAAGTGGTAATGAACCACTTTATATTATCGATGGGGTCCCCTATAGTTCTAGCTCGCTGTCATCAACCACTACTTCGGGTGGTATTCATGGATCATTTGGTATTAGTCCACTTAATTCGTTAAACCCCAATGACATTGAGAGCATCGAAGTACTCAAAGACGCTGATGCCACGGCCATTTACGGGTCGCGCGGTGCAAATGGTGTTGTTCTGATCACTACCAAAAAAGGAAGCTCCGGGAAAACGCGACTAGACATAAATTTGAATACCGGTATTAGCCAGATTGCCCGAAAAATGGATCTGTTGAATACAGAGGAATATCTCGCCATCCGGAAAGAGGCATTTCAGAATGATAATCTTGCTCCAAACGATTGGGACTATGACGTAAATGACACCTGGAACCAGAGCCGATATACCGACTGGCAGGACGTCCTCATTGGTGGAACAGCACATAATGCCAGTACACAGGCATCTTTGTCGGGCGGTAATGCTTCAACCCAGTTCATTATTAGTGGGAGCTATCACAAACAAACCACGGTATTTCCGGGGGATTTCGGATACTCCAAGGGTTCCGCTCACATGTCCGTCAGTCACCGGTCGAGTGATAACAAACTCAATGCGTCATTTTCCACCAGCTACGTGGCGGATAAAAATAACCTACTCAACAACGACTTCACTTCCTTGGCAATCACATTGGCTCCCAATGCACCTGCGCTGTACGATACACAAGGAAATCTTAATTGGGAGAATTCTACCTGGACCAATCCGCTCGCAGCATTGGAGAACAAGTATAAAGCCAACTCCAATAATTTGCTGAGCAATGCAGTTGTTAGTTACAAGATTTTGAAAGGTCTTGAGATTAAATCGAGTATGGGGTTTAATACCGTGCAATTCAGAGATCGGAACATGTTTCCTTCAAAGGCAACCAATCCGGCCTTTGGTCTTACGCCAGCCATTTCAAGACTTCAGATTAATTCAAATGAGGTTAAATCATGGATTGCAGAGCCACAATTACTCTACAGTCGCGACATTTCCAAGGGCAAACTTTCTTCCATTATCGGTACTACCTTTCAGGAACAGATATCGGAGCAGACGGTACAAGTAGGGGTCGGTTTTAGTTCAGATGCCTTGATTGAAAATATTGCTGCTGCTTCGTTCAAAACAATCTCACAATACAATTACAGGCAATATCGTTACAGCGCGCTATTCGGTCGAGTGAATTTCGAATGGGATGGCAAGTATTTTATCAACCTGACGGGGCGCAGAGATGGCTCAAGCCGTTTCGGCCCAGGCAAGCAATTTGCCAACTTTGGTGCCGTGGGCCTCGGTTGGGTCTTTACACGGGAAGCCTTTCTATTAGGCAAACTTCCAATTCTTAGCTTCGGAAAACTTCGTTCTAGCTATGGCACCACAGGCAATGACCAGATTGGTGACTACGAGTATCTGGACAGTTATGCTACAGGAGGCACATATCAGGGAGTTGCCAGTCTAGGTCCTGTTAGGCTATTCAATCCAGATTTCATGTGGGAGGTGAACCGGAAATTCGAAGTGGCTCTGGAGTTAGGTTTCAACGAAGACAAGTTCGTGATCAGCGCTGCTTACTTCAACAATCGTTCATCCAATCAATTACTCGGGTACACCTTACCGGCAACTACCGGATTTGCATCCATACGAAGCAACCTGCCAGCCACTGTGCAAAATACAGGGATCGAAATTGACTTGTCATCTATCAATATTAAAAGACAACGCTTCGAATGGAAGACTTCCTTCAACATGACATTTCCAAAAAATAAACTGGTTGAGTTCCCTGATCTTCAAAGTTCCACCTATCGAAACTCCTTTGCCATTGGCGAGCCTTTGAACATCAGCAAGCGGTATAACTATACCGGAATTGATCCGGTCACTGGATTATTTCAGTTCGAGGATACTAATGGCGATGGCGGAATCAATTCGCTTGACAGGCAAGCAATAATGCCTATTGGTCAAACTATGTATGGCGGCCTGAATAACAGCTTCTCATACAAGGGGCTGAAGTTGGATATTTTTATTCAATTCGTTCGACAAACGGCTCCCGGTTTTTTTGCCAACTCTGACATTCCAGTTGGAAGCGGTCGTAACCAGCCGGTCGAGGTATTAAGCCACTGGAGAACTGATGCCACTAATTATGCATTTCAACGGTACACCGCTGGGTACGATGAAGCAGCCGCAACAGCATTCTACAACTATAGTCTGAGTAATGCAACAATTGTAGATGCATCTTTCATCAGGTTGAAAAATGTTTCGCTGGCCTACACATTGCCACAGGCCTGGACACGGGATACGAAGGTAAATTTCTATATCCAGGGTCAAAACATATGGACAATGACAAGCTATATCGGACCTGATCCGGAAAATTACGGACGTGCTGTGCTACCTCCTTTGAGAACGCTGATCGCGGGTATTCAATTAACATTCTAATCTTGATGAGTATGAAAGACAACAAGAACAAAATACGACTTAACATAAAGGTTTCCAGAATAATGCTAATCCTAATGATCGGCTCGGTAATGGCTTGTGAAGACTTCATTGAAGTCGACCCTCCAAAAACCGGTCTGGTGAGTGAAACTGTTTTTACAAGTGATGCAACAGCAAATGCGGCCATGTCTGCGGTGTATGTTCGATTGACAGGTAGTTTCCTTGGTGCGGGAGCGTCAAGTATAATTGTACTTAATGGATTTGCCTCAGATGAACTCGTGCCTGCTGCCGCAACAAACGAACAAATACGTGAATTTTATAACAGCAACTTAACTCCTATAAATCCGAACCTATCAGCCATTTGGTCAGTTGCATACAATATCATTTATCAGAGCAACGCTATTATCGCTGGATTAAATGGTGCATCAGGTGTTAGTGAATCTCTTAAAAATCAATTGGAGGGTGAGGCTCTTTTTATCAGGGCATATACACACTTTCATCTCGCCAATCTTTTCGGTGACATACCATATATCACAACAACAGATTACAGAGAGAATGCTAAGGTTTCGCGTATGCCGCGGTCTTCCGTTTTGGGCAGAGTATTAGAAGATCTGGAAAATTCGAAACAAAAGCTTGCAGAAAACTACTCGTACTCAAAAAATGAACGGGTACGTGTAAACAAATGGATTGCATCTGCATTTTTGGCGCGCGTATATCTTTATATCGGAGATTGGGAAAAGGCAGAAGCGGAATCAAGTATAGTAATCAGCAACACCGCTTTGTTTGAATTGGCTGCCAATCTAGATGATGTTTTTTTGAAGAGCAGCCGCGAAGCTATCTGGCAATGGATGCCTTCCAATTCAGGTCAGAATGCTGTGGAAGGCAGTTACTTTATATTAACCGGTGCACCAAACATTGCTTCACTTTCTCTGGACCTTGTCAGTCATTTTGAAACTGGTGACAAAAGAAAAGAACGGTGGACAGGAAGTTTTTCAGACGGTGTGAATATCTGGTATTTTCCATTCAAGTATAAACAGAAAGTTCCAACATCGGCATCAGTTGAATATTCGGTAGTGATGCGACTGGCAGAGTTGTACCTGGTGCGATCAGAGGCAAGAGCAAACATGAATAATCTCACTGGAGCTATTAATGATCTCGATAAACTTCGATTGAGAGCTGAACTGCCGCTGATTTCAGACACTTCCCCTGGCATTAATAAAGAGGAACTTCTAATCAGGATAGAACATGAACGCAGATCAGAGTTATTTACCGAGAATCATCGCTGGTACGACCTGATCCGAACAGGACAGGCAGATGTGGTAATGACTGCTATTAAAGCCGGTTGGCAAGCGACAGACATTTTATTCCCTTTGCCTGAATCTGAACTGCTTATTAACCCACTGTTGCAACCACAGAACCCAGGATACTGATCTAGCACATATTTTCTTTATCACATTAATAGAACAACATCATGTTTTACAGATATTTCTTTGCCTTAATTTTTTTGATGATCGTGGCTTTTGTATGTTCAAAAAGAGTTCGAGCACAGACTCCTGACTATCCCGTTGAAGGGCAAATGTGCCCTACCTTTTCTTTACAAAAAGTAGAGTATTACAAAAAGAAAAGCGCCTCATTGACAGACTTCAGTGGCAAGTGGCTCATCCTTTACTTTTGGGCAGATGGTTGCCCGGCTGCTGTGCAGGGTTTTAAGAGGATGAACGAAATACAGTCAACATTTTCTGATCGTCTTCAGGTTATGCTTATCGCGAACAATGATGAACGAAATAAAAATACACGGCAACTTTATGAAAAATTCAGAAAGCAGTACAACTATAGACTATCCATTGCTTATGATGAGAGCCTGTTCAGAAGATTCGTTGGAAAAGCTGCGATACCACATGTTGTTATTCTTAGGCCGGATGGTATTGTACATGCGGTCACCTTTGTCGATATCTCTTTCTCACAATCTATTGCTGATCTGCTTGCCGGAAAGCAGGTTGAATTTCAACCTAAGTCTAATGCATACAATGCGCAGATAAAGCCATTTTTCTATAGAAACAAACCACTTCGGATTGATGGGAATGGTGGAGAGTCTACCGATTTTCTTTACCGCTCGCTTTTGTCAAAAGCCGATACGAACTACCATTATTCACTTACTCGGACATTGCGAGAGCAAATTTCCCATGGACAATTCCAGGTGATGGGTGCTTCACTACTCGACCTTTATAAGTACGCATACCTAGGAACAATACGCTGGGGTATGGGAGATTCATTATACCATTTGCTGTCGCCAAAGGTTGAAGTGGAAATCCAATCCTTAAATTCGATTGATAGTTGTAGAATATTCGGGAAGGGATGCTATGATTATAGTCTAATAGTGCCAAAAGAAAAAGCAACGGAGGATTTCGTAATGCAATTCATGCAGAAGGATTTAATGAATTACTTTGGGTACGAGGCTACTGTGGAAGTCCGCGAAATGCCATATTGGAAGCTTGTCGTAGGTGACCCGAATAAACTAAAATATGCTAATGATGCAAAAGACTCAGTGTATCTTGATCACGCCACGCTAAAGATTTTTAGCGGTAAACCTAGACACTTATTAAGTACCATTGATGTTTATAACGCAACGGATGCTTTACTGGACTCAACGGGTATAACGCGAAATATTCGTATTGATATCGATGGTGATTTATCCAACCTGGAGCATGTTCGTAAGGAAATCCGCAAAAATGGATTGAATCTGGTGAGAGATCTCCTTCCAATGAAAGTCCTTGTCTTGCGAGACATGCCTCACTAAGGAAGCAAATCAGGAAAGGAAGCACGAACTTCCTTTCCATGATTCATCCATTGAACTAAGGCCTGAACAACGATTGACACGACATAGTTTGATCGTCAAACAGGTGGATCTCCTTTCCTTGGTTTGCACCAGTGCGAACTTTGCACGTGGTGGATCCGGAGGTCACACAATTGTCGTCCTGAACAATAGTGTCACACGGTGTGCTTACCTGAATGCGGTAAGAGGTTGCAAAAGCATCTTCTGCGGTTACCGCAGTAGCAAACACACCAACACCTGCTCCCAAGAAGGCGAGCAGAGTGAGAAAAAGACGGAATCTTTTCATAACATTTAGAATTAAGTTTACCTACTTTTAAAGGGTTTCGGTTTTCCCTTGCACGGTTGCAACCATGGCTATACTGATCAGTGTATCTTAGAGTGACTCCACGTTCGCCATTAATCTCAACCCGTATTTGATCACATGGCGATCATAAAGTGCAACAATCATATTCCGCAAAACAATAAAATCTTTTGGCTTCTTTCCCTGGAAAGAAGGTAAGTAGAAACTGTAAGCATAACCTGGCTTTTGCAAATCGTAAACATCGATTGTTGCGGCTTCCAAGAAATCTTTTGCCTTATCATTTCTCGCTCGGATATTCGAATGAACAAATAAGTAACCGTTATAAACAGAAGCATTTTGATTAACGTAATTGGTGGGGCTTGCCAGCATGATGCTATTGTCTGAAGTAACCTTGTAAGGTTTGATGCGCACGCGATCAATAGGATCAATTGTCTTCAACTTAGCGATGATATCCATATTGTTATTCAACAACAAATAATCGTTCCTGAACCGATACAAGTAAATAATATAGTCGGGATCACGACTGCGCAAGAGTTGTCCGTCAGTACAAAAAATTCCGTCAATTTGCCTTTCAAGATATGTATCAAAAACGGTGACATGTGGAGGTTCGTTTCTCAAAATACCAAGAACATTCTCCTGTGCTTTCCCAATGGCGAGGAAGGCAAAGCTATTTGCCAACACAGGTATCGCTGTTCTGAAAAACACACTATCATACATAAACCGCTCAGCGTTCCATTCGCCAATTCTACCTCTGAAGATTCCGGGTACACTGCCATCTATGATGTAGAAAAGGGAATCTTCAATCATTAGGCGTGCAGTTGCACTTAGCTTCTCAGAGTCTTCTAATTGAAGCTCGACTGAGGTCGTATCAGTAAATGCCGTATCGATTTGAAGAAGATGTAAAGGAGCAGTGTAATTGCCCAACAATACTCTTTTCCCACTGATACCCGCCAGGTAGTATGAATTAAATCGAATGTATTGAATTTTTGATGGTTCTGTTATTACTGGCATTATCGTCCTATCAAACGAATGGATATGAAGGTCGCGTTCACGCGAATGAAGGAATAAGCCACCTACTAGTAGGAGTCCTATCACAAAGCAAATAGCGATACTGAAATAGTATATCCTTTTCATACGGATTTCTTTTGAATAACTGAGTGACGTTTACTATCTAGTTCAAGCAACACACCAGTTAGTGCGATCAGGCTGAATACAATGTTAAATATGAGATGTTCTTTCCACCCAAGGCTTTGCAAAACTCCTCCGCAGGCGCAGGGTATTTCTTCACTGAATTGAAGGATGACAACGATGTACGCAGTAAATATCACCATCAGAGTAAATGCTCCCAGTAGACCAAAAAAACGGCAAACTTAACCGCTTCCGCAAGGTCACAGACTTAAATCAGAAGGTACGCACGAATGCTATTCATATCTCCCTGAACTTCGATGTAACTGAAAAACTGACCAACGAACAGTTACACACCATTGCCTCCGACTACATGACTCGAATCGGATTTGGTGAACAACCTTGTCTCGTTTACCGGCATACTGATGCAGCACATCCCCATGTACACATCATTACAACTAACGTGCAGAGTGATGGCAAGCGAATCGATATTCACAACATCGGGAGAAACCAGTCGGAAAAAGCGAGAAAGGAAATAGAGGTTGCGTATGGATTAGTCCGTGCAGAAGGCCGAAGCAAGAAACGGGAGATGGAACCCATTCAGATTGAGAAAGCAGTATATGGCAAATCAGAAACCAAACGCAGCATATCCAATGTGATACGCATGGTCACGCGGTCGTACAAATACACATCATTGCCTGAGTTGAATGCGATACTAAAGCAATTCAATATAGTCGCGGATCGTGGAGCAGAGGGCACGCAAATGCACAACAAGAAAGGACTGCTATACAGTCTGCTTGATGAAAAAGGCAAAAAGATTGGTGTTCCTATCAAGGCCAGTTCAATTTATGGCAAACCAATTCTGGTCAATCTTGAGAAACAATTCAAGCTGAATGAAGCCCTGCGAAAACCTTTTCGTGAAGGCTTGAAATCCACTATCGATCAAGTCCTAAAAAAGCCGCTGTCAAAAGATGCGTTCGCTAAGACGCTTTCCAATAAAGGCGTGTTTGTGCTGTTTCGCGAAAATGACGAAGGCCGAATTTATGGGATCACGTTCGTGGACAACAGGAATAAGGTGGTCTTCAATGGCAGTGACCTTGGCAAAGCGTACGGTGCAAAGGCAATTCTTGAACAGTTAACTCAGGCTCCCGACACTACCTCGTCTGGTATTCAGCCACAGTCTACTCATGCAGAAGTACAACATACGGGTGAAGTTGACCTTCATGTAAATGAACTTCTGAAAGACCTTGTGACAGCACAAGCATACGACTTCACATCACCGGAAGCAGCGATGAAAAAACGCAGGAAGAAAAGAAAGAGAAAAGGTCGGTCACTTTAAATGATTTCTTATGGCAAGTACAGGCGAGAACGAACAAGCTTTACGAAAGATCATCGACTTCATCAGGCTCTTAAGTGTAGTGGTGTTGTTATTCCATCTCTATTTCTTTTGCTACCGGGTCTTTGAAGGCTGGGGACTCACATCGGAGTTTGTTGACCGGATTATTTATGGACTCAAGAATACCGGAATATTCAAAAGTGTTTATCACGCCAAGCTGATCTCACTCGGGTTACTTGCCGTTTCGTTGATCGGGGCTAAAGGAAAGAAAGATGAACAGATCAATCTAAGGACTTCTGTCCTTTACATCATCATCGGACTCATAGTCTTCTTTCTCTGCCACTTCATACTCCTGGCTCCATTTGAAAGCATCGTCTTGGTGGGATTATACATCGGCCTTACGTTCTTGGGTTATCTGCTTATGCTTACCGGTGGCACGTGGTTGTCGCGCCTGATCAAAGTCAATTTCAGGAAGGACATTTTCAACAGGATGAATGAATCCTTTCCGCAGGAGGAACGACTGCTTGAAAACGAATACTCCATTAACCTGCCAACAGCCTATAATCTTAGAGGCAAAAGACGCACAAGTTGGATCAATGTGATCAACCCTTTCAGGTCATTGCTGGTGATCGGGACACCTGGTGCAGGTAAATCGTATTTCGTTATCAGACATATTATCACCCAGCACATTCGTAAAGCCTTCACTATGTTCATCTACGATTTCAAATACGATGACCTGTCGAGGATTGCTTATAACACCTTATTGAGAAACGCCCGGAAGTATCCTGTTCTGCCCAGGTTTTATGTGATCAATTTTGAAGACCTCTCGCGTTCTCACCGATGCAATCCTCTTGACCCAGCCACCATGGAAGACATCACCGATGCTACAGAGTCATCCCGCACGATCATGCTGGGGCTCAACCGCGACTGGATCAAAAAACAGGGCGACTTCTTCGTGGAATCACCCATCAACTTCGTGACGGCCATCATCTGGTTTTTGAGAAAGTATGAAGACGGTAAATACTGCACGCTTCCACATGTAATCGAACTGATGCAACTTGACTATCCCAAGTTATTCAAACTCCTTAGAACCGAACCGGAAATTGAGGTGCTGATTAACCCGTTTGAATCGGCCTTCCGAAATGAAGCGATGGAGCAGTTGGAGGGCCAGATTGCCAGCGCGAAAATCGGCATGGCGCGGTTATCATCACCACAACTATATTATGTTCTCTCAGGTAACGACTTCACCCTTGATATTAACAATTCAAAAGAACCCAAGATTGTCTGCGTGGGCAACAATCCGCAGAAGCAGCAGATATACGGAGCGGTGCTTTCGCTCTACATTTCACGCGTAATAAAACTAGTCAACAAAAAAAACCAGCAGAAGTGTAGTCTGATCTTCGATGAGTTCCCTACGATATACTTCAACGGCATTGATAGCCTGATAGCAACAGCTCGCGCCAACAAGGTAGCTACATGCCTGGCGGTACAAGACTATAGTCAGTTGAAGAAAGATTATGGCCGTGATCAAGCTGAAGTGATCATGAATATCGTGGGTAACGTGATCAGCGGACAGGTTGTGGGTGAAACCGCCAAACTTCTGTCAGAGCGTTTCGGAAAGATTGTTCAGGAGCGGGAGAGCATTTCTATCAATGCTTCGGATACTTCGATCAGCCGGTCCACCCAACTTGATTCGGCCATACCGCCATCAAAGATTGCCACACTATCATCCGGTGAATTTGTGGGAACGGTGGCAGATGATCCCGATCAAAAGATCGACCTGAAGGTATTTCATGCCGAGATATTAAATGACCATGCGGCCATTCGCAGGGAAGAAGAAAATTACCGATCCATTCCCGCCATACGGAAGATCACGCCCTATGAAATACAGGAGAACTACTTCCGAATCAAGAAGGAGATCGATCAGATTGTGGAAGATAAACTGAAGAAATGAAAATTTTTTAGGCCATGGATATACTGACATACTCAAAACAACTCGAAAGCCGCATGAAAGAGCGGCTGGAGGAATTCGATGCGGACCAGAATGAAATACTAAAGGTCGGTCACGCCCTGACTTTCATACGTGAGATCATCACTGAACTGAAGCAATTTTCCAGCACCTACAAGTTTGCTTCTGAGTCAGAAGAGGTCACGTTTTTCAAGGAAGTAAAACCGGTCTTCCTCAGCCAGTTCTTCTACTATAAAAAAATATTTGCACTCAAGCTGTTTGATTCATTCAAGGATGTGAAGACAAGACAGGCAAACTACTATAAAATCCTTCAGCAACTTGAGCGGTTCGTTCAAAAGAATCTTGAATTCTATGAGTATTGCATGACCAACACCACGTATCTCGACAAGCACTATTTCACCCTCAACCAACAGAATCATAAATCGATTGACAGGGACGAAAAGTTTTCAACAGGATATGATACGAAGCTGGCTAAAATTCTCGCGACTGAACTGTTGAAAAAGTACATTCTTGAATTGCTAAAAAAGTCACAGGCTGATCGTTCAACCGATACATCCACAACCCTGACCTGGACGGGTTCGAAAACTGACCTGATCGAAATAATTTATGCACTGCACAGTGCAGACGTTTTTAACAACGGAACAGCCAACATCAAAGTAATCGCCTCTGCGTTTGAAGATGTGTTCAATATCAGCCTCGGGGATTACTACCGGACGTTTCAGGATATGCGCATTCGCAAGAGAAGCCAGACACCATTTTTGGACATCCTTAAAGAGAGGTTTACAAATAGACTGGGCAGCGAATAGGCAAGTATCCAATTGGGTGCTTCTGATTTGAAGCTTAGTTCTGGTCGGCTAAGAATTTTACAGCCATACTTATTTAATTAGTCCATTAGATTGATAGCATGACTTGCTTAAAAATCCTACGATGGCATTCATTGTAGGAAAGACCAGTCCCACAAAAGCATTTGGTTGCTATCGTCCACCTATTGAAATACAGTTGTTCAAGCGAGGCAGCATAAAACTCGATCAATTCCCAAACTCTCTGCTCACTTTGATTTAAATCTAATCGCCCCAGAATGTTATCACGACTGTCCTTGTTTAGGAAACGGAATCGGGCCTGTTCCACCTCAATAATATCATCTACTAATTCATTGTTCGTGATATTCAATCTAAAATTGTCCACTTGCTTTCCTTCGAATACTCTTACCTCATCGATGACAAATAACGACCTGTTTAGGTTTGGATTTACCGAAGGAGTTATATCAATTAATTGTCCTTGTGGGGATTTCCAAATTCCGTGAAACTCCGCCTCTACCATGTATTCATGTTTGCAAAAATGCCAACCGTAAATTATAGTACCTTTTTCTCTGGCGATTTTCGCAAAGACATTAAGAAAGCAATTGCCATACTCAGCGTTTTTATCTGCTATAACATCCAGGTAAAAAGGTTCATTTTCAATGCTCAACATCTTTATCACAGTCTTAACATCAATGTCATTAAGTTCGGGCAGAAGATTAATTTTCTTTAAATGCATCTCTAATTACATTTCCTTACACTCATCAATTTAAGTAAACCCATTGGATATTGTAGCGATCCATCTCTTCTTTCAAAATCGTATGGTCACCAATTAAACTACCCACCTTGGCACCAACTTGTGAATTTCACAATGGATAGAATCCCATCTTCGCTTTTGTACTTAAAGACCATTCTTCCGTGGTCTGATCTTCGGTCTTTACCCTTTCAACCATGAACAACGCAAACGAAATATCCAACCTCGATTTTCCGGTAAGTCGTGTTATCCGCGCGGTTATGAAAGATTTATCGGAAGAACACTGGAAATTCATCCTCGGCACGATGACGGAGGATGAGTTCATCAGCCATAGGGTCGACATCTATCTCGAAGTGCTCGAGACTGCTATGCACAACGGCTATGATGAAGCCGAAGCAAAAGAAATCGCCTTGAAGGAATGTCTGGCCGGAATCAGCGAAACCGATGAATAAGTTTTCGAAACGACAGGCGTATGAAAACGGGCTGGTACTGTTGGAAGAATTGCTCATACCAGGTCAATCCAATGGCAGGCTTACAGAGATGCAGTTCAATGGCTTTGGTGCCCTTAAAGAACTGCTGCTGCCATTAGACAACCGATCCTCATGGAGCACTGAAGATTTACGGTATCAGCAGGAGGTCGAAAAATTCCACGAACTTTTGAGAGATCGTTTTGGCAACCTCTATGATGAAGCGGTGTCTTCCCTGAAGAACAGTATACTCACATCCTTTTATACTCCGGCATTTATAACAGAGCCTATAGTTGAAGCCATCCAACGCAACAACGAGTCCATTAACTCTATCCTCGAACCAGCCGCAGGGACTGGAAATTTTGTGAACGCGCTGAAGAAGTATTTTCCACAAGACTCCATCACGGCAATCGAAAAAGACCTCCTGGCTTCTGAGGCATTGAAAAAGTTACACCCGGACATTGAAGTCATTCATTCAGGATATGAGAATTTTAAGAACAGAAACTTCGACCTGGTGGTCAGCAACATTCCATTCGGAAGTACCAGCGTGTATGATGATCAGATCTTCCGTGAAGCGGTGCCGGTGAAGATCAAAGCCACTACACGCATCCACAATTATTACTTCATCAAATCGCTCGATAATTTAAAGAATGGGGGAATCCTAGCCTTCATTTCTACCAATGGTCTGATGGATAGTCCGGGCAACCGGGAGATCAGGGAGCACCTAATGAAGAATGCTGATCTGATCTCGACCATTCGACTGCCTTATGACACCTTTGCAGAATCCGGAACATATCCAGTCACGGACATTATCTTGCTTCGAAAGAACTCACAAAAACGAAATGCATCGCCCTCAGAAAAACTTTTCATTGAGTCGGAGAAAATCAATGTGCCCGATGACAAGGGATTATCAGTTGATGTCAACATCAATGCTTACTACAAATCCAACAGCGGAAATGCCCTCGGTACATTCACGGCCGGTGGTCAGTACCAGCACGATTCGCTCAACATGCTTCCAAGAGAAGGATTTGGTGAGAATGATTTCCGGCAGTCTATCGCTCAGCTAATCGATGAGGGTTTCCGGCAGTTGGAACATAAGGTCGTTGCAAAGACAGTAACCGAAGGTGAATCGGTTCCATCTTCCGCTATTGTATTGCCGCGCAATCATCCCGACTACGACATCCTGAAACGAGGAAACCTGGTCATCCATCAGGGAAAGGTGGGTATAATCGACTACTCGGGAACGGCAAAGATCATCAATCCTGAGCCGGTCATTAAGGACACCGACCATGCCTTTCATTTTACAGGACTGCGCAACAGTCTCGTGCGTCTCGTGCAATCCGAACTGGATGGTGACGAGAAAAACATGAAGGCATACCGGGCAGAACTGAACAACCAGTATGACCTGTTCACCTTCCGCTATGGAAATCTGAATCATCCTTCCAACAAAAAGCTGATCCTGTTCGATGCGGAAGGATTTAAAGTACTCTCCCTTGAGCGCGTTGAGAATAACCGCTATGTCAAAGCGGATATTTTTTCAAAGCAGGTTAACAACGTAGAAAAAACTTTTGCCAAACCGGAATCGCTGAAAGATGCTGTCTTGCTTTCGCTCAATGCACACAACGGCATTCATGTGGAGTTCATCGCTTCGCTCATGCAGAAGAGTAGGGACGAGATCATCCGTGAAGGCTTTGACCAGGAACTTTTATTCCGCGACATCGAAAGCCAGGTAAACCGGTACGTTACCAAAGATGAATTTCTCAGCGGCAACATTGTGCAGAAGATTGAAGCCTGGGAAAATCTTAAAGACTCCGGTCAAAGAAATCAATTTCCTGAACTCACCGACAAAGACATTGAGACACATCTTGAACGGTTGAAAGAAGTTCAGCCGGTTTTCCTCAAACGTGAGCTGATTGATATCAACCTGGGCGAACGCTGGATACCTATCGACATCTACGAAAGCTTTGCCGAGCAATTGTTCAAAGAAAAGACGGATATCAAATACCTCGAATCCACCGACCAGTACCTCGTGAAAGTATCAGGGTACAGCAACGAAGAGAACATTACCTACGCGGCCACCATTCACAATGGCAGGATCTCAGGCAGCAAGATCATGGAGTATGCCATGGCCGACACCCAGCCGTATTTACAAATCAGGATAGGCGGAACCAACCCTCCACAATACAAGCCCGACCAGGACGGCATGAAGAACGTGGAGATGAAGATCAAAGAGATCAAGGATGAGTTTGAGAATTTTTTGAATGCACGACAGGACATTGCTAGGCGAATCGAAGAACTGTACAACCGGAACATCAATAACGCAGTAAGGCGTAACTATGACGGCTCACATCTCCAACTCACCGGACTGAAACACTTTGCGCTGCGCGCACATCAGAAAGATGCCATCTGGATGCTGCTTCAGCAGGATGGCGGCATTGTTGACCACAAGGTCGGTGCCGGGAAAACATTAGTCATGGTCGCGGCCGCAATGGAAATGCGCAGGCTCGGCATTGCACAAAAGCCGTTGATCATTTGCATGAAGGCTAATGTAACCGATGTAGCCAAAGACTTCCTGAAAGCCTATCCTTCAGCAAAAGTCCTTGCCCCTGACCCTCAGAAGGATTTCACAAAACAGAAACGGCAGCGGCTCTTCGCCAGCATTGCCTCTAACGACTGGGATGCCGTGATCATAACCCACGATATGTTCCAGGCAATCCCCCAGTCACCGCGCGTGAAAAAAGAAATACTGGAACAGGAACTGAAAAATCTCGAAGATGATCTGAAGGCAGTATCGGAAGATCGTTCATTGTCGAAACGAGTATTGAAAGGACTTGAAGGACGAAAGCAAAATTTGAAAGTAAGGCTTGAGATCGCCAATGCAGCGATCAGGCGGGATGAGAATATACTGGACTTTGAGAAGATGGGTTTCGACCACATTTTTGTCGATGAGAGCCAGGCGTTCAAGAATCTTCATTTTACTACTCGCCATCAGCAAGTTGCAGGGTTAGGCGATCCTACCGGTAGCCAACGGGCACTTAATCTTGAACTTGCCATCCGTACCATTCAGGAGAAAAAAGCCGGAGACAAAGGCGCAACGTTCTTGTCAGGTACTACGATCAGCAACAGCCTTGTTGAATTGTATCTACTCTTCAAATATTTACGACCCGATAAACTGAATGAACTGCACATCAACTCCTTCGATGCGTGGGCGAAGATGTATGCCAGAAAAAGTTCCACTTATGAATTCACCGTGACGAACGAATTAAAGTTGAAGGAGCGTTACCGGGAATTCATTAAAGTTCCGGAGTTGGCGCGGTTTTATGCAGAAATCACACACGTTATTACCGATGGTAATCTGAAGATCGAAAAGCCACGTGTTGAAAATATCGTGGTTAATATTGATCCCACTGAAGACCAGCAAGAGTACACACAAAAGCTTATCAATTTTACTAAGACAAAAAATCCCGCCTACGTTGACCTTGTATTCGGTGAAAATGAAAAGAATGCGTTCATGCTCATTGCCACCAACCTGGCCCGCAAGATGAGTATTGACATGCGCCTGATCGACTCGCTCAAATATGCGTTCGAGCCGGATGGGAAGTTGGCAAAGATGTGTGAAACGGTCGCCTCGGAATACAAAGACAGCGAACGTTACAAGGGGACACAACTCATCTTCAGCGACATCGGTACACCGGATGGAAGTGGCTTCAACCTGTATGCAGAAATCAAGCGCGTCTTGGTTCAACAACATGGGCTTCCACCTGAAGACATTCAGTTCATTCACGATCACGACTCCAAAACCAAAAAGGAAAAGTTGTTCAAAGATGTCAACAACGGTAATGTTCGGGTGCTGATCGGCAGTACAAAAAAGCTTGGCACAGGCGTCAACGTACAGGAAAGGGTGATCGCCATGCACCACCTCGACATACCCTGGCGGCCGAGTGATTTTGAACAACGCATTGGCCGTGGTGGCAGGCAGGGCAACACGACAGCGAAGGAGTTCAGGGAAAATACGGTTCGGAACTATGTCTATGCTGTCAATCGCACACTGGATGCCTACCAGTTCAACATTCTTTCGAACAAACAGAAATTCATCAGCCAGATCAAGAACAGTTCCATTGACCAGCGTAAGATTGATGAAGGTGCGCTCGATCAGGAGGGTGGTATGAACTTCGGAGAATACGTTGCCCTTCTCAGTGGCAATACTGATCTGCTGGAGAAGGTGAAGCTGGAAAAGAAACTATACGACCTTGAACGCAGCTACCAGGTCTTTCTGAAGCGAAAATCGGAAGCATCGTTCTACATTGATATGAACACTCGCGACCTGAAACAGAAAGAGTCTACGCTGGTAAAACTGGAATCCGATTGGAAACCAGTTCAGTTCATCGATATTGAAAAGGCACCAGTAGTTATTGGTGGCAAAGCAGTTGAAGATAAAAAAGAGGCCGGTGAGCAATTACATGCAGCTATTTCCCAGTTAAAGCAGAAAGGAGTTGTCAGGGAAACGGAGATAGCCAGCCTTTTGGATTTCAAACTCTTTTATAACCCCATTCAATCAAAAGTCTTCGTTTCCGGTCCATCCGGGATGATCTACAATTATGCCGATGGCAAACTCAATGAGAATCCTGCCCTCGCAGGCCGTTACATGACCGACTCCATCAAACGAATTCCCAAAGTGATCGACAACACGAAAGAATCTATTCAAACTTTTCAAAAAAAGATCGATACCTATAAGCACGAACTAACGCTCGACTTCAAGGAAAAATCACTCATCCAGGATTTGAAACACCAGATTGACCAACTCACTATGAGATTGGAGAAAGCATTTTCCGCAAAAGATGAATTGCAGCTTTCCGGTGTGGAAGATTCGGCATCGGAGTATGAAACGCAAAAGAAACGTAACAAACGCAAAATTCGAATATGACAAAGACGCCAACCTTCGACACTATGTATACGGCCACAGCCATAGCAAATTTCTTTATCGAAAAAGGGAAACAGGAAGGCAAACTGGTTGATCAAATGAAAGTTCAAAAATTGGTTTACTTCGCGCATGGTTGGTTCCTGGCGATAACCGGAAAGCCACTAATCAATGAAACCATAGAAGCCTGGCGTTTCGGCCCGGTTATTCCCTCTCTTTACCACAGTCTGAAATATTCTGGTAATCTCCCAATCACAAAATATATTGAGGTCTCTCAATTTGACAATTCAACAATAGCGGATGATGCTAACACGGAGTTACAAGCATATCTGAATCGTATCTGGAATTTGTATTCACCATTCACAGGAATTCAGCTTTCCAACATGACACACGAGGAAGGAACCCCGTGGGCAAAAATCGCAAAGGAATTCGATCACCGGATACCCGCCAATATGGACATTGATGATCAACTGATCAAAGAATATTTTTCGGATCAGCGAAGTAAAACTTCAGAGCCATGAGCCTTTTAACCGAGATTGATACGTTGGGGGATCAACTAAAGAATATTCTAAAAAAGGGAACTCATGCGCCTGACTCTTTCTCATTCGATGAACTGCAAAACAATGAACTTAGAAAACTGAATGAGGAACTGAAAGATTTAAAGCAAGACCGTGACGAACGGAAAAGTTATGCTTCGAAATTATATTGGCTTGTGTTGGTATGGTTAGTTGTAATTTTACTGATCATCATTTTTCAAGGATTGCAGTCCTTGCCGGGGACTCCTTTCTACTTTAAACTGTCCGATAAAGTGTTAATCACTTTGATTACAACTACTACTGCCAACGTGGCCGCATTTTTTCTGGTTGTCGTAAGGTATTTGTTTAGGCCGAAACGGTGATTGGTGGTCTGACAAAGAACCATTTAGTTTGATGTCACTGCTACCGCTACACCCACCATAAAAAGGGTCAAAAATAATGCTCCAGCTAATTCTCCGTTGCCAGTCTTTTGCTTTCCTTTATGCAAAGGTTGAGTCGAACCTAGTGCAAAAGGTACCGTGAGATTTCCTTCTTCGTGAACTATACTTGGGGTCTGAGAATTCCTATTCTTCCGTAGCACTCCGGGTACATGTGTTAATACTCTATCAATCGAACACGGTAAATAATCTTCTTCAGTCTTCATTCTGGTCGCAACATGGAGAAGAGCTTGCGTAAAATAGCCGCCAGATGGACTATCAATTGAGACTTTGCCTGGTTGAGTTGAGTGAACGATTAATTTGCCTTCGGGCGAACAGGCAATGTACTCGTTGAACAATTCATAAGCAGGAGATCCTTCAAAATGATCTATGTGATCTTCAAATGCTGGTAGTCCAGACAGACCGGGGGCCGAATAACTTCGACAAGCGTCAACAACTACAAGTTGCCGTGGGCTGCTATTCAAGAGATGCAAATCTGGAATATTGTAATCACGGAGAGCAAGCATTCTTGACCCTCTCCGCAAATCTGTGTAACCATGGCCACTGAAATAAACAAATAAGTAGTCAGCCGACACCGACCTCAATACCAAACTTACTTGAGCGAGATTCGGGTTATCAAGAATAAGAATGTCTTCACTCTGCCATGCTCCACCTTTATTAGACTGGAGAAACCTGCTCATATTTTCAATGTCTCTTTTTACGCCACGTAAAAAGTTTCCTGGATTGCCAGGGCTCGCAATAATAATGGCCTTTCGTGTTATCGTGGTGAAATTTTGCATATCAATAATCCGTGCTTTACTCTAAACATCTTGATTTACCTCTTCAGTGCTTTGTAGATAATCAAATCCAATACGTTTGTTTTCTGACGCAGTTCCAGTAATGATTTCCAAATCTTCTGAATCGACTTCTGTTGAGAACGTAACTTGATTTGTTTCGCTTTTCTGGGGCTTAATTAAAAGAAATACAAACACTCCGAAGAGTATAAAGAATAAAACGATCCCAATGGACTTCACAATTCTGTATGTAGATTTCTTCATAGTTACAATACTAAGTTAATGCTGGTACTATTTCATTTTCATTCATCCAGTCGATCGCACTTCTTATCTCAGCCTCTTTGAATCGCTTTTTTCTTTCGTCCCAATCATAAAATCCCTTAATAAGGGATGCCTCGTTTACAAGTTTGTGCTTTACCATAAATTCGCTCCATAGATAATAAACAGTCGCAACTATTTCGCAAAAGTCAGATCTTTTATCTCTAAATAGTTCTATTAAGCTATCGATTTGGTGTAGTTGGTTTTTATAATATCGAGAATAATATATTTTGTAGTCCTCGATGTTCTCATCCGGTTCATAGCGATAACCATAATCCGATTGTGTTACTGAGAACCACATCTTTTTTCTAAATTCAGAATCTATCACCCGGATTAACTTTCCATCTAAAGGGCCGGCAGCATATTTACCAAAGTTTACCGTAAGTCTTATTTTACAGACTTGATTGCACAGATACAGCAGCTTAACAAATTTAACATGCCCAAAAGTTGGCTCCTCATACAATTGGTAAGCTATCTCAGCAGCGAGCACCAGCTTTTTAAAATAGTCGTTTTTCTTCGTTGGTTTTGCAGTGAATTTTTTAGAAGCCTCCGAACTAGCCAATTGAGTTTTCTTCTTTACATGCAATTCATTGGGTTGATCTATGCTTTGCACATTCTCGTTCAGAAATGCAGGTCTTTTCAGGTGCTGAGGGAACATCACCTGTGTTTTGCCAAAGATTTTCTCAAACTCTTCAAGCTCTTCATCATTTGTAGGCAACAGATATCCGAATCTCCTCATATCCGCCTGAAGATCCTTTTTATTAATGGTCAAATCCTCTTTGTTAGGTTTGCCTTTTGCTTTAGCCATGCTTTAAATTTTACAGTTTCTCAAGCCTTCAAGAGCTCTCTGTTTAGCTTTCCGAATAGCCGCAGAGGTTACATGTTTATGTTTTGCTTTTAAAGCCTCCAATGCCTCGTGAGGCAAATGGTCCGTATTGCGTTGTTCTTTATTTGGTTGCTTCAAATATTTTTTTACTTCTTTTGGGGCCGCGCATGTACCTATATCATTTTTCAGTTTAAGCACCTCAATTTCCTTTTCTGAAATATAATCACCGACCTCTTCATTGAGCGTCCCATTTTCCAAACAGACGAACAAAATATCTTTTGCCATTGGATTCAGTGATTTCCAAAACTTGTCGAATTTAACCTTATCATAAGTCGGTTTGTAACTATTTCTCGTGAGATCATCCCCAGACTGGTCGTCATACATTCGAGATGCAAGATAACGGTTAAAGTGTTTCTTATCTTTTTTGTCAGAGCGAGCCAACTTAAGGAGAAGATTGTTTGCTATTTCAGACATCCAGTTAAGAGTCACTTTTCGACATTCCTCATCATCCCAATTTTCTCCAACTTTAAAAGTCTTAAATTTTTCAAAGGCGATTCGAAATGTATCGTTAAAGACCTCTTCCGTTCTAGCCTCCCAATCCGTAATACCGCTATATAATAAGGAGGCTGCTTTTTTTAACCTATCAAAGAACTTTGGAGCAAGACAATCATAAAACGCTGTTTGAAGCCGCTGCGCTTCCCGGTCCTCAGTACAATTAATAAGGGATCGGACCAAAGAAATCAGTGGCCCCTCACCATTACTTAGTCTCTGCTCTTCCGGTACTTCCATTTAAGCCTCGATGATATGTGATATTTATTGATAACTAATACCAAAGCGTGACATAGTCTAGCGCGTCACGCTTAAGCATTTAAGGGCAAACCAAAAGATAATAATATGTCGCAAGAAACCGAAATTATCGATCTGGAAGCTTTCTCAAGGGAAGGCAGACCAGTGCCGAAAGAAAAGAAGTACCGCATCAAAATCGACCGGGATTTTTATGTGGTGGACAATGAGTGCATGACCGGTCGGGAGTTACTCGTCTTGGCTAAGAAGACTCCACCTGAAAAATATCAGCTCAACTTGAAATTGAGAGGAGGAAAAGTGGAACCAATAAGTTTGGATGAACAGGTCTGTTTTACAAAGCCGGGCATCGAGAAATTCATGACGCTTCCACTTGATCAGACTGAAGGTCAAGAGCAGCGAAGGCAATTTGCACTTTTGGATGAGGATATTGAATTTCTTAAGAGTTTGGGTCTCCAGTGGGAGACCCTTTCTGAATCTACAGGCCAATGGGTTGTCATATATGATTACCCAGTCTGCCCCGGTTATAATGTGGACAGGGTGACTGTGGCAATAAAGGTCGAGCCTGGTTACCCAAGAACTCAATTGGACATGGCCTATTTCCTGCCAGCCCTATCAAGGAAAGATGGAAAGCAAATAGGTGCGACATCCATTCAGCAAATTGATGGAAAACAATTTCAGCGTTGGTCACGCCATCGTACCGGCCAAAATCCATGGCGAGAGGGAGTCGATAATTTTGGTACGCACATGAGTTTGGTAAGTTATTGGTTCAGACAGGAATTTGAGAAAAAGCCCAATGCAGTACCAGCTTAACATTTCAGGTTTTCATTATGAACAAATCAGGGGTCATTTGTATCCCGGTGACGGCTTGGAAGCAGTTGCAGTTGCTTTATGTGGCCGCCTTATAAATGATGAGGTTCATAAACTCGTTGTAAACGAAGTGATTTTCATCCCTTATGAGGAATGCCATCGAACACCGGATTATGTGTTGTGGAAAACCGAACGGTTAACCTCATTGTTAGAGAAGGCCATAAAATATAATTATGCTGTACTGAAAATTCATAGTCATCCAGGAGGCTACGAACAATTTTCATCGCTCGATGATGATTCTGACAACCGACTCTTTTCATCCATTTTTGGGTGGTTCGATACAGACTTTCCTCATGCCAGTTCAATTATGCTTCCTGATGGAAGGATTTTAGGCAGAGTATTTTACCCTGGCTTAGAAACAGATGCATTTGCCAAAGTATGTATCGCAGGTGATGCTATAAAAATCTGGCGTTACTCAGGCAATGAATCCGCTGAGTTGGAGATCGGCAAAAGAACAGTTCAGGCTTTTGGTGAAGGAACATTTAACCTATTAAAGAAATTGAGAATCGGAGTTGTGGGGTGTTCAGGTACCGGAAGCCCCGTTGTTGAACAATTGGTTCGGCTTGGCGTTGGTGAATTGGTTCTGGTTGATCCGGATAAAGTTGAGCTAAAGAATCTGAACAGGATTTTAAATACAAAGCGGTCGGATGCAAAACAACAACGGTATAAAGTTGATGTTTTAACTGAAGTAATTACCGGTTTTGACCTAGGAACGCGAGTAGAACCTTTCTCAAAAAATATCTACGATGATATTGTATGTCTGAAAAAGCTGGCTGAGTGTGACATTCTGTTTGGTTGTGTCGACTCTGTTGATGGCAGAGATTTAATCAATCGAATTTCTACCTACTATCTTATACCATATTTTGATTTAGGAATTAAACTCGAAGCCGATGGGATGGGCGGTATTTCGAAGATTGTGGGAACAGTAAACTACATCCAGCCGGGAAAGTCCTCATTAATGTCGAGAGGGTTATATGATTCAGAAGACTTGAAAGCAGCCGGTTTATACAGAATGTATCCTGACCAATTTCCAGATTTGGTCAAGAACTCCTACATCAAGAATCTCAATGTTAATAGGCCTGCCGTTATCAGTGTTAATATGATGATCGCAAGCTATGCGGTCAATGAGTTTCTTAACCGAATTCATCCTTACAAAGTTGATCACCCTAAAGAATTCGCTCAAACAACAATTGACATAACTGAAGGCTGTTTCATTCATCTGTCTGAAGACAGATTAAAAGAAGATGCATTTCTTAAATCCAAAGTCGGATATGGCGATAGAAAAATATTCTTGGACTTGGTGGAACTATCGGGTTTTGAAAATGAAAAACGTGTTTAATTATATAGGCCATATCTTATCTGAAATCCGTCACAAGGATCGGACTTTTTATAGATACAAATTCTGTAACGATGTGCCTGAAGAAGTTTCCGATGGGATTATCTATATCGTGGGTGAGAAGCCTAACTATTGGATGATAACTTTTGCATGCCCATGCGGCTGTGGCCAGACAATTAATCTCAACACTTTAAAAAAGGCCAGCCCGCGTTGGAGGTTTTCAACCAGATGGAGACGGATAAGCATTTGTCCTTCTATCTGGAGAACGGTTGGCTGTAAAAGCCATTTCCATATCCGAAAAGGAAAAGTGCGCTGGAGCCAATCGTTATTCGATAGGACTCGGTAAAACAGATTCCAAAATTGGCAACACTAAAGACTTGAACCTACAACTTCCAGAAGAAGATTAAAGCCCTACAAAAACGAACTTTCGGCTGACAATTTGCAATTGCGCTGGCAGACAGTTTCGTTTTGTGATAAGGAACTGATTGACGATACTTCGTTGCCTTCATTTTGGGGCTAAGTTATTTTCTTTCAATTTGAATGTTTCTTTGCAAAGCGCTGTCAAAGTGCTTTAGACTTTATGTGTTACGTTGTCCAATCATTTCAGGCCAAGATCAAGATTAATTTGACATTTATATTTCCAGAAACCAATAAAAGCCCTAAAATTCTGCCAAAAATGGGCTAATTTAGCTGAATTCATATTTTTTTAACTACAAACCCCTTATTGTCAGCTAAATGTCTACCAAATTTTTTACTAATAGGGACGGTAATAGCCTTCTTAAAAAATTCGAAGGAGTTTTTACGCATGTAGAGAGCATTCAGTTCTTCGATGCTCTGGTAGGGTATTTCCGTGCTTCTGGGTATTTCAAAGTTCGTCCATTCCTTGACCGCATTCCTAAGGTTAGGATTCTTTTAGGGATAAATGTTGATGCATTGACAAAAAAATATCATGACAGAGGACAGTACTTTATTGAGAATCCGCACGAAACGAAAGATACTTTTTTAAAAGATGTCATTCAAAATATTCAAGATGCCGAATATGCTGAAGTCACTGAGAAAGGGATTATCCAGTTTATAGACGACCTGATCAATGACAAAATAGAATTAAGAGCGCACCCAAAGCAGAAAATACATGCGAAGGTCTACATTTTCAGGCCGATTAATTTTAATGAGCACGCGCCATGTGAAGTAATAACCGGCTCATCAAACCTTACAGATTCCGGACTTGGTTCAAATCCTGAGTCCAATTATGAATTCAATGTTAGCCTAAGAGATTTTGAAGATGTTAAATTCTCGACAACTGAATTCAATAAACTTTGGGATGAGTCTGTACCCATTCTTCATGCGGAAGCAAAAGAGATTAAGAGAAAAACATATTTAAAGGATGACTTCACTCCGTTTGAACTCTACATCAAAATGTTGATAGAATATTTTGGAAAGAGAGTAGAGTATGATCCCTATAATATTGATTTGTTATTGCCCGACAAATTCATGCGATTAAAATATCAGTCGGATGCTGCAAATCAAGGTTATGCCATAATGATGAAGCACAACGGATTTATCCTAGCAGATGTAGTTGGCTTAGGGAAGACTATCATAGCCTGCATGGTTATTAAAAAATTCATCTATGAAAACGGAACGCATTCTAAAGTGCTGGTGGTAGTCCCACCAGCACTTGAAGCAAACTGGAGACGAACGACAGAAGAATTTCAAGTAAAGAATCATTTCGAGTTCATTACTATCGGAAGTCTTCATCAAGTTTTAGATGAAACTAATTACACTCATTCCCGCGCTGATAAGTTTGACCTTATCATTGTCGATGAATCTCATAAGTTTAGGAATGACTACACGGATATGTACCTGAAACTCCAGGAAATCTGTAAAATGCCAAGGTCGCGCCCCTCGGAGGATGGTGATACGCGAAAGAAAGTAATTCTCATCTCAGCAACACCTTTAAATAACAGACCGCAGGACATTGAGAATCAACTGTACCTATTCCAAGATAAAAGGAACAGCACTCTTGAAAGCATTAAGAACCTGCAAGACTACTTTAAACCAATCAATGAGCAATACAAAAAACTCTCATCCGAACAGAATTTAAATATTAAAAAACTCAAAAGTCTCTTTCAGAAACTTAGAGACGATGTTATAGAGCCATTGGTAATTAGACGAACAAGGACAGACATTGAGAACAACACTGCTTACTTAGAGGATTTAGATAGCCAAGGAATAGTGTTCCCCAGGGTTGATGATCCTATTGCCCTTTATTATTATTTAGAAGATGACCTAACCACATTGTTTCTTGACACGGTAAGCTTAATAACTGGCATTGATGAAAGTGGGGCGAAGATAGAAGGTCTTGGATATTACAGGTATCGGGCAATAGAATTCCTATCGAAAGATGAGGATAGAAAGATATACGGTGACGTAAGTTCAATATCCACACGGCTATCAGCCATTATGAGGGTGCTTTTGGTGAAGCGTTTGGAGAGTAGCTTTTTTGCCTTTAGGCAATCATTAAGTCGCTTTCAGAAGGCCATTAACAACATGCTTACAATGTTTGATGATGATCGGATCTTCATAGCACCTGACTTGGATATTAATAAGCTTCTTGAAGAAGGATTGAGTTATGAAGAAATTGAAAGTAAGATTAACAAGGCTGGTGGAAATAATCGGGAGTTTAAGGCAACGGATTTTGAAAAGAAATTTTACATCCTACTACTAAAGGACAAAGACAAGGTAGATGATTTGATCGATCGATGGAGTAAGGTTACCATTGATCCTAAACTTATTGAGTTTGCAAATCAAGTAAGCAAGAATTTTTTCGATCCTAAGAAGAATCAGAGCGGTAAGCTCGTCATATTCTCTGAATCAAAGGAAACTGCTGAAGAACTTACTGCACAATTTAAAAAATTAGGTGACTATAAAATTCTAACTGTAAGTGCAGAAAATCGTAAGTCGGTTGAAGAAAAACTTCGGGAAAATTTTGATGCTAATTTGGAAGAGGAGAAGTGGAAAAACGAATTTGATATTGTCATTACCACGGAGGTTCTGGCTGAAGGAATTAATCTCCATAGAAGTAATGTGATCATTAACTATGATGTTCCTTGGAATTCAACAAGGCTAATGCAACGCATTGGAAGAGTTAATCGAATTGGTTCAAGAGCAAAACAGATTTTCGTTTATAATTTCTATCCCTCAGCACACGGTGATGCACAGATTCAATTAGTAAATACGGCTCTCAGAAAACTCCAAGCTTTCCATACAGCATTTGGAGAAGATAATAAGATTTTTTCACTGCTTGAAGAAAAAGGTGAGGGTGCGCTGTTTGGGAATAAAATTCAAAAGGAGGAGAGCGAAATTCTTAAATATCTAAATGAGCTGAGGGACTTCAAGAAAAAAGAACCAAAAAGATTCGCTGAAATTTTCTCAATCCCAAATAAAGCACGGTGCGGACGTGAAGCCTTAGAAGGCCAACTGACAATTTTGAACACGGATACTGGCGATTTTAATTATCCAATGGTTAACACTTCGCTAGCTTACCTTAAAAGTGAAAACCACCCTGGCGTTTTCTGCTTAGTCACCCCAGACTTTACAAATATTGAACTCAACTTTTTACAGGCAGTTAAAATCTTCAGGGCAACTCAAAACGAAAAATCAATAAAACTTCATGATCTGCACCACGAGCAAGCACTTGCGGCTATGGAGTTTTTTAAAACTGAAAAGAATCAGGAAAATATTCAGACAGTTTCAAGAAAGAATTTAAGCCCCGCTGAAAATAAAGCAATCACCAACATAAATGCAATTGTCAAAATTGCTCCTACTGAGCAAAAAAGAAAGGTGCTTCAAAGAACCCTAGAATTAATCAAGCAAGGAACATTCGCTTCAAAGGGATTCCCAAAGGAGATAAACGATTTTTTTACAACTAATGAAAGGGTAATGAGCACTCCAGAAAAATTTATTGAACTTTTATTCACGCAAGTGCTTGATCGTTACGATCTATCAACAAGGGCAACTGAGCCTACGGTGCAGGAACCCAAACCGAGGGGAATAATAAATCCAAAGATTGTTCTTACTCAAAGCTTCTCTTAAGATATGGCAAGTAGAATACAACTTCAACAATCATTACAAAGGCCTTATGATAGGTTATTGTTTTCAAAAGATGTACTAAGTAAGTTATTCAATAGCAACCTTAAACTTCTCCAATCCGCAGCACCGGCATCCATACAGCCAACTGCATCTGAAAAAAAGGTAATAAATTCTGTTTCAGTCTATGCTACAATAATATTAGAAGATGGTGCAGAAATAACATGCTATGAAATCATACTTCAATCCAAAGTACGAATTGAGCAGAGTAAAGTAGCAATTCAACATTATGCCCGGAAGCTTCTCACTTCAGGGCAGGCAGCCTTGGTCAATTTTGTCTCCTCTGACAATAAGAAGGTATGGAGGCTTACTCTCGTGGCAAAAGATAGTGAGCTTACATCAGAAGGTGTCAAAGAGAAGTCAACGAACGCGAAACGATATACCTTCCTTCTGGGGCCAGGCGAAAGTTGTAAGACGGCAGCAGAAAGATTTGAAGCTCTTTCGATCGAGAAAGAAATTAACATAAAAGCCCTCGTTAAAGCATTCTCGGTTGAAAGACTGAGTAAGGCATTCTTTGATGAATATAAGTTGCACTATGAAAAATTTTTACAATACCTAAGCCAATCTAATTTCAAGAAATCTGCATTTAATGCCAATGAGAAACTAATCCGCGATTTCGTCAAAAAGCTTCTTGGGCGATTAGTGTTTCTCTCTTTTGTTCAAAAGAAGGGATGGCTTGGGGCTTCCTCCACCGACTACAAAGATGGCGATCCGGATTTTTTAATGAATCTATACTTGGGTAGCGGAGCCAATGAAGTGTTTTATGAGAAATGGCTTAAGGTTTTATTTTTCGACACATTAAACAATCATAAGGGACGGCCTCAAGACGATTTTGTGCTGCCCAATAAGGCAAAGGTCAAGATTCCATTTTTGAATGGAGGATTGTTTGATAAGGAAGACATTGATCAGAAGACACTCACTTTAGAACCAAGGCTTTTCCATAATCCTGATAGCAATGAGGATCCAAAGCAAAGGGGATTCCTCGATTTCTTACAGGCTTTCAATTTTACAGTCCATGAAGATAGTCCAGACGATCATACGATTGCGGTTGACCCTGAGATGCTTGGACATATATTCGAAAATCTTCTGGAGGACAATAAGGATAGAGGTACTTTCTATACTCCGAAGGAAATTGTTCACTATATGTGCCAGGAGAGCTTGATGGAATACATAGTAACAGAGTCTGGACTTCAAAAAGAAATAGTTGAGAAGCTTGTTAGATACAAGGAGGTTGAAAAAATTAATAATTCAGTATTAAAGAAAATTGACAACGTCCTTGACAAGGTTAAAATCTGTGACCCAGCTATTGGATCGGGAGCGTTTCCAATGGGGCTTCTGCTTGAAATATTTTCAATTAAAGAAGCAATTGCCTACGAAAGTGGCTTAGTCTGGAATCCAGCAAAAGTAAAGGAGAATATTATCCAGGGTTCTATCTATGGAGTGGATATTGAAAAAGGTGCCGTAGATATTGCACGTTTACGGTTTTGGTTAAGCCTGGTCGTTGACGAGGACAAGCCAAGACCCTTGCCAAATCTTGATTATAAAATCATGCAAGGCAACAGCCTATTGGAGTCTTATGAAGACCTTGATTTATGTGTTCGCCTAGAAGAAGAAACTACTCTTTTTCGTGATGAGAATAAGTTTAGTAAAGTGGACATTGATCGATTGAAGACCCTAGTAAAAAAATACTTTGCTGCTGATAACAGTGAGATCAAAAAAGAATTGCAACACAGTATTGATGACGTAGTGGATAAGTTCATAACCGGGCAAGTTCAAGACAAAATAAGACGCAACACCGAAACCCTTAATGACACAAAACTGAAGCTGGCAACCGTAAATAAACAGACTCCAAAAACAAACGCTGACAAAAAGAAGAAAGAAGACAGTTTAAAAAAATTAAATACTTTACTAGAAAAAAATACGAAGGAAGCTCAACGGTTAAAAGGATTGGAGAAAGAATTGAGTCAAATTCAGAAGAGTAAGATTTATCCGTACTTCCTTTGGCATTTGTGGTTTTATGAAATCTTTGAACATGGAGGTTTTGATATTGTGATTGGTAATCCACCGTACATACAATTACAAAAAGATGGCGGAGATTTAGCCAAACTATATGAGAAGGCCAACTATCAAACCTTTGAAGGAATGGGTGACATTTATTCCCTGTTCTATGAAAGGGGATGGCAATTATTGAAGCCGAATGGGAACCTTTGTTACATCACTTCAAATAAATGGATGCGGGCTGGCTACGGTAAAAGTACTCGGGGTTTCCTTGCCGAAAAGACTAACCCAGTTCTGCTAATTGATTTTCCGGAGCAGAAAATATTTGAGTCTGCAACTGTTGTCACCAATATTTTGCTTTTTTCTAAGGGTAAAAACAAGGGGAATACATTTGTCTGTACAGTTACCGAAAAGGTGTTAAATAATTTGAGCGTTTTTGTTAGACAGCATGGAAGTTTTTGTGGATTCAGTTCGAACCAAAGCTGGGCTATTTTATCAGGCATTGAGCAGCGAATAAAGGATAAAATTGAGCTAGCCGGAGTGCCATTAAAGGATTGGGATATTGACATCTTCCGTGGCGTACTAACCGGATACAATGACGCATTTATCATTAATCGAGAAAAAAAGGAAGAGCTAATCAAGGCTGACCCAAAATCAGCCGAAATTATACGACCGATATTGCGGGGGCGTGATATTAAACGCTATAGCCATCAATTTGCAGACCTTTGGCTTATCGCCACGTTCCCCAGCCTCAAATTGAACATTGATGACTATCCCTCGGTAAAACAGCACCTTCTTAGTTTTGGGTACGATAGATTGAAGCAAACTGGCGAAGCCGGAGCTAGAAAAAAGACTAATAATCAGTGGTTTGAAACCCAAGATAGCATAAGCTATTGGGACGATTTTTCTAAACAGAAAATCATATGGATTGAATTAACTGATCACGCAAATTTTTGTCTGGATACCGAGGGCTATTACTTAAACAACACGGTTTTCTTTCTCATTGGTGACAGACTGCCTTATATTCTTTCCTTTCTTGACTCCAAATTGTGCGAATGGTATTTCGGAAAAATAGCTGCCACGTCTGGAGTGGGTACAAGGAGATGGATAAAGCAGTACATAGAGCAAATTTGCATTCCTCAGACTCCTTCCAGCCGTGATGAAAAAGTATTGGGGGAACTAGTGATGGACATTCAAAAGCGCAAAAAAAATGGATTGGATACCTCTGATCTTGAGAATCAAGTTGATGATGTAATCTTTTCATTATTTAACCTCTCAACTGACGAAGTCAACTTCATTTGTAACTTCGATTTGGTCGAGATCTGAAAGGAGATAGTCAATTTCGACATCTGATAATTTGTAAAGGTCGAAAATCATTTGATCGAGTTGGCTCTCAAGCTTGTCGGTTTTTGACTTAGACTTTTTTGCCTCAAGAATTTGAAGTGCCAAATCTGCAAAGGGTTTCTGTTTTGTTTGATCAATAACTGGAACAGGCAATTGTTCAATGAACATTGGTTTGTACTCAAAATAGCCTCCGTTCCTAATAACTCCGAGGCTTCGTACATAGTAGTCGCCTAGTTTTGAATTTAGAACAGCCAGAAGGTATGGATTGCCTGGTACTATCATTGGGCATGGCGCATTGACAAACATACCACCCTCTGCCAATGTATAGGATGCCCGAAGGTTCAGATTTCCCCAAGCAATTTTCTGTTTAGAAAAATCGTCCATATAAGCACAGTTCCTCAAATTATATGGAGTGTCACCCTTGTCTGCACGTTTCTCAAGCTCGGTATAGTACTTATCCAGATGCTTTTTAATGGCAGGATAATCCTCTATCTGAATGGGTTTTAACCCCTTTTCCTTGATACCATTGTGTGTGTTGATCAACCACAGATCCGCAAAGCTATTGGCGTATCTCTTTATGTCCCTGCCACGCAAAATAGGTCGTATAATTTCGTCTGATTTTGGATCAAGCTTTATTAATTCGGCTCGCTCCTTTCCAGTAATTATAAAGGCATCATTGAAGCCGGTCTTGATCCCATAGTTGATAGCTATTTCCCATTCTTTAAGTGGTGTTCCGATCAGCTCAATTTTCCGCTTGATTCGCTGTTCTATTGGGGACAATATGGCCCAGGTATCTGAAGTATGAAATTCGTTAGCCACCCCATGCTGTCTAACAAAAACGCTGGTTTAACTGCATAAAAAAATGCTCAGGTTTTCTATCGTCTGTTTTGGTTTAATTTATACACTTTCTCCACTAATAAACTTAAACCTTAAAACACTATGATCTACGGCTACATTCGCGTCAGCACCGACAAACAAACAGTTGAAAATCAACGCTACGAAGTCAACCGATTTTGCGAAAAAAGTGTGTTGGTAGTTGACAAATGGATTGAAGAAACTATCTCCGGTTCGAAGCACATTCAGGAAAGAAAATTAGGCAAGCTTTTAAAAAAAATGCGAAAGGATGATGTACTTATTTGTTCAGAATTGTCGAGACTGGGAAGAAACTTATTGATGATAATGGCAATCCTTAACGAATGTATGAATAGAGATATTCAGGTTTGGACTATAAAAGACAACTATCGTTTAGGCAGTGACATCAACTCAAAAGTTCTTGCTTTTGCATTCGGACTTTCAGCGGAGATTGAACGAAATCTAATTTCGCAAAGAACGAAGGAAGCGCTGGCAAGAAAAAAAGCAGAGGGGGTCATTCTGGGTCGACCTGTAGGTAGGAAGTCTGCTAAGACAAAATTGACAGGGCAAGAAAAGAAAATTAAAGAGTTGTTGGATAAAAAGGTATCCTATAGTGCAATAGCACGAATACTAGGTGTTCATCGACTTACAGTTTCTGGGTTTGTAAAGAATCATGAACAGTTTAATAATTGCTTAGTAGAGAATTAATTTGAAAAACGTTACTACTATCACGACCACAAGCAAAGGGTAGAAGAGCTGGTGATCCGGTCAAATTACCCTTTGCTTTTCATTCAGTTTAAGATGCTCATGCCCGTGAAGTAAATTGATTAATAAGGAAACGAACCAAGCAGCCTGACGATCGGTCCAAGAGGAAATAGAAAATATATCACCCACCTTGGTACCAACTTGTGAATATTAGATTTTTCTGACACGCACCTTCGCTTCCGTAATCAATCACGGAAGCTAATGCTCGAATCCATTTCCTGGCAGGAGTTCATTTCAACCATCGCCTTTCTTATCGGTGGCTATTATGTTATCACCCTGCTGCTACTTTACAGCAGCGAGATCACTAACATTTTCAAACAAAAGAAGCCAAATCTCACGAACGCTAATGTGAGAGAGAATCAACTTGATTCAAATGAATCTATTGAACTCATGGGCTCAGTGAAATATGGTGGACGTCAATCAGAAAATGTTCCACGTGAAGAAAAAAGTGAAACAGAAAGTTTGAGCGTAGTTACTGCACTGGAACCGGAAGAGCCGATTACGGAAGCGGCACCAAGCGAAGCGGATGAAGCCATACTTAAATCTGTTTCAACCCTTCTCGAAGAAATCAATACGCTCACAGAAGTTGTCGCTGTCGGCAGCAAGGCTGAGTGTGCTGAACTCTTTCGCACGCTACTATCGAATTATCCTGACCTGTTTCAAACTACGCATGAGCCTGAGATCACAGCATTCATTTACAATTCCTGCAAGGAGCATTGTGAATTTCTAATCGAACTAAATGAAGTCAAAACGTGGTGGCCACAGCAGGAAAACACCGGAGTAAATAATCAATAATCATCAAACAAATTTAAGTCCTATGAAAAGAGCAGTTCAATTCACTATTCAAAAAGGCAAGGCTTTCGGACTTGCCCTGATTGTGTACCTCATCACCTATGCGCTTGCCATTGCCCAAGACGGCAATGCCGGTATCAACGAAGCTACCATGCGTGTGCGGAGCTATTTCGCTACAGGCACTAACCTAATGTATGCCATCGGAGCCATCCTTGGGCTCGTAGGAGCCGTGAAAGTTTACCAGAAGTGGAACAGCGGTGATCCCGATACAGGGAAAGTCGCAGCCGCATGGTTTGGCAGTTGTGTGTTCCTGGTCATTGTGGCCACCGTGTTACGATCATTCTTTGGAATCTGATGGCATCAAGCGTTTACAAAATCAACAAGGGTATTAACAAGCCGATTGAGTTCAAAGGCCTCAAGGCGCAGTATATCGCATACCTCGCGATCGGACTCATCGGCCTGTTAATCCTGTTTGCAGCGCTCTACATCATCGGGGTGAACATGTTTGTTTGTCTCGCACTTACGCTGACGCTTGGTGTGCTCTTGTTCATGACTGTTTACCGGATGAGCGACAAGTATGGTCAGTACGGCCTCTTGAAGAAAATGGCAAAGCGAAGCCTCCCGGATTTTATCAAGTCAACCTCCCGAAAAGTTTGCATTCAACTCAAAAACTAACTTATGGCACAGGAGATTGAATTTCATAAAGTATTCCCGATCTACAAGGTAGAACACGACTGCATCCTGTCGAAGCAGGGCGATGTAACGCTGGCTTTTGACGTGACTCTTCCGGAGATTTTCACCTTATCTGATCAGGAGTACGAAGCCTTTCATCAGGTGTTGGTTAAAGCCATCAAAGTGCTTCCCAACAATACAGTGTTCCATAAGCAGGATTGGTTTCTTTCGAGGAAACATCAACCCCAATTTGAAGGAAAGGAGAATTCGTTCCTATCGCGATCAAGCGAACAGTTTTTTAATGAACGCCCTTACCTGGATCACAAGTGCTATATCATGCTCACTCGAAAACCAGCAAATCGAAAACCATCCAACTCTGTTTTCTCCAACCTGATCCGCAGGAGCATTGTACCTGAAGGCCCGCTAAATCCACAGCGCATGCAGGAGTTCCTGGATGGTGCAGGACAGTTTGAACGGATACTCAAAGACAGTGGATTTGTAAAACTGACAAGGATAACGGACGATGAATTAGTAGGTAATAACAGGAAACCAGGTTTATTGGAGCGCTACTGCTATTTGCTTTCTGAAACAGATCAACCCATGATCAAGGACATCCACTTCAAGGATGATCTGAAAGTTGGCGATCTGCACTGTCAACTGTATTCGTTGTCGGATGTCGAAGACCTTCCCGCATTATGCGGCTCAAGGATCAACTATGACAAATACTCCACTGACAAGACCAAGTTCAGTGTTGGTTTTGCCTCACCCTTAGGCCAATTGTTGTCTTGTGATCATATCTATAACCAATACATCTTCATCGAGGACGCACACAAGACTATTAAACAGCTTGAAAGTAAACGACTCAGGTTACAATCGCTGGCTACATATTCCCGCGAAAATGCTATCAGTCGTGATGCAACGAATGATTTTCTGAATGAAGCCATTTCATCACAACGCCTGCCTGTCAAAGCCCATTACAACATCTTACTTTGGACAGACAATAAAACAGAACTGAAAGAACTTAAAACACAAGTTTCATCGGCACTTGCCCAGATGGACGCCATTGCAAGACAGGAAACCGATGGAGCACCACAAATATTCTGGGCCGGCCTGCCCGGCAATGAAGCCGACTTCCCCATGAATGATACTTTTGATACGTTCGCAGAACAGGCTACTTGTTTTCTGAACCTGGAAACGAGCTATCAGTCTTCTGTTAGTCCTGTAGGCATACGACTTGGCGACAGGCTGACTGGCAAGCCTGTTCATGTCGACATTTCGGACGAGCCTGTCAAAAAAGGCATCTGCACCAATCGAAATAAATTCATTCTCGGTCCTTCCGGCAGCGGGAAGTCATTTTTCACTAATCACATGGTACGATCTTACTACGAGCAGGGCACACATATCGTGCTGGTGGATGTAGGTCATTCCTACAAAGGACTATGTGATTTGGTAAATGGATATTACTTCACCTATGATGAGGCTAACCCCATTCGGTTTAATCCATTCTACATCGGACAAGGAGACGTGTTGGATACCGAGAAAAAGGAAAGCATAAAGACCCTGTTGCTGGCTTTGTGGAAGAAGGATGATGAAACCTTCAACCGTTCAGAATATGTGGCCTTGTCCATAGCGCTGAAGTTGTACTATGAGAAGTTGGAGACAGATAAAAAACTCTTCCCTTGTTTTAATACTTTTTATGACTTCCTCCGTGATGAATTTGTCGGCATCCTGAAGGAAGATCGGGTGAAAGAGAAAGACTTCGATGTGGAAAACTTCCTCTACGTGTTGCGCCCATATTACAAAGGCGGTGAATTTGACTATCTGCTGAACGCTACGGAAAATCTGGAACTGCTTAAAGAACGTTTCATTGTCTTCGAATTGGACAATATCAAGGATCATCCGATCCTGTTCCCCGTGGTTACGATCATCATCATGGAGGTGTTCATTTCCAAGATGCGCAAACTGAAGGGTATGCGCAAGATGATACTCATCGAAGAAGCCTGGAAAGCTATCGCAAAGGAAGGTATGGCAGAGTATATCAAGTATCTGTTCAAGACTGTGCGAAAGTTTTACGGGGAAGCCATTGTGGTGACACAGGAAGTTGAAGACATCATTAGTTCGCCCATTGTCAAGCAAGCCATCATCAACAACTCCGACTGCAAGATTTTGCTTGACCAGAGCAAGTACCAGAACAAGTTCGACCTGATACAACAACTGCTCGGGCTCACTGAGAAAGAGAAAGCCCTTGTGCTCTCCATTAACAAGGCCAACGATCCTTCCCGGAAATACAAAGAGGTCTTCATCAGCCTGGGGGGAATGCTGTCTAAAGTGTATGCCACCGAAGTTTCTCTCGAAGAATACCTGGCATACACTACGGAAGAATCAGAAAAAATTAAAGTGCAGGCGTATGCCAAAAAATGGAACGGTGATATCAAAAAAGGAATCGCTCAACTGGCCAATGACATGCGCAACGGAAAAGCTTAAACCGATGATTTCTATGAATCGAATAAGAAAAACAATTTTTACCCTTCTTATCGGAATGCTGACATTAACAGTCACCCCCATTCAGGATAGCCATGCCGCTATTCCTATTGCCAAGATCATTCAGGAAGGTGTAAAGAAAGTAATCAAAGCCGTTGATCTGATGATCCAGCGGCTTCAGAATAAAACCATTGCGTTGCAGAACGCAGCTAAGGTGTTGGAAAACAAACTTTCCAAACTAAAGCTCAATGAGATTGCTCAATGGACCGAACGCCAACGGCAGTTATACAAAAAGTATTACGATGAACTTTGGAAGGTTAGGAACACTATTGCCACTTATAAGAGGATCAAAATGATCCTTCAACGTCAACAGCAGATCATTGAAGAGTATAGGTTCACCTGGCACATGATCAACCAGGACAAGCACTTCACCAGATCAGAGATCGACTACATGTATCGTGTGTACACCGGGATACTGAATGAGAGTGTGTACAACCTCGATCAAATTCTTTTAGTGATCAATTCATTCAAAACGCAGATGACCGATGCTAAGCGTCTGGAGATCATCAACAAAGCCGGTGACCAGATTGAACAAAACTATGCTGATCTCAAACAGTTCAACAACCAGAATATTCAACTGAGTATGAACCGGGCCAAGGATGAACACGAAGTATTGGTAGTAAAAAAATTATACGGGCTGGAATAAAGTAAAGTATGCGAAGACTTGGTTTACATATCGATGAACTGGAAAAGCTATTGAATGAGAAGGGGTTTGACGGTCACTTCCTTTGTAATTCCTCGTTTCCCGGTAAGTTGAGAGAGTCGCTGCATCAGCATCTCATGGAAATGCTTCAGGGCGAAACTCACATTCCTTCATTTTATCTCACAACGTATTCACTCTGGAGAGATGAAGATAGTCCGTATGTGCAATGTGATTTCAAGGTGCGATACGATAAAGGTCATGGTTTTGGAATTGATAAAGTGGACGCAAAGTATGTGGTCGACCGTTCCTTTAATCCTGTCAGAACTTTCGAAACCCGCCTGAAAAGTAACGAAGATATGCCAACTCGGGAGAACATTAATTCACTGGTCGGCCCGCGAAAAAGAAGTCTGAAACTTTAAATACTGAATTATGAAATTTTTATTCATCATGGTAACAGGATTATTATTAAGTACAACCTCACCAGCGCAAAACTGGGACGAATGGTTCAAGCAAAAGAAGACGCAGAAGAAATACCTCGTTAAGCAGATTGCTTTGCTAAGGGTCTATCTCGGTTACCTGAAAAAAGGCTACGAGATAGCAGACAAAGGACTCACCACCATTCACAACATCAAGAACGGTGATTTCAATTTACACCGTGACTTCTTTGGATCTCTCAAGAATGTCAACCCACACATTAAGAATACAGCGAAGGTGGCCGATATCATAGCCTTCCAGGTTTACATCATCCAGAATATAAAACGGGTGAATAATTTCTGCAAGAACAACGAATACTTTACGCCCGAAGAAATCCGGTATGTGGCAGCTGTGTATTCCAACATGCTATTTCTGTGTGATGCTTCAATCTCCGAACTGCTGACAATTATCCGGTCGAACGAGACGGAGATGAAAGATGATGAGCGGTTAGCGCGCATCGACAGGTTATATGACGACATGCTGGACAAACATGCTTTCGTGCAGTCGTTCGATAGCGATGTGAGATTGATTGCCCGGGAGCGAGAACGCGAAACACGTTCTGTTGAAAGGATGCACAAACAATACGAAACAATTTGACGAAATGGCTATGAAACGAATTTTGCTTACCGGGTTACTTTTTGTTGTGTTGGGTCTGAGGCCGGTCTGCGCGCAGTCACAAGAAGCTCAACAACTATTACTGAATTGGGAAAAACTTCGCCAACTCGAAGAGATATTGGACAACATGTATCGCGGTTACAAGATACTCGACAAGGGCTATACCACGATCAAGAACATTGCAAAGGGAAACTACACGATCCACCAGTTATTCATTGACGGATTGATGGCCGTTAATCCATCCATACGAAATTACAAGCGCATTCCCTTTATCATCGAATACCAAAAGTTGTTGCTAAAGGAATATCAGCGCGCCTATAATCGTTTTCGTCAAGATCCCAACTTCAAATTGGAGGAGATCGAATACCTGGCTAACGTCTACAAGTTCCTGTTCGATGCTTCCCTTCGAAATATCGATGAACTGATGATGATCATCACGGCTACCAAACTAAGCATGAGTGACGATGAGCGGATGCAGGCCATCGACAGAATATTCTTTGACATGGAGGACAAACTCATCTTTTTGAGAACCTTCAACAACAACACGCAACTGTTGGCCATCCAACGGGCACACTCGCGCAGTGACGTGGAAACCATGCGAAAGCTCTATGGCGTCAACTAAAGTAAAACAATGAAAAACATTAAGATCATATTGATATTTCTTCCTGCGGCATTTTTTCCGGGAGTCATGTACGCCCAGGGTTTCGCAGGAGAAATCCACAGCCTGCAAAGTGTGCTGGATCAGCTATATGCGGAAATGCTGCCTCTGTGCAGTAAACTGATCGGGGTTGGACGAGGGCTGGCCGCCTTTGCAGCGCTGTGGTATATCGCATCGAGGGTGTGGAGACATTTGGCCAATGCTGAGCCTATCGACTTCTATCCATTGCTTCGTCCATTTGCGCTCGGCTTCTGTATTATGATATTTCCCTGGGTAATTGCCTTGATGAATGGCGTGTTGAAGCCCACCGTTACGGGTACAGCAGCGATGGTCACCGGATCAAACAATGCTATTGCCTACTTGCTGAAGCTGAAAGAAGAAGCAATTAAGAAAACTCCTTCCTGGCAAATGTATGTAGGGCCCGGAGGAGAAGGAGATTATGACAAGTGGTATCGTTACACCCATCCCAATGGAACGGGCGAAGGCGTGCTCGATGGCATCGGCAATGATATCAAATTCGGGATGGCCAAAGCTGCCTATAACTTTCGCAATTCCATTAAACAATGGATGTCGGAAATTTTACATATTCTGTATGAAGCCGCAGCTCTTTGCATCAACACGCTCCGGACGTTTTACCTGATCGTGCTCGCCATCCTTGGACCGTTGGTTTTTGGTTTTGCAGTCTTCGATGGCTTTCAACACACACTCACCGTTTGGATGGCTCGTTACATTAGTGTGTTTCTCTGGCTACCAGTTGCTAATATATTCGGAGCAATCATTGGTAAAATACAGGAGAACATGCTGAAAGTCGATATCCAGCAGGTGATCCGATACGGGGACACATTCTTCAGCACAACGGACACAGCTTATCTCATCTTCCTGGTCATTGGCATTGTGGGATACTTTACCGTGCCTAGTGTCGCTAACTACATCGTTCATGCCGGAGGCGGATATACACTGCTTCACAAAGCTTCCAATGTCTTTACGGGAGGAGCGCGAACAACCGTTTCAGCGGCCACCGCTGGCGCTGGAGCAGTAGTCAGTTCGATAAGTCAATCATCTCACTTAAGTCAAGCTGGTTCTTCTCAAAGCAGTGCAGCTATGAAAACCAACGAAGGCTATATGCACGATAAACTTTCGGGTAAATCATGATGAATATGTTTCAACAATTAAGAAATATCGACACGGCATTCAAACACATCCGGTTGTTCTCGCTGGTGCTCATTGCGGGTTGTGTTTTTGCGGTTTGCTTTACACTCTATAAGAGCTTTCAACTGATCAGTGAATCGCAAGAGCGGATATACATTCTCTCCAACGGAAAAGCGCTGGAGGCTTGGTCGGCCGAACGCAAGGACAATATTCCTGTGGAAGCACGCGATCACGTGCGGACCTTCCATCATCACTTCTTTACCCTAGACCCGGATGACAAAGTCATTCAGGCGAACATTGCCAAAGCATTGTATTTGGCCGATGCTTCGGCTAAGAAGCAGTACGATAACCTGAAAGAGAACCGATACTATTCCAATGTGATCTCAGGAAACATTTCGCAGGAGATTGATATTGACAGTATTCGCATTGATATAAACCAATATCCATTCTACTTCCGCTGCTTCGCACGGCAGCGTCTTATCCGCACTACTTCCATTGTGACGAGAAGCCTTGTCACAGAAGGATACCTGCGCAACGTTTCGCGCTCTGACAACAATCCGCACGGATTCCTGATCGAAAAATGGAACACGCTGGAGAACCAAGACATTAAAACAGAGAACCGATGAAGTCGACCATGAAAAAGAAAATCAAAGAATCACTTTCACCCATGCAACTGCTGGTTATGCAGCGTATCGATAACTTGAACACAACGTTCAACGCATTCCCACATGGCAAAAAGAAAATAATTCTGGCGGTGACTGGCGTAATGATCGCCTGCCTTAGTAGCGCAATGGTACTCAATGCTATTTATGGCGTTCCGGCAAATCCGCTGACATTCGACAAGATCACTTTACCTCACGATATCCAGATGCAACAAACCGATACAACAACCTTAACGCCAATAGGCAAAATGAAAGGTGAGATTGATGGGGACTTTGAGTCCTTCTATCTCGCGGTCGATAAAGATGGCCAGGTGTACCTCAATCGTGATCCGGATTATTCGGAAAATCGATATGATAAATCCAGGGGCTGGGAGTTAGTAACACATGAACAACTTGCGGTCTATGAGAAAGAACTTCATTTCATTCCACACCAAAGGAAAAGTTTGAAACCATAAAAATTTAACTACATAAAACTTAAAACAATAAAGAGTATGAAACCACATTCAGAAAAATTCCTGCAGAAGAGAAGATTCTTCATGGTACTGCCACTGTTGGTGCTTCCCTTCGTTACGATGATCTTTTGGGCCTTGGGTGGAGGACAAGGTACTTCTGCACAAGCTCACACCGTATCCCACACAGGGCTTAATTTGTCATTGCCCGATGCGTATTTCGGAGAGATGGAGATCTGGGACAAACTCGCCCTGTATGAAATGGCCGAAAGAGATTCAGCTAAATACGAAGAAGCGCGAGAGAGCGATCCGTATTTTGACCTGATCGCATTCCAGACACAGGAACAACAACCGCAAAAGAAGTCGCCCGCAGAAAAAGAAAGCAAACTGATCAATTCTTTTCGGCAAAAGGAAAGACAAGTAACTGATCCCAATGAAGAACGTGTTACACAAAAGCTGAATGAATTGTATAAAGAAATAAACCGTAGCACAGAAACACCGGCTGATATAAAAAATAATCCGACTCTACTTCCCGAACAATCATCTGACCCACAGTTTACGGCAGATGTAGACAGGTTGGAGAAGATGATGCAACTTATGCAAGACGGTCAGGGATCTGATCCTGAAATGGAGCAGATTGAAGGCGTTCTGGAAAAGATACTGGACATCCAGCATCCAGACCGGATGAAGCAAAAACTGGAAGCGGTAAATATAAAAGTCAAGTCAAATTCCCTTCCTGTTGAACTCGCAAAAGATGATGAGAACATTTCATTGATTGATTCTAAGGTGACTGATTCACACGAATCCATTGACAGTGCTTCCGTATTTGAATTATTATCAACACCTAGGCTAGCTCAGAATGGTTTCTTTGGATTGGACGATGAAACACAACAGACAAACGAGGTGGGTAATGCAATTGAAGCAGTCGTTCACGATACACAGGAGTTAGTTGCGGGATCAACCGTTAAAATGCGACTCCTTAATGATATTAATATCAAAGGGAGACTCGTTCCGAAGGATCAATTTATTCACGGTGTATGCGCCATCAACGGTGAAAGATTAACCATCGAGATCAGCTCAATCAGAACAGGAACTTCGCTATTACCCGTCTCATTGGAAGTTTATGACCTGGACGGACTCCCGGGGATTTACATTCCCGGAGCAATAGCGCGTGATGCTGCCAAGCAGGCCTCGGATGATGCCTTGCAGAATATTCAATTGATGTCACTTGATCCGTCCATCGGGGCACAAGCTGCAGCGGCCGGTGTGGAAGCTGCCAAAGGATTGTTCAGTAAAAAAGCTAAGATGATCAAAGTAACGGTGAAAGCCGGTTACCAGGTTTTCCTGATGGACACCAATCCAACAAGCAACACTACTTATTAAACATAATTAATTCAATCATGAACCTTTTTGTAAGAATCATTTTATGGGGATTGCTTTTGCTAATGCTTCCTGTCTACCGAAGCCTTGGCGTAGGCAGGGAAAAGGCAGATGCACAATCCCGAACTGGAATAAGTGATGAGAAGGTCGTTGTCGTGACCTCTCATTAAGATTTGCAACGACATACAGGGTTCCGGAACCCATGCGCCTGTTGATGACTGTAGCTACTTATCACATAGGTGATTTTTTGATCCCTCGATAGGGAGTACTGGAAATTTTTTTCAACGATTAAACACCAAAGTTATGGGTTTACTGTTTGGCGCTATTGCTGCCTTTGTGACACACGCATGGCCGGTATTACTCCTGCTATTGCTCTGACAAAGGCGAAGGTCGGGGCGATTAAGTCGCCCCACCTTTAACTATTTAAATCAATCATTATAATCAAAACAAAATTCACATATGTTTTACTTTTTAAGACATGGCGGTTTCGAATGGCTCATGGGAAGCATACTTGCACTATGCACCATTGAAGTCGAAGCACAACCAGATAATCATGTGCAATCAATAGAGGTGACATTTAATAAAACATCCTCTCTCGTATTCCCTGCAATCATCAAATCGGTTGACCGGGGAAGCAGGGATCTGCTGGCGCAGAAGGCCAAAGGCGTTGAAAATGTACTTCAACTCAAGGCAGCCAGGCCCGGATTTACAGAGACTAACCTGACGGTAATCACAGCCGATGGAAGGATACACCATTTTATGGTGAACTATTCAAAGGAACCCAATATGCAGGTGGTGAATATCGGTGACGATGAGCGTACATCTGATGATCTCCAAAAGCTGATCTTCCAGTCCATGATAACAGAATCCGACCTGGAGAAGTATGCTTCACAAATTGTGAATGCCAAGCGAAGCATCCGGTTTATCGGGGAAAGCAAACATAAGATCGGCCTTTCATTGAACGGGATCTACATCCGGGACAATATTATCTTTTATCATTTCCGGATCAGGAACTCATCGAACATCAACTACGACATTGACTTCCTGAGATTTTATATTCAGGACAAGGCGAAGGTAAAACGTACTGCTTCGCAGGAAGTGGATATGAAGCCTGTGTATGTGTACGGTGACGATCAACAAATACCCGCCAACACTGTGCAGGACATTGTTTATGCCTTGGAAAAGTTTACCATCCCGGATGCCAAACGGCTCCACATTGAAATGTTTGAAAAGAACGGTGGAAGAAACCAGGAGCTTTCCATCCGGAACAAGACCATCGTGAATGCAAAGCTGATCAAATAGTCAATGCGTAAACGGTGCTTTCCGATCAACATGAATATTACAAACTATTAAACAACACATTTATGAATGTCAAGAATCTGGAATTTCTGAAAGAGGGCCTGAAATATTTGGGCTTTGGCGAGAAACTGAATGCTGATCTTGAGAACAAGATCAAGGAGCAACCTGCAGAGTTTAAGCTGAGTATGGTTGGAGAATTCAATAAGGGTGACACTAAAGAGAAAGTGAATTATTCCCTTGATTTTAGAAAGTCTGATCAGACCGATATGTATTTTTTCAACCGGTATCAGGCTACCCTTAAAAATGACGACCCTGCAAAGGATGTAACTCAGACATTTTATATCACGAAAAACGCGGGGATCACCGCTAAAGAGGCTTACAACCTTTTGAGCGGTCGCGCAGTCAATAAAGACCTAAGCAATAAAGAAGGTCAACCCTATAACGCATGGCTGCAACTTGACTTCCAGGAGAAGGACAAGAACGATAATTATAAAGTAAAACAATACCATGCCGGTTATGGGTACGATCTTGAAATGGTCATGGCCAAATACCCCATCAAGGAGCAACTGAATGCCGAGGAGAAAACCAAGCTGATGAAGTCTCTGGAAAAAGGGAACCTCACTCAGGTCACCTTTGCACGAGAAGGCGGAGAAGACAAAATGTATGTTGCCGCCAACCCGCAATACAAGAACCTGGATCTCTACAATGCCAAAATGGAAAAGCAATTCCAGGGCATTGAGAAGAAAGAGAAGTCAGGCGAGGATAAATCCAAAGAGAAAAAGGAAACGGTGAAGCAGGATGCCGAAGAAGAAAGTGAGGGGAAAAGGAAGTCGAAGAAGAAGGGTGTTGGGGTATAAATTTCTTTCATCCGATTCAAAGACCTGTCTGGATAAGGCAGGTCTTTTTATTTATAGTGAACTATTGGAGAAATATCCCTGAAACTACTGCGAATCGGAGATTTTACTCTGCCAACATAGAAGAAATAAGTGCAATTCCATATATTCGGTGTTGGCAGCAACACCCCTTGGACAGAGATGTACTAACAATTAAGAGATGTACTAACAATTAATAAGATAGCTAACATTGGACAATGAAGAAATTAAAGGTTATTCTTTTAGTATTTGGCGGACTGATTATTACCTACTTCGGAGTAAAGACATTTAGAGGTATTTCGGTCGTGGACAAATTAACGGAATTAAGAACAGACCATTTTGTTATTTCGTATCAAGGAATTTACAAAGAGGAGGCACAAGACATTGCTGATAACTTAGAAGAAAATTACGACAGGATTAGAACCAATTTAAATGACCCAGACCATGATACAATTCGGGTATTTGTTCATCCGGTACAGGCTGCCTTTAATAAAGGAACAGGACTTTTGAACAGTAATGCAAATGGGGTAAGCCGAGGACCCAACGAGTTTCATTTACTTTGGACAAACTGGTTTAACAGTATTTTTCCCAATGACCCCGTAAAGACAGCAATTCACGAATTTACTCATTGCGTTCAGTTGAACATTCTTATAAAAGAAGAATATAAAAAATGGAGAGATGCGGACAACGGAGATTTTGACAAAATGTTTGAGGAGAAGTTTATCAAGGAATATCCTCAATGGTTTTGGGAAGCTATCTGTGACTACGAAGCACGTATCGTAAATAGTATCAGTGTGAAGTATGGAATGAAAAAGAATCTTACCCTGAAAGATTTGAACAATAGCAATCAAATTTATAATGTTGGTTTCACTATTATCGAATATATAGTTGAGAAATGGGGCAAAGACAAATTACCCATTTTAATTACATCCTACGTTGACATTAAAACCGTTTTAGGCGTAAGTGAATCTGACTTTGAGAAAGGCTGGGTGACCTTTGTTGACGAAAAATATTAATTCTTAGTGAAGATTAGTGCGGACGGGGTGGGGTGCAACTGCCAACAAAAAGTCAAACGTTATGGGCAAGACACACAACGACACTCGCAGCGGACAACGGCAGAAAAAAAGATTCACCTCTTACGCACGAGCGGGCCTTGTATACAGCGGTTCATGAAATGCTGAGACACATCCCTTTCATTAGGGAAGGCAAGGAAGAAAAAATGTTCATTGCTGCCAATCCGCAATACAAAACCCTCGACATGTACCGATTCTAAAATGGAGAAAAAATATCAGGGAATCGAGAAGAAGCAAAACAGGATACTGACAAATCCAAAGAGAAAAAGGAAACCGTGAAGCAGGATTCCGAAGAAGAAAGTGAGGGGAAAAGGAAATCGAAGAAGAAAGGTGTCGGGGTTTAGCCTCGTTTCGTTCATTGATTGGCAGTCCTCAAAAGGTTGTGTTGTTATTGTGAAGGACCAACTCTTTTGTGGACAGCCAATCCAATCTTCAAAGACGAAACATTTCTAACTCAACCTGCAAAGCACTTGTCAAAACCCGAATGGCAGCTTGGATTCTTTATGGAATCCATGTTTTGACAAGAGCTTTACCAAGAAATTTCAAAAGGACTGAGTCTTCAAAAAATTCTGCGCATTTCACAGATCAAGCAAAAATGATGAGACCATTTCACCGCCAAGCCAAAGTTCTGCAACAAGCTCATTTGGCCGGCTTGTCGGCAGTAATGGTTAGGTGAGGTCAGTATGGTGATGTATTGTTTTGACCTTGGATAACATCAAAAATGCCAAACTCGTACGAGCGTTCTACACTTCCACCCAAATCCTTTCCGCGACCTGATGCGTCAGCAGTATTTCCTTTTTCGATTTATGGAGAAGGGTAATGGAACCATCGAACAGTTCTCTTTTCTTAATGGTCACGGCATCTCCGATCTGCAGGCCCTTCGCGTTCAGGTGGTCGAGGAATGATTTTTCATCTTCTGTAACGGCAGTAATGGTCGCAGTTAATCCTTCTTCGAGGTGTATCAGGGAAGTGCGTTGTTGGTTATGAATTTTTCCGTTGCTGTCCGGGATGGGCTCTCCATGCGGGTCGAACTTTGGGCGATTGAGTAATTCATCAATGCGTTCGTAAAAGCGTGATGAGTTCACGTGCTCCAACTGTTCAGCGATGTCATGCACTTCTTCCCATCCAAGACCCATCACCTTTACTAAAAACAATTCCGCCAGGCGGTGTTTTCGAATAATTGCCAAAGCTTCTTTTTTTCCTTTTTCGGTCAGTTTAATGCCCTTGTAGGGCGCATAGGCTACCAACTTCTTGGTCGCCAGGCGTTTCACCATGCTATTTACGCTGGGAAGCTTTACTTCCAGTTTTTTGGCCAATTCGGATACGTAGACTTCTCCTGTTGCCTCTGAAAGTGCATAAATCGACTTGATATAATTTTCTTCCGTCAGTGATCCCATTTGCAGCTTTTCAGAAAAATAAGGCTTTTTGTTAATATCGTGAAATTAAAATATTAGAGTCGTCTAACAATTTATTTAAACTAATCGTACTTTTAGACGCATGAACAGAAAAACGATATTCGCGGGCTTGATTATCCTTGTTGTGGCTTGCGAGGAATTCCAACCAAAGGCACCTCAAGCATTTGAGCTGCTGGATGGTCCTGTATCCGGGTTAACAGAAGCCGAGAACCTCCAATTTCTCCGGGGTGATGTGGCATTTAACGATGAAGTATTCACTGCCGCTAACGGATTGGGCCCGTTGTTCGTAGCAACTTCTTGTGGCAGCTGCCATCCGGGCGATGGCAAAGGTCATCCATTCACCACTTTAACACGATTTGGGCAAATCGATGAAAGCGGGAATCAATATCTGAACCTCGGGGGTCCGCAACTACAACATCGTGCAGTGCCGGGTTTTACACCAGAAGACATCCCACCTAATGCAACCTTTTCGCGATTCACTCCGCCTGCCAATACAGGACTCGGTTTTATCGATGCCGCAAGCGATACCGAAATCTTAACATGGATTGACCCTGATGATACTGATGGAGATGGTATCAGCGGTGTACCCAACTGGATTAATCTGAAAGAATATGTAAAGGAACGGCCAAACAGTGTACCACAAAACGGTAGATATATTGGCCGCTTCGGCAAGAAAGCTGCTACCTATGATCTCCTCCAACAAACGGCAACCGCCTACAATCAAGACATTGGAATTACATCCAGTTTCGAATCCGTTGACACGCACTCGGGATTGGTGCTTGATCCGGAAGTTTCCAATCAAACCATTAACGATGTGGTTTTCTATTTGAAGACACTTAAGGCACCCGAACCGCGATCTGAAAGCAATTCAATTCTTGAAGGAAAGCAATTGTTTAACACAATTGGTTGCTCAAAATGTCATCGCCCTGAAATGAAAACAGGTAATTCACCGATTGCCGCCATTGACAATAAAGTTTTTTATCCATACAGCGACTTATTGTTACATGACATGGGCCCAGCGCTTGATGATGGATATACCGAAGGCTCTGCTAAGTCTTATGAATGGCGAACACCACCATTATGGGGGTTAGGACTTTCTAAGAATTCACAAGGTGGCCAGTACTTTTTGATGCATGATGGAAGAGCCAGAAGTATTGACGAAGCTATTTTACTTCACGGTGGAGAGGCTAATCAAATAAGAAATAATTATCAGGTATTAACGGCTGACGAAAAAACAAAACTCATTCAATTTCTCGAAAGTTTATAGCCATGAACAGACGCGCCTTTGTTAAGCAAACGTGTATCACCTGTGTAAGTGGCGGATTGATTCCGTTGCTAATTTCCGGTTGCCAGACTACACATTATGCAAGTGGTATAATCAATTCTACAGGCATCAATGTTCCGAAGTCGGAGTTCATATACATGAAAAAAGATCAGATGCTCACCCGTCAATATATCATCGTGCAAAACAACAAATTAGAGTTTCCAATTTATGTGTACCGATTTTCTGATTCAGAATACAGTGCCCTTTGGATGAAATGTACACACCAGGGTGCAGAACTTCAGGCATTGGGTGACACGCTCCATTGCCCAGGGCATGGAAGTGAATTCACCAATAAAGGGGCAGTGACGAACGGGCCAGCAGAAAAAAATCTTCGCTCATTTCCCGTCATCGTGCAAACCGAGACCATCACCATAGACTTGCGACAATCATGAAAATAAGTTTACTGATAGTGGTTACCCTGGTCATGTGCTCACCAACGACTGCGCAAGTAGATTCTACGTTGTTCAAGAGAACACAGCAGGACACTTCCAAACTGTTACTCAATATGGATGCGGTGTATAACCGGCCTTTTCTGTCGGTAAGTAAACTCCCGGTTGCCGTGGGTGGCTATGTAGAAGCTAATTGGCAACACCTCGGTACTGATGGGGTAAGCGAAGGACATCAGTTTCAGATGAAACGCCTTACCCTGTTTATTGCTTCTACCATTTCAAGGCGAATAAAATTCCTTTCAGAACTAGAATTTGAAGACGGTACCAAAGAGATAAATATTGAATTTGCCTCTATTGATTTTGAATTTCACCCCTTACTGAATTTCAGGGGAGGCATTGTGATGAACCCGATTGGTGCGTTCAATCAAAACCACGATGGGCCTAAGTGGGAGTTTATTGATCGCCCGATTTCGGCTACTCAGTTGCTGCCTGCTACCTGGAGCAATGTAGGCTTTGGCTTGTATGGCAAACTGTATAAAAACAATTGGGTATATGCGTATGAGACCTACCTTACCAACGGGTTCGATGATCAGATCATCAGCAACAGCGAGAATAAGACATTCCTCCCGGCCTCAAAACTAAATCAAGATCGATTTGAAGAAAGCTTTAATGGTGTGCCTTTGTTAACTGCGAAGGTTGCCATACGAAATAAAAAATTCGGTGAGGTAGGTTTGTCATATATGGGTGGTGTCTACAATAAATTTCTGGAAGACGGACTGGTACTGGACGAAAAGCGCAGGCATCGCACTTGGGCAATTGATTTTAACACCATCTTACCAAGTGGCACTTACATGACTACTGAATGGACCGTCACACGTGTAGATGTTCCTTCCACCTATATCCAGCAATATGGCAATAAACAATGGGGAGGGTTCTTTGACGTGGTTCAACCTGTACTCAGAAAAAACATATTTGGTTTTGAACGTTCGGTGTTAAATGCCGTTTGCCGGTTTGAGTATGTGGATTGGAATGCGGGCGATTTTATTGAAACCGGTGACAATATTCGTGAGGACATCGTATCTGTTGTTCCCGGAATTAGTTGGCGGCCAAATGCACAGACCGTTATTCGTTTAAACTACCGTTATAACTGGCAGACTGATCTGTTAGGCAACCCACCTTCCAAAACATCCGGATTTCAGTTTGGTTTTTCAAGCTATTTTTAGCGATTTAGTATGTTGCAACCCTATTGCACTGTTTTTTGCTTATTTTTGTGCTATGAGAGTGATTCGCTTTCTTTTTGCCTTGTACGTGCTTGCGTTGTCGGCTTACCCGTGCAGCGACAAGGAAACGTGTATGGATGAGCGCAAAGCCGGTATGGCATTCATTTCTGTTACCGATCATGACCATACCAGTAGGGAAATAGATCAATGTACGCCCTTTTGCATTTGTGCCTGTTGTGCAGCCCATGTGCAACTCACCTCACGAGCCAATCAAGAGTTTTCAATTTTTGCACACAATACAAAGCAACGCTCTTCGTATTTCGAAAGATCCGTTTCAAACATCGGCCACTCCATCTGGCAACCTCCTAAAATTTAGTACCTCACACATTTCCGTTGCTTCGGGAATTCCTTTTGTCATGACAATTTGATTGTCATTGACTTGTACTTCATTTAACGGTTTTAATAATGGGACGCGCTAAAAGCAAAAAGCCCAAGAAGAAAGGCATCATTTGGTCAATCATTCAATATGCACTTGTAGTAGTAGCATGCTTATTACTCTTGCTTTTGTTGCTGACAACGATGTTGCTCCCTCATCTAAACATTAACCACAAATAATACCATGCTCGATAAAATCATTCATTACTCCATAAAAAATAAACTAATCATCGGGCTGTTAACGCTCGGCTTGATTGCATGGGGAAGTTACTCGCTCTCGCAACTTCCCATTGATGCCGTGCCTGACATCACCAATAATCAGGTTCAGATTCTTACCATTGCACCTTCGCAATCTGCTTTAGACATCGAACGCCTCGTTACATTTCCGGTAGAGCAAACCATGGCTACCATTCCTGACATAAGGGAAATAAGAAGTTTTTCGCGCTTTGGTCTTTCGGTTGTTACTATTGTTTTTCACGACAATGTGGATGTGTACTGGGCACGTCAACAAGTAAACGAGCGGTTAACTGTGGCAGCAAATCAAATTCCACCGGGTGTGGGCACACCCGAAATGGCTCCGATAACCACCGGCCTCGGTGAAATTTATCAATACATAGTTCGCGCAGAGAAAGGATATGAAGACAAGTTCGATGCGATGGAACTTCGTTCTATTCAGGATTGGATTGTGCGAAGACAACTGCTTGGTACGCCCGGTGTGGCTGACGTAGCAAGCTTCGGAGGTTTTTTAAAACAATATGAAATAGCACTTGACCCTGACAAACTTCGCAGTTATAATCTTGGCATTGCTGATGTATTTACGGCATTGGAAAAAAATAATCAGAATACAGGTGGCGCATATATTGATAAAAAACCAAATGCGTGGTTCATTCGCAGTGAAGGGTTAATCAATTCAGTTGATGACATCGGTAAGATTGTAGTTAAAAATACGGAAGCCGGAATTCCCATTCTTATCCGCAATGTGGCAGATGTTCGGTTTGGTTTTGCTAATCGTTATGGAGCCATGACCTACAATAATGAAGGCGAAGTAGTAGGTGCAATTGTTCTGATGCTAAAGGGGGAAAACTCAAACGCTGTGGTAAACCGTGTAAAGAAACGCATGGAGCAAATCAAGAAAAATCTTCCCGAAGGAGTAACCATCGAAGCATTTCTTGACCGCAGTGCTTTAGTTTCAAGGGCAGTCGGCACGGTCGAAAAAAACTTGCTCGAGGGGGCACTCATTGTCATTTTTGTTCTGGTGTTGTTTCTTGGAAATTTCAGGGCCGGGCTGATCGTGGCTTCGGTTATCCCCCTGGCCATGCTTTTTGCCATCTCGCTCATGCATGTCTTCGGTGTATCGGGCAACTTGATGAGCCTCGGTGCAATAGATTTCGGGTTGATTGTAGATGGAGCTGTGATTATTGTGGAAGCTACCCTTCATCATATCACCGATAAATCCATGCACGGCAGGACAGGCTCATTTCGATTATCCCAACAACAAATGGATGAAGAGGTCTACCACTCGGCTTCCAAAATCAGAAATTCAGCAGCCTTCGGTGAAATCATCATCCTGATTGTATACCTGCCTATACTGGCACTGGTAGGCATTGAAGGAAAAATGTTCAAGCCCATGGCGCAAACCGTGAGCTTCGCTATTCTGGGTGCATTCCTGCTCTCGCTTACCTATGTACCCATGATGTCAGCCTTGTTCCTAAGCAAGAACACAGAACATAAGCGTAATTTCTCAGACAGGATGATGGATTTCTTTCATCGAATTTATGATCCGATAATCAATGGGGCATTGAAGCGCAAGTTTATCGTAGTAGTTTCTTCAGTTGCATTATTTGTAGTCAGCCTTGTTGTCTTTATGGGCATGGGTGGAGAATTTTTACCGACTCTGGAAGAAGGTGACTTCGCAGTTGAAACCAGGGTGCTTACGGGAAGTAGTCTGTCCTATACCATAGACGCATCAACCAAAGGAGCTGAAATTCTTTTGCGCGAGTTTCCGGACGAGGTGAAAGAAGTGGTCGGCAAAATTGGTTCATCCGAAATTCCAACCGACCCTATGCCTATTGAGGCGTGCGATATGATGGTAATCTTGAAAGATAAAAGCGAATGGAAAAAGGCCAGTGGCCGGGAAGAACTTGCGGAAAAAATGGGAGAGGCTCTCGAAGCAGTGCCAGGTGTAACGTTTGGATTTCAACAACCCATACAAATGCGCTTCAATGAGTTGATGACAGGCGTACGCCAGGATGTAGCTGTGAAGATTTTTGGAGAAGATTTGAATGTGCTCGCTGATTTATCTCAACAGGTGGCAAAAATTGCAGGCACTGTTCAAGGTGCGCGTGATTTGTATGTTGAGCAAGTAACTGGTCTGCCACAAATTGTGATTAGCATAAACCGCGATGAAGTGGCTAAGTATGGTTTAAACATTGAAAATATAAATCAGGCCATCAATACTGCCTTCGCAGGACAAGCAGCAGGGCTGGTGTTTGAAGGTGAGAGAAGATATGATCTCACGGTTAGGCTTAGTACACAAAGCCGTCAGAATATCGAAGATGTTCGCAACCTGTTTGTCTCTTCACCCCGAGGTGAACAGATACCTTTGAAGCAATTAGCAGAGATAGAATTTAAAATAGGGCCCAATCAAATTCAGCGCGAGGATGCAAAGCGAAGAATCATTGTAGGTTTTAATGTGAGAGGACGTGATGTAGCCAGCATTGTTGAAGAACTTCAATCTAAAATTGAAAAGCAAGTTGACTTTCCACCGGGGTATTTTCCAACCTATGGCGGCCAGTTCGAAAACCTTAAAGAAGCGCAGGCGCGGTTATCAGTAGCTGTACCGGTTGCGCTCCTGCTCATATTGCTACTCTTGTTTTTTACGTTTGGGTCGATGAAACAGTCCATTCTTATTTTCACTGCAATTCCTATGTCTGCCATTGGCGGTATATTCGCTTTACTGGTAAGAGGGATGCCCTTTAGCGTTTCCGCGGGTATAGGGTTCATTGCATTATTTGGGGTAGCTGTACTCAATGGCATAGTACTGGTTGGTGAATTCAATCGCCTGAAGAAAGAAGAGTTGACAGACCTAATTCAAATTGTTCTCCGGGGAACAAGAGTTCGTTTACGCCCGGTACTTATGACTGCTGCTGTTGCATCACTTGGTTTTCTGCCCATGGCGTTGGCAACAAGTGCGGGGGCTGAAGTGCAAAAGCCGCTGGCTACGGTAGTGATTGGAGGTTTGATAAGCTCCACGCTACTTACTTTGATTGTGTTGCCGTGCCTTTACATCTACTTTGAAAAAATTGGTTCTAATAAATTAAAAGATTCTTCTATATGAGAATAATAACCACAGCCTTATTTAGCATTTCCTTCCTTACAGGAATTGCACAGTCTGGCAAACTCACCGTTCAGCAAGCTATTGACGTGGCGTTGAAAAATAATCAAGGTATAAAGGCCGCTTCCTTTGAAGTTGAATACCAGAAGCAACTGAAGAAAACATCTTTCGATTTGCCTAAGACTAATATTACATTCATGAAAGGCCAGTACAACAGCTATGCAAAAAGTGATAATAATGTAACAGTATTGCAAACCATTCCGTTTGCAGCTCTCGGAAGCCAGGGAAGTCTCAACCGGTCACTCCTCGCATCAACCGAATTGAAAAAGGCAGCAACAGAAAATGAGTTGGTGTATCAGGTTAAACAAGTTTATTATCAACTTGCCTTCGTCCAATCACGGTATGATTTGCTCTTGCAGCAAGACAGCATCTACGAAGGCTTTTTGAAGGCCGCCTCTTTACGTTATAAAACAGGAGAATCAAATTTATTAGAGCAAGCAACTGCTGAAACGCAGCGGAATGAAGTTAAGAATCAACTTCGAAGAGGAGAAGCCGATATTCTTGTTTTGAGAACGCAGTTAAAAACTCTGCTTAACACCGAGACACTTCCAGAAATTGAAGAGAATGAGTTGTCTGAAATTAAATTGCAGGAATTACCCGACAGTGCAGCTCTGACTTCAAATCCTTCTCTTGCTTTTATGAGACAACAAGTTGAAGTAGCGAAGAGTCAGAAAAAAGTAGAGTCGTCCAAATTTGCCCCTGACCTTTTAGTGGGGTTCTTTTCACAGACACTCATCGGAACAACCAATCCTGAGAGTGGAGCGATCTCCTCCGGCAACGACCGTTTCACGGGTTTCCAGGTAGGACTTTCAATTCCGTTGTGGTTTGTTCCCCATCAGGGCAGGGTAAAGGCGGCAGCGTATAATCAGCAGGCAGCACAAAGTAGTTATCAGTATTATCAGGTCAGTTTGAATGGCCAGATGAACCAGGCTATTCAGCAATTCACAAAAAACAAGAGCAGTCTTGAATATTATCGTTCATCAGCCTTGCCAAATTCAGAACTGATATTACGCCAGTCTGGAACAGCTTTTCGCAATGGTGAGATTGGCTATGCCGAATACCTTATCGGAGTACGAAACGCTATTAGTATTAAAGAAGGCTTCTTGCAAACCTTAAACGAGTACAATCAAGGGATCATTTACATTCAACTTTTGTCAGGCAATAAATAATAATAATAATATCAACCATGAAACACATATTAAAATTAAGCTATATAATCATCGTTCTTTTTATCACAACAGCTGTTGTATCCTGTGGCAGTAAAGCCTCAGAAGGCGATGTACCCAAAGAGCATCACGAAGAAGAAAAGAACTCGGTTGAGTTGACTGCCGTGCAAATAAAAACCGCAGGCATTTCTTTTGGGAAGATAGAGCGCAAGCAAATCAGCGGAACCATAAAAGTAAACGGTGCTCTGGATGTTCCACCGCAGCAAATGGTAAGTGTCTCCATTCCGCTGGGCGGTTTTCTTAAAAGTACCGATCTGTTGCAAGGCTCACGGGTAAAGAAGGGCGAATTGATAGCTGTAATCGAAAATCCAGACTTTATCCAATTGCAGCAGGATTACCTTGAGGCCAAAAGTCAGTTTGAATTTGCCAGCGCGGACTTTGAGCGGCAGCAGGAATTGGCAAAAGAAAATGTGAATGCGCAAAAGGCTTTGCAGCAGGCCAAGTCAACATACCAAAGTTGGCTTATCCGGAAAAACGGATTACAGGCAAAATTGAAACTAATCAACATTGACGTGGCTAAACTCGAAACAGGAAGCATTACAAGTACCGCCAATGTATACTCCCCTATCAGTGGATATGTCACCAAAGTCAATGTGAACATTGGAAGGTTTGTTAATCCATCAGATATTCTTTTTGAAATCGTTGACACGGAGCATCTCCATGCCGAACTCATGGTGTTTGAAAAGGATGCCCAAAAAATCAAGGTCGGGCAGAAGGTACGATTTGTGCTGGCCAATGAGACTAAGGAACGAATAGCCACTGTTCATTTGGTGGGCCGCGAAATCAGTGCGGATAGGACTATCCGCATACATTGCCACATTGATCGGGAGGATTCCAATCTACTGCCCGGAACGTATCTGAAAGCGATTGTGGAAACCGGGGGCACTTTGGTAAATGCATTACCTGACGAAGCTATCATTGACTTTCAGGGAAAGAAATACCTGTTTATTCCCGCGGAAGGGAGACAAGGCGATGCCCAACATTTTACAATGATCGAAATTCAAGTCGGCAGTCATGAGCAAGGGTTTACAGAGATAATGCTGCCTGAAGGGTTTGATGTGAACCAGGAAGTTGTTGTCAAAGGTGCTTACTCTGTTCTATCCAAGATAAAGAACAGTGAAGAAGATGAAGGACATTAAAGAAAGCACCGTAATATGAAAAAGCTAAAGGGCATTCATATCAATCAATAGTTGAATAATTTATACAGTGTTACACGTAAACCCTAAAAACATGAAAAAGAAATCGATCTTGATCGCAATTATTGTGGGTATCCTGTTAGGTGTGCTCGTGATCCGGCCGCTAACGATGTTCACTCATTTTTTTGATGAACATACTGCCGGAACTTCCTGGTTGGATTATCTGGGCAACTCCTACCTCGAAATCCTTACGTTCAAGGATTTTGGTAATACTTTTTTCTCCATTCTTGGAGGGATCATGATATGTATGCTAGTTGTCATGATCAAAGCGCGGAAAAAAAGTGGGAATGATGCCTGATTGGCGTAAAGTGAATAGTGGTACCACTCATTTAAAACATTGTAATGCTCTCGGCTATGCTACTTGACAAACGAATACCGGTTTATCCGTTTCTAAAAATAATCAAAATTGATCTCGCCATTATTTCCGCGTATGCCATCGTGGTGGGCGTACTCGACCAGTATTCGTTCTTGGGTAAAATTTTCGTTCCACTTGCGATAACCGGTATTATCGGCACTGCGCTTTCGTTACTGCTCGCCTTTCGCGTCAGCCAGTCGTACGAGCGATGGTGGGAAGCCCGAATTGTATGGGGGGCTATTGTGAACGACTCCAGAACATTGATCAGGCAGGTTATATCGTTTCACAAAAATTCCTCTGACGGTGATCAAGCAATCATCCGGGATTTTGTCTATCGGCAAATTTATTGGTGCTATGCGCTCAGTCAGTCTCTGCGTAGACAACCGTTCTCGACCGATGTTGCTGCTTTCTTGACCCGTCATGCAATCAAGGCAAATCATATCCCCAATGCGTTGCTGTCCGCGCACTCCACAGCGTTGGCAAAAGCACTGGAAGAAGGGAAAATCAACCCACTGCAGCAACAGCAAATAGATAGCACCGTGCAGCGTTTGTGCGATGCCATGGGTCGGTGCGAACGTATCAAGAAAACGGTGTTCCCCAAATCATACAGTTTAATGATCCACTTTCTTATTTATGTTTTTGCCACGTTGCTGCCTTTTGGCATCAGCGATGAATACCCATTAGTCGAGATTGCCGTTACCATAGCCATCCCCGCTATTTTTATCGCCATCGAAGAGACTTCTATTTTGATGCAAGATCCATTTGAAAATCAGCCACTGGATACTCCGATGACGGCCCTTTCTCAAACGATCGAGCGAAACTTGAAAGAAATGATAGGGGATAGCGACCAACCTAAGCACGAAAATGAAAATAATGGCTACTATGTTTTGTAAAAATTAATACCGTATTGCGATGATAAAACTTTCACCTATAGCCAAAGGTCTTTTGTTAGGCTTCATCATTCTGATCTTTTCGTTGGGCAGTGGAATGATCGGGTTCAAGTACTATTGCCCCATCACCTGGCACGATGCTTTTCTAAATGCTGCCATGTTGCTCACGGGCATGGGACCGGTAGATGAACCCACTTCCAATGCCGGTAAAGTATTTGCCGGTGTATATGCTTTGTATAGCGGCATCATCTTCTTGTCGCTGGTGGGCATTATGACAATACCGATTTTTCATCGCTACATCCATAAGCTCAACATCAGTCATCCATTTGATGAAGAAGTAAACTCAGAAATAAACAAAAAAGTAAATTAATATGAGATTCTCGTACGATCAATTATTTGAAAACAACAAAGCCTGGGCATCGCAGCAAACGGTGAAAGACCCAAGTTATTTTTCCAATATGGCCTTGGGTCAAAATCCTGAATATTTATTTATCGGGTGCTCCGATAGCCGTGCGCCCGCCAGCGTGATCACAGGTACCCGACCCGGAGAAATTTTTGAACACCGTAATATTTCCAACTTGGTCATCTCTACCGATATGAACCTGATGGCGGTGCTGCAATACTCGGTCGACATATTAAAAGTGAAGCACATTGTGGTGTGCGGGCATTACGGATGTGGTGGGGTAAAGGCGGCATTAAGTAAAACTCACAATGGTTTGATTGACAACTGGCTCAGGAGCATACGAGACGTGTACCGCCAGTACAGGAAGGAACTGGATCACCTCACCAACGAAGAAGAGAAATGGCGGAAGTTAGTTGAACTGAACGTACAAGAGCAAGTCTTTCGACTGTCGATGACATCCATTGTTCAGGAGGCACTCGATCGCCATCAGGAAATTCATTTGCACGGCTGGGTGTATGAAATTGAAAACGGATTGATCCGCGACCTCGATCTGAACATAAAGAGAGACTTTAAGGATTTTGATATTTACAACTGCGATCATTCACATGATTAACACAAAAACATAAGCACATATGCGTCAATCATTTAAAAAGATAATTTCCTCCCGCGCGAAAATCAGTAGCCCTGCGTGCGGCCTTATCCTGAAAACAACATTATTCATTAACTTCATCCTGTGTATCCCGGTTGGGTGTTTTGCCCAGACGGAGCGTTTTCCAGAATCCCATTTTAATATATTGGCAAAAAACTATCAGGTCAGCAGCTCGCAGCAATATCTTCGAAAGAACATCACTTTTAATTCACCCCCTGGCAATTCTTTCAATCAGCCAATCTTCTTAAATACATCTTTTGAACAACCCAAGAAAAATTATCAGGCGAAGCGAAGGCTTTTTGTAGGATTTACAATCCCGCTGGTGACAGCATCTCTGGTGGCCAATCAGGCAAACAATAAAGAGTTGGCCGGGGCTTTCGCCCTGGGTGGCCTCGCTACATCTTCCCTTGCTCTATATTTTACTATAAAAGACGATCGTGCAAGAAAAACCAGTGGAAAATGACTACTACATTATATTTGAGAAAATAACCTATGGATATAAATTTTGAATTAATAATTGTTGGCAAGCTCCTGATTTCACTGCTACTGGGTGGGCTCATCGGTTTAGACAGGGAAACGCACGGCATTGACGCAGGCATACGAACCTATGCAGCAGTATGCATCGGAGCAGCCATTTTCACTTCCATCAGCGCACATCTTCAAAATGATCTCTCCGCCCCTTCAAGGATTATTGCCAACATTATCACAGGCGTGGGTTTCCTGTGTGCCGGTATTATCTATCGCAATAATAACAGCGACACCCTTCATGGTCTCACCACGGCAGCTACGGTTTGGTGTACGGCAGGCGTTGGCGTAGCTATAGGTTTAAATATGTTTGTGATCGCAATAGCCAGCACTCTTGCATTATACTTTTTGTTGTCACTGCAAAATCAAAAATGGTATATACGATGGAAACAAAAAATAGCGGATAAACTTTCAACTAAACCTAAAAGCGATTCTTAAACAATGGTAACACGATCATTTTAACAAACAGCAATTAATAAAGGCGAATGATGTTCGCATTTAACAATACATGGGCGGAGGTCTTGATTTTTTATACGGCACAAAGTACTGTCGTTCATCAGGTTCCTCTCGCCCACCACCTTTAAACAAATAAGTATGATAACTAACGACCCCAATCACAAACACACTTACGATGGACAGGGTAATATAACCTGCTGCACGCTGGAGGACAAAATAAACGCTGATGTTGAAAAGCATAGTAATGCAGATGGGCATCAACACGAGACATCGGGCGAAAGCAATCTGAAGTTATTTTGGCCGGCACTCATAAGCTTGGCACTATTACTATCGGCCATCGCCATGGACAACTATTTTACTATTCCATTCTTTACCGGATGGCTGCGGGTCCTTTGGTATGTGGCAGCTTACATTCCTGTAGGGTTACCCGTATTGAAGGATGCACTCAAAGCAATTGCAAAGGGTGAATTCTTTACCGAGTTTTTGTTAATGAGCATTGCTACCCTTGGAGCGTTTGCCATTGGCGAATTTCCTGAAGGTGTAGCGGTTATGTTATTTTATGCGGTAGGCGAAGTGTTTCAAACGCTGGCCGTTAAGCGTGCCAAAGCGAATATCAAAAGTTTACTTGATCAACGACCTGATGAAGTAACAGTTGCAGATGGCAATTCCACTAAGGTCGTTAAGGCAGAGACCGTGCAAATTGGGTCTTTCATTCAACTCAAACCGGGCGAGAAGTTAGGTCTCGATGCAGAATTGATTTCAGAAAATGCTTCATTCAATACTGCCGCCCTTACCGGTGAAAGCAAACCAGACACCAAGAAGAAAGGTGATTTGGTTTTGGCCGGAATGATTAATTTGAACACCGTGGCATTAGTGAGAGTTACAACAGCCTACACGGACAGCAAGCTTTCAAAAATACTGGATATGGTTCAGAATGCCACCGCACAAAAAGCACCAACGGAGCTATTCATCCGAAAGTTTGCTAAATATTATACGCCTGCTGTGGTAGCGCTGGCGGTCTTGATTTGCATTGTACCTTATTTCGCGATGAGTGATTATAAATTTAACGAATGGCTCTATCGGGCATTGATTTTTTTGGTCATCTCCTGCCCATGTGCCTTGGTCATTTCTATTCCGCTCGGTTATTTCGGTGGTATTGGTGCCGCTTCCAAAAATGGAATCCTTTTTAAGGGTAGCAATTTCCTCGACATCATGGCTGTGGTGAAAAACGTGGTGATGGATAAAACGGGAACACTGACTAAAGGTGTTTTTAAAGTTCAGGAAGTAGTGATTCAAAAAGAGTTTGATCAAGGCGAGGTGTTGCGCATGGTCAATGCGTTGGAAAGTAAAAGCACACACCCCGTAGCAACTGCTATTCATGAGTATGTAGGTCAAGTTGACAATAACGTGATGCTCTCAGATGTAGAAGAAATTGCGGGTCATGGTTTAAAAGCTACTGTAAATGGAAAAACGTTGCTAGCCGGAAATTTTAAGTTGATGGATAAGTTTTCCATCCGTTATGATGTTGATCCATCCACAATCGTGTACACCGTAATTGCACTTTGCTACGACAACAAGTTTGCAGGATACATAACCATCGCAGATGAAATCAAGGAAGATGCGCAACAGGCTATTTCTGCATTGCATAAATTAAGTGTAAAGACTACGATGTTGAGTGGTGACAAAACTTCCGTAGTGAAATTTGTTGCCGGCAAACTCGGAATCGATAACGCATTTGGTGATTTGCTACCAGAAGACAAGGTGAACAAGGTGAAAGAAATAAAAGCACGAAACGAAAGTGTAGCCTTTACAGGAGATGGTGTGAACGATGCGCCAGTGGTAGCCCTAAGTGATGTGGGCATTGCCATGGGCGGATTAGGAAGTGATGCCACTATCGAAACAGCTGACGTAGTGATTCAGGACGATAAGCCTTCAAAAATCCCTCTGGCCATCAACATTGGCAAGAAGACTAAACAAATCGTGTGGCAAAATATAAGCCTTGCTTTCAGTGTCAAGGCAATTGTACTCATTCTTGGTGCAGGTGGATTGGCCACCATGTGGGAAGCAGTATTTGCAGATGTCGGTGTTGCCTTGCTGGCGATTCTGAACGCGGTGAGAATTCAGCGGATGAGATTTTAAGCGAGGAAGGCTCTCAGGTATTTCCTGAAAGCCTTCCTTCCTGTTTAGTTTATCTTTCCAATTTTTTGGACTCCTTTGGAAATGATCCAGGTTGGGTATCCTTGTGGTACTACGTTTCCTTTTTTTGCACCCCCATATCTTCCAACAGTTTGTACTCCTTTGGACATTACAAAGGCAGGCTGATTGACCGACATAATATCAAGTCCTGTTTTGCGGGTTAGCAAATCTTTATTGCTGAACCGTTGAACATCTTTTGAAATTACCCATCCTTGTGCGATGCGATTGGCGGGTTGATTTTGTGAATAGGCGTATATACTGGCGAGTGAAAACGCGACTGCCATAAAAATTCTATTTGATGCTTTCATGATTTTAGATTTTGAATTTTAATAATGCCCGGACGATTGATTATACATCCAGGTTTGCCTTAATGAAAAATTGTGGTCTGAAGACTGATCAGACTTGGGCGAGATACTAAATAATAAAAACGCGATTGACGAGGTAGATTGGATTCCTGTCAATGAAGTTAAACCGGTGATCAATAATTGATCCGGCTAAACCGGTTTTCAGTAAAGCGCTTCTTAAGGCGAAGTCTTGATTTAATCCATCCGACAATGGCGGAATGGAAAATGATGAAACGTACGAGTCGTAACTGGCATTGATTTTTGCTAATCGGGTAAATTGCTTGCAGCAGCTATTCGAGAACAGGTCATCCGGGCAACAGTTTCCGGTTTCAAGGAGTGCGATATCGTCAGGTGTACCGTTGCAATACCTATAGTTGATAAGTATTCCAGTACTGAATGGAACGTATATAAAGAAGAGTAATATGGAAAGAAACGTGTTCATCCTGAATCTACTTTTAATACGTTATGAGTTGCTCGCTGGTTCAACTTAAATTCAAAATATTCACAAGTCGTTTACACCTTCGAAAGTTTTCACTTTAAGAAATGACATTTCATGATAATGGTCAAGTGGAATGATGACTCTTAACAGTTTTTCAAAGTCCCGCCAAAAGCGTTCGATCTAACTGCAGGAAGCCTCGAACCTGAGGCTAATATTTGAGAACAGGAAGGAACAAAGAACAGGGTCAATATTTAATTAGAATCTTTAAAATCACATTAATATTTACGCTAACTGGATGTTTTTTAACCGTATCTAAATCGATTTCGTAGATTATTATTCCAATGTGGCTTGAATTTAACCGTTGGTTGGATACCTTGTTTTATTCAGGGAGTACTTCATTTAAACAAGTAAGGTGACCAATACCAATTAAGTATAAAATATTACCAAGATTATATAAGTAACCATGAACATCACATATTACCTGTAACCAAATAACTTTTTAAACAACCTTAAACCTCGACTATTATGAAAACGAAAAACCTCTTGCTTGCTTCACTCTTCCTCTCGCTAAGTCTCTCTGGACTTGCGCAAACCACTGTCAGCGGAGTGTATAAAACCTACAGTGACTATACTAACCAAAAACTCACATTCGGGATTGATTGCAAAACCGAAAAACACAAAATCAAACTGCACGAATTTCCGAACAAGCCTTTCATTACTGTAGTACATGACGGCAAGCCTCATCAACTGGCCAAAGACAGTGTTTTTGGTTATCAGCTTTGTGATGGCAATTTCGTTCGCTTTGCCAATAATTCGGATTACCATCTCACAGAGAAGGGTGATGTTTGGTTGTACAAGAAACTGATGATGAAAGCGCCCAAAGGTTCGCCCGAGCCAAATTTGAATTTCTTTAGTGTCGGTGGAGAAACACCCCTTCCGCTCACAATGGAGAACCTGAAGAAAGCTTTTTCGGATAATCATAAATTTCACGATGCCCTGACCGCTCAATTTAAGAACGATTCGGAACTAGCTGCGTTTGACAGCTTTCATAAAAAGTCGAAGCTCAATCATTTGCTGGAGATGTCCCGAAACTAACATAACATTCAATTATCATTAAACTCTACGAAAACAATGAAAACAAACTTGATCTTATTATTTCTAATGCTACTGACGATAACTTCTTCACAATTAGAAGCTCAGGAACTTCCACCCAAGCACAGAGGAATGCATCCGGTCTTAAAAGCAGATGGAAAGGTGTACGATGAGAATGGAAAGCAACTCGGTTACATTACCAAGAAGGGCAAAATATGTGATGTGACCGGAAAAGTAATTGGTATTATTTCAAAATCAGGTGACGTCACCACCGGAAATGGCAAAGGCATCATCGGCACCATACAAAAGGACGGTAGCTTTAAATCCAGCAAGGGGTACGTGGTAACCGATGAAGATGGAGTGCTCAAAGTGCAAGGAAAGGAAGTAGCCAAGGTAGAACATGGATATAAATATAGAAAAGACCACGGCTGCGCAGTTCATTGCTTCTTCAGTTCAGAAAGCGAAGACGCCAAAGAAATCGATGAGAATATCCAGCAATAAAACTGGTACCAAAGGAGCAAAAGCCTGTCGGTTGGCAGGCTTTTCTCGTTTCTAAAGCCGCCATAATTTTATAACTTTATATCAGATATGCCAGATTCCTGATTTCTGTCATGTCTTGACACAACTTAAGTCATAGGGTGTTGGCAGGCTTAAAAGTTACTTTGTTATAACAATTGAGCAATGATACGTTTCTCAGCCATACGAAAGTTCAAATGCCCACTGGCGCTTTGCGTCATCGTATCAATTGCTTTAGTATTTGGATGTGACCTTTTATGCGACCTGGGCATTATTTCATTTTCGTCTACGACACCTACCGTTGTAACCACTACTTCCCATAATCATAGTCATGAAAATGAGCAAGGGCACAATAAAAGTTCAGCAACAGCAGGTCATGATCACAATTCCCACAGTCATACAGGTGATAAGCATGACCATGGCAATGAAGCAGAAGATTGCTGCGATGACATCACCCAGCAGTTCTATTCATCGCTGGTCAGTTCCTCAGGCGCATCTCTTGGTTCGCTGATTCAAGCCGAGGCATTTAAATTAATCAGCGCATTTACACTTCCGGGTATCTTCAAGGTTGAATCCTTTAAAGGGTTACAGGTTGTTTCTACTTATGACCACCACTCCAATGGCCCACCTGATGGAAAGATTGGCCAACGTATCTGTATTCTTTTCTGCACTTTCCTTATTTAAGTCATTCGACTCATTGCCTCTACTTGCTAAATCGATAGCAAGCACTGCAAGCATTGTATCCTTCTCCCAACTTCTGAGAGGATAGCAAATACTTTCTACGTCTTTCTTTAGCCATTAAACCCATCGGGTTGAACTATGAAAATATTCAAGTTGCATATTAAAAACATGCTTTGCGATCGCTGCATTTACGTGGTGCGGCAGATATTAAATCAGTTCAATGTCGTACGCGTAAAAATCGAACTCGGCCAGGTTTCATTCTTATCCGCAAATGAGCATATCATACCCTTATTGGAAAAGAGACTCAATGAATTCAACCTGCAAATCATTCATTCTAAGGATGAACAGATTATTGAATCTATTAAACTGGAAGTAAAGCGATACCTTGATGAGATCGAACAGCATGATAAGGCTGGCAAGTTTTCAGACTTTGTGGAAAGGCGATTGTCGAAGAATTACTATAACCTGAGCAAGTTATTCAGTCGAACTGAAAAAATGACAATTGAGGCCTATTTGATTAGGCAACGAATTGAACGTGTGAAGGGACTGCTCCGGGAAGACCAACTCACGCTAAATGAAATAGCGGATCGCCTGCACTATACCAACGTACAACATCTTTCCTCGCAATTTAGGAAGGTCACCGGTTTTTCGGTACGCGAGTATAAAAAGCTGCAACGCACCGACCATTCTCACAAGTCACTGATGGAAGTACTTGCTGAGATTCACGCCAAAGGATTTGTGAATGCCTTCGACATACACAAGAATAAAATAGTTGTAGCCGGCAATTCACAGAGTGTAAAAGATGTGACGGTAAAAGAAGTCTATCGATTTGATGAAACACCCAATTCGCTGGGAGACCATGCCCTGTATACCATTGAGGATGACAAGGGCAATAAAGGTTATTTGATTTGTCAACACTAATGGCGAAGGCTCCGGCAATTAAGTATAAATAATAACCAGAATAATTTGCCACAAGGCAAGCGCACAAAACGATTTTTAAAGTAAGTAAGCTATGGTAGAAAAAATAATCAGTTGGGCAATTCACAATCGATTCATGGTTTTGATCGGGATCGTGATGATTACTATTGGAGGAATTTATTCAATCAAAGAAACTCCAGTGGATGCCATTCCTGACTTGTCCGAAAACCAGGTGATCGTGTTCACGGAATGGATGGGCAGGAATCCGCAAATCATCGAAGACCAGATCACCTATCCGTTGGTGACCAACCTTCAGGGAATTCCAAAAATAAAAACCATTCGGGCCGCCTCCATGTTCGGCATGAGTTTCATCTTCGTAATCTTCGAAGACGATGCGGAGATTTATTGGTCCCGCACCCGCGTTTTAGAGCGATTGAATTATGCACAAAAGTTTCTTCCACCTGGCATTACCCCAACACTGGGCCCCGATGGCACCGGTATTGGTCACGTTTTCTGGTACACTTTAAAAGGAGATGGCTACAATCTCGGAGAACTGCGCGCCTTACAGGATTGGTATGTAAAATTTGCCCTTCAAAATGTGGCTGGCGTAAGCGAAGTGGCGTCTTATGGAGGATTTCAAAAACAGTATCAGGTAGCCATTGACCCTCACAAACTCATCTACTATGGTGTGCCCTTGATGGACGTAGCAAAAGCCGTAGTCAACAATAACCGTGATGTGGGAGGCAGCCTATTTGAAATGAACGACATGGGCTACATGATCCGTGGCCTCGGCTACATCAAAACACCGGAAGATATTGAAAACATTTCAGTTGGAACCTATCGCTCCATACCGATCCGGCTGAAGGATGTTGCCCACATCCAAATGGGTGGCGAGTTGAGATTGGGAATCATCGAAGAAAATGGAGAAGGTGAAGCCGTTGGTGGAATTGTCGTGATGCGCTATGGCGAGAACGCCAAAGATGTTATTGAACGCGTAAAGGTAAGAATAGAGGAATTTAAAAAGGGCCTGCCCGAAGGTGTTGAGTTTCATGTTGCCTATGACCGCAGCGGACTTATAGATGATTCCATTAACACATTGTCCGAAGCGTTGTGGCAAGAAATATTAATCGTATCCGTAGTTGTCGTACTCTTCCTATTCCATGTTCGCAGTGGTCTTGTGGCCATAGCTTCTATTTTACTTTCCGTGCTGATAGGGTTTATCCTGATGAAAGTTTTTGGAGTCACGTCCAACATCATGTCGTTGGGCGGAATAGCCCTTGCGATAGGCGATGTCGTTGATCCAGGAATTGTTATGGCCGAAAATGCATACCGTTCACTGACTAACCGGGTACTACAAAAAAATGCAAGCGATGAAAACAACTGAAAAACAACGTATAGGTCACACCAAAGAAATTTCTGATGAAGAACGTGTGACCATTATAGAAGAATCATCCAAAACAGTTGGGCGATCTATCTTCTTTTCGGTGATCATTATGATCGTCTCTTTTGCTCCGGTTCTTTTTCTCACAGGCCAGGAAAGCAAATTGTTTTCTCCATTAGTATTGACGAAAACATTTTCGCTGCTGGGTGCCGCCTTGTTGGCAATAACCGTATCACCTATGCTGGCGAGGATATTTGTAAAAGGACGGTTGGTGCCGGAAAGCCGCAATCCTGTTTCCAACTTCTTTGTTAAAATTTATACACCGGTTATACGCCTTTGCCAGCGATTTAAGTATGTAACTCTTTCAATCTGCTTTGTGTTGGTTGCTGGCAGTACGCCTTTTGTACTCAATCTTGGCACAGAGTTCATGCCACCATTGGATGAAGGTTCGCTATTGATGATGCCTGTCACCTTACCTGATGTTTCAAACGCAGAGGCTAAACGAATAATACAAATACAGGATCGCATATTGAAGAGCATCCCCGAAGTAGAAAACGTACTGGGCAAGGCAGGACGTGCTTATACCGCTACCGACAATTCTCCTATGGCTATGATTGAAACCATTGTCGTACTCAAACCAAAATCAAAATGGAGAGAAGGGATGACAAAAGAGAAACTCATCGCAGAGATGGATGAGCGTGTTCGTATCCCTGGCGTAGTTGTCGGATGGACACAGCCTATCATTAACCGGATCAACATGCTTTCAACCGGTATCCGCACGGACGTTGGTGTGAAAGTGTTCGGTTCAAACCTTGACTCGTTATTCGTCCTTACAGCCGAAATTGAAAAAGCGTTAAGAGGAATTGACGGACTAACCGACCTCTACCTGGAGCAACTCACCGGGGGAAAATACCTGAACATAAAAATCAATCGCGAAGCTATTGCCCGTTATGCGCTCAGCATAGAAGACGTAAACATGGTAATTGAAACTGCCTTGGGTGGCATGATCCTGACCAACACCGTGGAAGGACGAGAGCGTTTCACTATTACCGTCAGGCTTGCACAAGATTACCGGAATGATTTGGATGAGATCAAGCGCGTGCCTGTACAAACATCTTCGTACGGTGTTGTACCCTTATCAGCGCTGGCCGACATCACAGTAGTAGAGGGACCGCCCATGATTAATTCAGAAAACACCAGACTTCGTGGAACAGTGTTGTTCAATGTGCGGGGCCGCGATATGGGGAGTGTCGTTAATGAAGCAAAAGCAAAAATCGATGAGCAATTTAAAAAACTCCCTAAGGGCTACTATATCCAGTGGAGCGGGCAATACGAAAACCAAGTGCGTGCAGAAAAAAGACTGATGATCATCATTCCTATTACCCTGTTGGTTATCGGTATTATCTTATACATCACGTTCCATACATTCCGTGAAGTAATTATTGTGTTTGTAAGCGTGCCGGTCGCGTTAGTGGGTGGAGTCTATTCATTGTACTTCTACAACGTAAATTTTTCGGTGGCCGTAGCTGTGGGATTTATCGCATTATTCGGAGTGGCTGTCGAGACGGGAGTTTTGATGATCGCTTACATGAATGACTCCATTAAGCGATTGGTGGAAAGAAAAAAAGCTTCAAACGAGACAATCGAAAAACAAGATCTACACGATTCAATTTTTGAAGGGGCCGTCCCACGCGTAAGGCCGTTGCTGATGACCGTGCTGGCCAACATACTGGGACTAATCCCGATACTGATCTCAACCGGTACCGGTAGCGATGTGATGAAGCCAATTGCCATACCATTTGTGTTCGGCCTGGTTTCTTCTACCATTTTCGTGCTGGTGGTGTTACCAGTATTCTACCAAGTGGTCAGGGAATATGAATTGAAAAAGACCGGAGCGCTTAAAGTATTAGACATTGAAGAATAACATTATGGGAAGAATCAATCTATATATAATAATCGGCTTATCCTTACTCTTTTCAAAGTGTGGAAAAGAGTCGTACGATGAGCACAGCAAGCACGCCACTCATCCGCAAGATGAAGCAAGCCAAAAAGCTCTTTCTATTTCAGCGGAACCAACTAACCGGAAAGTTATTTCAAGCCAGGCGCTGGTAAAACCCGTGGCGCAACTTCAATCAGGTCCGGTCAATGCATACGGATTTATTTCTCTTGACGAACGCAGGAGCAACCAGGTATCTGCCCGGATAGGTGGCCGTATTGAAAAGCTTTATGTGAAGTATGAAAATCAATTGGTGCGTAAAGGTGATAAGATACTTGACCTGTACAGCCCTGATCTGAATACGTATCAGGAAGAACTATTGTACGCGCACAAAGTTGACCCGGAAGGAGAACTACCAAAACAAGCTGCTCATAAACTCAAGCTTCTGGGAATAACCGATGGTCAGATAAAGCAGATCATAGAATCAGGCAAGGCATCACTGACGCTTTCCATCTACAGTGCCTATGACGGCTATATTTTTTATTCACCATCAACTCAAATATCACCAACGGGTTCGGCTATGGCTTCTTCATCAGGAGGAAGTAAAATGGGTGGTGGTATGGGCTCAGGTTCACAGCAAAAACAGCCAGCCTTATCTTCTATGACTTCAACCTCCGGACCAATCCGTGAAGGTGCCTACGTTTCATCAGGTCAAACACTCTTTTGGATTAATGATCTTCGCGAAGTGTGGGGTATTCTTTCCGTTGACAACCTGCATCAGGATGAAATAGCAGTGTACGATAGTGTAACATTGGTCAGTGAGTTGATTCCTGATAAACCGTTTGAGACGGTAGTGCAATACATCGAACCACAATATGCCACAGGTCAGAAGTTCATTCAGGTAAGAGCCTACCTCCCCAATGCGGATAGAAACCTCCGTATCAATTCGCTCTTAGAAGCCACCATCCGTCCAAAAGCAAAAGCGTCATTGACCTTGCCAGCAACCAGTATTCTTTATCTGGGTGGCAGGCAAGCTGTGTGGAAGAAAGTGGGACAAACTGAAGAAGGTACGCACATATTGGAAATCAGATTTGTGAGACTGGGTCCGGTTTCGCAAGGACGGGTAACGGTGTTGAACGGACTGGAGGCTGACGATGAAGTGGCACGGGATGCCGGGTACTTAATGGATCGTGAAAGTTTAGTTAAACCAGAGTGAGTTATGCAAAAAAATACGATCTATATAATTCTGATAATTCTAGCACAGGCGGTATCCTGTTCCAAGAGACCTGACGAGTCGCACGAAGGACATGTCGATGCTCACGAAGCGATGCTCTCCTTAACAGAACAGGAAAGAATAGTGGCTAATATTCAGATCGACACTGCACAAATCAAAACAATCTTTGAAGAGACAACACTGATTGGCACCGCTGTAGTCGATGAACGAAATATCAATATCGTCAGTTCCCGCGTAAAGGGCCGTATCGACAAACTATTTGTGCGCAACCCCGGCACCTATGTGAAAACCGGAGATCCCTTATACAGTATCTATAGTGAAGAACTTTTGTCATATGAAAATGAATACCTGCTGGCGATCAATGAAAATAAAAAAGCAACCACACAAAAAGAGATTACTCAACGAATGGTCGAAGCAGCCCGGAGACGCCTTGAACTTTGGACGCTGACGGAAAAACAAATCAATGAACTTGAAAGGACGAAAAGCATTTCTCCACTGATTACCTTCTATTCAAACCGTAGCGGGTTCTTGTCCGAATTGCTCGTTCGTGAGGGTGAATACGTTGAGATCGGTAGCCCCATGTTCCGGCTGGCTGACTTAAATAACTTATGGATCGAAGCTCAGTTATACAGCAGTGAGATCAATTACCTGAGACAGTCACCGACACTTGAAGTGGAGTTCGAAGCTTTTCCGGGCAAACGCATCAATGGTGAGATCGTGTACGATAACCCGCGACTGGAGGACAATACGAAGATCAATCTGGTGCGCATCAAGGTTGACAATAAGGGGGGTAATTATAAACCTGGTTTGATGGCGTATGTCTACTTAAAACGCAACAGAAAAGAGACACTGGTAATACCTAAATCTGCGCTGCTATTGGAGAACTTCATCACGGTTTGGATTGAAACACCGGATGGCATGTTTGAGCAACGTATGGTTGAAACTGGCATCAGCAACAAGCGCGAAGTAGAAATAATCAGTGGGTTAATGGCTGGTGACCGCGTGGTAACCACGGGTGCTTATTTATTGAATAGTGCATGGAAAGTAAAACAAGGTGGCGGTGCGATGGAGGGGATGGATATGTGAACCGCCATCTTTTTTTCAAAACGATAGAAAAAAATTCTATGATAAAACAAAGTAAACGTCCAACTAAACATGAACTGTTATGAAAAAACTGATGAATGTTTCCGTGCTCATAGGCAGTGTTTTACTGCTTGCGGCATGTGAAAACGACAAATTTGAAGAGGATCTTCCTGTTGTAAAAGACAATGTCTCGTTCGCACTGGATATTCAACCGATACTCAGTGCGGAGTGTGCGGGTTGCCACAATCCCGCTAACGTAGAACCTGACCTGCGCAAGGGCTACGCCTACGCATCATTAATGGAAGGTGACGAAGAAGGAATCATTCCCGGTGATTCAGAGGGCAGTGAATTAATGGAGATGTTACAACGAGAAAGCGAGGATGGAAACAACATGCCACCATCCACACCGCTTTCTCCGCTTAAGATTGCGCTAATAAAAAAATGGATTGACGAAGGCGCGTTAGACAATTAATCATTTAAAATCTACGTATTATGAAAACTTTCAATACACACTCTCTACTTATTATCGTCCTGTTTTTGCAAACTAACCTTTTCGCTCAAGAAGCAGACTCCCTGGCTGAAAAGAAAGACAAACCTCAAAGGGCTGCCTTCCAGGGTGCCTGGCTCATTGATAATGTTACGGGCATTCTTAATCCCAAGAAAACATTACAATTCGACATTCAGCATCGCTTCGGTGTCATCAACAGCGGCAACAATGACCTCGCTGGTTTGTGGGGGCCATCGAATATCCGGTTGGCGCTGGCCTATTCAATCTCTGATCGCTTCACGCTTGGTTTTGGTACCACTAAAGACTATCGTTTACAGGATTTTAATATCAAGGCAGGCCTGCTCCGGCAGACTCGTTCAGGCAAGGTGCCGGTGAGTTTATCCTTCTATGGTAATACTGCCATTGATGCAAGGAGTAGTGAATTTTTCGAGAAGTCATCTGACCGTCTTTCCTATTTCGGTCAGTTGCTTATCATGAGAAGATTTAATCAGTCGATATCTCTTCAAGTTGCTCCGAGCTTTTCTCACTATAACATCGTTGAGCCGGATCAGCCAAACAATTTATTCGCCATTGCCATCGGTGGCAAAGCAAACATCAGCGAAACAGCAGCCATCATTATTGATTACAATCAACCGCTTGGTGATTTTTCAGATAACCCCGGACTTGCCCTTGGAATTGAGATGGCCACCAGTTCACACATCTTTCAGGTGTTTGTAGGCAACTACAATCGCATATTGCCCCAGGCGAATTACTTTCTCAACGAGAACAAGTTGTCTGACAAACAATTTCTCATTGGCTTCAATATTAACAGGCTCTGGAACTTCTAACTGAAATAAACTATGGAACCAGAAAATGTCAACAATCAACTTTCACGAAAAAAGTTTTTACGCGTAAGTCTTGCTCTGCCTTTTTTACCAGTAACAAAATCATTGGCAGCAGGCTCAGTAAACGCACAAAAGCAAGACGATGAATTCGTCACCATGCTTACGGCTGAAGGCAAGGCAGTAAAGGTGAGAAAGGATGCTGTTAAAAATGCAAAGGTCATCGAAAAAAAAATGTCAAATCAATCCCTGTTAAGTTGGTTAAAACCAAAGGGCTTTACGAAATAGGAAACCTATGGAAGCTGAAAAAGATAACCAGCAAAAGTCGAGACGCAGTTTCGTGGAGCAAGGTCTTAAGTTTGGTTTGCTCACGGCCGCTAGCGGATCCTTACTCGCAAAAGTATTCGGGAAATCAGAAAGCCCAGACGCTGAAGCGACTATCGAGGTGATGTCAACGGACGGAACGTTGATGCAAGTGCCTGCATCGGCTGTTGAACATACGCACGAAAAGAAATCTGGATACAATCCACGCGAAGGATTTTCCAATCGGAAATTTGTGATGGTGGTTGATTTGGCGAAGTGCCGAAACGCCAGAAAATGCCAAAGCTCCTGCAATAAAAACCACTACATCACGGGCGAAAACGCGTGGATAAAAATTTACAAAATGCAGGACTCTGAAAAATCTGCTCCCTATTGGCAACCCACCTTATGTCAACATTGTGATGAACCGGCCTGCGTAAAAGTGTGCCCCGTTGATGCCACCTTTAAAAGAAGAGACGGTATTGTTCTTATCGACAATGAACGTTGCATCGGATGCCGGTTTTGCATGGCAGCATGTCCATATTCTGTGAGAGTATTTAACTGGTCCGATCCCTGGCAAGGCGATTCGGTAGAGCAAGCAGAATACACTCCTGACTATGCCGGTATCCCCAGTCAAAAAGGAACGGTGGATAAATGTGATTTCTGTCCGCACATGATTGACAAAGGTGAACTGCCGCATTGCGTGAGCGCCTGCCCGAATGATGTGTTTAGTTTCGGAGATATGTATGAAGATACAGTAACCAATGGCAGCGGTCAATCTTTCAAGCTGAGCAAACTTTTGAAAGACAGAGCCGGCTACCGGTTAATGGAAAGTTTAGGAACAGAACCAAGTGTGTACTACCTGCCGCCAAGCGACCGCATTGTTGACTTTGAAGAAGGCCTTGAAAATTACACAGAGTTTAAATCAGTTGATAAGCCACAAGAGCCATGAACACTGCCTACGAAAAAATGATACATGACCTGGCTCCAAAAAAATTTAGTTGGAAGGGAAACGCCTGGGTCGCTTTTCTTGTGCTCATTATTCTTGCAGGAATCTATTCCTATGTTCAACAACTAAAGCATGGTTTAGTTATAACGGGCATGAGAGACTATGCGCTATGGGGAATTTATATTTCCAATTTTGTCTTCTTTGTTGCCGTAAGCCTGGTAGGTTCGTTGATTACAGCCATCCTGCGATTGTCGGATGTACATTGGAGCACACCGCTTACACGCATTGCTGAAATCATCGCTGTCGCAGCCATCATCATGGCGGGTATAGCCATTATCATTGACATGGGACGACCGGATAGAGTATTGAATTTGTTTATTCATGGCAGACTTCAATCTCCTATTATCTGGGACGTGATTGTCATCAGCACATACCTGGTACTAAGTATTTTATTTTTGTACTTCCCGCTATTGCCCGACTTCACAATCATCAGTAAATATTCTGACACCAACTCTAAACTGACCAAATGGTATCGCGCGCTCTCCCTTAATTGGAGCGGCAATGAAAAGCAAACGAAGATTTATTCGAGATCTATAAAAGTCATCTCGGTATTGATTATTCCCGTAGCCTTTGCTATCCACACGGTTACTGCATGGCTATTCGAAACTACCTATCGACCGGGGTGGGACAGCACTAACTTTGGTCCCTATTTCGTGGCCGGTGCGTTCGTGGCCGGATCGGGCGCAGTCGTGATGGTGATGTATGTGCTTCGAAAAGTTTATCAGTTGGAAGATTACATCACCGATAGTCACTTCGATAAGATGGGTAAGATACTGGTCATGCTCTGCATGGTCTATCTGTATTTCAACATCAACGAGTATCTCATGCCGATCTATAAATCAACAGAAGAGGAAGAAGTACACCTTCGAAGCCTGTTCACCGGAGAGTATGCATGGTTGTTTTGGACAGCCATACTTGGAGGCCTGGTTGCACCAGTTGGAGTGCTCCTCTTTCCGAAAGGAAGAAAACCGTTGCCACTATTCCTTGTTTCACTAGCGGTGGTCATGGGTGCCTGGTGGAAACGCTACCTGATTGTTATCCCTACGCTCAGCCATCCTTTCTTGCCTATTGAAGGTGTACCAGAGGCGTGGCGTCACTATTCACCCACGTGGATGGAGTGGGCGATTACAGCGGCAACATTGGCGACTGCCTTATTGATCATTACGCTCTTGGTAAGGTTTCTTCCCATTGTTCCGATATATGAAACAGCCGAAGAGAGAGGGCTCCTAGAAAATCAATCCGAAAACGAATCGCTATGAAATTAATTCTGAAAATTTCGACTCTCTTACTATTGGTCACGTCTGTATTCGGTCAAGTTGATAAAATAAAGGCAAGGGTATCGGTGCAGTACAACAAAATTATGAACCAGGAATCGTTCATCAGTATTTCAGCCAAGTACAAAGGTGAAAATGGTTTTGAGCCCGCCACCAATGTTGAATTTCATGCATACCAAAAAATTTCAGAAGATTCTCTGCTTCATCTTGGCACAGTAACAACCAATACTTTCGGTGCTGCAAAATTTCCCTTGAGTGAAAATCAAAATTCAATTACATCGGTGGATAGTAATTTTACATTCCTGGTCAGAATTGAAAATGATCCTAAGTTTTCAGATGCTGAAACAGAGTTAACAATTTCGGATGCTAACCTGGTAGCAGGTATTGAAACCGTTGATAGCGTAAATCAAATTACGGCCACACTCACCGATGCAACAGGTCAACCCTTGGCAGGACAACCACTACGAGTTCAACTACAAAGGATGTTTGGCCCGCTTTCAATTGGAGAGGAAAGTTATGAGACCGATGAAAATGGTACTATCACCGTACCGCTTGAAGAGCCGATGCCGGGAATAAACGGAGTACTAACCTTTGAGGTGGTCTTGAATGAAAGCGATGAATACGGAACAGTGAAAGCCATAATCGATGCACCAATCGGCATACCCATTACTGATCATTCAACTTTTGATAAAAGAACCATGTGGTCACCACCTTCAAAAACACCTTACTACCTGCTGATCTTTCCAAACCTTATCATTCTTGGTGTGTGGGTACCCATACTCATGCTCATCATCAACCTATTTAGAATTTCAAGAGCTAAAGTCGATTCGTAAAACAAACCCTGATAACTATGAAAAAGCACACGATTATTCTTCTTCTGGCCTGTTCCGTTGCATTATACTCTTTCACACTGGTATACCAGTCTAAAGAATGGGTAGTGCCTGAAACTGCCAAAAAAGTAAAAAACCCTACCGACAAATCAAGCAAAGAAGATCTTGCCATAGGCAAATCCTTATATGCTAAACATTGCCAATCCTGCCATGGTAAGGAGGGCTACGGTGATGGCCCCAAGGCAAAAGAGTTGAAAGGAGAAGTCGGTGACTTCTCAACAGCAGAATTTCAGAGCCAAACGGATGGCGCGTTGTTTTACAAAATAACTACTGGCCGTGACGACATGCCTGCCTTTGACAAGAAGATTCCGGATGCTGAAGACCGTTGGCTCATTATCAATTATATCCGAACGTTAAAACAATGAACAGTTTGTTATGAAAACCATATCCATTCTGGATCATGCAGATAAATATCTCGACTACATGTTTTGCAGAGCAGCAAAGGAGTACCGTCCTGAATTTAGGCCAACTGACTGGGATACTCTGAATAAACGACTCAATCAAATGGAAAAGACCACCAAAATATCACGTGCGGCAATGGCCGACAAACTTATTGACCTCGCCAATGAATTTACCAAGAGCGAGCCCAAAGAACGAGTGGGCGCTGCCATCATGTTTGCAGCAGCACGATACAACGCATTTGAGGCATTCTCTAAATCCAGCGATCTCTTGAGGGATAAGAATGACGCCATAAGTTGGTATACGCGGGAGTACCAGAGAATGCTTGAGGCAAACATAGAAGACCTTTTGAATGCCGGAGGCAAAGCAACAAGCAACAAATAAAGTGAAAGACATAAAATAAAACATATATGAAAACAGCAATTGGAGTCATCGCCCTCTTCTTTGTCACCACCCATGTAGGTGCACAGGACACCCCAACTTCAAAAATCAGGATTGGCATGTATGCCAATGCGGGAACAAGTTCATTAGTACAGGGCATGGGCATGAATATGAACATGTACGGCAGTGGTTATAGTGGAATGAACAACAACATGACCATGTACAACTATGCGGCTTCCTGGGGTGGTGGTTTGAGCCTCACTGTACCACTACACCAACGATGGTCGTTTGTTGGCAATCTCGGGTACATGAATCGCGGTGCAAATTACGGTGAGATGAACTCTTCTTATAACGACAGTTACAATCTTTCGTATCTGGATCTATGGGCGATGGGGCAGTATAACAGCCTGCCGAAGGGGCCTGTAAAGTTCACCGCGGTACTTGGCTTGACAGAAAGTACACTGCTTTCTGCAAAAGATGAACCTTCGGGAACAACACAGGAAATGATGAACAATGTAAACCGCGTTGACATCGGCATGGTGATGGGCCCAGGATTGGAATTTGGTTTAAAGAAAGGAGCTATTCAGACGCGCCTGCTTTACACATACGGATTTATGAATGTCTTCAGTGGGATGTACTATGATAGTGGGATGCAGTCCAATAACGCAGCTTTCTTGTTGCAGGTCGGCTACATATTTAACTAAACATGAGAACGGTATTTTCTTTATGGTGTCTATTAGGGCTGTTCAATACGGTTTATGCCCAGCAGGACAGCAGTGGGGTTTATCTGACAATCGCAGATTTTCAGCAACAGAAATTGGCGTATGCGATCAATTGCAAGACGCAAAAACACAAGATCGTGCAAACGAGCTTTAGTGATCAAAAATTTGTCAAAGTAATTCACAACGATTCAGTCATAACCCTTCTAAAGAGTGAGGTATTTGGGTATCAGGACTGTAAAGGTGTGCCTCATCGCTTTATCGATAAGGTGAATTACGTCATTCTAAATCCTTCGGAATATATCCTCATATACAAGCACGAGATCAGGGCGCACAAGCAAAGTGAATTGCACTATATGTTCAGCCGGGGAATAGAAGGTCAAGTGAATAAGCTCACGAAAGAAAACCTCAAACGTGCTTTTTCAGATCAACCCGAATTTCAAAAGAAGATTGACGAGGTGTTCACAAGAGACACCGAATTGACTCGGTATGATAAAGCGACAAAGACCTACCTGATCAACTGGCTCTACGGGCGGATCAAGGCATAGGAGCACGATTGTGGGGACCTCTGAGGACTGAAAAATAAGCGCGGATGATTATGATCAAAACATCAGGACATATCGGCAACACACATCGTCACAGTTTTCTCGGATTGGCTTTGGCAAGCAGTCTTCTTATAAGTTGTGCATCCAGCTACCAAATCGATACCTATCAGGTATCTCCAAAACAAAAACACCCTTACTCGTCCTTCTCCATGATGATAGTTCCTGATTCGGGGAAGCAACACGTGAGTCTCCTTCAATCCATTGGGAGCGGCTTTTCCAGTCACTTGAAAACCATCGGATTGAAAAATGATTCTCTCCAACCAGAACTCATATTTATTGTACGGTGGGAAGAACACCTGGTGAGACGGCTTTCATCGTCCACAGGCAACGAAACCAGGTCAGCATACAGCATTACGAATCCCTTTTACTCTCCTTTTGAAAATACATCCGATGGGTTAAAAGGGAATTCTTCCCCTCCTCACAGAATTCGCTACTATGACAAAGAGTTGTTCATCAGAATGCAGGCCATAGATGCCACCCGAAATGAATTGATCTGGTCAGTTAAAATTTATCCCAATGAAAAGAAGGGATTGGCCGCGGAAAGTATTCCAAGAGTCGTTCACGACCTTATCCGTTCCTTTGAAAGAGTCCAGTTCAATATTGATAAAATCAATCAGCCATGACCGCTACTATTATTAAAGCTTCCGGTGAGAGTGAAGCATTTCAAAAAGACAAGTTGCTGCAATCGCTAATGCGGGCAGGTGCCACGTCCATTCTGGCAGAGAAAGTAGCGTCAGACGTGGCCAAAGGCCTGCGCAATGGAATGTCCACGAAACACATCTATCAGAAGGCCCATGAATTGTTGAGGCGTGCTGCACGGCCGGTGGCAGGACGTTACCATCTCAAAAGTGGCATCATGGAACTTGGCCCGTCAGGCTTTCCCTTCGAATTATATGTATCAGAGATTCTTAAACAAATAGGCTTCGAGGCTCAGGTGGGAAAAATAGTGGAAGGGCATTGTGTCAACCACGAAGTGGATGTAATTGCTCAGAAAGATGATCGTCATTTCATGATTGAATGCAAGTATCACAACAGCCCTGGTATGGTCTGCGATGTTAAGATTCCACTTTACATACAGGCGCGTTTTCAAGATGTGGAGGCGCGATGGAAATTAATCCCGGGTCATGGAGAAAAATTTCATCAAGGCTGGGTGGTAACCAATACCCGGTTCACTGCAGACGCACTTAAATATGGGACATGCTCAGGGATGAACCTCGTAAGCCTTGATTTCCCCCAACCCGGAAGCCTGCGTGATATGATTGAGGAAACTGGCCTTTACCCCCTTACATGCCTTACTACACTCACTCAACAGGAAAAGAAATTGTTACTGGACGAGAAAATTGTCTTGTGCCGAGATATATGTCATAATCCCACTTATCTCCGGCAGATAAACCTTCCTGCATCCCGGGTAAAGGAAGTTCTCGAAGAAGGCCATCAACTATGTCATAAACTTTTGCAACATGATCAACACTGAAATCTTAAAACAACCGGTTCATAGCAGACCCACGGAGGAAGTTCTGCAGTCACTTGAGGCAGATGGAACTGTTGGCCTTGGCCCGGAAGCCGTTGCTCAGAGGCTGCAACAATTTGGAAACAATTCCATTACCCGTGAGAAAAAGAAAAGTCTTTGGCTGATGTTTCTCCGTCAGTTCAACAGCCCGATCGTATACCTCCTGATTCTGGCAGCAGGTCTTTCATTCTTCTTTCAGGAGTGGCTCGATGGTTCAGCCATTCTGGTCGTTATCTTGATTAATTCCATCATCGGATTTTATATGGAATATCAGGCTGAGCGATCGATGGAGGCGCTGAAAAAATTGTCCGTGCTACCCGCTAAAGTAATTCGCAACGGGGAGATGAAAGAGATCAATGCAGAAGAACTTGTTCCTGGTGATCTGATCTTTATGGAAGCGGGTGATATGGTTCCTGCTGATGGCCGCATCGTTCGCTCATCACAATTACAGGTCGATGAAGCCGCGCTTACAGGTGAGTCAATTCCCGTTGAAAAAAAAACCGACACCTTATCGGAATCAACCACGCTTGCCGAACGCACCAACATGGTTTACAAAGGAACATTTGTAACGAAGGGGAATACATATTGTATTACAACTGGAACTGGAATGCAGAGCGAACTGGGTAAGATCGCAAGTCTTGTGCAATCAGCCGAACAAGCCGCCACACCGCTTGAAAAGAAATTGGAGCAATTCAGCAAGAAACTTATCAAAGTGACGGTGGCTTTAGTGGTCATCATTTTTTTTGCAGGTATTTTGAACGGTCAGCATATTCTCGAAATGCTGGAAACAGCTATCGCGTTGGCTGTTGCAGCGGTACCAGAAGGCTTACCTATTGTAGCAACACTTGCCCTTGCGCAAGGCATGATGAAAATGGCCCGGCACAACGTTATCGTAAAGAAATTATCAGCGGTGGAAACACTTGGCGGTACCAACGTGATTTGCACAGATAAGACAGGCACACTGACTCAGAACAAAATCGAAGTACACGTCATTGTCACGCCTTCCGGCAAATACGATGTAAGCAATGGCACAAAAATCGATTCCGGAGATCCGGCATTTCAGCGGGTTTTGGCTTGTTCCGTACTATGCAATACAGCTGCTCTTGGGATAAATGGAAGTGAAACCGGTGATCCGCTTGAAGTGGGGCTTCTGAAATTTGCCATCGCTCAGGGAACTTCCATAGAAGCAATGCGGAAGGAAAACGCGGTAGTACAAGAAGAACCATTTTCCTCAGAAACCAAAGTCATGGCTACCCGGCATCAAACAATCGAAGGTAAATCATTGATTTATGCCAAGGGAGCCGCTGAGGAATTGTTAGACCGGTGCACGTATGTTATCAATGGAACAGAAGAATTTGAACTCCACGGAGCCCTGAAGAAAAACCTGTTATTGGAGGCCGAAAAACTTTCAGCATCGGGTTACCGAGTGATCGCTGCCGCTACGCGAATGGCTAACAGTGGAGATAATCCGCTGGCGTCCGGTTTGGTATTTGCCGGATTGATAGGAATGATAGATCCACCCCGGGCCGATGTATTCGATGCCGTCAAAGAATGTAAATCGGCAGGGATTAAGGTGATTATGATAACCGGTGACCATCCGGCCACCGCAGAAAATATAGGGCGACAACTTGGGATTTTGGACCAGGGTGACCGGCCCGTCATGACCGGCAGAGACATGAGGGACTATGGTCACCTTTCAGAGAGTGAGAAAGACAACTGGGTGGAGACAACTGTCTTCGCGCGCGTAAGTCCCAAGCAAAAGCTCGACCTGGTAAGCGTACTACAGGACCGGAAACATATTGTCGGAATGACTGGAGATGGCGTGAATGACGCCCCCGCTCTTAAAAAGTCGGATATCGGTATTGCGATGGGCTTACGCGGTACGCAGGTTGCCCAGGAAGTAGCCGACATGGTTTTGAAAGACGACTCATTCTCTTCGATTGTACTGGCTATCCGTCAGGGCCGCATCATCTTCGACAACATCCGGAAGTTTGTCATCTTCCTTTTATCATGCAATCTCAGCGAACTCTTTGTGATTGCAGTTGCTTCCGTTTTGAATCTTCATTTCCAATTATTTCCCTTGCAAATCCTTTATATCAACATCATCACCGATGTTCTCCCCGCGCTTGCCCTTGGTGTAACGGCCGGTGGCGCCTCCATTATGAAACAACCTCCCCGCAACACTGAGGAACCAATTATCGATACACAACGATGGACTGCGATTATTTTCTATTCCGTTATCATCACCTTGACTACGTTAGGTGCTGTACTCATAAGTCATTATACAGTCCATAAGACTGAAACCTGGAATCCTGAACTTTGCAACAACATCTTGTTCTTTACGCTTATCTTCTCACAAATCCTGCACGTTTTCAATATGAATGCCGTTGGGTCGAAGTTCTTTACCAGTGAGGTAATGAAGAACCGGTATGTGTGGTATGCTGTGTTAGCCTGCCTGGTTTTGCTTTTCATATCCTATCAGATCGAAGTAGTAAGACGAGCACTGGATATCTTCCCTATGTCGAAAGAGGACTGGATGATTTCTGTGGGAATGAGTCTGCTGTCCTTGGTCGTTATTCAGATTGTAAAAAGCCTCAAGTTGGTAAGACAATGAACAGCGGAATGAAGTTGACATTTTTAGGCGCTGCCGGAACGGTAACAGGGTCAAAGTATTTACTCCAGACAAATGACATCACCATCTTGATTGATTGCGGTCTGTTTCAGGGACTCAAGCAATTACGTGTTTTGAATTGGGAGAAGTTTCCGGTTGATCCTTCATCAATTGATCTGGTATTAGTTACCCACGGCCATCTCGATCATGTGGGGCACTTACCAAGGTTGGTAAAAGAAGGTTTTAGCGGACCGATCTGGTGTACGGCACCCACTTGCGAAATTGCCAAAGTGATTTTAGAGGACAGTGCCAAAATCCAGGAAGAAGCCGCAGAACATGCCAATCGTTTCCGGTACAGTAAACATAAGAAGGCCCTTCCGCTTTACGACCTTGACGATGTGCAAAAAACAATTCCCCTTTTTGTTTCGCAGCCTATTAAGGAGTGGATAAAAGTGACAGACACTATTCATGTTCGGTTTTGTTACAATGGTCACATCGTAGGGGCAACGTACATTGAATTGAAAGTTAATGGAAGGCTAATCACATTCTCCGGTGATATTGGTAGAATGAAAGATCCATTACTTTATCCACCTGAATTACCCGTGGAAACCGATGTTCTTGTGATTGAATCAACCTATGGAAACAGGGTTCACCCTCCAGGCGCGGAAGGTCAGCTGGCCCGGGCAATTGTTGAGTCTTATTCCAAAAATGGAACGATACTGGTGCCGAGCTTTGCCGTTGAGCGTACACAGTTGTTGATGTTCCTGTTATGGAAACTGAAAAAAAGAAAAGCCATTCCTGAAGTACCTGTTTATATGGATAGTCCCATGGGGCGAAACGTTTTGGAAATTTTTCACCGCCATTCCGAATGGCACAGGTTATCGAAGGAAGAGTGCACAGAAATGTGCCATGACATTATCCGTGTAAAAACCATGGAAGAAACAATGAAACTTGTCGCGGATCAACATCCGAAAATAATTATAGCCGGAAGCGGAATGGCAACCGGTGGACGAATTCTTACTTATTTTGAACGTTATCTAAATGACAAAGCTGCAACGATTCTTCTGGTTGGTTATCAGGCGGAGGGAACAAGGGGCCGTCAACTGTTGGATGGAGCACGTGAAATAAAACTAAGAGGAAAGTTTTTCAAGGTAAGCGCATCCGTCATAAACGTTGACGGCTTGTCAGCTCATGCTGATCAGGCAGAACTTATCAATTGGATGAGTGGTATTTCAAAGGCTCCGAAATATATTCTGATTACCCATGGCGAGCCTGCATCAGCACAAGCATTGCAAGATAAGATTCGACAGGTGTATAACTGGGAGACCGCTATACCTCATTTGAATCAGGTTATTGATTTATGAACAAGTCAATCATTGTTTAAATCTTATGAAAACGTTAACCCGTATAGCTATCTACTCATTTCAGCCGGGAGAGGTTTTTAATTGCCTCGATAATTTGGGGGTTACCGGGATGCATATGACACAATCTTCCATGATGATGATGGGAAGTAAACTGGATTTGAAATTCCTGACGGAGCACCACACGGGCTTAGGAACCAAATACCAATGGACTGGCAGGATGATGGGAATTGAAATGGACTTCACTGTTGAAGTTGCCAAGTGGATGCCGGGACAAGAAAAGACGTGGGAAACTATTGGCACGCCTCAACTAATCATTTATTCGTGGTATAGGATGCATCTGCTGCTTACACCATTTCCCGGTGGAACATCGGCCGAAATGTCCATCAGTTACGAAAGGCCTCAAGGATTCTTTTACCGACTCCTTTCATTTTTGTTTGCGGATTGGTACTGCCTGTGGTGTTTAAAGCACATGCTAGACGACTGCAAGAAAAAACTTTTAAAAAGCAGTTAAGAATTATGGAACATAATCATTCAAATCATTTAAAAATAAAATCGATCGGTATTGACACCTACCGTGAAAATATTATCTACATGCGTCATGATTGTCATGTATGCTTATCAGAAGGATTCACCGCGCTTACGAGAGTGATTGTAAAATATGATGGTCGGGATATCATTGCAACACTGAATGTAATTCATAACACTCAACTGCTAAACCACAGCGAAGCAGCCTTGTCGATGGAAGCAATGAGGCGTTTGAATTTAAAGGAAGGTGATTTGATTGAGGTGCTGCATCTTCCACCCGTTGAATCACTTCGAAGCGTACGCGCCAAACTATACGGACAAACGCTGCCTTCGGAAGCATATCAGCAAATTATTAATGACATCACCTTAGGCAAATATTCAAACATAGAACTTGCTTCATTCATTGCAGCGTGTTCAGATGGTCGCCTTAATAACGAAGAGATAATTTCATTAACCAAAGCGATGGTACATTCAGGGCAAAAGCTTTCATGGCCCGGTATTGTGGTAGACAAGCATTGCATAGGTGGTCTGCCCGGAAATCGAACAACTCCTATTGTAGTGAGCATCGTTGCTGCGGCAGGTCTAACAATTCCAAAAACTTCATCAAGAGCCATTACATCACCTGCAGGAACTGCCGACACTGTAGAAACTTTCACGAATGTGAACCTCGATTTAGAAACCATACAAAAAGTTATAGAAAAGGAAGGCGGTTGTATGGCTTGGGGAGGCGCTGTTAACCTTAGCCCGGCAGATGATATCCTGATTTCCATTGAACGATCGCTTGATCTGGATAGCCCCGCCCAATTGATTGCTTCGGTACTTTCGAAAAAAGCAGCGGCAGGTTCTACGCATGTTGTCATTGACATACCTGTTGGTGAATCAGCTAAAGTGAGAACTATGGAAGAAGCGGTTCACCTCAAAGATCTTATGATGAACGTGGCTACTGCCATAGGTATGAATCTCGATGTCATCTTTACAGATGGGCAACAGCCAGTGGGCCGGGGAATTGGCCCTGCATTGGAGGCAAAGGATGTCATTGCTGTATTAAAAGGTGAACACGATGCTCCCATTGATCTTAGAGACCGCTCGTTGAAACTGGCGGGGCGTCTGTTAGAGATTACCGGTAAAGCCAAAGCCGCTGGCGGCTATCAAATGGCCTTCAACATACTGGAAAAGGGAGAGGCGTGGAAAAAATTCCAAGCCATTTGCCAGGCACAAGGAAGATTTACCGAGCCCGTAATTGGTGAATACAAATATGATGTACGATGCGATCATTCCGGTGTAGTGGCCCGCATAGATAACCGGAGGTTGGCAAGGTTGGCCAAGTTGTGCGGGGCACCACAATCTCCGGGGGCGGGTATTCTTTTCCTCTCACCTTTATATAAAAAAGTAAATCCGGGAGATATTTTATATACGCTTTACTCCCAATCGCGTGGCGAACTTGACTATGCCAGGGAGTATCTAAACGCAAATAAAAATACGATACTTGAAATAGTTTGACTTTGAACTTACTGAATTATGCAAACTGTAGTATTTGCCTTACCGGGCAATGAGAATTTAGCAGGCAAACTTGCTTCTCGGATTAACGCAGAAATGGGTGAAGTAACGATACGCCAATTTCCGGATAAGGAAACTTACATCCGGATTTACTCCGATGTAAAAGGAAAACGGGTGATTCTAGTGTGCACACTCAATAATCCGGATAAAAAATTATTGCCATTGTATTTTTTAAGCCAGACCGCGAAAGCGCTGGGCGCGGATTGCACTTGCCTTGTCGCACCCTACCTCGCCTATATGCGCCAGGATAAACAATTCAAGCCAGGAGAAGGTATTACCTCCACATATTTTGCACGGTTCATTTCCAATTTTGCTGACACATTATTCACTCTCGATCCGCACCTTCACAGGTTGCATTCGATTAGTGAGATCTATACAGTGCCCTGTATGGTGCTGCATGCAGCCGGACTAATATCAGCATGGATTCGCGATAATATCGAAAGACCTGTTCTCATTGGACCCGATAGCGAAAGCGAGCAGTGGGTTGAGGCCGTGGCGAAGAATGCTGGTGCACCTTTTATTGTATTAGAGAAAGTAAGGCGTGGTGACCGGGAAGTGGAAGTTACCGTTCCGCAGGTGGAGAAATATCAGGAGCATTCACCGGTTTTGGTTGATGACATTATCTCCACGGCTCGTACCATGATTGAAACGATCGGCCACCTGAAGCGGGCCGGGATGAAACCACCAATATGCATTGGCGTACACGGAATTTTTGCGGGAAATGCTTTTGAGGAATTGAAAGCAGCCGGGGCCGGAGCAATCGTTACAACCAATACAATTTGTCACCCAACCAATGAGATTGAAATTGCTGATTTGATTGCATCGGCACTTTAACGAGTCGACTTGTACTTACAAAGCCGGTTTTTTGTTCTTTGATTCTGGCTCCTTTAAAGAATGAAGCAGTTTAGGATTATTGTATTTGGAATGATTCTAAATAATACATAGAATTGCGTCTATTTAAAATAATTCTAAATAAGAGATAAACCGCCTTATGAAAACCAAACCTATAATCCTTTTTGCAGTCTTTTATATTAGTCTCCTTCAGTCTCTGGCGCAATCCGACAGGTCTGTTGAGGGAACCATAACCGATTTTAACAACCATCCCCTCACAGGAGTCAATGTTTTTCTTGATGAAATAAAAAAAGGTGATGTTTCAGATGCGAAAGGATTTTTCAGGCTGGATGGACTGGCATCGGGAAAGTACATCCTGAAGTTTTCATCGATAGGTTTTATTTCACTGTCTCAGCCCATTGATCTGACGGTTGAAGAAACCGTAAAGCTTACACTAGCCATGAAGGAAAGTTTGTATGAACTTCCGGAAATAGTTGTTTCGCGGGAAACGCTCACGGGTGGGAGTAAATTCCTCTTAGATATCCCGGGGTCTGCTCATTATTTGAGTCTGAAAAACCTTAACGAATTTAACTATAGCGATGTCAACCGTATCCTTCGCAATGTGCCCGGTATAAACCTGCAGGAGGAAGATGGTTTTGGTTTGCGCCCGAACATCGGGATGCGTGGAACTGGTGTTGAACGGAGCAGCAAAATTACATTGATGGAAGACGGAGTGCTAGCCGCACCCGCACCGTATTCCTCACCAGCTGCCTATTACTTTCCAACGGTAGGAAGAATGCATGGCATCGAAGTCCGTAAAGGATCAAGTCAGATTAAGTATGGTCCGTACACCACTGGTGGCGCCATTAACTTTATTTCCACTCAAATTCCCTCCGATTTTTCTGCCCGCATAAATTTGCTGGGCGGAAATTTCGGGCGCAGAATTGCGCAAGCATCCATCGGGCAGTCGTTTGAATATGGTGGCTTTGTGCTGGAAACCTACCAACAAACTGCAACGGGCTTTAAAGAACTTGACAATGGTGGGCCAACAGGTTTTACTAATGAAGATTACCTGGCCAAGTTTAGGATCAACACCCCATCTGCGGCCAAGGTGTACCAAGCCCTCACGTTCAAAATAGGCCAAGCCACCAGTGATGCAGATGAAACATATCTGGGATTGACTCAGGAGGATTTCGATAGCACTCCGTACAGAAGGTATGCCTCTTCTCAACTTGACAACATCACAACGAAACACAATCAATATTCCTTAAAATACAATATAATACCGACCCGGTTCATGGATGTTTCTGTCACTACTTACCGGAATGAATTCAGCCGCAATTGGTACAAACTTGATGCAGTTAAGTATGGCACCAATGCAAAGGTTTCCATCGCAAACTTGTTAGACGACCCCACCACTTACAGCGATGAGTATAGTGTTGTGACAGGTCAGACCAGCCCAAATACCGATGCCCTATATGTAAAAGCAAATAACCGCAGCTATTATTCAAGAGGCATCCAGATGATGGCAGGATTCAATTTTAAAACGGCAGCAATCGATCACGATATTGAAGTTGGCTTTCGCTACCATCAGGACGAAGAAGACCGGTATCAGTGGCAGGATACATACGCGATGGACAAAGGTGCGATGAAACTCACCACCGCGGGTACACCAGGAACGGAAAGCAATCGGATCAGCGATGCCAAAGCTTCAGCCGCGTATCTCCAATATAATTTAACGTATGGAAAATTCTCTGCTTTGCCAGGCGTTCGTTTTGAAAGCATTGAGCTTACTCAACTGGACTACAAAACGGCTGATCCGCAGCGGACCGGAGCAAACCTTACAACGAAAGACAATCGTGTTGGCGTTTGGATTCCCGGGTTGGGCATCAATTATTCTGTTACGAAAAGCTTAAATACCTTCGCAGGTATTCACAAAGGATTTGCTCCGCCCGGTTTTGATAAAGATGATAAGCCTGAAGAGAGCACTAACTATGAGTTGGGTGCACGCCTCGTTAATTCAAGATTGAATGCGCAGGCTGTTTTCTTCTACAATAATTATTCAAACCTGCTTGGGTCTGACCTCGCGGCCAGCGGTGGTGGTGGAACCGGTGATTTATTTAATGCAGGCAAAGCAACCGTTGCCGGGACTGAACTTGAAATACAATACACCTTTATCACAGGGTCTAAAAGCATAGGCATACCGGTTTCGTTAGCGTATACCTATACCGATGGAGAATTTGGCAGTTCCTTTGACCCTGATACGGAAGATTGGAATAATGTGGTTAAAGGCGATCAGATTCCTTATTTGGCCGCTAACCAGCTAACATTGAACGCGGGGATGCAACATCGTTTATTTGATATAAATGTTAGTTCCAAGTATGTTGGAGTAATGCGCACCACGCCCGGGCAGGGTGAAATTCCACCATCGGAAAAGCTGAATGGAAATTTTATTGTTGATCTCTCAACAAACATTCGATTGAATAAATTTCTTACAGCATATGGTTCAATCACTAACATTGCGAATGAGGTATATGCTGTCGCACGGAGGCCTGCAGGACTTCGAGCGGGGATGCCGAGAAGTTTTACTATTGGAATCAAGGCCTTGCTTTGAAACCCTTCAAATCAATGATGCATCCCGGATTCGTTCCGGGCTGTTTGTTTAGGTTCTAAGCATGTAGCCCATACCGTTGCTGAAAAACTGATATTAATCATTTAATGGACTGACTTCAACCATTTGCCGTTGCTTGCCGGTGGGATACTTTTGGGTGTGATATTGAAAGCACAACAAAAATGCTAAGGTTTATCCTGCATATTACCGCCCTGACCTCCGTGTTATTTCCATTCAGAGAAATGACACTTTATCAGCATTTCTGTCATGACAAACTTATCTCTTCAGAGTTATTTGAAAGAACTAAGGATGCTTGTTGTGAAATGTCAGAGGAAACCTGTGACGGTTGTGAGAATGAAGAAATCACGTTTTCAATCGATGATTTTCAGTCGGTGCAGGCACCGACCATTATATCATCCACGAGCCTCGTCACAGTCATATCACACAATACACAATTGGATATCTGTGGTATCCATAATGATCGGTCATTACAACCTTCAATAAATGACCCACCAGTCAGGTCGGGTAAACACCGCTCTATCCTGCTCCAAACTTTTCTTCTTTAGATCATTTAGCCGAAATCGGTAAGTAATACATCCATGTGTTGCTTACTCGGGCGTTTTCCAGGATTGTCCTTCAACGTCCTTTCTAATCTTAATTGTTTATCCAAACCATTTAAATACGATCATCATGAAAACTATAGGTAATATTCTCAAAGCCATACTTCCCCTACTATTTTTTACATCAGGAGTGTTGTATGCACAAGTACCATCTTTACAATACTGGCGTCCCAATGACAAGCGGGGTCTCAACGTGTTTGAACCTAGCAAATCAGATACAATTTCTTTCCAAGGAATGAAAATTAGAATTGGCGGTGACTTCGCCATGCAATTTCAGTCCTTAGATCAGAGCAATGATCTTGACAACTTAGTAGAACTTGGATCAGATTTCAACTTACCTACCGCTAACTTGAACGTGGATGTTCAATTGCTTGACGGTGTGCGGATGCATCTTCGGTCTTACCTTTCTTCCAGGAACCACAATGATTTCTATATCAAAGGTGGTTATCTGCGCATGGACAAACTCGATTTTGTGAAGCCAGGATTCCTCGAAGGTGTGATGAAATTTACGAGCATCACTATCGGGTACGATGAATTCAATTACGGTGATACTCACTTCAGAAGATCTGACAACGCACGGGCGATATTCAATCCATTTAATGAGAATTACATCATGGATGCATTTTCTACCGAGCCATTTGGCGAAGTGACCGTGCAGAACAAAGGATTCTTAGCGCTTGTTGGCGTAACCAATGGAAAGCTTAACCAAAATGTCAGAGTCAACGATCAAAGCGACAACAAGCCTTCGTTTTACGGTAAGTTGGGATACGACAAGCAGATCAACGATGACCTAAGGGTAAGATTAACCGGTTCCTGGTATATCAATAAAGGTGAGACAACGGGTACTTGGCTCTATGGTGGCGACCGCACCGGTTCAAGGTACTATTATGTGACCTACACCCAGCCAGATGCCAGCGGCAACGTGCAGGGCGGAAATTTTGATGGTCGTTACAATGCACGATTTACCAAAATCACGGCACTTCAAATCAACCCATTTATCAAATTTAAAGGACTTGAATTGTTTGGCGTGATAGAACGGGCCTCCGGAAGCAATGAATTCACTACCCCACAACCAGATAAAGAGGGTGCATTTACGCAACTCGCAGGGGATATTATCTATCGCTTTGGTCAAAATGAAAAGTTTTACGTGGCAGCCCGCTACAACACAATCAGTGGAAAACAGTTAGAGAGTGCAACTGATAATCTTGAGATTAGTCGACTGAATTTTGCCGGTGGCTGGTATATCTCAAAAAATATCCTGACCAAACTGGAATATTTGAAACAAAGCTACGATGGCAAGGGCTGGACAGGAAGATTTGCGGGAGCTGAATTTAGTGGAGTAATGCTTGAAGCAGTTATAAGTTTCTAAGTACGGGATGAGATTGAGTTTTTATAATTAGTTGAGTATTGTTTAGGGTTAGTAAGGGCACATCTGGTTGGTGTGCCCTTTTTTGTAGACAAAAAAGGGGTACCTAATTTTTTGACCTGCTTTTGCCAATTAACCATAACTATCAACCAAGGTTTTTTCTGCTCGGCACCTGCGTTCTTACTAATTTGAGTTCACGAAACAATTAAGCAAATGACTTTTAAACGATTCGGGATATGAATACAGTTTGGTCTATTGAAGAAATTGACCTTGCACCTAAGCAAGGAAAGAAATACTGGAAGAATTGCCACCGCGAGTGGAGGGAAGAATTTATCTATTTCTTAATGGTCGATCGTTTTCACGATGACCTGACGCGAAAGCCAGTCAAATCAAATCGCCACAAAGGCTTTGGAGATGGTGAACAACTGAAACAAATTTGTGGTGGTACCATTCGTGGGATCATCAATCACCTTGATTACATTTCTGATCTTGGCTGCACTGCCCTTTGGCTCAGTCCCCTGTTTGAAAATAATCCGGAGTCCTATCACGGTTATGCCATTCAGAACTATCTTGAAATTGATAAGCGATTTGGCACCAAAGAAGACTTGGAGGAGTTGGTCAATGCCGCCCATAAACTTGATATGCGGGTGTTCCTCGATATAGTGCTGCACCATTCAGGAAACAATTGGTTTTATCCTGATGATGTTCCCTACTATTATTACGAGGGCGCAAGGTTTCCCCTGGCAGGTTGGCGCTCTAACGATCACCCGATACCCATCGAACTCCGCGATCCTGAATTGTACGGACGCAAAGGACAGATCCGAAACTACGATTCATATCCGGAAACACGTGAGGGGGATTTTCAGGAACTTAAAGCGTTTCGAATGGATGACTCAGTTGAGGCTCGCTACGTCCAGGATATTCTGATCCGAACACATTGCTATTGGATGAAGGAAGTAGATATCGATGGCTTCCGTTTGGATGCCGTCAAGCACATGGGCGAAGAAGCCATTAGCAGATTTTGTTCTCACATACGTGAATATGCCTATATGCTAGGCAAAAAGAACTTCTTTCTCTTTGGAGAATTGGTCGGTTCAGAGGATACCTATAACCGGTACATAGGTCCAACAACTACAGTCACGGTAGATGGTCAAAATATTTATTACGGACTCAACTCTGTGTTAGATTTTCCATTGTACCATATTCTTGCCGATGTCATTAAAGGAAATGCGTCTCCGGAGCGATTACTGGAACGATATGAATCCCTTCGCAGAAATGCACTGGGTCGCGGTGACTTTGGCGAATTTCTGGTGACATTTATTGACAACCACGATCAGGTCGGTCAATCCTTCAAACATCGCTTTGGAAAAGATGCAACCGAAGAGCAAGTCATCGCAGGTATTGGATTTTTACTCTGCGCGCTAGGTACTCCGTGTATTTATTATGGAACCGAACAAGGGTTTGAGGGCGCTGGTGAACATGACGCAAACATCCGCGAAGCGATGTTTAATCCCGGTGACAAAATCTCCGATGTGTTGGATAATTCGAATACAATTTATCAAGGGATTTCACAGATAGCAGTCATCAGAAAGAAAAGTTCAGTTTTGAAATTTGGACATATGCATATGCGGAAAATTTCTACAGACGGATTGAATTTTCATTTGCCCCAATGTGAGAAATGCCTGATTGCTTTTTCTCGAGTTTTGTTCGACCAGGAAATTGTCGTGGCCTTCAACTCTTCCACGACCGAAGAAAAGGAAGAGTATGTTTCAATTAAACGCCAACCGAATGTGGATAAGGCTTTCTTTAAATTCCTTTATGGCGATACGGGTAAAGTAAAGGTGTTGGAAAATCCGGATTACATCGGACATTATATTAAACTCCACTTAAAACCCATGCAGTTTGTGATGTTGAGCAATCTTTAAACATTTGTGCGATATCCTTAAGAATATCTATCCCGCAATTTGTTTTCATTGTCCATCCCCTAATAAGACACTCAAGGGAGGTGAACATGTAAGAATCCTTCAGAAATGACCAAAATCATTCTATTGGGTGATGTCCGTCACTGAACAAATCTTACGATCTGCTTAACTATGCAAGTGTATTGCGGACTCGTCTATAAACCATTAAAATATTAAGCATATGAAAGCCTTAAAAGTTGTGTTAAGCGTTGCCGTGGCTGTCAGCATTGTTTCCTGTAATTTGAACAATGAACAACCGCAGCCGAACTTGTCAAACCAGATTATGGGCACCTATAAAGGCACTTTAACGTCAAGCCTGTCGCAGGATGCAATACCTGCAACGGTCGAAATCACCTCCGTTAATGATTATACCATTCAAGTCCGCTGTTACAACGCAAACATCGATACAACCTTCTCGCTTGGATTATATCCCGATGGAAATATGATGAGGGTATGTTTCACAGGCAGTGATTTTATGAATCAATATGGTCACAACATGTCGTCCTATAATCAGATGATGGGAAATAGTCAAATGATGGGAAATATGAGTAACGGAACCTCATGGCAACAGCATATGAGTGCTGAACACAACCCAAGTGATGAGCATTACGGTTATTTCGATATGAATGCCAGGACATTCAACTACACCTTTAATTTCATGAACTCTCCAAATGGCTACACCCGGAATTTTCTCGGTACACGATAATCGGACATTGTTTTATTAACGTGCAAGTAAAGATTGGTGCTTGATAATCCTGTTTCCATCAGGCTTTACTTTATAGACTCCGTCAATACTTATCCAGTTTGCGATATTAACCAACTAGTAAAGTGCCCTGTAAGAGTAAGGATAATATCACCTGCGCATAAGTTTAAACTTTAACGCAACCGTACTACATCAACTACTTTATACCCTGTAGAATTTATGGCGGACTCGATACTACCTTGAGATACCTTACTTTCATCAAATTCGACTAACGCATTGCCGTTTTCAAAAGACGCATTTGTTTTTATAATTCCTGCAAGCTTATTGACCTCAAACATAACGTGCTCTGCGCATCCCTGACAGGTCATCCCTTTGATTTTGAATTCCACAGAACGGAAATCGCTCTCGTTAGCTACGATCACCTGCTTTTCAGAATGAGGATAAAAAATATGAGAATAGTATGGAAAAGCCAATGTGGAAAGGGCAAAAATTGTAATAAACACCAGGAAAGTTTTCGTATGCCAGAATGAAACTTTCTCTCCTTCAGTTTCACATGCACAGTCGGGTGATCCTGCTTTTGGAAATACCTTCTTATACCAGGCAAACCCGAGTACGGCAATTGTAATACCTGCCAGGTATGGCCGACCCGGCTCCAGCCATGAAAACGAAGCTGCAACACCACCCATTCCCGCAACCATGGCCAGCACAGGTGTTATGCAACAAAGCGAACTAAGTATCGCTGCAATAAGTCCACTACTCAAAATACTACTCACCTTCATGGATATAATCAGTAATTACTTGAATGGACTCAATGTTTCCGTCTGTACCGAAGCGCCTGTCTTGCAGCACGATTGAGTATAGGGACATTGGGGTGTTCCTTTTAACGGGCAATTTGCAATCGGACACGCAGATGTACCTTCTAGGGGGCAAGCCGAGGTTGTCGCCCTGCTCAATTCAAAGGCTGTTGCTCCAAAGCTTGCCAAGGCTACTGCGGAGATGAAAAATATTTTCTTTACCATAAATATTAATTTAGACGTTGAACGGTTTTACTGATCCAAATGTAACTTCCCGGTGGAGGGGGGCTCCAAGTTATTTTGTGAAATAATTTTCTTCAAATGATCCTCGATTTTTGCCGCTTCCTTCAATTTTTCAGGTATCTCATCCAACTTAATATCAGGGAACAAACTGCGGAGCATATCAATACTCTTTTCATAACCGCAATTCCCAGGACAATTTTGCCATGAAAACGAAATCTTTTCTGCCAGCGCCTTACGGTAAACTTCATCCAACAACATGAGTGTTGCTTTTTGAAGCCCAGCCTGAACTGCTTTCAGTTGTAAAAGAGTTTGGTCGGGGAATTCTGTGTTCACCATCTTCTCAATGCCACGCAAATGGCCGGATAGTCCACGGATTGAATCCCTGAAATCTTTGGTCAAATCTTGGGAGATCATACTCTGTCTGTTTTGTTCATCCTAACTCGCACAACAACTCAGCTTGGCCACATCTTTTCCAAAGGCAATAGCAGCCAGCTTGATCCCTTCGCTGAGCGTGAGGTAGGGATACAAATCTTGTGCAAGATCGGTTACGGTTATGCCATACTTGATAGCCATACTCAACTGCTGGATAAGTTCACCGCCTTCGGGAGCAATAACTCTTGCACCGATCAATTTGTCAGTCGCAGTATTCCTGATCAACTTGATAAAACCGCGGGTGTCGCGGGCGGCAATGCTGCGCGGTACATCCGTAAGAGAAATTTTTGAAACTTCAAACGGGATGCCCTGCGCTTCAGCCTGCACTTCGTCAAGCCCGGCACCGGCCACTTGTGGATCAGTGAAGACGACCCATGGCAGGGAAGTGTAGTCTACTTTCTTTTCGGCTCCCGTAAATGCATTCTCTACAGCGACTTTACCTTCATGTGCAGCTGTGTACACGAAAGACGGTGTATTGGTCACATCTCCAGCAGCGTAAATATTGGCCACGCTCGTTTCCATTTTTTCGCTGACGATGATGTTTCCCTTCCCACTAAGCTTAATCCCAATATTATTTGCTCCTATTTTCTTTGTATTGGGAGTGATCCCTGAGACGACAACGATGCGGCCAGGTTCAACAAGCTTCGTTATTGATCCATCGGGGCACTTGCAGTAGATGATCGTATCGTTTCCTGATTTTTCGAATTTCACCGCGCGGAAGTTGGGAAGTATTTCTATTCCTTCGACTCTCATTTGCTTTTCAAGCTCTTCGCTAATGTCGGGTGTCTGTGTTCTTAAAACACGATCAGTGAATTCGATAATGCGCACCTTAACGCCAAGCCTGTTGTAGGCCATTGCTATTTCCAGCCCGATATACCCAGCCCCCATGATCGTGAGGCTTTCAGGTTTTTCTTCCAGGTCGAACAGGGTTGCGTTGGTCAAATAATCAATTTCCTGCAGGCCTTCTATCTCGGGAATATGTGTTGTTGCTCCGGTAGTAATGATAAATTTAAGGGCTGTGTATTTATCCTTACCGTTTACGATGATGGTTTTGGTATCCAGGAATTCAGCCCATCCTTCTATCATTTGCAATGACTGAAAGTCTCCGACAACATCGAGATACTTTTTTTGCTGGAGCACGGAGACAAGTTCTTTTTCATCGCGAATAACTTTTTTGAAATCGACTTCCGCGCCTTTGGGTTTCACACCTCCGAAATTGGAATGATTAGCATGGTAAGCCGCTTCCGCTGAACGAATTAATGTTTTGGATGGAACACACCCAACATTTACGCAAGTCCCTCCGAAGGGAAGCCCTGCGTTAACCATCAAGGTTGACAATCCCAACTCTTCTGCCCTGATCGCTGCCGAAAAAGCGGCCGATCCGCCACCGATGATAATCAGGTCGAAGTGGTTTTTCCCGGTTCCGTTCGAATTGATCTCGCCTGTTACCCGGTAGCTTTTAGAGGCGTTGATGGTGTCGATGATTTCCTGTTTCGAAATGAGTGAAGGGTTGTAACTGAAGACACCCTTCTTTTCGGAGTAGCTGATCTGCTTATCCAGTATCCCGCTTTCTCCTTCAAACCTTTTTCCAATAGATAGAGCGCAATGGTCACACGTCATTCCACTGATCTCCAATGCTACTTCCGATTTTGCTTCACTATTATTCTCTTTCACAGCGTTTAGTATTATAGTTTACTATGTTATTGTTACGTCTTCTTTTTAGGCGCGCAACAAGAGGATGCGTCTGTTGAGCCTGTTTTCAGTTCATCTTTTTTTGTAGACTTTTTAACCGGCTCTGCTTTGAACCCGGTGTCTTCAACCGTTTTGATGATCTCGGTTTCAGTAATGGTGGCAGGATCATAGGTGACACTTGCCGAGTTCTCAGAAAATTTCACATCCGATTTAACTACGCCTTTCTTTTCCGACAAAGCCGAGGTGACCTGATCCGCACAGCCCTGGCAGGTCATGCCGGTCACTTTTAACTCTACGACTTTTGTATTGGTATCGCCAAAGGGTTTATCCTTACTTTGGCCAAAAGCTGCGTTGCTGCCGCACACCAGTGCGACCGATAGAAATGTAAAAAGTATCGCTTTCATTTTTATTGAGTTGGTTTAGACTTAATCCTCTATCGTTTTTGTTTCAGTCACTTTATAGCCCGTTGCATTAACAGCCTCAATTAATTCCTGTTCAGTGGCTTTGCTTTTGTCAAACTTTACCAGGCTATTTCCTTGCTCGTATGAAGTCGTATGTTCAAGGACTCCGGCAACTCCATCCAGTGCATGATTAACATGTTCCGAGCAGCTCTGACAGGTCATGCCAGATATTTTCAGTTCCATCTGTTTGATGTTACTTTTTTCAACAATCACGACATTCGCTACTGGGCTTCTGGGGTAGAAAATATGAGCGTAGCTAGGAAAGGCCAACAGACCAATAGCCAGAACGGTGACAATTCCAAGAAAAGTTTTCGAATGCCAGAACGATGGTTTATCATCAGTTTCGCAATCGCATTCTACGTCACTTTTGTGGGGCTTAAGCTTTTGATACCATGCAAATCCTAATATCAACGTGGTAAAACCGATCAAATAAGGACGCGCAGGCTCCAGCCACGAGAAAGTGGCCGCAATTCCACCGATTCCTGAAATCAGCGCCAGAACAGGTGTGATACAACAAAGCGATGCCGTTAACGCAACCACTACGCCTGCTATCCAGGTATTTTCTGCTTGCTTGTTCATACTTCTGCTTTTTCGTTCAGTTCTCTGATTTGCTTAAAAAATGGTCTTAGGGTTTTCAGGTGCTCGGCTGACAGTGAATAAAAGATGGTTTGCCCGACTTTTTTATTCTCAATTAATCCGCCATCCTTCATTTTGCGCAGGTGCTGAGATACGGCCGGAATACTCATTTGCAGTATATCGCTCAAATCACAAGGACAAAGTTCTTTTTCGGAATCCAGCAGGTACAAGATTTTAAGCCTTACTTCGTTGCCTGCCAGGCTCAGCACATTACTTAAGTGACAGAAAGCGCTCTTCTTTGCAGTTATTTCCTCTTTGCATTGCCTGATTTGAACAGGATCGGCCAATACCCGAATACAAGTGTTTTTTTCCATTTTTTATAAATTGTTTTCAATGATTTAACGGGCTCAAAGATAAAATAGTTTCCTTATTTAAGCAAATACTTAAATTAATCAAATAGTTGTATTTATCCTATGTGGGCTTAGCAACTTACCTTCGAGGAGACATCGTCCTTTTATTTCGGCTTGCAAATGACCAATCAACGATCTTTGTGATTTAATACTGTGCCCAATCTATTATCTAGTGTGTTTGTTAGTCTGGCAACTGTCTCATCATTTTGTGAATTGAAGGATGAAGTTCTTTATGGATCAATTTAGGATCATAAATATCATCACTCGTGAAACCATTCCATATTACTTCTTTTGTTTTTGCATCAATTAGAAGCACTTCTACTCCGTTATGATAGTAGGTCTGCTTTTTTGTTTTTGTGTTCGTAACCGGATATCGGTTCGTGTAATCAATTTTCCCTCGCGGTGAAATTCGAATAGTAAACGGATCATTATAATATATCCGGTCGTAATAAAAGGGTCGCTCAGTCAAATCAGGCGTAATCGATTCCCTGGCTTCGGCCATCCACTTCACACGTACCAGCAGATCGGGCTGCAGCGTATCCGTTGCATATTGTCGCTCCTTTAGGCAGTGCCCTATATAGTTTCGTATCCGTTGCCGAATAAAATCGTTGTCGAAATCATTGTTCCCGGACTTGTCGGCATCGGGCAGCCATGCATAAGTTTGGTATTGGTCGAAATCAATCTTCTTATCATACTTGACCGTCAGGTTCGTGAAAGTCATACATCCACTTATGAAACCTGTTGTAGCTAATATTATTATTGTTGTGAGTGCCTTCATACAAAAAATATAGAACTCTCTTTTGTTATCCGGACTTTCTTATTGAAATGTTGTAAAAGGCGGCTACACACGCCCCAGTTAACCATCCCAGTATAAAAGTTTGAACGACACCGATCAAGACTTCTGTTATGGACATGTTCATCCGTAGGATTGATGAAACATCGATGCCATGCAATAAACTGTTGAGGAATAATACGGTGCCTTCTCTCCCTACTGTTGCCATTACTAATATGCACCCCAGGTACAATAGTACTCCTGTAGCTCCACAGGCAAAACCAAAGCGTTTTATGTGAATCTGTGCCATATCAATTTCGTTTTAGTGATGGGAGTGTTTGTCATTACTTGTGTGATTCATGTCGCGCATCATAAAAAGATGAGAGGCAAAACAAAGAATCATAAACAGCAGGAATCCTGTATTTGACTTAATGCCAAAAACCGGTAGTAGGAAAATGAGGAGCAGCGGCAAGCCGCACCCAATGATCATCCATAACCAATGATTTTTCATAAAAGATGTCTAAAATTATTTTCAGTTAACTTTTCTCAATACCGTTTCAAAGAACCGGACCTTAACCAGGTTTTCGCTCCCGGATGGTCCCGTTAGGGCGGATATCCCCAAGGGTTCCAAATCTAAATCAAAGTAAAACGCAAGCTCGCATGCCATTTCTTCCCCTCCACCGATATGCTCAAGCCGACCAATGCCTTTAACAGTCAGTTTCTGGTTTGGCAGCAATTCAAGAATTCCGGTCAATTGAAAATTCTGTGGCGCATGGGTTGTTGTATTAATGCGCCCCAGGTTAAGGTTGCCTCGTAATACCCATGTATTGTCGATTATTTTTAAACGATGATCAATTGAATCGATGCCGGTATGCAAAGCCGTTGGGCTGAGGATAAGAATGATTTCTGAAGTCTCGTAGTCCAATGAAACTTCAACCGCTTTCGTATGGACCGTCAAGGGAAGGTCAAAGTACGAGGCAGTAATTGACAATGATCCATACTTCGACTTAAACGTACTTTGAGCCAGCAACCTCCATGAAGGAAACGCCAGCAACAAAGCCAAAAGTCCAATACATAGTCTCTTGATTTTCATTATTGAATTTAACGTTTCATCATAAGGGGAGGTGAAAAAACTTTGGCATTGATTTACACTTAATTGGTCAGGTGCCTGCCCTCGCTTTCTCGTTCTTAGTGCTGCAATAAAATACACATCATAGCCAAAAAAATTTGAGCCGTGCTCAGGCTACCCGCGTTATAAAAAGTAACAAAATCATTCACACCATGAGCAGGTTCGAGTACTGCAAACTGATCTTGAGAAAAATAAGCTTTGACAGAGACCTGTTAAAGAAAGAATATGTCAAGGCGCTCAGACTCTTGCCAGAGAACGAAATCGGTTCGTTCATCGCCTGGTGCAAAAATGAATTTGGAGATCGTTGTGAGTTCTTGAACACTTAAACTTATCAGTACTATGAAAACAAATTTGAATTTCGTGATGGCTGCAACAATTCTCTTGCTGGCAGCCGGATGCTCGGTAGTAAAACCCGGCTACAATGCCATGCGATGGAAGCCATTAAGCAAAGGGTTAGTAACCGACAAAATCTATTCTAATGGCGTTGTGTGGCATTGGCCCTGGAATGGTGTGGTCGGTTATAATATGCAATGGCAAACCTATAACGAAAACGTATCAATCCTTACGGAAGATGAGTTGCACATCGATCTTACCGTTTCCGTTACGCTGAGGCCGGTAGCTTCCGAACTGCCACAATTGGAACTGGAAGTTGGCAAAGACTACTACAACAAAGTAATCAAGCCTGAGTTCATGAGCCTGGTACGAAATGTTTTTTCAACATACAAGTACACCATGGTGTCACCAAAAAGTCCGGAGATCGAGTCCGCCATCCTCACCCGCCTGATGATGCTGACAAAAGGAAAGCATATTGAATTCAACAACGTTACGGTAAAACATATTGAATACCCGACAGTAGTTACTTCGGCAGTGGATAAGAAACTTGCCGTACAACAGGCCATAGAACAAAAGGAATATGAAATAAAGATAGCCGAGAAGAATGCTGAGATTCAACGCATCCTGGCAAAAGGACAGCGTGACGCGCAACAGATTATTGATGCAGGCCTCACTCAACGTTACCTGCAATACAAGGCATTGGAAGTTCAGGATAAGCTAACGTCCAGCCCAAATACCAAATTTTTCTTTGTGCCCATTGGTAAGGATGGCCTGCCGGTGATTCTGGATACTCATGATAAATAATTATTGTCAAACCTTTAAATATTAATAATATGAAAACGCTAAAATTCACTTTGTCTTTCCTGTTACTAAGTGCTGTATGGACATTCGCGCAAACCATTCCCATGAACATGGTAGAGAAAATCAGGGACGAACAGGTGCCGGTATCTGTCTTAAAGACCTTTGAAAATGAGTTTGCCTCTGCAAAAGCAGACATCAAAGGAGGCGTGTGGTATGCTCATTTTGAACATACCACCGCGATCCCCGGTGATCAGGGAAAACCGGGAACATCGAGAGCTATTCCCCTTCACTACAGTTACAGGGGTAAAAAAGAAGGCAAGAATGTAGAGATTAAATTCACGCCAGAAGGCAAGTGGGTATCATCGAAAGGACTACCGGATATGGTCTTGAATTGATCCTCACTTGATCTGGTTGCAAGTGAAATAAGGCGCGTGGAAAAAACTTTCATGCGCTTTTTTTTTGAGAGACCACTCCTGACAAAAGTCATTGTCTTAGCCAACATTGGTCATGATACGAGTAAACAGAACTCACTACTTTGCCATTGGATGACTCCCCTGACAACCATACGAAAATACAGCCTTTTCCTGTCCCTGTTCTTTACCTTATCGGTTTCGACAACCATTGTTTGCAATTTCGTATGTACATCAGGCATGGTAATGCACTCAGATCGTCCAGATTCTCATTGTAAACACACAAAGGAAATATCGGCAAAAGTACATCATTGGCTTACGAAGAATGTTGCCTTTGAAATCGCTCCCGAGGATTGCTGCTGTGCGGATGGGATGACCAAGTTTTTTGCGGCTCTTTCTTTAAGCACTGAGACATTGATTGTGGAGGTAGCCGCCAATGCTGCTCCTTTATTCAACATTGTTACCCCCGTTTCGCTCATCAACATCAATACCACCTTCTCCGCGAGTGTGGCACATCCCCAATTTCTTTATAACAATGAGGGGACTTACAAAAGAGTTCTTCTAAATTCCTTTCAAATCTGATAGTTAGTTTTCGAGATGCTTCCTGTTTAATCCGTGTTTCGCGTAAAGCGACACTCGTCAATTCTAAAGTCTTCTTCTTCAAAACGAAAATTAACTATTGGTTATGAAAACGTACGAACTTCATATAAAAAATATGGTCTGTGAACGCTGTGTTATCTACGTCATGCAGGTACTTCAGCAACTAAATACCCCTCCTCAAAAGGTTGAATTGGGTCGCGTAATTTTTTCAAGCCCCTGTGATACAATTTTACCAACGCTTGAAAAGAAACTACGTGAAGTCGGTCTGCAAGTCGTTTACGACAAAACAGAGGTGACGGTAGAAGAAATAAAAATTCATATTATTAAATACCTCAATGAAGTGGAAGCGGGGAATAATGTAAGCAGACTATCGGCTTACCTGTCCGATCACCTGGCTAGGAATTACTTTAGCCTGACCAAACTCTTTAGCAGAAACCAGAATAAGACAATCGAGGCCTTTGCTATTGAAAGAAAGGTGGACAGAGTTAAACAACTACTCAGGGAAGGGGAACTGACCTTGAGTGAAATCTCGTATCGCATGGGCTATTCCAACGTTCAACACTTGTCAAAACAATTCCGGGCGATAACAGGAATTTCAGTGTCTGCGTTTAAAACTGAATATACGCGAAGCGCGGCATAGTAAAACCAACTATTTGAAATTATGACTAAACCTTGTTGTCAAATAGAGACACCCAAGCCGTCACCGGAATCAGAGAAGTGGATCAGGAGATTTTGGATTGCTATTGTCCTTGCCATTATGTTGATCGTGATTCTGGCTGAAATTTTTAACTTCTGACAATTGTCATGGGCTGGATCAAAAGGGATTGGGTTTTTATAAAAGCCCCGAAATGAGGCCTTTTTGCGATTTTTGGAAGATATTACAGAGAATTTTATAACATTTCAGCAATAATGTATAATAACTTATATGCGTAAGCCCCGTATATTTACAAAGTCTTGAAGAAGTTTCGCACCATACTAACCGGTATTCTTGCATCGCTTGTGCTGATGTCTTCCATCAGCCATTCGGTTAGTTTTCATTTGTGTGGAGGCGAAGTCCAAAGCATGGCAATTTTTGGCCACGCTCAGGCTTGCGAGGAACACACACGTGGTTGTGATCATGATGGGGATCCTTCCGATCATACATCCGTTGGGCATAAAGGGTGCTGTGAAGATGCCACCGTTATTATCGACTCTGAAAAATATTCAACTAAGGTAAGTGAAACCATTACAATCAAACCACTTACGGATGGGTTGCCTTTAATCATTCCGTCTGTAGAACACCTGAATTCTGCTGTTGCGGTTGAACGTGGACACTTTTTCAATTATCGACCGCCATTGATCGAACGAGACATTACAATACTCGTTCAGACTTTCCTTATTTAATAACTGCGCTTAGGGGCGTGTGGATTGTGTTCGCATTTGCGAATAGCCTCTTCACACAATTAATCTTGTTTTAAAGCATTTGCAAGATTAGCTCCGCCCTTTCTTCATGTCCTTTTCCTTAGGATAACTGACTTCATTTTTATTATTCGATTACTATGATTGAGAAAATAATTTCATACTCTATACACAATCGTTTCATTATCCTGCTTATTGCAGCAGGCCTCTTCGGGTGGGGTTTACACTCCGTAAAGGTGAATAAGATTGATGCCATCCCTGATCTTTCTGAGAACCAGGTTATCGTGTTCACGGAGTGGATGGGAAGGAGCCCACAGATTATGGAAGATCAGGTTACCTACCCATTGGTTACCAATCTTCAGGCCTTGCCCCAGATAAAATATGTTCGCGGTACATCCATGTTCGGGATGAGTTTTGTTTACGTGATCTTCGAAGATGATGTTGACGTTTACTGGGCTAGACAACGCGTTCTTGAGCGGTTAAATTACGCATCGCGCTTATTGCCGGAGGGTGTTGTTCCAACCATTGGTCCTGATGGCACCGGTGTAGGCCATATTCTGTGGTATACATTGGAAGCGCCCGGCATGGATCTGGGTGAACAACGTGCTATACAAGACTGGTATATAAAATTCGGATTGCAGAATGTGCCTGGAGTTGCCGAGGTGGCCTCCTTTGGAGGGTTCGAAAAACAATACCAGGTTACGATCAATCCAAACAAACTTACATACTATGGCCTCTCCATCCCGCAGGTGATTCAATCCATTCGTGCCAATAATAATGAAGCGGGCGGAAGGAAGTTTGAAGTAAACGACATCGGGTACGTGATCAAGACTACCGGGTATATCAAGAGCATTGAAGCTATTGAAATGATCCCGCTTAAAACAGTAAACTCCATACCAGTTACGGTCAAGGATGTAGCTACCGTGCAAATGACCGGTCAACTTCGTCTTGGCATTTTTGATGTGAGTGGCGAAGGTGAGGCTGTGGGAGGCATTGTGGTGATGCGCTATGGTGAAAATGCCGATGAGGTAATCAAGAGAGTAAAGAAAAAGATGGAAGAAGTAGCCAAGGGTTTTCCCGAAGGCATGAAATTCAATCTTGCCTACGACAGAAGCGAATTAATCGAAGAGTCTGTTTCTTCCATTAAGAAAACACTAATTGAAGAAATGATCGTGGTTTCACTGGTGGTGATCATCTTCCTGTTTCACTGGCGAAGCGCATTGAGCATCATCATACAGATACCCATTACGTTGGCCACCGCTTTCATTTTATTAAATGCTTTTAATATCTCTTCCAACATCATGTCCCTCACCGGGGTTGCATTGGCAATCGGGGTAATTGTTGATAACGGAATTATCATGTCGGAAAATGCCTACAAACACCTCAGTCAACGCTACGCTGAAGAAATGGCAAAAAAATCAGGGAACCCTTAAAAAAGACAGCAATGAAATTTTTCAAAATATTCTCACGCAAAAAAGAAGACCCATGGATCACCGAAGAGGAACGTCTTGCGGTCATCGAAAAATCAAGTAAGCAGGTTTCTCGGGGAGTCTTCTACTCAACAATTATCATCATTACTTCATTTCTTCCGGTGTTTATGCTTACCGGGCAAGAGGGCAAATTGTTTCACCCACTGGCGTATACTAAAACCTTCATCATGATCGTGGATGCAGTATTGGTTGTTACCCTTGCACCCGTACTTATTTCGTTTTTCATGAAGGGGAAATTTAAAGACGAACACTCTAACCCGGTAAACAGAATACTGGAGAAGGTCTATGAACCCATTATCCGCTGGTGTATGAAATGGCGCAAGACTACAATTGGAATTAACATCGCTGCACTCGTCATCAGCATTCCCTTAATCATCAGCCTTGGTTCAGAATTTATGCCACCGCTTGATGAGCAGTCCATTCTGTTCATGCCCGTTACGCTTCCAGACATATCGAATGCAGAGGCAAAAAGAATTCTGCAGGTGCAAGATAAACTGATTCACTCAGTTCCCGAAGTTGACAAAGTACTAGGGAAGGCAGGTCGGGCCAGCACTGCAACCGATAATTCACCCATCAGCATGATCGAAACAATTATCATGCTGAAGCCAAAAAGTGAATGGCGACCGGGGATAACGAAAAAAGATATCGTTAATGAATTGGATGCCAAACTCCAAATTCCCGGAGTGGTTAACGGATGGACACAACCCATTATTAACCGCATCAATATGTTGGCTACCGGAGTTCGGACCGATGTAGGTGTAAAGGTGTATGGTCAGAATCTGGATACGATCTATGCCGTTTCGGAAAAAGTTAAACTAGCCCTCGAAGGTATTCCGGGAGTGAAAGACCTTTATGTTGAGCCCATCACAGGGGGCAAGTATCTGGTCATTGATATTAAACGTGAAGAGATTGGACGTTACGGCCTCAATATAGATGACGTAAACATGATGGTAGAATCCGCTATTGGAGGTACACCCATCACGCGTACCATTGAAGGCCGTCAACGTTTTTCAGTGAATGTACGGTTGGCACAAGACTACCGGAACAGCCTGGACCAACTTAAACGCATTCCGGTGCAGACCCCTGCATTGGGAACGATTCCATTATCAGATGTGGCCGACCTTCGGTTTGAAGATGGCCCACCGATGATCAACTCAGAAAATGCTATGTTGCGCGGTGCTGTACTTTTTAATGTGCGCGACCGTGACCTCGGCAGCACAGTACAAGAAGCTATTGATAAATTAAACAGTGACCTCTCAAGCCTTCCCAACGGATATTATATTGAGTGGAGCGGCCAGTACGAAAATCTTATCCGAAGCAAGAAAACATTAACGTTGATTGCTCCCATAGTTTTTATCATCATATTCCTCTCACTTTATTTCGCTTTCCATTCCATACGCGAAGCATTCTTTAGTTTGATAACCGTACCCTTTGCGCTTATTGGAGGGGCCTATATAATTTATTTCTGGGGTGTTCACCTATCGGTAGCCGTAGCGGTTGGATTCATTGCTTTGTTCGGTATTGCCGTAGAGACAGGTGTTGTGATGGTAATCTATCTCAACGATGCAATGAGGCAACTGGTAGAGTTAAGAGGCAACTCGCGCGAAACCATTTCAATGACTGAATTGAAGGAATTTGTAATTGCCGGAGCGGCAAAACGCCTCAGACCAAAATTGATGACTGTGTCCGTTGCTCTATTTGGCCTCGTTCCGGTGTTGTGGGCTACCGGTGTCGGCAGCGATGTAATGAAACCCATTGTGTTGCCCATGATTGGAGGCGTACTCACATCCTCCACGCACATCCTTTTGGTGACGCCCCTAATCTTTTTGATGACCAAAGAATATGAGCTTAGAAAATTCGGAAAACTTGAAATCCATGAAATCAAACATTAAAACCATAATCCTGTTCTGGCTTGCGCTTTGGGGCAGTCTCACTGCCCAGGCACAGCAACGATTAAAGTTGGACAGCATTCTCACTGTGATCCAACACAACAACCCCATGTTACAAGAATATCGATACAAAGCACAGGCGCTAAATGAAATCTCAAAAGGTGCGAAAAGTTGGATGGCTCCGATGGTCGGACTCGGAACTTTTATGACTCCTTATCCTGGTCAAATGGTGATGGACGAAAGGGACAAGGGATCTGTGATGCTCTCCGCTGAACAGTCCATACCGAATCCGGCAAAATTGCGAGCCAATCAGCAACTGCTCTCATCAAAAGCGGCCATTGAAGAAGCTGCGGGTTCATACACGTTCAACGAACTGAGGTCGCAGGCAAAAACAGCATTTTATGAATGGCTCGTACTGGAAAAGAAGCTGGCGATTCTTCGCGAGAATCAGGAAATCATTCAACTCATGTTCAACATTGCCAAAGCACGGTACCCCTATAACCAAAGTCCGTTGGGCAACAGCTTTAAGGCCGAAGGAAGATTGCATGAAGTAGAGAACATGATTTTCATGACCGAAAATGAGATCATTCAAAAGAACATCGCGCTAAACGCGCTGATGAACCTGCCGAAGGAATATCGATTCGTCATTGATACGACTTTCCAAGAATTTGACGCTGTGCAACTGGTGCTTGATACGGCAGAGTTGGCCAGCAGGCGAAGCGACATTCGGCAAATCAACAATACTATTCAAAGCATGAAATATGCCGTAAAACTGGAAAGCTACCAGGCCAAACCGGACTTCCGAATCCGATATAACCACATGGCTCCGTTGGGGCAGATGATGCCCAGCGCATACACGATTGAAGGTATGGTATCCATTCCCATTGCCCCGTGGTCATCCAAAATGTATAAGGCTAATGTTCGGGGTATGAACCTCCAGATTGAGGCAATGAAACGCGGACGCGAGGCCATCCTTAATGAAGCACAAGGTATGGCTGCAGGAATGGCTTGGGAAATTCAAACCACCCGGAAGCAACTGGACAACTACGAGCAGAAAATTATTCCAGCACTTGAAAGGAACTATGAGACAGTAATGCTGGCATACGAAGAAAACAGGGAGGAATTACCCTTTGTGATTGATGCATACGAGGCCCTCATTATGGCACAAACCCAATACTTAGATGTGATGAGAAGATATTATCAGATGATCGTGAGTTATGAAAAGCAATTGGAGAAATAATATGCAACGTGCAACTGATAAAACGCTGAAGACGTTCGCCCTACTCATCCTCATGCTGGGATTAATGGTAGCGTGCAATTCAGAAAAAGAAAAGCAGGCGCATGTTCACGATGAATACACCTGCCCCATGCATCCCCAGATTACTCAGGATAAACCAGGGACTTGTCCCATCTGTGGAATGGATTTGGTTAAGAAGTCTGGTACTGGGCAACCAGTGGCCGTATCAGAGGAAATGAAAGACCTGATCAAGCCTACTAATAGCTCAGTCATATCAACTATAGAAACGATCCAGCCCGAAAGAAAAACATTGCCTGTAAATATTACAGCCGCTGGAGTAATCAATTATGATACGCGCAAAACTTATTCGGTTCCCGTGCGCTTTGGCGGTCGCATTGAAAGGCTCTATCTGAAATATAATTACCAGCCCGTGCGAAAAGGTCAGGTGATTATGGAGATATATAGTCCGGAGTTGATCACAGCCCAACGGGAATTACTCTACGTGGTAAGTCAACATAAGGAACATATCGAAATCATTGAGTCTGCAAAGCAAAAGCTACAATTACTCGGACTTACTAATGATCAAATAGAGAACATCATCAAAACCGGAAAAGAAACTTTTGCCTTACCAGTGCTGAGTCCATACTCCGGGTACATCCTGGAAGCAACTGCAACACTCCCGGAGAGTAGCACATCGAATAGCACAGCATCATCAATGGGCGGTAGCGGAATGAACAAAAAGGCGGGGGGTGCCATGAGTGGCGGGACGCAGTCAAGTAACTCAATGAATGCTGCAAATCCGTCACTGGTAATGGGTGGACAATTTTCAGTTCGCGAAGGTATGTATCTGGCTACAGGTCAAAGCCTCTTCAAAGTGGTAGATGGCACTCGCCTTTGGGCTGAAGTATACTTTCCAGCCAAGGAAGGAGCGCAAATCGAAAAAGGCGAGCAGATTGAACTCCACGTGAAAGGTTCGCAAAAAGCCATCCACGCTAAGGTGGACTTCATTCAACCCTTTTTCAGCGAAGGCAAACAATTCCTACAGGTTCGATCCTACATCGATGTAGACAAAAATGAAATCCGTGTCGGACAACTATTAACTGCGCATGTTGTGCAGGCACATGATCAGGCATTGTGGATACCCAAAAAAGCAATTCTTGATTTAGGTGTTCAGCAAATAGTATTCATCAAAGAGAAAGGTACCTACACACCCTTTAAAGTAAAAACGGGATTAGAGGCAGACGGCTGGGTTGAAATAACTGAAGGCTTAACCGAATCGGCAGACGTTGCCGCCAACGCTCAATACATGATAGACAGCGAGAGTTTTATAAAAGTAATTAATCCATAACAGCGATGAAAACTACAATTCAATATTCAGTTGTTATTATCATCATACTACTGATCGGGTGCAATGGAAAAAAAGATGGTCAGTCCTCTGAAATAAAACAAACTTATACATGCCCCATGCACCCGCAGATTGTTCAGGATAAACCTGGCACTTGTCCTATCTGTGGTATGGACTTGGTTCCGATTACAGCAGGGGGTGATAAGTCAGAAGTAACACTCAGCGAAAGCCAGATTGAACTTGCTAATATTACCGTGCAGCGGGTGTCTGTTCAGGAAATTGGTAACAGCATACTTCTGAACGGCCGCCTCCGGGCGGATGAGACGCAGACTGAAGTAGTAAGCACCAGGGTTCCGGGCCGGATTGATAAACTCTTTATCAAAGAAACTGGCATCCCTATAAATCAGGGTCAATTGATTTATGAAATTTACAGTGAGCAATTGCTCACATACCAGAATGAATATCTACTTGCTCTTGCGCAACCCCAATCTATTGACAATAAGCGGTACTCCTCTTACCTGGAGGCTGCGAGGAAAAAGTTATGGTTGTACGGAATGACAGAAGCTCAGATTGCTGAGCTATCCAAATCGAAAACCACTAACCCACGTATACAATTCGTAGCCCCTGCCTCGGGCATCATTACCGAAATACCTGTTGCCGAGGGACAGTACGTTGCGGAAGGCGCAGCTATTTATCGCCTGGAAAAACTCAGTAAACTCTGGGTGGAAGCGGAAATGTACCCGCGAGAAGCATCGCTTATTAAATTGGGCGACCGCATAACCATTTATGTTAACGGATTCGAAAATCAACCCATTGAAAGCAAGGTCATCTTTCTTTCCCCGGAATACCGACAGTCCAGCCAGATATTTGTATTACGTGCTTCCCTTGCTAATAATGAGCATCTCTTCGCACCCGGTATGCAGGCGGAGATCGTCTTCGAACATTCCAAAAAGAAAGCGTTGACGTTACCTGCGGATGCCGTTATCCGCGAAGAGTTGGGTAATCATGTGTATAAGAAAACCGGTGTTGGTAAGTACCGACCACAAATGATCACTACCGGGCTGGAGAATTTTAACAAGGTCGAGATTACGAGTGGTGTGGAAGAAGGTGATTCAATTGTTGTGACGGGCGCCTACCTGCTGTACAGTGAAATCGTACTCAAGAAAGGAGTTAACCCAATGGCTGGGCATAATCACGATCACGAGGCTGCACAAACAAGTGATGCAACGCAAGTTACCACGGTGGAAAAGCCAATGGTGGTAGATCAGGCATTTACAAAACAGCTCAAAGAATTACTGACCCCTTACTTCAAAATAGAAGAGGCCCTTGTAGCATCTGATGCCAAGTCTGCATCTGCTCAAACAAGTGCGTTCAATACGGCTTTGAAGAATGTCGATATGGGTTTGCTAAAAGGAGATGCACATATGAAGTGGATGGACCAACTGAAAAGTTTGGAGACAGCTACCAAACTCATTTCGTCCGCTACGGATGTTGATGTTCAACGGGCAGCTTTTTCTCAACTCACAAATGCTCTCTATTCATCAATTAAAACATTTGGAGTGGAGGGACTTGACGCATACTATCAGTTTTGCCCAATGGCATTCGATAACAAAGGCGCCTTCTGGATCAGCGATGAAAAGGAAATCAGCAATCCCTATTTCGGTGAACAGATGCTGCGCTGTGGAGAAACAAAGGAGACTTTAAGATAAAGTTATGGCAAAACCTTGTTGCGAAAATGGCAATCCTAAGCCACCTCCAGTTTGGAAAGTATGGTCAAGACGAATGGTCTATGCTGTCCTGATCGGAATTGTACTGTTCGTTCTTTGGAGTCAACTTATGCATAATCAATAGCAGATAATAAAATGATAGAAAACAAAAACTATATACCCGCATTAAAGTACGACTGGCTTACAAAAGTGTATGACCCTGTTCTGCAACTGACCATGCCTGAGCGAAAATTCAAATCGGCTTTGGTCGATCAAATGGAAATCAGACCGAATGATCGGATTCTGGATTTTGGATGTGGATCGCTCACGCTCTCCATTATGGCGGCTCAAAGACATCCGCGTGCTCAATTCTTTGGCGTTGATATCGATGAAAAAATAATTTCCATCGCGAACGAAAAACTTTCAAAGACAGGTCTAAGCATTGACGTGCAGCAATACGATGGGAATAAACTTCCGTACCCGGATAACTCGTTCGATCATGTTATGTCAAGCCTTGTATTTCATCATCTTAGGCTGCGACAGAAATATTTTGCTTTGGAAGAAATCCGCAGGGTGCTTAAGCCTTCCGGAGAATTTCACATAGCAGATTTTGGCAAACCGGCTGGTGCCCTGCAGAGGGTAGGATTTTATGCCGTTCAACTTTTGGATCGATTTCAGACAACGACTGATAACGTTGAGAATTTGTTAGCCAAAGCCATCAAAGAAACTTTTCAAAAGGCAGAAGAGACTGCGCATTTTAAGTCGATGGTCGGCACAGTAAGACTTACTAAAGCAAGAAAACCAAACAACTCAATACTATAATAATCAAATAATCAACTCACCATTAAATCACAAACAATTATGAAAACAAAAATGATGATGCTTATCCTGGTTCTAGGTAGCTGGGGAGCTTTTGCACAACACGATCATGCCGGGCATGATCAGAAGAAGACCGATCAAGCGATGGTGATGTTTAAGGATCCTAAACTGGGCAAGGCATATGAGCACTACATTCATGTGAAGAACTCATTGGTAGCCTCGGACAACGAGCAAGCAAAAGCTAGCGCTATTGAATTGAGTCAAGCATTAAAAAATGCCAAAGTATCAACAGCTTCTATTGAAGCGGCAACTAAGTTAGCTAATACTTCAGATTTAGATGAGCAACGTAAGTTGTTCAGCACGCTTAGTAACGAAATGGCGACTTTGGTAAAGGATGGGAAACTGTCAATGGGTATGCTTTATCTAGAGTATTGCCCCATGGCAAACAATAATAGTGGTGCCTATTGGCTCTCCAACGAAAAGGAAATTAAGAACCCTTATTTCGGAGACAAAATGCTGAAATGCGGTAGTGTAAAAGAAATGATTCACTAATAGCGGGTGGAGAGATGAGACGGAGTAAATGCACATTGAAACGTCTCGCTCACTCTTAAATTTAGATCGTTCGTAAAACATTTTTCATCAGAGTTATGAAAAAGAAACAAACCTACCGACCCCCGACTGCTAACAAAAAGAAGAGGTTCAAATGGAATGAAATCTTCATCACAGCTTTCGCCATTGTCATGATTGGGGGTTGGTTTGTGTGGTTGGCGGTGCATACCTATCAGCAGGAGAAACACGAAAGTGAAATGAAGCAACAGTATCAGTCTTCTCTTCCGGTACCTGGAACAGCCGTTGATCATAAGTTAGTATGCATGGTTAATAACACGTACATGGGTGTTGATCAAATTCCGGTAGTGGTGTTGGACAAGACGTATTACGGATGTTGTCCGAAATGTGTACGCGACCTTAACACAGACGAGTCCGTCAGGTCTGCAGTAGATCCTTACAGTCATGTGCCAGTTGATAAGGCGCGCGCTTTTATTACAGTGAGTCCAGATAAATCAGGCTCTATTTTGTATTTCGAATCAGAACAAAACGCTAAAAATTATTTAAAGAAATGAAACGTAGAGAATTTGTAAAACTTTCAGGAGCAGCAGCTGCCTCCGTGATCATGATCCCTCCAGCGCTGCAAAGTTGTATGGACAACATGAACATGAATATGAACATGGGTTCCAATGCCGTAGCGGTTAAAGAAGGAGCCTTCACCACGCCTCTGGCTTTCCCGAATGTTATGTCCAGTAATTTTTCGATGAAGGCCAGAGGAAACACTGTCAATCTATTGAATAATCAGAACGCCTCGGTATTTGGTTACGCTGACGGAATGTTAGGGCCTACTATTAAAGTTGACACGGGCACAACCGTGTCGATGGCCTTCCAAAACCTTCTTTCGGAGGAAACCAACATTCATTGGCATGGGCTATTGGTTCCTGCCGATATGGACGGACACCCCAAGAATGTTATCAATAGCGGTGGTAGTTTCGATTTCTCATTACCCATTAACCAACGAGCTGGCACCTATTGGTATCATCCTCACCCCCATGGAAAGACTGCCAGACAGGTATTCACCGGGCTCGCAGGTTTTTTTATTGCCAATGACGCGGAAGAGCAGGCGCTGAACCTTCCTTCTGGCGACCGTGAACTTTTGTTGGTCATCCAGGACAAACGCATTGAAAATGGGCAACTGAATTATTCGCCCTCCATGAATGAAATCATGACAGGCTATACCGGTGAGTATGTTTTGGTAAACGGTCTCTATGCGCCTTTTCACAATGTATCTACTCAGTATTACCGGCTGCGCATTTTGAATGGCTCAACGGCCAGAGTGTATAACATTAGTTTGAGCGACAACCTGGGTTTTGAAATAATCGGTTCTGATGGTGGTTTGTTAGCGCAACCCGTTTCTGTGAATTCCTTATTGCTAGGTCCAGGCGAGCGAGTTGATATTTTAGTGAGCTTTAAAAATCTGGCGGTTGGTAAAGAAGTTTACCTGTTAAGTAAAACTTTCGATGGCGGGGCTCAAGGCCAGCAGGAATTCAAGATCATGAAGTTTACGGTGAATCAACAAGTGAGTGATTCGTTCTCTACACCCTCTCAACTTTCTGTGGTCACACCGCTGACAGAAGCTTCGGCATCCAAAACACGCTCGATGAAAATCAAAGGAATGATGGAAGGGATGAATATGAATGGTGGGGGTATGGGAAGCGGTATGCACACCATTAACGACAAAATCTATGATCTCAACCGGGTTGACGAAACGGTTGATGCAGGTGCGACTGAAATTTGGGATTTTGACAACTCCGAAGGCGATGAAATCCACCCCATGCATATCCACGGAGTTCAGTTTCAAATCCTCTCCAGAACTGGAGGCAGGGGCGCACTGATTGCTTCGGAAAGAGGTTGGAAAGATACTGTACTGGTGATGCCTCGGGAAAAAGTAAGAGTCATCATGACCTTCCCGCAAGATAAAGGCGTGTACGTATTTCACTGCCACAACCTTGAGCATGAAGATGATGGCATGATGTTGAATTATGAAATTGTTTAATGAATTAAACCCATTTGCCAATGAAAAATAGCATAATAATTACGAGTCTGATTCTCCTTGCAGGTTCGGCAGTTGCTCAGCACGATCATGGTGCGGGGCATACTAACGCGCCTACACACAGTAAAAAAGAAACCGCCCACTCGCACCGCGCAGTACCTGAATTTCAACAGCAGCTTCGTGGTGTATTTACGGCCAGCCTTCAATTGAAAGAGGCGCTTGTATCTTCCGATGCTTCGAAGGCTACACTATCTGCTTCTGAAATTAAAAGCGCATTGACTAAAGTAGATTTGGCTCTATTGAAAGATGAAGCCCTCATGGACTGGATGGGCTACCTGAAAATACTCAATGAGAATCTTGAGCGAATTGCAGGTTCTAATAACCTTGTACTACAACGCCACGCGTTCTCCTCTTTCAGCGATGCATTGTATAAGAGTTTGAAAGAATTTGGTGCCGGAGGCATCATGGTATATTATGCGCAATGTCCTATGGCAAACAATAATTCGGGAGCGTATTGGCTTAGTGATTCAAAAGAAATACGCAACCCTTATTTTGGTAGTGAAATGCTTACCTGCGGCAAGGTGCGAGAGACCATTCAATGAACGCAAATCCACAACAACTAAACAATCTAAATTTATGAAAACGTTAAGTATCATTATTTTTCTTACTACAGTTACGGTCTCCACCTGGGGTCAAAAGCCAAATACGGATGATGTAGCCACCGTAATCTCAACGCTTGAGGCATACAAGAAGGCTATCGAAAAACTTGATACTACCGGCACCGGAAAACTATTTGTGTCCAAATCAATCGTAATCGAATCGGGGAAAATAGAAGGCAGGTACCAGGATTATCTTGCACACCACCTGGGACCGGAACTCGGGGATTTTAAGTCTTTCACTTTCAGCGATTATAAGGCAGATGTTACGGTCGATCTGCCCTACGCTTTCGCCACCGAAACATATAAGTACTCCATCGTTTTGAAAAAGGATAATTCAGTAATTGAGCGTAAAGGTGTTGCAACTACAATTCTTAAAAAGGAAAATGGCACATGGAAAATATGGCAAACACATACTTCAGCGCGCAGACCATGAGATTGATGATGATTCTTTTGTTCTGCTTTACTGGACTCAAGACCACGGCACAAAAACAAGCCACGGACATCGTGGGCCAATGGCTTACCGAGAAAGGTGAAGCTAAAGTTTCCATTTATATAGAGAGTGGATTGTACGTTGGAAAAATTATCTGGGTGAAAGATGATAAGGAAAATGCCAAGTTGAATACTCTTGTATTATCTGGTTTTAAATATGACTCCGAAACCCGCGAATGGAATGACGGTACAGTTTATGATCCAAGGCATGGTCACAAGGCTGACGGATATCTTGCATTAAAGGACCCCAAAACACTCAAAGTTGTCGGTTACAAGGCGTTCCGTTGGATCAGCGATACTGAATTATGGACGCGTATCGAACCGAACCCATAAAGCAACAAAAAAACCACAAGTCGCATGGAATTATTACCTGACATCATTAAATCTTACAAGTATGACCCGGCTTCGGTTTATAACACGTGGTTTATCGGCAACGAAGAGAGATTGAAAGCATTCCGGGCTATCAAACGAGGTGTGCTTCAAGTCATCGAAGATATTAAAAACGAAAAATTTGGAAATGATTTTAAGGGATCATCCCTCGAATTTGTCCTCAATGCCATCACCGAGCAAAAACAGGTATTTGAAGGGGCAGCACATCCATTTTATTGGAAACCTAAAATGCGGATCCCGGATATTTACGAAAACCAAAACAACAAACGCGCATTTGGCCAGTTCCTTGAAAACTGCTACAGTGCCACGAAAGAGGAACAAATTATTCGCGAAATTATTAAACTTGATGCGCTTAAAATTAAAGGTCTGGGGCCTGCCGTTGCCAGCATTTTATACTTTCTACACCCCACGCTTATGCCTCCATTTAACACAGCAATTGTAAATGGCTTCAATTATTTATTTCGGGATAATAAAAAGTTGGGTAGTTGGACAGAGTACTTAAAAATGCGCGATGTGATTCTCAGATCAAATGAGGAGAACAAAAGTCAGCTTTCAAATGACCTGGGAGCAATTGCAGGACTACTGTATGAAGTCGGTATGCGTAATATTATTATCGAAGGACAGGTAATATCGGAAGACGAGAAAACCAAACTTTTGAAGCAGTATAACAAGCGCCACCAAGAGGTGCTGGACGAGCAGCATGAAGAGAACCTCCACACTGAAATGCAATTCCATCTCCTGAAGGTGGGCAAAGCACTGGGGTACGATCCCATTACAGCCGGCAACGACCGAAGTAAATGTTATGGGGAGATTAACTTTTCATTCATCAGCCTTGGTCAGTTTCCCACGCTGAGCATTGATAAAGAAACGCTAAGCACGATACAATTGATCGATGTGATCTGGTTTGAAAGGGGCACCAATAAAGTAGTGTGCGCATTCGAAGTTGAAAAAAGTACCTCTATCTACTCGGGTATTCTTAGATTAAGCGATCTGGCCTTTTCGTTGCCGGATCACAGTTCATCTCTATTTATTATTATTCCTGACAAGCGTGAAAAAGATGTTGTTCTTCAACTCAACCGACCATCAATTAAGAAAAGTCAGGTTCAGATAAAATATATCCTTTTTTCAGACTTACGGGAGCACTGTGATGCCCTCTGCAAGTTTGGAGACAGCCATAAAATACTTGAAAAGATTGCAAAATCAACCTAATTCAAGTGTTGATTAAATCGTCTATTATATCTAACTTTCGGTTATGTTCAGGAGTAAATGGGTGTCTATTATCTTTCTCGTAGCCTTTGCTATTTCACTGGCTCATACCATTACGCCACACAGCCACCCCAAGACCAAATCTGTTCATACGCATGCTTCTCAGCATAATCATGATGAGAATAAATCTCACAGCCATAGTGCTTCAGATTTACCTGTGTTTGCGCACTTTTCAAATTCTGATTTCATTAGTAGTAGTTCACAGGTTAATTTGGGAGGGCCTGAAAATTTGTCCGGAGATTTAATAATTTCAGTCCCAATCTTTTTATTATCAGTTCCTTTTGTAAGTAAATTATCTTTTCCGGCAGGTAAGCAAGGCAGGCCACCCTCTGGTCCATTGCTGAGTGTTCTTTCCCTTCGTGCACCCCCTGTTCTTTAGACTAAGCGGAATTAACTAAGTATTTCGCTTACTACTATGGTTTTGCTTTGTCTTAACCAAACTCAAATCTCATTTATAATATTAAATCGAGTCTGCTTTAGATTATTTGTATAATCTGAAAAAACTCAAATACAATCAATTATGAAAACAACTATTCTGTGCTTCTTAATTCTATTCGTTGCGTTGACAACCGTTGTTGCGCATGATGGAAAGAAACATAAAAATGATTCGACTAAAGCACCCATGGACTCCACCATGAATATGGCCGAAGAACAGGAGCATGTGGCAGGTGACACCATTCATCACCATGAAGAAGGCATGACAGTAGATGAATCCAAGGTAACTGCGGATTTGAAAGACTTCCCAACGCTCCATCCACTTATTGTTCACTTTGCCATTGTGTTGATTATTGTGGCAGCAGGGTTGCAAATACTCAACATGTACTTAATGAAAAAAGAAATAAGTTGGATTTTGACAGCCATCTTATTCGCTGGTGTAACTGCTGCCTGGTTTGCCAGCAAAAATTTCCATCCCCATACGCATGGTATTAGTGAGCATGCGCAACTTGTTCTAGACCAACACGACAAATGGGCTTACTGGACTATTAATTCTGGCATCGTAGCGTTGCTGTTGCAGATCATCAATTTGTTTGCCTTCAAAGAAAGGCGCTGGGCTGCTTCGCTCATTGCAATAGTATTGGCGATTTCTGCCTATAGCGTTTCTCGTGCGGGACATTACGGTTCCCAACTTGTTCACATCGAAGGTATCGGTCCGCAGGGAAAGTTTTTGGAGATGGAGCATGGTAAACACTGACACAATATGACAAATAACCCACTCAGGGCTAAACGGAATCAATTATCGTAAAATGTTTGCAAACTAACGAAAGTTCAAAATTGGGTACTGGAAATAGTGTCAACACATGCATTGTTGTTCCCTGCTACAATGAGGAACCCAATTTGAAAATTGAGGACTATCAAGAATTTTTGATCCACTCGCCTCATGTGCTTATTTGCTTTGTCGATGATGGATCCAATGACAGGACGGGAAGTATGCTGACGGAAGTTGAACGAAGCCATACTGTAAATGTCAAAGTAATCACACTGGAAAAGAATGTGGGTAAGGCAGAAGCTGTTCGGCAGGGAATTTTATACTGTAATGAGAACTATAATCATACTCTTATCGGATTTCTTGATGCCGATTTGGCTACACCGCTGAGTGAATTTGTTCGCGTGTCTGAAAGACTAGTCAATGGTATTTCGTTTGCATTCGGCTCACGCATTAGGATTTTGGGTTCAGAAATAGACAGAACCGCTTTTAGATTTTATACCGGCAGGGCAATTGCGACAATCATTTCCAACCTGCTGGGTCTAAATGTTTATGACACACAGTGCGGTTGTAAGGTGTTTTCCAGGCAATTGTCTGTGCATCTATTTAGGGATCAATTTGTGTCCAGGTGGCTTTTCGATGTAGAACTATTCTTTAAAGTGAACAATCTTTACGGCAAGAAGGTAGGCCTGGAAAAAATGGAAGAAGTTCCATTGAAGAAGTGGATTCATACGGGAAACTCTAAAATTAAGCTCTCTTACTTTTTCAAGCTGTGGATTGACCTGATAAAGATCAGGCGCAAGTACAAAGTAATGGGTGCGGGGTTGTGGAAAAAGGCGGATAAACATACAATACAATGAGCAACTTGAATTTCAAGTCGCTATCCTTTTGGATGGCTCTTTCGATCGCCATAATAATTTTATTTCGATTGGTATTGATTATTGATCTGCCAATCGCTGATCAGACTGAAGCGCGTTACGCAGAAATTGCCCGTATCATGAACGAGACCGGGAACTGGACCGTTCCCCATGTTGATTATAATACACCTTTCTGGGCAAAGCCACCCCTTTCAACGTGGCTTTCAGCGGCTGCCTTACGGATTTTTGGAGTCAGTGAATGGGCAGCACGCTTGCCGGCATTCCTGCTTAATGTTCTATTGTTATTCATTCTTGCTCGTTGGTTCCGAGCCAGCGGAACTCCATTTTATCTGGCCCCTTTTGTATTGTTAACGACACCTCAATTCTTAATTCATACGGGAGCAATATCTACTGATACTACCCTGGGTTTTTGTGTTGCTATGGTAATGCTTTCCTTTTGGCAGGTTGTCAATCAGGCTGGAGGTAGTTTCTGGAAATACAATTTTTTTCTTTTTCTTGGACTTGGACTGCTTGCCAAAGGGCCATTGATATTTGTGCTTGCCATTCCCCCCATGATTTTATGGATTCTCATTCATGGAAGACCTTGGATCAGAACCCTCCGCTACTTTCCCTGGCTGGCAGGAACAATGATCATCTTTGTGGTGGCAGTTCCCTGGTATTATTTGGCTGAAAAAAATTCCCCGGGGTTTCTGCAATATTTTTTGATTGGTGAGCATTTCAAGCGATTCCTGGTTCCCAGTTGGAGCGGAGATCTTTATGGAGTTGCCAAGAACCAGCCGAAGGGAATGATTTGGGTGTTCCTTTTTGTACTGGCGTTCCCCTGGTTCCAGGCGGTTTTAATATGGCTTTGGAAAAACAGGAAGCAGATTTTTCCTGATCCGTGGGTTAGCTACTTAGTGTTTTGGCTATTTTGGACACCCCTGTTTTTTACCTTTTCAAGCCATGTAGTGCATACCTATATGGTACCCGTATTGGTGCCGCTGGCTCTTTTGGTTTGTCACTTTTGGGAATCGGCAAGAAGAAAGTTGATGCTGCTGTTCATTAGTTCTTCATTCTATTTACTTGCCATAACGGTCTACTTTTTTGCATACTTACCAGGTAAGTTGGATGATGAGATCAATACCGATAAATATTTGATCCAACAAGCAAAAGTGACAGGGAATCTCATATACTATTGGAAGAAAAAAACCTATTCGGGGCAATTTTATACCAAAGGAAAAGCATTAGTGGTTGACGACACAACCTCACTTGGAAATATACTGAAAGAAAAGCAGCATTTTTATTTGATTGTGAACAGGAGTGAACTGCCTTCTCTACCTACAAATTATTTGTCGCAATTTCGATCGGTCGGGGCCAACTCAAGGATGACCTTGTTTGAACGATGTAGCGTAGCCCGTGAAGGACATTAGGGCTCTCATTCAATCATTATAGAGGGCATTGATGATAAACATTAACAAAGATGATAAAATTAATAAGCAGTTTTTTTGGGGGTAATCGTGTCATGTTGTCGATCCTATTGACGTTTATAGGATCGATGGTCTTCGCACAGCATATCAATCATGCAAAAAATTTCGCGACTGGCGAATCTATGCCAAATCCAAAAGGTAAGCGCATTGAGTATAATCTCTACGTAAAAGATACACTGGTTAACTATACCGGTAAGGTGAGAAAGGCCATTGCACTCAATGGTCAGATTCCAGCACCTACCTTGTTTTTTACAGAAGGAGACACTGCTATTATCCATGTTCACAACCAAATGAAAGTAGAAACATCCATTCACTGGCACGGCCTGCTGCTGCCCAACGAAGAAGACGGTGTGCCCTACCTGACCACCGCACCCATTAAAGCAGGCCAGACACATACATTTAAATTTCCGCTCATCCAAACGGGAACCTACTGGTACCACTCGCACACCATGCTGCAGGAGCAATCCGGTATCTATGGCTCGATTGTCATTCATCCACGTGGGTGGATTGAATCGGCAAGTATGAAAGAACACATAATCATGCTTAGCGACTGGACAGACGAAAATCCGCATGAGGTGATGCGTAACCTGAAGCGTGGTATTGACTATTATGCCATCAAAAAAAATTCTGTTCAAAGCTGGGGCGAAGCGCTGGCCAAAGGCTATTTGAAAGATCGCGCCAAAACCGAGTGGATGCGCATGCCTGCCATGGACGTTTCGGATGTGTACTACAACCGCTTCTTCATAAACGGAAAATCGGATCATGTTTTTACCGATGTGAAGCCTGGCGATTCGCTGCGCCTGCGCATCATCAACGGCAGTGCATCGTCATACCACTGGGTGCAATATGCCGGTGGCAAAATGAAATTGGTGGCCGCTGATGGCATTGCCGTACAGCCGGTTGAGGTGGATAAGATACTAGTGGCCATTGCCGAAACTTACGATATAGAAATTAAAATCCCCGATGACGGCATGGCCTACGAATTTCGGGCGACTGCACAGGATATTTCCGGCTATGCCTCTTTGTACCTGGGCGAAGGCATGAAAATGAAGGCACCCGACCTGCCCAAACTCGACTACTTTGCCTTGATGCGTGAAATGAACAACATGGGAAACATGGCAGGCATGGACATGGGCAATATGAATGGAATGAAAATGGAAGGCGAACACCAAGGCCATGACATGGGTGATATGAAGATGGAAAACATGGACATGCGGAAGGACTCTTCAATGAAAGATATACCCAGGGATACTTCCATGATGGATATGAAAATGGATACTACCTCCATGATGGAAATGAATATGGACTCCACGATGACTATGCCACGAGACACGGCAATGAGCAACATGGATATGTCTAAAATGATCATGGGCGATCAAAGCGAAGTTACCTTAACCTACAACATGCTCCGATCACCTGCGCCAACAGTCTTGAACGATCAGCTACCCATGCGCGAAATCAAACTCAGCCTTACCGGCAACATGATTCGCTATGTGTGGTCGTTCGACAACAAAACGCTCTCGCAATCTGATAAAATAGTAATACGCAAAGGAGAAAATGTGCGAATGACTTTGGTGAATAACACTATGATGCGCCACCCACTGCATTTGCACGGTCATTTCTTCCGTTTCCTAAATGCACAAGGCGAATACTCGCCAATGAAACACACCTTCGACATCGGGCCGATGGAAACTGTTACGATTGAGTTCTATGCCAATGAAGAAAAAGACTGGTTCTTCCATTGTCACATTCTCTATCACATGATGGCCGGCATGGCCCGCGTGGTAAGCTATGAAAACTCGCCACCCAACACACAGGTGGCTCCGAATGATCAAAAGAAACTTTTTAAGGAAGACCAGATGCTCTACTTCTGGGGTCAAACAAAAATTGCATCTGATGCTGTGTTTGGATTTGCCAACATTGTAGGAAATCGGGGAATTCTCGGCACTACTTATCGGGTAAGCTACAAGAATCAATATGAGTTTCAACCCGACTATCAACATTTTATTGACAAGAGACAATTTCTATCGGCCTATATTGGCGCTGATATCCGCAACACGTTCCAGATAATAGAGAACGGCAACCGTGTCGACCGAAAGGTGGGTGTGATTGGAGTGCGCTATTTATTGCCCATGTTTGTGCAATCTGAGTTACGCGTTGACCACCGGGGGAATGTTCGGTTTCAGCTTTCGCGAAACGATATGCCTATTACAAGGCGATTAAGATTAAGCCTGGTGGGCAATTCGGATTGGGAGTACAACATTGATTTTGACTATAACATTGCCAAGCGATTTTATATCCACGCGTCTTACGATTCGGACTATAAATATGGCGCTGGACTAACAATATTATGGTGATCAAACAAAGCAAATTTGAAATCGAATGAAAAGAATACTTGTTCCCACCGATTTTTCTGATTGCGCTCAAGCCGCTGCGGACGTTGCCATTATCATCGCTATGAAAACCAATGCAGAGGTTTATTTTCTTCACTTGCATGCCCCTGAACCAACAAGCGGACACATGGCAATGCATGGAGGTGGTTCTCCTGAAGGACATCAGCATCATGATTGTAGCGGTCCAGCAAGAGCCAGGCTTGATCAACTCGTAAAAGTGGCTGAGCAACATGGCATTTCCGCCAAGTCGGCTTTGGTACTGGACGAAGATTGGAAACAGGTTGAAAAGCATGCAGCCGCATTCTCTATCGATTTGATAATCATGGGATCGCATGGCGTAAGCGGAATAAGGAGGATATTTTTAGGCTCCCGCGCCATTCAGATGATTCGTCATACCCAATTGCCGGTATTAATCATCAAGTCGGCCATTACCGATTTCAAAATCCGAACAGTAGTTTTTGTCACAACCCTTAAGGAAAGTGAACAGGAAGCGCTTGCCTTCCTGGATAAAATAACATATCTGTGGAATGCTGTTAACCATCTTCTTTATGCTACCAAGCCGTTGACATCCGAAGAAACCAATATATCGCTGGGAAGAATAGAACAATTCACTAAAGGATTAAAGAGTCCTGTCGAATTTTCCATTTGCAATGATGAGGCCGGGATTAAAAAAGTGGCTGTGGACTTGGATGCCGATTTGGTTGTATTAACTACTCATGGAGGCAACTCCTTAATCCGCGCTTTTTCATCCGGACTGGCAGAGAAGTTTGCAGGCGAGTTTGAAAGGCCAGTGCTTATCATCAATACGAAATAAACGTTCCATGCATAATCATAAAACCCACTGGGAAAAACTTTACGAAACCAAGGCAGGTTCTGACCTCAGTTGGTTTCAACCTTATCCGCATACATCGGTTGACTTCATTAATCTGTTCAAGCTGCCGAAGACTTCCAGCATCATTGATATTGGTGGTGGCGATAGCCATTTGGTAGATGCGCTGTTGGAATTAGGCTATTTGGATATTACGGTACTTGATATTTCCGCTAAGTCCATTGAACGCACGAAGGCGAGGTTGGGAGAAAAGGTATCAGCAATTACCTGGATAGAGAAGGACATTATCGACTTTGAGCCTGATCGTAAATATGATTTCTGGCACGACCGGGCGGCCTTTCACTTCTTAACAACAGAAATCCAGATTATAAAATACCTTGCCATTGTGAAGCAGGGCATTAAACCCGGTGGACACTTGGTTCTCGGCACATTCTCCGATAAGGGCCCCACCAAATGCAGCGGCCTGGAGATCAGGCAGTACACCGAGGCATCAATGTCTGTACTCTTTGCGAAAGATTTCAGGCGTATTAAGTGCATGGAAGAAACCCACACTACACCCTTCAACACACGACAGAATTTTGTCTTCTGTAGTTTTCAGCGAACCACAATACCGATACTATGATTAAAAACAAAAACCTGTTCATCCGCAGAATCCATCGTTACCTTGGTTTATTTATTGGTATCCAGTTTTTGGGATGGACAATCAGTGGACTTTTTTTTAGTTGGAGCGACATAAACAATGTACATGGCGACCACCTGCGAAAATCGCCTGCCTATATTTCTGCCAATGTTTCCACGGTATCACCCACGGATGCTATCGAAAAACTTAAACAAGCACAAACCGTTGATTCCATTCACTCCGTTCACCTTATTCGCGTACTCGACAACCCCGTTTATCAGATTGCCTATTTCTCAGGCCATGTGGGCGATGGTATGCATCACCACGTACATTATGCATTGGCCGATGCAACTACAGGCAAACTGAGACAAGCATTGACCAAAGATGAGGGAATTGCTGTAGCAAAAGAACAGGTGGTATCTGTAGCTGAAGTAAGTGGGGTGCAGTACCTGAAACAAACTGACGGCCATCACGAATACCGCGAAAAGCCTTTGCCCGCCTGGGCGGTAAGTTTTAAAAATCCGGATTGTACAGTGTATGTAAGTGCCGAACTTGGAACGTTTCAATCCATTCGCCATGACCAATGGCGGGCATTTGACTTTCTATGGATGTTCCATACGATGGACTATGCCGGTCGCGACAACTTTAACAACTGGCTATTGAAGATACTTTCTGTATTCGGCCTGCTTACCGTTATGTCGGGCTTTGTATTGTACACTATTTCATCGCGAACACTTAAAAAGATTTTTACCAAATAGATTCAACCTTCCAAACGTAACCAACATGAAAAGAATTGTAATAGCTTTCGCGATTTCACTCCTGTATTCTGCTTCCGTAGAGGCACAACTAAATATGCCCAATGCCAGTCCTGATGCTGAGTTTAAACAGCAGATTGGCTTTGGAGAGATGGAAGTAAAATACTCCCGTCCCAACGCACGTGGCAGGGTAATCTTTGGCGGTCTCGTCCCTTTTGGAGAGATGTGGCGCACAGGTGCCCACGATGCTACCACGATCCGTTTCTCGGAATCTGTGAAACTGAATGGCAACGACATCCCCGCTGGTACTTATTCGCTCTTCACCATTCCTAATCAGAATGAGTGGACAATCGTAATCAACAAGGCTACAGAGATGCACGGCACTTCAGACTACACACAAGAGCAAGACCTGGTGCGCTTTACTACAAAGCCTGAAAAGGCGGCACGGTACTACGAAACATTCACCATCGAAGTAAATGATTTCACCAAAGAAGAAGTTGGATTGTTTTTACTATGGGAAAACACGCAGGTGAAACTGGCCATTAAAATGAACGTGGATGAAAAGGTAATGGCAGAGATCAATGATCGGATTAATGTAAAGAAGGAAGACCGCGCTAGTCTTTTCTATCAATCCAGTTCTTACTACTTCAGTAACAATAAAGATTTGAAGCAGGCCTATGCGTGGGTGCAAATAGCCAACAGCAAAGCACAGGATGCTGGATATCTTCAATTACAGGCAAAAATTGAAGCTGCGATGAATGACTATGCAACGGCTCTTAAAACATTGAAAGCGTCTACCGATTTGGCCATAACGAAAAAGTTAGATCAGGTAATAGCAGCAAACGAAAAACTGCGTGTTAATTGGACAGCTAAAACTGGTAAAAAGTAGAGCGATGAAGGGCACAATTATTACGCTGATGGCTCTTATGCCATTTTTTTCAGAAGCGCAGAAAATCAAGGTTGAAAGGATTGACATCGATCTGAAGCAAAGCAAACTGGAATGGACAGGAAAAAAATTGGGTGGTGAACACTACGGAGAAATACAACTATCATCAGGTCACCTTTCATTCACTAAAAACAAACTAAGCGGTGGTTCTTTTGAAATGGACATGGCCAGCATTACGTGTGCTGATATTGCCGATACGAAATCAAACAAGCGGTTAGTTGATCATTTGAAGTCGGAAGATTTCTTTTCTGTAGTACGCTTTCCTACATCAAAGTTTGTCATCACCAAGGTAGAACCGAAATCAACAAACGAATATACGGTGACAGGAAATCTAACCATTAAAGGAGAAACAAATCCCATTACGTTCACAGCCAATGTCAACAGTATAAATAATCAAACGGTAGCCAATGCCGCGCTGACGTTTGATCGAAGTAAGTACGATGTGAAATTCGGTTCACAATCGTTTTTCGAGAACCTTGGCGAAAAACTTGTTTACGATGATGTCGATATGATTGTAAAATTAGTAATGCTTTCAAAGTAGGTACGAAACTTTAACGCTTTTTATGATGGAACATCAACACAGAAATCAACAATTCACTTGCCCTATGCACCCCGAAGTTGTGAAGGATGCACCCGGCAAATGCCCGAAGTGTGGAATGGATTTGATTCCAATTTCAAATTCGAAAGGTGAGCATTCGGGTCATCAGCATCATCGGCAACATGAAAGTGGACACGAACAACATCACATGAAGGTTGAAAAACATTCGGAGCATAAGCACCGACAGTCCGGTCATTCAGGCCATGCTCACCATGCTGGAATGATTGATGACTACAAAAAACGATTCTATATCGTCCTCGTACTGACCCTACCGATCATGGCCCTTTCACCTATGATTCAACATTGGTTGGGATTAGATTGGATGTTTACAGGTTCATCGTATGTACTCATGTTGCTTTCGTCCATCGTTTACTTCTATGGCGGATGGCCTTTTCTCATCGGCTTAAAGGATGAAGTAAAAACAAAATCGCCTGGCATGATGACACTGGTAGCGGTAGCCATTACGGTTGCTTATGCGTACAGCGTGGCCATCGTGTTGGGTTTAACCGGCATGGACTTTTTCTGGGAACTGGCCACTTTGATCCTGATCATGCTGCTCGGTCATTGGATTGAAATGAAATCGATCATGAGTGCATCACGAGAGCTTGAACTTCTGGTGCAACTGATGCCATCGGAAGCACACTTGGTGCAGGGCGATCAAATCTTAGAAGTGAAGACTGAAGAACTACAAACAGGAAACATCATCCTGATTAAACCAGGTGAAAAAATCGCTGCTGATGGCCTTGTTGCGGAAGGCAACAGTTATCTGAATGAGTCCATGCTTACAGGCGAATCTAAGCCCGTGGAAAAGTCGAAAGGTGATAAAGTAATTGCGGGTTCTATCAACGGAAATGGTTCTCTTAAGGTAGAGGTATCGCACGGAAGCAAAGAGTCGTATCTGGCGCAGGTAATCAAATTGGTGCAAGATGCGCAACAGAGTCAATCGAAGACGCAACTCCTGGCAGATAAAGCTGCTGGCTGGCTTACTATCATTGCACTGGTATCAGGTGCCTTAACGTTTATTGTCTGGCTGACTGTTGGTAAGGACATTGCATTTGCGATGGAGCGAATGGTGACAGTAATTGTTATCTGCTGCCCGCACGCATTAGGTTTGGCTGTGCCGTTGGTTGTAGCGCGTTCAACTGCCATTAGCGCTAAAAGCGGGTTATTAATCAAAAACAGAACGGCCTTTGAGAACTCAAGAAAGATCACCGCACTAGTGTTTGATAAGACCGGTACACTTACACTTGGTAAATTTAGTGTGGTGCGGTTCGATTCATTAAGCGAATCGTATAGTCGGGATGAAGTTCTTGCTATTGCCGCTGCGCTTGAACAAAACTCCGAACATCCCATTGCAACCGGCATCGTGGAAAAAGTAAAGGAACTTAAACTTTCGTTGCCTGTTATCAGTGAGTTCAATGCAATCACAGGAAAGGGCATACAGGCCGTATGGAATGGAAAGCAAGTGAAAGTGGTAAGTCCTGGATATTTAAAGGAAAACAATCTGAACATTCAGCTACCGACATCAAGTGTGGCGGAAACAGTTGTCTATGTATTGATAGAAAGCAAGATAGCTGGTGTCATTGCATTGGCAGATGAAATCAGAAAGGAGTCACCTGACGCAATTAAAACACTACGTGCCAACGGAATCAAAACACTTTTGCTCACAGGCGATAACAAAGAAGTGGCAAGGAAGGTGAGTGAATCGCTGGGTATGGATGGCTTTATAGCCGAAGTGCTTCCACATCAAAAGCTGGAAAAAATTAAAGAACTTCAGGAGAAAGGAGAATTTGTAGCCATGACAGGCGATGGCGTGAATGATGCACCTGCGCTGGCACAAGCCAACATCGGAATTGCAGTAGGCTCTGGTTCCGACATTGCTGCCGAAACAGCTGGAATCGTGTTGGTGAACAGCAATCCCAAAGATGTTGTGAACCTCATCCTTTTCGGGAAAGCTACCTACAGGAAGATGATTCAGAACCTCGTCTGGGCAACGGGTTATAACGTGATTGCATTGCCTTTGGCGGCAGGTGTTTTGTATAACTTCGGAGTGATGCTCAGTCCTGCAATGGGTGCTGCGTTGATGAGTGTGAGTACAGTGGTGGTAGCCGTTAACGCGCGGACGTTGAAGGTGTAAACTGAGTCAGGTACGTGAAGCATATACAGATTTTTGACGATCACGCCACCTTCATCAGCCCGGCTATTCGTACAGACAAGCACAAGCATCACGCCCTTGAAGTAATCGTGTGCGGAGGAGGTTCAATTCACATTGAAGATGCCTTTGGCAATACTTTAACTTCGCAGGCTGTATTGGTATTGCCTGATCAACTTCATCAAACTATAACCACGGGCGCAGCTTCCTTCATTTTTATTGAGCCGGAGTCTGATTTGGCTACGAAAATTCTCAGCACATTTTATCCCACTCAAACCGTTCAATCAATTGAAGGCAGAATATCGGAAGAGGAGAGAAAGGTGTTTATGGAAGGTGACGTAACATCACTTGCAAAAACAATCAAATCCATCAACCTACTTGACGAGCGAGTGCAGAAAGCTGTAGACTTTATCCGTTCTCATATCACCACCCATGAGTTTAGCCTGGAGTCGCTGGCGGAGATAGCCTGTCTTTCTACTAGCCGCTTCACTCATTTGTTCAAAGATCAGGTCGGTATTCCGCTACGCCCTTTTATTCTTTGGTGCCGGATGCGTGTTGCTTTAACGGCTGTATTATCAGGTATGACCCTTACCCAATCCGCATACGAGGCAGGTTTTTCTGATACCTCGCATTTGAGTCGCACCTTTATGGATATGTTTGGAGTTAACCCGTCATCTGTATTTAAACAATAGCCAGTTTATTCAAGCGGGAGCAACATTATTCTTTGAATTTTGCGAAAGAAATTCTTCGACTTATGAAAAAACTTGTCCAGTATTCGATATACCCGGTTTTCATGCTGTCCGCTTCTTTCTTTATCGTCTGGTTGATTGAGAGTGAAGTGAATCAATATTTGGCAACCATACCCATTATTGCATTGTACGGCTTGATGGCGCTACTGCTCGAGCGCTGGATGCCCTTTGAAAAAAGTTGGGTGAATGGAAGTGACTGGAACCTGGACTTCACGTATTACGTAGTCAATTACCTTATTAAGGTTTCTGCACAGTTTGCCCTTATATGGTTGGCTGTTTGGATACCATTTCCGCAATGGTTCCCTACCACGCTTCCGTTTTGGATTCAGGTAGTATTGGCTCTCACTATTATCGACTTCTTCTTATTCCTGATTCACTGGCAGAGTCACCGGTATGAGTGGTTGTGGAAACTCCATGCCATCCACCACAGTTCAGAACGCCTGTACTTTTTGAATGGAGAAAAGCGGCATGCCTTGCATCAGATTCTGGAAGGCAGCCCTGGAATAATCTTGTGTCTTGTGATAGGTACGCCTCAATCGGTAGTGGTTGCGGCATTGGCCATTCTTGCCATCAATATGATGATGCAGCACACAAACCTGAACTACAAGGCTGGTATTCTTAAGAAGTTTTTCTGTGTTGCTGAACTCCATCGTTGGCATCATCGTGCAGACTATAAGGATGCTCAGGTGAATTACGGTGCCTGGCTCACCGTGTGGGATCATGCCTTTAGAACGGCTTACGATAATCCAAAAATCTACCACACCGAAGGAATTGGAGAAATTGGTATCAAGGAAGAACCAAATTTTCCTAAATCATACTGGAAACAGTTGTTATATCCATTCAAGTGAATATGAGGGTACTCACTTTCGAAGCAGATCAAATAAGGAGTCGTTTATCTTCCGGATTACGTTAGTGGCGACTCCTTATTTGATCAGCTTCTTTAAACCTTTGATATTGAATTGCCCCTTGATAAACTCCAAAGCACTTGGAGAAAGTATGAGAAATAATCATGCGTTAAAGACTCATACTTTCTCCAAGAGCTTTGGAAAGACTTTGATTTTACTAAGCTCACTGTAAAAGACCATTTCACCACCAAGCCAAAGGTAGGCCTGTTGCGCAACCTTTGTAAAGGGTAGTACGAGTGACGATCGTCCTTTTTATTCTTCAAGGAATCGTCACCCTTGACAAAGGCCGCGCAACAAGCGCAATTGGCGGCTTGTCGGAAAAAATGGTTGGAAGTGCTCAGTCAGGTTAATGTCTTCATTAATCATTGCGAAGCCGTCACCTTTTTTGAATCAATCAAATTGTATATGCAGAATATTCTCAATTTTTCTTCCTATCCTTTTTTCAACCCACCTTGTTAATTTTCCGGTCTTATCATCACCGGCAACAAATCCAATATTTGGAACAGCTACACATCTGCAATGGTCGGTTAACAAAGCTAATTGCTTATAAGAGTCGATGTAAATCAGGCCTGTATTTACCAGCTCTTGAACAAAAGCCTCAGTATCAACCTTACTTCCTGTTGTTTCAAGGCACCAATTAATTCTAGTTAGTTTGAGAAAACTGTATTTGCATAAATAAGCTATGACGTGATGTTGATCCTTAGAAATTCTGACAGGCTCCCATTTTTCGGGTGTCAGTGGTTGCTCAAAATGTTGATAAGAGATATCGTCATAATGATAGGTCCATCCACGCTGTCCCATCACATTTACAATATTGCAACTTAGAAATCTGTTAACACTTTCAATCTCCAAGTCATCCCCAAATATTCTCGGGTCTAATTCATACCGATACGACAATCGACTCCAGATAAATTCCAATAAATGCAAAATGGGTTTGTTTGAACTTGAATTGTAGAACGGCCAAATATTATTGTTCATACTTGATATATAAGGCATTCCGTTTCCTTTGAGCAGGCAAAACTGATCACTTATAATTAAATTAGGAAAATGCAGTGGGCTAAAACCCGAAATGAGTCTATTGTCTTCTAAAAAGTTTTTAAAACTTTCTCTTAGACCAGGTTCAGAAGCATACCCTCGGTAGCCTATTACAATGCGAAGTGGTAAATAGGCTTCCGCTCTCAAACAATGCCAGATATGATCTGCTGTCGTACTTTGGAAATAATTTGTAACCGGCTTACTACTATGAATACCCATTTTAAAAACGCCTTTGTAGGAGTCGCGCAGAATTCTCAGCGCATAAGGAGGTGAATTTTCAAGCTCGCAAATGTCATAAACATTCTTGAGATTAAAATATGCATCTGACAACAGGCTTTTATTAAGTGTTTTTTTTACTTGGAATACTGCAATAACTTGATCCTCAGTAACAATGTATTTCTCGGTGAAAGGAAGTTGCTTTGCTTGTCCTTCGATAAGCATGGCATCCATTTCGTAACTCAACTCACCCTTTCTATTCTGTATAAATGAACTTACTACGATATTAAGGTTTAATCCTTCAAATACCGCTTTCTCCAGTATTGATTTGGTGAGTCCTTCATACATATCCCCTATAGAGGGTCTGTGCTCAATTCCGGTATTGTCTATAAGAGTTCTTCCTACTTCGATTAAATTCTTTATAAGATCTTCGACAGTTCTGATCATAATCTACAGCATTCGTGCAATTTGTTGTTATTAAAATAACGGATTTTGATTTTCCCGAACACAAAAGTTAAGGGTTATTTTATCATTAATCATTGGTACTAAATTAGGCTTATGTCGGAATATGCTAGCAAGGAATTTCCGGCATAAACGGTTTCCCCCTTCCAGTCGTGCCTCCTGCAAGGAACCCCCATTTATTCCGTTCCTCCTTGCGCAAATTCCTTTCAAAGCCTGCTGGTGCACCATAATTAATTCTTACGATTATGGAAAACACAAAAGAAACAAGACAGTATCAGGTAGCAGAAATTCAGCTCATCTACAAGTCAAACGTCAAGCCATCGCAACGTCCCAAGATCAACAGTTCAAGGGATGCCCACAGTGTATTGCAGGAAACTTGGGATGAGACGAAGATTGACCTTGTAGAGCAATTCAAAGTAATGCTTACGAATCGTGCAAACAAGGTTCTTGGAATTTTCGAAGTATCAACAGGAGGAATCAGCGGAACTGTAGCTGATCCAAAACTAATCTTTGCAGCAGCGATCAAAGCAGCAGCATCAGGGATCATCCTAAGCCATAATCATCCTTCGGGCAATTTGCAGCCGAGCCAAGCGGATATTGATCTGACCAGAAAGATAAAAGAAGCTGGGAGATTCTTGGAAATTCAATTACTTGATCACATCATAATAACCAGCGAAGGATATTATTCCTTTGCTGATGAAGGGCTCATATAGGGCCCTTTTTTCTTTTTCAATTAGGCTACCATGCCCTTTGAAATCAAATTGTTCGATTTGATTTGTTAACGGCAGTCAGCCAATTCCATCGACAAACTAACTTAACTAAGCTGCAATATTTGCCAGTTTTCTAAGGTCTTCGATGAAAAGGTTCGAAAATTGTACAGGCAGGACGACTGAGCAACCGTTTAGGTTGCTTTTTTATTAAACTAAGAACCAGTTCAGGTTACTTCAATACAGGGAGTGCCTGCCACAACAGAATGTGCAAAGTCATCTAAATGAAGTACCTTCAACTTTAATTTTTTTACGCCTACACCATGAAAACCAACCGCAGAAAATTTATTGCAAGCGCCTCTTTATTAACTTTAGCCCCAGCCGTAACCGGCCTTGCTATGGAAAAAGAAAAAAATGTCTTAGTTCACCACGTGTTCTTCTGGTTAAAGAATCCTGACAACAAAGAAGACCTGGCCAAATTGCTTGCCGGGGTTAAGTCGTTAGCCAAAATTGAAACCATTCAATTTCTGCACGTGGGCGTGCCCGCCAGCACCGAAAAACGCGATGTGGTGGACAACAGTTATGCGGTTTCGGAACTTATGTTTTTTAAGGACCTGGCCGGCCAAAAGACTTACCAGGATCATCCCATTCACCAAAAGTTTATTGCCGATTGCTCGCACCTGTGGGAACGGGTAGTGGTTTACGATACCATTAACGGTTAGCCCATCCACATTTTAAAGGCGGTAATCTTTTCGCGACTCAAGTCTAATTCAATGGGTGTGGGTTGTTTTAACTGAATACTTAACCCTTTGTGCGTGGTTTTTATGCGGGCAATACTTTGCACATGCACCAGGTGCTGGCGGTTTACCCGAAAGAACAGCGCTGGGTTAACCAGTTGCTCCAACTCTTCCATGGTATGATGGTCGCTTAACAATTTTTCGCCTTGCAGCGTGGTAATAAAGATCAATTCTTCTTTACTGAAAAAAGCAATTTGCGAAACCGGCACCGGCACCAAGGTGTTGCGTTGCGGGCACAGGAAGCGCTCTTTGTACTTGCGGGGTTCGGTATTAAAATGATGCAACAAATTAGAAACTGATTCTGCAAAAGGCCCGGAAGAAACAGCCTTAAACTTTGCCAAGGCCCGGGCCAATTCATTTTCATCGATGGGTTTTAGCAGGTAATCAATACTATTCAGTTTAAAAGCCCGAATGGCAAATGCGTTGTAGGCGGTAGTAAAAATTATCGGGCACCGAATGTGTTGTTGTTCAAAAATTTCAAAACTCACCCCATCGGTTAATTGGATATCCGAGAGTACAAGAGTGGGCTCCGTGTTATTCGCAAACCAGGCTTTGGCGGCCGCCACGCTGGTAAGCACATCGGCTATGATCGCCTCGGGTTCCAGTTTATGAATCAACTTGCATAAATCTTTTGCAACCAACGGCTCATCTTCAATTACCAGCACATTCATACCAAAGGAATTTTTACAGTAAAAAAAATATCGTTAGCGACTACCTCCATACTCCGGTTGGCCACATATTGATAAACCTTGCCCAGATTTTCTAACCCCTGCCCGTTTGAATCTTCTACCAGCCTGCGCTTTTGCTGATTGTTGCGTACCACCAAAAAATCGTTTTCAATAAAAATCTCAATCTTTAAGGGCCGCGCCTCTTCAATTACATTGTGCTTAAATGCATTTTCCAATAGAACCTGCAACGTAACGGGCACCAGTTGCAGGTCGCGGCATTCGGGGTTTACCGCCACACAAATCTGAAGCGCTTTACTAAAACGCGTTTCGGCAAGAAAAATATAGTTCTGAATAAAATCCAATTCTGTTTGCAATGAAACCAGATTCTGATCTTTATGCTGCAAAATGTACCGGTACACTTTGGAAAGATGCTGCAGAAATCGGGAAGCCAGCTGCTGATCTTCGAGAATAAGACTATTAAGCGAGGCCAGTACATTAAACAGAAAATGTGGGTTAAGTTGATTTTTAAGCGTATCGAACTGAACCTGTGCCTTTTCCTTTTCCAACCGCTCGCCTTGCACCAATGCTTCTTTCCATTTATCGATAAAATAAACGGTAAAAAATACCAGATTGATTGCGCCTGGCAAGAGTGCATACACAACCCAGGTGGTTGCTAAAAAGAGTCTATCTAACCGAACCGGAAAGTAGGGTTCGCCAAAATAGAAAATCAAAAGACGCGTAAACAAACCGAACAACGCTCCTACAAAAAGTTGCAGGGTAATGCGGCCCATCAGGTTGCGCTCGTATGGAAATACCTTGTTCAGGTATAAATCTATAAACCGCAACGACTCCCAAATAAACGTGATGCCCGCAAAGATGATGAGAAGGTTAGCCGGCAATGATAAGCTGAACTCCGGAAACTTAAAGTAGCGAACCAAAGCGGCTACCGCGCTCAGCCCCAGTATTACGCCATAGGTATTTCGTAACTGCCGCGCGGTTTTATAACCTATAATGCTGCCTTGGTTCGGATTTTCTTTCGCCTGCGCCATGTAGTCTTCGGTTTCTCTTCTTGCTGAACCAAGTTCCAATTTTGCTGTGCTACCTGAAAGAGCAAGTGGTATTGTGTTATGGCGGCTGATGTTGTTACCTGTACCATACTTGTTGAGTTTAAGTAACGACAGCCTATTTCAAAAGTACCCCTACAGCCGGGCACGAATTTATAAAATCCGGCCATCGCTCATTTCCACTACCCTATCTGTTTGGCGCGCAAACTCTTCATCGTGCGTTACCGCGATAATGGTTTGTTTATGTACCGTAGTAAGCTCCCGAAAAATATCAAACACGATTCTGCTGTTGTGCGAATCCAGGTTTCCGGTTGGCTCATCGCCCATCAACACATCGGGGTTGTTGATTAATGCGCGCGCAATAGCCACCCGTTGTTGTTGGCCGCCCGAAAGCTTATTGGTTTTTTTGCGGGCATGCTCGGCCATACCCAGCAACTGCAATTTTTCTATAGCGCGGTTTTCAATTTCCGCCTTGCTCAGCTCGCCCAACTTTAAAGCGGGCAACATTACATTTTGCAGAACAGTAAATTCGGGCAACAGGTAATGGAACTGAAACACAAACCCAATGTGTCGGTTGCGAAATGCGGCCAGGTAATTTTGCGAGCGCCTGGTGAGGTTTTCGCCTGCAATTTCCAATTCACCTTCAAAGTCGGTATCCATGGTAGAGAGCACATACATAAGTGTGGATTTGCCACAGCCCGATTTACCAACCAACGAAAGAAACTCACCCCGTTGCACTTCCATACTAATGTTTTTCAAAACCTGAAATTTTTCAGGATCGTAGAAATACTTGGTGATACCGCATGTGCGCAATACTGTCATTGGCCTCGTAAAATTTCTATCGGGTCAATCCGGCCTGCTTTACGCGATGGCATATACCCCGCAATGGCCGTAGTGGTTAACCCAAACACAATACCGGTAATGTAGTATTTCAACTTAAAGTTTACCGGAAAGTGATCCAGGCTCACCACATCGCCCCCGTTAAACGGAGCTTTGGAAATCAGGTACGATAACACGAAACCCACCGTAATTCCCAACAAAGCCCCCAACAATCCAATTACCAACGATTGAATCATAAAAATGCTACGCACATCCACACCGGCAAAACCCATGGCCTTTAAAATGGCTATATCCTTCATCTTATTATAAATAGTCATGTTAAGGATATTGTAAATACCAAAACCCGCTACCACCAGCAGCGTAAAACTTACCGCATAGGTTATGATGTTGCGTATGTAGTTACCGGTTATAAAGGTCGCGTTGGCTGTTTGCCAATCTTCGGCTTTGTACACAAAATTTGCTTGCAACTCCCGGGCTATCGGTTGGGCCATTTCGCGGTTGTTGAGTTTTATGTTGATATCCGTTACATACGATTTATCTTGTTGTAAAATGGTTTGCACCATGCTCATGTTGGCATAGCTGCGCACATTATCTACCGCGCCAATGCCAATCTGAAAAATACCTACCACTTTAAGGGTGCGGGTAAATCCTTGCGGAGTAGTAATCACCACCCGGTCTCCTTTGGCGAGATTAAGTTTGCGGGCCAACCCGCTGCCCATAATTATACCTTCATGAAAGGCGAGTAAGTCTTCCAGTTTTCCGGCCTTCATTTTCGACTTCAGGTCGAAGAGTTTATCTTCTTCCAGAATTTCCACACCTTGGATTTGACCGTTTAACTGGGTGGGCCCGAAATTGTAAAACACTTGCGAGGTAATCATGGGTGCTACGCCATAAATGCGGCTATCTCTTCGTAGTACTTCTAGCATGCGCGAGGCCCCGCGCAATTTTGCTGTTTCGTTTTTGGGCTTTTGATTGTGCACTACGTTTAACCCTTGCGGGTTTACCATTTCGAGTAGGCTCGGTCTGCTTTCGGTTATGTCGTTGTAAATATGAATGTCGGGCGAAGAAGTCATTGTAATCTCTTCGGTAAAATCATTGAGGCCCGTCATTAACCCGATTAGTGCAATAAACATCCCAATGCCAAAGGTTACACCCAGCATAGCAATAATGGTTTGCTTAGGCTTGCTAACCAGATGCACTCGGGCAATGGTAAGCGACAATCCTAACGAGCTAACCCACCTGGACATTAGTAAACCAGTTTACTTTGAGCCGTTATACCTGTAACAACCTCTACTTCATCTAAGGTTTCGATGCCGCGTTTTACTTTCACCTTTTGTTTAGTGCCATTCTCTTCCACCCAAACCGAATCGCCTGGTAGTAAAAGTTGCTTGGGAATTACCAACGCATTTTCCTTTTGTTGAATAACAATATTGGCCTCGGCTGCCAGGCCAGAAACAAGGCCTTGTACCGCGCTATCCAACACCACATCAACCCGCAAGGATTGTTGCCGGGTATCTATAAGCGGATATACTTTGCTTACCTTGCCCCGTAGCAACTGTTGTGAGTAGGCGTCAATTTTGATGAGGGCCGCTTGTCCCTCCTTTACACGTTGCACGTCCAACTCATCTACGGTAAGTTTTAAAAGAAATTGATCGGGCTTACCAACTATGGCCACCGCTTCTGTTCTACGCACCAGCTCTCCGGGTTCTTTCATAATTTTTAAAACCACGCCCGCTATTTCACTTTTAATTGTATAGTTACCCGATTCTTCGGTAGCTATTTGCAATTGATTGTAGGCGTTCCTAATGCCGGCCTGCAAATCAATGCGCCCTTTTGCCAACCTGCTTTTTGCCGCTTCGTACTCGTTGCGCGAATTTTTGTATTGCAACTCGGCACGATCGTACTCTACGCGGGTAGTTGCATTGGCACGTAGTAGATTTCCAAAGCGTTCAAAATTAACGGAGTCTGACTGCATGCGGGCCTTTACACTTTGCAAGGCTGCTGTTAATTCATTCAACACCGGCTGTTCGTTTTCAACTGCTTGCCGGTACGTTTCAAGGGCCTGATCATACCGGGCCGAAGATGCCACGCTTTTAATCTTTAAGATGGCAGCGCCTTTGGCAACAGGTTCACCTTCTGCAATAAGTACTTCGGTTAAGGTACCATCGGCCTGGGCAAACACCTGGTATTCGTTTGCCGACACCACAAAGCCCGAAGCATAAACTGCTTCCATTAGGGGTTTAACTTGTGGGGTAACTATGGTTTGCCTGGATTGGCAGCCCCCTAACAAGCAGGCAAGAAGTAACAATCGCCACATGCAAAAGAATTTGTTGTACAAAGTACGGTTCCTTACTTTAATTTGTTTACGTAGTTCACATAAAGTGTAGGTAAGTCCTGCTAAAATGTGTGTAAAACCAATTTACCTGATGGTTAGCGGTTTTACAATGCTAACTCTTTTACCTGGGCATGCCGGATGTAGGCGGGTTTACCATCCCAATAGATTTTAATCCACGCATCTGCTTGCTTTGCTATTAACACTTTGTTGCCATCGCCAAGCACGCCAATAACCGAAGCCCCGGCCGCGGGGGCATTCATAACCAAGGTATTGTTGCTAACAACTATGGCCGCCTGGGGCGCTTCAAAAAAATTAATAAACCAGGCCAGGCCCAGGAGCCAGATGGCTGTAAATACTGCGAGTGCTACCGGGCGGCTGCCTTTTCTTTTCTGCCTTACAGCTAAAGCCGTTAATATAATGGCAATGCATCCAAAAACTAAAACAAGCGGAACCTTCCTTTTTGCAAGTAGCTCTTCGGCCTGCTGCATAGGCGTAGATTCATAGCCACTTAATTGGTGCTTGGTAGCCAGCTCTTCCATTTTATGCAGCGCCTGCCTGTCGGCACTGGCCAAGTAATAAAGATTAAGGTAGTAAAGCGCAAGACCAGGTTTATTTAAACCCTCTTGTATGTAGGCCATTTTCAGAAACATAGCGGCTGAATACTCGCCCTCGGTATGGAGGCGTTGGTACAAATCAAACGATTGGGTAAACTGCTTTTTAGCAAACAACGAGTCTGCTTTATTTAGCAGACTACCCAAACTTTGCGCAGGCACTAACGCAGGTAGCAGCGTAAGAATTATAAGCGTCATTATTTTTAAAAAGGCCGTTTGCATTTTTTTCATATCCTGTTACCTTTGTGCCCTCAATTACGGAAACGGCCTAAAAATAGGCAAAATTCGGAAGGTAAGATCTCGTAGCTCAGTCGGTAGAGCAATACACTTTTAATGTATGGGTCCTGGGTTCGAGTCCCAGCGGGATCACACGAAAATGCCTCAGAAAAATTCTGGGGTATTTTTTTCTCAATGCTTTTAAAGCATTCAGCACTGCACCCTTCATCAACGCGCTCTCAAAAAAAATCTTTACAACCTCACCCATTCATTACAACCGTGGCGCCTGCTCCTGGTTTTACGCGGTAGTGGTTCATCGTTTTACCAAAGCGCGCATGGTATGCAGTAGCAGTAGTGGTAATAAAAGTTTCTACTGCGTTGCGGTGTATCATATTCAGTGTGCAGCCACCAAAGCCACCACCAATCATACGCGCACCTAAAATGCCGGGCGCGTGTATCGCCAACTCAACCAGGTAGTCAAGTTCCGGGCAACTCACTTCATACTGTTTAGAAAGTCCTTCATGCGCTGTAAACATCTTTTTTCCAAAAGCATGCAGGTCACCTTTCTTTAAATCGAGGGCTGCCTCCGTTACGCGCGCATTCTCTTCAACCACAAACAGGCACCGGTTAAAAACGGTTGCCGGTACTTGTTGTTGGCAGGTTTGCAACATCAACACGGTGGCATCGCGCAAGGCGGTTACTTCCGGAAAACTTTTTTGAAGAACCTCCACCCCGTGCTGGCATTCACTTCGCCTGGTGTTATACGCTGAGGTGGCCAGCGAATGTTTTACGTTTGTATCGCAGAGAAGTAATTCATAATCGCCCAGGTGCAGGGGCAGGTATTCGTAGGCCAACGTACGGCAGTCCAGCAGAAAGGCGTGGTCTTTCTTGCCCATCATGCTGCTAAACTGATCCATAATACCACACTTTACTCCGGCATACTGGTGCTCGGCCCATTGAGCCATGTGTACCATCTCTAATCGCGAAAGCCCAAGGTGCAGCAACTCGTTTAAGCCCACCACAAAGCCGCACTCCATAGCAGCCGATGACGACAACCCGGCTCCGGTAGGCAGATCGCCATCAAACACACACGTAAAGTTTTGCAACGGGGCACCGATAGCATTTAGTCGGTTAACAATGCCCAGAAAATAATTGGCCCAGGCCGGACTTTCTACCTTTGCCGGATTGGTTAGTTCCAGATTAAATAGCTGATTGTACTTTAGAGAGTAGATCTGAGAAACATTGTTTTGCGAAACAGCAAAGGCAAACTGCACACCCATGTGAATGGCGGCCGGCATAACAAAGCCCTCGTTGTAATCGGTATGTTCGCCAATCAGGTTAATACGACCTGGTGCATGAACCAACAGCGGTTCTGATTGAAAGAGTTCTATAAATTTTAAGCGTACTGCGTTCACAAGCAACTTATTTCAGGTGGGCAAATCTACTGTTAATTTTCTCCTTGCGGGATTTGTTTGCGCATAATGAAGCCGCGATTGTTGTTAGTTTTCACCGGAAGGAACCGGCAACATTGCATCCAACGAAACTGCCGCACCCAACACGGGGCTGCCTTCGCTACTCCAGCTAATAGGTTGCATGCGCATGGAGCGCTTATTACCACAGCCCTGGCCGGCTTCCGGATTGGCATGATAAATAATCCAGTCTTCGGTGCCATCGGGCGATTTGAAAAAACTGTTATGACCAGCGCCAAATGCGTGGCCATCGGCATTTTGTGAAAACATCGGCTGTGTTGATTTCTCCCATGAAGCCGGATCCATCAAATCGGCATCCACACCGGCTGTTAACATGCCCAGCGTGTAGGCATCGGTCCAACAACCACTGGCCGAATAAACTATAAAAAGTTTATTGCCGCGCTTTAGCATTTGCGGCCCTTCATTTACAGTGGGCAGTTCGTCAGAAGTTCCCTGCATCTCCCAATTAAATTCTGGTTTTGAAATTAGTACCCGCCTGCCCTCGGCAGTCCAGGGGTTTGTTAATTTGCTAATGTAAATATCCTGTCGCCCGTTTACGGTTTCTTCCCAACCAGACCAGATAAAATAAAGTTGGCCGTTGTGCTCAAAAACCGAACCGTCAATAGCCCAGCGGTCATCTGCCAGATTTAATTTTCCTCTATCCACCCAGGTGCCTTGCAACGGATCGGCCGATTCATTTTCCAATACCCACATGCGGTGGTTCTCGTTCAGGCCATCGTCAGCGGCATAGTAGGCGTACCACTTGTTATTGATAAAATGAATTTCTGGCGCCCAGATTTCTTTGCTGTTCATGCCCGTGGCGGGTGGTGTCCAAACAATTTTAGATTCGGCTTCGCGCAGGGTGCTCAGGCTTTTGGTGCGATAGATTTTAATGCTATTGCCCGTGCTGTGTGTAACGTAGTACACTTCTCCGAGTTGAAACACCCACGGATCGGGCCCGTGAAGCAACAACGGATTTTGAAATACCCGCGACTCGGTTTGTGGTTTGCTTGCGCACGCCAGCAGTAATGCGGTGCAAAAAGCTATCAGAAACTTATTCATTCTACTTTTTTCCGGTAAGCTTCTTAATGGTTGTTACTTCATCTTTACTAAACGGGGTGCCGTCCTTCCTTAAAATATCGTGGAACCACAATTCCGGTTCTGCGCCTGAGGGCATGGGCGTATTCCACGCATAAATGGTGTTGGTTTTTCCAGACACAAAGCCCCAGTTAATCGCACCCACATTTTTTTCTTTTAGTAGCGGCAATATGGTTTGAAATAAACTGCCGTTGGTGCGGGCCATGTATTCGGTGCAAATGAGCGGGCGGTTGCGTTTGGCAAGCGTATCGATGGCGGCTTTGTGTTTATCGATGTACTGGTATTGATGGTACGTAATTACATCCGAATTCTCCAATTGAAACTTATTGAGCTCGGCAAACTCTTTACCACCATGCCACACCCCAACCGACACCGGCTGCGTGGGCTTTACTTGCCGGGCCCAGGTAAAAACATTTTTAAGCAGTGGCATGCTTTTGTTTAACTGGCCGCTGTTACCCGGTTCGTTGTACAAGTCCCACAGCAACACGCGCTCATCTTTTGCAAACGTGGTAAGTATATCTTTAACATAGGCCTCCAGTACTTTCATCGTATCCGGATGGGTGTAGATCATAGTGCCGGGGTCGCGCACCCAGCCACTGTTGTGGATGCCCGGCCGGGGTTCTGGTTGTTTGCCGGGGGCGTAGCTGTCGTTCCAGCAATCATCAAAAAAAACAAAAATGGTTTTGATTTTATGTTTGGCCGAAATAGCCAGGTAGTCATTCAGCCGTTTTTTAAATCCTTCTTTATCGGTTGTCCACAGCAAATGATGCAGGTAAACCCGCATGGCTGTAAACCCAAGGTCTTCGGCCCAGCCTAACTCGCGGTCGATAGTAACCTTATCGAAGGTTTCACTTTGAAACATTTCTAATTGGTTGATGGCCGTACTAGGCTGAAAATTTGCGCCCGTAATCCAACCTTGTTTGGCATACCACGCAGTAGCTTGTTGCTCTGTCCAACGGGCTGCCTGCGGTTGAGCAATCATGAGCTGACAAATCAACATCAAACCGATTGTTACCCTTGTTTTCATTGCACTGTAAGTTAGTTATGCAGGCAAGATAACGTTTAAACCAACCGGAAGAATAAAAAATTACAGGAGTAGGCCCTTGCACCAAAAAGAATTTCAACCGCTTTTGTGGAAAAGTTGCGTAGCATAGGCAACGCCAAAACCTGGCGTTACAATATTGCGCTGCAACTCTACCAACGCAACCCGTATTAATGCCATGTGGTGAATGGCATGCTCTACGTTATAAGTCAACTCCCGAAAATACGTAGTGCTCACCCGGTGCGACTGAGGAAATCCCACAACAAGCAGCATAGACTTGTCTGAAAAATTCAGATTGGTTACTAAATCCCGTAAGGCTTCCGTGGCCGCGGTTCGGTCTGTTTCAAGTTGCAGACTGCGCGGTCGGTTGTCGTAGTTAACTATGCCGGCATCATACCCGGCTGCCAGGCATTGGGCAAGCTCAATAACATGGCGGGTATGCTGGCCAATGGTTCCCTTGCTTAAAAATTGCGCTGGATAGCTGTAATCAGAATCGGATAGATTAGCAAGAAGCTCTTGCAGATAGGTTACCTGCTCCTGAAACGCGCTGTAAACAGAACCGCTCATTTGTTTGTGTTTCGTTTACCTGGTTTCCATTGATGCCGGTACATAACCAGCAGTACAACCGCACACAACCAAACTACTATGGCATAGCCAAACAACAGGCCATTGTCGTTATCCACTACAATACCTAAAATAAAAAGGTGCGTAGCGATGGCCCCCGACATGATGCCGGCTGTAAGCAACGCCCCGGCAAAAACTGCCGCAGGTGTCCACAACAACACCGTGGCGACTAATTCTGCTACCCCGGTTGCTATGCGGCCCCACGGCTCAATGCCCACTTGCGAAAAAATGTAAATTGATTCAGGTTGGCCGGTAAACTTAAAGTAGAGCGTTTGAAGCATGATTACGGATGCTACCAACCTCAGCGCTACAGAAATGAGATTTTTTGTTTTCATGAGTTTATTTGTTGAGTTTACTCCAATTCGCATCTGCTTTTGATTTCAAATTGGGTTCGTCTGCATTCCATTTGGTAAGCGTATTGTTAAAAAGGCGATTGTAAAACAAGTAGAGTTTGCCGTTCAGAATCTTAAATGTCTCCGGATCAACATCCACCTTTTCTCCGGATGCCCCCATGGCATAAGCGCACCAGCCACCATACTGCGGCTGGTAGTGTGTGGGATTTTTGCTAAACAGTTCGCGAGCTGCGGCAGATTCGAAATAGTACGTTACCTGGCTGGTAGTAAAATTGAATTCCTTTTTTCCTTTTACCGCCTTGTTGCGCGTAAAGTAAGCAACCGGATCATACCCATTTAATGCCACCCCACTTTCGGTATTGAAATGCATGGCCGCTGGCGTTTGTGCATTTGCCTGCAGTACCATTAGCCCAAGCAGGGTACGACAAATTAGCTGTTTCATAAATTGAACTTAGTGGTTATTACTTTAAAGCCGGCCAATAGGCATTGGCTTGCCGAATGTAGCGGGTAGTATCACTCCGCCATAGTTTTAATACCTTTTGGTTATAGTTGAGGTACAGCTTTTCGTTTACAATTGTAAACGCCTCGGGTTGCGTGGGCGATTTATGGTTTTCGCTTACGCCATAGGCACACCAGCCACCAAATTGCGGAGCATACCGCTGCGGATGTTCTTTAAAAAGATTCAGATTTTCTGATGAACTAAAATGCCATGTAACCTCATCCCACGAAAAGGAAAAATTTGAGCTGCCCTTTACGGCAGCTTGCTGGGTAAAATAGGCTACCACATCGTAGCCACCTACCGCTACCCCTTTTTCGGTAAAGTACGGTGTGTCTTGCCCATACGCAACCACTGGGCCAAAGACAACTAGTGTGTAAATAAGTATTCTTGATAGTTTCATTGTCGTATTGAGGTTTTTCTCAATAGACGGAGGCCCACTTAAACCCTTACAAAAAAATTTAACCTTTTTTAAAATCCGAAATCTGCTTCTCCCAGATTGCTTTTAGGGTTGGAGAAATTTTATGCAGCGCCTCTTGCTGGCGGCTATAGGTTAGTAGCACCCGGTTTATGTGGGCCGACTGCTTTTGGAATTGCCGGCACGGATTGCAGAATTGTTGATGATACCACAGTTGCATACGTTCCGCGAAAGAAGCCTGCCCCACTTCCAGCTTCACCACAATCAGGGTTGCTTTTTTACAATCGAAAATTATTTTTTTAAATGGGTAGCTCATGATTTTAAAAACCAGTTTTTTTCAAGGCAGGCACGCATTAGCACTTTTGCCCGATGGACGATAACCCAATAGTTAGACGCAGTGAGTTCTAACTCCTTACAAATTTCTTCTGAATCTCTTTCGCTCAGGTACCGGGCAACAAATGCTGGCACCAGCGTGCGGGGTAGCTTGCCAATACAGCCTTCCAGTATTTTAAAAAACTCACTTTCCTCCACCTCATGGTCTGCATTCCAATTGCGTGGAGCCGTGTGCCGCAGCCAATGGCCCGCCTTTCCGGTTTCTGTCTCAAAAAATTCGCGCTCAAATAACGACTGTGTGCTGATTATAAAATCGATAGATTTCCTTGCAGTGGATTGCTTCCTGTAAAAATCAATAATCTTGTTATTGAGAATGGTTGTAAGCCAGGTTTTTTCCGAACTCAATCCCTGAAAAGTTTCTTGCGCGCGGAGGGCCGAAAGAAAGGTATCCTGCACCAAATCCTGGGCTGTTGGCGCATCGTTGGTTTTTAGCAACGCAATCCCAAACAAGTAGTCGGCATAGCGCGCAACCCATTTTTCGGTTTCAAGCGCATTCATTGTTTCTATAAAAAACCTCCCGGCTGCTTACTTTACTTGTTGCTTCTGCAACTTAAGTGTTTGCGCCAGCTTAACCGCCTCGTAGGCATTTACCATACCCCCGGTGCTGCTCAGGTTTTCGAATTTAGTTTTGCCGCCCCCGGGTTTCTGCACTTGTAAATTGCCAAACCTGCGGGCTGATTGCATGAGCACATTTTTTACTTCCGCAGCCGTTAACTCCGGAAAGTAAGACATTAGAATTGCGGCTACCCCGGCTGTTGAGGGGCTAGCCATGCTGGTTCCGCTCTCGTCTTTATATTGATTACCAGGCACGGTAGAATAAACATCTACTCCGGGTGCAAAAAAAGCAACGGTTTTTTTTCCGTAGTTACTAAAACTTCCCACCACATCCTCTCCACCCCAACCCGAAGCGCCCACTTCTATCCAGTTTTTAGCTTCCTTTCCATCGGCATAAAAGCGCGTAGGAAAACTCTTCTCTACATCGGCATCTTTGGCATCATTGCCGGCTGCATGAACCAGCAGCACTCCTTTTTGCTCGGCATAGCGTACGGCTTTATCAACCGCTTGCTTTTGGGGCGAGTACGGTTTTCCAAAACTCATATTTATTATGTGTGCTCCATTATCCACTGCGTAAATAATTGCATTGGCAACATCTTTATCGCGCTCATCGCCATTGGGCACTGCGCGCACCACCATAATTTTTACATTGTTGGCAATTCCTTTTATACCCAGGTTGTTGGTTCTGTCGGCCGCAATAATACCGGCCACGTGCGTGCCATGCGTGGCATCGGGCCCGATAACATCATTGTTTCCATAATTTTTTTCGTACAGGTTGTTAATGTTATCGCCTACAATCTGGCGCGAGTCGTACTCCTCATTATACCCGTACTTAACAATTACTTCGTAGTAATTCACGCCTTCCTTTAATTCGTCTATGTAGTCTTCAATTCGCTCGCCCTCGTTCATGTTTTTAAACATGTTCAGTAAAAATCCTTTCGCAAACAGCAAGCCGGGCTCCTGGGTTTGAAACCGCTGTACATCTTCGGCTGTAAGTGTTTGCACGTTCAGCATGGCCTTTAAGGTATCGATACTCGTTTTTACATTTTTATAAATAGTAGCATACAGCTTGTACTGCTGTTCGTTTTTAGCCTTCAGTTTTTCAAACTTGTCCTTTATCTTTTTGTACGATTCGTATTCGGCCTTTTGCTTTTTGGGTACCTTATTCTCTTCCATTGTTCCGTACAGAGCCTTCAGCCGGATGTACTCGCGTGTTAGTTCGTAGGTATCGGCTGCTACGTTGTCGTTTTTGCCGCCAATAAAATTCCAGCCATACACATCGTCAATGTATCCGTTGCCATCATCGTCTATACCGTTGCCGGGAATTTCTTTCTCGTTTTTCCAGATTACACTTTTTAAGTCCTCGTGCTCAATATCCACCCCCGAATCAATAACCGCCACAATAACGGTGCGCGAGGGCTGATCTTTCAATAACGTTTGATACACGCGTTCTGCGCTTACCCCCAACACACTATCTTGCTCCGGGTCGCGTAAAAACCAATCGCGCGGTACCGGATGTGCGCTCTGCGCAAAACCAACAATTACCAATCCTACCTGAAATACTACACTACTCAAAAACTTTTTCATAGAGCGCTTAAATTTTTAAACAAGGATGTAAGATACATTTAAACCGTTTTCGATGTACTATTATACGCTATGGCTGCCCTCCGAAGCTAACTTACAGGGTTTGATTTTATTAAAAAACTGCCTGCATCTTACTTCTGTTACAAACCAGAGGTAATGCCAATTCGCACCGGCAGGGTTTTACTCAATTTTGGAGCTGTCTTTTACAACCACTATGATCCTTTTTTGTTTTTCCGGAGTACTTACGTTTTTCAGCGTTTTCTTTACAACAGTCATCAGGCTGCATGGCGATATTCCAATCAAAAGCCCAATTTGGAAGTCCAGCGAAATTGCAGTGTAGGTTAACCGGCCCTGGTTAGCAGGAAGCCCCAACTATCTCGAAACTACAGGGGTGCGAAATGTTACGATTAATTTCGTACCTCGGTGTGTGCGTGCACTTAAGCCCGGCTTAATAAGGCTGGTAATTTTTGGTTTTGGCTTTTAAAGCCGGTTGAATTTCTGATGGCCTTACCGGAGTGGTTTTATTACCCCACGAGTTAAGAATGTAGTTAAGCACATCCGCTGCCTGCTCGTCTGAAAGTGCAAAGGAGCTCATTTCGCTATCGTAATCTACTCCGTTCACTTTCATGGGCCCGCGCACACCTTGTAAGATTACCTTCACCAACCGGTTTTTATCTGCCAGGTAGTCCGATTTAGCCAAGGGTGGAAACACACCTGAAAGCCCTTCGCCCTCGGCCATGTGGCAGGCACTGCACTGCGTTTCGTACACGGTCTTTCCTCTTTCCATGCTTGCCTTTAAGTCAAAGGCCTGATCGAACGCGAGCAAGCCGATGGAAATAAGACTTGCTGCAAGTAGCCGGTACCTCATACCCTTATTGTTTAAGTGCATTAAAATAAAAAAGTCAACCGGTTTTCGGATGACTTTTTTGTGCCGAAGGCGGGACTCGAACCCGCACAGCTTGCGCCACACGCCCCTGAAACGTGCGTGTCTACCAATTTCACCACTTCGGCTAATTAATTCAGGCGGTTAGTCTTGAATTAATTGGTGCCCAGGACTGGATTCGAACCAGCACACCTTGCGGCACTACCCCCTCAAAGTAGCGTGTCTACCAATTTCACCACCTGGGCGTTACAACGTTTTGTCCGATTTATTAACAACAAATTGGCGCAAAACAAGGGCCGGCAAAAGTAAAAAGGTTTTGGAATTTTACCAATGAACCTTTAGCGGCCCGGAGGCTTACTCTTTTTAGAAGCTGCTTTGCGTTGCAGGTACTGCACCAGCCGCTCGTACGCAGTGTGTTCTTTTTGTCCGATGCGTGTGCGATAGCCACCCTCAAACTCAATTTCAAGTTCTTTAAATACAGAGTTCTTTCCGGTTTTAACCACCTGCTCGTGCCAGGCTACAACCTGCTTAATAGTAAATGAATGAGCTCTTCTTATAACCGGAAAATAAACTACCAGCCGGTTATCGCCCGCCTGTATTATTTTATAGCGGATAAAAATGCGGTAAAGAACAAAAGCTCCTAAAGCGGTTAACACCAGGGCAATGGCATAGTTATACCAGGCCGAAGTTCCTTGCATAATCACCCAAGCATTAAGGCCCAATACAGTGAATGTGAGCACCAAAAAAATACTAAACGAAACAAGGATTTGTGTACGTGGTTTCGAAACAATCACAGCCTGTGGATTTAAAGCGGTTGTTGAAAATAAAAGTTGATTGCCCTAGGTTGGCGTTTGCAGTAAGCCCCAGCCGCAGCGCATTTTGGTGCACAATATTAGATACAAAAAGTATATCTTGGCAGTACTATGCTGTCGAAGAAATGTAAATATGCTATTCATGCGTTGGTGTACCTGGCCGGCCGCTACCAGCAAGGCCCGGTTCATATTCAGGAAATTGCCGACCATCAACACATTCCTAAAAAGTTTTTAGAGGCCATTCTGTTAGAACTACGCAACGCAAAAATTCTAAACAGTAAGAAAGGAAAAGGCGGAGGTTACTACCTCTACAAAAAACCAGAAGAGGTTAACCTGATAGAAATTATCAGGCTGATGGATGGCGCCATTGCGATGTTGCCGTGTGTTTCGCTAAACTATTACGAACCCTGCGAAGAGTGCCGCGATGAAAAAACCTGCGGCATACGCGATAGTTTTATAGGGGTACGCGATGAAACCCTGAAAGTTCTGAAAGAGAGTAACTTAGCCAAAATTCTAAAGCGCGAAAAGGCGCTGGGCCGCAAATAAAAAGACGGTCTTTAAAATCTATAAAATCTATAGACATATTATATATTTGGCCTTCAAACCAAAATTTTAACATTATGTCGATTCGATTAGGAGATATCGCCCCGGATTTTTCTGCCGAAACTACCGAGGGCACCATTCAGTTTCACACCTGGTTAGGCCCCAGTTGGGGAGTTTTATTTTCGCACCCGGCCGATTTTACACCTGTATGCACTACCGAACTGGGCGCTGTAGCCAAGTTGCGGGCCGAGTTTGATAAACGCAATGTAAAGGTGGTGGCACTGAGTGCCGATCCGCTGGATGCACATGTCAAATGGATTGGCGACATAAACGAAACTCAAAAAACAGAAGTAAACTTTCCCCTAATTGCCGATCCGGAGTTTAAAGTGGCTAACCTGTACGATATGATTCATCCACAGGTAAGCGACAAGTTTACCGTACGTTCCGTTTTTGTAATTGGCCCCGACAAAAAAGTGAAACTTACCATTACCTACCCCGCAAGTACCGGAAGAAATTTTGATGAGATTTTACGGGTAATAGATAGTTTACAGTTAACTGCTGGCTATAGCGTAGCTACTCCGGCCAACTGGAAACACGGGGAAGATGTAATTATAACTGCAGCCGTAAAAGACGAAGACATTCCGGGCAAATTTCCGAAAGGGCATACGCGCGTTAAACCCTATCTGCGCACCACCCCCCAGCCTAATTTGTAATTTCGCAAACTATAACGCTTCAAAGAGGTTGTTTCCAAAAACGGGAGCAGCCTCTTTCAATTTTAAAACCTGACTGATAGCGAGCCGCGGTATTCTTTGTTGGTAAATTTTATTACATAATAATACACCCCGGCCGGTTGGTTGGGTGCATACCACCTGAATTTGCGATCGGAGCTTTCGAACACCCGGTTGCCCCACCGGTTAAAAATTTTAACAGACTCGAAGCGGGCCTGGCAGTTATCGGGCGGAAAGGCCACCCAGGCATCGGGGTTTTGGGCCGGATCGGAATTATAGGAACAAGGGCCAATACCCTCCACAGCAAAGTAGTCGTTGCAGCCGTCATCGTTGGGTGTAAACACATTGGGTGGCATAAATTCCTTTTCGTGGCCCACTGCGTCATTTAGTTTCAGGTACACGGTAACGGTATCTGCTTTCTCGGCATAGCACCGGTCATCCGCCAACCGAAAGGTGAAGAAATATTCATTTTGAAATACTCCGTTTTGAAACACCTCGCAACCGGGTGTCCAGCTAAAGGTAGTTTGCACGGTGCCTTTGTTTGTTGCCGGAGTAAACTCATACCCGGAAGGGGCCACGTTACCCCCCTTGTCAATCAGGGTAATGGTAAGATTGTCGCGCTCGGGTGCGGTATCGGCATCGGTGCCAATCAGTTTTAACACGATGGTTTCGCCCGGGGTAAATGCCAGGGTTTGCTCATTTACCACCTGGCTTTTGTGTTGCGCCACTAAATAAGGCGCGGCATTGAGCGGGGGTAAAACTTTAACGTGCACATCTACGGTATCGGCTTTGTAAAGCCGGCATTTGTTGGCGGCATCGGTAACTATAAACTGAAATACAAATGTGCTGTGTTTGGTTAGGTCTATGTTGGCACACTGCAAATCCCACGTAAACCGCGAGGTTACACTTCCATTACCTGTTGCAGCCGGAAACACTGCTCCGTACAAAGCGAGCGAATCGCGTTTGGTTACATCCAGCACAAGTAAATCCTGATCGATTACATCGGTACCTGTTACCTGAAATGTTAGGGTTTCATTTATTCTTCGCTGAATGCCCACCACTACACGCTCGTTGGGTGCAGGCGTTAGGTCGGTATCAATAACCGGATCGGCATTGCCGGGTAAAACAACCTGAAATTTGTAGGTAGTGAAAACAAGGGCATTATTATCGCACACATCGCGGTCGTTCACCAAAATTTTTACTTCAAAACTGGTTCGGTTGGTAAAGTTGTAAATGTTGCAGAAGGCATCCCATCGGATTTTGCCGGTTATTTTTCCGTTCACACGTGGCTCGTCAAATTGTACTTGTAGGCCGGCATCGGCTAACACAAAGCCATTGGTAGTAATAAACGGTATTAGCTCATCGCCATCGGCATCGCGAATTTCAAAACCGGCTTCAAATGAATTTCCTTCTAACAAAGTAACCTCGGTAACCGGCAAGGTGGGCGCTACAAAGTAAGGCGCGGTATTGGCCGGTGGTTGGGTAGTTACTGTAACTTTAAGTGTATCGGTTAGTGGCAGGCTGCAGGCATCATCAAATGCGATAATACCAATTTGGTAAGGGCCATTGATAAACGGGCATTGCGGAAAGCAAATGCGAAAATCAAATGTGCTGCCATTAAAAAGTACAGTTGAGGTTTGTACCGGCAAAATGCTGGAAATGTCTTTTCTAAAGTTTAGCGGAATTACCCGCACCGATACAAATTCGCTAAACTGGCTTTCGGGTTTTTGCGAGTCCGGATCGGAGATGCGCACATCCAGGCAGCGGTTGGCATCGGTAACAGTGTTGGCAAATGTTAAGGCAATATTTTTACTGGTGGAGTAGTTGGCATCGGTTAATTTTTTTCCTGCAATAACCGGAGGTTCGGCCTGAGGGCAGGCGTCCACAACCAGCATTTGAAAATCGCGCCTGCTCTCACCAATCTTTTCACCATTGCGGTATTCATCTATTTTAACAGCAAACACAAACAAACCTTGTGTGCGTGGTGTGGCTGTAAGCAAACCTTCTTTGCTTATTCGTAAATCGGGTTGGCCATTAATAATATTACCCAGGTTATACCCCGGCTTCCAAACAACCAACGGATACGGCCCGGGCGAAACGGGTGGCAGTGCCTCGGGCGTAGTTGTGTTAAGCGGTGTGGTTAGCGAGTAAACCAACGAATCGCCATCGTCATCCACACCGGCAAAATCTACATAGTAGGGCCGAAAGGGGCAGGCAAAATCGTTGAGAGGCGGAAACAACCGAGGCGATGAATTAATGAATGGGGTTTCGTTTTTAACTACAGGCGGAAACTCGAGGTAAAATGTTTGTCCGGCCGAAACACTTGCCCCACCGGGCGGATCGCTGAAAATATTGGTAATAGTATAATTGCGACAACAGCGCTGCCATACTACAAAATAGCCTTGCGGATCGTTAAACTGCGCAGCCGATAAAACCAACGTAGAGGTATAGGTGAGCTTGCTGGTTACCAGTTCGCCTTTCGAACATATTGGCTGCGTGTAGGGCACATTCGTTTCGCTTACGCGCAATAAGGTTACCGAGCCCATTAACAAATTGTCGCGCTTGCGAAAAATAGAAACCGATGCCGAAGCGTCTTTGGCGCCCGGAGCCCCGTTAATCTGATCAAAATAAATAATCAGGTTAAGCCGGTACAGGTTACCCGAAATATGAATCAATTCAAACTCGCCACCCACAATGTGCGATGCATACACGGGGATAACGAGTAACAACATGCATGTAACTAGCGCCTTCTTCATAACCAACAGAGTAAGAAAGGTAATGATTTTATGCCTTCCGCTAAAACCTCATAATTCTGTAATTTCGCAGCCCAGTAAATTTTCGAAAATGAAAAAAGGAGACCGCCTGCAAAACATTGCTATCGATACCATGGGTGCCGAGGGCAAGTGTGTGGCCAAAGTAAACGGGCAGGTTTTGTTTTTACAGGGTGGCGCCCCGGGCGATACGGTAGAAGTAGAGCTTACCAAAATAAAAAGCAATTACCTGGAAGGTCGCGTTGTATCCATTCAAAAATTATCGCCACACCGAAGCGAACCGTTTTGCGAGCACTTTGGCTTGTGTGGTGGCTGCGTGTGGCAACACATAAACTATGCTACCCAACTACACTATAAACAACAACAAGTTGCCGATAACTTAGAACACATTGGCGGGCTAACCTTTCCGCCTCTAACACCCATCCTTGGCTCGGCCCAAACCCAACACTACCGCAACAAACTGGATTTTACTTTTACTTCGGGCCGGTGGCTAACACACCAGGAACTTGACCTGAAAAAAAACCAGGGGCTTGAGCCACTACCCAGCGGCCGCTACCCAGACGAACCCGGCCTCGGTTTTCATATTCCACGCATGTACGACCGCGTGTTTGATGTGCACACATGCTACCTGCAGCCCCAACCTTCCAACAGCATTCGGTTGCTGGCACGTAAAACAGCCATCGAAAACAACATTCCGTTTTTCGATCTGCGCAAGCAAGTGGGTTTTTTGCGCACCCTTACCCTGCGCACCACCACCACAGGCGAGGTAATGGTTATACTACAAGTAACCTACAACGAAATGAAGTGGATTACCCTGCTGCTGCAAACATTAACCGATGCGTTTCCGCAAATCACCTCGGCCAACTACATTATTAATGGCAAACGAAACGATACGTTTGCCGACCTGGACGTAATTTGCTGGAAGGGCAACCCCTACATTACCGAGCAAATGCCCAAACCCGAAGGCCACGGTACCCTGCAGTTTCGCATTGGGCCCAAATCGTTTTACCAAACCAACCCCCACCAGGCCTACCAGCTTTATAAAGTAGCCTGGCAACTGGCCGACCTGAAAGGTACCGAGCACGTGTACGATTTATATACCGGCACCGGCACCATTGCCAACTTTGTAGCCGCCCACGCCCGGCAGGTAATTGGGTTAGAGTACGTAGCCGCAGCCATTGACGATGCCCGCATTAACGCTACCATTAACCACATTACCAATACCAGATTTTATGCAGGCGATATGAAAGATCTGCTAACCGAAAATTTTCTTACCCAACACGGCCGGCCCGATGTAGTAATAACCGACCCACCCCGGGCCGGCATGCACGAAGATGTTACCCGCCTGCTGTTGCACGCAGCCCCGGCCCGCATTGTATATGTAAGTTGCAATGCCGCCACCCAGGCGCGCGATCTTAAACTACTCTCCGAAAAATATACTCTTACAGCCGTGCAACCGGTAGATATGTTTCCGCAAACCATGCACGTAGAAAACGTAGTGCGCCTCGATTTAAAATAAATTCTTTGGGGCGTGCCCATCGCCCCCACCCGCAAAACCTGCCCCGCTCAGGTCGGGCTGTCGCCACTCGCCAACCCACCCACCGGCCATTTCGGGCTCAAACAAAGGCTCCATCCCGCACGCATAAAAACTGCCCCCCAAGGAAGCTGATACCTCAAAATTTCATAAAAAACCAACTTGCTAATAAATACTAATTAGTAGTAAACTTTATTTGCTAAATATTTTAGTATAATTGCCACTATGGAGCGCAGTATTATACATCTGGATTTGGACGCCTTTTTTGTAGCCGTAGAATGCAAAAAAGAACCAAAGTTGAAAGGCCTGCCGCTTATTGTGGGTGGCAGCAATCGCAGGGGCGTGGTGGCTGCCTGTAGCTACGAAGCCCGCAGGTTTGGGGTGCACTCGGCCATGCCCATGTACCTGGCACTGCAACTTTGCCCCCAGGCCCGGGTAATCTCGGGCGATATGGAAGCCTACAGCCGCAACTCACACCTGGTTACCGAAATCATTTCAGAAAAAGCACCGGCCTTCGAAAAGGCATCCATCGATGAGTTTTATGTAGATGCCACAGGCATGGATCGGTTCTTTGGCACTTTTAAATGGGCGCTGGAGCTAAAGAAAAAAATTCAACACGAAACCAACCTGCCCATTTCGCTGGCGGTATCGGTAAACAAGCTGGTATCTAAAGTGGCTACGGGCGAGTTTAAACCCAATGCCGAAAAACAAATCCGCGCAGGCGAAGAAAAAGATTTTTTGGCTCCGCTGGCTATCGATAAAATTCCGATGATCGGAAAACAAACCGCTACTTTTTTATACGACATGGGCGTGCGCACCGTAGCCACCCTGCGCCAAATGCCATTGCCGTTTTTAGTAAGTGCCTTTGGTAAAAACGGAATAAGCCTGTGGCACAAAGCCCACGGGCAAGACGACTCGCCCGTGGTTTCGCATAGCGAACAAAAATCCATTTCTACCGAATCTACCTTTGAGCACGACACCATTAATGTGAAGCGCTTAAAATCCATTCTTATTGCCATGGTAGAAAAAGTGGCGTTTCAGTTGCGCGAACAAAAAAAGTTAACCGCGTGCATCACTGTAAAAATCCGCTACTCCAATTTCGATACCGAAACCCGGCAGGTGCACATTCCCTACACCTCGAGCGACCATGTGATTTTACGTGTGGTGCAAGAGCTATTTGATAAACTCTACAACCGCAGAATGCTAATCCGGCTGGTGGGCGTGCGCCTGAGCAACCTGGTGCAAGGCAGCCACCAGATCAGCCTCTTTGATGAAACCGAAGAAGATGTAAACCTGTACGAAGCCATGGATTTTATTAAACACAAACACGGAGCAGATAAACTGGTGCGGGCCACCACGCTGGATGTAAGCAACCGCGTGCGCATGGAAATGAATGCGTTCAGTGGCAAAATCAGAAAAGATCTACTAAAGATGATGGGGTGATTTCCTGAATTCCCTCAATCTAATTTTTAAGTCTTACCTATTTTCGGTCTGTGCCCACAGCAGATAATAAACCAACACATTAAAAATCAATCGTACAATTCAAATGGCTCAGTCAAATTACTCTCTCCCCGAAAAACGCACATGATGCTGAGCGAAGTTTACTTCTGGGCCGATATTATTAAAAGGCTGGAAAAGCCTGTGACCGATAGAACAAATAATACGCTGTTGGTTTTTGAGGACACAGACCATGGGAAAATGAAATTATGATTCGTTGAATTTTTAAATCTCTTACAATTCGTGTACCTCAACTGCCACACCGGTTATAGTTTTAAATACGGCACGCTGCCCATAAAAATTCTTTTTGAAGAAGCTAAACGATGCGGCATTCATAAACTGGCGGTAACCGAAATCAACAACACGGCTTCGTACCTGGAGCTATTGCGCATTTGCTCCGAAAATAAGCCCGCAACCAACGGATTAACCAAATTTGGCAAAGAAGCTTACAATCTGGAGTTAGCAGTGGGCATCGACTTTCGAAATAAACCCGATGACCAAATGCTGTACACCTTGCTGGCGCAAAACAACAACGGCTTCGAAAAAATAAATCGTTTTTTATCGTACCACAACCGCGAAGGCAAACCTTTTCCGGCACGCGCGCCTTTGCTGGATGATACGTTGGTTATTTACCCCTTTTTACACCTGGAGCCTGAGCTCTTGCGCCAAAATGAATTTATAGGTGTGGGCAGCCATCAACTAATTACCTACGCGGCATACCCGGGGCGCGAAACGTATGCTTCTAAATTTGTAGCCCTGCATCCGGTAACGTTTTTACCGCCTCAAAAAAAAGTTGATAAAAAAACCGGCAAGCACAAGCCGGTGCACCGCGACTACAACACCCACAGGCTATTGCGTTGCATTGCACACAACACCTTGCTAAGCAAGCTGCCTGCACACAGCCAGGCCCACCCGCATGAGTTTATGCGGCCTCAAGCCGATCTTGAAAAATTGTTCGACCCCTTTGCCGAACTGGTGCACCAGGCCCAGGCGCTGCTGGATCAATGCACCATTACCTGCACCCTGGGCGAAGACAAGAATAAAAAATACGTGCGCAACACCCCGCAAGAAGATCTCATTTATCTTATTAGCGAAACCGCCAAAGGCTATGCCCTGCGCTACGGCACCACCACCCGCATCTGGAAAACCCATATCGAAAAAGAGTTGCGCATTATTATGCAAAAAGGGTTTATCTCGTATTACCTGATTGCCTACGATTTAATTCTGTTTGCCAAAAAAAACGGTTACGATTTTGTGGGGCGAGGCAGCGGTGCCAACAGCACCGTAGCCTATTGCCTGGGCATTACCAATGTAGATCCCATAGAACTCGATTTATACTTCGAGCGATTTTTAAACGAAGAGCGCGTAACCCCACCCGATTTTGACATTGATTTTTCGTGGGATAACCGTGATGCCATTTACCACTACCTGTTTGAAAAATACGGCTACGACCATGTATGTTTATTGGGCACCCACGTAACATACCAGAGTAAATCGGTGTTGCGCGAACTGGGCAAAGTGTTTGGCTTGCCCAAAGAAGAGATAGATGCGCTGGTAGAAAGTCGAAAGCAAGATGCAACGCGCGATCACATTGCTGCTAAAATTATGGCCTACGCGCAGTACATTGTTGAGAAGGAATTGCCCGCCAATATTTCCATCCATGCGGGCGGAGTTTTAATTACCGAAAAGCCCATCTATACATATACCGCTACCGAATATCCGCCAAAAAGTTTACCGGTATCGCAATTTGAAATGCACGCAGCCGAAGATTTTGGCATTTACAAGTTTGATATTTTAAGCCAGCGGGGGTTAGGCCATATAAAAGAAACAGTTAAGCACGTAAAACGAAACCAGCACACGGAGGTAGATGTGCACCAGTTTAAAAAATTTAAAACCGATGAAAAGATAAAAGCGCTGATGCGCAACAGCAAAACCATGGGTTGCTTCTATGTAGAGTCGCCCGCTATGCGCATGTTGCTGGGCAAACTACGGTGCGATGATTACCTTACCCTGGTAGCGGCCAGCTCCATCATCAGGCCGGGGGTGGCCAGTTCGGGTATGATGAAGGCCTACATTGAGCGGTTTCACATGCACCGCAACGGTATTGCGTACGAATCTATCCATCCTAAAATGGATGAAATTATGCACGACACGTATGGGGTAATGGTGTACCAGGAAGATGTAATTAAAGTTGCCCACCACTTTGGCGGCCTTACGCTAACCGAGGCCGATGTACTGCGCAGGGGCATGAGTGGTAAGTATCGCTCGCGCGAAGAGTTTTTACGGGTGCGCGATAAGTTTTTTGAAAACTGTAACCGTATTGGCTACGATAAAAAAGTGGTTGACCGGGTGTGGTTTGAAATTGAGAGTTTTGCGGGCTACTCGTTTGCCAAGGGCCACTCGGCCAGTTATGCCGTAGAGAGTTACCAAAGCCTGTACCTGAAGGCGCACTTTCCGCTGGAATTTATGGTGGGTGTTATCAATAATTTTGGCGGCTTTTATCGTACCGAGTTTTACTTTCATGAAGCCCGCATGAACGGGGCGCAAATAGAAGCTCCCTGCATAAACCACAGCGAGTACCTTACTACTATTATAGGCACCACCATCTACATCGGGTTTATTCATTTAAAAAGCCTGGAACGAAAAACCGGTCAACACATTGCCGAAGAACGCGCGCGCCAGGGACCGTATAAAAGCCTGGACAATTTTTTAAGACGTACGCCCGGCCTGGGGCTGGAACAACTGCGCATCCTTATTCGGTTGGGGGCTTTCCGGTTTACCGGCAAAAGCAAGCAACAACTTTTGTGGGAAGGCATGCTCTTCTTTAGCAGCAACCGGGCCCGGCCTCACACTACCGTTGATTTGTTTGACACCGAACCTAAAAATTTTGTCTTGCCCCAACTAAAACGCAATGTGCACGAAGATGCCTTCGATGAAATTGAACTGCTTGGGTTTCCGCTCTGCAATCCTTTTAATCTTTTACAAACCAAAAATTACGGCAACACCCTTGCCCACGAGCTGGCCGGCAAAAAAGGTAAAACCATTTGTATAGTAGGGTACTTAGTTACTACCAAAGATGCCTACACCATGAAAAAGCACGAGCACATGTGCTTTGGCACATTTTACGATGTGAATGGCGAAGTGTTCGACACAGTGCATTTTCCTGATTCGGCCCGGCAGTTTCCGTTTTGCGGCCGGGGTTTTTACGAACTGCACGGTAAGGTTACCGAAGACTTTGGTGTATATGCCATTGATGTACATCGCATGCAAAAGTTGCCTATGGTTAGCAAGCGGGCCGATGAGCTTTACAGCGAAGTGGTAACACCGCAAAACACACAGGTTACCGGTTAATTTTTTAACCCGTTACCGTTTAAATCCCGGTAAGGCCAGTTTGAATTTTACGGCCAGTAACCGGATAACCATAATTACGGCACTGGAAATAATCAGGTTGGTGTTTCTGCTTATTTCAACATGCAACAGCAGTAAATACAGGCAGGCACCGGCCAGGCACGCGGTTGCATAAATTTCTTTGCGGAAGAGTATGGGAGTTTCGTTGGTAAGCACATCGCGGATAACGCCCCCCATAATGGCTGTAAACATTCCCATAATAGCTGCTATTTCGGGGCGCACACCCAGCCCGAGGGCTTTTTCTACACCCAGTATGGTAAAGAAAGAAATTCCCAGCGTGTCGAATAGCAAAAAGGTTTTGCGCAGGCCCATCAAAAAGCGAAAAAACAGAAAGGCTACTAAGGCGCCAGCCAGCACCGCATACAAAAAATGGATGTCGCCAATCCACACCAGCGGATAACTACCCAGCATGATATCGCGCAGGGTACCGCCACCAATGGCCGTAACAAAGCCGGTAAAGGTAGCCCCGAACAAATCGTTGTGGTGATCGCGTATGGCCAGCGCCCCGGATATGGCAAAGAAAAATGTGCCGAGAAGTTCGAAGGAGTATTGGAGGGTCATCATGCAAAAGTAGGCAGTTAGCACTTACCAGTCGCAGGAAGCGGACAGCAATAGACGAATCCTGATCGATAAAAACAGTTAATATTCCTTCAAATCGTAATATATTTGCGGGATTTAATTCTTGAGCAAGCCTTCATGAAATACAAACGCATTCTTCTTAAACTCAGTGGCGAAGCCCTGATGGGTTCTAAAAACAGCAATATCGATCCGGCCGTGCTGGAGCAATACTCGGAAGAGATAAAAGCCGTGAAGGAACAAGGCGTTGAGGTGGCAATTGTAATTGGAGGCGGAAACATTTTTAGAGGCGGGCAAGCGGAAGCGCTGGGCATTGACCGGGTGCAGGGCGACTACATGGGTATGTTGGCAACGGTAATTAATGCCATGGCATTGCAAAGTGCGCTGGAGCGCCACGGTATGTACACCCGCCTGATGGCCGGAATAAAAATGGAACAAGTTTGCGAACCGTTTATCAGGCGCAGGGCAATTCGCCACCTCGAAAAAGGGCGGATTGTAATTTTTGGGGCCGGCATCGGTAACCCGTATTTTACTACCGACTCAACCGCCAGTTTGCGAGCCATAGAAATTCAGGCCGGGGTGGTGTTGAAAGGCACACGCGTAGATGGTGTGTATGACAAAGACCCCGAAAAGTTTAAAGATGCAGTGCGCTACAGCCAGTTAAGCTTTCAGGAAGCATACCAAAAGAAATTGAACATAATGGATATGACAGCCTTTACGCTTTGCCAGGAAAACAAACTGCCCATAATCGTATTCGATATGAATAAGAAAGGCAACTTGTTAAAGATTGCGAAAGGCGAAGAAGCCGGAACGTTAATAAGTTAAACCTCACCCCAGCCCTCTCCTGAGGAGAGGGCGATTGACTTAATAATTTTATTCTATGGAAGAACTTGAATTATACCTCGAAGAAGCCAAAGAACAAATGGGTAAATCGCTGGCGCATGTTAGCAATGAGTTAGCAAAAATCCGTGCTGGCAAAGCCAATCCCAACATGTTGGATGGCATTCAGGTTTCGTACTATGGGGTGATGAGTCCCCTGAACCAGGTAGCTTCGGTAACAGCACCGGAAGCCCGCACGTTGTTTATTAAGCCGTGGGAGAAAAGCCTGATTCAGGAGATTGAACGCGCCATTATGATTGCCAACCTGGGCCTAACTCCTCAAAACGATGGTCAACAGGTAATCATTAACATTCCCATGCTTACCGAAGAGCGCAGAAAGCAATTGGTACGCCAGGCCTCGCAGGAGTGCGAACACGGTAAAGTAAGTGTGCGCAGCATCCGCAAAGACATCAACGAGCAACTCAAAAAAATTAAAGGTGTTTCGGAAGATGATGTGAAGAATGCGGAAGAAACCGTGCAGAAAATTACCAACGAGTTTATTGAAAAAATTGATGGCCTGATGAAAAAGAAAGAGGCCGAAATTATGACCGTGTAGATGTGAAGAGCAGGTCTGAAATTCTGAAACGGATAAATTAGCGCTGCAACTTTAGCTACTACAGGAGATCTTCTACTTGAGGCAGAAATTTCTCTATTTAAAAAAAAGCGATGCATCCTGTTCTCTTTAAACTAGGCTCGTTTACCATTTACACCTATGGATTTTGCATTGCACTTGGCGCCCTGCTGGGCTTTACTTATATGTACCGGCAAGGCAAAAAACAATATGGACTTACGTTCGATCAGAGCAACAACCTGTTTATACTATTGGTGGTGGGGGGAGTTGTGGGTGGTAAGCTCTTCATGATTTTCGAAGACCCTGCGCTCTATTTCAGTCAGCCGAAAAAACTTTTTTCAGGAAGCGGCTTTGTGTTTTATGGTTCATTACTTACCACGATCCCCATTATGTTGTGGTACTTTAAAAAGGTAAAAGTGCCGGTAGTGGGAATGTTAGATATTATGGCGGCTGTTACCTGCATTGTGCACGGCTTTGGGCGCGTAGGTTGTTTTATGGCTGGCTGTTGTTATGGTTTGCCAACCGATAGTTTTTTAAGTGTGATGTTCAGCGATCCGATGTGCCAGGCTGAGCCGTTGCACACCCCCCTCTACCCAACCCAATTGTTGGAAGCCACCTTTATTTTTTCAATTTTAATTGCACTACTAATTCTTAAAAAGAGAAAGCAGTTTGACGGTCAGTTATTCTTGATTTACCTGATGGTGTATGCAATTGGCAGGGCAGTGTTGGAAATGTTCAGGGGCGACATTGAACGCGGGTTTCTTATTGACAATGTCCTTTCCAACTCGCAGTTCATTTCTATTCTGGTCGTTTCAGTTGCGCTTTATTTCTATATTCGTCTTAACAGAAACAAGAAAATAACCACACGCTAACTATGGAACAGGAAGGTATTGTGAAGAAAACCGTGCGGGCCACGGTAAAATGGACAAAACGTATTTTACTGATTGCGCTGTTGATTGGCTTAGGCACCCTGGCGTTTATGTATTGGGGAGTTTATGAGCGGGGTGTGTGGGCCGGCAAGGTGTTGAGTGTTTCTGAAAAAGGCGTGGTCTTCAAAACATTCGAAGGCAAAATCTCGATGGAATCGTTTGGTGCATTAAAAGGTGCAAGTCCAATTGCCGAAACGCGCGATTTTTCTGTTGAATCGGATAATGAAGCTGTAATTAAAGACCTGCAAGAGGTGGCATTGCAAGGCAACCGCGTTAACCTTCATTTTGTAAAGAGATATGTGCAGTTTCCGTGGCGGGGCGATACCAAGTATTTTGTAGAGAAGGTTGAGCGCGCCCAAGGGAATTAAACTTTATTATCTTTTCAATATCAAGAAGCCCGTCATTCGCTGGCTACCATTGTTCTTATCCAAAACATAATAATATGTTCCTTCAGATAATTCCTTTCCCGAGCTGCTCATGCCTGTAAAAGTTCCTGTTATGTTATCGTAATTATCTCTCTCAAACACTTTGTTCCCCCATCTATCGTAAATGCTTACGCGATTCTTAGGGAACAAGGTAATGTTACGGATGTTCAGAAAATCATGTTTGCCATTGTTGTTAGTGGTTACCACATTAAACACTTCCGGTTCTGCATCTCCTTCGCCTAATAAGTTTAACGTGTAAGCAGGAATATCTCCATTACTTAAAATGGTAAGCGTACCCGTGCGTTGCCCTAAATCAGTTGGTGCAAACCGAATAGAGAGTGTTTCTATATTTCCCGGATTAATAGGTGGTGGTAAAGTACTGGCTAAACTGAAATCTCCAGTTACTTGTACATCGGTTATTACAAGGGTTGCCGTTCCGGTATTTGCAATTTCTAATTCTTTGAGTTGATCAACCCCTACACCAGTGGAAGAAAACTGGACATTACTTCCTGTTGGGGTGCCGGTTCCTTGCGCAGCTATTTCAATGGTGGCTTGAGGACATAGAAACTGATCTCCCGCAATAATCCAGTTATTTGGAACGCTTGTTAGTGCCGCACGAGCCGTTTGAGCACTGCAATACCTTAAACCAACAGCACCAAGTATTACGTTAGGTTGCACGGTTTGTGTTGACCAGCCTGTAAGCGTGGCATCGTAATTGGTAATGGAGAGACCAGAGTTATTAAGCATGCCTGTCATGTTGGTTACATTGCTTACATTCCAAGTTCCAAGATTTTGGTTGAAAGCAAAAGCGCCATTGAACATCAATAACATATCCGTTGCATTGCTCACATCCCAATTGCCTATTGGTTGGTTGAAGGGAGAATCTGCAAACATAACCCGCATATCAGTCACATTGCTTACATCCCAATTGCCAATGGGCTGATTGAAGGAGGATGCCAGATTGAATATGCCCGTCATCACAGTTACACTACTCACATCCCAGTTGCCAATGGGTTGGTTGAAGGAACTGGCCTGTTGAAACATACCTGACATACTCGTTACATTACCAACATTCCAATTACCTATGGGCTGATTGAAGGAACTGGCTAATTGGAACATGGCTAACATAGTTGTTACATTACTCAAATTCCAATTGCCGATAGGTTGATTGAATGCAGAGGCACCATTGAACATGAAATTCATGTACAGTACATTACCTACATTCCAGTTGCCAATGGGCTGGTTGAAAGAGGTTGCTCCATCGAACAGACCAGTCATATCAACTACATTGCTCACGTCCCAGTTGCCAATGTTACCGTTGAAGGAGGTTGCCCTATTAAACATAAAACTGACATCCGTCACTCCAGAGAGGTTGGGCGCATCAACAGCCGTTAGAGTGAAGTTGCTGCAATCCATAAAAGCCCTTTGCATAGAAGTCCAGGCAATGTTACCCCATTGTTGTACCGATAATAATTTTTGTGGATCACCACCCGAGCCAAAATAAATACTAGGGAAACTGCCGCTGATTTCCACACGGTAAGTACCAACCGAAGGAAACGTAATGGTAGTATTACCAGTCCGATTATTTAGTATTCCATTTATGGCCGGAGATCCAACCCTTTCCCAATAGATATTGTAGTTGTAGCCCGTGCCTGTTGTTGGGATAGTAATTTGATTCGTAGCAGAAGTTCCTGGATTATCAGTTTTCCAGGTGGTGATAAAGGCAGTTGACGAACAATTGAGTCCATCGCCCACAATAATCCAGTTATTTGGTGCACTGGTGAGAATACCTCGTGCTGTAGCTCCAGCACAGTAAGTAAGACCCGTTGCACCAAGTGTTACATTAGGCTGTACTGTTTGTGCGCCCCACCCTATGAGGGTGGCATCGTAATTAGCTGTAGAAAGGCCAGAGTTGTTGAGCATATTTGTCATGTTGGTAACGCTGCTAACATCCCAACCTCCAATGCTCCTGTTAAAAGAACTAGCATTTGAAAAAACGCCAAACATATTCGTCACGTTACTGACATCCCAATCTCCAATTTCTTGATTGAAAGAGGCAGCACCATTGAACATACTGCCTATGTCTGTTACATTACTTATATTCCAATTAGCTATATAAGAATTATAAGCCTGAGCATTCGCGAACATAAAGCTCATGTTTGTTACATTGCTTACATTCCAACCACCAATATTCTGATTGAACACATTCGCTCCAAAAAACATATACCCCATATCAGTAACATTTGATACGTTCCAACTGCTTATGTCCTGATTAAATGCATCTGCTTCTTGAAAAAGCGCCCTCATGCTTTGTACATTACTTACATTCCAATGCCCTATTGGTTGATTAAATGAACTAGCCCCACTGAACATCCAGCTCATGTTTAAGACACCACTAAGATTAGGACTATCCGTTGCTAATACCGACAATTGAGAGCAATTATAAAAGGCATAGGACATGGAAGTCCAGGCAATATTACCCCATTGCTGTATCGTTAACAATTTTTGTGGATCTCCACCGGAACCAAAAAAAATACGGGGGAAACTTCCACTAATCTCTACCCGATATGTTCCTACTGAAGGGAATGTAATGGTTGTAGTACCCGTCTGGTTAGTAAGGGTTCCGTTTATCACTGGAGACCCCACCCTTTCCCAGTATATATTATAGTTATAACCAGTGCCAGTGGTAGGGATCGTAATTTGATTCGTAGCTGAAGTTCCGGGGTTATCTGTTTTCCAGGTGGAGATAAAAGGCTGAGCAACCAATACAAAACTTAAAAGACCAAATAATAAAGCAAGTACAAATGTCTTTTTACTTGGCAGAATTAAAGTTGTTCTCATTAATGAATTCGATTAAAAATACCTAACCACTTTCTGCTGCGTGCCCAACGGACTAAATGCCAGCAGCAATGAAATTTCATGGGATCCAAAATTTTGGCTAAGCAATGAATTGGTTGGTAACTCAAAACTATACGCCACTCGTAAACGCTGGCTAACCTGAAACTGGCCATTAGCACCTAACGCGTCAAAATTGCGAACCGTAACACCGGCCCAGATTGTCTCCAGAAGCAAGGCATGCAAATTAATATCCAAAGCCTGCTGCCCATTCGGCATCATACGCAACAAAAACGAGGGTTTTAATCGTACCAGATTTTTAAACGTGTTGTTGATGATGAATCCTCCACTTATATAATAATGACGCTGGTAACGGGTACTGGCGGCCATACCATCATTTACCTGCACATTTAAAATACGGGGCACAGAAACTCCTACATAAAATTTTTCAGTACGAAAAAAAATACCAGTCCCTACATTTGAGCGACTGAACTGGGTACGGTTCATATCCAGATCTTCGTCATCCATATACTCCAGATTGAGCTTACTGTAGTCGTATCTGTAATTAACAAGTCCGCCTTGCACTCCCAGAGACAAAACCGTTTCCTCTTTCGAAATTACCTTAAAAGAAAAAGCAACCTGGCCTTCTTGCGTAGCGTTGATACCCAACCGATCGTCAATCACCATAGCCCCTACTCCAAAGCGCTTACCCACCGAAGATGAAAAGGAAAGGAAGTTAGTTAACGGTGAGCCTTCTATGCCAACCCATTGCTTACGCGAAATCAGGTTAAGTGTAACATCTTTGTATAAACCTGTATAGGCCGGGTTTATCATCATTTGATTGTAGTAATAGAGATTGTAAAGCGGGTCTTGTTGGGCGTTAACATCGGTTAATGTCAACAAAAAAAGAAACAACCCCAAAGGGGCTTTTCGGTAAAAGCAGATCATTGGCCGGACTATTAGACGGAGAAATGTAAGTAATCTATTTCAAAAAATAGTATCTTAAATTCAAAAATCGGTTTGGTTTTGCCCACAAAACATTTGTTAACGCGGTGTGTGAGGCCGATACGTAATACCTGCTACCTCGACCCCGAAACCAACAACTTATCAAGTTCTTCTTTCTCTTTCATCGAAACACCTTTCTCGTTTTTGTTCTCGGGTAGCTTGGTTTGGGTAGTTAAAATTATGGGCCTATCGCGATAGATAATTTTTCCCGGAAAACAGTATCGGGCTTTGAAGCAATATAAAGTGTATCATGCACGGTTACTTGCTCTACTAAAGTAATGGGTTCAGATTTTGTCTGCGGTTGTCCCATCCACCAGCCTAACACACCAAACACCAGTGCTGTAATGGCATAGCGTTCAAAATCTGTCAGAAAATATTCAAACTCTTCAAATATGAAATACCCAGTCTTTGTATTGCCCGTCAAGCGGATTGAAGTCGGTGCGTTTTTCAAAATGTGCATCCAATATTTCCATTTCGGCAATGCGCTCCAGTTGCAGGTTGCGGTATCCTTCCTTGCCACCAGCTTTTGTAAACCCAAATGTTTGCCAACATACCAACACAATCTGGTTACGCGAGGTAGTGCAAACTCCATACGGACAAACTGTTCGGGGTAGCGGCTCGCCATCAAGCGAAATACGAATCTGGTTTTTTGATTCGCCTGCAAGCCAAAGTTGTTGGGTTAGCTCTTCAATTGTCATAAAACTTCTACCACATAGCCGGGTGATGGCGGTAACATTTTACCTATTCGTTTTAAGCCTTTTGCATTATAGCAGCCTTCAAACTCCTGTTGATACCGCGAATCAACACAAACCAATAAGCCACCGCTGGTTTGCGGATCGCACAAGGTAAGTAACGATTCGCTGCCAATGCCTTTCACCTTTGGCTCGTACCCCTGCCAGTTGCGCATGGTGTTATCCGGATAAATGAACTTAGCTACATAGGCTTTTAGATTTGATAGTAGCGGTATCTCTGAATAGTTCAATTGGGCAGAAAGCCGGCTACCTTCGCATACCTCAATTAAATGCCCCAGCAGTCCAAAGCCGGTTACATCGGTAAGCGCGTGAACATCCTTTAATTTACCAAACTCAGCCCCGAGCACATTTAATTCAGTCATAATGCGTATAGCCTCATGTATATCATCTCCTTCAGCCAATCCGCGCTTTTGTGCGGTAGTAATTATTCCTACACCCAAAGGTTTGGTAAGGTAAAGCAAATCGCCCGGCTGGGCAGTATTGTTCTTTTTCAGATTCTCTTTTTGAACCGAGCCGGTAACAGCCAACCCAAAGATAGGTTCGGGGCTATCAATGCTATGACCACCGGCTAACGGAATGTTGGCCTGGCCACAAATTTCGCGAGCGCCATCCAGCACGCGTTGAGCAAGTTCGGTGGGTAGTTTATCTACAGGCCATCCTAAAATAGCCAACGCCATCAGCGGATTTCCACCCATCGCATACACGTCACTTATCGCGTTGGCAGCTGCAATTTTTCCAAACGTAAACGCATCGTCCACAATGGGCATAAAAAAATCGGTGGTGCTAATGAGGCACGTGCCGTTGTTCAGCTCGTAAACAGCCGCATCATCTTTCGATTCGTTGCCTACCAGCAAGTTGGTGAAACCGGCAGCCGTAAAATCAGATGCCAGAATTTTATCCAATACGGCCGGTGCTATTTTACAACCACACCCGGCCCCGTGCGAAAACTGGGTGAGTCTTACTTCGCTCATGCTACCCCTACTGTAATGATTTCAGAAATGCCAGGCTTTGCGGAATTTGATGCACTGCGCGGGAGGATTCATCTTCAATAAAAAAATGTTTTACGCCATACTTCTTCGCTACTTTCATAATAGCCGCAATACCCACATCGCCTTTGCCTAACACTACGTTTGTTTCCACATCGGCATGGCCATTTTGATTTCCGGTGGTGCCCGGTTTGCGATCTTTTAAGTGCATGAGCGGAAACCGGTTTTTGTATTTCTTCAGAATTTTTACTGGGTCTTGACCCGGATGCTTAATCCAGAACACATCCATTTCAAAATTTACATAAGCCGGATTAAGTTTACTCATCATCAGATCGAATAGCGTTCCTTTTCCATTCGGACGAAACTCATACCCATGCGGATGATAGCAAAATGAAATTCCTTGTTCGGCCAGAATTTTTCCAGCCGTATTAAAAACATGGATCGCGTTTTCTGTATCAGCCAACGTAAAATTATCTCCCTGGTGCGGAATCCAATAACACACTACGTAGCTAACTCCAAATGCCTTTGCACGTTGGGCAATGCTTGCTGCGTCTTTATCCAGTTCTGCAAAGTCGGCCCCAATGGCTACAAGTTTTAATCCGGTTTTTTTAGTGAGTGTATTAAATTCCTCTACCGTCATGCCGTACGTTCCGCCACCTTCAATTTCGGTAATGCCCCAACTTTTAATTTGCTGGAGTGTGCCGGGTACGTCTTTGGGAATTTCGTTGCGCAGGCTGTACAATTGTAATCCGATTTCCTGGGCTGAGGCAAACGGTGTGGTTAATGTCATTAACAATAACCATCTTAAATTAAAAAGGCTTTTCATAGATTAAATCTACAAAAAGCCTTCGGTTTTGAAAAAGAACTTTTAGTCTAAGGCTTAACCAGTACAGGCAGGTTGGATACAATCATTATCAGATCGCCATCGTTTACCTCCTTCTTTTCATCCGCAACAACCAGAAAGCTTTCGTAAACTGTATTAAGATCATCGCCTGCCACATTATATCCCAGCAGTTCCAGCCTATGCTTCAAAGCCGCCCGGCCACTGCGTGCTGTTAACACAATGGATGATGATGGTACACCCACATCAGCCGGATTGATGATCTCATAGTTTTCGGCATGTTTCAAAAACCCGTCCTGGTGAATGCCCGAAGAGTGTGCAAAAGCATTTTTACCTACAATCGCTTTGTTGGCTTGCACCGGCATGCGCATCATGCTGCTTACCAAGTGACTGATTTCAAAGATTCTTTCGGATTTGATGTTGGTGTAAAGATCAAGGTCTTTATGCACTTTGAGCGTCATCGCCACTTCTTCCAACGAGGTATTGCCGGCACGCTCGCCAATACCATTAATAGTTACTTCGGCCTGGCGCGCTCCGCTTATCAACCCCGAAATTGTATTGGCAGTGGCCATGCCCAAATCATTGTGGCAATGAACAGAAAGAATAGCTTTATCGATATTCTTCACATTCTCTATTAAATATTGAATGCGTTTGCCATATAAATGCGGCAAGCAATACCCGGTGGTATCCGGAATATTTACCACATCGGCACCAGCCGCAATAACCGCTTCGGTAAGCTGCGCCAGAAATTTTAAATCAGCCCTGCCGGCATCTTCGGCATAGAACTCCACTTCGTAGCCTTTTTCTTTTGCATATTTGGTTGCCCACACGCCCTGTTCCAACACCTGCTCGCGGCTGCTTCTGAATTTATGTTTGATGTGCACATCGCTTGAGCCGATGCCGGTATGGATGCGGCCGCGCCTGGCATGGCGCAGCGCTTCGGCAGCTACATCTATATCCTCTTTCTTTGAACGCGTAAGCCCGCACACTACGGGCTCTTTCACCGCCTTGGAAATTTCCACTACCGACAAAAAATCACCGGGACTTGAAATGGGAAAGCCGGCTTCAATCACATCCACACCCAACGCTTCCAGCTCGCGCGCTATAATAATCTTCTCTTCCGTTTTTAACTGGCAGCCAGGTACCTGCTCGCCATCGCGGAGGGTTGTATCAAATATTTGAATTTTGTTACTCATGGTTTGAATTGTTACTGGTTACCGTTGCTTGCTACCGATGTCTGGTAACTGGCAACTTTTTTCAACTCATTTAAGATCTGCGTTCCCATTTGCTGGGTATTCAGGATTTTATCTTTTGCTGTTTTACTATCCGCAATGTCGGCAGTTCTATAGCCAGCCTTCAAGGTAGCTTCCACCGCTTTAATCACTGCGTCTGATTCTTCTTTCAATCCAAAGGAAATATCGAGCAGCAAAGCGGCTGACAAAATGGAGGCTAACGGATTTGCAATACCTTTACCGGTTATGTCGTGGGCACTTCCGTGGATGGGTTCGTACAATCCCACTTTATCACCCACCGAAGCTGATGCCAACATTCCCATAGAACCTGCGATCTGCGAGGCCTCATCGGTAAGAATATCACCGAATAAATTTCCGGTTAGCACCACATCAAAACTTTTTGGGTTTTGAATCAGTTTCATAGCGGCTGCATCAATGAACTGATGCTCGAGGGTTATATCCGGATAGTGCTTACTTACTTCATTCACCACTTCGCGCCACAAGCGCGAACTTTCTAACACGTTGGCTTTATCTACCGAGGTTACTTTCTTTTTTCGGGTACGCGCTGCCTGAAAAGCTTTGTGGGCAATACGTTCTATTTCATATTTCTGATAGATCATCAGATCGTAGGCTGTTTTGCCTTCGTCTTTTCTTCCCTTTTCACCGAAATACACATCACCAGTTAACTCACGAAAGAAAAGGATATCAGAGCCTTTCAGGATTTCGGGTTTGATGCTGGAGGCTTCAAGCAATTCATCAAATAATTTTATGGGGCGCAGGTTAGCATACAAACCTAGTTCTTTGCGCATTTTGAGTAACCCTTGTTCGGGTCTTACTTTTAAAGTAGGATCGTTATCGTATTTCGGATGGCCCACCGCACCAAATAAAATTGCATCGCAGTTTTTTAGTTTCGTTAAGGTTTCATCTGGCAACGGATTGCCCGTGGCTTCAATGGCATCGTGGCCAATGGTGGCCGAATCAAATTCAAACTGATGATTGAATAGTCCGGCAATTTTCTCTAATACCTTCTTACCTTCGGTGGTTACTTCTTTGCCGATACCGTCTCCGGGTAGTATAATTATTTTCTTTTCCATGCTTCTGGTTTCTCGCTTCTGGTTTCTGGTTTACGATCCGTTAACGAGGAACGAGCAACCAGTGACCAGCAACTATCAGTGTGCTAAATCAAATTCTCTGATCTCTTTATTCAAACTCAACAGGTAGTCGATATCATCGTACCCATTAATTAAACATTCTTTTTTATAGGCATTAATCTCAAATTGCTCGGCCTGGCCATCAAAGCTGATTTGTTGTTGGGTCAGATCAACTGTTACTTCTGTTTTTGGATTTTGTTGAATGGCTATGAGCAGACTTTGTAAAAACTTTTCGGAAATCACTACCGGTAGCACGGCATTGTTCAGTGCGTTATTTTTAAAAATATCCGCAAAGAAACTGGACACCACTACGCGGAAACCATAATCGTAAATAGCCCAGGCTGCGTGCTCGCGACTACTTCCACAGCCAAAATTTTTTCCGGCTACAAGAATCTTACCGCTGTATGCGGCATTGTTCAATGCAAATTCTTTAATGGGATTATTGTCACCATCAAAACGCCAATCGCGAAACAGGTTATCGCCAAAGCCTTCGCGCGTTGTAGCTTTTAAGAAACGTGCAGGTATTATCTGATCGGTATCAATATTTTCTACCGGTAAGGGTACTGCTGTTGATTTTAATGTTATGAATTTTTCTTTTGCCATTTGTAAATCTTAAATACGCTCACCGCCTTTAGGTCCCCAAAAAATTGCCCACACCACAAAGTCATCTGAAAAATTTTCGAAGCGATGATTTTTTAAAGCTGGGACAAATAAGGCATCGCCTGTTTTGCAAGCATGGGGTATGCCTTCAATAATTAAGTCGGCTACTCCGGCCATCACAATATAAAGTTCATCTTGTTCGTGCGTGGTCTGAAAATCTTGCACCGTAGGTTTGTACGCAATCAGCGACATGGTGCCATGCTTCAGCACTTCAATATCCCAAACGCCATGAGGCCACTTAGGCGTGGCCGGCAATGGTAAATTCGATAACGTGTCTTGCAATGAAATCACCATATTAAATCAGATCTCGTACATCTGTTACTTTGCCTGTAATCGCAGCGGCTGCAGCACTTAGCGGACTAGCCAAAAATGTTCTTGACTTCGGGCCTTGTCTTCCTTCAAAATTTCTATTGCTGGTGCTGATGCAATACTTTCCGGGTGGCACCTTATCTTCATTCATACCCAGGCAAGCCGAGCAGCCGGGGCCGCGCAATTCAAATCCGGCTTCTTCAAATACTTTGTTCAAACCTTCCTTTAAGGCTTGGGCCTCTACTTGTTTCGATCCGGGTATCACCCACACTTCCACATTCGGGGCCTTCTTCTTTCCTTTCACAATAGACGCAACCAATCGCAAATCTTCGATGCGGGCATTCGTGCAACTGCCTATAAATACATAGTCCACCGCTTTGCCCAGTAGTGCTGAGCCAGGTTCAAGACCCATGTAGTCCAGCGACTTTTTAAATGAAGCCTGCTCATTAATTTCTTTCAGTTCTTCAACAGTAGGAATGCGATCCGTTACCTTCATGCCCATGCCCGGATTCGTTCCGTAAGTAATCATCGGGGCTATGTCGGCTGCATCAAATTGTAAAACGGTATCGTACGCAGCGTCTGCATCGGATGGAAGTTGCTTCCATTTTTCAACTGCCTTCTCAAAGGCTTCGCCTTGCGGTGCAAACTTTCGTCCCTTCATATAGGCGAAGGTGGTTTCATCGGGGGCAATCAACCCACCGCGGGCACCCATTTCAATACTCATGTTGCAAATGGTCATCCGCGCTTCCATCGAAAGGTTGCGAATAGCATCGCCCGCATATTCAACAAAAAAGCCAGTGGCACCACTGGCTGAAATTTTTGAAATGATATATAAAATAATGTCTTTGCTGACCACACCCTTGCCCAACTTACCATTGATTTCAATCTTCATGGTTTTGGGCTTGTATTGCAAAATGCATTGGGTGGCCAATACTTGTTCTACTTCGGAAGTGCCAATACCAAACGCCACGCTACCGAACGCGCCATGTGTAGAAGTATGACTATCGCCACACACCATCGTCATGCCAGGTTGTGTTAAACCCAACTCGGGCCCAATAATATGCACAATACCTTGAAACGGATGCCCCAGATCATACAACTCAACACCAAACTCTTTACAGTTTTTTCGCAGTGTTTCTACCTGATGTCTTGATAATGCTTCTTTGATCGGAAGGTGTTGATCTTTGGTAGGTACATTATGATCGGCCGTTGCTGTGGTGCGGTTTACATTAAAAACTTTTATACCGCGCTTGCGCAAACCATCAAATGCCTGTGGACTGGTAACTTCATGTATATAATGACGATCAATAAATAAAGCATCAGGGTAACCAGTGGCACGTTTTACAACATGTGCATCCCAGATTTTTTCAAAAATTGTTTTCGGTTTTTGCTCGCTCACAACAATCGTTAGTTTGTTCCCGACTATAAAAAACGAAACCGTCCCACCAGAGGCGGGACGGTTTACATTAGGTTTAGGTTAGGTTATTGGGTAATCATTTCGATTCGCTAATAACTGGTTCAAATATGAGTAATGATTCTGTATTACTCAAGCAAAAAGAGAAGATGTTAGGGGCTTCCTTACAGGTGTTTGGCGATTTATTTTACTTCGCGGATGCTGATAGCACAACCGCCCCCGGGCGCAAGGTTGATTTTGATTTTTGTTTTCTTCGTAACCAATTTTTTCTCGATTACATACGCCTCCGGATTTGTTTTCCAATGTGCCTGCTCCCCATCGCGATAGATACTGGCATGGTATTTTTTACCCGCGTCCAGAAAATCAAAGTTTAGATTGAGTACGCGGCTGTTCTCGTCTGTAATGGCACCGAGGCACCAATCGTTTTTATTTTTTGCTTTGCGGGCTACAGTCAGGTAATCGCCTGGTTCAGCTTCGAGAATTTTAGTGTCATCCCAATCTACGGGCACATCTACAATAAACTGCAGTGCATCGGTGTGCTTTTCATAGTTCTCGGGTAAATCGGCTACCATTTGCAACGGACTATAAATGGTAACATATAACGCCAATTGCTTAGCCAGGGTAGTGCGTACTTCTGTAGTACGCGTAGGTTCAAATTGATTTAACTTAAAACGAAAAAGCCCTGGTGTGAAATCCATTGGCCCGCCCATTAACCGGGTAAAAGGAAGTATGGTGGTATGCTCAGGAGTAATTCCTAATGCAGGGGCGTTGTTGAATTCACTTCCACGTGCTGCTTCTGAGGCCATCCAGTTTGGGTAGGTACGATGCAGCCCGGTGGGGCGCACCGATTCGTGCGAGGCAACCATAATTTTGTGCTCCGCTGCTTTTTCAGCAACCCGTTGATAGTGATTAATCATCCATTGACTGTCGTGATGCTCGCCCCGGGGAATGATCTTTCCAACATAACCGGTTTTAACAGTGTTCATATTGTTGTCGTTCATAAACTGAAACGCCTTATCCAGCCAGCGTTCATAATTAAAGGCCGACCCAGATGTTTCGTGGTGCATAATAATTTGTACCCCTTTTTGTTTGGCATACTTTGTTAGACCTTTCAAATCGTAATCAGGATAGGGAGTGATAAAATCAAACACATCTTCTTTCCAGTTTCCAAACCAATCTTCCCAGCCTACATTCCAACCTTCAACCAATACGCCATCAAATCCATGCTTCGATGCAAAATCGATATAGCGTTTTACGTTAGCCGTATTCGCACCATGCTTACCGCTGGCAAGTTCCCAGGTGGCTTTGCCGATGTGCATCTCCCACCACATCCCTACAAATTTTTGCGGTTTGATCCATTCCGTTGTAGCAAACCGGGTAGGTTCATTCAGATTTAAAATCATTTTTGAAGCCAGGAGTTCAGTGGCTTTATCACTTATAATAATTGTACGCCAGGGAGTGCGCGCAGGATTTTCCAGGTATGCTTTATTACCTACCGCATCCGGAACAAGATGTGCCTGAAAGGTAAGTGTGGGCTTATCGAGGTTAAGGTGCATGGCCGGATAGTTACTAAGCGCTGCCTCGTGCAGGCTGATGTAAAGGCCGTCTGCAGTTTTCAGTAGCACCGGGGTTTGAATGGCATCGGGTCCGATTACAGATTTTACTGCGATGTCTGGCTCTTTGTTGGCTGCTGTAACCGCATCGATTTCGCTTAACCGGGTAGTGTTGTACAAATATTCGTTGGTATCATAATCACCCGGAATCCAAAAGGTTTTGTGGTCGCCCGCAAGACTAAACTGCGTAAGCTCATCGCCAACAATCAGGTATTTATTTACCTGGCCCGGAAATTCATACCGAAAGCCCACACCCTCATCGTACACCCGAAACACAACCTTGAAGGTAATGGCGTGTGGCGATTTATCAGCTAAAGTAATCGTTATCTCTTTGTAATGATTGTTGATTTTATTTACCTCGCCCCATACCGGTGTCCAGGCCTCGTTGTACACCAGAGAGTCAACCGTTACTACATCAAAGTGCGATAAGATAACATTGGGCTTATTAAGTTTGAAGCCCAATTGCGATGGTTTAATTACCACCTTGCCTTTATAATTTATCTGATAGCTAAGAACCTGATTATTGGAAATCGAAACGGCTATTTTTCTGGCTGGAGAATAAACTGTGTAATTCTGTGCAATACCGGACTGAAATGAGAACAGCGCAGAAATAATAAACAGATATCGCATAAGGTTTCGTGTTGAGCCCGCGCTTCCGGCTTACCACCATGGTAAGGGCAGCTTTATTTCATTAACCGATTCCACCACCAGATCAGGTTTATAGGCGTACCGAATTAAATGTTCCTTTTTGGTTATGCCGCTAAGTACCAGAATGGTTTTGTAACCCATTTGCACTCCGCCACGAATGTCAGTATCCATCGTATCGCCAATAATGGTAGTCTCGGCTGTTTCCAACCCCAGTGCTTTGCGTGCACCGCGCATCATTACAGGACCGGGTTTACCTACAACAAATGCTTTAATGCCGGTAGCTTCTTCAATCATGGCGGTAGTAGAGGCAATGCCCAGGTTATCCCACCCTTTCTTTTTGGGTGATGGGTCGCGATTGGTAGTTACAAACTTCGCTCCGGCCAAAATCATATCCACTGCACGTTGTACCATTTCCAAAGTGAAATTGCGGCCTTCACCCAGCACCACAAAATCGGGGTCGGTATTGACTAATGTAATTCCATTTTCGTGCAGCGATGAGATTAACCCGCCTTCGCCCAACACATAAGCAGTGCCATTAGGCGTTTGGCTGGCCAGAAACTTTCCGGTAGCCATGGCACTCGTATAAACATGCTTTTCGGTAACGTTAATACCCAACCGGGCCAACTTGCGTACCGCTTCGAGGCGGGTGCGCTGGCTGTTGTTGGTCATAAAACTGAAGGGAATATTATCCTTTAGTAGTCGGGCAATAAAAACATCCGCTCCCGGAATCATCACATCACCACCGTACACCACGCCATCCATATCTATCAGTAAACCTTGCGCCATAATCTATGTAAATTGTGTCACAAGATAGCCATTTACGAGGAGAGTTTCAGACAGCTTAAATAAGAATAATTATTTGATAAAGATATTCTTCAGGTAACGTTTGCGCACATCTCTATAGATGTAAAAGTCAGAATCGATGGTGACAATTTCTTTAATGTTATTGGATTCAGCGGCCACAATCAAGGTAGCATCGGCAAGATCCATCGGCACATCCTTAAACTTTTCTGATAGCTCAATCAATCGGGTTAGGTGATAAGTCTCAATTTCAATCAGGTATAAACCGCCACGGTTGATCCATTCGAGCAAGGCAATTTGAACTTTTACGCTAAATCCCAGCATGTGCGAGGCTTCGGTAACAACCGGCCAGGTTGTGAATAACCGGCCTTTGAAATTTTTAAGAAAAGAAATGGCTTGTTCGTGGTAGCTATCGCTCTTATCAAACAAAGCGATCAACGGCCCCGCATCAATGAGAATGCTTTTCACGCAGTAGCTCTTTTACTTTCTTCTTGTAGCTAACGGAATTATTTTTTGTGCCGCTGCCTTCCAGACCAAAGAGATCTACACCTGCCTCGAAGGGGTTTTTGCTTTTTTTGCGTTGGGTAAGATACATTTCGATGGCTTCCTTTACTACTATCGATTTAGAGATACCTTCGCGCAAGCAGTAGGCATTTAATTGTTCTTCCTCTTCTTCTGATAAGCGCACGGTAAGCATACATGTATTTTTGTAATACAAATGTATTACAAATACTAAAAAATTCAATCAGAAGGGAATAGAAATTTTAGCGTGTTTCAGACTAAATACTCAAACAAATTCTCGTTTTGGTTTACGAGGGTGTAGTTGAGTTTGTGACTGTCCATGCGTTCAATCAGTGTAGCAAAATCTTCGCGCGATTTTACTTCAATACCAATTAAAGCAGGACCAGTTTCTTTGTTGTGCTTTTGAATGAACTCGAACCGGACGATATCATCGTTGGGGCCAAGGATGTGATTGACAAACTCCTTCAATGCTCCGGGGCGCTGTGCAAAGCGAACTATGAAATAGTGTTTAAGTCCTTCATACAGCAAAGACCGTTCTTTAATCTCATTCATCCGGTCGATGTCGTTATTGCCCCCGCTTAAAATGCAAACTACTTTTTTGCCTTTAAGTTTGGCCGCATATTGATCGAGTGCTGCAATAGACAATGCTCCGGCAGGTTCAGCTACAATCGCATCTTCATTATATAGTTGAAGAATGGTAGAACTTACCTTGCCTTCCGGCACCAACAGCATCTCAGCAATTTTATCCTTACTGATTTCAAACGTAAGGTCGCCCACCTTTTTTACAGAGGCGCCATCCACAAACCTTTGAATGCTATCCAACACCACCGGCTTACCCGCCCGCAAGGCTTCTTTCATAGAAGGCGCGCCCGTTGGTTCGACTCCAATAATTTTTGTTTGTGGCGCATAGGTTTGAAAGTAGGTGCCCATACCTGCACAAAGACCGCCCCCACCAATGGGCACAAATACGAAATCAATATTCGACTGTTCTTCCAGTATTTCTTTGGCAACGGTTCCCTGGCCTTCGATTACTTTTGCATGATCGAAGGGCGGAATAAAAACCATTTTATTGGTATCGGTGAATTGTAATGCATGCGCCTGGCACTCATCAAACGTGTCGCCAATCAGAACAATCTCAATGTTATCGCCACCAAACATCCTTACCTGGTTAATTTTCTGCTTGGGAGTAATAGCCGGCATGTAGATAACGCCTTTTATTTTTAACTCGCGGCACGAAAACGCAACACCTTGTGCATGATTGCCGGCACTGGCGCATACCACACCCCGGCTGCGCTGCTCATCGGTAAGGCTTTGAATCAAATTGTACGCACCACGAATTTTGTAGGATCGCACAACCTGTAAATCTTCGCGCTTCAGATAAACCTCGGCACCCAACTTCTCCGACAATTTGCGATGAAACTGCAATGGAGTTTTAAGCGCTACGTTCTTAAGCACGTACGCGGCTTTATTGATGTCGATAGAGGGGGTGAGGGTTTGATTCATTTATATACAGTAAATAGTCTTTAGTCTATAGTCCTGAGTTAAAAACTTTCGACTATAGACTAAAGACTCTGGACTAATTGATCATCGATGCCTCCACTTGGTTTTTTTCGGGGCGCAGTGCCCGCACAGCAGCACCAGCTTGCCACAATTCGCTTTCGCGCAGCTCTTTTAATTCTTCGGCCAGCTTTTCGCGGTAGTCGGGCTTGCTGCAGGTATCAATGGTGCGTTTTGCTTCAGCTCCCGTTTCAACGCTTTCGTACAATTCTTTAAACACCGGAAGTGTAGCCGCCTTAAATTTCTTTTTCCAATCCAACGCACCACGCTGTGCAGTAGTAGAACAATTGGCGTACATCCAGTCCATTCCATTTTCAGCAACCAGCGGCATTAATGACTGCGTTAGCTCTTCTACCGTTTCATTAAACGCTTCGGATGGTGTGTGCCCTTTAGCACGCAGTACTTCGTATTGAGCTTCGAAGATTCCTGCGATAGCGCCCATCAATGTGCCGCGTTCGCCAGTTAAATCAGAGTAAACTTCTTTTTTGAAATCTGTCTCAAATAAATAACCTGCACCTACACCAATGCCAAGTGCAATAGCTTTTTCAGTTGCCTTTCCGGTAGCGTTCTGAAATACTGCATAGCTTGCGTTAATACCTTTGCCTTGCAGAAACAATCTGCGCACCGAAGTACCTGAGCCTTTGGGGGCAGCCAGAATAACATCCACATCGGCAGACGGTACAATACCGGTTTGTTCTTTGAAGGTAATACCAAAGCCATGCGAGAAGTATAATGTTTTGCCTTTAGTAAGATACGGCTTAATGGTTGGCCAAAGAGAAATTTGTCCGGCATCCGACAACAGAAACTGAATAACCGTTCCGCGTTTGGCTGCTTCTTCAATGTCGAACAAAGTTTCGCCTGGCACCCAACCGTGCGATACGGCCTTGTCCCACGTTTTGGAACCTTTGCGTTGCCCCACAATAACCTTAAAGCCATTGTCGCGGAGGTTCAGTGCCTGTGCGGGACCTTGCACACCGTAGCCAATAATTGCGATGGTCTCGTTTTTCATTACGTCCAACGCTTTCTCCATCGGAAACTCTTCGCGGGTAACCACATCTTCGATCACACCTCCAAAATTAATCTTTGCCATTTCTAATTAGTATTTAGTAGTTAGTATTGAGTATTGAGTATTGAGTATTGAGTATTTAGTATTGAGTCGTTAAGTTTAATCTACATCAACAATGCGCTCGCTTAGTTCGAGGTAGTGATCGCTGCCCACTGTATAGTTGGCATACTCGACCTCAATGAGTTTTTCCAACTGGTGTTTTACCTTTTCCATCAAATCAGGGGTTGTATGAAGTAACAGCACCGCGCCACCTTTACGAAAATCATTTTCGTTTTCGTGCGCCATTAATTTCTTAATACGAACCCTTCTGCGGTTAAGCACATTCACAATCCGATTAAGGATAGAAAAATTGTTTTCAGCCAGTATCTCTAGTGTATAATCTTGTTTCATGTTTTTGGTTACCGGTTTCCGGTTACCAGTAGCCTGTGATGGGTAACTGGTAACTTTGACATTTTTATTCTATTTACGTTCATTACTTAGGTATTTCCAAAATAACTTCTGCTACACCCGCCCCAGCCGGCACCATCGGGAAAACATTATCTTCCTTTTCTACCACCACTTCCAGGAAGTAGGAAGTTTCGGAGGCCAGCATCTTCTTTAATTCGACTTCCAGATTTTTTTGCTCGGTTACTTTTGCTGCCGGGATGCGATAAGCTTCCGCAAGTTTTACAAAATCCGGATTCTGCATTTCGGTAAAGGAATAACGTTTGCCATGAAAGAGTTGCTGCCATTGGCGCACCATGCCGAGGAAATTGTTGTTCAACACCAAAATTTTTACCGAGATGTTGTACTGCATAATCGTACCCAACTCCTGTACCGTCATCTGGTAACCGCCATCGCCAATTACGGCAACAACTTGTTTGTTGGGCACAGCAACTTTAGCGCCCATGGCTGCAGGTAATGCAAACCCCATAGTTCCTGCACCACCAGAAGTAACATTCGTGCGCGGATTTTTATATTGATAATAGCGCGAAGTTACCATTTGGTGTTGGCCCACATCGGTAACTACTACTGCTTCGCCTTTTGTAAGTTCGGAAAGCATGTAGATTACTTCGGCCATTTTAAGACTTGCTGTATTGCGGATTTCTTTCGCAACTACCTTTTCAAATTCTTCATCGTTTAGCTTTTTGAAGCTTCCGATCCATTCGGGAAACGAATTTTTAGTGCAGAGCTTTGTTAACGCAAGCAACGCTTCTTTTGCATCGGCATGGACAGCAACAGTTGGGCTAATGATTTTATTAATCTCCGCTTTGTCGATGTCAATATGAATTACCTTGGCTTGCTTTGCATACTTACCCACATTTCCTGTTACGCGATCATCAAAGCGCATTCCAATCGCAATCAATACATCGCACTGGTTCGTGTTGATGTTTGGCCCATAATTTCCATGCATACCCAAATAACCAACGTAATTGGGATGATCGCACGGCAGTGCACCCAGACCCAGTAATGTACTGGCAACCGGAATCCCCGTTTTTTCTGAAAATGCTTGTAACTCTTTTGAAGCACCGGCAAGCAAAATACCCTGGCCAGCCAAAATGTACGGGCGCTTTGCATTGTTGATTAACTCCGCTGCGGCTTCTACCTGTGCTAATTGCAAAACTGGTTTTGGCTTGTACGTGCGCACCGCTTGGCATGCCTCGTATTCAAACTCTTCAATCAATTCGTTCTGTGCATTCTTGGTTATATCCACCAGCACAGGGCCGGGCCTGCCGCTTGCCGCAATGTAAAATGCTTTTGCAATGGCCGGAGCAATGTCTTTGGCTTCGGTTACCTGCACGTTCCATTTGGTAACCGGTAAGGTGGTGTTGATCACATCGGTTTCCTGAAACGCATCGGTACCTAACAAGTGCGCAAACACCTGGCCTGTAATGCAGACAACCGGTGTTGAGTCAATTAACGCATCGGCCAATCCGGTAACTAAGTTAGTTGCACCCGGGCCTGAAGTAGCAAAAACGACTCCCGTCTTTCCGGATACCCGTGCATAACCTTGCGCTGCATGTATGGCGCCTTGCTCGTGGCGAACAAGCAAGTGCGTTAGCTTATCGGCATAATGATAGAGTGCATCGTACACAGGCATGATGGCACCACCCGGATATCCGAAAATGTGTTCTACTTTTTCAGCCACCAGGCAACGCAACAAAGATTCCGAACCGGAAATCTTTTGTTTGGTTGCAGCTGGCTTCTCCTCAGTCTTCGTCAGTAACGCATCCATCAGCAGCTGTTTTTACGTGTTGAGCATATTTATATAATACACCACTCTTTACCCGAAGAGCCGGTGCTTTATAATGCGACTTTCTGATCGCAATAGTTTTTTCGTCCACCAGCAAATTGATCTGATGTTTCTTTACATCGATTTCAATCCAATCGCCATCTTCAACTAACGAAAGCAAACCACCTTCAAACGCCTCGGGCGTGATGTGGCCAATCACAAACCCGTGTGAGCCACCACTAAACCTTCCATCGGTAATCAACGCTACACTTTTACCCAAGCCAGAGCCCATTATTAGACTGGTCGGCTTTAACATTTCCGGCATACCAGGGGCACCTTTCGGACCCACGTAGCGGATAACCACCACATCGCCTTCTTTTATCCTTCCGGATTTAATTCCATCCACCAATTCAAACTCACCATTAAATACGCGTGCAGTGCCCTTAAAGCGTTCGCCCTCCTTGCCGGTAATTTTAGCCACCGACCCCTGGGGCGCCAGGTTTCCATAAAGGATTTGCAAATGGCCGGTCTTTTTAATCGGTTTTTCAAATGGAAGAATTACATCTTGTTTGTCGAAATCGAGATCTTTCGCGTTGGCCACATTCTCGGCCAAAGTTTTTCCGGTAACGGTTAAACAATCGCCATGCAGGTAACCTTTGCTTAATAAGTATTTGATAACAGAAGGTACACCGCCTATTTTGTGCAGCGCCTCCATTAAATATTTACCGCTTGGTTTTAAATCAGCGATCAAGGGAGTCTTATCGGAGATGCGCTGAAAATCTTCCTGGGTGATTTTTACTCCCACACTTTTTGCCATGGCGATTAAGTGCAGCACTGCATTGGTAGATCCGCCAAGTACCATTACCACGGTGATCGCATTTTCAAATGCCTTAAACGTCATAATGTCGCGCGGCTTAAGATCTTTTTCCAGCAACAACCGAATGGCTTTGGCCGCTTCGGTGCACTCAGCCGACTTTTCTTTACTTACTGCCGGGTTAGAAGAGGAATAAGGCAACGCCATTCCCAATGCTTCAATGGCCGAGGCCATGGTGTTGGCTGTGTACATGCCGCCACACGCTCCGGCACCCGGACAAGAATTTTGAATGATGCCTTTATAATCTTCATCCGAAAGCTTGCCTTGAATTTTTTCGCCAAGGGCTTCAAATGAAGAGATGATGTTCAACTCACGACCTTTATAATGGCCTCCGGCAATAGTGCCACCATATACCATAATGGCCGGGCGGTTCAGCCTTCCCATCGCGATAAGCGAACCGGGCATATTTTTATCGCACCCAACCACGGCAATCAAGCCATCATAATATTGTGCCCCACATACTGTTTCAATCGAGTCGGCAATCACTTCGCGACTTACCAAAGAATAGCGCATGCCCTCGGTGCCGTTGGCAATGCCATCGCTAACACCAATGGTATTAAAAATCAAACCTACTAACTCCTGATCCCATACGGCCTGCTTTACTTCGCTGGCTAATGCATTCAAGTGCATGTTGCAGGTATTGCCATCGTACCCGGTACTTACAATTCCTACCTGGGCTTTTTTCAAATCATGCTCCGTCAAACCAATTCCATACAGCATGGCCTGCGAGGCGGGTAGTGTAGGGTCTTGGGTGATGGTGCGGCTATATTTATTAAGTTCCATTCTGGGTTGCTGGCTTCTGGTTGCTGGCTTCTGGTTTTGCTACTGATTTACCAGCAACAAGAAACCAGTAACCAGCAACTTCTTTAAACAATCACGTACGAATAACTCTTATCTAACACAATACACTTATAAGCTTCTTGTACCACTGCCCCCATAGATTGTTTCCACGGTTTAGAAAACAACTGGCCTTCTATGGATTCGATGGCTACTACTTCAGCGGCTGTACCACAGAAGAAGGCGCTATCGGCTTCGAACAATTCTTCGGGGCGAAACAACTTCTCTACCAGCGGCAGGTCCATCTCGCGACAGATTTCAAAAACCGTTTGCCGGGTGATGCCGGGTAAAATGCTGCCGAGTGGTGGCGTATAGAGCACTCCATCTTTCTCATAAAAAAAATTGGCTCCGGGCCCTTCCGCCACGAAGCCATTCATATCTAACATTAATGCTTCATCAAAGCCCCGCTTCTTTGCTTCGTTGGTGGCCATGATGGAGTTTACATAATGACCACATACCTTGGCTTCCATTTTTACTGACTTAGGGTTGGGTCGTTGAAAAGAAGACACGCAAACCTTTAGCGATTGCAAGCCATGGTACTTGCCCCACTCCCACGCGGCTATCATAAATGAAACTCCGGTGGGGGCCGACAACGTCATGTTGGGAGCGCAGTACACCAATGGTCGGATGTATGCATCCTTCAGGTTATTTCGCTCCAATACCTGGTACGAAATCTGTGTTAGGTCTTCAATTGAATAGTTGAAAGGAATGCTTACAAGTGCGCAGCTCTTTAGCAGGCGCTCGTAATGTTCGTGGGCTTTAAAAATTTTTACACCGTTAACGGTTTTATAGGCACGAATACCTTCAAAAACCCCATAGCCATAGTGCAACGTTTGGCTATACAGGTCGGTGGAAGCCTCTGTGGCTTTTACAAATTTTCCGTTGTGGTAAAGTTGGGTGCTGGGTGTGAAGTACATACTGTTCTAAAACAATCGTTAGTTTGCGATTTTATCTATAAAACAAAACCGCCCCGATAAGTCGGGGCGGTTCCAATATTTTTTTCAATATCGTTACAGCCCCGGTTTTCGGAGAATAATGACATTGAGCACGAGCACACTGATCACCGCCAGTGTGTTTTTGATTTGAGTGAGATAGTTAATCAGATTCATAATCTTGTGCGTGCATACAAGGTTCAAAAATTTTGTAATGAGTTTCAACCAAAAGGTGATAAAAGTTTTAAAAAAGGAATTATAACGAATGTTAGGTGGGGATCAGGTGGGTGTTACTTTATGCACAAATGTTTTGCATAAAGTATAACTATTTGCACAAATTTTGTGCAAATAGTTATTCCTGACTCGCCAGGTATTCTACAATTCCATCGCGGATAGCCGTAAATGTTTTTACCAGAATGTCTTCTTTCTCTTCCAGCAACGTAACGCGAAAGCCTTGAAGTTCGGAGCAAAAGGAGGAGATAGGTACTACGCAAACTCCTTTCGCGCCCAGCAGGTAATAAACAAATCGTTTATCGTACGGAATCTCATGGCTTGTCCATTCCTCTACCAACTTACGCACGCGACCATCCTCAATATGAATTTTCTGACCGGGTTTAAGAGTGCCGCTTCTGAAAATGATGGTATTATAAAACGCACCAAAGGTTTCGTTAAAGGTAAGTTGCGGTACAGTATGTAAAATATCGGCAATGATTTTACTGCGCCTGCCTATATTGCGGTTGGTTTCATCGCGATAGGTTTTGAAACGCGCATCGCCTAAAATTTTTGGAATAGCCAGTTGGGGCAACTTGGTTGAACACACTTCAATCATTTTGGCATTATCCAATGCATTGCAAAAACGATTAAAGTCTGGGTCTTTATGGCGATTATAGTATTCCATCCAACCGCAGCGCGCTCCCGGCCACGGTAACTCTTTTGAAATTCCTTTCATGGAAATACCAGGCACATCTCCGATCACTTCAGCCAGCGACCACGCTTTGGCCCCGTTGTAGGTTATGTTAATGTAAATCTCATCGGCAATCAAAAAGAGTTTAAACTCTCTGGCAATCTCAACAATCCGTTTCAGCGTATCGTACGGATACACCATGCCGGTTGGGTTATCTGGGTTAATGATAAGTATGCCCACAATGTTGGGGTTGTACTTTACTTTATTATACAGATCATCCAGGTCGGGATACCATTTGTTGTTGGGGTCGAGTTTGTATGTAAGCGGTTCGTGCCCGGCATGGGCAGCTTCGGCACTGGAGTGGGTAGAGTATGCAGGCGAGGGACCAATTACTCTTGAAGTGGGCGTGATGTATTGATACACTTTGGCAATGGCATCGCCCAGTCCATTAAAAAAACAAATATCATCGGGCGTAATTTGCGCACCGCCTAACTGATTGGTTTGTGCTGCCAGAAATTTGCGCGTATCTAAAATGCCTTTGCTGGGGCAATAGCTGTAGGCATCGTTTTGCAGAGCCAGATCAGCAATAATTTGCCTGATCCATTCCGGCAGTTGGTGATTTTTCTGAATTGGATCGCCAATGTTTTCCCAATAAATCTCTTTACCAAGATTTCGGATTTGTTCGGCCTTCTTTACGATTTCGCGGATTTCGTAACTGAGCTCTTTGGCTCCTTCGCTTAGTAGTTGCTGACGCATACCGGTTACATAAATTCAATCAATACCTGACCCTTTTCCACACTGTCACCCTTCTTCACTTTCAGGTTTTTAACTGTGCCCGCTCCGGGCGACTTTAAAATATTTTCCATTTTCATTGCTTCGAGAATGAGCAACGCATCGCCCTGTTTTACCGAGTCTCCGGTTTGTATTTTCAAATCGACAATCAAACCCGGCATGGGTGCTTTTACCAGATTTACTTTAGCGGCTCCGCTATTGGCCATGCCCATCTTCTCCAGCAGCAAATCAAATTTATCTTTCAGCAAAACCGGGTAAATGCGGCCGTTGATTTTAAATGTAAACGTTTTGCTCTCGCTATCGGCTTTTATTAATTCGGCCCGGTAGCTTTGGTTGTTATACAAAATATGAAAGGTGGTGTCGTTCAGTTTTACCAGATCCCACTCGATAGTTTCTCCGTTTACGAGAAATCCGGCCTCGGTAGGCTCTATTTCAAACGTGCGGTTCGATACGGTTGCTTTATACATTATGTAAAAATAGAAGTTGTAGTGCAGATTAAATAGTTGCCGGCCATCTGATTCTTTTACCAACTTACTCTTTGTGTTGTGCCCGATCATCACTTTCTGCATCCGGACTTGTTAATACCAACTATTCGTGTTTACATTTGCTTCGTCAAAACGACAAAGGGGTGCCTTAATATTTCGGGCTGAGATTATACCCACTGAACCTGATGCCGGTAATGCGGCCGAAGGGAGGCAGAGATGTTTTTAAAGTTGCTGGCCACAGATTCAAAAACTTTTTGAACAACTCAAAATAAGTTAAAGGGCGTGTTCCCCTATGCGCCTGACTTTAAACTTATTAACAACATGTTAAAATCAATTTATGTAACGCTGGTGCTGGCCTTGCCTGGCATTTTGCAAGCCCAAACCATTCGGGGGCGCATTGTAGATGGGCGCACCCAAACACCGCTGGCAGGTGCTACGGTGCAACTAAAGAGTCCTCCACGCTATGCCATTACCGATCAACTTGGGTTCTTCACACTTCCTTCCTTACCTGCTGGCGAGTACAAGGCCGAGGTTCGGTTTGTGGGCTACCAAACCCTTATAACTCCTTTAGTAACCGATGTAGCCAACCGGGTAATTCAGTTACAGGAAGCGGTGCAACTTACCGACCAGGTAATAGTTTCGGCAACGCGGGCTGTTGAAAGCGGACCAACCGTAGCAAGCACCATTCAGAAAGCTGCGTTACAAAAACAAAACTATGGACAGGATTTACCTTTTGTGCTTAACTGGACTCCCTCGCTGGTAAGCACGTCCGATGCGGGGGCGGGTGTCGGGTACACCGGGCTTCGCATCCGCGGCAGCGATGCTACGCGCATTAATGTAACCATTAACGGTATTCCTGTAAACGACAGCGAGAGCCAAGGTGTATTTTGGGTTAATACACCTGATCTTACCTCCTCGCTGCAAAGCGTGCAGGTGCAACGCGGGGTGGGCACTTCTACCAACGGGGCGGGCGCCTTTGGGGCCAGTGTTAATTTACAAACTACCACCCGCAACGATGCCGCTTATGCCGATGTGGTTAACTCGGTCGGGTCGTTTAACACCTTGCGCAACACAGTGGCGGTAGGTACCGGTTTACTCAACAACAAATTTGTTGTGGATGGCCGGCTTTCGCGGATCTCATCCGATGGTTATATCGACAGGGCAAGCTCGGATCTTAAATCGTATTACCTCTCGGGTGCATACTATGCCAACAAGACCATCTTAAAAGCGATTGCCTTTGGAGGAAAAGAAATTACGTACCAAAGTTGGTACGGTGTACCCGAGTCGCGATTAAAGAATGATGCAGACGCCATGCTGGAAACGGCAGCCAGCGAAGGCTGGAACCAGGAGCAAACCGATAACCTGCTACGTGCGGGCCGCACCTTTAACCTTTATACCTACGCCAATCAGGTTGATAATTACCAGCAGGATCACTACCAATTTCACGCATCGCACCGAGCGGGCAATAAAATCACGCTGCAAGGTGCCCTGCACTATACCAAGGGAAAGGGTTTTTACGAAGAGTTTCGTACCGATAACGACTTTGAAGATTACGGTCTGCCCGAGGTGGTTTTGGGTGGCCAAACCATTTCATCAACCGATTTGATTCGCAGGCGTTGGCTCGATAACGATTTTTATGGAGTTACCTACTCTATAAATTACGATGCCGAACGTTTCAACTCGGTTTTAGGTGGCGCCTGGAATAACTACGTGGGCGATCATTTTGGGCAGATTATCTGGGCACAGGTTTCTGACGTTCCCAAAGATTACCAATACTACTTTAACAGGGGCACAAAAAAGGACTTTACTATCTATTGGAAAAACAGTGTTGCTTTCACGGAGCAACTAGCCGGCTTTGTGGACTTGCAATACCGCAACATAGATTACCAGGCATCGGGTAAAGAGAACAAACAATTCGATTTTGCTGTGGGCAAGCGTTTTAACTTTTTTAATCCTAAGCTAGGACTTACTTACACCGTTAATTCACAAAATCAATTTTATAGCTCGTATGCCGTAGGTAACCGCGAGCCCGTGCGCGATGATTTTATTGATGCCATGGCAGGTACCACCCCGCGGCACGAACACTTGGGCGACCTCGAAGCCGGCTGGCGATTTCGAAGAACAAATTTTAACCTGACGGTTAATTATTACTACATGGACTATAAAAACCAACTGGTACCTACCGGAAGAGTGAATGATGTGGGGGCGCTTATCCGTACCAACGTAGCCCGTAGCTTTCGCAGCGGTGTAGAGGTAGAAGGCTTATGGAAAGTGGGGCGCACCCTTTCGTGGATGGCCAATCTTACCCTTAGTAAAAATAAGATTACCACCTTTAATGAGATTATCTACGACTACGGTGAAAACTTTGATGAGTACAATGAAGTTACTATTACGCATCGCGCTACCGATATTGCTTTTTCGCCCGCAGTAATTGCCGGTTCGGCCTTACAGTTTACACCCAAGCCGGGTTGGGAAGTTAGCCTTTTAACAAAATACGTGGGTCGGCAATTTTTAGATAACACAACCAATAACAACAGAAGCATTGATGCCTATTTTATAAATGACTTGCGCGTAGGTTATACCTGGCACCCAAAAGGCGTGCGGGAGGTTTCGCTTAGCGGGTTGCTTAACAATGTGTTGGATGTACAGTATGTTTCGAACGGTTACACGTGGGGATATTTAGGCGGCCTAACCGAATACCGTCAAAATTACTACTATCCACAGGCCGGTCGTAATTACATGCTGATGCTCGCCCTGCGGTTGTAGCCGGGCCGTGGGCAAAGTAAAAATCCGGTTACCTTTGCAACCATGACTCAGCCTGTTCAGCAATCATTTAGCCTGCTGGCACTTATTAGGCTTACCCGGTTTTGGAACCTGGTAATTATTGCCTTGGCTCAATACTTTGCGGCTTGCTTTTTAATCGATCGCAGTGCGCTGTGGGACTGGCGCTTGCTTGTGCTTACCGTTTCCACGGGTATTATTGCTGCGGCTGGCTACATCATAAACGATTACTACGATATTAAAATTGATTTGATCAACAAACCAGAGCGGGTAGTAATTGGCAAAGGTATTACCCGCAGGTATGCCTTGTTGTTTCATACTTCGCTTTCGCTGATTGGAGTTGCCCTTGGGTTTTTAGTTGGCTTGCGGATCGGAGCCATTCACGTTGTGTCGGCATTTTTACTTTGGTGGTACTCCAACAATTTAAAGCGGCAACCTTTTATCGGAAACGTGATTGTGGCCTTACTTACCGGAGCTGCCGTTGTACTTGTAACTATTTTGTACTACCAATTTTATGCGCTTGTAATTATTTATGCAGTATTTGCTTTTTTTATGACGCTGGTGCGGGAAATTGTGAAAGACATGGAAGACCTGAAGGGCGATAACACCTTTGGTTGCAAAACGCTGCCCATTGTGTGGGGCCTGCGAAAAACAAAATGGGTGATTTATAGTATTCTGTTTGTATTTGGCATTGTGGTGTTGTACCTGAACTACACCTTTACACGATTGCCCGAATATTATTTTCTGATTTTCTTATTTATACCGTTAGGTTTGTTTGTTGCACGTTTACTGGTGGCCGATACAAAAAAAGATTTTTACTGGCTAAGCCAATGGTGTAAGATTATTATGTTGCTGGGTATCTTTAGCATGGTGTTTATCTGAGTATAAAAGTTGTTCGAGGTAATTTTCATTTGAAGTTTGTGTAGGTATGAGTTCTAGTGCGTGTCTTGCTATTTTTATTTCGGGTAGCGGTTCCAATGCCGAAAAAATAATTGAACATTTTCAACATCACGAATCTATTAAAGTAGGGTTGTTGTTAAGCAACAATGGTGCAGCCTATGGCTTGCAACGTGCGGCCCGCTACAACATTCCTACCCTGGTATTTACCAAAACCCAATTTCACGAAAGCGATGAAATTGTAACCATACTGAAAGCCGCAGGCATAACCCACATTGTACTTGCGGGCTTTCTATGGTTGATTCCCGACAACCTCATCGCAGCATTTCCGCTTCGCATTCTTAATATTCATCCAGCCTTGCTACCAAAATTTGGCGGCAAGGGAATGTATGGCATGCGTGTGCACGAGGCTGTTTGTGCCGCGCGCGAAATTGAAACCGGTATTACCATTCATGAGGTGAACGCACACTATGACGAAGGGAAAATCATAGCACAACACAAATGCACCATTGAAAAAACAGATACTCCGGAATCAATTGCGCAAAAGGTGCAGCAACTGGAACACCAGTATTATCCTGTTGAAATTGAAAACTGGATCAGGACTTCTTAGAAAGTTCTATCCATTGAAAATCGGCTGACCGGGGAAATTCGGCAAAAATACTTTTTATGTACTCGTTGGGTTGGGCCAACTTGCGCAAGTTCAAATCAATCCACGAGCCATCGATAGTTAGCGTTGTAGCCAGCGTGCCATCTTCCTTCAAAAACGTGTGCCGTAAACTCCAGCGGCTAAAATCCGATGCGCTCTTATACAACTCTACCGTAATCGTTACTTTATCCTCCAACCGGATTTCTCTTCTGAAGATTGCTTCTTCTCTGAAGAGAATCGGCCCGATGGCAAACGCTTCAAATTTTTCGGTGGTAAGGCCGCGCTCGCTCAGCAACTGCATGCGGGCTGCTGCGGCAAAATCATAATACACAGAGTGGCGCAAGTGCCGGTTGGCATCGATATCCGACCAACGGATTGAAAGTGGCATTGAAAAAATTGACATAGTAAAAAGTTAGATTCCGAGTTTCGAACGTTGCGACCAGATTTCGTCTATGGGTTGGCCGGTGCTGCTCTTGCCGCTATGGCGCCAGTTGCCTTCTACAAACGAAAAATCAAATTCAAGTTGGGCCCCTACCCGACTGTTATCGCGCGAGAATACTTCTATCGTTTCCGTGTATTTACCATTTTCGGTTGTGTAGGTTCCACCACCGGTGCCAAAAAATTCTTTTGTTTCGTTGTTGTAGGCAATCCATTGAAAGCGTGTGCCCGAAAGTAGCTTCATAGTTTTACGGGCACCGGGCGTGCGGCTTTGAATTTTACCGTCATCGCCCATGCGCCCCGTTATTAACCACGCCCCGGCCAGCGCACCCGGCTTGCCATCGTCCAGCTTTTTAAAATCCCACACAATCTTACCGGAGCCCATCTTGAGGTTGGTGCCGGAAAGATGAAGTACAGACCGGCTCTCAACTCCTATCTGTTCTTTATTAAAGGTGTCAAATTCAGGCATCGCAATAAATTCTCCACTTTCAATCCGGTAAGTCCCGCCAAACGTTCCCAAATAATTTTTGTCTTTCAGACTATAAACCACTATAGAATAAAACTTATCCGCAACAATCATTACCATTCTATTTTCATCGGTACCCGCCTGCCAGGCACCGTTCAGGTTGGGTTGGGCAAAGGAGACACTACTTAACGCCAGCAGCAGAAAAAATAGCAGTGGTTTCATTGTTTAAAGTTAATCCACAATTTTACTCGAAACAATTAGGGTGTATTGATTTCATTAAACCCACCCTCAATCGCATCCGTCCAACTCATCGGATAATTTTTATCCAGAAACTCCAACGAATCTTCGGTTAAGAATAATGGTTTAAAGGTATCAATCATCACTGCCAGTTCATGCGTTTCTTTGGCGCCAATACTTTTTTCTACCGTGCCCGGATGTGGCCCGTGCGGCAAGCCACCCGGATGTAACGTAAATGAACCCCGCTCAATTCCCCTGCGGCTCATAAAATTTCCTTCGGCATAATACAAAACCTCATCGCTATCGATGTTGCTGTGGTTATAAGGAGCCGGAATAGCCAGCGGATGATAATCGAACAAGCGCGGCACAAACGAACAGATTACAAAATTGTGGGCTTGAAAAGTTTGATGCACCGGTGGTGGTTGATGGATGCGCCCGGTTATTGGTTCAAAGTCGTTAATAGAAAATGCATAGGGCCATAAGAAGCCATCCCAGCCAACAAGATCTAACGGAGAATAATCATACACATAGTGATGCAGGTAGCCTTGCTTTTTAATCTTTATCAGAAACTCGCCCTTGCGGGTGTCGGTAATCAATTCGTGGGGTGGTCGAATGTCGCGCTCGCAATAGGGAGCGTGTTCGCCTAATTGACCCAACTCATTCCGGTATCGTTTCACCGTTTCTACCGGTGAGGCGGCCTCGATTATCAACAGCCGCAAGGGGCCGGCTTCAAATTCAAGCTTATAAATAACCGTGCGCGGAATAACCACATAATCGCCCTGGCTTATTTCAAGCTTTCCGAATTGCGAAATTAAAACTCCTTTGCCGTCATGAATAAAAATTACTTCATCGCCTTCGGCATTTTTATAGAAGTAATCCATTTTGCGTTGCTCGGGCGAGCAAATAGAAATAGCGCAATCGTTGTTGGCCAACAATACTTTGCGTGCTGCAAGAAAATCCGGGCCGGTAGTAGTAACCTTTGAAGTATTTAAATGAGTTTGGCGCAACGCATACTCTTTAATAATCTGTGGACCGTATTTTACCGGCTCATTTACAGCTTTAATACGCGTAGGTGGATTGATGTGGTACAGGTTTGAATAAATCCCGGAGAATCCTTCCGAGCTTACCAATTCCTCTTTATAAAGACTTCCATCGGGTTGCCTGAACTGCGTGTGACGTTTGTGTGGAATTTTTCCAAGTCGGTGGTAATACATTGCGGTAGGTAGTTATTGCAAAAGTGAAGGTAAAAAAATAGCAACGCTCCCAAAAACTAATTATGATATACAACCGATGCCAGCTTAAAACCCTGAGCCTTCAAATTTTAAGAACTGCTCTGCTTTTACATCTTGCTCCGGCTCAGTTCCGGAATCCGATCAAACAGTTTGATAGCCTGCTGCAGCACTTCGTTGGTTTCGTTTATGATGGGATAAAAACTTTGGTTGTCCCACACGTTGCGGGCAATTTCGGCTTTCAAATATAGTTGGAAGTACTGCTTATTCTTTTGCAGATCGCGTGGCTTGGCTGCAATTTTATTTTGAATACCCATTACCACAACCCGGCTCAACATTACATCGGTTACTTCAAAATTCCGGAGGTAATCGGTGTAGCCCTTTTCGCGCAAAGCCGTTTTGTGCTCTTCGGCATACTTAAATGCGTACTCGCGCAACACGTTGGCAGCAAACAGTTCGTTAAAGTACGCGCTGTGTTGGGTTGTATCGAGCGGCACAAAATAATCGGGCATTATGCCACCACCACCATAAACCGAGCGCCCGTTTAAGGTTGTGAATTTTAACGAATCGCTAAAATGAATGCTATCGGCCGAAAAGAACTCCCCGTTCTTGTACCGCTTGGCAATATCCTTATCGTACTCGTTCAGATTTGAATATGGTTTTTGAATGGAACGCCCGCTGGGTGTGTAATACCTGGAAATGGTAAGCCGTACCTCCGAGCCATCGGTAAGGCGAAAGGGCCGTTGCACCAAGCCCTTGCCGTACGATCTTCGGCCCACAATCAAAGCCCGGTCATTGTCCTGCAAGGCACCGGCAACAATCTCCGAGGCGGAGGCGCTTCCTTCACTAACCAACACAATCAAATCTCCCTGCTCAAAGTCGCCACGCTCGGTGGCATTGTGCTCTTCGTTATAGCGGTTTTCGTGGCCCCTGGTAAAAACAATCTTTTCGCCCTTGCTCAAAAACTCATCGGCAACATTTACGGCCTGATCCAGATAACCCCCCGGGTTTCCTTGCAGGTCGAGGATAAGTTTACTCATACCCTGGCGCTTCAGTTTGCTCAGGCTCTCTTTCACTTCGGCATACGTTGTTTGCGAAAACCGGTTAACTTTTATGTAGCCGATTTCGCTATCGATCATGTAGGCAGCATCAACTGAAAACTGAGGGATTTTATCGCGAATGATGGTGAACGTAATGGGTGTGGTGCTGCTCTTGCGGATTACTTCAATCTTTACTTCGGTGCCTTTCGGGCCTTTCAGGTATTTCTGCACATCGCGGTTGGTTAGGCCCACGCTGGCAATAACCTTATCGTTCACTTTCACAATTTTATCTCCGGCCATTAACCCCACCGACTCCGATGGCCCCCCGCTTAGGGCTGTAACCACCACCAGCGTGTCGTGAAAAATATTAAACTCAATGCCTATACCCTCGAAATTCCCTTGTAAATCTTCGGTAGCGGCTATCCGGTCCTGGGCCGACAGGTAGGAGCTGTGCGGGTCTAATTTGCCCAGCATTTGTTCGATGGCTTCCTCCACCAGCTTATTGGTTTCCGCTTCGTCCACATAGTCATTTTTTATCAGCCCCAGTACTTCTCTGAATTTTTGAACATCCTGATTGATAGACTCCCCACCGGGTTTGTTGGTAAGACTGGTGCCAATAAGCACCCCTGCAGCCAGGCCGATACAAAGAATAAGCGGTAGGCCAATTTGGTACGATGAATTCTTCTGCGCTTCCATAACATTAAACTTGCCGAAAGTTACTTTAACGGAAGTTTCAAATTAATTGTTGAGAGGTTAATTTTTCGGCACCCCGCTTTGTATATTTACCAATCAATTTTGGTAAAAGCCTTTGAAAAGCCTTAGCATAGCAGCGTTAGTTGAGCAGGATCCGGTGCGAGCCTATGTTTTGTACTATTTTGGCATTCGGTTTTACGAATATTCTGAGCACACCCTGGAGCACGTGTGCCGCGAGCGGGGGCTACAGGTTGAGAGTGTCTTAAAAGAACTGGAGCAACCCGGGGCTAACTTTACCGAAGCAGAACTGCCCCTGATGAGCTACCCGCTCGATCTGATTATTGAATACTTGAAGCACGCCCATTTTATTTTTGTAAAACATAAGTTGCCCTACATTGGCAGGCTGGTAGAAAATTTTAAAGCTAACCATGCGCAGTTCATGCAGGTAGAGCGCGATTTGAAGGTGTTGTTCCCGCTTTTTCTCGAAGACTTTATTCATCACATTTATGAAGAGGAAGACACACTTTTTACCTACATAAATCTTTTGGAAAAGGCTGCGCACGGAAGAGCCAACCCTTCCAAACTTTATTTTATGATGGAGAAAAGTTCGCTGCAAAAATGTGCCGTAGAACACGAAGCCCACGATGACGAAATGGAGGGCATTCGCAAAATAACAAAAGACTATTACCTGCCACCCGATGCGCCCCTGCATGTGAAGGTAATTTATACTGAACTCATGCAGTTTGAAAAAAGCCTGATTACCCATGCCCGCGTAGAAAATGAAATTCTCTTTCCGAAAGCGATGGCTCTGGAAAATGAGGTAAAGCGAAAGTTTTTCGAGCGCTCCAAATTCAACTAATGGGAAGATTGCTGGCCATTGATTACGGAACCAAACGTACCGGTTTGGCTGTTACCGATCCGCTAAAAATAATTGCTACCGCATTAGAGACAGTAGCTACTGACACCTTGCTCGTGTACCTCACAACCTATTTTGGAAAAGAGCTGGTAGAAGAAGTGGTAATCGGGTTACCCAAAAAATTAAACAATACCGACTCCGATACAGCACCGGCCGTGCGAAGTTTTATAGAAAAATTTAAAGCCACCTTTCCCGCCATTCCTATTACCACCATAGACGAACGGTTTACCTCGTCTATAGCGCAGCAGGCCATGCTTGCTGGTGGAGTAAAGAAGAAAGACCGGCAAACCAAAGGGAACGTGGATAAGATTAGCGCGGTGATTATCCTGCAGGACTTTTTAACCATGCGCGGGTAAGAGCTTCGTACATCGCTTGCCAACCTTTTTTGAGAACCTTTTTTTACCTTTGCAGTTCAACAACCCAAGATGATTTACCCGATTGTAATGTATGGCGATGCAGTTTTGCGCAAGCGCGCCACCGATATAGAGAAAGGCACTGACCTTACCCAGCTAATTGCCGATATGTTTGAAACCATGGACGAAGCCAATGGTATTGGGCTGGCTGCGCCACAGATTGGTAAGAGCATTCGGCTTTTTGTAGTGGACGGTACCGGCCTGCAAGACGAGCCTACGCTGAAGGATTTTAAGAAAGCATTTGTTAACCCGCAGATAACGGATGAATATGGAAATGAATGGCCCTTTGAAGAAGGGTGCCTGAGCATTCCAAATATCCGCGAGGAAGTTTTACGCAAAGAAACTGTTCGCATTAAATATTTTGATGAAAACTGGAATGCGTTTGACGAAGAGTTTAGCGGTATGAAGGCACGCATTATTCAGCATGAGTACGACCACATAGAAGGAAAACTTTTTGTGGATTATCTAAGCCCACTTAAGAAGCGCATGTTGAAGAGTAAACTCACCAACATTAGCAAAGGCGATGTGGATACGGAGTATCGGATTGCAGCACCATTGAAGAAGTAATGGATATTGATTACCTTAGAAGCCGATGCGAAATCTTACCTATAAAATTCTATTAACCAAAGAACCAGAAGGGAGCTACACCGCTACAGTACCCGCTCTTCCTGGCTGCATCACCTATGGAGAAAGTGTGGATCACGCCATATCCATGGCCAAAGAGGCAATTGAGGTTTACATTGAACATCTCCAGGAAAAAGGCGAAACTATTCCGGATGATAGTGAAACCTTGGAATACTCCATTAATCTTCAAACTGCTTGAATTATTCCGCACAATACCTGATTAAGGTGTTAAAGAATAATGGCTTTGAATTCAAACGATCCAAGGGCAGTCATCACATTTATGAAAATCTAAAAACCAAAAAGATTACTGTAGTACCCGTTCATGGAAGTAGAGATTTACCTAAGGGTACTTTCTATTCCATTCTAAAGCAGGCAGGAATTGATAAAGATCAACTTAAATGAACCTCTCCACCCGCCTGCCCGATGTGGGCACCTCCATCTTCACGGTTATGTCGCGCATGGCCCTGGAAGAGGGCGCGCTTAATTTATCACAAGGCTTTCCCGATTTTGAAGTTTCGCAGCAATTAATTGACCTGATCTATAAAAACCTGAAAGCCGGACATAATCAATATGCGCCCATGCCCGGGACAGTAGCGTTGCGCCAGGCGATTGCTGATTTGGTAACCAAAACCTACAACCGCATAACAGACTTTGAAACAGAAGTAACCATTACCGCGGGTGGTACCGAAGCATTGTTTTCGACCATTGCTGCATTGGTAAAAGCAAACGATGAAGTTATTGTGTTTGACCCGGCTTACGATTCGTACGATCCTTCCATCCGGCTAAATGGCGGGGTGCCCCTACACCTGAGTTTAAAGCCGCCACACTTTGCTATCGATTGGCAACAGGTAAGAGACACCCTAACACCGCGCACACGTTTAATTATTGTCAATACTCCACACAACCCAACAGGTTCTATTCTGCGCGAAGCAGATCTGAAACAACTTGAGCAAATAGTTCAGGCCAACAATATCATTGTGTTAAGCGATGAGGTTTATGAACGCATCATCTTCGACAACGCATCGCACGAGAGTGTTTTAAAATATCCAAACCTTGCGCAGCAGAGTGTAGCCGTATTTTCATTTGGAAAAACATTTCATGCCACGGGTTGGAAGGTTGGGTATGCGGTTGCTCCCGAACATCTTACCCGCGAAATCCGAAAAGCGCATCAGTTTATTACGTTTAGTGTAAACACACCGGTGCAGTTAGCGTTGGCCGAGTACCTGGGTAATCCAGATCATTATCTTGGTCTAGGAAGATTCTATCAGCAGAAGCGGGACTTTTTTCTTAACCAGCTAAAAAGTTCCTCGTTGCAACCATTACCGTGTTCAGGAAGTTATTTTCAATTGTTATCGTATGCGGGTGTCAAAGATCTGCCCGAAAAGGAAATGGCCGAGTGGATGACCCGCGAACTGAAACTGGCGCCCATCCCGGTGTCTGCTTTTTACCAGAACGGAGATAACCAGCACCTTTTGCGCTTCTGTTTTGCCAAAAGCGAAGCCACACTGGAAAAAGCCGGGGAGATTTTATCCAAGCTTTAACCTTACAAATACGGAATCCAATTCCAGATTTGTAAGGACTAAATCAAAGAATTTAAGTTTCCCATTTAGCCGTAAACTTGCTTTCTTTGCAGTCCCGTTTTACGCCATGCAAGACTTAAAAATCACCGTTATTCAATCCGATCTTCACTGGGAAGAAATTGGCGCCAACCTGGCCATGTTTGAGGAGAAAATCTGGCAGATTGGAGAATCAACGGATGTGATTGTGCTGCCTGAAATGTTTACCACCGGCTTTACCATGCGTGCGCCCAAGCTGGCCGAGCACATGAACATGCGCACTACCAAATGGATGCGCCAAATGGCCGACCAGACCGGGGCATTAATTTTGGGAAGTTTTATCGCCAATGTACACGACCGGTTTTACAACCGGCTACTGTGGATGGAGCCAGGCGGAACTTTTAAAACATACGATAAGCGCCACCTTTTTCGCATGGCCGAAGAGCACCAGGTGTTTTCGCCAGGCGAAAGTTTACTGATTGGCCATTGGAAAGGCTGGCGAATCTGCCCGCTGATTTGTTACGACCTGCGCTTTCCGGTGTGGAGCCGTAACCGATGGAATGCTTCGCTCAAAAAACCTTCGTACGATTTGCTGGTGTACGTTGCCAACTGGCCTAAAGTGCGTGCTAATGCATGGGAAACTTTATTGAAAGCCCGCGCTATCGAAAACCTTAGCTATACAGTGGGTGTAAACCGCGTGGGGTTGGATGGCAATGGCATAGAATACAACGGACTCTCTACCTTTATTGGCCCTAAAGGCGATACGTTTTTTTCTGTAGAAGATGTAGAAACAGTTAAAACCATGTCGCTCAATGCGCATGCGTTGCAAGCTTACCGCGATAAGTTTCCGGCTTTTATGGATGCCGATGACTTTAGCATTGAAGCAGAAGCGTTTGAAGAACGTGACATCTGATTTCCGTTTGCGTTTAGGATTTTAGAACACCCCCCGCCACAGCAAGCTCAGGCTAAGGATATTTCTTGCATTCAAGTTGCACCAGTGGTGCATTACATTTTATCTTGAAGAAACTATTAACCCTGCATTATGACGCTGGAAGAAAGACTAAAGTATTGCAAGATTTGCTTAAACCGCAAAATGGACCTTAACACAGGATTGGTTTGCGGCTTAACCAACGCAAAGCCGGCATTCGAAGGAACCTGCCCACATTTAGTTTAGATCAACCCGAGGCCGACCGCCTTGTTGCTTTAGAAAAAGCTGCTGTAGAGGAAAATAGCGGGGGCACATTTGCACCTGAAAAAGCTGGAATAAAAAAAGGTGTGCTGGGTGGTGTTGTTATGATGGTTATTGCCGCGGTGTGGTTTTTTGGTGGGTTAGCCGCTGGTTATATATTTTACTATCCCCCTATTTTGTTTGTGATTGGGCTCTATGCTTTTATTAAAGGACTGATAGACGGAAACGTTGCCGGTAAAAAGTAGAACCTGAGCGATTAATGATGCCTGGCGCCACTGGTTAGTCCATAATCATTGCTACTTTAACCACTTTCATTTTAGCGGATTTGAGAAATAAGTTTTTTCTCACACGAAGGTTGCTACCGGCAAAGATCAACTAGCAAACGTAATCCCTCTCACAAGTTCATAATTGTGGCCAGGCTTTCGGGCTTAGCGCCTTTGCGCGGAATAGCTATTATCACCATTTTTGCACCTCACTTTTAACCTCCAATGGCATCTGTAAAAATTACCCGCGCACTGGTTTCTGTTTTTTATAAAGACAACCTCGAACCCATCATTCACTTTTTAGGCAAACAAGGAGTTGAATTTGTTTCTACCGGAGGCACCCAGGAGTTTATTGAAAAGTTAGGCTACCCGGTAGTGCCTGTAGAAAACCTTACCAACTACCCTTCTATTTTTGGTGGCCGCGTTAAAACTTTGCACCCCGCCATTTTTGGTGGCATTCTCTATAGGCGCGAAAACAGTGGCGACCTTAGTCAGGCTAAAGAATTTAAAATCGGCCCGATTGATTTGGTAATTGTGGACCTCTATCCCTTTGAAGAAACCGTTGCCAAAGGCGGCAGCGAGGAAGACATTATTGAGAAAATTGATATTGGCGGAATCTCATTAATACGAGCGGCCGCCAAAAATTTTAACGATGTGCTGATTGTTTCAGCGCGCACTCACTATTCCCGTTTGCTGGAATTGCTTCACGCGAAAAACGGATACTCCGATCTTGTCGATCGAAAACAGTTTGCAGCCCTGGCTTTTGATGTTACCTCGCATTACGATTCTGCCATCTTCCAGTATTTTAATAAAGAGCAGCGGCTGCCGCGCTTCAAAGCCAGCATACAGCAAGGTAAAGAACTTCGCTATGGCGAAAACCCGCACCAGCAGGGTATCTACTATGGCGATTTGGAAAGCTTATTCGAGCAATTAAACGGCAAAGAACTTTCGTATAACAACCTGGTGGATGTGGATGCCGCTGTAAACCTGGTAAAAGAATTTGAGGGCGAGACCGCCTTTGTAATTATCAAACATACCAATGCCTGCGGGGTGGCTACCGGTGCCGATGTTAAAGCCGCATACCTCAAAGCCTTCCAGGCCGATACCGTTTCGGCATTTGGCGGGGTGTTGGCATGCAACAAACCAATTGATCTGGCTGCAGCCGAAGAATTGAACAAATTGTTTTTTGAAATTTTAATTGCACCGGATTTCGAACCGGCTGCCCTTAACCTGCTTACAACAAAAAAGAACCGCATCATTCTTCAACAAAAACAACCCCTTACCGGCACACGGCAATTTAAGAGTCTGCTTAACGGAGTAATTGAACAAGATCTTGATTTGAAAACCGATTCGAAAGAAGATTTAAAGCCGGTTACCAAGCGCATAGCTACGGCAACCGAAGTAGAGGCACTCCTGTTTGCGAGTAAAATCTGTAAGCACACCAAATCGAACACCATCGTTCTGGCAGTAAACGGTCAGTTGCTGGCCAGCGGTGTAGGCCAAACCAGCCGAGTAGATGCGCTGCGGCAAGCTATCGAAAAAGCAAAAGCTTTTGGGTTTAATCTTAAAGGTGCGGTAATGGCGTCCGATGCATTCTTTCCGTTTCCGGATTGTGTGGAGATTGCCCACGAACACGGAATTGAAGCCGTTATACAGCCAGGCGGCTCCATTAAAGATCAAGACTCTATCGCCTTTTGCGATACCCACAACATGGCGATGGTGTTTACCGGCATCCGCCACTTCAAGCATTAATTTCCGATTTTCAATATACTTGGTAAGATGAACTGGCCATGTGGCCTTCAACAAAAATTATAAGCGCATGAATACCGTGGTTAAAATAAAACGAGGCGAATCAAAAAGATCCATCGAAAATAAGTTGCGCAAAATAAAAGAAAAGGATAAAAAAGGGTTCCCGTCAAAGTTATTTACGGGAAAAGTAAAGTTTGATGGCAACCCGGTTGAACTTCAACGAAAGTTAAGAGATGAGTGGAAATAAAATTCTCGTTGATACCAACATAGTAATATATCATCTTAATGGCGACTCTACTATTGAAGTGCTTCTGGATAACAATAATGTTTTTATCTCATTTATAACTGAAAAGTCAGAAAATCAGTAATCAGACCGAGCGGGTAATTGAAAAATTTATAGGATTCTCCACCGTGGTTCACAGCAACAACAAAATTAGCCTAGAGGCCGCCCGTTTACGAAAATATAAGTCCATCAAGGTACCCGATGCGATAATGGCTGCTACATCCAAAGTACTAAGCTTGCCACTAATAGCGGCCGATAAGGTTTTTAGTGGTATTGCCGGATTGGATGTTATAGAGTATCAACCCCGGCTGTAAGTTTTTCGGTCGAATACGCATAAAATTCCCAGGATTATTTCAGTAATTTCGGGCTTCGTAACTTTTTAACCTTAGTACCGAATGGGACTTTTCGACTTTTTTACTCAGGACATCGCCATAGACCTGGGCACTGCCAATACCCTAATCATTCATAAAGACAAAGTGGTGGTTGACGAACCCTCCATCATTGCGCTCGACCGCTCCAGTGGCAAAGTGCTGGCAATTGGCCGCGAAGCCATGCAAATGCACGAGAAAACACACGACAACATCAAAACTATCCGGCCTCTTAAAGAAGGTGTAATTGCCGATTTTCATGCTGCCGAAATGATGATCCGGGGCATGATTAAACTCATCGACACCGGCCGCAGGTTGTTTCCACCGTCTTTGCGGATGGTAATCTGCATTCCTTCGGCTATTACCGAAGTAGAAAAACGTGCCGTGCGCGACTCGGCCGAACACGCCAATGCGAAAGAAGTGTACATGATTCACGAGCCCATTGCCGCGGCCATCGGTATTGGAATAGACATTGAGCAGCCCGTAGGCAACATGATTGTAGATATTGGCGGGGGCACTACTGATATTGCTGTAATTGCCCTTTCAGGGATTGTCTGCGATCAGTCGATTCGCATTGCAGGCGACACCTTTAATCGCGACATTCTGGATTATATGCGCAGGCAGCATAACCTGTTAATTGGCGAGCGTTCGGCTGAACGGGTTAAGATTGAAGTAGGTTCGGCCCTTACCGAATTAGATGACGGACCCGAAGACTATGAAATCCGCGGACGCGATCTGATGACGGGTATTCCTAAAACAATTAAAATCTCGTATTCAGAAGTTGCCTTCGCGTTAGATAAATCCATTTCCAAACTGGAAGAAGCCGTATTGAAAGCGTTGGAGTTATCGCCCCCGGAACTATCGGCCGATATTTATGAGCAAGGTATTTACCTTACCGGTGGCGGGGCTATGTTGCGCGGCCTGGACAAACGGCTTTCCCTTAAAACAAAACTGCCCATTCACGTAGCTGACGATCCGCTGCGGGCCGTAGTACGGGGCACGGGTGCAGCCTTAAAAAATCTGGATCATTACCGCAAAGTACTGATGACCTGATTGAAATGGAGCGGCTCTTAAATTTCATTTACGAGTACCGGGCTTTTTTAACCTTCCTGCTTCTTGAGATCCTGTGTGCGTGGCTCATTATTGAAAACAATCAGTACCAAAGCAGCAAATACTTTAACTCCTCTAACCAAGTAGCTGCCCGCTTATTGGGCTTTTCGCAGGGCGTAAGAGAATATGTTGCGTTGCGATCGATTAACGAAGACCTTGCCAACGAAAATGCCCACTTGCGCAACGAATTGCAGCGCGCCCTTATTGAGCTAACCGAAGGCACCACCGATAGTTTGCGCGTAAACCAGTTTGAGTTTGTAAGCGCCAAAGTACTGGCTAACGCAACGCAGCACTACAAAAATTTTATTACCATCAATAAAGGCATGGCCGATGGCCTTGCACCCGGCATGGCCGTAGTGGGCGATGGCGGAGCCGTGGGCAAAGTAAAATCCGTTTCCAATCATTTTGCAGTAGTAATTTCGTTACTAAATGTGGACGAGCAGGTTTCAGGATCTATTAAGCGCAGCAATCATTTTGGAACGGTGCGCTGGGATGGCGTAAACATGCGTTACTCTACCTTGCAATTTATTCCGCGCCATGCGCACCCCATCGTAGGCGACACCATCATCACCTCCGGTTACAATGCCGTATTCCCGCAAGGAATACCCATTGGGTACATACGCGAGGCCACCTTAAAACCCGAAGCCCCCTTCTGGGATATCCGGATTGAACTGGCACAAGACTTTGGGCGGCTCGCATTTGTGGAAGTAATAAAAAGCAAACTGCTGGCAGAAAAAGATTCGTTGCAACTTAGAACCATAGGCGAAATAAAATGAACCGGGGTGGCTTAATACAGGTAATCTACTTTATACTCTACATCCTGGTGCAGGTGTTGGTGCTACGCAACCTGGTTGTCTTCAACGCTTCCTTTTGCCTCCTCTACATTGCATTCATACTTTTACTGCCGATAGAAACCAATACACTGGTGCTTATGGGGGTTGGTTTTATACTGGGGTTTACCATCGACATATTTTACGATAGCCTGGGCTTGCATGCGTTGGCTACCGTGCTGGTAGCCTATTTGCGCAACTTCTGGCTGGCCACTATTACCCCCCAAGGTGGGTATGACTCTGGCGCATCGGCTACCCTTGCGGCACAAGGCCTGCAGTGGTTTGTTGTTTATACGTTGCCCCTTGTGTTTTTGCATCACCTGGTATTATTTTTTGTAGAAGCCGCTGGCACCGGAATGTTTTGGTTTACCATGCTTAAGATTGTTGCCAGCCTGCTGTTTACCATGACTGCGATTGTGCTGCTTCAATATTTAATTCCGCAACGCAAACGCCTATGAACGAGGGCCGGAGAGAAATAGTGCAAGTGGTGGTTGCTTTGGTGGGACTTATTTTTCTCGTCAGGCTTTTCTTTATTCAGGTTGCCGACAACCGCTATGCCGAACTGGCCGATGGCAATGCAATCATGCGCCAGGTAGAGTACCCCTTTCGGGGATTGATCTACGACCGCAATAATAAATTAATAGTGTACAACACCCCCGAGTTCGACATTCAGGTGGTGATGAAAGAAGTAAAGAAGTTTGATTCGGCCCGCTTTTGTACCGTAGTAGGATTATCGCGGCAGGAACTTCGCGCAAAGTTTAGGGAAATGAAAGCGCGCAAGGAATACTCGCCTTATAAGCCTACGCTCTTTTTAAATCAACTTTCCAACATCGACTTTGCCCGCATTCAGGATCATCTGGATGAGTTTCCCGGGTTTTATGTACAGGCGCGAACAACGCGTGCGTACCAATCGCCCACGCTGGCCAACGCATTGGGTTATGTAAGCGAAATCAGCAAAGAAAACCTGGCCCGCGATGCTTCCGGCATTTACAAACAAGGCGACTATGTAGGCCAAAGTGGAATAGAAGCATTTTACGAAGAGTTTCTTCGTGGCAAACGGGGTGTACGTTTTAAACTTCGCAATGTAAAAGGAATAGAGAAAGGATCGTTTAAAAATGGCGAGTACGATACGCTTTCGGTACCGGGCGCCAACCTCTATACCGGTATTGATTTAGACCTGCAACAGTATGGCGAGTTTTTAATGAAAGGGAAAGCCGGATCCATTGTTGCCATTGAACCTGCCAGCGGAGAAATTCTATCCCTTGTTTCCGGCCCTTCGTACGATCCTTCGCTGCTTACCGGCCGCTACTATAGTTCCAATTTCAAACTCATCAGCAGCGATTCGCTCAAGCCATTGTTCAACCGCCCGCTGATGGCACAATACCGCCCGGGTTCCATTTTTAAAATTGCCCAGGCAATGACGGCCCTCCAGGAAAAAGTACTAACCCCCGACACACGCATCCGGTGCGATCGTTCCGTAATCAACTGCCACGGGGCACACAGCAATGAAGACTTGCGCGGTGCCATTGCCAATTCATGCAATCCGTACTTCCACAACGTGCTCAGGCGCATGCTCAATAAAGGTATTGTAAACGATCCGTTTGCCGATACGCGCATTGGGTTAGAAGAATGGAATAAGCACATTACCAGTTTTGGGTTTGGCAAACGCCTGGGCATCGATTTGCCCAACGAAAAAGATGGCCTGATTCCTACACCGGCCTATTACGACCGAGCCTATCGCAACCGCCCCTGGAAATTCTCTAACATTTATTCTATTGCCATTGGTGAAGGCGAAAACCTGGTGGTGCCCATACAAATGGCAAACTTTGCAGCCACCATTGCCAACCGGGGTTATTACTACACACCGCACCTGGTAAAAGCCATAGGCGAAAATGGCCAGCCACTTCCACACTACACGCAACGCCACTATACTACTATCGACTCTTCGTATTTTATTGTTGCAGTAGATGCCATGCAAAAGGTAGTTGAAGAGGGTACCGGCCAATACCGCGCTAAATTGGCTGGCGTAATTGTTTGCGGTAAAACCGGAACGGTACAAAATGCTCCGCCTTTATTTGATCATTCGGTATTTATTGCCTTCGCTCCGCGCGATAATCCAAAAATTGCTATTTCGGTATATGTGGAAGATGCAGGCCAGGGTGCCCGGGCCGCTGCTTCCATTGCCAGCTTAATGATTGAAAAATATTTGTTTGGCGCCACCAAACGACCTCACATTGAGCAGTATGTTCTCAATAACAAGTTTGAATGAGCCGCGAAGCCGACATATCAGGTAAATTAGATTGGATCTCGGTGCTGCTATATCTTTTAATGGTGGCACTTGGGTGGTTCAACATTTTTGCAGCCGTATATGACGAAACCGCCAACCAATCCATTTTTGACTTAGGATTAAATTCAGGCCGGCAACTCATGTTCATTGCGGCTTCGGTGTTCATCATCCTGGCCATTGTTATTATCGACATGCGCTTTTACGAAACGTTTGCGTATATCTTCTATGCCGTTATTCTATTCGTATTAATGTTAATACCGCTTATTGGTAAAGAAGTGGGAGGTAATAAATCGTGGATAGGCATTGGTTCGTTTGGCGTGCAACCGTCTGAATTTGCAAAATTTATTACAGCCCTTGCCATTTCTAAATTTATTGGCAGCGTTGGTTTTAAAATGGATAGCCTGCGCAACCAGGCCATTCTGTTTGTACTCATGCTGGTGCCTATGGGGTTAATTATTCTTCAGAAAGACTTTGGTACAGCGCTGGTATTTCTTTCGTTCTTACTCGTGTTCTACCGCGAGGGCATGTCGCCTTTCATTTTGATTGTAGGCATTGCAATGGCTGCATTGGCAATTTTAACGTTGATAGTAGAAAACCAATTGTACCTGCACGGTTTAATTGGTGGTGTGCTGGTATTACTTATCATTTTTGGCAAGCGTACCGTTAAACGCATCGTAACACTCACCTTTGGGGCGTTGCTTTTAATAGGCACTATCGAAAGTTTTGATTATGTAATTAACAATTTACTGCCCGAGCGGCACAAGAAACGGCTGGAGGCCCTGGTTAACCCTAACTTCGACCCCATGGGTATTAACTGGAATGTTACACAGTCTAAAATTGCAATTGGTAGTGGTGGTTTTTCGGGTAAAGGATTTTTAAAAGGCACCCAAACCAAGTTTGATTTTGTACCGGAGCAGAGTACCGATTTTATTTTTTGTACGATTGGCGAAGAACACGGCTGGCTCGGAAGTCTGGTAATAGTGGTGCTCTTTATCTTTTTTATGCAGCGAATTATTTTTATTGCCGAACGACAGAAGAACCGCTTTGCGCGGGCTTACGGGTATTCCGTTGCCAGCATTTTCTTTTTTCACTTTGCTATTAACATCGGCATGACCATCGGGTTATTTCCTGTAATTGGTATTCCCCTGCCCTTCTTTAGCTACGGAGGTTCGGCATTGTGGAGTTTTACCACGCTGCTGTTTATTCTGTTAAAGCTCGACTCGCACCGAAGCCAGGTGCTGCAGCGAATTTGATTAGCGAAATCTGCTCTGCACTATTTCCAGAAACTCGAGGTATTCTTCGCCCTCCCTATCCCAATCGGGGTACCCATCGTCAATAAACCGTTGGGCCTGAGCCATGTTATCCATCCGGTCTAACTTTTCGATGGCTTCCGTAAAAATCTCAAAGTCGCCATGAAAGAGCACTTTCGTGAACATGAACTTCTGATTTATTGTAAGGCTTTCTTTTAGTCGCGTAATTTTTTGTTTAGCCAGGTTGTCGGCTAACGTTGTTTTTATTTCGGTAGTAACAGGCGTGCTTACAACAGGCGCTACCGGCTTCAACTCGGTTTGTTTAATTTCCACAGGCGGAGTTGGGGCCGGTTCAACTACAACCGGTTTGGCTTCAAAAAAATCTGTTACCTGCAAGGGCACAATTTTTCCAAAAACCGCCAGGTAGGGTTCTACATCTTCGGGTGTAAAGTTTACCTCTTCCAGAATCTGATCTAGCCAGGCGAAAGCTTCTTTGCCAGACAAAGCCTGTTGATTTTTTTCTTTAAGCCGGGCAACAAGTTTCTCCAGCGGAGCTTTGTTGATTTTTACGTACTTCACCTGATTGTCGAGATAAGCAAGCGGCAACGGGTCGGTTTTACTATCCAACAACTCGGCATAAAAATCATACGGGTCTAAAATCAAAAACAACGTTTGACTAATACCGCGTTTCAACAAGGGCAAAAAATCAGATTTGCCAATTGAGATATGATTGCTGAGCGTGTTTTGAAACTGGCTTAAGGCTTCCGCCACCGGCTTTGCATCGTAGTCGAAATACGGACTTTTAAAATTCTGTACCTCTTGCTGCCAGGTTGTAAGTAAATCATGAAGAATAAAAAAGTTTACCTGCTTTACTTCGCACAGCGAGAGAATTTCGGGGCCTGTTATCCGCGCTTTGCGCGAAAAAAAACCTTCTGCCAATTGATTGGCCGCCTGAATGGCGTAGTGCTCTATGGCCTTTAATTTTATTCTTTCATCCATGCCGGGCTTATTTTGTATTCTTGTTGCTTCGTACAACGCATGGTAAAGATAGTAATTGAAAATTTGGGCCAAAAGGAAGTTACTGGCAATGCGGGCAGTACGGTACTAACGCTTATGCACCAAAGCCAGGTGGATTGGATGCATGCCTGTGGCGGCAAGGGACGATGTACCACCTGTAAATTTGTTATTGTAGCCGGTAGCGCTGCCTTTAAACCTTTAACCCCGGCAGAAGAACTGTATCGCATACAGGGCGAACTGGCCGCTAACGAGCGGCTTGCCTGCCAGGCTGCAGTAGTTGATACCTGCCGGGTGCGCATTCCCCAGCAGTGCAAGCTACCCCATCTAAACTATACCGACTGATTGTTTACTTTCAGATTTTACAATATCTAATCCCTAAATTGCACGCATGTTTATTGAGCCCAACATTGGCCGAACATCGCCCTCAGGAAAAAGCGGTTGGATCGAAGTGATCTGCGGCTGCATGTTTAGCGGCAAAACCGAAGAACTGATTCGCAGACTTAACCGGGCACTTATTGCTCAACAAAAGGTTGAAATTTTTAAACCTGCGTTGGACACCCGCTACCACACCGAAAAAATTGTGTCGCATAACGAACGGGAAATCCGCAGCACTCCTGTTCAGTTTGCATCGGACATTATGTTGCTGGCAGGCGAGTGCGATGTAGTGGGCATAGACGAAGCTCAGTTTTTTGACGAAGCCATTGTAGAAGTGTGTAATACCTTAGCCAATAATGGCAAGCGGGTAATTGTAGCCGGCCTGGATATGGACTATGAAGGAAAACCCTTTGGGGCCATGCCCTTCTTGCTGGCTGTGGCCGAGTATGTAACCAAGGTGCACGCCATCTGTGCTCAAACCGGTGAGTTGGCTTCGTTTTCCTATCGGCTATCCGATAACCACAAGCAAGTTTTATTAGGCGAAAAGAATACCTACGAAGCCCGCAGCCGCCAGGCCTTTTATAACGAAACAAAAAAAAAGAACGAGTAAACCGTGCTGGTTAAAACCAAGGGAATTGTTTTCAGGCAAACACCGTATGGCGATACTTCGGTAATCGTAAACATTTTTACCGAACAATTTGGCTTGCAGAGCTACATTGTAAATGGCGTGCGCACCCACTCGAAAAAAAGTAAAGCCGCATTGTTTCAACCCTTAACCTTGCTGGAGTTAGTGGTGTATCACAAAGAGAACGGAAACATTATGCGCATAAAAGAAGTAAAATGTTTTTATCCGTACAGTACACTTACCCGCGAAGTCTCTAAATCTACAATTGCGCTGTTTCTAAACGAAGTGCTTAACAAAGCTGTAAAGGAACAGAGTCACGCATCAGAAATTTATACCTTCATAGCTGAAGCCTTAATGGCATTGGATCAGCAATCCAAACCTGAAAATTTCCATTTGCATTTTTTGATTGGTTTAAGCCGGCATCTCGGCTTTGCGCCTAACCATACCCGCGAGGTGTTGGGTGCCCACTGGCTAGACGAACCCGAAGAAAAATTACTGGGGCAATTTTTATTGTTGGATTACCATGCTACTCTACCTATATCGCATAGTCAACGTAAAAGTTTACTCACCTGCCTGCTGCGGTTTTATCAAACGCACATCGATGGTTTTGGCGAAATAAAATCGTTGCCGGTACTGCAAGAAGTTTTAAACTAACCCTCAGGCTGCCTGGGCAACCGTTGCCGGCCGTAAATCGGGGCGGTGCCCCAACCACTTTAATTGCCGGGCATGGGCTACTATAGCTTGTAAAAAGGTGGGCTTGGATTTGTACGGCAAGCCAAATTCGGTAGCTGTTTGTTCTACAATACCAGCAATAGCCCGGTAATGCACATGGCAGATGTTTGGAAAAAGATGATGTTCTACCTGGTAGTTTAAGCCCCCCACGTACCACGAAAATAATTTTTCTCTATGGCCAAAATTGGTGGTGGTGTGCAGTTGATGAATAGCCCAATTGTTTTCCAGGTTTCCGTTTTCATCGGGCAGGGGGTATTCTGTACCTTCTACCACATGGGCCGGTTGAAAGATAATGGCCAGAATAAAACCTGCTATGTAATGCATTACCAGAAAGCCAATTAAAACCTGGCCAAAGCTCAGATTTAATACCTGCATAGGCACTACAAAGATGTAGGTAAAGTAAATCGCCTTGGTGGTAAGCATAAATAGCCACTCGCGCACCGCAGTTGTCTTTTGCTTTTTTATCAAGCCATCGCGCTGGTATTTTATCAAGCGTACAAAATCTTTTACAAACACCCACACCAGAGTCATTAAACCATAAAAAAACCAGGCGTAGTAATGTTGGTATTTATGCATGGGTATCCATTTCGATTCGGGGGCCATGCGCAACACTCCGCGGGGACTAATATCTTCATCTACATCGTGAATATTGGTATAGGTGTGATGCAACACATTATGCTGTACTTTCCAATTAAGGGCATGCCCACCCACCACATTTAAGGTAAGACCCAGCAGGTTGTTAACCCAGCTTTTGTTGGAATAAGAGCCATGGTTGGCATCGTGCATTATAGAAAGACCAATGCCTGCCATACCAAGACCCATCACCACACAAAGGGCCAACATCACCCACAGGTTAGTTGTTATTCCACCAATCAATAATGCGTAGGGTACAAAATACAGCGAAAGCATGAAGACCGTTTTTATAACCATCTCGGTGTTTCCGGTGCGCTCAATCTTATTGGTTTTAAAATAAGTATTTACCCGTTGGTTAAGCGTTACAAAAAAATCTTGCTGGCGGTTAGCGAACTTAAGGTTCAGATTCATTGGATATGGATTAAAGCATCGGGTTGAATTAGGGAGCCTCCACTCTGGGAGAACACCATTTTTGAAAGGTACGGAATCAACCCGAATGAAACGGACGTTAGCAGGACAAATTCTTATCAAAATTGATAAGAATCATACAAATCGAGGTTAAAACTCGGCTATTACCGTCTTGCCGCCCCGGGTTATGTCACCCAACTTAACCAGCACTTTTGCATTGGTGGGCAAAAAAATATCTACGCGCGACCCGAATTTGATAAACCCAAACTCATCGCCTTGTTCAAGCGATTGCCCGGCTTTAACATACCATTTAATCCTTCGCGCCAACGCCCCGGCAATCTGCCGAAACAAAACCTCGGTGCCACTTTTCATTTTTACGGCAATAGTGGTGCGCTCATTTTCGGTACTGGACTTGGGGTGCCACGCCACCAGGTATTTACCCGGGTGATACTTGGCATACGAAATGGTGCCGCCCACCGGCATGCGATTTACATGCACATTTATTGGCGACATAAAAATTGAAATCTGTTTGCGTTTGGATTGGAGATACTCGGGTTCTTCGGTGTCTTCAATTACAACAACTTTTCCATCGGCCGGAGCCAGCACCTGGTTTTCATTTTTGTTTACTTCTATAGACGGGAGTCTGAAAAACTGTAGCACCAGCAACAGCACGATTATGCTGATGATTAGCACCGAATAAAAAAGAATTGAATAGACACCTGGAGAAAAGAATGATGGAACCGAGGCCACCAGCACATTTAAAATCACAACAACGGTAGTTGTTGCTAAAATCAGTCCCCGGCCCTCTTTATGGATAGTCATAACGCGATTCTAAATTCAGGATTTAAAATTCAAAATTAGAAATTTTAAGCAGCCCGGTTTGAATTTTAAATCCTGAATTTTCAATTAATAACCGCCTCGGTACTTATAGGTTTTAGCCACTTTATCAATTGCCACCATGTAGGCAGCAATGCGCAACGAAACTTTGTATTGCGTGGCAGTTTTGTAAACAATATCAAATGCGTCTTTCATTATCCGGTCGCTTCTGCGATTAACGCGCTCGGCAGTCCACTTATACCCGAGGCGGTTTTGCACCCACTCGAAGTAAGAAACAGTAACACCGCCAGCATTGGCCAGAATATCGGGCACCACGCTTATTCCCTTTTCATAGATCACATTATCGGCTTTAGAAGAAGTAGGGCCGTTGGCGCCCTCCACAATCAGCTTCGCTTGTATTTTTGCTGCATTGCTGCTGGTAATTACATCTTCGGTTGCTGCCGGCACCAATACATCTACCGGCAAGGTTAGCAACTCGGCACCGGGTATTTTCTGCACTTCGGCATAGCCTTCCAGCGAGCCTTTGTTTTTATCGCGGTACGCAATGGCTGCATCTATGTCTATACCGTTCTCATTATAATATGCTCCCGAAAGATCGCTTACGGCCACTACCTTTAAGCCGCGTTCGGCCAACAGGCGTGCAGCCCATGAACCTACGTTACCAAAACCTTGCACGGCACAAGTCGCTTTGTACGGATTGATCTTTAGTTTCTCCATCGCGGCAAGCGTAGAAACCATTACCCCACGGCCGGTTGCTTCCGTTCTTCCTAACGAACCGCCCATTACAATAGGTTTGCCGGTAACAACGGCCGGTACGGTCATACCTTTGTTGCGCGAGTACTGGTCCATCAACCACGCCATTTCGCGCGGGCCGGTACCCATATCGGGCGCAGGTATATCCTGGTCGGGACCAAATACGTCCATCATAGCCTGGGTGTAAGAGCGCATGAGGCGTTCAATTTCTCCGGCACTCATTTCGCGCGGGTTGCAGGTAACACCGCCTTTACCACCGCCATACGGAATATCTACTACTGCACATTTCCACGTCATCCAAGCGGCCAGTGCTTTTACTTCATCCAGGTTTACGTGCGGATCGAACCGAATGCCGCCTTTGGAAGGGCCGAGGATGGTGGAGTGAATAACCCGGTAGCCTTCAAATACTTTAATGCTGCCATCGTCCATGGTTACCGGCAGGGAAACAATTACCTGCTTGGCGGGCGACTTTAATACATTGTACACTTCGTCTTCCAGCCCCAGCAATTGCGAGGCAGTGTGGAAGCGCGACATCATGGCTTCAAACGGGTTTTCTTTGTCGAGCAGGGGTGCTGGTTCTATGTAGGCCATATGGATTAGTAAGAGTTAGTTCGTAGTGCGGATTTACTAAAAATCGCCCATTGTAGGCGGCTAAATCGGTTGCAAAGATATAGAAATTCGGTATTCCCATACAGTTGTAAGGTGGAATAATGAGCGGGATGCAAAGGAGAAATTGTGTAGATGGCTAGATTTGTTACATTCCTCCCAAATCAAAAAACTTGCTGGAGATATGTGGAGAGAATAAAGTCACTTTCAAATCAAAAAATCTCCAGGAAGGCCACAATAAAAGGTACCGAAATCAATAACCCATCAAACCTATCCAGAAAGCCTCCATGGCCAGGCAGGCTGGTGCCTGAGTCTTTGATTTCGATGCTGCGCTTGAGCAGCGACTCTACCAAATCGCCAAAGGTGCCTCCAACAATAATTATTACTCCTATTACCAACCATTGCCACGAACGGATGGTGGGCTCGTGCCCGATAGCACTAAAGAAGTAAGGAAGTCCGTAAGCAAATGCAAAAGCCAATACAGCACCACCGGCAAAACCTTCCCACGATTTTTTAGGCGAGATGCGTTCGAACAATTTTCGTTTGCCGAACAAACTTCCGGCAAAGTAAGCTCCGGTATCGCTGGCCCACAGAATAAATAAGCTTCCGAAAATAATCTGGTAATCGTACACTTGGTTTTCAAATGTTGCAATGTTTAACAAAGCAAAGGGAACGGCCACGTAAAAAATACCCAAAAAATTGTAAGCGATATTGGTGAAAGGTTTGCGCTCAAATTTTTTGTAGAGCTTAATCATGTACACACACGACACCACCGGAAAAATGAGAAAATAATACCGGTACGAAATATCGCCTCGTTCAATAAAAAACGACAGGCAAAAAATAAGCAATCCGCTAATGGTGCCAAATGTTTTTTGTGGCAACATGCCATCCAGGCCCGAGAGTTTGTAGAATTCGATCAGCGAAAGCAGACAAATGGCAAAGAAGACGATAAAGTAAGTCCACTCGCTGAACATAATTGAAAATACAATAGCGGCTGCACCCGCAATTGCCGTAAGCAGGCGTGGTACCAGGTTGCTGAATTTATTTACGCTCATTGCAGGGCGGCAGGTTTACTCTTAAAGTACCGATAGAGATAATAAACTAATACTACAAAAATAACAGTAAACACCAGAACCATCGGCCAAGGTGCCGCTTCGGTAGATTCTACATCGAGGGTTATTACCTGCAATTGATTTAAGTAAAGCATGGTTACCATAAATGCATTGTTAACAAAGTGAGCAAGTACCGGCAACCAGAAGTTACCCGACCACATGTATATGTAACCAAATAAGGCGCCTAAAAACATACGCGGTACAAATCCGAAGAACTGCATGTGAAAGGCACTGAAGATAAAGGCGGTAATCCAGATGGCCACATGGTGGTTGCCACTGGCACGGAAGAATTCAGGCTGCAACATACCTCTAAACACCAACTCCTCGCCCACTGCTGGCAGCAGCGCTATAACCAACAAGCCCAGCAGAAACTCACCGGGTGAGTTGAAGGCCGTAAACAATTTTGTGATTTCGGCTGCTGCTTCTTCGCGGGCCCGCGCCCAGGTGCCAAACTCTTTAAGAAAATCCGGAAACGAAAAATTAGCATTCCATTCAATAAATATTGAATTGGGCAACATAAACGCCAGCACCAGCAACGGCACCACAATTAAAATAACAAGGGGTGGTTTAACCGTAAACCATTCCAGCGCTCGCACCCGCTCAATGGAAGACAGATAGAGCAACGGAATAACGATTAACCCAATGCCCGTGGCAAAGCCCTGTAGAATGAGCACCGGTAATTTTACTTCCGGATGTAGCGCAGCCGACATGATCTTTTCTACAAGCTCCATCATAGAACCATTGTAGAACGGTAATGCCGCAAACAAACCAACCAATGGGCCCAGCACATAAAAGCCTAGCACAATAGTGCATAAGATAAAAAAAACCGACTGCAGCGGATTGCGTTTCGAAATACCTGTAAGCCCGGCCATGTGCACAAAAAGACTTAAATTTGTGCCGCAAACAACGGAGTTTTTAATCAGAATTTCAACGTGGTAAAAATAGGCACCATCGAATTGGGAGATTTCCCGCTTTTACTCGCCCCCATGGAAGATGTGAGCGATCCGCCCTTTCGTGCGGTATGCAAAGCCGGGGGTGCCGATTTGATGTACACCGAGTTTATTTCCAGCGAAGGCCTGATTCGGCATGCGGCCAAGAGTACCCAAAAACTGGATATTTTTGAATACGAGCGCCCTATTGGCATTCAGCTTTTTGGTGGCAATGTAGATAGCATGCGCGAGGCCGCAGAGATTGCCGCGGCTGCCAACCCTAACCTGATTGATATTAACTACGGTTGCCCCGTAAAAGCAGTGGCCTGCAAAGGCGCAGGCGCAGCTTTATTGCAGGATATTCCTAAAATGGTGCGCATGACTGAAGAGGTGGTAAAAGCAACTTCGTTACCGGTAACTGTAAAAACCCGTTTAGGGTGGGACGACAGCACGAAGAATATTGTAGAAGTAGCCGAGCGGTTGCAAGATATCGGCATTAAAGCCTTAGCCATACATGGCCGCACGCGGGTGCAGATGTACAAAGGCTCGGCCGATTGGACGTTGATCGGCAAAGTGAAAGAAAACCCGCGCATGCACATTCCGGTTTTTGGTAATGGCGATATTGATTCGCCCCAAAAGGCATTGGAATATAAAAATCGCTACGGTGTAGATGGAGTAATGATTGGCCGTGCTGCCATTGGTGCTCCGTGGGTGTTTAACGAGATAAAACATTTTATTAAAACGGGTGCATTGCTTCCATCGCCCGATATGACCGAGCGGGTACGGATCGTAAAACAACATTTGGATTTTTCCATTCGCTGGAAGGGCGAACGACTGGGCATTTTTGAAATGCGAAGGCATTATACCAACTACTTTAAAGGCATTGCCGATTTTAAAGTTTACAGATCGCAGTTGGTTGAAGCACCCACCTATCATGACGTTATGGCAATTCTTGATCAAGTGGTGCATACCTACGCGGAATCTGTTTTTGTAGCATAAACCAGCACACAACCATTCAAAAGAGGTAGTAACCGTTTGTACGCGGGGCGTATAACCATTAACTTTGACTACCCGAAACAAACTGGCTTACAAAAAATGAAACCTTCCGTTTCACTGGTTATTACTACGTACAATCGGAAGGACGCTCTGGAGCTCGTACTCCTGAGTGCCCTGAAACAATCTGATCCTCCGCAGGAAATTCTGGTTGCCGATGACGGTTCGCGTGCCGATACAGGCGAATTGGTTCTTAAATATGCAACGCAATCTAAAATACCTATAATTCATTGCTGGCAGGAAGATACCGGTTTTCGGTTGGCGGCTGTGCGCAACCTTGCTATTGCCAAAGCCAGGTATGATTACATTATAATGGTAGATGGTGACATGATTCTGCACCGGCATTTTGTTAGATCACATTCTAAGTATGCAGCTCCAAATCGTTTTTTACAGGGCTCACGGGTGCTCTTGAATTCTAAACTTACCCAGCATGCATTGAACAAGCGATTAATAAACTTCAGTTTTTTTTTAAGAGGTTTGGGCAATCGCCTTAATGCGCTTTACCTACCGTGGTTATCGAGATTGTTCTCGCGAGAAATAAATGATCTTACAAGAACCAGAGGCTGTAATCAGTCTTTTTGGTTAATCGATCTGAAGGAAGTGAATGGCTTTAATGAAGATTTTGTTGGCTGGGGGCGCGAGGATACCGAGTTTATGGTTCGCATGCTCAACAGTGGTAAGCATTGCTTCAAAATAAAACTGGAAGGATTTGGTTATCACCTCTACCATCCTGAAAGTTCAAAAGCGATGTTACCAGCTAACCAGAAAATTCTTGATGATGCCATTGCGCTAAATACCCGCAGATGCAGCAACGGGCTTGACAAATATTTTTCAGCATAACTCCTATTCCATGAAAAAGAATCTGGTGATTATGCCATTTGGTAAAAAATCTCTTTACAGCGACTGGTTTACCCCAGATACTGTTAGAAATTTTGATGTTGTCTTACTTGGATATCACACCATTCAGGACCTAAGTATTACTGCCAATCCAGGTATTAAGGTTCGTCATTACTATAGTTATAAATGGTGGATGGTAAAGGATTTTTTTGACGAACACGAAGAGTATCTTAACCATTATAGTGCTTTTTTTTTCTTAGACGATGACATTGAAATAAATAAAAACCAGATTATAAATCTTTTCAATTGCTTTAACTCATTACCGCTACAGCTTGGGCAGCCATCTTTAACATACGATTCTCACATGAGTTGGCACGCCTTGCGCCATAGAAAGCTCTCTGGTATGAGATATGTAACGAGCGTAGAACTAATGTGTCCGCTTATGAAACAGGAGGCTCTTAAAAAACTGTTATCAACTTTTAAGCTAACCCAATCCGGTTGGGGTATTGACTTACTATGGGGCAAAAAAATAGTTAAACTCTTTGGGTCGCTGAAAATTGCAGTTATTGATATCATTCAGGTAAGGCATACAAAACCGGTGGGGCTGGGCGAATTGTATGAGAAATTAGAGCAACCCGCCAAGCAAGAGGAAGATGCAATCCGTGCGGACTACGATCTTAAAACTTTCAGAATTAAAGAAGTAAGAAGTATTTGGAACACTCTCCCTGGAAAATTAATCACATTCATAAAACTGAAGAAATTTGAGGCTTAGAGACCTGCTGTTTTTGCAAGCAAATTCCTCCATGCAGATACCACCGTGGCTTCCTCTTTTTCTTTTGAGTAATTCTTACCAATGAACTCGCGCGCGGTGGTTGTAAGTGCATTAAAACTTTGGTCATCAGTAACAAGTGCAGCTAAAACAGCTTCCGTAGTTTTTACAAATGAAATAATATCGCCATGAGCAATGGGAAAGGCGTGTTCGGGTAACATAAACTCCCGTCCGCCTTCACCATGATAGCCAATAACGACACATCCGCTCAACATGGCCTCAGCCGGAGGAAGTCCAAAGCCTTCAATATTTCCAAAGTTTAATACCACAGCCGATTCGTTGAAGCGAGCCGCTACTTCTTCTTCTGTTCCACTTATCGGTACCAATTGGTATCCCTTAAGATTACCCCGAAGCAACAACAGATTGACAACCTGGGCAACTTCCTTTTGATTTTTGAATGTGAGGTATCCAACTTGTTTCTTCTTGGTAACCGGTTTGAATAATTCTGCATCTATCGAATAGTAAATTCTAAAAATGGGAAGTTCTGGAAATGCTAATTTCAAATACTCAAAATTGTTTTGCGAAACACATACCGCTCCGATACAATTAGGTAGGAGGTACGGGTACCTCAAATGGTGAGGTTTAATCGGATAATCAAAAAAAGTATAAAATGGGTTTTGATTATAGAGTACAATTTTAGCCTGACTGTGAATAGCCTGGTAGGCCAAGTAGCGAAACCGGTTGGCTGAAAATTTCCTTTTTAAAAAACCTTTCACACCATGCGGGTTAACCTCTGGGTTTGTCCAAATGGCTAAATACTCTGGTATAACAATAATATCTTCCGGGGTAATATGAATGTCTTTCCAGTAGCGCACAGGAGCCGCATGCCTAAATGCTTTGTTAATGAACCCGTTTTTGGTATGTAGTACAAAAGCCGAAAATCCATGGCTGGTAAGAATTTCAGCGTGCCGGTAAATCATCTTTGTGCCCCCCGAAAAAAATTCCGGTGTATAAAAGTAAATTTTCATGGTAGCTCCTTGACGTAAAGAATTAACTGAACTCAAAATTAGATAGTTATTCTTTACTATTTTTGCTCCTTATGGAGGAAATCGTAACCCGGCAACATTATTCCGAGCAGGAGAAGAACGACATCTTCAACAACGAGTTCTTGCCCCACATCAACTCCATGTACAATTTCGGCTTTCGGCTTACGCTGGATCGGGACGATACCAAAGACCTGGTACAAGATACTTACCTGAAAGCTTATCGCTTTGTAGAATCCTTCCAAAAAGGAACTAATGCCAAAGCCTGGCTGTTCCGCATATTAAAAAACAGTTTCATCAACGACTACCGCAAGAAGACCAAAGAGCCTTCGAAGGTAGATTACCAGGAGGTTGAAACATACTATAACTCGGAAGACGTAAACCGCCAGATTACGCCCGACTTACGGGTGGAGTCGCTAAAGGATATGATCGGAGACGAAATTTCCAATGCGTTAAACTCGTTGGATGTGGACTTTCGCACGGTAATTATTCTATGCGACCTGGAAGGATTTAAATACGAAGAGATGGCAAAAATTCTTGACATACCCATTGGCACCGTGCGCAGCCGCTTGCACCGCGCTCGCGCCTTGCTAAAAGAAAAGTTGAGCGAATATGCCAAAACGATGGGTTACAAAAATACCGAGTTATGACACCTCCACACAATCCGTTTATTCTGGCCGATGGAAAAAAACCCACGTGCATGGAAATGCTGCAACTGATTTTAGATGGCGAAGCAACAGCCGAACAGCAACACTATTTTAAAGTGCACATGGACAAATGCATGCCTTGCTTTAAAACCTACAGCCTGGACGCCACCATTAAAGAATTATTGCAAGACAAATGTTGCAAAGATGTAGCTCCGGCCGAACTGATTGAGCAAATCAAACTCCAGATCAGTCAAAACCAGGCAGGCTGATGGCGGGCAAAGCACTAATTTTTTCAGCGCCTTCCGGCTCGGGCAAAACAACAATCGTAAAGCATCTGCTGGCTACCAATGCAGACCTCGGGTTTTCAATTTCCGCATCCACCCGCGACAGGCGGGGCCGCACCGAACAGCACGGCAAAGACTACTACTTTCTTACACCCGAAGAATTTAAAAGGAAAATTGACAACGATGAGTTTATTGAATGGGAAGAAGTATATGCCGGAAATTTTTACGGTACACTTAAAACCGAAATTGAGCGCATCTGGAACGAAGGCCGCAACGTAATTTTTGATGTAGATGTAAAAGGAGGTATTAATCTGAAAAAATATTTTGGCGCCAACGCGCTGGCGGTATTTGTTAAAGTGCCCTCGCTGGAAGTACTAAAAGCCCGCCTCACCGAGCGCGGCACCGAATCGGAAGAAAGTCTTTCGCGCAGAATCTTCAAAGCCAAATTTGAAATGACCTTTCAGGATAAGTTTGATGTGGTGCTGGTAAATGAAGACTTAAACGAATCGTTGCGAGAAGCGCAACGCCTATACGAGGAGTTTAAAAAGATCTGAAACGATCCAATATGAAAATCGGCCTCTTCTTCGGCTCCTTTAACCCTATTCACACCGGGCATCTGATTATCGCCAACATCATGGCCCAGAACACCGACCTGCAAAAAGTCTGGTTTGTAGTGTCGCCACAAAACCCGCTTAAGCCCAGCAAAGGATTGCTGCACGAGTTTGACCGGTACGATATGGTAAAGGCAGCTATTGCCGATAATTACAAACTGGAAGTTAGCGATGCGGAATTTCACCTGCCCAAACCGAGTTACACCATTCATACGCTGGCTTACCTTACAGAAAAACATCCAGGTAAGGAGTTTAAGGTACTGATAGGAGGCGACAACCTGCAGAATTTTTCGCAGTGGAAAAATCACGAACAGATTCTTGAGCAATTTGGATTGTATGTTTACCAACGACCCGGTGTAACAAATACCGAGTGGGCACGTCATTCCAACGTAAAACTGGTGGAAGCACCGTTGTTGGACATTTCAGCCACTTACATCCGCCAGTGTATTAAGAACAATAAATCGATCCGCTACCTCGTTCCTGAGCCCGTAGAACAGATGATCCGGTTAAAAAATTTTTATCAATAACACCACCCGGCATACAACTCTTGCGTTCAATCCGGCATCTGCATTAGCATGAGAGCAATTCCGATCATTTTTTTTCTTTCCACTTCCATTATGTCCATAGGGGGTGGCATTCGGGGCACCGTGAAAAGCGAAGATGCCGGCCCGTTAGCGTATGCCACCATCTTTGTAAAGCAAACCGGCACCGGCAGCGCCACCGACCTGGAAGGTAAATACGAAGTAATTCTGAAACCCGGCCGCTACGATGTGTTGTTTCAATACCTGGGCTACGAATCGGTTAGCCGGGTGGTTGAGGTGGGCGATGGATTTGAAGAGATTAACCTTACCTTAAAAGTTCAGGTAGTTGTACTTCAAAATGTGATTGTAAAGGCCGGTAAAGAAGACCCCGCCTATACCATCATGCGCAAAGCAATTTCAAAAGCAAAATTTCATACCCAACAGATAGACTCCTACTCGGCCACCGTATATATAAAAGGCAAAGGTCAATTAACCGATTACCCTTGGCTGGCTAAAAAAGCGTTGGAAAAAGAAGGCATCACCAAAGACCGGGTATTTATTTCCGAATCCGTAAGTGAAATCCAGTACACACGTCCGAATAAATTCGAAGAAAAGGTGATTGCTGTTTACACCAATGGCGACACCAAAAATACTTCGCCTAACTCTTTCGTGTTTGGCAGCTTTTACCAACCCGAAATTGCCGAAACGGTTTCGCCCCTTTCGCCCAAAGCATTTTCATACTACCGGTTTGAATACCTGGGTTCGTTTAAAGATAATACCTACGAGGTAAGTAAGATCAAAGTAACTCCGCGCTCGCGGGGCGACAACGTGTTTGAGGGGATGATTTACATTGTGGAAGACTGGTGGGCCATTCACAGCCTGGAACTTACTGCCATGAAACTGGGCATCACCTTTCATATTAAACAACTCTACAACCCTATTGAAGACAAAGCCTGGCTGCCGGTATCGCAACAATTTAAAGTAAACGGCAAAGTATTTGGGTTTGAGTTTGAGGGCCAATACCTGGCCACCATGAAAGATTACAAAGTAACCCTTAACCCCGAGTTGCAACTGGAACTTACCGTAATTGATGAAAAAGTTTATAAAGAGGAAGCGAAAGCAATTGAACAAAAGTTTAGTAAGAAAGGCCAGGAAATAAATGAACGACTTAATGCGGGCAAGGAAGTTACCGCCAAAGAGCTGAAACAGTTGGTGAAAGAATATGAAAAGCAAGAACAAAAAGAGCAGAAAGAACCCGATGTAATTTCGGAAAGCAAGTATTCCGTAGATTCGGCAGCCTATAAAAAAGATTCAACCTTTTGGGCCAACATCCGGCCGGCACCGCTAACGCCCGAAGAAACCCGGGGCTACCATTTAAACGATAGCATTACCGAAGTGCAACGCAAACGCGATGAAGGCGATACGCTACGTACTACTAAAAACAGAGGCAAGGGCTTTCAACCGTGGGATTTGCTTACGGGCGATTCGTATGCTTTGGGTAAAACCTCCGACTTCCGAATTCATACGCCTTATGGCGGATTCAACTCGGTTGAAGGGTTTAATCTTATTTATCGGATGAGTTTTTACAAGCGCTGGGTAAAACGCGATACCGTTCACAAAGACAAACGTCCGCAAACCTCGCGCCTTGAAATAAGTCCCATTGCACGCTATGCTTTTGCCCGCGAAAAAATAAGTGGCAAACTGCGGGTAGATTATCGCTTCAAGAATAGGCGCTTAACAATGGAAGGCGGCCAGTATGTAGAGCAATTCAATTCGGCCGAACCAATCCATCCGTTTGTAAATACGTTTACCACATTACTAGTGGGCGATAACCTGATGAAAATTTATGAACAAAATTTCGCATCGCTCAATTATGTGCACCGTGTAAACGACCGCTACACCTTTCGAACGAATTGGATTTGGAGCAGGCGATCGGAATTGATGAACACGACCAACTATACTTTCTTTAAAAAAAATAAAGAACAGTACACAGCCAACGCTCCTGTAAGTTTAGAGTTACCTACAACCGGCTTTAATCCCAACCGGGCTTTCGTGGGTGCTATTTCCATAGACGCGCGCCCGTGGCAGAAGTATAGAATCCGTAACGGCAGCAGGCAACGTGTCGAAAACTCTTCTCCGTTGCTAACCCTTAACTATCGCAAGGCCATTGCCGGTGTGGCCGCAAGCGAAGTTGCCTTCGATCAGCTTGAGGTGGGATTAAAGCACGGCATCCGCTTTGGCATTCGGGGCGAGTTAGATGTAGCGTTGCAAGCCGGCAAGTTTTTTAATACCCGCAATCTCTACTTTATGGATTACAAACATTTTTTGGGCAACCAAACTCCGTTTGTTACCACCGATCCTGTTGGCAGCTACCGGTTGCTGGACTATTACAAGTACAGCACTGCTGATGAATACTTTACGCTGAATGCCCATTATCACTTCAGAAAACTGTTGCTTACCCGGTTGGCCAAATTGCGATTGGTAGGTATTAGGGAAAATGTTTTTGTGAATTACCTCGCCACACCCACTGCCCGCAACTATACCGAAGTCGGTTATGGCATCGATGGCATTTTGCGCATCTTTCGGTTGGAGGCTGCAGCCGCTTTTCGCGATGGCCAATACCTGCAAAATGGATTCAGAATTGGAATTGCCACCAGCGTAACCATTAACTTTAACGATTAACCCTGCAAAGACCTTGCACAACTGCCCGTAGGTTTACCACCTTTGGGTAATGAGCATTTCGATTGAAGAATTTTTTGAGCTTCGGAAAACCTTACCCATAGCCGATGTGCGCTCGGAAGGAGAATTTGAAGCCGGGCACATTGCGGGCGCTGTTAATATTCCTATTTTAAATAATCACGAACGGGTTCTGGTTGGCACCGATTACAAACAGAAAGGACAATTGGAGGCAATTAAAACCGGGTTTCGTTTGGTAGGCCCGCGCCTGCTGGAAATAATTAATGAAGCTGAAAAGGTTACGCCTTACAAAGAGTTACTGGTACACTGCTGGCGTGGTGGCATGCGCTCCTCTAACTTCTGCCAGTTTGTTGGCATGGCCGGCATAAAAACCCATGCACTGAAGGGCGGCTACAAAGCCTACCGCTACAAAGCACTTGCTTCTTTTGCTCAACCCCTACGCCTGGTATTGCTTACAGGATGCACCGGCAGTGGCAAGAGCGAAATCTTAAGAATGCTAAAAACAAAAGGCGCGCAGGTGCTGGATCTTGAAACACTTGCCAGTCACAAAGGCTCGGCCTTTGGTGGGCTTTTCATGCCACCGCAACCAACAACCGAACAATTTCAAAACAATCTGTTTGAAGCCTTGCAAACCCTTGATACAAGCCGACCCATTTGGGTGGAAGATGAATCCATCGCTATAGGGCAGTTATTTTTACCGCGCGATTTTTGGTTGCAGATGAACAAAAGCCCTTTGGTACAACTTTCCGTAGCAAAAGAAATTCGGGTACATCGGTTAGTGAACGAATATGGCGCAGCCCCACCAGAAGAGTTTTTACAAATCATGCAAAAAATTACGAAGCGACTGGGCGGACAAAATTTTAACCTGGCACGCGAAAGATTGATGGCCCGTGACATGGCGGGTGTAATTAACCTTTTGCTTACATATTATGACAAAGCCTACCTGCATAGTATTGATAAAAGAAAAGAGCGCCTCGCAAAAACTATTTGCTGGAATGGTGAAGAACCAGAGCGCCTGGTAAACGAGTTGATCTTACACAGCAACGTGCAATTGTTGCGCTAACTTTTGCGGTACCGAAGCCACCTTTCTTTTTGAATAATCAAAACATACCACCCCGGTTTTGCCCCGCGCTACTTCTTTATTGTGTTGATTGGTGATCCGATAGAATAAATCAAAACCGTATTTATTCAATTCGCCCACGGCTATTTCAATTTTCAAAGTGTCGCCCAAAAGCGCTTCTGCTTTATAGATCACTACCGCTTCGGCTATAACCTGGCTTATGCTGCCCTCCAGCTTTACTTCACTTTCAAAACCAAGGCTTCTGTAAAATAATGTGCGGGCCTCTTGCATCAGCGTAAGCATGTTATCGTTACCCACATGCCCACCGTAGTTCAGGTCACTCACCCGAACCTGCAACGTAGTTTGAAAAATAAATTTATCGGGAAGGGTTAACTCAACTCGTGCCATGTTATTAATTTGCTGTTGCAACAAATGTCTAAAAATAATCTTTTAACCCGGCTCTGGAAAAATGTAAAGCGAATGGCGCTATGGATTTTTGTGTTGCACCTGGTTTATGTTGTCTTATTACGTTGGGTTAATCCGCCCATTACCATTACCCAACTAGGCAGTTGGGTGCAAGGCTATGGCCTAAACCGCGACTACGTAGATTTTGATGCGATGTCGCCCAACATCCGGTTAGCGGTAATGGCTTCAGAAGATCAGTTGTTTCCCGATCACAACGGGTTCGATATTAAAAGCATTAAGAAAGCCTTGGCGAGTAACCAGAAAAGCAAACGCGTACGCGGAGCCTCCACCATCAGCCAGCAGGTAGCCAAGAATGTTTTTTTATGGCAAGGCCGAAGTTGGTTTCGGAAGGGGTTGGAAGCGTACTTTACTTTTATGATTGAATTATTGTGGAGTAAAGAACGTATTCTGGAAATGTATTTGAATGTTTCTGAAATGGGTACCGGAATTTTTGGTGTGGAAGCGGCTGCTCAAAAATATTTCAAGAAACCCGCCAGTAAACTCACGCGCACCGAAGCTGCCCGCATTGCAGCGTGTTTACCTAATCCTAAAAAATATAAAGCCGAACCGGCTTCGCCTTACGTTGCCAGGCGCACTTCGTGGATTTTAAGCCAGATGGTTAACTTAGAGAGCGATGCGGACATAGCAAGGTTATTACAGCAGCAAGCAGAAAAGACTAAATAACTAATCTTTAATATCTAAAACTGCAAACTGCTGTTTCTTTGCGCGCTGGCCAAACAATACAAACTCATTGGGCGAAATCTGTTCGCACACGCGAGGCCTGATAATTACATTCACTTCTTTAGCACCAAATACCGGTTGTCGTTTTACTTGTCCGGTTCCACTTACTGCACATAGGATAACCACGCCTCTTGAGGAATTTAATTCAGCCCGTGCAACGGGCCCTTTTCCGGTGTAATTCTGGTTTTCTACCGAATCGTTATAAATAAAAAGCAGTTGCCCATTGCGCACGCCAAAGGTGTAGGATGAGCTCGCACCGCCATCATTAATAGTTAGCTGGCGCTTTGGAATTTTCTGAGCCCAGAGTATTTCTCCGGATGCATTAATCCGAATGGCAATAATATCATTGTAGTAATAGAGATAGTCGGTTTGAGTAGTAACCGCACCTGTCGTTGCATTTCGGGTGGTGGTTACTCTTCGTTTAACATAAAACTGCTCGCCTACCAAAAATACGCCACCCACATTATCAACCACCAATTGATCTAACCGAAACTGAAACAACTCAATATCTTTGTCGTTGGCTGCCTTCCTGCCTACTTTCCGGGCTTCGCGCTCGGTAAGATTTTGCGCAACGAAATCAAGCTCAAACTCTTTGAATGAATTGGCAACTACTACCCGGGTGCCATCCAGTTTCAGAAAATACGTTCCCTTAATAGTTAAGGTTCCGGTTTCGGAGTAGAAGCCCGCACACACAATATCTTTATTATCAAGGATGCCGATCTGCATATCGGTTATAAACTTCCCGGGCAAGCTTAGTGGTGTTCGCGCTTCGCGCGTGCCTTTGTCGTAATAACTAAGTAACTCGAAACTATAATTAGCCGCACCTTTGCGGATTTCGGTACGCTTGTCTTTGTACACAAGACCCAACAGGTGCACCTCGCCATCGTTACTTACCCGCATCGACTCCAGATCAAATAGTTGGTCTTTATACGGAATAGTGATTTGCTTTTGCCAGATCGCTTTCATCTCGCTATCCAACACCAGCAACTCAAATCGCTCTGGTTCATTTTTTTCGAAAGGCAGCTTGGAGTAGATGAGCAACTTCGACTTATCGCGCGATTGCCTGAACTCAAATGCGCCATCGTTACTTCGCTTACGCCCGTGGAAATCGATTTTGGCAACGGAGACCGGCTCACTCAGCTTCAACGTCTTTTTATCTACTTGCTGCACAAACAGGTCGTTGATGCGCGTTTGCGGATCGGAATAGGAAGAGAAAATATAGATTTGGTTGTTGGTGAACAACGTAAACTCCCCCATGCGCTGCCGGCCATTGGTAATAAGCTCCAACTCCACGGAGTTGATGGGCCGCAGGTCATTGCCATAATGTTCTAATGTAAATGTAAAATCAAGAAAAAGAGAAGCCCGCGTGCGAATAGCATAAAACCCGGTTTCATCGCTACCGATGATGTCGTTGAGCGTGGTACGCCTGTTGGCTTTAATTTCCTCGCCCCAGCGCGTGGTAAGTTGGTAGGGTTGGGCTTGTAACTGCGCCAAATGAAAACATAACAATCCTAAGCCGATGGTTATTTTAAATTTCATGAGGTTTATTATTTAAGTACGAACTCTCTTTACCTGGGGCTTATTTCATTTGCAAACTCTCTAACACCACCATCACAAAATCCTTTCCTTTCACAAACCCCTTTCCGTATTCTGCATCGTACTTGTTGGTTATGCCCAGCCCGGGAATTTCTTCGGGTTTCTTTCCTTTCTTTAGCGCAGCCGCCACCTGATCGCGCACATCGGCAACCATATCCCGAACTTTTTTTACATCTGCTTTGGTGGCCAGTTCACCATGGCCAGGAATTATTCGGGTGTTATCATTAACCAGCACAAGCACCTTATCTAAGGTAGCCACAAATCCATTTACCGAACCGCCACTGCCCAAGTCGATATACGGGTACCCATACCGCACAAAAGCATCTCCGGTGTGCACCACATTTGCTTTTACAAATTGAACAATTACATCACCATCGGTATGACCGCGATCCATATAATGAAGAACAACATCTTCATCATTCAAATGAAAATTCAATCGATCTGCAAACGTAACCATTGGCCACGCGTCTGCATTGCGGGGTGGTACTTTGCTTCCGGCCCGATTTGTTGTTTCCTTCATCATCCGCTCGCGCACATTATTATGCGCTACCAACGTGGCGCCCATCTTTTTGAGATTCTCATTTCCACCAGAATGATCGCCATGCAAGTGTGTATTAATCGCAAACCTGATCTCGCCTGGGTCAAGCGTTTTAACAGCACCATTAATCTTATTTGATAGTGGCGCAAACTGATTGTCGATAAGCAATGTGCCTTCCTTTCCAATCAGCACACCCACGTTGCCACCAGCGCCTTTCAGCATGTAAATCTGCTCTGTAATTTTTACTGGATGAATGCGGACGGTATCGTAATTGGTTTGGCCTGTTGCCGCCATACTGGCAACGAGGCAAGTAACTACCACAAGTATTTTCATCGGAAGGTTTGTTCTGAACTTTATTAAATAATTCCGTAATCGCTTAAGTCGCCCACGCCTTACCTACCTCCGCAAACGGCACACAGCCTTTAAACGGGCCGGGTACGGGATTGTATTGCAGTACTTGAGTAGCTCCGGGTTCACTGGTAAAGTATCCCACCAACACCAACTCTTTTACTTTTAATACAAAAGGTTTATCACCACCAGTACCCGCATTCCACCAACCAGTGGGGCCACCACCGGTAGCATCGCTTATCGCCTTTGTATGATGTTTTTCGAAATGCTGCTGTTGTTGTTCGGGGGTGCAGGCATTAAAATTTTCACCAATTGTTGTTTTGGCATCGGCATCAAATGCAACCAGGTCGGCAATAAATTTTTCCTGTTGTTCTTTCGTATAAACATTGGCAATCAGCGTATCGATAAACTGCGGCACTCCGGCTTCTTTTGCGCCCGGGGTATCGGTTTTCGGAATAATAATCTCAGCCAGTGTTTCGATCAGTACACCTTGTTCGTTCGAGAAGAAAGTCGGAACAAATCCAGCCTCGGGTGTCGCTTTACATCCACTTAAAATTCCTGCTAATGTGGGACCAGTAACGGCATAGCCTAAAATCAAGCTGGCCCGTTGTAGTGCTTCTCTCCTATCCATACTAATTAGAGGTTTTGTTTTTTTAATTCTTTAACTGCGTACTCAGCAGCGCGCGCAGTAAGCGCCATATACGTAAGCGAAGGATTCTGGCAGGCCGAGGAGGTCATGGCAGCACCATCGGTTACAAACACATTGGGCGCTTCGTGTACCTGGTTCCATTTATTCAATACTGAAGTTTTTGGATCTTTACCCATCCGTGCAGTACCCATTTCGTGAATACCTAAGCCAATGTTATTAGGGGCATCGTAAATTCTTACATTCTTAAAGCCCGCTGCTTCCAGCATTTCGGCCGCACTGGTTTTCATATCTTCGCGCATTACCTTTTCGTTTTGCTTCCACTCGGCATCCACACTCAAGGTTGGCAACCCATACACGTCTTTCTTTTCTGTGTTAAGTGTTACCCTGTTTTCCGCATACGGCAAGCATTCACCAAACCCGGTAATACCCATGCGCCAGGGGCCTGGGGTTTCCAGCGATTCTTTTAATTCGGTTCCATACGCCATTTCCATTACGCCCCGCGACCACTCTTGCCTGCTGGCGGCACCCTGGTAGCCAAAGCCACGCACATAATCGGTGCGTTTATCACTACCCACATTTCTAAAGCGTGGAATGTAAATTCCATTGGGTCTGCGCCCGATGTAATACTTATCTTCAAATCCATCCATGGCCCCATCGGCACCGGCCCGGTATTGATGATCCATTAAATTACGACCCAGTTGATCGCTGCCATTGCCTAACCCGTTCGGGAAGCGTTTGGAAATCGAATTCAATAAAATAAAAGTGCTTCCCAACGAGGACGCATTCAGAAAAATAATTTTTGCGAAGAATTCAATCTCTTGTTTGGTTTCGGCATCCAGCACGCGCACGCCAACTGCTTTTTCTTTTTGTTCATCATAGATAATAGAGTGCACTATAGAATGTGGCCGCAACGTCATGTTGCCGGTTTTAGCAGCAGCAGGAAGTGTTGAAGCATTGCTACTAAAATATGCACCGTACGGGCAACCGCGGTCGCATAAATTGCGCGATTGACAAACACCCCGCGAAGGATCGTGGGGAAGCGGTGCTGTAAGATGTGCCACGCGACCAATCGTTACTTTTCTTCCGCCAAACTTTTCAGCCACTTTATCCCGAAACACTTCTTCCACGCAATTCAAATCCATGGGTGGCAAAAACTTTCCATCGGGTACGTGCGCTAACCCTTCCGCCCGGCCGCTTACACCAATGTAGGTTTCAACGTAATCGTACCACGGGGCCAGGTCTTTGTAGCGAATGGGCCAATCCACGCCAATACCTTCTTTTGCATTCGCCTCAAAATCCAGATCTGACAACCGGTAGGTTTGCTTACCCCACATAATAGACCGGCCTCCTTCGTGGTAGCCTCTGATCCAATCAAAAGGTTTAACTTCTGTGTAGGGATTTTCAACATCGTTTACCCACCAGTGTTTGGTGGCCTGGCTTATCCAGCCGGTTCTCTTTTGTACCGGAAATAATTTCAGGTCTTCGGGCGTAAGCCGGTTGGCAAAGGGTAGTTGCCATGGGTCTTTGTTCATGGTGGGGTAATCTACCTGATGTTTTACCGGGCGGCCACGTTCCAGCACCAGTGTTTTCAATCCCTTTTCGGTGAGTTCTTTTGCGGCCCAGCCACCACTAATGCCCGTACCCACTACAATGGCATCGAAGGTGTTTTGTTGTTCGGCTTTAAGGTTAAGGTTCATGTAGCGTGAAGGTTATAAAATGAAAATTAAACGTTTTGTGGCGACCTTACAAGGTTGGCTCCCTTAAATAAGCAAGAAACGGGTTGAACCCCGGGCTGCTGCAGGCGATGTTTGCCTTACAAAAAACAAGTAGTTTTATGATCATGCAACCGCAAGCCGAATTAAACTATCAGCGAATTGCCCAGGCTATTGAATACCTGGAGAATAATTTTAGGCGCCAGCCCGAGTTAGACGAAGTTGCCGAACAGGTGCACGTATCGCCATTTCATTTTCAGCGGCTCTTTACCCAGTGGGCGGGGATTAGCCCCAAACGATTTTTACAATATTTAACGGTAGATTTTCTGAAGCAAAAGTTAAATGAAACGGCCACGCTTGCCGATGCAGCCGATGCGGCCGGACTCTCCAGCCAATCGCGCGTGTACGATTTGTTTACAACGCTCGAAGCCGTAACCCCGCAAGAATACAAACATCGCGGCAGCATTACCATTCAATATGGATTTACTGCAACACCCTTTGGTGAAACATTGATAGGGGTAAGCGAGCGCGGAGTTTGCTGGCTTTCATTTATTCCTACCCATGGCGATGCGCTGGAGAGCCTCAACGAAATGAAATTGCATTGGAACAGTTCTCTCTTCAGAGAGAACCGCGAGTTGATTGAAGCGTATGCCGCACGCATTTTTGCCCTGCCCTTCGCCCACGAAGGGGAAGTGAGCAAGGAACGAGGTCGGGGTGATGCCAAACTTCACCTATTTGTTAAAGGCACCAACTTTCAAATAAAAGTATGGGAAGCATTGCTGCGATTGCCAAAGGGGAATGTAACAACTTATCAAGCCATCGCAGAAAAAATTGGAAGTCCAAAAGCATTGCAGGCAGTGGGCTCAGCAGTGGGCGCCAACCACATTGCTTACCTCATTCCCTGCCATCGGGTTATCCGCAAAGACGGAATTCTTGGTGAGTACCGATGGGAGCGGGTTCGGAAAAAGAGCATAATCGGTTGGGAGATGGCCAGAACCGAACAACAAGAAGACCACTCGTAAATAATTAAGCTTTACATGCAACTTTTTGTAATCGGTGGAGTATCTAAGGGGTATTTCCAACCCCTTTACCATGTTTCGCAACTATTTCAAAATCGCATTTCGCAACCTCGTTAAAAACAAAGGCTATACGTTTATAAACATTGCCGGGCTGGCAACCGGTATGGGCGTAGCCTTGTTAATCGGTTTATGGATTTGGGATGAAGTAACATATAATCACTATCACAAAAACTATGGCCGCATTGCACAAGTATGGCAGCACAACCTGTATAACGGAGTAAAAAGATCGCAGGTATCAAACCCTTACGTAATGGCCGAAGAGATTCGGAATAACTACGGTAGCGATTTCAAGTACGTAATCCAATCAACCTGGAATTTCGGCCGCATTCTTACCGTGGGCGAAAATAAATTCAGCAAAAGCGGCATGTACTGGGAACCCGAAGTGCTCGACATGTTCTCTATAAAATTGATTTACGGTAATGCCGATCATGCACTGAAAGACCCCTACTCCATTTTGCTCTCGCAATCAGTAGCCAAAACATTTTTTAACGATACCGACCCCACCGGGCAGATGGTTCGCATCAACAACAAAACCGATGTAAAAGTAACGGGCGTGTATGAAGATATGCCGCATAACTCCAAGTTTCGGGAGATGAGCTTTATAATGCCGTGGCAACTTTATATTACCGAGAGCGAGTGGATCAAAAACATGGACGACCCGTGGGGCAGCAACTTTACACAAACCTGGGCCCAGCTTGCCGATAATGCCGACATGGAACAGGTATCGGCTAAAATTATTGATGTAAAGTTTAATAAAGTAAGTGAAGGCGGGCGAAAGTATAAGCCCGAAGTATTTCTGCACCCTATGAGCAAGTGGCACCTCTACTCAGACTTTAGGGAAGGCAAGAACGTGGGTGGTCGCATTGAGTTTGTGTGGTTGTTTGGTTTTATTGGCGTGATTGTGTTGTTGCTGGCGTGCATCAACTTTATGAACCTGAGCACCGCGCGTTCAGAAAAACGCGCCAAAGAGGTTGGCATTCGCAAATCAATCGGCTCCATGCGTTCGCAATTGATCAACCAGTTTTTCTGCGAGTCGGTGGTGGTGGCCTTGCTGGCATTTGTGTTTTCGCTGGGGCTGGTCTATCTGGCCTTACCCACCTTTAACGAAGTAGCCGGAAAAAAACTTACACTGCTGTGGAGCAGCCCGATATTTTGGTTAGTAGGTTTGAGCTTCAGTCTGTTCACCGGAATTTTAGCCGGCAGTTACCCGGCTTTATATTTATCTTCCTTTCAACCAGTAAAAGTTTTAAAAGGAACATTTCGGGTAGGCAGATTAGCTTCGTTACCCCGGCAGGTGTTGGTGGTGTTACAGTTTACTGCCTCCATTGCTCTCATTATCGGCACCATTGTAGTGTTTCGGCAAATTGAGTTTGCCAAAGACCGGCCCATCGGGTACGAACGTAATGGACTTATTAACGTGTACCTATCAACACCCGAGATCCACAACCACTTCGAAGCGGTACGCAACGAACTAAAAAGCCTGGGTGCTATTGCAGAAATGACTGAAGCCGGGAGTCCTACTACACAAGTTTGGAACAGCAACGGTGGGTTTAACTGGAACGGTAAAGACCCAGCGCTTGCGGTTGATTTTCCGAACAACGGTGTCAACCACGAGTTTGGTAAAACGGTAGGTTGGAAGTTTACAACTGGGCGCGATTTCTCGCGCGAGTTTGCAAGCGACTCGTTAGCATTTGTAATTAACGAAGCCACCGCAAAATTTCTTGGTTTCGAAAATCCTGTGGGCGAAACGCTTACATGGAACGACAAGAACTATACGATTATCGGTGTCATTCAGGATATGATTATCGAATCGCCCTATGAGCCGGTGCGGCCTTCACTGTGGCACATTGATCGTTACGATAATGTTAACCTTGCTATTGTAAAACTTAATCCCGAGATGAGTTCGCACGAGGCCCTGGATAAAATCAAAACCGTATTTGCCAAGCACGATCCGGCATCACCATTCAATTACGAATTTGTTGATGTGGAATATGCGCGCAAGTTCAGTGATGAGGAACGTGTTGGTAAGCTGGCCAGCTTCTTTGCCGTGCTGGCCATCTTTATCAGTTGTTTAGGCATTTCCGGGTTGGCAAGTTTTGTTGCCGAACAACGTACCAAAGAAATTGGCGTGCGCAAAGTGATGGGCGCAAGTGTGTTCAATCTCTGGGGTATGCTCTCAAAAGATTTTGTGCTGTTGGTAGGTATCTCGCTCTTGCTGGCAATGCCGCTGGCTTGGTATGTAATGCATAACTGGCTACAGAAATATCAATACCGAAGCGAAATGGCGTGGTGGATTTTTGCAGCTTCGGCTGTAGGGGCTGTGTTGATTACTTTACTTACCGTGAGTTATCAATCTATCAAGGCGGCTATGGCTAACCCGGTGAGTAGTTTGAGAAGTGAGTAAGGTTTAGTGAAGTTGGAAGCAAGCAGTAGCAGTAGGCAGGTTTGTTTACTGCTTACAGTACTCCTTCACTGACTTCACTTAACATCTGTGCATTTCATAATCAATAAGTAGAAAGACTTTTTCAATTCTATTTCCTCAAAAAACGCAGGGTGCAGCCCTGCGTGGTAGAGCAATAGTTCGATTCGCCATGAAAGAGCAGAATCACATCTCTACAACTATCTCGCCATTAAAACGACAGAGTTCACCATGTCTTTGGTATTCCTCCTTAGCGCTTACTTGCAACCAAACTTCTACAATTTCTTCAACCCCTTCGCTTGCTCCTTCGATGCCTCCAAAATACTTATCGCATAGCCACCACCTGATGCGGAGAGTTGTGTCAGTTTTGATTTATTCGTTACAACCACTTTACGAATGGTATAGGCCTGTGGATTGGTTTTATAGTGTGCATCCTTCGCATCGGCATAAATAGTGGCGATGTAGGTTTTGCCGGCATCCAGAAAATCAAAAGCAATAGTAGAGGTGCGTGGCGTCTCGCCATTCACATTCCCCACAAACCAACTTGATTTACCTTTTGCCTTACGCGCGATGGTGATGTATTGACCGGGTTCGGCTTCCAGGTAGTTGCTTTCGTCCCAATCAATGGCTACATCTTTAATAAACTGAAAGGCATCTAAAAAGCGATTGTAATTTTCCGGTAAGTCGGCAGCCATTTGCAACGGACTGTACATGGTTACATACAATGCCAACTGGTTTGCCAACGTACTGTTGCAGTGCGAATTGTTGTTGGGATTAATTTTACTAATGTCCATCTCAAAAACTCCAGGTGTATAATCAATCGGACCACCAATCAACCGCGTAAACGGAAGTATGGTAACGTGATTCGGCTTCGATCCGCCAAACGCCTGAAACTCCGTACCGCGTGCCGATTCGTTGCCGATCATGTTAGGCCAGGTGCGCGCAATGCCGGTAGGTCGCACGGCTTCGTGTGCATTAACCATAATTTTATACTGCGCGGCCTTCTCTACTACATATTGATAATGGTTATTCGTCCATTGATCGTAATGATAAAATCCCTTGGGCAAGATGGGGCCCACATACCCCGTCTTTACCGCATCGTAATTATTTGCCTTCATAAATGAGAAGGCTTTATCGAGATGGCGTTCGTAATTACGGGTAGAGCCCGAAGTCTCATGGTGCATAATCAACTTCACTCCTTTTGCCTTTGCATAGTCGCGCAGCTCAGTCACGTTAAAATCTGGGTATGGTGTTACAAAATCAAACACATAATCTTTCGAGTTCCCAAACCAATCCTCCCAGCCTATGTTCCAGCCTTCCACCAGCACGCCATCAAAGCCATGCAAGGCGGCAAAGTCGATAAACTTTTTTACGTTGGCATTGGTGGCTCCGTGTATGCCGTTGGGTTTTACTTTGGTAAAATCGGTTCTACCCAATTGCACCGAAGGAACCTCGTTAGTATAAGCCCAGGAACTTTTTCCGGTAATCATCTCCCACCACACGCCCACATACTTGGTGGGTTTTATCCACGAGGTGTCTTCAATTTTGCTCGGTTCGTTCAGGTTATAGGTAATGCGCGAGGCAAGGATGGTGCGGGCATCATCGCTTACAATAATCGTGCGCCAGGGCGATTGTGTCGGTGCCTGCATGTACCCTTTATCGCCCACCGCATCGGGCGTAAGCCACGATTCAAACACCAGGTTTTTATCATCTAAATTCAAATGCATGCACGAATAGTTAATCAGTGCAGCTTCGTGAATGTTGATATACAGTCCGTCATCGGTTTTCATCATCAGTGCCGTTTGAACACCGGTATCTGAAAATGGGGTTTGCGAAGCATTGGGTTGAATCGCACCTTTCATCAAACCCCGGATTTCGGTAAGGCGCGAAGTAGTATAATCATACTCCTGCGTATCGTAATCACCAGCAATCCAAAAAGCAGTATGATTGCCGGCCATTGCAAATTGCGTGCGCTCTTCTTTAATAACAAAATAGACCAGGTTGGGCTGTACCGGAAATTCATACCGAAAGCCAAGTCCATCATCAAACAACCGAAACCGAATTAATAATTGGCGGTTAGTGACTTTCTGCGTAAGCGTAACGGCCAATTCGTTATAGTGCGTGCGAATGGATTTTTCTTCACCCCACACCGGCTGCCAGTTTGAATCGTGCGAATCGGTTGTAGTGCTTAGAATCGTAAAATCGTTCAGCAACGATTTCTCGTCATTTTTTAAATGCAGGCCCAGTTTGCTGGGTTTAATTACCGCTTTGCCCTTATAAGTCAGTTGATAAGAAGGAGTTCCATCGGCTTGCAGGGTAAAATTCAGTACCAACTGGCCGTTGGGTGATTTGAGCTGCTGGGCCCCTGAAGCGATAGCAAAAAATAAAAGCAGCCCGGTGAAAAGTCGTGATGTAAGCATAATTTAATTGAGAATAATGATCCTTACAATATTAAAGAGTAATCCGGTGTATTTCAATGAAACCGGATCAATCTGCCGGGTTTCAAAATTTAACTTGAGGCTGGGTCAACTATTTTACATACATTTACGTAATTAATAACAACATCATCAAAAAATGAAAGGAACAAACCTGGGCGAGTTTGAAGAACTCGTATTGCTTACAATTGCTGCATTGGTGAATGATGCCTACAGCGTGGCCATCTGCGATGAGTTGGAAAAGAACACCGGTCGCGCTGCCAAATTGGGGGTGGTGCATGCTGTACTTAACCGACTGGAAGAAAAAGGACTTGTGAAAAGCAAACTGGGTGAAGCTACCAACACGCGTGGCGGTAAACGCAAACGCTACTACGCGGTAACCAGTGCCGGTAAAGCCGCTTTGCTAAAAGCCAAAGAAGTGCGCGATAATTTGTGGAGCATGATTCCGGGTATGGCCCTGAAAAATATTTGAGTACGTGTGGCATTATGGTTTTTGAAAAAGATTATATACAAGTTGGCAGTAAGCAGATTGCAGCAGGCAGGGTTGTTAGACCCATACGCGCCACTGCATGCTGCCGACTGCGTACTACCTACTTAAGCTGGTTGGAATGATTAACCAAAAAAACAAACCACCAAGGCTGGCCGAAAAATTTCTGAGCTGGTATTGCAAGCCCGAATTGCTGGAAGACCTGCAAGGCGATTTGTACGAATACTTTCAACGGAACGTAAAAACCAGAGGCGTAGTGCGCGCTAAATTGATTTACATCATTGATGTAATCAAGTTTATGCGGTTATACACCCTGCGCAAACCTGAATTTGTAAACACATTAATGAACTGGATTATGCTAAGCAGTTATGTTAAAACTTCGGCCCGCAGCATCAGGCGCAGTCCCTTATTTTCATCTATTAACATAATCGGGTTGGCGATAAGCATGACCGTTGGGTTGGTGATGATTGCCGTACTTACTGATATTTCATCCTTTGACACCTTTCATACCAATCGAAAAGAAATTTATCGGGTAATCAGTCGCTATGACTACCAAGGTAATCAAGATAACAATTACATGGCCACTACTTCTTTACGGGCTGCAAAACTGATTGAAGAAAGTGTGGCCGCCACCAATGGAATCGCCATCCTTCGCAGGGACTTTGAAGGTGACTTTACCGCTGGTACCAAAACCATTCCCCTTCAGGGTTATCAAACCAATCCGGGTTTGTTTCAACTCTTTTCATTTCGTTTGTTAAAGGGAAATCCGGTAACGGCTTTGAAAGAACCATTCTCGTTGGTATTTACCGAATCCGCGGCCACCAAACTGTTTGGAGATGATGAGCCGGTAGGTAAAGTGGTTAAGTTCCGGAATCGTGACTATACTGTTACCGGGATTCTTGAAGATGTCCCACACTTTTCGCATATGCGTTTTGAGGTGTTGGGTTCGCTTAGCACGCGCGAAACGAATAAGGAACAACTTAAAGAAGACAGCAAATGGGATAACATCTGGAATGCATGGGTGTATCTGCGCCTTCCACCAGGTACAGACTTGCAAACTATAACAACAACTTTTGACAGGATCAGCGCTAAAGAAGATTCAACTGTAAAGGAAACACACATCGAACTTGACTTGCAACCTCTCGGTGAAATAATGGCGGGGACAGACGACCTCGGCAATCAGATTGGTCCGGTAATCGGAAACCTTACCCTATGGATCTTTGGTGGATTGACATTTGTTGTCTTGCTCTCTGCTGGATTTAATTATACCAACTTGTCTATTGCACGGTCGCTCAGGCGCACGCGCGAGGTGGGCATTCGCAAAGTAATCGGGGCCATGAAAAGCCATGTCATGAGTCAGTTTATCGTAGAAGCGGTTCTGATCGCCCTGATAGCTGTTGGGTTTGCAATCGTTCTCTTCCTCCTGGTAAAACCTCTTTTCATTGGTATTGAACCTGAGATCCAACAGATTTTTAAACTTGAACTTACCCCAGTCCTGCTGTTGTACTTTATTGGATTCGCCCTACTGATCGGTTTATCGGCCGGATTTTTTCCCGCGCTATTCTTTTCAAGCATTAACGCCATTGAGGTGCTCAAACGTTGGTATCCGGTAAAGGGATTGGGAAAATTGACGTTGCGCAAAGCACTCATTGTCTTTCAATACACCATATCTATCATTTTTATTACCTGCACGGTTATTGGCTACAAACAATATAAGAATTACGTAGGATTCGACCTTGGCTTCAAGACAGAAAACGTGTTGAATATTTCGTTGCAAGGCAATAAGGCTGAGTTACTAAAAAAAGGACTCTCTGAATTACCCGAGGTTACAGGCATTTCTCAATCGGCCATGGTTACCAGCATTGGTAATTTTTGGGGCACCCCTGTAAAACACATTTCCAACCTGCAAGACTCCAGTTGGATGGCATATAATTACATTGACGAACATTACCTGGACTTGCATCATCATAAATTGCTGGCTGGAAGAAATTTTAATCCGTTGCCCGACAGCGCCACGGAAAGCGAAGTATTGGTGAACGAACAAATTCTGAAAAAATATAATATACCCAATCCGATTCAAGCGCTTGACGAGACGTTGGTAGTAAATGGTAAAGAACTGCGGATTGTGGGCGTACTTGAAAACTTTGTGTACGGGAGATCGAATGATGCCAATCAAAAAAAAGAAATCTTGTTTCGGTATTCTAAAACAAATGTTCACATATTAAATGTTCGCATAGAATCGACTGATCTTATTGGCACCGTTGCAAAGATTGAACAGCTATGGAAGGAACTTGATCCAGTGCATCCCTTTGAAGCAAAATTTTACAATGAGCAAATTGAAGAAGCATTCTCCGGCTTACGGGCAAGTGTGAACGTTGCCGCTGTGCTTGCTGTATTAGCCATAGGCATTGCCTCTCTTGGACTTCTGGGAATGGTTGTATTTACTACTGAAACCCGGTTAAAAGAAATCAGTATCCGAAAAGTTTTGGGTGCCAAAGAAGTTTTGCTGCTCTTCTTGATGAGCAAGAATTTCATTTTAATGTTAGCTATTGCCGCTGCAATCGCGCTACCTCTTACGTATCTTCTCTTTGAACAGGTTGCTTTTCCGCAAATGGCGAACCATGCACCCCTCGGCATAATCGATATGCTGGTGGGCGTATCCTGTATTATTCTTATTGCTTTGATTTTAATTGCCACTCAATCATGGAAGGTTGCACGCGCAAATCCATCTCAGGTACTGAAAAGCGAATAATGGAAAAAAGTAAAGACTATACACCCCCGCGCCTGGCCGAAAAATTTCTGAGCTGGTATTGCAAGCCCGAATTGCTGGAAGACTTGCAAGGCGATTTGTACGAATACTTTCAACGGAATGTAAAAACCAGAGGCGTAGTGCGCGCTAAATTGATTTACATCATTGATGTAATCAAGTTTATACGGTTATACACCCTGCGCAAACCTGAATTTGTAAACACATTAATAAACTGGATTATGCTAAGCAGCTATGTTAAAACTTCGGGGCGCAACATGTTGCGCAACAAATTATTTTCGGCTATCAATATTGCGGGTCTTTCGGTAAGTCTGCTTGTGGGTATGCTGCTGATCGGCTTATTATCCGATATCCGGTCGTACGATCAATTCCACGAAAAGAAAGATCGGATTTACCGCGTTATCAGTAATTACGAGTACCTGGATAAGCCAAACGATGATTGGTTTGCCAGTTCTTCGCCTAAGGCAGGGCAATTGATTAAAGAGACGGTGCCGGGCGTAGAAGATGCGGCCCTTATGTATAGTTGGGCCAACAACGATGTAAAAGCAGAAGATAAAATTATTCCGCTAGAAGGTCATTGGGCCAATGAATCGTTTTTTCAGATATTTCAGTTTCCGTTGCTGCAAGGCAATCCGGCCACGGCATTGAAAGAACCGTATTCGTTGGTGCTTACAAGCGATGCCGCTCTTAAAGTATTTGGCACTACCGATGTGTTAAACCGGCCCATAACAATGGGCGACAAAGAATACATCATTACCGGAGTTGCACACAACGTACCCGAATTCTCGCATCTTAAATTTGAAATGCTGGTATCATTAAGTACCCGGACCGGTGAACCCGGCTATGAAAAGCATGAACTTGCCTGGGATAACATCTGGCAAGGGTATGCCTACCTGTTGCTGGCGCCCGAAACCAACCTTACCGACTTGCAACATAATCTTGACAACCTGTGTACCGAACAAGATAAGACAGTAAAGAATACGAAAATCAAACTAAAATTACAGCCGCTGCAAGATGTGGTGTTGGGGGTGGAAATGAGCAATGAAATTGGCAAAACTATGGATAGTAAAAACGTATGGGTTGCCGGCATACTTACCCTTATCGTACTTGTTTCTGCTTGTTTCAATTACACCAATCTTTCGATAGCGCGGGCCTTAAAACGAACCCGCGAAATTGGCGTGCGCAAGTCTATTGGCGCAACCAAACAGCATGTCTTTAACCAGTTTATTATCGAATCGGTAATGATTTCGATTGCTGCGCTGGTAATTGCGGCCGGTTTGTTTGTTGTGATAAAGCCTTATTTTCTGGCTATCGACTCCTCCGTTGAGAGCATGATCAAACTCCGCCTTTCGCCACTACTGGTACTATGCTTTGTGGGTCTTGCGCTCTGCACAGGTATCGTTGCCGGATTTCTGCCAGCTTTATTTTTTACGCGCGTGCAGGTTGCCAAGGTACTGCGCGGTGGTAGTGACCTTAAACTTTTTAAAAATCTCAATCTTCGCAAAGTGCTTATCGTTTCGCAGTTTACCGTATCGCTTGCCTTCATCGCCTCTACGGTAATTGCCTTCAGGCAATACAATCATTTTGTTTCGTTCGATCTTGGGTTTTCTACCGACAACATCATTAATTTAAAAGTGCAAGGCAATAAGCCAGACCTGCTTCAACAAGAACTGAGTGCCCTCCCCGAAATAGAAATGATTGCGCAATCCAGTGTAGTGGCGGGCATTGGGTATTATTATGGTGGCTCCATGAAATACAAAAACCCGTTGGACTCCAGCAATATTAACCACAACACCATTGATGCCAACTACCTGCCGATGCACCGGCACCAATTGGTAGCCGGCAGAAATTTTACTACGGCTAAACCGAACACTGACATAGGCGAAGTGATTGTAACCGAAAACGTACTCGATCATTTTAAGATTGGCGATGCGAATCGCGAAAGCGCCATAGGTGAAATTGTAAAAGTAAACCGCAAAGAATATGAAATTGTGGGGGTTATTAAAGACTATTATTACGGCCGGGCCGATAATGACAAGAATAAAGTAGTCCTGATTCATTCTGAAGAAAAGGCCTCCTACCTCAATTTAAAAATCAATACAACCAACTGGCTTGCTACCATGAGCAAACTTGAGTCGGTTTGGAAAAAACTCGATCCGGTGCATCCCATCGCAGCCACATTTTACTCAAAGCAACTGGAAGATAATTTCAGAGACCTTTTGGCCATGCTAAAGGTTATTGGGTTCATTGCCCTTCTGGCTATCAGCATTGCTTCGCTTGGGTTGCTGGGCATGGTGGTGTTTACTACCGAAACACGCCTGAAGGAAATCAGTATTAGAAAAGTAATGGGTGCAAATGCACTTCAATTGATTTACCTGTTAAGTAAAAATTTTCTGGTGCTCTTGCTGGTGGCTACTGCCATCGCATTGCCGGCCACTTATTATTTCTTTACGGAAAAGTTTCTGGTTACATTAAAAAATCATTTGCCGGTAACAATTATGGATTTACTAACGGGTGCGCTTGCCATGCTTGCGTTAGCGCTTATTATGATCAGTACGCAAACCCTTAAAGCAGCTCGCAAAAATCCGGCTGAAGTATTGAAGAGTGAATAGCTATTCCTTCTTAAAATCAATTGAAGTAGAGTTCACACAATACCGCATGCCGGTTAGCGTGGGGCCATCGTTAAACAAATGACCCAAATGTGCCCCGCACTTGGTACACACAATTTCGGTGCGCACCATGCCGTGCGAAGTATCGGTAACTTTTTTGATTTTACCGCCAGCTATTTCCTTATCAAAACTGGGCCAACCACAGTCCGAGTCAAACTTCATATCGGAAGTAAATAAATCGGTATGGCAACCTGCGCATTGGTACACCCCTTTTTCTTTATGTAAATAATACTTCCCGGCAAACGGCCTGTCTGTACCTTTTTGACGGAGCACATAAAACTGCTCGGGCGTAAGAATCTTTTTCCATTCCGCTTCGGTGTACACCACCCGCTTTATGGTATCGGCCGCAGGTGTTTCTTTTGGTTTTGTTTGAGCGGTACAGGCTTGCAAGCTTGATATTACAATCAGCAGTACTAACAAGGGTTTCATAGATTTTTTGTTTTATGCCTCACCCCCAGCCTCTCTCCACAGGAGAGGGGTGTGGACTCAATTAATGATTATTCTTAGTTTCTTTACTATTTACGTAAAACAGCGAGCAATTGGATTTAGTTTTTCAAATTTGTTAATTAATAACGTACAACCGACTTGCCTATGGCTCATTTTGAAATAGAAGCCTATTCCCTACCGATCAACAAAAGCGAATCGGTTTCGGCTGAACTTTACCTACCGCCTAATCCCAACGCAGTGTATGTAGTTGCCCATGGGGCCGGCACCAATATGCACCATAAATTTATGAAAGATCTGGCTGCCGAACTGGCCGCACGCCAGGTTGCCACCCTGCGCTATAATTTTTTATACACCGAACTCAAAAAAAACCGGCCCGACTTTCCGGCTGTGGCACATCAGGCTGTAGCAGCAGCCATCGCAAAAGCACATGCGCTGTTTCCGAAACTTCCGTTGATTGCTGGCGGAAAATCGTTTGGCGGCCGCATGACTTCGCAATATGTAGCGGCAAATCCTTTACCGCATATTACCGGGTTGGCCTTTGTGGGATTTCCGTTGCATCCGGCCGGCAAACCGGGCATTGACCGGGCCGATCATTTATATTCAATCAAGTTTCCGATGTTGTTTTTACAAGGCACAAAAGATGCACTCGCCACCTGGGATTTGTTAACCGCAGTTACTTCGAAACTGCCTACCGCAACGCTTACGCCTTTTGAAGGTGCTGACCACAGCTTTAAAGCCGGTAAGAAAAACCTGGTACCCGAACTTGCTGAAAAGATTGCCGGATGGATTCTTTCTCAGCGCTCGTAACGGCCAGTCTTTTCCGCGAGCTCTATTTTATAAACAATTGAATTTCCGGTTTGCGTAGAAATACGCCCGGAGGCGGTTGGCCCCATGCGGGCCGGGTAACTTGTTTCGCCTGGCGACAAGGGTAATAATCTGGCCGAAAGCTTTTCCATCGCTATGGCCGCCTCGTTTCCACTCAATTCTTCAAAACGGCCCCAAGCAATAACACTTTGCCATGCAGCAATCGATTTTACTTCATCTACTTCAAAACAACAGTGTGGATTTTTTCGCAGCAGTTCAATCTTTAAGCCTTCGGTAGTGTGGCCCAACACGGTACCGCCATCGTACACATACGTAATGGGCACCACGTACACTTTGCCATCGGCTTGCATGCCCACACGGCCTATCACATTGCGGTGCAATAGGGCTTCAATTTCGGATATGCTTAGCTCGCCCAGCATGGTGTTTAACAGAGAAGAAATTTAATAAAAATCTGGTTATTCACATGCCCCCCGTTAATGACAGATTTCGAATACCGGCTCAGCAGGCTTGATCTGAAATGAAACCGACCTTCACCGGGCAATAAATCCGGTAAATCCTGAAATAATCCCCTTACTACACTCGCTCGGGGTAGGGCCATCCTCCCAAATTCCTTCGCAAGCTTTGGGTATTAATTCCGGGCGTTGTGAGTTAACCCACTTCTTTGCCTCGTAATAAATATCCGGGTCGTTTGAAGAAGTTTCTACTAACAAGATGCGGCCATCTTTAACAATGATCTGAAAGTATCAGTTACGTTGAAATCGACTTCAGCGCTTCCATCAGGTCGTCTTTTACCGTTACCGGAAAATGATAGTGGAGTCATTTTTCTCGAATTAGGCATCGCGTTTTAAAATCTGGTAGTGGCCACACCCACTGTTGGTAGTAGAGAATACCGGGTTTGGATTTTGTGGCATACAGCAGCAGGGGTTTCAGAGAATCTGATTTGAAGGAGTAAAAAGCGTTACTAAAACTTTCGGTCAATTGAAAATTATCTGCTTGCTTATGCGATTTATGTGAACCCGGGCTACACCTAACAGCAAGATCATACCGGAATAAATACGCTTCATTGTAAAAGCTTAAAATGAAAAGAGATTTAGCACGTTTGTTAAATGGGCCATCGGCCATCCCAAGCTCGAACCTGCTGCGACTTGTCCCACGCGGCTGAACGAAATTAAAAAAACAAAAAATTACAATTCAACATTGAAAACCACGCACTGAAATATGCACAGTGTTGGCAGTAGTTGGGTTTACTCTGCACACTATCCCGTCAGCAATGTCGCTGCAACAGGCCCCGCTTACTTTGCAGGAATTTTTTCCCACGAAGCCTTTTGCATGACCAGGTAAACGTTCTTTGCTGGAAGGAAGTGGAGTGTATCGTAAACCAGTGGAATCACACTTAACCCTTCAACCGATACTACTCCGAATTTTTTACCGTGTGCTACGCGCACCATACCATTGGGTAACAACTGCAGGTCTTCAAAGCGTGCATCCATAAGTATGCGGCCTTCGGTGTTGGCCAGGCCCACCAGCCCCTGCCGATGCAATCTGAAAAACGTCTCCGTTTCGGAGCGGATCGAATCGTACTCCGGCTTAAGAATATATTTACCCTGCATATCAATAATGCCGGCTTTAGCATTCCGGCTCACAACCGCCAACCCGTTCTTAAACAGGCTTATCTCATCGTAATTGGGGTTAATAACAATTTGATCTTGCAGGTTTACAAAACCCCAGCGGCCCATAAGTTTAACGGGGGCCAATCCTTCCTGAAACTGCCCAATGCTATCGTAGCGGTTAGCAATGCGCAGCCGGCCCCGCGTGTCTATAAAACCATACTTACCGTTGCGCCTGATGCCGCGCATCCCTTCGTGGGATTCCATTATCAAATCTACCTGATCTATCTTGGGCGGCTCTTGCCGCGAAAGTATGCGACCGTAGTAATCAAGTTTTTTGATAGTGCCATCGGGTAAGTATTCGTTCCAGTAGGTTTGCGAAAGTTCAATGCGGTAATCGGTAAAGTAAACGGTTGAGCCGCTGTAGCTTTTTAAAAATTTTGTAGTTGGCTGCAGCAGCAGGTAGCACGAGTCGTTAACAAGTTTTAAAGGATGTGGCTGCGGAGCCACCAGCCATTCCTCTTCACGCGAAATGATTCCATACTGATCTTTAAATTTTACAACCAGCTTTTTTTCACCCACCTCCACCAGCGAATCATACACGCAATGCACCACCTCTTCACCAAACGTATTTAACGCACCCCAATACCCGTTGTGGGTAACGGGGAACAAACCGTGTTGAAATCTAAAAATGTGGTTATAAAATTTTTGAGACCAGAACGTTTGGTTCAAATCGGTAAGCTGCCACCCGGCTTTTGTTAATACGCTTACATACTGCCCTTCGGCTAGAACCGAATCGTAGCGCAACGGCAGCACTACTTCGTTGCGTTCGTTTACAATCCCTGTTTTATTCTTTTTGGCAAGAAATAGATCGGGCTGCAGGTATTGAAGCTGTTGGTATTGAGGCTGCATTACAACTTTCCAATCATCATTCAAAAGCCCCGAATAACCGGAGTAAGAATAAAGTAGCAACTGATTGCCGAGCGGTTTAATATTTTCGGCCGCCAGGGTGTGTGTAGTTTTATTGGCGGCATCTACTACCTGCCATTGGTTATGGGCCAAAACCTGAGTGGCATCTTCGTAGTGATTTATTGCCTGGTAGGTTGCTTCCAGAATTACTTTGCCATCGCGGTCTATTAACCCCTGGTTAAGATTTTTGTAAAAAATTGCTTTGCTGTTGTGGAACGAGCCGATGCTGTCAATTTCAAATTTGCCAATGGCACTTCCATCTTCGGCAAACAGCGCAATTTTGCCGGCCTCGTTTTGTACTGCAAACCGCAACGTACCCAACGGGTAAATGCGGGTGTAGTTTACCGGGATAAGAATTTTATTACGCAAATCAGTAAGGCCATAGTAATACCGGCCGTTGTACAAATTAATTACAATGGCGCGCAGGCCATGCAGTTGAATTTCATCGTAGATAAATGGAATCTGAACTTCGCCCCGGAGATTAAAGCATGCACTTTTGTAGTGAGCGGGGTTTATTTTCTTCTTCACCACCACATAATCACCACCTCCGTACACCAGGGTTTCAAATTCGGCTGCGGTAATAAATTCTTTTTTGAGATTGATAAGTCCCCACCGGTTGTTTTGCCGATACCCGGTTACGGTGCCAATAACCGAAAAACTACCATCAGACCAGCCCAGCGCCTCGAATGCGGCCGGAAGCACAACCTTGCCGTCTTGATTTTTTATTCCCACTCTGCCATTTTCTTCATAAAGCAAAAACGAATCGGCCCAAGCCGATATGGAAATGCACAGAAAGGTTGCTAAGAAGAGCGATCGCATGGATTGCAAAGGTAAAGTGCCCGTTGGGATTTATAAATAGTTTTCGACCGACCTTTACACGGCTTGCCAGAGCGAATTATTTAGCCGGGCAGGTGCAAAAGGTCTTGCGGGGTGTCCAAGTCTATTTCGCCCTTATCAAAAGGCAGGGAGTACACGTGCTGTGCAGATTGCTCCAGAATTTTTCTTGCTCCGGCATGGTTGGGCAAGTGAAGCAACACCTCGAAAAAATCTTTCTTAAAAAGGACCGGCACGCCAACAGTACCGGCATAGGCAGAAGCAACAATGGGTTGGCTATGCGTTTGTGCGGCAGTAAGCAAGTTGGTTAAATGATTTGCCGAAAGGTAAGGCTGGTCGCATACCAAAATCATAACCGCCTGCATGCCCGGTAGTTTGGAGAGCAACGCAGCAAGCCCCGCCTTTAAAGAGTTGCCCATTCCCGATTGCCACGTAGTGTTAACGATGCTGTCTAATTGCAAATCGGTAAGCACTGCTTGATGTGCCGCAGCGTTGGCGCCCAGCACCACCATTACAGGGCACGTAGTTTTTAGAGCCTCCACCGCGCACTTGCGCAGCAGGGGCACACCTTGCAGATGAATCAACTGTTTCGATTGCCCGAGGCGGGAGCTATTTCCTGCTGCCAGTAATATGATTCCGGTTTCCATTCACCTGGGCCAGATTTACCGGTACACTTGTTTAAATACCTGATCGCTGCCGGGCTGGCGTTGGTGAATTGGTCCGCTTTGGTTTTTCAAAAAACCACCCTCGCGGTTAGTAAACTTTGCCTGAATCTCGGAGATAATAGCAAGCGCAATTTCATCGGGCGCTTCGGCACCAATGTCTAAGCCAATGGGTGAATGGATGCGCTCGAAATCTGTTGATGCAAGTGCAAGACCCTCGGCTTCGAACTCGGCCAGCATTTTATTGAAACGTTTGCGGGGCCCAAGTATGCCTATGTAGGGTGTGGTCGATTTCAAGAGTCTTTTCAGTACATCGCGGTCGTATTCATAATTGTGCGACATAAGGATGCAGGCCGTATAAGGCGAAATGTTAAAATCGCGATCAATAAACTCGCGCTGGCAGAGTGAAAGTTTATCGGCTGTAGGAAAAAATATTGGGGCAATGTGTGCCACACATTCATCGGTAACGCTCACATTCCAACCCAACGATTTGGCCAGGTTGCTTACGGGCCGGGCATCAAAACCGCCTCCAAAAATTATTACCGAAACAGTCGGTTGAATTAATTCGATAAACACCTCGTGTTCGATGCCCTGCACAACATACTGTTGCGCGTGTGATTTACGGGTGGTAAAAACGTGTTGCAATTCCGGAAGCACGCGGGCGTTCAGCATTGGATTTGAAAATGAAATTTCAGTTTTGCCGGCTTCGGTTAGCAACATTTTCTCGCCCACATCCAAGCCATTAAAAATCGTTGCCAGCGCCAGCGGTGTTGGGGTTTGTGCATACGCATGCAACTGTTCAATGGTTGCCGTGCCGGCTTCCAACGGCTCAATCAGCACATCAATAACTCCGTTGCAACCAAGGCCAATACCCAGATTCTGATTGCTCTCTTCGCGGGTATCGTAGGTTACGGTAAGGGGTCTTTTGCTGGCCATTACCTGCCGTGCTTTGCGCAGCGCGTCACCTTCCAGGCAGCCGCCACTAATAGAACCTACCCAGCGGCCATCATCGGTTATCAGCATGCGGGCGCCAGGGCTTCGGTACGATGAGCCGCGCACTTTAACCACCGTTGCCAGGGCAGCCTGGCGCAGGTTGAAGTCAACTTTTTGATAGGCTTCGGCAATTGCTTTGAAATCTTTCATTACGATGGTAGTTAACTCCCTCCTCAACTGGTTACTGCTCCAGGTGTGCGTCTTCTTCGTTATGCGAAAAGTAATCTATGCCTAACAAATCTCCGGTATATTTTTTAAAATGTAAAGTATCGCCCACCTGTTTAACTTCGTAGTGGTTGGAATGGCAATTTACTTTCAGGATGGAGCCGTCTTCAATTTTTACAAAAGCAATCCACTGCTCGTGTTGTTCGGCCTGCAGGGCGTAATCGTAAGCGCGATAGCGCGCATGCGGTAGGGCGTGTGGCCCAATTGCACCTTTGCTGGGCACAAACACTTTTTCTACAATTACCCCTTGCAGCAATTTAGGTTTTGAAAACAAGACATCGTAAACCACCAGGCCGGTAAGTACCAGGCTGCCAACCAGCAAAACCAGAAAAGCAAGCGTTGCCTTTTTTGACATTTGAGTAAAAAATTATTTTTTTAAGCTAAGAAAAAATCAGCAAATAGCTACGGTTGCGGAAGGCAACAAACGATTGCAAAGCTATTTTAAACTGGTTAAAAGTTCCGACAAAATTCATTTGAAACCCTTTTGTTACTTTCGCACCCCGTTAGCCATTCAGTAAACATGATTACTACCTCAGAACTGTTTTCGTACAAAATCGACAAAAAGTACAACAAGCCGGCTGCTTACTTTTCGATGGAGTTTGCTATTGACCAGGCGCTTAAAATTTATAGCGGTGGGCTGGGCTTTTTGGCCGGCTCGCACATGCGCAGCGCCTATGAGTTAAAACAAAACCTGGTGGGCATTGGCATTTTATGGAAGTACGGCTATTACGACCAGGAGCGTAACCTGGATGGAACATTAAAACCGGCCTATGTAGAAAAGAACTACTCTTTTCTTACCGATACAGGCATTGTGTTTCCCATTACCATACACAACCATCAGGTATTTGTTAAGGCGTGGTTGTTAAAGCCCGAGGTGTTTAATACCGCACCCTTGTTTCTTTTAAGTACCGATTTGCCCGAGAATGATCACCTGGCGCAAACCATCAGCCACAGGTTGTACGACAGCCACGAGTCGGCCCGCATTGCCCAGTCTATATTATTAGGTAGTGGCGGTGCAAAACTTCTGGATATACTTGAAAGAGAAACGGAAGTTTATCACATGAACGAAGGCCATGCGTTGCCGCTCTGTTTTTACTTGCTTAACAAGTACAACAACGATTTAGAGGCGGTGCGCAAGCGCGTAGTATTTACAACCCACACGCCTGAAACGGCCGGTAACGAAGAACATGCCATCTCCTACCTGGAAGTAATGAGTTTTTTTCATGGGGTGCCGAAAGAAACGGTGTTGGAATTAGCTGCCCCCGATACCAACAACCTGAGCTACACCCTGGCAGCCTTGCGCATGGCGCGCATTGCCAACGGAGTTTCTTCATTGCACGGGGCTGTGTCGCGTAAAATGTGGAGTGGCTTTGATGGTATTTGCGAAATTGCAGCCATTACCAATGCGCAGAACAAATTGTTTTGGATGGATGCGGTGTTGGAAGCACACCGCCAGCAGGGAGACGATAAAGGATTGGTACTTCGCAAGAAGGAAATGAAGCGCGCACTCTTTAAAGTGGTGGCCAACCAAACCGGAAAAATCTTTGACGAAAATGTGCTTACCATTGTGTGGGCCAGGCGCTTTGCCGGGTACAAGCGGGCGAATTTACTGATGCGCGACTTTGAGCGCTTTTTGAGATTAGTAAGCAATGCAGAGTTTCCGGTGCAGGTTATTTGGGCCGGTAAACCATACCCCGAAGACTTTGGTGCCATTGAAATTTTTAACGACATCTTTTGGAAAACAAAAGACCTTCCTACCTGTGCTATTCTAACCGGTTACGAAATGGAGTTATCGGGTTTGCTGAAGCGCGGGTCGGACCTGTGGCTCAACACCCCCAAAATGTTTCGCGAAGCCTCCGGCACTTCGGGCATGACTGCCGCCATGAACGGCAGTGTGAACCTTTCGATACCCGATGGCTGGATACCTGAGTTTTCGAAGCACGGCAAAAATTGTTTTATAATTTCGCCAGCCGAAACCGATGACCCGGCCGAACAAGACCGCATTGAAAATGAGAACCTGATGCGCTTGCTGGAAAGCGAAATTGTACCATTGTATTATAAAAAACCTAAACAGTGGATTGCCGTGGTAAAACAAAGCATGGAAGATGTGGTGCCTGCTTTTGACAGCAACCGCATGGCCCGTGAGTACTACGAAAAGTTGTATGCCACCACAACAGCGAACCAAAAATCAAAGCAACCCAAAGAGTTTGAAGTGATTTAGTATTTAGGTTTTACAATTGTAAATACCCGCGAAATTGTAAATCCAAACCGGATATCGCCTTTAAAAAAGTTGCCGGTAGTTTCTGATATAAATGAACGCTCGGTCATTCCGGTTGAATTGGTAACGTTTAATTGAAATACGTGTCCGCCTGTTTCAATATCAAACCCTAAGGCTAACGAATTTTGAGTGCCCGCAAGCTGATGTCCCGGAATCTGGTAATAGTATTCTGCATTTAAACTAACCCGTCTGCTAAGCTTCATCCGGCCACCGGCACCCACCGAAAAGACATCGTTCGGGTCGTTGATTCCGGTTGCCAGGTTATAGTGAATAACAGTAGGCATAAGTTGAAGCGACAAGCTCTCACTGAATTTTCTGGCTACCAAAAGTTGCGCTGAATAGTAAAGTTTTGAGGTAAGGAAATTTTCGCGATCTGGCGTATCGAATTTTAACGACTTATACATCATGCCGGCCACGGCACTCACCGTAACGGGCATACCATCGGCTACCTGGCTAATTACTTTGTACTTGGTAAAGCCATCGAATTGCTTTTGGTAGGTACTGCGTCCAACACCTATCATCCAACGTTTGGAAAGCCCATAGTCGAGGCCCATGCGCATGGCGGCCTGATCTAACCCAAATAATTCATAGACGCCACTGCTTAAAAAACCAAACCGGTGTGAGATTCTGAAATCAAGAACCCCGCGGGCCACATTCTCAACCGAATGGCCGTTAATTATGCGCGTTGTTTTAAAAGTGGCAGTTACATAATCAGGTTTCTTTTGCTTTTCAGTCTCCTGATCAAGCATATTCATTAAGTCCTGCGCATACCCCGCAGTTGAAAGTGCAACCAGTAAAGTGGTGAACACCACCCTTGGTTTATTGTTTAGGCGCATAGATACAATTGATTTTAATTTCGATGGTCTCGGAAATTTTTTCGGCTACCAGCGAAGGGATTTGGATTTTAAAGTCAGCGAGTTTGATTGTGAATTGAGCGGCAGCCTCCAGTTTATCGGCAGCAACGGTAAGTGTTCCGGTTGCTGTTTGGTATTGTTTCACCCCGTGCAGCGTTAAATCGCCACCCACTTCTACCGGATAGGTACCGTTAACCTTAAAATTTATTTTATCCAGATTGAGAATTTTTCCGTTGTAGGTTGCCTTGGGAAACTTGGTGGACTCCATGTAATTTTCATTGAAATGCTCTTCCATCAGCGCACGGTCGAAATGAAAACTTTTAACCAGAACAGCCACGGCTACCTCGCCATTGGCCGTATTCAGCAAGCTCGTTACTTCGTTATTTACAGCATCGATGTTTTCTACCGGGGTTTTTGAGAAGAAAAAAACTTTTCCGTTGCGTGTCATGTACAAGGGCTGGGTAAGGGCCTGCGTGGCAAACAGACAGAAGAGTACATTTACCAATAAGAATTTCATAGCTAAAATTTTAAAAGTTTAGTTGTTAAGTGATCCGGCCTCAATCCATAATCGGATCTTTTGAATATCGCAAGCCGACATTTTGCCTGAGTTTTTTGGCATGGGCGAAAAGCCAGAACTAAAGTTGATGCTCCCCATCAGGCTGCCATCGTTTACATATTTCAGTACCTTGGCGTAGGTGGTTAAATCAATTCCGGCCGAAGGATTGGAACCTCCGTGGCAGTTATTACACCGGTTGTTGAGTAAGGGTAGCACGTTGGCGCTAAATGTACTTGAAGTAAGGGGCGTGCAGGTGCCAGACCCGGGGTAGAGGGTTGCTTCGTTATCGTAGTAGCAACCGCTAAGCAAGAAAACACCAAGCAGTACAAGCGTTTTGGTTGACATAGTCTATTAATTGTTAAGTGCCCCGGCCTCAATCCAGGCTTTTACCTGCGTTATCTGGCATTCGGAAAGTTTACTGCCTTGCGGCATGGGCGAAAAGCCGGTTGCGTGGGTAATGCTGCCAACCAATTTTCCATTTGTTACCTGTGCTTTAATGGCTGTATAATTTGCCAGGTTAATGTTGCCACCCAATGAACCAGGTTTATGGCAGCCCACACAATTACTTTCTAAAAGTGGTTTGATGGTAGCTAAAAAGGTAAACTGTTCGGGGTTGCAGGAGCAATTGCAGTTTACCGTGTTTTTGGCACCTTGATTTATCCAGGCCGCAATGGAATCTTTCTGAGCTTGAGATAAGGGCGCATCCGGAGGCATCCGGTCTTCGCCACTTGCAAAGAGCACTTTGTACAACTTGCTGGTGCTGGCATTGCCAGGTGTAATGCCTTTGCGCACAATATTGTTGTAGTTCGTAAGGGTGTACCCATCTTTATGGGTAATGGCATCGTGGCATTTGCTGCGGGCGCACGATGAAATAAAAATAGGAAGCACGCTGCTTTCAAAACAGACCGTACCATCGCTAACGCACCCGGGCGTATTGGCCTCGCCTCCGTTTAATGAAGTCGGGTCAATAAACGGTTCGTGCACGCAGCAAACCAGTAACACCCCAACGATGAGAATAAAAACCGAACTTACTTTTAGGCCAGAGACAATTTTAAGGTTAGGACTCATGCTACTATTTATTTTTTTTCAATGATGGCACTTGTAAGAATTACATCGGTTAGAAATCCGGTGCAGATTCCTTTTATCGATACAGAATCATTTACGTGGGCTGCAAGTGCAGAAGATGCCATTGTACAACGAATGCCAAAGAGGGCATTACCCGTTGCGAGCGTAACTACTTGTTTGTGTTCCTGATTCTCGGTTATTTCTGAAATTCTTCCGGATACACTCACCACCTTATCTAAATACCGGGCGTTGGCTAAATCTTCATTTTCTTCGTATTGCCTGAAAAGGTCATGTGCGTTTATAGATATCCCCGCCTCTGTGCCGGGGTTGCGATGCGGTTTGTTGAATATAAAATATACACTACCAAAGGCAACAAATAGCACTATACTGGCACTAATAAAGATTTTTAATTTCATCTGAATACCTCCGTAATCCCTTTCAATAATTTTAATATTCAAAGGACAAAATCAATTCTGAATCAAATCTGAATTAATTCTGAATGAAATTGGAAGTTCGACTAAACGCAACTTTGAACTGATGATTGGAATTTAAAAAGGCATAAACGATGGTAAAATTTTCTACCTCGCAGATTTTTTTTACGATGGCCAGGCCAAGCCCGGTTCCCTGCGAAGCCCGCGATTCCTGGTTAAACCGGTTAAAGATCTTATCGGGAGATTTAAAGGGGGCGCCTTGGTTTTGCACAAGCAGGGTTTGGTGGTCTATCCTGATCAACACCTCTGTGTTAGCGGTAGCATAGCGCAGCGCATTGGAAAGCAGGTTGCTCAAAAGAATTTCAACCAGAATCGGGTTGGCCGCCAGGTAAAGCTCGTGGGTTATTTCTTTCCGAATGTGTACCGCGCGCTTATTTGCCAATGGCTCGTAATCGTCAAGTAATTTATCTACTAAGGCGCCAACAGCTACGGTTTCGATTGTTAGAAACTGGCGGTTTTCAATCTTGGAAAGTAAAAGCAAATTTTTATTAAGCTTGGCAAGCCGATCGGTGGTATCCAATAAGTGGCCGATAAGTTCAGCCTGCTCTTTCGTTAATGCGGTTGCTTGCATCAACAACTCCAGCTTCGACCGGAAAATGGCAATGGGGGTTTGCAATTCATGCGCAGCATTTTCTGTAAATTCTTTTTGATCGAGGTATGCATTTCTGCTCTTATTCACCAAAAGCACGATGGCATTGCTTAAATCGCGGAATTCGGCTGTGGTTGAGTGCGGTAAACTTATAAAGGAGTCTTCATCAATCTTATACTGCTTTAGTTTATCAAGTATCTTATAAAACGAATCCCAAACTTCGTGCGATAACTTTCTGTTGATGATGATAAACCCCGTAAGTAATAGAACAAGCAATGTAACCTGGATGATTACGATGGCAGCCACCAGCCGGGTATTGCCCACAATCGACTCCCGAATGACTAATTCATATTTTTTATTGCCAAACTCAATGCCGGTACGAAGCGCTCTGAAGGGCACGCTTTTTCGCTCCAGGCTATCGTATCTCGAATAATTATAAATTGAATCTGCAATTGGCCATGTAGAAGTTTCGGTAAGTTTAAATTCTTCATTAATCAATTGGAAGAGCTGTAATTCTTTTTCGGTTTCGAGTTGCTTTACAATTTGCTCAAAATTATGCTTGTGATGAAAGAGCTCTTCTTCCATCTCACGAATAAAAAGTTGCCTGATGGCCACGTAAAACAAAGGGGTGCTTATAACCAACAACAGCGCGGCATAGATAATGTAGTTCTTAACGGTCCGCCTCAGTAACTTCATACTTCAAATTTATAACCCAGCCCATAAATTGTTTTTATGTAGTCTTCGCAGCCAGCTTCGGTTAATTTCTTTTTTAAATTTTTTATATGTGCATAGATAAAATCGAAGTTATCGAAAACCTCTGCCATGTCGCCCGATAAATGTTCGGCAATGGCATTTTTAGAAACTACGCGGTTTTTATTGGAGACGAGGAATAACAGTAAATCGTATTCTTTGCGCGTAAGCTCTAACAGCGTACCATTAACAGTTACCACCTTGCCAATTAAGTCAATGGCCAGTTCGTGAAGCGCAAGCGTAGTGTTGCCCTCAAAGCGCTTGCGCCTTATTACAGCCGAGATGCGCGCACCCAGTTCGGAAAGGTGAAAGGGTTTTACCAGGTAATCATCGGCACCCAGGTTCAGGCCTTTTATTTTATCGTCAATTGAATTGCGCGCAGAAATAATAATTACACCATCCGCCTTCCCATCCTTTTTCAAGCTTTCCAAAACGGCAAGTCCGTTGCCATCGGGCAGGTTAATATCCAACAGTATGCAATCATACTCGTGGAGCGCAATTTTTTCCAGTGCCTCCTGGGCAGAAAAGGCAAGTTCGCAGACGTAACTCTCTTGCCGCAGGTATTGAACTATACTCGTTGCAAGTTCAGGTTCATCCTCCACAATCAGAATTTTCATAAAGTAGTGAAATTTAATGAATTGAATGGTAGTGCCGTGCAATCAATCAATCGATTCTGAAGAAAGTCTGAATCAACTTTGCCATTTACATGAAGGTATGTTGAAGGCAAGCCAGGGAACGAGGCCACTGCCTGATAAAAGTCATTTTTTGATTCTCGCAATTGACGGCAGAGTAGTAAGTTAGCGCTTAAGTTATGGTGCTACCACAATGTCTGAACGCACACTGAGTGAAATCTGGATTTATCCCATCAAATCGTTTGGGGGCATACGCCTGAAGCAGGCGCGGGTATTACCTAAGGGACTGGAACATGACAGGCGTTGGATGCTGATTGACGAGGCGGGCCGGTTTATTACCCAACGCGAACATCCGGCCATGGCATTATTCCAGCTCACCATGCAGGGCAACCAACTTACCATTACCAGCCGAAGAACCAGCGCGCAACTGTCCATTCCCTTAAGTGCCCCCACCGGGCAAGCGTACCCCTGTGTGGTGTGGGACGATGCCATTACAGCACTGGAGCCTAGCGCTAGGTGGAGTAGTTGGTTTAGCAATCAACTGGGCTTTACATGCCGGTTGGTTTTTTTTCCGGAAGAAAATGTGCGCGCGGTAGATCCGAAATATGTAGCGAATAACGAGCAGGTAAGCCTGGCCGATGGCTACCCGTATCTGTTAATAGGGCAAAGTTCGCTCGATGATTTAAACAGCCGGTTGAAAACTCCGGTAGAGATGCAGCGGTTCAGACCTAATTTTGTAGTGGCCGGTGGCGTGCCTTACGAAGAAGATACCTGGAAAGAATTTGAGATTGGTACCTTGAGGTTTAAAGGCATTAAGCGCTGTGCACGGTGCGTACTTACCACGGTTAATCCAGCCACAGCCGAAAAGGGACCCGAACCCTTGTTTACGTTGTCGCGCTACAGAAAAGAAGGCAACAAGATTTTTTTTGGACAAAACGTAATAGCTTTGCGCGATAATCAATTTGTAAGAGAAGGCGATGAAATTACTTTGTTATAAGGCCCGGCAAGCAGCCAGTGTGGCCACAATGGTCGTATTACTAGCTGCGTGTGGAAAAGAGAAGTTACCCGTTTTTGGTCAGCGCGAAGTGGTGGGCACCGATACCGTGTACCACACCATTGCCCCGTTTCAGTTTACCGACCAGGATGGAGCGCCTGTAACCAATGCTACGTTTAAAGATCAGATTTATGTAGCCGACTTTTTCTTTACCTCGTGCCGCACCATTTGCCCGATTATGAAAACGCAGATGTTGCGCGTCTATCAGGCAACAGCCGAAATGCCCGATGTAAAAATTCTATCGCACACGATAGACCCTGAATACGACACCGTGGCGTTGTTGCACGACTTTGCCGAGCGGCTGGGTGTAACCAGCAACCGGTGGCATTTTGTTACCGGAGAAAAGGACTCTATATATAAGATTGCACAAACGAGCTATTTCGCTACGGCTATGGAAGACAAGAGCGAGCCCGATGGTTTTATTCATAGTGGTGCATTTTTGTTGATCGATAGAAAGCAACGCATTCGTGGTAAGTACGATGGCACTAAAGAGCCCGATGTAAACCGCTTGATTGCCGACATAAAGAAGTTACGCAGAGAAGATGAGTAGGCACTGGCTGTGGTGCGGGTTGCTTTGCGTGGGTTGTGTGGGCGGATCGCAACGCCAAACTGATGTGCAATTTCAACAATACTATGCCGAGGGCGAAGGGTTATACCTGCAGCACTGTGCTAACTGCCACCAAACCAATGGAGCCGGGTTAGGCCGCGTTTATCCGCCCCTTGCCAACTCTGATTATATAAAAGACAACGCGGCAGCCGTGGTGTGCCTGATGAAATACGGAATAAAAGACGAGCTGGTGGTAAATGGCGTGCGTTATAACAAACCCATGCCCGGCATACCCACCCTTACCAATCTGGAGCTTGCCGAGTTGGCCACCTACATTGCCAACAGTTGGGGTAATAGTGGCCCTATGGTGCATGTAAGTGCGGTGCCGGCCATTATAGAAGATTGCAACCCGCAATAAGTCTTTGCAAGCAATCGTCCTTTCTGTTAATTTGCCTGTAACTCCACCCGCATGACAAAACCCAATTACATTAAACTTGTAAACCGGCTGGGTGGGGTATTATTTTTTTATGCTACTATAGTAATACTCCTGCATTACATAGAGCAAGATGCACCCGGAACGCAGATGGCCACCTGGCAAGATTCGCTGTGGTATTTGGTTGCAACCATTACTACCATTGGCTATGGCGATGTGTACCCCGTTACCTACTGGGGCCGAACAATCGGATTTGTAGCCATGCTTTCCAGCCTGGGTGTTTATGGTTTAGTAATTAGTCAGATTGCAAATTTTATGAATACACTAAAAGAACAACGCGAGTTAGGCCTTAACGGCACCGACTTCAAAAACCACGTGGTAATTATCGGGTGGAACGAGTTTGGCAAGTCGGTAATCAGCCACCTGGTAGCAGCCGGCAAAGAGGTAGCCATTATTACCCGCGAGCGGTCGTCTATCGATGCGATACGCGAGTTTTATAATTCGGATAAAATTTTTACGCTTTATGCCGATTATGCCAACTACGATATGCTGGAGAAGGCGAACATCCGCCAGGCATCTATCGTGTTTGTAAATATGAATGACGACACGGAGAAGCTGGTGTATGTGATCAATCTGAAGAAGCATTTCTCCAACCTGAACTACGTGGTAACGTTGGATAACGGAAACCTGAAGAGCACCTTTCAGAATGCAGGCGTTACCTATACCATCTGCAAAAACGAAATTTCGGCTAAGTTAATGGCCAGTTATATTTTTGAACCCGATGTGGCATTGTTCAGCGAAGAAATTCTTGCCTACGCACATACCGAAGCTGATTACGATCTGAAGCAAATGAAAGTGTTGCCCGGTAATTCATTGGTGGGTACTTTTTATGATAAAGCCTATTTCGATTTGAAGAAAAACTGCAATGTTATTTTACTGGGCATTGTAAAGACCGGCAACGGAAACCGCGAATTCTTAAAAAACCCGGCTGGCTCCGTGGTAATAGATGCAGACGACATGCTGGTGATGATGATGGATGGCACTGCTGAAGCCCGGTTGAAAAAACAATACGCTTTGCAAGAGGCCTAAAAATGAAGGGCGGGCCCCTCAGCCCGCCCTAACCCCAAAAACCAAACCCCACAACACTTCCCGGAAGGCTCCGGGACCACACAGTCTTTATTGTTAATTACTTCACAATTTCTACATCATCGAGGTTGATAAACTCAAAATCAACCCCGTTTTTCAATTCAACAAAGATCACACTGTCTTTGTTCACTTTGCCCGCTAAAATTTGTTTCGAAAGCTCGTTTAATAGTTCGCGTTGCATAACTCTTTTCAGTGGTCTTGCTCCAAATTGCGGATCGTAACCCAGTTTTGCCAGGCGTTCCAGCGCGGCTTCCGAAATATCCAACTTCACGCCACTTTCCAATAAACGTTGCTGCACCAGTTTAAATTGTATTTCTACAATTTTTCTAATATCTGCCTTGCTAAGCGGGCGGAACATAATGATTTCATCGATGCGATTTATAAACTCCGGCCGCACCGATTTTTTCAAAAGTGTTAACACTTCGTCTTTGGTGCCTTCCAACACATCAAAATAATTCTCATCGGTAATTTTTTCAAAATTTTCCTGAATGATGTGCGACCCGATATTGGTAGTCATGATCACAATCGTGTTTTTGAAATTGGCTACGCGCCCTTTGCTATCGGTTAGCCGGCCATCGTCCAGCACCTGCAACAGAATGTTAAACACATCCGGATGCGCTTTCTCAATCTCATCCAGCAGAATTACCGAATATGGTTTTCTGCGCACGGCTTCTGTAAGCTGGCCACCTTCATCGTAGCCTACATAGCCCGGGGGTGCGCCAATCAACCGGCTTACGCTGTGCCGCTCCTGGTATTCGCTCATGTCAATGCGCACCATGGCATTCTCATCGTTAAACAAGTAATCGGCCAGCGCTTTTGAAAGTTCGGTTTTGCCCACACCCGTTGTGCCCATAAAAATGAAGGAGCCAATGGGGCGTTTCGGATCTTGCAACCCCGCGCGACTTCTGCGCACGGCATCGCTCAATGCGCGAATGGCTTCTTCCTGACCGGCCACGCGTTTACCCAACTCTTCTTCAAGGGTTAATAACTTTTCGCGCTCGCTTTGCAACATCTTGCTTAGCGGTATGCCCGTCCAGCGCGCCACCACTTCGGCAATATCATCGCTGTCCACTTCTTCTTTTAATAAGGAATGTTCGCCTTGCATGGTTTTCATTTGCGCCTGCAACTCCTTAAGACGTTTTTCGGCTTCCGTTATTTTACCATACCGGATTTCGGCCACGCGCCCGTAGTCACCCGCCTTTTCGGCATGCTCGGCTTCCTGTTTTAATTTCTCGATGGTTTCTTTCTCGTGGCGCAGGTTGTTTACCATCCCTTTTTCATTTTCCCACTGTGCTTTCAGCGTATTGCGTTGCCCGCTCAGTTCAGCAATCTCTTTAGTCAGCACTACTTCTTTATCTTTATCCTTTTCTCTGCGGATGGCTTCGCGCTCAATCTCCAATTGCATGATTTTGCGATTCAGTTCATCCAGTTCTTCCGGCAACGAATCCATTTCCAAACGCAACTTTGAAGCGGCCTCATCCATTAAGTCAATCGCCTTATCGGGAAGAAAGCGTTCGGAGATATAGCGGCTTGATAATTCTACGGAAGCAATTACGGCATCGTCTTTAATACGTACCCCGTGGTGTAATTCGTATTTGTCTTTTATCCCGCGAAGGATGGAGATGGAATCTTCTACCGAAGGTTCATCTACCATTACCGATTGAAACCTGCGCTCCAGGGCTTTGTCTTTTTCGATATACTTCTGATATTCTTTTAGTGTAGTAGCACCAATGGCATGCAACTCACCCCGCGCCAGGGCCGGCTTTAAAAGATTGGCTGCGTCCATGGCGCCTTCGCCACCACCACCGGCTCCAATCAGCGTATGGATTTCATCAATAAACAAAATAATTTCTCCGTTCGAGTCGGTAACTTCTTTGATTACCGCTTTCAGGCGCTCTTCAAACTCGCCTTTGTACTTGGCACCGGCTACCAACAAACCCATATCCAACGATACCAACGTTTTGGTTTTCAGATTTTCGGGTACATCGCCATTTACAATACGTTGAGCCATACCTTCTACAATGGCAGTTTTACCCACGCCCGGCTCGCCCAACAGTATGGGGTTGTTTTTTGTTCTGCGCGATAGGATTTGCAACACGCGCCTGATCTCCTCATCGCGGCCAATTACGGGATCAATTTTTCCGGCTTTCGCCAACGCATTTAAATTTTTAGAATAGCGCTCTAACGACTTATATTTTGCTTCGGCATTCTGATCGGTAACCGATGCGCCTCCGCGCAATTCTTTAATGGCTTTTACCAGCGTGCCTTTTTCAAAGCCGGCATCTTTCATTAAAGCAGCTACTTTGTCTTTCGTATTCAATAGCCCTACCAGTAAATGCTCAACAGCAATAAACTCGTCCTTAAATTCGCGCAACTCTTTTTCGGCTTGCTGCAATACGCTGTTGCTGGCCGAAGACAGATATGCTTGCTGGCCAGAAACTTTTGGATAGCCGTTTACAAGTTCTTCTAACTTGGTGTGCAGAATTTTTTCGTTGATGTTCAGTTTCTTGAACAGATAACTTGAAACATTTTCGTCTGTTTCCAAAATAGCTTTTAAGATGTGCCCCGGCTCAATAGCTTGTTGCTGCCGCGCAGTGGCTATCTCTGCCGATTTTTGTAAAGCTTCCTGAGATTTTATAGTGAATTTATCGAATGTCATAACCTAATGATTTTATGGCCCATGCATCAAATCTGAATCCATGTATAAAACGTTGTCTTTTTAAGAAATTTTGTCATTAAATTGATCGAAATTGGTTCACTACCAGCCAGTTTGACTTGCATCATGACAAAGAAGACTTCGCGTACTAAATCAACACCCAACCATTTATTAATTGAAGTTGCCTGGGAAGTTTGTAACCAGGTGGGTGGCATCTATACCGTTATTCGATCGAAGGCACCGGCCATGACGCGCAACCATAGCGGCTATTATTGTATGCTGGGCCCATATCTTAATAAGAATATACTGGCCGAACTGGAACCGCTGGAAGATACAGCCGATGTGTTTGGGCTGGCGGCTGCCAATCTGCGCAAGCGCGGGTACGAAGTTATTTATGCCGATTGGTTAATTACCGGAAAGCCGCGCGTGGTTTTGTTTAACCCGAATGCAGTAGAAGAAAAAGTGCGGAACGTAATCAAGTACTTGCTGTGGAAGAATCATTCAATCAGTACACCCGAGAAGCACGACCTGATTGACCAGGTGATTGGATTTGCTTACTTAACCAAATTATTTGTAGATGAACTGGTAAAGATTGCCGGCACCGATTATAAACTACTGGCGCACTTTCATGAGTGGATGGCCGGCCTGCCTATTTTAGATATTAAGCGCGAGGAACTTCCGGTGCGTACGATCTTTACTACTCATGCTACACAGTTGGGCCGGCACCTGGCTATAAACTCCCCGCTGTTTTATGCGCACCTTCCGTTTTTTAAGTGGGAAGATGAGGCTGGTAAGTTTGGTGTGGAAACTGAAGCGGCTATTGAATATGGCTGTGCCCAAAGTTGCGATTTAATGACCACCGTAAGTGATGTAACGGCACGCGAGTGTAAACATTTGCTGCGCAGAAAGCCCGATTTTATTTTGCCCAACGGGTTGAACATTCAACGCTTTGAAGCCTTGCATGAATTTCAGAACCTGCACTCGCAGTACAAAGAGCAACTGCACGAATTTGTGATGGGCCATTTTTTTAATTCGTACGCGTTCGATCTGAACAAGACCGTATATTTTTTTACATCGGGCAGGTACGAATACAAAAACAAAGGGTTTGATCTTACACTGGAAGCGTTGGTACATTTAAATCATCAACTAAAAGAAGAGAAATCGGACTTAACGGTGGTGATGTTTTTTGTAACCAAGCGCGATTTTTATAGTATCAAACCCGAAGTGTTGCAATCGCGCGCAGTAATGGAAGAAATCCGGCAAACGTGCGAAGCCATTCAACGGCAAGTAGGCAAACGATTATTTTTTGAAAGCACGGTACGGCAAGATCATCGCTTGCCACAGCTAAACGACTTTGTGGATGAATACTGGAAGTTACGCTATCGCAGAACCATACAATCGTGGAAGAGTAATAAGATGCCACTACCAGTTACGCATAAGTTGGTAGATGAAGATAATGACGACATTCTGCAGTTTCTTGTGCGCAGAAATTTATTGAATCGCAAAGAAGATAAAGTGAAAATTGTGTACCATCCTGATTTCATTAATTCAACCAACCCATTGTTTGGAATGGATTACAGCCAGTTTGTGCGCGGGTGCCATTTGGGAATTTTTCCGAGTTACTACGAACCCTGGGGTTACACTCCGCTAGAGTGCATGGCCAGTGGAGTGCCGGCCGTTACCAGCGACTTAAGTGGCTTTGGCGATTACCTGCTGCACAACATGCCCGATCATGAAAAGGGCGGCATGTTTGTAGTGGAGCGCGGCAAGCGCACCTTCGATTGGAGTGCACGCCAGTTAGCGGTGTTTCTATATAAATTTTTACAGCAAGACAGACGCAGCCGGATTATGCAACGTAACAACGTAGAAAATTATTCTTCTGCGTTTGATTGGGATAACCTGATTACGCACTATGAAGATGCTTATCAGAAGTTGTTAAATTAATCAGTTACCAGAGAAAGTATTCAGTAATTGGTATTCTGTTTTTAGTAAAAGTCAAACCAGAAGCCAGAAACGAGCAACCTGTAACCAAAATGCTTCCCTACTTCCCCTTTGCCAAAGGTTTTGATTTGAAGATGGGCACCCGTGCGCTTGCCGATGAATGGCGCGTAGCGGAGGCTGACGTTCATTATCAGCATGAAGTTGCATTAAAGCGGAAGATGCTTGCCGCACACCCAGAATGGTATTTCATAGCCAACGAAGCAACAAAGCCAGCCCAATGGGAGGCGCTCGAATTAATTCTTACCGGCCTTGCTGAAAATTATCCGCAGCACTTTCAGGTAAACAAAAATGGAGCGGTGTGGAAATGGACTAATACCCTTTTGAAAGAAACGTACACATTTACAGTTGGCGATGACGCTACCTTGCCGCTTCAACCTTTGGATTGGGTAGGGCGGCAGGTGCAAGAAGATTTGATTTTATTAGATGCAGACCTGCGGGTGGTAGCCGGGCAACTTTGTTTTCCGAGCGGCTGGAGTTTGGGCGATAAAATGAATCAACATTTTATTCAGGTACATGCACCACTACCACGCATTACCGATAGCATGATTCAATCGGCAAACAAATTGTTGGAGCGCCTGCCTGCACATAAACCGGTTGTGCGCAATAACTGGGGCTTTCGCGTGTGCGATTGGCTCGATCTCTCTACACGGCAAACGGAAGCGTATAAAAAACTATTGCAGGAGATTTCGGCAGGACTTAACAACGAAGCAGTGGGTGAAAAAATCTTTGTGCGGGTGGAACATCAAACCCTATCGCGGTTGCCGGTTTCCAATCAGGTGTTGTTTACTATCCATACCTACCAGAACAAACTGAAGTACGAGGTAACTGATAAGATCCGGGCTGAAGCGTTACGTGATTTTGTGTGCAAGATTCCGGCTGACCTGCTGGAGTATAAGCAAATGCTTCCCTTTGCAGATAGATTGATTGCTTACCTACGCACGGTGGGCAGCTCCGGTTAAATAAAAAGGTTATTGATTTGTGCCACATTATTCTATCTTTCATACTCAACAAAAAACCTACCACCTATGAGCACCTCACGCAGAGAATTTATTAAGAAGAGCGCATTTGCGCTGGCTGGCACCTCTTTTTTGGCAGCCTGTGCCGGCAGTAAAGAAACCACCGCTGCAGCAAAACATGTATTGGGCTTGCAACTTTATTGTGTGCGCGATGAAATGGGTACCGATCCGCTTGGTACGCTTACAGAATTGGCAAAGTTCGGCTATCAAAATGTAGAACATGCGTGGTACCGCGATCGTAAATTTTATGGCTGGACACCACAAGAGTTTAAAAAAATACTTACTGACTTGGGGATGAGCATGCCCAGCGGCCATACCGTGCTGGCACCCAAACATTGGGACGCAACCAACAACGACTTTACCGATGAGTGGAAATACACCATTGAAGATGCAGCCTACATGGGGCAGCAGTTTGTGATAAGCCCGTGGATGGACGAATCGGTACGGAAGTCGGAAGATGCGTTGATGAAGCAACTGGAAATATTTAACAAGAGCGGAGAGCTCTGTAAAAAATCCGGCATGATGTTCGGCTACCATAACCACGATTTCGAGTTTAGCGAAACGCACGGCAACCGCACGTTGTACGATATTATTTTGATGGAAACAGACCCTGCGCTGGTAATGCAACAATTGGATACCGGGAATCTGTATAATGGGGGAGCCAAAGCTATTGACGTGGTAACAAAGTACCCGGGCCGCTTCCAGAGCATGCACGTGAAAGATGAAATTGAACTACCGGAAGCCGGTGAGCATGGCAAGTTTGAAAGCACCATTCTCGGCAAGGGCATAGTGAACCTGAAAGAAGTAGTGGACCTGGGTCGCGACAGTGGTGGTACTATTCATTTTATAATAGAGCAGGAAGCCTATCAGGGCAAAACCCCGCTGCAGTGTATGAAGGAAGATTATGAAATGATGAAGAGCTGGGGGTATTGACCAACATGTAATAAGTTACAGACCGTACGGGTAGTACTGAAACGTTATGTGGAAATCGAATACGATCATTCATAATGGGGAAAAGCGAATTGCCGTTTATTTTGAAAAGAACTGGGATCAAATAGTTCGTTTCAAAAAATTGCCTGATGCGCGCTGGAGCAAAACCCTAAAAGTTTGGCATTTGCCCGATACGGCTGAAAACCGGGAACGGTTTAAGCTACCGCCCACAAGGCAACTTTCGGAGGAGGCGCTGCTAAAGCTGGAAGGATTTGGGCAATGGCTTCGCGCGAAGCGTTACAGCCCAGCTACTCAAAAAACCTATAGTGAAGCTCTAAAAGTTTTTTTAACGCATCTAAATGGAAAGCCCCTTCAGGAAGTGGGTAATCGCGATGTTGTTATTTTTCATGATGAGCATATTGTAAAAAACGGGTTATCGGCTTCTTACCAAAACCAGGTAATCAATGCGATTAAGTTATTCTTTTCATCGGTTGAAAACCGGAGGCTGGAAATAGAAAGGCTGGAGCGACCGCAACGCGAGCGAAGGCTGCCCAACGTACTGAGCAAAGATGAGGTAAAGCTGATTTTGGAGGTTTCGCATAACCTGAAGCACCGGTCTCTGCTGGCCGTAACATACGGTTGTGGGTTGAGGCGTAGCGAGGTACTGAACCTTACCCCCAATGACATAAGTTCTGCCCGGGGAGTGGTGCTGATTAGGCAAGCCAAAGGGAAGAAGGACCGGATAGTGCCGTTGCCAAATAAGCTTTTAGAAATGTTGCGCGAGTACTATGTGGCGTATAAGCCAAAGAAATGGCTCTTTGAAGGAGTTAACGGTGCGCAGTATGACGAGCGCAGCCTGGCGAGTGTACTTAAAAAGGCAGTGGCCAAGGCAGGTATTACGAAACCCGTTAGCCTGCATTGGCTAAGGCATAGTTATGCAACGCACCTGTTGGAGAATGGCACGGATTTGAGGCATATACAGGAAATTTTGGGGCATAACAGCAGCCGGACCACGGAAATTTACACCCATGTAAGCACCCGTTCGATAACGAAAATCAAAAGCCCGTTGGATGAATTTTGATGCATTTTGGAGCGGGAGGTTTAGGAACAAAAAGTGCACTAATACAGCAGTTTTGGTTGTATTAGACTAACTTTATGAGAGCTATAAAGAAGTTAGCGGTCATTGTAAATGTACAAGCATTAAACGCCCGACAAAAAAACTAACACTTCGTTGGTCTTGTTAATTATTTTTCGCAACTCGACATTGACGTCTTAAACTTTGTTTATATTTGTGCCATT
>JAFLBQ010000005.1 GCA_017303805.1 Cytophagales bacterium | reverse complement strand
CCGCACGTTTACATTCTCATCTTGATTGAGCGTAGTGAACAAGGCATTGGTAACGCGGGAGCTAACCTGATCCATTTCGGAAGTCAGACTTACCGCGCGAAGGCGCTGCGAAGCTGATTCCTTCTCAAGCAAGGAAAGCATCATCATTTCCTTCAATTCACTAACCTGTTCAGTAAGCGCACTTACTTCTTGCTTACTGCCAGGTGGTTGGATAAAATACCCCACAGCAAAACCTACCAAAACAAAACCAGCAGCTGCAGCAAATCGAGGCCATAGAAAACTCCACGAAGGCACACTGAATCTTACTTGCTTCTGCACCTTCTTTTCGTTGGCTAATGCTGAATAAAATCGAGTGTCCAATTCCATGGAGGGTTGGGGAACCGCCAGCTTCTCAATTTGTTGATCGAGCTTTTGTAACTCGCGCAAGGAGGTTAAACCTACCAGACCAGCTTCAATTAATGCCTCCAGTTGCTTTACTTCAGCCGGATCGGCCAATCCTTCGTTATACTTGGCAACCAATTCATCAATCTGCTTCGCTTCCATAACTCAATTAATTTTTTCCAATTGCTTATAAATAACCTTTAGTTCTTGTAGCGCCCTGAATACTTTCACTTTTACCGCTCCTTCAGAACAACCGATAACTTCACCTATCTCACTATACTTCTTTTCTTCGAATTTGCTCAATAAGATGATCTCTCGTTTTTCTTCCGGAAGCCGATCAAGCGCTTGCAGTAACAGGTGATGCTCTTCCTGGTGTTGCAACTCCATTGCTCGGTTTTCAAGATGACCTAAGTGATCTTGCCAGTCTTCCAACGCACGTGATGTTGGAACTTGTTTTTTCCGGTGGTGATCGAATCGAACATTTCGGGCAATATGAAACATCCAGGCCTGGAAGTCACCTTCTCCGCGACAGAGGTGCCGGTATTTCATAATGCGTAAAAACGTGTTCTGAACCAGGTCTTCACTCAACTCTTGTTCTTTGGTCAGACCATAAAAAAAGCCATACAACGGCTTTTTATAGCGTTCAAAAAGGTGTCCCAACTTGTCCAGGTCGCCCGCTTGCACCTTTAGCATTAAGGCATTGTCCGAAAGCGCTTTCAAATCTGTAATAGGTTCTTGTGCAGGAAAACTTAAGGTACTGAATTTGGTTACAGGAATTTTATAATTTTATCCAAATACGATTTGCATGCGGGTAGGCTCACCATCCGATGCCAAACTTTAAAGATTTTAAACCATGAAATTCCTTCTTCTTGCTTTCTGTCTTTGCCTGGCCCTTTCTCAATGCACCAAAAAGCCTGTGTGGGCCGATGAGTTTAACTATGCCGGTGCGCCTGATAGCACCCGGTGGAACTACGACCTGGGCGATGGTTGCCCCGATGTATGTGGCTGGGGCAATAACGAAGCTCAGTTCTATACCCGCAACAGCAAGAATGTGCGCGTAGAAAACGGTAACCTGATTATAGAAGCTCATAAGGATTCGGCAGGCAGCAAAGCCTATACCTCCACTCGCCTGGTAAGCAAGCACAAGGGCGATTGGCTCTACGGCCGCATTGAAGTGCGCGCCCGGTTACCTAAAGGCAAGGGCACCTGGCCAGCCATTTGGATGCTCTCTACCGATTGGAAGTATGGTGGTTGGCCTGCGAGTGGCGAAATTGATATAATGGAACACGTGGGGTATGATCCGGGCGTAATCCATGGCACCATTCATACAGAAAAGTATAATCACATTAAATGGACACAGAAAGAAGGTAAAATAACCATTGCCGATGCGATGGATCAATTTCATGTGTATGCCATTGATTGGACAAAAGATAAAATTGATTTTTTTGTGGACGATACATTGTATCATTCCGTAGCACGCGAACCACAAGACGATTTTACGGGCTGGCCGTTTGACCAAAAGTTTCATTTGATTTTAAACCTGGCCGTAGGTGGCAACTGGGGCGGTAAAGAAGGCATTGATGAGGCCATCTGGCCTCGGAGAATGGAAGTTGATTATGTGCGCGTTTATCAATAAAGAGCATGCGACTATTCCTTTTACTTTTTTTTGTAGGGCTGTACACCGTTTGCCCCGGGCAAAAGTTAGCCTCCGAAATTGATAAGCTGCATCGTCAAAAATTTACGTGGCTCATTAACAAAAACTACGATTCGCTCAACCGGTTATTGCACGAGCAGGTTCAATACGTTCACTCCAATGGCTGGGTACAGTCTAAAGCCGAGGTAATCGATGATCTGAAAAGCGAAAAATTAAATTATACCCGAATTGAGGTTGTTGAATCTACAGTAAATATTTACAAAGGCACGGCCATTGTAAGTGGTAAAGGTCACTTTCGTGGATTGATGCCCGATAAATCAGAGTTTAAACTTAGTTTGTTTTACACGGAAGTGTATGTTAAAGCAGGTAAAGAGTGGAAATTAATTAACCGACTCGCTACCAAAGTTACACTTTAACTCCGGCCAAGTTCCACCAGCTTGTTCCGTTCGTTCTGTAGCTCGCGCGAAAGTTTTGTTTGGCGCTCCAAGGCCTTGCGCTTGTAATCATCAAACTCATGCGTTACCGCTTCAACCACCTGAGCTTTCTCTTTAATGGAGGCTTGTAAGATTTTTAGCCTTCCCGAAACCACTAACAATAAAAAAATCAAGGCCCCGGTAATTCCTGCGGTTAGCAATAAAAAAATATTCTTTCCGAAATGCACGCCCAACACCGAAATGTGTTCGCTGTCAAAACGAATGCCCTCCACCGAAGCTTGTTGCTGCACCATTTGCTGTTGCATTTCGTTAATCTGCTGTTGCAAGGTTTTAATTTGGTTGTTTGCCTCTGCTAATGCATTTTCTTTAGCCTTTATTGTGTCAACAGCTATTTTCCAGAAACCATCCAAAATAAATTCCTTTATCACCTTATAGTCTTCGTAGGTTTGCGAATTGTTTTTCATCAGCAAATACCGCTCTTTCAGATCAACCTCACTTTTTTCAAGAGCGCGGGCCGCTTGTTGCGCAAAAGCACCCAGGGGTAATACCAGTAGTATCAATAACAGACTACGCATACGCAAAAAAAGATTTAATGAAGGGCAAATTTTCGGTATTAAACTTACCTTACACAATACCATTCAGATAATTGGCTTGAACTTCCGACTAACAAGAAATTAGAAGGGTTAAGCAGCCTACTTATGCTTAAGCACTATGTGCGATTGGTGCATGCTCACAATCCGGCTAAACAATTCTTTCAAGGTATGATACTCGGTAGATGAATAAACGGATCGGGTAAGGTTAATAATACTGGTAACCGTAATTTTTCCGGCTGCGTGCGTGGCGTTGCATAAAAACCGACCTCCATTTTGAGGCAAGGCCAGTGCCGTACTGGCCGGTATTTCGTCAACAACGTAGTTGGCAGGAACCTCAAGAGAAAACATAAAAGTGCTTTCGAGTGGCGCCCCAAAATCTACCGGATAATTCCGTTCGTTAGACTTAAATGGGTTAACTGTCCAACGCTCAACCAAAAACGGATTGATGTACAACGTTCCCGCATGGGGTTCATCCAGGGACAACTTTACTTTATATTTCTCTAGCACCGGCTTTGATAAATCAGCCGGGTTTTCAAGTGTAAATTCCAGTATCTCAAACTCCGAGGATTTTTTCTGTAACGCTTCGCGGTATTTCTCTTCAGAACCAGCCTTTGCAATCTCCCGCCTTTTATCCAGCGCATCGTAGCCAAAGGCGGTTATCACCATCTCTCCGGTAAATTCATTGCCATTTAATTTCAGGTTTAGCGAAATCTGAGTTTTATCCTTTTCGCGCGGCTTAAGGTCAATCCACTTACTGTCTTCATCCTTGCGCGGAATAAGGCGGCCGGTACCGTTCAAACACTTTCGTGGCAATAAACCAAAGGGTAACAATGGATCGGATGCATCCAATAAATAGTATTCATCGTCCAGCACCACAGAAGCAACTACATAATCAAAATCAGAGATAATCGGATAAAGCTGGTTGGGCAAACCTGCTTCGCGGGTAGCAAGAATTACCGGCTCGGCCTGCAGCCCGGCTTGCTGCAATGCAGCCACCAGCGAAAGATTGATGCTCGCAATACTTCCTTTCCGTTCGTCATACGCTTTTTTTACTCCTTCGCGGGAAACAATGCCGTAGTATTCATTCCAGAGATACCAGCCTTTTATTAACTCGTAGATCGCTTGTGCCTTTTCGCGAGGCGTGGACTTACCAAGCACTTCTTTCTCAACCTGTTTCTGCCAGAGATTCCGGGCTTTACGAATCTGGGCTCCAAACTCCTCGTCCGTATTAAGTTCGCGCACTACATCTTTCCATGTTTTGGTGAACTTGGTAGTTACGCCCGTAAATCTCTTTATTTCTGAAAGCTCATAATCAATACCTGCCAAAAAGTTGCTGCGGGCGAGCATGAAATCTTCATCTACCAGCGCAGGAATATTATTAATTACATATTTTGATAGCGAACAATCGGCCCTATTCGCGCCCGGAGTAAAACAATCTTTTACCAACGTGGTTTCATTCTTGGAAAGCTGCAAAAATCCCCGTAAGGAAATATTGTAATTGTAGTTTGCGGGTATCCGGGCCCAAAACTCGCTGCGAACTTTTGGGATGTCTGATTGAAACTTCCATGGATAGAAGTTGAAAATAAATGGGCTCTCGAGGGTGTACCTTACCTCAATCACGCTGCCTACCCGCACCTCCGGTAATGCAAAATTGGTTTCATCGCGCGCCTGATTCAACGCGGTAGTTCGAATGTCGCGAGGTGAAAGGGCCGCCTCTTTTATGGTTCCATTTTGGAAGTTAAAGGATATGCCGGATACGTTTCGTAAAAACTCCTTTGAGGTTCCATTTTTGCGCAAAAGAACCCTGAAATTTGCCCTTTGGAGCCCACCGGTTTTCAGAATTTTAATTTTTACATGGTATTCCAACAGCAAATTATTCTCTCCGTCATTATCAAAATAGGCTTCGCCAAACTCATCCAGCACAACCGCATCGGCTGCGGTATCCAGCGCATAGGTGCGCATGGTTAATTCATCATACGTAATCTTCCCAAACTCAAATCCATGATAAAACTGAGAATAGGCGGTATTTAGAATTAATACAAATGCCAGGCACAATGCCAGCCTGATATTGACAAAAATCATGGTATGGTTAACTATTAGGTTACGCTATTAAATTTCAAAGGTTTGCACTAAAATACTTCTTAAAAGAATCAAACTATAGTAACAATTGAACCTTATACGCTCCTTAATTTTGAAATTAAATTGGTTTTTGTTTGCCGGGTAAACTTTTAGTAAGTTGCCTAATTAAGTACGATAAACCCCATCCATAAACTAATGGAGCTTAAACGAATTCTTATTATTGAAGATGACGTGCCCCTTTGCTGGTTGCTGGAGCGTATTTTAAAGGGAAAGTTTGAGGTTGAAATTTTGCAAAACGGCCTGGACGCCCTGGCTTGGCTGTCGGGTAATAAGCTCCCCGACTTAATAATTTCCGATTTGCATATGCCCTCTTTGGATGGAATAGAATTGCTGGAGAACATTCAAACCAGTGGAATTTTAAGGTCTATACCTGTAATTATACTTTCGGGCAGCGAAGACCCTGAGAAGAGGAAAAGGTGCCAGGCGCTGGGTGCTGGCAGCTATATAATTAAACCTTTCGAACCACAGTTACTTATCGAAGAGATTGAGAATACATTCAAAAGGGTTGAAAAACCGTTGGCTATTAATCGATGAAAACCGATTCGGATATTGCTTTGCCTGATCTAAAGCGTGACTATTCTAATAACGCTACCATTCATATTGCCTTGCTGCAGGAAGATGGGAAGGCGCCCAGTGACCTGATACAGGATAATTGGCATTTTATTTACCATTCGTTGGAGTCGCTTTCTTTTGCAGTAATTGAAAATCCTGAGGCCGTGGATGCAGTATTTATTGGCCCGGATGCGGATACCGGCACCATGAAGAACTTGGCTACCCTCCTTAACACGCATAACATTCCATTTATTCTATACACCAGCCGGTTTGAAGAAAAAGCTATCGAAAGAGCTGCGCAGCTTAAGGTGGATGATTACTTACTCGGGGCCTTTACTGAGTTGATGCTAAAGCGGATTCATTTTATTCGTAAAGCCAAGATTAGAAAAAATGGCGGACACCTGAGTGCTCCGAAGCCGCAGGTAGAACCCATGCAGTCAATTAAAATCTGGCGATTGAAACGCTTTTCAGACATCGTGCTTTCTTCGTTGGCTATTCTGGCGCTCTCGCCCATCATGCTGCTTATTGCCTTACTCATTAAATTGGAATCAAAAGGGCCCATATTTTACATTTCTAAACGGGCAGGTTCTGGCTACCGGATTTTTGACTTTTATAAATTTCGGTCTATGCGGGCCAATGCAGACAAGGAGTTAAAGAATCTTTCCCATTTGAATCAATACGCAGACAACACCTCAGAATCTATCTTTTTTAAGATCAAAGATGATCCACGGGTAACAAAATTTGGTTTATTTCTAAGGAATTCCAGCCTGGACGAATTACCACAATTGTTTAATGTATTGAAAGGCGACATGTCGTTGGTAGGTAACAGGCCGCTGCCCCTCTACGAAGCGGAGCGCCTCACTAAAGATCAGATTGCCTGGCGCTTTCTGGCACCAGCCGGTATTACCGGATTGTGGCAGGTTACCAAACGGGGACAAAAGGAAATGTCGTTGGAAGAACGAATACACCTGGACATGGAATACGCCATGAAGAATTCTTTTGTGCTGGATATGAAAATTATCATGGCTACCTTCCCGGCCTTGTTTCAAAAGGAGAAAGTCTAAGCTCCTTCCGCTCCTTCAAAATGATCGAACTGATTTTTTTTACCTTTTTTTTATTAAATACTATCTATGTTCTTTCCTTAGCCATAGCCGGTCATTTCTATCATCGCCCCTCCACCGATAATCAATTAGTCCTCAATAAAATAGGGATATTTGTACCCAGCTATAAGGAAGACTCTGTGATTGTACATACAACCACAGAACTTTTAAAAGTAGATTATCCTCGTTCCCACTTTGACGTTATTGTAATTGCTGATTCCCTTAAGCCGGAGACGGTTGCTCGATTAGAAGAAACAAGGGCAATTATCCTTCCTGTTTCGTTTGAGAAAAGCATGAAAAGCAAATCACTCAATTTTGCATTCAATGCGGTAAAAGATACCTACGAGATTGCCATCATTGCCGATGCCGATAACATCCTAGCAAGAGATTTTCTTAAAGATATAAATGGGCTTTATAACCAAGGTTACCAGGTAATCCAAGCTCAACGAGTTGCCAAAAATTTAAACACGCCTATGGCTGTCCTTGACGGCCTAAGCGAAGCCATCAACAATCATTTATTCAGGCAAGGAGCTAACGCATTGGGTCTTTCCTCTGCGTTGATAGGCTCTGGGATGGCTTTTCCCTTTTCACTAATAAAAGAAGAATTGTCAAAAATTAACTCTGCAGTTGAGGATAAAGCACTCCAAGTTGCATTAGTGGAAAAAGGTCATAAAATATTTTACCAAAAGGGCACACTTGTATATGACGAAAAGGTAGAAACACCCGAAGCTTATAAAAATCAAAGGAGGCGCTGGATAGCCGGGCAATACGAAACCTTAAGTAAAAATTTTATCAAAAGCTTTAAATTGTTAGCTAAAGGGAATATCAATTATTTCAATATCGCAGTTTGTCAAAATATTTTTCCATCCAGGATAAACACAATAATTTCTCTTTTCTTACTTTCTACAACCTTTACACTAATATACTCCCATGCTCATGAAGTGATTTTGCGCTGGTGGGGTTTAACCCTTACTTTCATTATTGCTCTTGCCATTGCTACGCCTCGCCAGTATTTTTCAGCAAAACTGGTTAAAGCCCTGTTCTTAATGCCTTTGGTAATAATTAAAACTATTCAGGCAATATTTCTTTCGCGCAATGCTAACAAAACCTTTATACATACCGAACACAAAAACAATACTTTAGATAACTCTTATTAATTTAGGATACATTGACCCAATCGCCCCTCATATCGATTATCACAATAAACTTCAATAACCTTAAGGTAACATGTGAGTTTCTTGAATCAACCAAAAGCCTCACGTACAAAAATTTCGAAATCATTGTGGTTGACAATGCTTCAACTGAAAACCCTGCATCGCTTCTTGCAAGCCGATACCCGGATGTAAGGCTACTGGTGAATGAAACAAACCTGGGCTTTGCCGGGGGCAACAATGCAGGCATGTCCATTGCCAAGGGCGATTATTTTTTCATTGTAAATAATGATACAGAGGTAACGGCCGATCTATTGGAAAATCTGCTGAAACCATTCAGCGATCAATCAATAGGAGTAGTTTGTCCGAAGATAAAATACTTTTTCTCTCCAACTATTATTCAATACGCTGGTTTTACTAAGATTAACCCCGTTACGGGGCGGAACAAAACAATTGGCGATAAAGAAGAAGATCATGGCCAATATGATGTTCCCGCTTTTACGAACTACGCTCATGGAGCGGCCATGTTTTTAAGAAAAGAAGTAGTGGAAAAGACCGGCATGTTTGCTGAAACTTTTTTTCTTTACTATGAAGAATTGGATTGGTCGGCCAGGATTCAAGAATCGGGGTTTAAAATTTATTATCAACCTGAGGCTGTTATCTACCACAAAGAGTCCATGTCAACTGGTAAGAACTCGACTTTGAAAACGTACTACCTTACTCGCAACAGAATACTTTTTCTGCGCAGAAACGTTAGAGGCCTGTATTCACTAATTTGGCCTTTTTTTATTGTTCTTATTTCTGTACCTAAGAGCACCATTAAGTATCTGCTAACCGGTCAGATAGACCACCTGCGTGCGTTTTGGAAGGCGCTTTTATGGAATATGCAACATTATAAAGGAGGCAATAAAATATTTGTACTCAATAAGCCCTAGTGATGAAAATCGGAATTGAGGTTCAACGACTTTATAGAAAAGAGCGATTCGGCATTGAAAATTCTGCCATAGAACTGATTCATGAACTCCTGAAATTAAAGACCAGACATTCCATTGTAGTGCTTTCAAAAAGCGGGGTAAACAAAGATCTTTTTCTTGGCTGCGAAGAGTTTACTGTAAGACCGGTTCATGGAAATTTTTTTATTGATTTTGAACAATTTTTTCTACCCTTAGCGGCCCGAAAAGAAAAACTGGATATACTTCACTGCACAGGAAACACAACTCCACTTTTTTCTCCTGTCCCTATTGTTCAAACACTTCATGATATAATATTCATGGATCCAATTCCTAAAACTGATTCATTGTATCAACGGGTTGGGAACTATTACAGGCGATGCATCGTACCCCACGTTACCAAAAAAAGCCGGATTATAATTACCGTATCCGATTATGAAAAAAAACGAATAGTTGAAAGATTATCTATACCAGAGAACAAAATTCATGTTATTCACAATGGAATAAACAGTCGGTTTCGAAGAATTACCACCCCTTCACTAGTTAACGATTTCATTCAGAAGTATAAACTACCCGATCGGTACATCTTATTTATTGGTAACAATTCACATCGTAAAAATCCCGAACGAGTACTTGATGCCTATGTAAATTATTGTGCCGCTAACGGATCCAACGCACTGGCATTGGTTACACCAGGGCTTTCAAAAGAATTTGTCGATACCCACTTGAAGGCTGTGAATCAAAGTCAATTCCGGGCAACAATTCACACCCCGGGGTATATTGATTCAAATGATCTTCCTTTGCTTTACTCGTGTAGTGCCTTATTTCTGTTTCCATCCCTATCGGAAGGATTTGGTATGCCAGTATTGGAGGCCATGGGGTGCGGTGTACCTGTTATAACTTCCAATACCTCTTCCTTGCCGGAAATAGCCGGAAATGCGGCCGTACTTATTGACCCTACAGACACTCGCTCATTGGAATCAGCCATTGAAGGGATAGTGAAGGATCATGCATTGGCGTCCGAACTTTCTGAAAAAGGGTTGAGGCAGGTTGAAAAATTCCGATGGAGTACCGTTGCCGAAAAAACCATGGAAATCTATGAACGAGCTTACGATTCAAATTAAGCTTCTTAAGGAGTTGTAGTATGTCGTATTTGATTACCCGCTATTGTAAATCGTACGTTTTTATTTATTTCTTTTTACTTATTCTAAGCGTTCAGTTTCAGACGTACGCACAAAGTCATTCTAAAATAGAATTAACCAAACAAAAGCAGTTGAGAGAAACTGGCAGACTGCCCAGTCATATCAACGAAGCTTCCGGACTTGCCATTACTTCAGCCGGAAAATTCTGGACCCATAATGACGATGGTATCGCAGTATTATTTTGTGTGGACTCTACTGGTAGTCTTATTAATAGTATCCACATTAACAGCCTTAATAATGGCTGGGAAGATTTGGCTATGGATAGTCTGCGGAATATTTATATAGGCGCGTTCGGTAATAATCAGAATGACCGAAGGGATCTTAAAATTTTGAAAATTGCCAATCCTGAATTTATTAAGACCCCAGTTGCCTTGCCCGATATTATCAATTTTTCATACGAAGACCAGGTTGCTTTTCCGCCACCTTTACGCGATCGTAATTTTGATGCTGACGCCATGATTGTTTTAGGTAACTATATCTACATTTTTACCAAAAACCGAACGGTGCCATTTACAGGTTTTACCAAGGTGTATCGGTTACCCAACCAACCGGGTGATCACATTGCGGTTCTAACAGACAGCCTGTTTCTTGGAAATGATCTGATGATGAATAATTGGGTAACGGGCGCAGCGCTTAGCCCCGATCGGTCAACCGTGGCACTTTTGGGCCATTCAAGGGTGTGGTTAATTTCCGGGTTTACCGGGCATCAATTTTCGACTGGAAAAATTACGAAACTGGAGTTGGATAGCTATACGCATAAGGCCGGAATTGCCTTTCGCACGAACACACAACTTTATATTGTTGACGAGAAGGAAATGGGAATTTTGGGCGGGAAAATTTATTACCTTGAACTTCGGTAAAGGTCAAAAAAATGCAAAATCATTGAAAATTTGCACTTTTTGATAACAAGTATTAATTGAAAAAAACAGATTCACTTACAAAACGATAAGAATTACCTCTTCTTTGGTTTTTGTATATAGTTCTATCATTTTAACCCACCCTCCTATGAGGCAAGCAAAAATCAATGCCAAATTCATAACCCTTTGTTTTGGCATTCTCTTACCTATTGCAGGCTTATTTGGCCAAAACCAAACTGCTAAAATAACCCCAACTAATGCAATCGGGTATTACGAGTACCTCCCGCCTGACTACAACTCAAACTCCAACAACTACCCGATAGTAATCTTCTTTCATGGTATAGGTGAAAGAGGCAATGGTACCACCGATTTACCAATGGTTGCCTACAATGGCCCTCCGCGCTATGTTGTTGAAGGATTCCAATTCCCGTTTATCCTGATTTCACCGCAATTGAAAACTGCTTATGGAACCTGGCCTACATGGTATATGGATGAAGTTGTTGAGCACGTAAAAAGTTACCTGCGGATTGATCCGTCCAGAATTTATATTACCGGATTAAGCCTTGGCGGTGGTGGCGCATGGGAATACGTGGCTAATTTTCCTCAGAAAGTCGCAGCTTTGGCTCCCATTTGCGGAGGCTATAATACACTCTCGTGGGCTTGCACGTACCGAACAAACAATATTCCGATTTGGGCATTTCATGGGGATGCTGACACGGTGGTACCTATTTCAAGAACCACCAATATGATTAACGCAATTAATGCCTGTACCCCGGCAATAGTTCCTACTCCTATTTATACAATTTACCCCGGAGTTTGGCACGATGCCTGGAACAACGCCTATCGAACCGACAACTCGCTGCATACGCCCAATGTTTATGAATGGATGATGCAGCAGGTTAAGCAAGGACTTTCTGTAAGCGCGGGTGTTGACAAAACCATTGCCCTACCTACTACCTCAACGACCGTTACCGGTATAGCCTCCACAACAACGGGAACTATTACTTCCTATAGCTGGACAAAGCTCAGCGGACCAGCCGTTACAATGACGAATACAAACATTGCCACACTTTCACTGTCCGGAATGGTTGTTGGCGTTTATACTTTCAGACTTACCGCCACAAGCAGCACCGGACAAACCGCATTCGATGATGTAAAAGTAACCCTGCTGGGTGGTAACCAAAACCCGGTGGCCAATGCCGGATCTGATAAAATACTCACCTTGCCTGCAAATTCACTCAACCTGGTGGGAAGTGGATCCGATCCCGATGGTTCCATTGCTTCCTACCTGTGGACAAAAGTAAGTGGACCCGCAGCTACTATGGCTGGCACCACAACCTCCACATTAAGTTTGAGTAATCTGGTACAGGGAGCTTACGTTTTTAGGCTAACCGTTACCGATAACGTGGGTGCTACGGCATCAGACGATGTAAATGTTACCGTGGCTGTGAATCAACCGCCTGCACCAGAAACCGGTGGTAACAAAACCATTTGGCTACCCACCAACACCGTAACTTTATATGGATGGGGTAGCGATGTAGATGGATGGGTTGTTAGCTACTTATGGGAAAAAGTAAGTGGGCCTCCGGCAACGCTTACCAATATTACTACGCCAACCTTAACGCTTTCAGGGTTGATTGCCGGCATCTACGTGGTTCGGCTTACAGCCACCGATAATAACGGTGCCACCGGATTTCAGGAAGCAACGGTAACGGTTATCGGTTCCAATCAATCGCCAACAGCCAATGCAGGTTCTAACATTACCATTACCCTCCCCACCAGTTCAACTAATATTACGGGGTCTGGCTCCGACCCTGATGGAACTATAACTGGATATCTTTGGACCCAGGTAAACGGACCGAATACCGCTACATTAACAAATGCTACTACTACTACTGTTAGTGTAAGCAATTTGATACAAGGCGTTTATATTTTCAGACTAACCGTTACCGATAATAATAGTGCCACCGGTTTTGCTAACGTAACGGTAACAGTAAATGCAGCCCCTGTAAACGTACCACCGGTAGCAAATGCAGGACCCGACCTGTCGATAACCCTACCTACAAATTCCAGAGTAATTAATGGCTCCGGTACCGATGCAGACGGCACCATTGCATCTTATTCATGGACAAAACAAAGCGGGCCTGCTGCCACACTCGCCAATCAGAATACAGCAACTCTCACTGCCTCAAACCTGATTGAGGGTACTTATGTTTTCAGATTAACCGTAACCGATAACCAGGGAGCAACCGGCTTTGATGATATGATACTCACCGTACTGCCGGCTGCCATCAATCAATCTCCAATAGTAAATGCCGGTGCCGATGTAAATCTTACCTTGCCAGCAAATAGTACCTTACTTCAGGCAATAGCCAGTGATCCGGATGGAACAATTGCTTCCTATCTATGGATCAAAGTTAGCGGCCCTACTTTCACAGGAACCGGAAGTACAACGGCCAGTTTTTCGTTGAGCAACCTGGTGGCCGGAGTTTATGTTTTCCGGGTTACAGTTACAGATAATCTCGGAGCAACAGCCAGCGATGACGTAACTGTTTCGGTGTTTGCTGCCAACCAACCACCTACCATCAACTCCCTCGCAAACCAAACCATTACATTACCCACTTCCAGCGTTATCTTTACAGCGGTTGCTTCCGATGCAGATGGAACCATTGCCTCCTACTTATGGACCACCGTATCCGGGCCATCCAGCCCAACCATGAGTGGCATTACTACTGCCTCCTTAACGGCAAGTAATTTAGTACAGGGTACCTACACTTTCAGAATCACCGTTACCGATAACGATGGTGCTTCGGCCTTCAGAGAGGTCAATGTGATTGTTCAATCGGCCACCAACCAATCGCCTGTGGCAAATGCCGGCCCTGATAAATCGATCACGTTGCCTACTAACTCTACCAATTTTACCGGCTCGGGCACAGACCCGGACGGTACGGTTGTAGCTTATAACTGGATACAAATTAGCGGTCCGGCAGCTACACTCACCAATAGCAATACACCTACACTTACAGTTCAGGTACCTTCCGATGGAACCTACGTATTTAGACTTACCGTAACAGACAATGGAGGTGCAACCGGTTCGAGTAACGTTACCCTTACGGTTAACCCGGCTGCAACCAATCAACCTCCGGTAGCTAGTGCCGGTGCTAATCAAACATTAACCTTACCGGTTAATTCCACTAATTTAGTCGGGTCCGGATCCGATCCGGATGGAACAATTGCCTCTTACTTATGGACAAAGGTGAGCGGCCCTGCAGCCACCTTAACCAACACCACCATTCCAACCGCATCGGTTAGTAACCTGGTAGAAGGTATTTATGTATTCCGTTTAACCGTAACCGACAACGGAGGTTTAACGGCCTTTGCGCAAGCAACGGTTACCGTATTGCCGGCTGCGGTTAATCAGCCACCGCAGGCTTTCGCTGGTCCCGATCAAGTTTTGGTGTTACCCACCAACAGCGTTACCCTGTTTGGTACCGGCAGCGATGCCGATGGCATTGTTGTATCTTACCTATGGACCAAATTAAGCGGCCCTGCGGCCACGCTCACAAATGACAATACGGCTACGCTCTCGCTTTCCAATTTAGTAGAAGGTGTGTACACATTCCGATTAACGGTAACCGATGACAAAGGCGCAACCAATAATGATGACGTAGTGGTTACCGTAAATTCTGCTGCCGTAAATCAACCACCCATTGCCAATGCCGGACCGGATTTAATTGTAACCTTACCTACCAATACCGCTAACATCAATGGCTCTGGCAGCGATGCGGATGGCTTTATTGCCTCTTATCTCTGGACCAAAGTATCCGGACCAACCGTTACCCTGGGTACAGCTACCAATGCGGTTCTTACTGTAAATAATCTGCTTGAAGGTATTTACACATTCCGCTTGCAGGTTACCGATAACAATGGCGCATCCGCTATCGATGACATGACATTAACCGTTAATCCGGCATCCATCAATCAAGCCCCTATTGTGAGTGCAGGAGGCGACAAAATAATTTTTCTTCCGGTTAACACGGTGCAACTATCGGGTAGCGCCAGCGATCCGGATGGATCAATCGCAAGCCGGCTATGGACACAGATTAGCGGGCCTTCGGCAGCAACCTTAGTAAATGCTACCTCCACCTTACTCACCGTTAATAATCTTATTCAAGGGGTGTACAGGTTCCGGTTCACGGCCACCGATAACTTAGGTTCTTCTGCATTTAATGAAGCTCAGGTTACGGTAAACCCTGCTACAGCCAATCAATCGCCATTTGCCAATGCGGGGGCCAATCAAACCATTAAACTCCCCATCAACAGTGTAACCCTGGCAGGTAGCGGAAGCGATCCTGACGGCACAATTGCAAGTTACAGTTGGGTAAAATTAAGTGGCCCCTCCTGTACACTTACAAACGACAACACCGCTACGCTAAGCGTAACCAATATGGTGGAGGGTACCTATCAATTCCGGTTAACTGTTACCGACAATCTTGGTGCAACGGGATCAAGCCAGGTTACTGTAACCGTACTTCCTGCCGATGCGAATTTGCCACCGGTGGTGAGTGCCGGTGGAAACAAAAATGTGGTACTCCCCACCACCACCGCAGTATTAACCGGTGCGGCTACAGATGATGGCTCTATTGCCTCCGTTAGCTGGTCTAAACTTTCCGGGCCCGCAGCTACCTTAACCGGCAACAACACGCTTACACTTTCACTTAGTAATTTGATTGAAGGCACCTACGTTTTTCAGTTAACAGCTACCGATGATGGAGGCCTGACCAATTCAAGCAATGCAGTGGTAACTGTCTTTGCTGCCCAACCTTCCAACCTACCTCCTGTGGTTAATGCCGGGGGCGACCGTGTAATTCAATTACCAACAAATTCAATTCAGATAACAGTAAGTGCTTCAGATCCTGATGGAATTATTGCTTCCTACTTATGGACTCAGACCGGAGGCAGCCTGGTACCCATCAATCCAAATGACACTACCTTTCTGGATTTAACCAACCTGAGCCCCGGGGTATATCAATTTACCATTACCGTAGCGGATGGTGAAGGGCTAACCGGCACTGACATAGTTAACCTGCTGGTGCGCGAAGAAGAGCCAATCGTAAAACCTAATAAAACCTTCTCGCCCGATGGAAAAGGAGACATTAGTACCGAAACCTGGCATATTAACAATGCGGATCTGCTGGATGATTGTACCATTGAGGTTTTTAACCGACAAGGCCAAAAAGTTTACACTTCCAAAGGCTATACAACAGAATGGAACGGAACATTTAATGGCTCTTTGCTTCCACAGGGAGTTTATTTTTACGTAATTCGGTGCGCGGACAAAAAACCTCTTAAAGCCACCGTAACCCTAATCAGATAGCATTTTGCATGGCCTTATTTAGAACTGTTGCATTTCTTACTTTTTTTCAGGTTTTGATGGGTTCGGTTACAGCCCAGCAAAACCTGATTTACAATCATTATTTTTTAAGCCCTTATTTATTAAATCCATCGTTTATCGCCCCCAGCGGCTATACCGAATTAAACCTGAATACCAGAAAACAGTGGGCTCAATTTGAGGGCGCGCCAACCACGTTAACTGCCAATTTGCAAATACCGGTTAATCATAAAATGGGCTGGGCAATAAATGTTTACAACGACAGAGCCGGGGTAATGCAAACCAACACAGGCGCTGCTTCGTTCGCCTACCAGGTATATTTAGGTAAGAGCACCGAAGTAAATCATAAAATTGGATTTGGTTTAACTATGGGTTACTCCATGAGCCGGGTTGATTTAAGTAAGGTTGACGACCCGACCGACCCCTCGCTCAATAACTCCAACACATCCAATCTCGATGGGCAATTTGGAATGCACTATCAATTTAATAACCTCAAAATTGGTTTTGCTTTGCCCAGTTTATTCTATTCGAAGGTTATTTCAGCCGATGCCTTTAACGCGCCCAGGCTGGATGCCCTTAAAAACACCTTTACCTCATTAAGCTATAATTTCAAATTGGGCGAGAGATTTTCTTTTGAACCGTACGTTTTGTATCGCACCAACGAAATTAAATCGAACCAGGTAGAAGTTATGGGCGTTTTTAAAGTTGATAACCTGTTGTGGGCCGGGGGCTCTTACCGCCAGGATTACGGACCGGCCGGTTTTTTAGGATTTACCCTTAAGGAAAAAATTAATATCGGGTATGCCTATGAATTCGCTCCTAAAATAGCCGATGGGTTTGGCACCGGATCGCACGAAATTCATGTGAATCTACGGATAGGTAAAAAGAACCGGGCAGTACGACCCGCCAGCCCTACCCCGCAGGCGAAAGAAGAGCCCGTACAACCTACCGTGGTGAAACAACCAGTAGAAGAAGTAAAACCGGTTGTAGAGAAACCCGTGGTAGAACCAACTCAACAACCTGAGCAAAAAGTAACTGAACAAAAAATAACAACCGAGCAAAAGCAAGTGGTTGAAAAACCGATAGAAGTTACACCGCAACCAGAGCCAGAACCAAAGGAGAAAGAGAAATTAGTTACTCTTAATGGGCGTGGACTTAAGCCCGGACATTATGTAGTGGTGGGAGCCTTCCGATCAAACCAAAATGCACTTGCCTACATGAACAACCTGAAGAAAGAAGGTTACCAGGCAACAGTCTCCTATTCTCCTATTAAAGAATATTACTACGTGCACCTGGGTAACGTGGCCACATTGGATGAAGCTAAGAAGTTGCGCGATAGTTATCGCAAGGAAAATAAGTTGACTCTTAAGGACACCTGGATTTTAAGCATAGAGTAGATTCCTGGCTAGTGGTTAGGCGCGGGCCACTTACAATCCCCGCATCGTCTCTCGCAGAGGACGATGCCCTTTTTAAAAACACTATAACCAAATAGTATAGTCCCCGAAACGGGAGACGATACTTGAAAAACACTTCTAAAATAAACAACTACGATAGTATCGTCCCCGAAGCGGGAGACGATACTTGAAATAAAGTCGTAATCAACTTACTTCTTTACGTACTGGGCTTCGACCAAATGCTTCCCTATCTCTTTGGCTATTTCCAGATAGCCCGCTTTGTTGGGATGGCCATCGTACTTGAAAAAGTACTTGTCTTTTTCGGTAAGATCAATAAAATGTTGAGTAAGCTGAAAGTATGGAAGTTGATTAGCTTGCGCAATGGCCGCGTAAACCGAATCAATGTGATTATTCTCCAGATAATACGCATTCAGCACATCCGATGGCATTCGCTCTACATGATGGCCTGTAAAGTAATTCATGGGTAAATTAACAAACATCAACGCAGCGCCAGTTGCCTTGCACACCCCATTCATTTTTTCAAAATCTGCTGTCATACTCCGGATGGCTTCTTGTGTAACCGGAAGCTGAGGGTTATTAAACAAGGCCACGCGATCGGGGAAATCGATGTAGTTATTTAGCAAGCCTGGGTTCAGGTTTCCGGTTCGGAATAAAGTTTGAATCGTGTCGCTTAAGGTAGTAAACCGTAGCTGACGCAACCCCTTGAAATCATTAATCAATCCTTTATTGTTATCCTCCCAAACGGTTCTAATGTCAATGGCACCATTGTTATTCGCTATCAACTTCAGGTAGTTGCCAAACGAGGCCCCCAGAAATGCCTTCATAAAAATTTTAGGGTTGTTTACGTTGGCCTTCACAGCCGTCAATTTATTTTCGAAGAGTTGCGCCAGGTCATCGAGCTGCAGCACGCCCACCAAAACCAAATCGGGTTTCAAAACCGGTACCGCTTTCGAAATAAATTGCGCATAGGTTGTAGTAAACTGTCCGCCCTGGCCACAATTAATAACTTCTACGTTTGCATAACCATTTGCCTTCAGATAATCTTCCATTTGCATGGGCCAACTGTGCTCTACATCTACACCCCAGCCAAACGTCCAACTGTCACCAAAACATAAAATCCGGTACGTACCTTTTTCCTTTTCAACTTTTACTTCTTTGTTGCGAAGCCCCAAACTGTTTATGTCGGCCCGGTAGTTAAACTCTACCGTGGTATAAACCGCAGCCGAATTCGGTTTAAAAATCAAACCCTCTCTTTTCAGAACCTCATCCGGACTTGCATCAGGTTTTGTAAATATGCCAATCAAAAAATTAATCAGAATCAAAATCCCAAGCAGGATGCCCACATACGCACTGTTAAACACTATTCCTTCTAACCTGGGCGAAACAGTATCCTTTCGTTTTATATAGATAATAGTCAGTATTCCAACAATCGGAATTAACCAGTAGATAAAGCTCAGGATTTTTGAATCGTACACTTCATGCGCGGAGTAATAGACATACGATGTTACCGGGTTCCACATCAGCACGAGAACCAAAATCAAGAACAACACTACATTCTTTGAATTTTTCATAACAACCTAAAAAATTATCTTCGTTTTTGAATTAGAAACCGATCAGCCACGTACTTGTTGCGCTGTGTAGAGTTTAAGAAACAGCCTCAGGTATTTCTGATCACACGACCCGGCACACCAACCACCACACTATTATCAGAAATATTTTTAGTAATCACACTGCCCGCACCAATCACTACATGGTTACCCACTTTTACGTTGGGCAGAATAATAGCCCCACTCCCCACGCTGCAAAAATCACCCACGCTTGCACCACCCAATAAAGTAGCCCGTGGTGAAATTTCGCTATACACTCCCACCGTTACATCATGATGAATAGCTGCGTACGCATTGATCAGGCTTCCTTCACCTAGCCTAACGCTACTGCTTACAAGGGCAAACTCCATAATATTAACCCCGGCCCCCAGGCTAACCTGAAACTGACCTACCCGGGCCGAAACTGCTATTACCGTATGCAACTGCCCGCCCGCTTGTTGTAATTTTTTGGCTACGGCAGCCCTTGCCCGCGGGCCGCCTAATCCTAACACAAAGCGATTATCTTTTTTGAAAATTGCCGGCAGCGCATCTACACTATGCACAATTGGAAAACGTTCGTAAAATAAATCCGGACCGTTAATAGTTACATCATCAAAGAAATACAAATCATTCACCTGCTCCTGTGCGTAGAGCAAATCCAGTATTTCCTTGGCATGTCTGCTAGCTCCGGCTACTACCACGGTTAATTATTTTGAACTCTTAACATAATACGCGCCACAAAGTCAATTTCTTCGGTAGTGAGTGTATGGTACAACGGCAAACACAACACGCGGTTACTCACAGAACGGGCCACGGGCAGATCCACCTTTTTTAAATAGGGCAACTCATCTAACGAAGGGTAAAAATACCTGCGCGGATAAATTAAATTCAGATTCAACTCGGCAATCATGCGTAGCGTAAGCTCTTCGCTTGGTAACACAATGGCATAGTAGGCGTAGTTAAATGCAGCACCCGGCAACACTAACGGTTTCTGAAACTTCAGATTTTTAAGAACCTTATCGTAATATTCGCTTTGCGTTTTACGCGCTTTGCGAATCGCTTCTATGTGCGAAAGATTTACCAACCCCATAGCCGCATGAAACTCAGAATTTTTTCCGTTGATCCCCACCTCTGCAAATTTTTCGGGGCCATCGTGCCCAAAGTTTCGCATGTAGGCCATGCGCTTTAACAACTCGGGCGAAGTAGTAACCACCGCACCGCCTTCTATGGTGTGAAACAGTTTGGTAGAATGAAAACTGGCTGTGCTTACATCGCCATATTCAAAAACAGATTTGCCTTTGTACAAGGTACCAAACGCATGGGCCGCATCATAAATTACTTTCAGCTTATGTTTTGCCGCTATGGCATGCAGTGCATCAATATCGCACGGATTGCCATACACATGCGTAGCCATAATAGCCTCGGTGCTGGATGTAATGGCAGCCTCTACTTTGGCCGGATCGATATTTAACGTGCGGCTGTCGATATCGGCAAATACCGGGGTGCAGTTTTCCCACACAATGCTGCTGCTGGTGGCCACATACGAAAACGGAGTGGTGATAATTTCGCCTTTCAGGCCCAGTGCTTTAATAGCTATCTGAATGGCAATAGTGCCATTGGTTAAAAAAAGCAAATGATTAACCTTCAGGTATTCTTTCAGCTTTAACTCCAACTCGTTTACCAACGGCCCGTTGTTGGTTAGCCAGTTGCGTTGCCAAATTCCATCCAGGTATTTTTCATAGTCTTCTTTGGGTGGAAGAAAGGGTTTGGTTACAGGAATCATAATGCAAATTAAAAATTAGAATTTGGTTTCAGGCGTTATGACGGCTGTTAGGACGAAGCTTAAAGCCGTCTGACGCCTTGAGCAAATTGAAACTGGTATCATGCTGCAAATTATGAATTAGTATCTCTCTTTTATAATAAATGACGTTACTGAATTCGGTCTTATCTTTTCTTGCCGCGAAGACACAAATGCAATCGCAAAAGCGATATTTTCCTTGTGGTTTTCTTGCCGCTAAGACTCAAAGCCACTAAGACATCACAAAGTGCGTCATCAGTTAGTAAAATATCGCTTTATTTTCCGCAAAGCTTGAAATAACCCCGGACTGATAATCAACACTCCGGTTTTTACAAACTCTTTTATACCTACCAAACTAAAATTATGGCGCAGTGCATACGTGCTTAAATTAAACGCCACTTTTTTATTGCCATTTACCGCATTGGCCTGCGCCATGTCAAAGTTCTTAAACACCATGGCGTTGGCTAACGCATTGGTTCTGCTGGCATCCAGTGCAATCATACTACCACTTTTTACCAACTCCATAAACCGGAGTTCTTTATTAGCAATGGTTAGCCGGTTGGTTCGGCCATTTATACTGCCTTCGTTAATTCTGTACACGGCCAGATTATGATTTACGTATCGGATTTTACCGTGGCCCAGCAGCTTCATATACAAATACCAATCGCAACTGATAATGGAGAAAAAGTCGGGTGCAAAATCTTCGCGTTTCAATACGTTGCGAAACATAATGGTAGCCGTGGTAATGCAATTAAACCGGATTAATTTTTCGAATGGGATATCATGATCGGGCTCCGTGGCAGAATTACCCCGCTCGAATTGCTGCGTGTTTTGAATGTACCGTGTGTGGTTGCCGCACACCAACACATACCCGGGGTTGGCTTCCAGAAACCGGTATTGCAGGTTTAATTTATCGGGGTTGTTCCAGTAATCATCGCCTTCGCAAATGCACAGGTATTTGCCACGGCAACTAAAAAGTGTGCGCAGAAAATTTTCGTGCATACCCACGTTGGTGGTGTTTTCTATTACCCGTATTTTTTCGGGGTACTTCTCTTTAAATTCTAAAATGATGGCGCGGGTGCGGTCTTTAGAACAATCTTCCCCAATTACCAACTCAAAGTCTAAATCTGTTTTTTGATCTAAAATGCTTTGAATGGCCTGCGCAATATACGGCTCGTGATTATAGGCCAACATAAAAACGCTGATAGTGGGTTGCAACAACATGAAAATTATCTGTAGAACTTACTTAACCTGGCTTACACAGAAAATGGCCGCAAGGTAATTTTTTTCAGGCGTTTTAACCGCGGTTGAACTTTTTAAAAAGTTACCCATACTTGGCACTTAAAAAAGTGGGTTTTGACTGCACCTGAAAGTATTTGAAGATGAGCCTCTTGGAGCCATCGCGACAAGCGAATTAATTCTCGGATTCAGAAATTTCTTCCAGATTTTTGGCTATAGCGAGAATTTTGAAAATCTATCTGTCGTCAGCGGCTGAATCCTATTTGAAGCATCCTGTGAATTACAACTAAATCCCGCTATTACACATAGTTTTGATTGGGCGTTCGTGCCTTTGCTCCTGTCTTTTTTGCTGCCCGCTTTAGCTTTGCTTTTCGCTCGCGTTGCTTCTTCATTATTTCTCTGAATTGTTTCAACTCATCTTTAGTCCACGGCTCAGATTTGATAATGAGGTCAACATTTTTAGGTTCTCTAATTAGTCCCATAGTCTTAATCTTTAAAGTATCTGGTAATAATTCTTTGTGCTGTACCTGCGGAATTTTGCACTTTCAATTAAGTGCATGAATATGTGGTCGTCCTTGTCCTCAATACTTAGAAGTCCTTGAATAATTGTTGGATTATTGGCTGTTGTAAGCTTATAAACTTCATTTTTCGGATTGCGAAATTCAAGTTGCCAATCAAATACCCAGTCCGATTTCTTGATTGTTTTTAAGTCGGTTTTGCCTAGTTGGTTTATCTCAGTGTCAAACACCTCTCCGGTTAAAGAATTCTCAATTGAATTCGTCAACTTATCAATCTCAAAATCAAGGCGTCTAATGTGTTTCTTTTTCACCCCTCAATTTACTCATTTTTCATCTTTAATTTCCGAGGTCAAATTTTCCTCAACAGGTAGTACACTACCACACCACCAATCCTGTGGAGCATAAGAATGGTTAAGTGAAAATGGTTCCGAAATAATTTTTCGAAACACGCTTTCTGGCACTGGCGAATTCCGGAATCCCGCTTGAGTTAGCACAGGTTTAAAAATGCCTTTCATAGCCGTTCTCCGGTGCTTACCGGGATCTCGGTATGGGTTTGAAGTTCAGGTCTTAAACTATTCAAACCCGGCTACCCAACCGCGATGACTGCCATAAAAAAAAACCACTCCCCATCCGAAGCCCGCACCCCTCTCCTCCGGAGAGGGGCCGGGGGTGAGGTAAAAGGTACATACCCCCCATAAACCCCAAATTCCCACATTCACCTCAAAATCACCATTTTGAAGGTTTTTGAGGCCAGGTTTTGCAGAAAATTAATGCTAAATATTACGCCCTTGCTTGTTACAATTACGACCTTTGGCGCATATTAGAAGGTGGCTTTAATCAACATCGTTCAGTCTATGAAATTCCCGGCTAAATTTGCCTTGGTTCTTACCGTTTTCACTTCCTTTTACTCGCAATCAAACGCCCAGGTTGACACAACTTGGACTTATTTTCATTATACAACGGATGGAACAAGGGTTGCAGGACCAGGGCCTGGTATTCCAGTTGATATCAGACTAACCAATTTTGAATTTGGTGCTGGTACCCCTAATAGATTTTATCTTACAGAAAGTAAAACCTTTAGCTTCCGAAGAGATAACACTGGAAATCTGACGGATAGCTATTACTCTATGGCTGGCTTTACCTCTACCAACTATACCCAAGGACAATTGAGATCAGAAGCCGGGACAAATAACGATAGATTCAGAATGAACTATCGACTTCTGTTTCCAAGAAACTATTCCAATAACCCTAATGTAGCCGGTGGTTACCCATTGATTATAATGACACATGGATTTGGTGAACGTGGCAATTGCTGGGGAACAGATTGCTATTGGGCCGATCCGCTTTGGAATACTTTAAATACGCTTGAAACCCGTCAAATTGCTACGGTAACGAGTAGTAGTGGCGCCCTTTTTTCAGTAGGTCCTAGCAATCTAGACAATTATGCGAATAACCAACGTGTTATTATCCGAACTAATATACCTGGGTACAACGGCCTAAGGCGATTAATCAAGGTTGGTGGCAGTGGACAGCAGCAAGCTGGCGCTACACAATTCAGGTTGTCCACAAACCTAACCTCAACCAGCCCAACGGCAAATATTGTGAGTTTTACTGCAGGTTTTAGTGCAGGAACTCTTGAGTATCCTCAAGCAAATACTCATAGGATATCAGCAGCTGCAAGTGGGGGTGGTAACACCACTATATTTACAACAGACACTCCGCACCAGTTTGTTGTAGGGCAGGATGTGATTATTCGTAACTCAACTGTTGGAGCATACAATGGAACAAGAAACATTGCGGCCGTTACTGCTAATACATTTACAGTTAATAACTTAACCTATTCAGCTACCGCTATCGCAAATGTAGCACGGACCGGTGTATTCGAATTACTGAATAACGACCATAGCATGACACATGGGGGAGCCGTGCATCAGACTGCCATACTCACTACGACTCCGGCTGGAATGATCCCTAGTGATCCCACCATGCCTCTCCGAGCCTTTCCTGGTTTCATGCTTTACCCACAGAATCTAAATGGATGGGAACAAGGCGGTGCGGAAAATGCAGTGCGAATTATTCGACTTTTGATGAAAAAATATAATATCGATCCGAACAAAATTTATGTTCATGGCCTTTCGGATGGAGGTTCAGCCGTTTACCGGTTAGTGCGAACTGCTCCTTGGTTATTTGCAGCCGCCTTGCCGATGTCAGCCGTGCGCAATCCTGAAAATAGTTATCCTATTTACCCATATATAAACAGCGTTCCCTTGTGGGTTTTTCAAGGCGGTCAAGATACTAACCCATTTCCTTGGGATACTGAAGAGTTGGTCTCTAACTTCAGAAATGCTGGAATGGATGTGCGTTATACGCTATATCCCACACTTGGTCATGGAACATGGAATGCCGCCTATGCGGAACAGGATTTTTTCCGATGGATGCTATTAAAGGATAAAGCTGATATCCAATTTAAATTTAATAATCGCACCGTTTGCGGAACCTCAGGTGCACCAGCAGAGCTTATACTTGCGCAGGGATTTTTAGCTTACCAATGGGAGAAGGATGGCGTAATTATTCCAGGCGCCACATCAGCAAATTATTCTGCATTCTTGCCGGGTATCTATCGGGCGCGCTTTAGTCGCAAATTGAACCCCACTGAAAGTGACTGGAACCATTGGTCTAAACCTGTTGTGGTTACGGAAGTAACACCACCAAAACCGGTTGTCCAAGGTTTAAATTCAACCGTTTTTCCTACCATTAATAATAACCAACTCACGGTATTAAAAGCTAATGATAACAATGCTAAATACTATTGGTTTAAAAACGGTACTCCTGTAGATGATGCAAGGTCATTGAATGGTAGTATATATTATGGTACTCCTCCTGATACTTTATCCATGCTAATGCGAGATTCATGGTCGGCAAGTCAATATGGAAATTATACAGTAAAAGTAGCTAGCATTAGTGGTTGTCAGAGCCTGAGCTCAGATCCGATTTTTTTTAGTTTTAATACAAATGCAAATTTAATAGCACCAAGTAATTTTGCAGGCACAGCCCAAAACGGTTCAACCATATTTTTAAGTTGGAACGATAATTCGCTGAATGAAACTGGTTTTGAAATCTGGAGAAGAAAAGCTGGGGAAACACTTTATAAGTTTGTAGCACTCACAAAAGAGGATGTTATTTCCTACACGGATACAAATCTGAATGCCAGCACAATCTATCAATATAAAATCAGGGCAGTTGGTAATACAACAATTAATTTACGTTCGAATTACGTACCCGGTGCGGATGATATTAACACAAATCTACAGGTACTAACTCCGGGGGACCTTATACTCCCTACTCCACCCCAAAATCTTGAAGTTACTTTTAATACCATAAACTCGATTACTCTTTCGTGGGACCCAGGTACGGATAATAGTGGAGTGAAACGTTACAAAGTAACACGGGTCAATGGTACAAATACCACCGTATCCGAATTCACAACCGATGCAACCACCACGCATACCCTAAATGGGTTAACCATCAATACAGCCTACAGGCTTACTGTGCAAACCGAAGATTTGGCAGGAAATTTATCCCCTCCGAGTAATCAAATTATTGGAACCACATATATCGAAGGTCTTTACTATGAGCATTCAACCGGTGCATGGACATCTTTGGATCCGAATAAATCTGCTCAGGATGGTAACACACCTGCAATTGACTGGGTAAGTGCAGAGTTCACTGGCAAGTGGCCCAACTTTAATGTGAATCCAAAAAATGTGGAATCTGGCATACCCGGTTTTGCCACACAAGAAGATTTTTATAAGATTAAATTTGATGGGTACTTAAACATTACAGCCTCTGGTGTTGCCGGTGCTGGTAGTTATCGATTCAGAACCACTTCGGATGATGGCAGCATGTTATTCATAAATGGCTTTGACCCGGACGATCTAACTCAGTTCAGGCAAGTGAATAACGATGGACTGCATGGACCAATTACGGTCGAGGCTCCTTCAACAATATCTCTGTCTGCTGGGGCAAATAGAATTGTGGTTTTGTTTAATGAATACACAGGTGGTCAGAGTCTTTTAGTTGAGTATAGTCGAAATGGGGGCGCTTGGACTGTCATCCCTGATGCGATGTTGCGTACAGGTATCTATACCCCCCCTACTCCACCAAGCATTCCTTATTCCCTTTCAGCAATTGCAGCAGGTATGACGAGTGTTAATCTTACTTGGCAATACTCAGGCCCCGCTGCAGAGTTTGAGGTCTATAGGGCTTCAGCCCCAGATACAACAGTATTTAATATCATTGCCCGCGCAACCAGCACCACCTTTACAGATAATACTGTATTACCCGGCACAGAGTACTTTTATAAAGTAAGATCGGTAAACGCAAACGGAACTTCTGCACCAAGCAATAGAGCCTACGCAACTACAAGCCCTGATGGTATTCCTCCAACTATACCGCTTGGGCTAACCTTAATCAGCAAAACGTTTACCAACGTGGCCTTTAGCTGGACGGAATCAATAGACAACGTGGGTGTTACCGGTTATGAAATTCTGATCAACGATAACCCCGTGGGTACCACCGCGGTTACCAGCTACATGGCTACTGACCTTGAGCCCGGTACAACCTATAACTTTACGGTAAAAGCATACGATGCTACCGGTAATAAGTCGGCTGCTTCCAGCCCGGTATTGCAGGTTACTACCAACAGTGGGGTTATGTATTATTCAAAACCTACCGGTGCGCTTAATGTGGCCGGCACCTGGGGCACAAACACAAATGGAACAGGCACTGCACCTAACTTAACCTACAACGGGCAATACTACATGGTGGCTAACCGTGACAGTACCGGTCTGGGGGGTAGTCTCACCATTGGAGGTAGTATCTCCAAACTAATTGTGCCCGCAGGTACTACGCTCACCGTAGATAATACTATCTCGGCCAAATTAGAAGTGCAGGGTAATGCCGTAGTTAACTTAAACAACACGGCAACAGCACCCGAGTTCGTAAGTGTATCGCCCACCAGTACGGTTAACTTTAATAGTTATGCTTACATCCCGGCAGGTACCTACGGCCATGTAAACCTTACCGGCACGGGCAACAAAAATTTTGCAGAAGGTGAAACTGTGATTATGGGTAACCTTACCGCCACTACGGGCATTGCGTTAAAAGGTGTGCCGGGCAATACCTCGCACGTAACCGTGTATGGTGATATTACCTTAGCCGGTACGCCTGGTGTGGTAGCTACCGATAATGCACTGGATTTAACCTTAACCAAACCGGGCACGCAAACCGTAACAGTAAGCGGACCGCTGGATTTGTATAAACTTTCTACCAACAGCGGCACCAACGTAAATGTGGTAAATGGCGGCAGCGCCATAACCTTAAATGTGGGTTCGCCCAATGGCGGTGGCCTGGCCTTAGCCAACGGCACCACACTTAACCTCGGCAATAACCATTTGGTATTAAAAAATGCTGCCACCCTTAATGCCGGTGGGTTAACCGGCAAGCTGGCTATTAACGGCAGTAACTTAACGCTTGCCAGCAGCAGCACACAAAACTCCAATTTGTATTTTGATGCCACGCTTAAAACAGCCGGGCTTGTTACCACCACCTTTAGCGGCAGCGGTAAGTTGTTCGTACAATCACCCCTTAACATTACCGATGGGTTAAAGATCAAAGCGGGTGAGGTGAGCTCGGCCGGTAACATTACGCTGGTTTCTACCCAAACCAAAACCGCCTACCTGCAGGAGATTGAAGGCAACGGAACAGCAACCGGAAAATTTTATGTGCAACGGTGGGTAAGTGCCGCGCGCAAGTACCGCTACATGTCTTCGTCCGTAGCCAATATGACGGTGGCCTTGTGGCAGCAATACATGCCCATAAACGGACCTTTTACAGGAGCCAGTAGTTCAGCAGTGCCCTCTGCATTTTATTATGTAGAGAACGATGGTGGGTATAAAAACTTTCCGGCCAACGGCAGCAACAACTTGGTAACCTTTGTACGGGGCCGCGGCTACTCTATTTTTAATTACAACGGCAACAATCCCCTTACCCTTACCATGACGGGCAACCCGTACCAGGGTAGTGTGCCGTTTACACTTACACCGGGCACCGGCAGCACCGCTAACGGGGGCGATGGCTGGAACTTAGTGGGTAACCCGTATGCTTCGGCTATTCAATGGAACAACCTGGCAAGCGACTGGACCCGTTCGGGTATCTCGCCTATTGTTACCGTACCGGATAATACCGGCAGCACCTTAGTTTTTAAAACATGGGATGCCAGCACGAATCAAGGTACCAACGGCTGGACCGATGGTATCATAGCCCCGGGCCAGGCTTTTTGGGTAAAAGCTATAACTGCAAACCCAACCATGACCATCCATGAAAAAGCGAAACGTACCAATACCTCTACCTTCTATCGCGAAGGCGATGCGCACCTTAACAGCATTGCCATCCGGTTATCGAACGGCACGGCACAAGATGAAGGCTATGTAATTTTAGGTGAAGCCTACAGCGATGCCTTCGAACCCGAAACCGATGGGATGAAATATAAAAATCAGGTGCTGAATGTGAGCACACGCTCTGCCGATAATGTAAACCTGGTTTTCAATAAACTGTCGGACAGCTTCTGCGAAAAAACGGTGACATTAAATCTGGAAGATGTAACCCCGGGACCGTACACACTCGCATTCGATAACATCGAAAACTTAGTGGGTGTAGGAGCCATTACGCTTACCGATCATTTCACCAATACCACGGTGCCCATTACCAACAGCACTCCGTATAGTTTTGCGGTAACCACGGCAGCCGCCAGCTATGGTGCCGGCCGCTTTAGCCTTACGCTGGGCCGGCCCGCCCTGCAGAAAAATGCCAGCGCTTCGGTCGCCAATGTGTGTGGCGGAACGGCAGCTACCATTCAATTAGCCAATACACAACCGGGTGCCTTCTATTATGCCACGCGTGTGAATGAAGCCACTCCTATCTCGGAAGTAGCGGGTGAAGCCGGCATGCTAACCATACCGGTAAGCGCACTACAAGCCGGTGCCAACAGCATCGTTATCCACACGGGCTTTAAAGGCTGCAGCGATGAGTTGTTAACCGCTACTCCGTTGGAGTTTATGTACACACCAAGTCCGGTGGTGTCGGTTAGCAAGCCGTTCTACTCGCTCTGCGCGGATTCGCAGGTAACATTAACAGCCGAAACGAATGCCACCAACAGCCTGCATTGGTACAAGGACGGGGTATTGCTTGCTAACCAGAGCAACACCACCTGGGTTTCGGATCCGCTAAAGAAAACCACGCTGTTTGAAGTAGCTGCCGTAAGCAATGGCTGTGAAGGACCAAAAGCATCAGTATTTGTAGAGATCAACAAAGTAACGATGCCGATAGTAGAGTTTGACGGTAACGCATTAGAAATTGTAAACGAGATTCCTGCCGATAATTTTATTCAGTGGTACATCAACCACTCACCCATGGATGCGTACGACCGCGGCATTATACCAAAAGAAGAAGGCATCTATACCGTGTTGGTTGCCAAAGGCGGTTGCTCGGTAGTATCAGAACCGTTTGAATACCTTGTTACCGGTGTTGAAAATCCGGGAGGCGAGCCCTTCCAGGCGTATGTCTATCCGAATCCGGCTACGTTCGATCAGTTGTATGTTAAATTAGAAAGCGGTTCAAAACAAAATGCAACCGTAAAAATGGTTGACGTAACCGGCCGCACAATCTTTACACAGTTGATTAACGGAAGCGAAGGCAATGGCATTCATAAACTGAATGTGGCCCAGGATACCACTCCAGGTTTATACATTATACAGATACAGCAAGGTAATGCCGTGCTGCAACGTAAAGTGATCTTACAATTTAAGTAAGCGTTAAGAAGAGAATTAGAGCATTGAGCCGGCCCACAACCGGCTCTTTTTTTTGTGAACCCGTCATTCCGGATGAGCGTGAGGTGCTTATTTTTGAAACTGCTGCTGAATAATTGTAAAGTCTCATGATCATGCGCTGGCGAATTCCGGAATCCCGTTGAAGAAATAGGTTTATCCACACCAGTCATTCCGGAGGAGCGTGAGGTGCTTATTTTTGAAACTGCTGCTGAATAATTGTAAAGTCTCATGATCATGCGCTGGCGAATTCCGGAATCCCGTTGAAGAAGCACCGTTACTTTGGCGGTATCGCGGTATGGGTTTTACATTTTGGCTTCGGGTTATTCAAAGCACGCCACCCAACCGCCACGACAGCGTTGTAGCAAAGTTGTACAATCAGACATCAAACTTTTTGAATAACGCAAACTCATTTACATCAAACCAATCTTTGCTCAGGTCTGCCCACTCTGGGTTTAAGCCATTAATAAGATTAACCTTCCATGAACGATGATATTTTTTTAGTTGTTTCTCGCGATGAATGGCTTCTTTAATGCTTAAAAACTCCTCAAAATAAACAAGCTGATCGCAGTTGTACCGGGCCGTAAAGCTCTTTTTGCTACTTTTTACCTTGTGCTCGAACACCCGTCTTTCAAGGTTGTTGGTAACGCCCGTGTAAAGCACGGTATGTCGCTTATTAGTCAAGATGTAAACGTAATAGGACATGGTCACAAGTTATAAAACTCTTGTCATTTTCTTCTACACCAGTCATTCCGGAGGAGTGTGATGGTTGTTGATTGGAAATTGTATTGAATAAGGTAATGGCCCTTAATTTCGCGCTGGCGAATTCCGGAATCCCGTTGAAGAAGCACCGTTACTTTGGCGGTATCGCGGTATGGGTTTTACGTTTAGACCTCGGCTATTCAAAGCCGCTTACCCAACCGCGATGACTGCGTTGTAGGAAATGCGCAAAAGCCATTAATTAAACTAATGACAACCACTATTTAATTTGAAAGGCCGAACAGAATTCAGTACCTTCAACCTTGCTACTAACCTGCGCTTTGCAAAAAGCCAAGTTAACTGTAAAGTCTTCGAAAATTTCACGAATCCATACCGTGTTTAAGAATAGAAAAACATACTGGTTCTTATCACTGCTCTTCTTAGCGGTTTCGGGCATGCTATCCGCACAAGCGCCTTGTCCTTCCTGCCAGGTAGGTATGGAAACTCCAAACCCAGTACCTGCTAACCGGATTAAGTTCTGGATGTACACCCCACCGGGCTATAATGCCAACACCCCGGCTCCACTACTTATCAACTTACACGGACAGTTCCAGATTGGAAACAATCTGAACACGCTCATATCAGATCCAAATGATGCCACACCCGCCTACCTTATCGCTAATTCGCAATGGCCAGCATCAAGACCGTTTATTGTAGTGTCGCCACAACTCAAGCCAGATGGCACACCCATAGCCGACCAGGATTGGCCCGCTAATTACATCGATGAAGTAGTGGAGTATGTAAAAACCATTCGCACCATTAACACCAACAAGATTTACATCATGGGCTTAAGCCTGGGTGGGCAGGGGTGTATGATTTACAGCGCAGCCTATCCCAACAAAGTGGCGGCTATGATCCCGATATGCGGTCGCACCGATGATATTATACAGGATGGCTTAGCGTGTTCGCTGGTTAATATTCCCACCTGGATTTTTCATGGCACAGAAGATATTACGTTGAATTATAGTAACGCCACTAATATGGCGGCTGCCATTAATGCCTGCCCTAATCCGGGAAGTATTAAACCGCATGTTACGTTGCTGGATGCCGGTGAACACAGAGGCGTTAGCGTGTGGAACCCGCTTTATAATACCTCGACAGGCTATCCCGTATACGACTGGCTGCTGAAGTTCACTAAAAATTCCACTGCCAATGTATTGCCCTATGTTAATGCTGGTTCTGACAAAAAATTTCTGGTGAGTGATAACACCATTTACCTGTTCGGTGATTACTTTGATGATGATGGTGCTATCGCTTCAGTTGCCTGGGCGCAAACACAAGGCACGGCCCTTACGCTTCAACAAACCAATACGCGAATTTTAAAAATCACCAACCTACAGGCAGGTACTTTTCAATTTCGGCTTACTGTAACGGATAACCTTGGCGGTATTAGTACTGATGATGTTGAGGTTATATTGTATGGTTCGGTTCCAATGGGAATGAAGAGTATAACCAGCCTTAGACTTACCAATGCTGCTACTGGAAACACGGATATTGGGCCTTTAGTAAACGAGCAGATTGTTAATAAAAGTGTAGTGGGTACTAATGATCTTAATGTTCGGGCAATAATGCCTACAGAAGGTGGAAGTGTTGTGTTTAAAGTAAACAGTAACCAATTTACAAGAGGATTAAGTGCATGGGGAATTAACAATCTTAACAATTTATATGTCTATCCAAATGATCCTTGGTACTTTCCTAATGGTTGGAAAATTCTAACTGGTGACCATGTAGTATGTGCATCCCCTTATGCTGATAATGGAACCGAGGGCATCTCAAAATGCGTCAAATTTTCTGTCATCAATCCTATAATCCAAGACTACTATCCAAAGCCAGGCCTCGATTTAAGTCTATTAAGTTCTTGGGGAACCAACCCAACTAATGGCAGTGGCACTCCACCCCCTTCTTTTAACAGTAACACGAATAGCAACTTTCAGATCTTTAATGTAAACAAGGTAGCCACTCAAAGCGGACCGTTAACCATTGGTGGTAACGAGTCAGCGTTGTGGGTTAGAAACGATGGTGAGATGTTTGTGAACAATACATTTACGGGCTTGATTAACGTAGAAGGCAATGGCATTGTGAATGTAAATACAAGTCAGCCCGTAGCATTCGGATCAATTTCGCCTACTTCCACTATTCGGTTTGGCGCCAATGCTACGTCCATACCTGCGCATACCTACGGCAACGTGGTTGTTCAAAGCGGAACCAAGACCTTAAGCAGTGGCACTACTATCATTATGGGTAATTTAACCATTGCTGATAATGTTATTGTAAATGGCGTTGCCAACAACACCAGCACCATTCAACTTACGGGTAATCTTATCTTACAAGAGGATGGAGAATTTAATCCCACCACTAAATTTGGAATTACACTAACAGGAGGCACACCTCATACAATTAACCTTACGGGTACCAAAGCTGTTTTTAATCACCTCACTGTTTTAGGTAGTTCAGCAGTAACGGTAACAGAGGGCATTGTTCCCAAAACAATTGAGTTGGGTTCTGCTACCGGTGGCGGAGTAGTAGTGGCAAACGGAAGTGAGTTGAATCTTGGAAAAAATCATTTAACGATAACCGGTGCGGGTACTATTAACCCGCAAAACCAAACCGGAAAAATTGCATTCGATAAAAGTAATATCACCATTGCTTCAAGCAGTGCATTCCATTCCAACTTATACACCAAACCCACCCGCGATACCGTTGTCTCACTTGCTGCCAACTTAACCGGTGGCGGGGCCTTGTACCTTCGCGACTCAGTTTTTCTAACCGAACGGCTTAAAATTTTTAATGGCACATTACATGCCACCAATTTTTTAACGCTGGTTTCAACCGCAACCCAAACTGCGCGCATCGAACGCGTGGAAGGTACCGGAGCTATTTCTGGTGCCGTGCGCTTTCAGCGCTATGTTAATGCCGGCAGGTTGTACCGCTATCTCAGCTTTCCGGTAAAAAATGTAAAAGTGAGCGACCTGCAAAAACATGTTCCGGTAACGGGCAACTTTATAGGCCGGTCTGTAGGCCCGGGCTTTACCACCAATGCTTCCTTGTTTCAGTATGTTGAACCCGTGGGGTGGCTACCCTACCCTACGATTTCCAATACAGAAGAATTTTTGCATGGTCGGGGGTACTCTGTATTTTTCCGCAAAGCAGATGATCCCACTATTATCCAGGTAGCCGGAGAAGTTCACATAGGTGATTTTAACTTTCAGTTGAACCAGGGTTCGGCAAATCAAAATCTGGGTTGGAGTTTAGTGGGCAATCCGTATGCGGCACCAATACAATGGAGTGCAACGGGCTGGGAAAACACAGGCATCAACACAACTATCTATGTAAGAGACAATGAGTATGCCTCTGGTGCCGGGCGATTTTTAAATTGGAACGGCTCCACGGGCGATCCGGAGTTTGGCGGATTGATTGCCCAGGGGCAGGCCTTTTGGGTTAAAGCTTATAGCCCCGTAATTACTCCATCGCTTTCGGTTATGGAAACTTCAAAGGTTAATGGCCAGGCGGCTATGTTTCGTACCCAAACCAATGAGGTTTCGGCATTAACAATCTCCTTAAATCAAAACGGATTAACCGATCGCACCTTTTTACTATTCAACAATCAGTCAACCCTACGCTTTGACTCGCAACGCGATGGTTTAAAGCAACCGAACGGATACTACAACTTAGCAACACTAACCTCAGATTCGGTCTTGGTGGCTATAAAAAATATGCCCGATACCTGTAGTGTTATGATGGCTCTGGCCATTCAGAATACAAAGGCGGGTTGGTATGAGATGGCCTTCTCCGGATCGGCTTTAGATACTAACAACGATCGAACATTTTACCTGAAAGACAATTACCTGGATTCGGTGGCAACCGTACGTGCTGATCGGGAGTACCGGTTTCAGGTTACCGCACAACCAACCACATTCGGTAAAAAGCGGTTTCAGTTAATTGCTGAAATCACCTTGCCACAGCCAGTAATTTCCGTTGCAGCGGGTGTTCTGCAATCCAACGCAGCTTCGGGCAACCAATGGTTGTTGAATGGAGTTGAGATTGCCGGAGCAACGCAACCTACCTATACCCCCGTGGTAAGTGGCAGCTACCAGGTGCGCGTAATAAAAGCCGGCTGTTCAAAGATCTCGGCACCGTTTACACATGTTATTACCGGAACGGAACCTCCCCCAGCGGTACAACTTTTTCCAAATCCCGTGCAACAGGTGCTTTACATAACGGGAATTTTAAACCCAACGCCTTACAAGCTTATCAATCAATGGGGCCAGGTAATTCAAGCCGGATTGTTAACCCCGGGTACTACTGAAATCGAGTTGAACAGTATTTCAGGTCTCTACATTTTCGCGCTTGAAGCCGAGGCTGGCATTCAACGGCATAAACTTATTATAAAAAAGTAAGCGGTATAAAACTTACGAGCACCATTCAAAAAGCGTACAATTCAAGATCATCTGCTCCAAACATTTTTTAATAGCCATTTCATGTTCAAGCCTGCCGTGCTACCTTTACCCGGAAGATTATGATGAAAAAAATTCTTTCGTTCGGCAAGAACCTGGCCATTAGTGTAACTGTATTTCTGATATTGTTAGCTATTACCAATTGGGCGGCCGGTGTTTACATGGCCCGCAAGGGTGGCGAAAAGCGGCACCTCTTGCCTGCATACGAGGGCGAACAGGATTATGCAGAAGCCATCTTTCACGATTATCATAGCATTGCCCATCGGTATAAGCCGTTTGCCGAGTGGCAAATGTTGCCTTACCAGGGAAAAACGTTATCGATAAACGAGCAGGGTCTTCGCACGCACATTCCCCCTGCCGGTGTTTCATCAAAACCGGTAATTCGTTTTTTTGGCGGCTCTACCATGTGGGGCGAAGGATCGGACGATGCGAACACCATTCCGGCCTTGGTTCATCAAAAACTGAATGCCGGCACGGTGATTAATCACGGACAACTTGCTTATAACTCGCGTCAAAATCTGGATGCATTAATTTCTATGTATGCAAAAGGTGAATCTGCCGATGTAGTAATTTTTTATGATGGGGTAAACGATGCTGCCTTTCTTTGCCCCAATGAAATCCAGGAACTACCGGGCCATCGGCTGATTCCGTTATTTCAAAAAAAAATTTACGGAGGTGCCCGCCAGTTCGTTCTTACTGTACTTAGCAACCTGTTTACAGAAAACATAGTATTGGTAATGCAATACCAGCGTAGTAAAGGCGCTAACCAACCTTCGCATTATGATTGCCAGAATACCGACAAGGGCAAAAGCGTAGCCAGCATGCTGGTAAAAAACTGGGAGATGGCGCATGAACTTGTTACCAGCCGGGGTGGTAAGTTTATTGCCATTTTGCAACCCGTAGCCTATGTGGGTTCACCCCGCCTCGATCATCTTGAACTCAATGCGGAGTTGGGCGATAACTTTCGGTTTGTATATGATGAGGTACAAAAAATAATTAACACCCAACAACAGCCTTGGATTTATGATTACACGCAGGCCTTTAATGGCCAGGAGTATATCTACATCGATTTTTGCCACGTTACTAAATCCGGTAACAAAATAATTGCCGATCGACTAACTGACCTTTTGCTGCAAGAGTAAGGGTAGTTGGCTACAGCCGGAGCCTCTTAAAAATTGACTCCGGTATGGATCGAATCACCAGCATGATCCATCGCCAGGCCGGCACTATGTAAATTACATTTCGCTTAGCCTGCATTGCTCCAATGATTTTACGAGCAACCTGGTCTGCACTGGCAGTAAGTAACCCGGGTGTGGGTATTCCGGCAATCATCCTGGTTCTGATAAACCCAGGCTTTACTGTTACCACATGCACCGAACTTTTAAATAATCGATTTCTTAACCCCGACAGGTAGGCTGTAAAGCCTGCCTTGGCGCTGCCATAAAAATAATTGCTTTGGCGGCCGCGTTCGCCCGCTACTGAGCTTACGCCTACCAGTACTCCGGCCTTACGATTTTCAAAATCGTTGGCTACAATATTCAGTATAGAAACTGCACCCACAAAGTTCGAAGTTAATATGGTGGCGCACTCTTCCCAGTTCTGAATCGCTTTTTCATGGTCGCCTAAAAAACCGAACACACAAATTGCTGCATCGGGTTTTGGACTCAACTGCGCATAAAAATCAGCGTGGGTAGTAACCTGGGCGGCATCAAACTCTGCTACGGTAACCGTTACGCCAAATCGGATAGTGAGATCGGCTTTAACCGGATTAAGTCTTTCTGCATGTCGGGCAGCTAAAATCAAATTGAAAGATTTAGCGGCTAATTGATCGGCTAACGCAAGCGCCACTTCCGATGTAGCACCCAGTATCAAAACGGTAGTCATAGTTTATTTGATTTGAAGGCGCCTGGAAAGCGAGGAAACCAGCTTCTTTTCAGGATCGACTTTATTTAGAAATGTAGTAAAGGTTGCTGCATTTGGGTATGTACTATGAAAAATTTCGGCTTTCATCCGGGCATCCTTTGTTAAATAGATGCGCCCACCGTACTCTTTAACCATCTTATCAAGTTCGTCCAGAAAGGAAAAAAGTTTGCTGTTAATCGGAATGTCTAATGCCAGCGTGTAGCCTTCCATATTAAAAGAGATTGGTCCCTGTTGAACACCAAAGAGTTTTAGAACCGCCAGGAAAGAGCCCCATCCCTTCGCACTTATCCGTGTTAAGATATCGCGAATGCCGGCCTTGCCCACTTGCTTGGGAATTACGAATTGGTATTGTACAAATCCACGGCTTCCATAAATTCTGTTCCAATGCAATATGGCATCCAATGGGTAAAAGAATTTTTCGTAAGAAGCTATGGAATGGATTTCGCGTTTGAAGTTTTTGCCATAGTAAACCGCATTGAAGGCTTTTACAGAAAATCCGTTTAACACAAAAGAAGGAAAGTTAAAAGGCACCGACAGGACAATAGGTTTCTTAGGGAGCAGGCGGGCAGCATTAGGTAACTCATGTATGGTTGCATGTTCACCAACCATCAAAATACTTCGTCCAAAATCAGCACCGGTCTTAAGACAATCAATCCATGCAACGGAATAGGTGTAGTTACTATATTGTTCAAACAACTCCAGCACTTCGTTTAGATCTTTTGCTTTGATCTGAACCTGCTTAATGAAACCGGTTTCAATTTTTTTTAATCTAAACGTAACTTCCAGAATAATACCAGTAAGTCCCATCCCGCCACAGGTGAACCAAAAAAAATCACTGTTTTCAGTTGGACTGCACGAAACAATCGAACCCGTTGGGGTAAGAATTTTTATGTTGATTACATGTTGTGAAAATGATCCGTCTTTATGATGGTTCTTTCCGTGCACATCCGAAGCAACGGCCCCCCCCACGGTAATAAACCGAGTGCCGGGCGTTACCGGCAAAAACCAACCTTTCGGCATCGAAAGTTCAAGAATATTGGAAAGCATCAGCCCACTTTGGCAGGTAAGTATGCCGGCCACTTCATCGAAGCTTAAAACTCTATTGAATTTAAGCGAACTTACAACGGAGGCACCAAGCGATGCATCGCCATAGCAACGACCATTACCGCGAACAATAAATGAAGGCTGGCGAGCTAAGGCCGTTTCAAAATCCTGACCAAACACAGCGGTAGAGAATTGAGATTTCTCCTGTGGGTAATTATTCCAATTTGTAATAAAATTAGCCGCCATTCTATTAAAATCTCATACCTTTAACTCCGATAGTTACGCTTTAATTCAACGTTTATGAAGAAATTTATTAACGAAATTTTTTCTTTTCATAATCTAACCTGGAAGCATTGGCTGTTGATTCTTTCGCTTTACCTGGTGCTTCATATTCCGGTTATTACTAAAAACGCATACGACTCTAATCTTGCTGTATTTCAGGCAAAAGCCTTTCTTTCGGGTAACCTACCTATCGAAAATTACTTCTGGGATGCCTCTGTATTTGAGGGGAAGTACTACGTGAGCTTCCCCCCCTTTCCGGCCGTGGTGCTTACCCCGTTGGTAGGTGTTTTTGGAACCTCTATTAACACCATATTAATTAGCCTGTTGATCTCCTGTGTCAATATGTTCTTGCTTTATAGGCTACTTACCCACGTAATGGGTAACTCAGAAGGTAAGCTTTGGGTGTTTCTCGGCTTTTTTTTTGGAAGTGGGTATTGGTGGGTAGTTTTAACCAGCGATTACATTAATGGATTTGCCCATGTAGTTTGTACCTGCTTATTGTTGCTTCTATTAATTGAAGTTCTGAGCAAGAAAAGACCACTCTTGCTTGGAGTACTTTGGGCGCTGGCATTCTTAACCCGGCAAATGACTATTTTTTATGCCATCCTCATTTTCTATTTTCTGTATGTAGTGCAACCCGATAAAAAGACTGCCCTTAAAAATATTCTTATCGTGCTGGTGGTTGCTGCCCTTTGCGTAGTCCCCTACTTTATTCTGAACTACCTGCGGTTTCACAATATTTTTGACACGGGCTATTTGTACCTGATCTATGCAGCACCTGTTCAGGAAAGAATAAATCAATACGGACTTTTTAGCTCAAAATACTTTCTTTACAACTTCTATCATCTGCTACTAAAAGGCCATAACATATTTTTTTCAGGCAGCATGAATTTACAGGTAACAGGTATGGATCAATACGGCACATCCATTCTGGCAGCATCGCCTTTTGTTATTTTTGCTTGGAAGGCCCGGCAGGAACTAAAATTCAAGATTGCATTCTGGGCCACTATCTCATTAATTGTTGTGAGCATACTATTCTATCATAATAATGGCTGGATGCAAGTTAATACTCAACGGTTCGCTCTGGATTTTTTCCCGGCATTATTGGTGTTGATTGGTGCTAGCTATGCCGCTATTCCTAAATGGTTATTTAAATCATTTGTTGCCTACGCCATTGCACTTAATTTATTGAGTTACACTATCCACATTCTACGCTAATGAAAAAGTGGGCGATCGTTGGCCTTGAACTACTACTGATATTCGGGTGTGCACTATTTCCATTGTTCTTCGAACTCTCCTATCAGATCAATCTCTACATGCTATGGGAGGGCGCTTACCGGCTCTCCCTGGGCGAATTGCCGTATAAGGATTTTGGTATTCCTATGGGGGTATGCTCCTGGCTTATACCCGCCCTCTTTTTTAAGCTGTTTGGCCCATCACTTTTCACATTAGCCAAAGCGCAAGCGTTCATGAATATTGTTTCTGGTGTGGCGTTTCGGTGGATACTGGTAAATAATGGCGCTGGTTTTTACACTCGGGTTCTCAGTATTGTTATTTTTTCACTCACATTTATTCTGGGACTTTACTGGCCACAATACAATCACACCGTTATTATCTTTCAACTGGTAGCACTGGGTTTTCTCTTTCACTTTTTCAAACAGGCACAACAAAGATTTTCATGGTTATATTTAATAGCCTCAGCAATCTTCTTTACGGTAGCTTTTTTTACCAAACAAGATGGAGGCGGGTTAGGGTTGCTGATTGGTTTAATTCTGGTAGTCATCTATAGTTTCCAGTCGCGCGCGCTAAAACCTGCCCTTATATTCAGTGCTACTGTTACTGCCTCGTTTTTAATCTTTATTCTACCCTTTCTGCCATATGATTTTGGATACTGGTTTAACTATGGGCAAGCCCCCCACTACGCGCGTGTGTCACTTCAGGATTTGATCAGAATCAACATGGAAGAATCGCGCTGGGAGAAATTCTACTTTATTTCCATTGTAGGATTACTTTACGTACAATGGCGAAACAAAACCATTACACGCGCAGGTCTTTTGTTTACATTACTCATTCTGGGTATTTTGGTTCAGGCCATGATTTATCAGGTAACCAGTTATGTGCCGAAGGATAATAATTTCTTTTTCCATGCCTTTGCTTGCGCATTTATCCTTCTCCAGCTTCAAAATTTCAATTGGTATAACTCCAGGCTTACCTTTTCTATTTTATTTGTACTTGTAAGCCTGTGGTGGTCTGAAAAATACTGGAAGTATGCCGATAAGGTTTTAGCCAAGACATTATTCAGGCCAACCGATAAAGATGTGGTTTCAATAAATACCTACATTCTACAACCCGCGGAGTGCAATTTCTACGCAGATTTATCCAACTGGCAAAAATCTTCTTTACCTGCATTTAAGAACATCCGAATGCCCGCAAGTACTGTCAGTGGCATGGAGCGTACTATCCAATTAATTCAACAGGCTCGCACATCAAAAGAGCCGGTAGTACTGAATATGTCTGAGCTTACCCCGCTGGCTATTGAGGCAAATTTTAAATTAGCCAAAGGCCCACTCTGGTTCCATCTTGGGGTGGGAATGTTCGAACGCGAGCTTAACCAGTTTTTAATTCAAATAGAAGCACAGCACTATGATGTGGTTCTTTTTGAACATCTGCCACTGCTTAACAACTTTTATCCATTCTCTGTCCGCGCGAAATTAAAGGATCATTATACGTTGGTGGATTCCTTTGAAGCACCCCGGATTGTTTATCCGGGAACTATAGAGGTTTATGTTTCCAAAAGATTAGTTTCTTTACAGCCAGCGGAGGCTCAAACAAGGCCTTGAATCCAAGTTGCATTAACGTTTTATATAACACAATGGGTATAAAAATACCGCCCGCCATTATAACAAGCAGCATAAGTAGAGGGGGTGCTTGCGGATAGAGTTTGAGGAAAACCATTCTGATACCACTGGTGAAGATCAGGTGCATGATGTAGATATACAAAGAATGGCTTCCAATAAAGCGCAAGGGCTTTAGCCAATTTCTTTCATCCAGGTGATAGGAGAAAATAAAAATCAATAGCGCGCCTATGATTGTAATCGGCACAAAAGCAACAAACCCAATAAAGTCCAATTCATTCAGTCTGTTGGTATCAGGATATTGCCACCGCCAATAAATTTGTAATACGATAAAAATTGGAAGAGTATATAGCAGCCACTTGCCCTTAAAAAAAGTACTATCCACAGGCATTAATGCATCGGCTATCAAGAATCCAAACACTAAAAATGGATAATAGAAAGCTATGTCATGTAGAGAGAAATAATCAGTCTTAATAAAATATGAACTTACATAAAGACCTATCGCAACAACCACATTTAACGGTACATTAAACTTTAGTAGTTTAAAATTCAAAGTTGCAAAAACAATCATTGTAGCAAACAGTGCGTATAAATACCAAAATTGATCTATCGCCCTGGGGAAGGTGAAAAGATAGCCGTAGTATTCAACACCTTTCGCATAATTTGAGTAGTGGCTAAAAAAAATCTGTATTGAGAGGTGAATGGTGGCCCACACAAAGTACGGGTACATTAACGACTCAAACTTAAACCTTACAAAGGTATCTAGTCCCCGTTTCAATGCGCTCGACCGGATGAAAATTCCGGACACAATAAAAAAAACAGGCATACTGGATTCCTGAACCAGATAAATCGCGTTTTTAATGTTAACACCGGCTCCTAACAATCCGGTTAACGCATGCCTGTAAACTACATAGATAATAACAATGCCCCTTGCGTAATCAATCCAACCTCGTCTATGAATTTTTGCACTTCCACTACCAGCAGAACTCATTCGTATAAGCAGATTTCGAACATAATCAAATCAACTTTCTCCAATTATAATTGTTGTTTACTTCGCACAGCCATTGCGATAACGGATCCGCATTTTAAATTTTGAGAAAAACAGATCACCAGAAAATCATTATCACATCACATCTTCCAGCCTTACCCCAATCAATTGCTCAAGATCAAGCTTCGCGTTTTTAAAATCGCGGTCGGCCTGCAGCATGGCTATGGATGCCCTGTTTAGTTCAGCCTGGCTTGCGGTATAAACCTCAAAATTAGTTTCACCTCTTTTGAAACGTTGCTCTATCAATTTTAAATTGCTTTCACTATCCGAAAATTGCTGTGATTGAATTTTAAATATCTTCTCTGCAACCTGGTAATCGTTGTAGGCCTTTAGCACAACCCTTCTTACCTCAAGTTTTTGGGCATTCACAGATTCCTGGGCAATGGCCAATTTTTGTTTGTTTTGTTTCGTTTCGTTGGGGTTTTTTACAAAAATGCCAAGCGGCACAATCAAGCCAAAATTATAACGAGGTAAGAAAACGGGTACGTTATTGCTTTGCTCCTTGATGTTGAACTCATTTAGGTTCCCTTGCACCGTTATCATATTGAGCCAATCCGCTGCGGAGCGATTTACCTGATATTGCGCAATGGTTACATCGTGCCTGTAGATCTCATTGGTAGGGTGGTTTCTCCAGGCTAGCTGTACAAGCTTCTCTCCAAAGTCTGCACTTTGAACCCGGTCGGGTAAAATAATTTTGTTGTAGTCAATTGATTGAGCTCGTGCTGAAAGGCATCCAAGTACAACGAATAGTGGAAAAAGTTTTATGGTTTTCATAATTAAATAATTGTGTCTGATTTTAATGTATCGAATTGAGGTAAGCGAATTAGCAACGCATAAATGGCTATAACCAGCAGGTTAGAAGGTTTAGAGAACATGGCATGTTGCGTGAAATGCCCCACGGTTAATGCAAAAAAAGGAATGGTGTACACCAAATTTAAATTTCGAAGTAATGGATCAACAATTAAAAAGTGATTGTTTATGCCCTTTATCATTACTGCCGCAAAGAAAGAAACAAATATAAGCAATCCTACCCATCCCAACTCCAGGCCTGTGGCCAGATAGCCGCTATCGGGGTCCCATCCTCCTGCTAAGGGGTGCCCTGGTGAATATATGACACCGCTGGTTCCGGTAGTCATAGGCCCACCGCCTATTGGATTGCTGCGGATGTACTCCTGAAACCGGAGTCGCTTATAATCACGAACACCCATAGAAGCATCTTCGGATGGAGTAAAAGTAGAGCGCAACCGAATTACAGTACCACTATAAAATGGGCCAAAAAAAACTATCCCGCCTGCAAATACCACGGCCATTGCAAACAAGATTACCTTTTGGCTATTTATATTCAGCAAAACCAGGAGCAAGAGGCCAATAGCTACCATGGCAGTAGCTGTACGGGTGCCGGAATTGGCCATAGCGATAAAGCAGATCATTGCGGCAACACCACAAAAAATCTTCCAGCGGGTTCGATAGGGTCCGAAAATTAAGGTGATGAAGGCTAGGCCACCAAAAGCAAGAAACAACCCATAGCTCGAAGGATCGGAAAGAAACGAGAACTTTCTCATGCTTCCCCATTGATAGTAAAGTTCAAACCGACCGGGTGCTTCATAAATCCAGCGCCATTCAAAATCAGTTAGCCCAAATGTTTCCTGATAAATTCCATAAAATGCAACTGCTAAACCAACACCCAACCACAGCATGGTAAAGTATTTAATGTCCTTTATCGTTACAAAAAGTTGAAAAAAGATAATATAGGTTAGTAACGAGGTATTATTTCGCATTGAAACCAGCCAACCCGTAAGCCCTACAGCATTTGGATTAAACATCTGAAGTAATTGATAGGCTGTAATGATCACGAAATACAACGTGAAAATATTGTTGAAACCCGACCAGTCTTTTACACGCTTTACATTAAGAAAAATACAAACAAAGGTTATAACCACCAGTGCATCGTAAAAAACACCGAAAGGGATTTGAGATGTAAGAAGTCGCGAAACGTAAAACATGAAAGAGCCCATCAAAAAAAGGATATAGACTCCAATGCGAAAGTCAAACACCATTGCCCCAACCACAAAAAGACCAATAACACCAATTATTATTAATCCACCCACCACGATGTTGGAAGCTGCAATAAAATAGGAAGCCATTATGGAAGCAAGGGCCGCCACACACACCAGTACAAACGTGTTACTCCGCGCCTTCACTTTAGTACCAAAATTTTGAGTAACATGAAGAGGTACACGGAAACTACAAAAACAATTACCGCTACCCGAATTAAATCCTTTTCTGTAAACTTCTTGCTCACAATAATTAGTGTTTGGAGTACATTAAGTTATCGTCTCTTCGATTTTATCCATGTTCTAAAAAAACGCCACCCAAAGGTGTACCAGCCGGCTAACTCACCAAATACAAGCCATGTATTAATTTTAAACTTCCGATGCAGAATCACCTGATTAACAACAAAAATAACCCCAAAAGAAATAACGGTAGCATAGGCAGCTCCAATCACACCATGCGAAGCAAGTAAGAAATAGTTAAGAATGATATTAAGGATAGCCATGAGCAGCGATAAATGGAAATTCAGCTTTGGCATGTGGAGCGCGTCCATGATAGTTCCGAATTGCCTGCTAAAAGGCATCAGCAAAGTATAAAATATTGTAACCTGTAATATCGGAACAGCCTCGGCATACTCATTCCCAAAAATTAACAGAACAATAAAATCAGCCAGTAAGTAAATTGGAATTACAACCGGAAGCATAATGGCTAATATTAAACCCACTGACTTGCAGTAGATGGATTGAATCCCTTCATTGCCCGATTCAGTCATTTTACGACCTACTTGCGGAAAGACAACATTGGCAATTGCCATGGTGGGCACCTCTACAATATTTGAAATACGTAATGCTGGATTATAAATGGCTACTCCGGCACTTGAAATCAACCTGCCGATCATCCAACTATCTGTATTACGTATAAGCAAGGCGCTAATATTGGTGCCAAACGTGTACTTACCCAAATGAAACAGTTTGCCTATCGTGCTCCGGTCAATCTGGTTTAAGCGAAAACCCGGAATCGTACTCTTTACCAATTGATACGAAAAGAAAGTAGCTACCACTGTAGCACCTAACTGTACGAAGGCAAGTTCAGCTAATGTGGGCGTTGCACCAACACAATAGTAGCCAAAAACATATGCCAGCACCAGGAATAGCCTGATAAAATTAGTGGTAAAAATTGCTTTAAACTCGAGATTTGATTGTAAGAAATATTCGAAATGAAGAAATGAAATTAACACAATAGAATTCAACGCATAGATGTAAAATAACTGTTCCAGATTAGCAGCGTGCCAGAAATCGGATAACAGCCCCGCACAAGAAACCAATACTACAACTACAATAAATGTTAACATAATATGAAGTATCAGCGATCCATTGATGATTCTGGATCGCTCATCATCCGTTGCCACCACAAGCATACTGATAAAGGGTATTCTGATAAACCCAACGCGCAGGGTTTCCAAAATGCCGCCCACGCTCGTAAACAACACCCATACTCCAACTTCAGAAGGGGTGAGTATGCGTACTAGAAAAAAAATACTCGCAAATCCCAGCAAAACCACCGAAGCCTGATTAATCATAGAATAAATTCCATGACTTAACCAACGAGATGAATTACCTACTGTCAAAAAGTAATTTGTTTGAAGTTATGAAAACTCACAGTGGCTAAAGTTTGTAATCTTTTGGATCAATTCTATTAAGAATACAACCTCCAAATTTGTGGCCCAATGATTTTATGTACTTTATCGACTCGCGATCCTGTTGAGAAATAACCGATTGGGCTGAAAAAATCGTTACCACTTTATCCACATATTGAACAAGTTCTTTCGTGTCAGCATAATCATTCAAAGCACCACCCTCTAAAATTATGTAATCAAAATTTGCTTTGAATCCGTCAATCAGGTTCTTGAAATTCCTACCACTTAAAATCTCAGCCGGGGAAGCAATCCCGCCACCGGCATTTGTTACCACAAACACATTCTTGTAAATAGTTGGTGTAATCAACTCGTAGGCCATTTCTTTATCTTCAGTTTCAACATCTACTTTTCCTTGCTTCGAAGAGGTTAGAAGTCCTGCTACCAACTGGCGGTCTTCTATTGATTTAACTTTTGAACCTTTCGGTAAAACCTGCGATAGCACATTACTTCTGAAGTTGGTATCAACGATCAATACCCGTTTGTTAACCAAACTTAAAATATAGGATAACGAAATGATGGTAAAAGTTTTTCCTTCGCCTTTGCGAAGACTGGTTACTAAGAGTAGCGGAGAATTCAGAGAAACTATCTCATGTCTTAGTTTACGCAAAATTGATTTAAATAATTCACCGTCTTCGTTTCCAGATTGACTAAAAATTTGCGGGATATTAAAATTACTTAAATTGAGTCGGATGATTGAACCAATCAAGGGTAAATTAACCAATGAATTAAATTTATCTACCGAACGAAGTGTTTGATCCAAAAATTCGAATAAGGCAATAATAAAAATACAAATTGAAAAACTACTAAAGCCTGCCAACCCAACAATAATAATACGCTTGCTGGATAATGGATTGGGCGGTGGGAATGCCGCTGAAATTTGACGCAATGTATTTGAAGCCAACAATCTGTTTTTCGCTTCATTGAATTTGGTTACTGCTTCCAAATACTCTTGCGAAGCCAGGTCCACCTCTTTTTGAATGGCCGAAAGCTTTGCCTCCTTAGATGCATAGCCTGAGAAACTGTACTGCAAACTGGTGATCTTTGCTTCAATGGTAATTAAATTTGTTCTGGCTACCTGATACTCAACGTCCAACTCATTCAGGCTATTTTGAATTTCAGCTTTTGATAAAGCAGGTGTTGTAGGGGTGTTGCTAATACCTGCCGTTTGAATTCTCAATTGCTCCCGAAGAAGACTTATTGAGTCCTTTAACGCATTGTCTCGTTGGCCACCCACTATGTACCGGTCGTTAAGGCTATTAATTGTATTCCGTAGTTCTATAATCTTTTGATTATCCGTAACACTGTTAGAGTTGGACGCTAATGAATTCAGTTGTTTGTTCAAATTTACTTTTGTGAGTTCTATCCGCTGCATCGAACTTCTGATCTCGTCACGTTGCCTTTCAAAATCCGATAGTTGAACAAGTTTATTCTCCCCTTCCTTCTCAACACTGAAAAGACTATTGCTGGTTTTAAATACTCGCTGAGTTTCCAACTTTTCATCTAACTCTCTTTTCTTCTGTATTACAAGGTTGTTAAGAAAATCGACTGACTCGCCCGCTCGTTCCGTAGTTAGCGTTTTACTGAATCGGATAAATTCTTCGCAAAATGCGTTTGCTGCCAGTGCAGATAACTGCGGGTTATCCGACACATAATCCACCTGTATAAAATCGGTATTAGGAATGCGATAAACATTTAGGCTAGACTTAATAACCAGATAGTCATAGTTATAGGCAATCAAAAATTTGTTGATTATTGGGTAGCCAGGCGAGGATGTAGATAAAGGAGTCAGGCTATCCAACATGGCTTTAACCATACCTCTTACATACCTAATTTCCTCATAATCAGCTTGCAGCTTCTCAGGGTCTAGTTGATGAAAAGGCACCTCTCGCTCATCTAATTCATGTAACAACAACCTGTACTGAACAAAATTGGTTGGTGCGCCTGCATTCATTGAACTCAGCAGGTTATTGAATTTTATATCCGCATCTCTTGGGTTAAACCACTCCTCCCGCAAGTGAACCTGGTCGTTCATTGTAAAACCAGTCGACATTTGAGTTGAAGCTCTGTACTTTTGAGCCTGGTTAAGGGTGAAAAGGAAAGCCAGCCCTGCAGCACCAATTGGTGTTAAAATCCACAACCACTTCTTTCTCCAAATAACCTTTAATAGAAACAGGATATCCATATTACCCAATTTAGCATTAGTCTACCTACAAAAATACCACATTTTATGCTTCTAAATACGGCTGAAAAGTCCAGCAGGTTTGTACTATTTGTTTTTCGAAATCGATTGAAATCTTGCTTTTGGTACAATTTGTAATGACTATATTTTCTTTAGCCTTACAATCAAATCCATTAAATTTGGGGTTTAAGAGCTGCCCAAAGGGCCACTATGCTTATCGATACACCTAAAACCCAACCGCTTTCAATCAAAAATATTGGCTAAAATCTACCCCTATACCCCTTTTATACATCAATGAAAATTCTTGGCATTTCAGCATTCTATCACGACTCCGCGGCAGCAATTATTGAAGATGGCGAAATCATTGCGGCCGCTCAGGAGGAGCGTTTCACCAGAAAGAAACACGATCCTGGTTTTCCTACCCAAGCAGTAAAATTTTGTTTGGAGTATGCAGGTACATCGCTAAGCCAGCTTGACGCGATTGCATTCTACGATAAGCCGCTGCTAAAATTTGAGCGTTTGTTGGAAACCTATTATGCCTTTGCCCCAAAAGGCTTATCTTCTTTTATTACTGCCATACCAGTTTGGTTACGAGAAAAGATGTTCCTTAAAAGGCTTATTATGGAGGAACTTGTAAAGATTGACGAGAAACTGGATAAGAAAAAAATCAAACTTCTTTTCCCCGAGCACCATCTCTCCCATGCGGCCAGCGCTTACTATTCTTCGCCCTTCGAAGAATCGGCAATATTAACTGTTGATGGAGTTGGAGAATGGGCTACAGCCTCCATTTGTCATGGAACAGGTAAGGATGTAAAAATCCTGAAAGAGCTGAAGTTCCCACACTCGTTAGGATTATTGTATTCAGCTTTTACATACTTCCTGGGATTCAAAGTAAATTCAGGTGAATACAAACTTATGGGGTTGGCTCCTTATGGAGTACCCGGAAGTGAGGAGGTTGATCGTTTCGTGTCCATCATTAAGGAAAAACTTGTCTCTATTAAAGACGATGGCTCTGTCTGGTTAAATCAGGAATACTTCAATTATTCCACAGGTTTACGAATGGTACATGAGGATAAATGGGAAAAACTCTTCGGATTTAAAGCGCGCAAACCCGAAGATGAGCTTGAATCACACCATTGCAACCTTGGTCTTGCCATTCAAAAAATTACCGAAGAGTCTGTGATTTTAATGGGGAAGGAAGCGCAACGGCTTACCGGTTCGAAACATTTATGTCTGGCTGGAGGTGTGGCCCTAAATTGTGTTGCCAACGGTAAATTGTTGAATGCTAAGATATTTGATAATATGTTTATTCAACCTGCCGCGGGCGATGCAGGCGGGGCGCTGGGCGCTGCGCAGGCAGCCTATCACATTTATTTTGGACAAAACCGAAAGGTCTCAAACAATATGGATGCAATGAAAGGCTCCTATCTTGGGCCTGAATACTCAGATATTGACATCGAAAAAGTAATTCGAAAGTATGATGGTAAAGCAGAGCACTTTAGTGATTATCAACAACTGACCGAATTTGTTGCAAAAAAAATAGGTGAAGATAATGTAGTGGGCTGGATGCAAGGACGGATGGAGTTTGGCCCGCGGGCTCTTGGTGGACGCACTATTTTAGGAGATCCGCGCAGTGCAGAAATGCAACGGAAACTTAATGTTAAAATTAAATTCAGGGAATCCTTCAGACCGTTTGCGCCATCTGTTTTAGCTGAAGAATGCTCCTTGTATTTTGAACATCCTACTTCTTCTCCTTACATGTTGCTGGTTCAGCCGGTTGTAAAAAACAGGAGAAAGCCCTTGCCCGATAATTACAACACCTTGCCTTTAAAGGAGAAGCTTTATCATTTGCGCTCCGACATGCCTGCCATAACGCACATCGATTTCTCAGCAAGAATTCAAACCGTTCATAAAGAAACCAATCCACGCTATTACCAACTCATACAATCGTTTAAGAAATTAACAGGGTATGGCGTTCTTGTAAATACAAGTTTCAATGTGAGAGGAGAACCAATAATCTGTACGCCTGAAGACGCCTATCGCTGCTTTATGCGAACTGAAATGGATTACCTGGTAGTGGGTAATTATGTTTTTGATAAAAAAGCACAACCAGATTGGAAGGAAAAAGACAATTGGAAAGAAGAATTTACCTTGGATTAAGCTATATTTGAAGGTCTGTAAATTAAAGAATAAGCCATGGAGTTTATTAAGGATATCCTGAGGTTTTTGTCAACAAGAAAAAAATGGTGGCTTACACCCATCATTTTGTTGCTTATATTTTTAGGTATCTTGTTGGTAATTGGCGGAGGCTCAGCCGTTGCTCCGTTTATTTATACTCTCTTTTAACTAATCAAGAAAGTGAGGGATCAAGACAGATACAAAACAATACTTGTTATAGTAACAGGTCTGTTGGTAATTGCTACTTATTTAAAAATTGAGTGGTTATCAAAGACTGCCATTCTGATTGGCATCATCACCATTTTTATACCAATTGCAGCTAAAGGAATTGAATGGGTTTGGCTAAAATTAGCACATGTGCTGGGCTGGATCAACTCAAAAATTTTATTGAGCATTATTTTCTTCTTGTTTCTTCTACCCATTGCCATCTTATCAAGGCTGTTCACCAAAGACCCTCTAAAACTAAAAGGCCGGGAGATGAAAAGTCTTTTTGCAGACCGCAACCATTTATACAGTAAAGAAGATTTGGAAAACATTTGGTAATTCAAAATATGCGGTCGGTAATAAAATTAATTCGGCCTACGCATTGGATTAAGAATCTCTTTTTATTCATTCCCGTATTCTTTGCCGGCACCCTTTTTCAAAACGACCGTATCCAATTTATAGTACTCGGAACCATTGCCTTCAGTTTAGTCGCGTCTGCGGTATATATTATTAACGACATTAAAGACATTGAAGCAGATCGAATACATCCTTTGAAAAAGGATAGACCCCTGGCATCCGGTTCAATTAGTAAATCCTCCGCCATCATCTTTCTTATTGCCTTCCTCCTGGCAGGCCTTTTAATAGCTTATCTTCTCCATTTGTCGTTCTTTATCTTAGTCTCTTCTTACCTTGTTATTAATATCTTATATTCCTTTGGCCTTAAAAACATACCCATCGTAGATCTGTTTATTGTATCAATTGGTTTCTTAATCCGAATTCATGGCGGTGGTATTTTAAGTGGAGTCGAAGTTTCTCATTGGCTGTCGATTCTGGTACTCCTGCTTTCGCTCTTTTTGGTTTTAGCCAAAAGAAGGGATGACCTTATCTTACAATCAACCAATCATTCGGTAATTAGAAAAACCTCTTCCAGTTACAATCTTGAATTCATCAACTCTTGCCTTACCCTATTCGCTGCGGTTATTATCGTGTCGTATATAATGTACACGGTTTCTGCGGAAGTAGTGAATCGTTTTAATAGTAATTACTTGTTTACCACTACCTTATTCGTGATTGCCGGAATAATTCGGTATTTGCAAATTACTTTGGTTGAATTAAATAGCGGGTCACCTACTAACATTCTCCTTAAGGATAAATTCATTCTTATCACTATTTTGTTGTGGATCATTTCGTTTTATCTGGTTATCTACAATTAAATTGAATCACTTAACACTCTTTGATTTTGATGGCACACTTACTAAAAGTGATTCTTTAAAAGAATTTCTATTCTTTTATCATGGTAGGTTAAAAGTTGTTGCCGGAATCCTTCTTTTATCCCCTATCCTGGCTCTTTATGCAATCCGCATAATCTCAAATAATTCAGCAAAACAAATTTTACTTACGTATTTCTTCGCGAACGAGCCTTTAGATCTATTCAATCTGAAATGCGTTGATTTTGCTACCAATCACATTCCTAAGTTGCTTAGGCCTGGTGCATTGGAGCGGATAAAATATCATTTAGGCAATCACGAGAAAGTTGTTGTAGTTTCCGCATCTCCAGAAAATTGGGTGAAACCCTGGAGTGAGCTGTTGGGATTGCACTGCATAGCCACAAAATTGGAGGTTCGGCAAAAAAAAGTTACTGGAAGATATTCCGGCAAAAACTGCTACGGAAAAGAGAAAGTGGTTAGAATCAAAGAAGAATTCGATCTTTCAAAATTCGACACAATAACAGCGTATGGAGATTCCACTGGGGATAAGGAAATGTTAAACCTGGCCACTATCAAATACTTCAGAACCTCATTTAAAAAGTAATAACTCAATTACTCCGCCTTGCTTATTTGCATCGGGTTTAATACGATGCGATGAAATCGATACCCTTTCATCATCCAGCCCTACCAGGCGCATGGTTCGTATTATTTCAGTTGTTCGCGTTAAAGTAATAATGTTATCCTCTTCCTCTCTTACCCATAAAAGAACATTTACATCCTTCTTATTCAAGATTCTATTTGCCACAAACCAGATAACCTCACTTTGATCGTTCGTCAACGTTGAATTGCCTTGACTAAAATCCAAACGCATGGACAATCTTGTTGGATAAATTTCATTAAGTTCTTCTGCACTCAAAAACTTTGAACCAGCGGGCAACACGTTACTTGAATACGAAACCTTGGTTTTAAAAATATCACTTTTATTGCCTGCACTACGCGCATAATAAGCAATGGTATCTCCATAGATAGAGAAATAAGAATCAAATCCGGAAGAATTTACAATGGCTCCTAAATTTCGTGGTACCGACCAGATATCCCATGTGCCATACAATCTTTCGCTCACAAAAACGTCACCATCTCCATATCCGCCATGCCCGTTGCTTGTAAAAAATAACTTCGATTTATCCGCACTCAGAAAAGGCGAAATTTCAAAACCCGATGTGTTAATGGTGGGGCCCAGGTTGCGGGGCTCCGTCCAGTGGCCCGCAGCATCTTTTAAGCTTATGTACAAGTCTTCTTCTCCGTAGCTGTCCTTCCCTTTCATCGAAATAAAAATCACATCGAAAGCCGGGCTCACGTAAAAGCCCACAAAGTCGTCCTTGTTAATGCCCGGTATCGCAATAAACTCTGGTGTACTCCATTGGCCACCATACAGCTTCGAAAAAGAAATTCCACTTTTATTATTGTAGGCGTTAAGCAGGTACACCACGGTATTATCCGCATTCACACCAATCACTGCATTCGATCGCTTGTTATTCCAGGCCGCATCCATGCGGGTAGCGGGCATCCAAAAACCCATGGCATCCTTCCGGCTTACCCACACATCGCTGCCGGCAAGTTTCCCTCCGGTATTGCCGCTATGAAAAGCCCGGATAAAATACATGGTCTTACCATCGGGGGCCAGCACCGGGGCCAACTCTTCGTCTTCCGTGTTAATAGCATTATTAAAGGGTACCGGTGTGGTAAATACCAATTCCTGTGCATGCACAGCGGTTAGCCACATTCCAAGAATACAAACAACGAGCACACGCACCATACTTACCAGAATGAAGGTTTTAATTTATACCTGTTTAGAACCGTAATACCCAAAACTAGTTCGTGGGTATTGGCATTGAAATTTGTAAGTGCAGCGGTGTAAATATCATAGGCATACCCAATCGATAAGTTAGTTGTATTGAATCCCACTAAAAGTGAAGTACGCGAACCAGCCTCGTACCCACCTCCCACATAAAAAAATTCTTTATAGCGAACCCGCAGGCTTGCTGCCAACTTTACATCGTAGCCTTGTGCATAGGTGGCTACTACTGCCGGGGCAACCGAGAGCTCTGGGCTTACAGGAAGAAACACACCTATCTGCGCTTTGTACCGGGCTTCATCCGCTACGGCAAACAACTGCTCTCCGTTCAGTTTCTTGCTTACCAGATTTGAGGTGGCTACTCCAAAATAAAATCGCCTGGAGTACAACACCGTTCCAAAATCTACATTCACCAGATTTTGAGCTCCTTGATTCGAAGCTATCAGATTTTGGTAAAAAATATCGTTTACATCATCACGTACCTGCAGCCCGGTAAAATCTATGCGCTTGTTAAAGAAACTCCCCCGCGTACCCAATGATAGATTAAGTTTAGGCGACAACGGCAGATGGTAGGCAAAGTTTAAGGAAGCCCCAAACGATTTATAAGGTCCAACGGTTCGCTCGCTGATCATGGCTCCTGCGCCCAGCCGCCTCCTGAATTCGTTGCTCTGCTGAATCGAATTGAAAGTACCCGGATTTGAAATTCGTAAGGAGTTGTTTCTTCGACCCGATCGCTTGCCAGCACCCAAAGTCCCATAAGCACTGAGGAAGGTATTGCTGTTCTTAATACTGAAGTCGTTCCACCCCTCCCGCAAGCCGGTGCGCACGTCCAGGTAATCGTTCATTCCCGTAAACCCCGCGTTGACTACCGGCAAATTCAAAAAATATTGGGTGAAATCATTTTCCTGCGCTTGCACATGCCGCACCCCAACACTACTTACTACGATAAAAACAAGACTATACGGTATATACTTCATCGCAGAATAGTTACAGTTCCCTGGTATTTTCGTTTTCCACCATTTAAAAACAAGGTATAAAAATAAGGGCCTGGCGCCAGCACCTTGCCATTGAGTTTACCATCCCAGGCGCAGTCATTCGTTTTGCATTCAAAAACCCGGTCGCCATTGCGGTCGAAAATTGTAAGATGCACCTGCGAGTAGAAATCAAGGTTACCAAAATACCATTCATCGTTAACGCCATCCCCGTTCGGAGTAAAGGCATTTACAATATCCACTTCCGGAAAGACTTCTGTAATGGTTACGATACGGCTCATGGCGTTGCTTACATCCACACTGTCTTTCACAGTAAACGCAATGCGCTTATCCGATACTTCTGCATCGCCCGATACCGGACTGCTGAAGAGCACCTTCGTGAGTGCAGTTTGATAATTGGCTCGCGTATCTTTTCCACTTAGCTCCAGTTCGCCCGTGGTGCCATTGTAGCTGACCAATATTTGCGGACTGTACCCAGCCTCCAGACTTAGCACATCACCGCGTGTAAATCTCTCTGCAATGGTTACTTTGGCCGAAAACATATAGTTATCGTCCACATCGTTTATCACCAGGTTGCTGGTTACGCGAACGGCCGGATCGCCCAGACTATATAACACCGGAGTGCTTTCTATGTTGCTAAGCACGGGCGGGTCATTTACTTTCTTAATTAATATAGAAAGCGTAGCATCCTGGGTAGCCAAAAATGTTCCTTCAAATGCATTCCATTTAAATGAATCGTTCCCATTATAGTTTGCTGCCGGTGTATAAATAAAATTCTGTAGTTGGCCTCCGGTAACTTGTATCTCTGCCCCGGCTGCAACTGCACTGCCATTCCAGGTAAGGGCCCCATTGGCTGGCAGGGTTACCACTTTTATGTAAACAATCGGGCTGCCTGAAAAACTCGAGAAGTTCGATCCAAACGTAGCATACGTAAAAGTAATGGGTGTGTCTTCGTTTGTTTCGAGTGTAAAATTTGTAAGCTCGGGCGGAAAGTTTGGAGTAACACTAAGTGTTCCCTGCACATAGGTAAAATTGTAATTGTTATCGCTGCCTCCGCTTACAGTAATCGGATAGCCGCCCACAGGCGAAGCTTGTGTGGCTGTTGTTGTAGCTACAGGTGGCGTATCGAGCACAGCCGGGGTATCGCCATTTAAAAAGCCGGAGTAGGTAATGGTTAAATCCGGGTTGGGTGTTCCTAACAACCGGGTTTTGTTATCGGCTGTGGCTGTAAGGGTAGCTTTTGTAACTGTTAATGTTCCGGCTACATACGTAAAATTGTAGTTGGTATCTACACCGCCAGCCACCGAAATAGGATAGGTTCCGGTATTGGAAGCAATGGTGGCTGTTGTGGTGGCTGTGGGCCGGGTGGCAAGCACCGTCTCATTTTCGGAGTTTACAAAACCTGTGTAAGAAATAGTTAACGCTGGATTAGCAACCCCATATTGCCGTGTACGGTTGTTGGCTGTTACGGTTAGCAATACTTTATTTACCGCAAGACTTGTGGTAGTTCCGGCTACTGAATTGTAGTTGCTCGTATTGGTTGGCGTAAAGTCAACAGAAAGTGTGCGCGTACCGGCATTTAGCAGGGTACCAATGGCAGGCGTGTACACGAAAGTACCCGGCACGTTAGCCGATGCATTCAATTGGGTAGCACTTAACAGGGTGCCATACGATATGGCCGCTGGATTGGCCCACGTAATTACCGGAGTGGCCTTGTTTACAGTTATCAACACTGTAAAGCCCGTAATAGAATTAAAATTAGAAGTGTTGGTGGGTGCAAAATTTACGGAGAGTACCTGGTTTGTTCCGGCATTGAGAACAGTACCGGCTGCCGGGGTGTAGGTAAACGTGCCGGCCGTGTTGGCCGTGGCATTTAATTGCGTATCGCTAAGGGCGGTGCCATAGGTTATGGCTGCCGGGTTAGCCCATGTAATTACCGGATTGGCTTTGTTAACTGTAATCTGCACGGTGGTAACAGGTACCGAATTAAAGTTAAGTGCATCGGTAGGAGTAAAACTTACGGCCAGGTTTTGATTGGCCCCGGCATTCAATACTGTTCCGGCTGCCGGAGAGTACACAAACGTACCTGCCGTAGTTGCAGAGGCGTTAAGTTGTGCTGCACTGAGCGGTGTGCCGTACGTAATAGCGGCAGGAGTTGGCCAGGTAATTACCGGAGTTGCTTTGTTTACCGTTATGGTAACGGTGGTGTTGTTAACGGTATTGAAGTTTCCACCATCGGTAGGCACAAAGTTAACGGAAAGAGTTTGGTTGCTGCCTGCATTTAGAATTGCACCGGCAGCCGGAGTATAACTGAATGTACCCGCTACGCTGGCAGTGGCATTCAATTGGGTTGCCGATAAAGGTGTTCCATACGTAATAGGAACCGGTGAACTCCAGGTGATTACCGGGTTTGCTTTGTTTACCGTTATCGTTACGGTAGTTCCGCTAACCGAATTATAATTGGTAGCATCGGTTGGAGTAAAATTCACACTCAAAATCTGATTGGCACCGGCATTTAAAATGGTGCCGGCCGCAGGGGTGTACGCAAACGACCCGGCCACACTTGCAGTAGCATTCAATTGAGTTGCACTTAATGCGGTGCCGTAGGTAATGGCTGCCGGATTGTTCCAGGTAATTACCGGAGTGGCTTTTCCAATAGTAAGTGTACCATTTACATACACAAAAGAATAGTTATTATCTGTACCTCCCGAAACAGTAATGGTGTAGGTACCTACCGGACTGGCAGCAATGGCAGTAGTTGTCGCTGTGGGTAACGCTGCAATTACTGAACTGGTTTCACCATTCATAAAACCGGTATAGTTAATTGTAAACGCTGGGTTGGCTGTACCATAAGGTCTGGAAGCATTTGCTGCTGTGGCCGTAAGAACTGCTTTGGTGATAGTAAGTGTTGCACCTGTGTAGCTAAAGGTGTAGTTGGTATCGTTACCGCCCGACACGGTTATGGGATAGGGCCCTACCCCACTGGTAGCGGTAGCTGTTGTGCTGGCAACCGGTGGTGTAGCAAGTCCGGCTGGGGTATCGCCATTTAAAAATCCGGTGTAGTTGATAGTAAAGGTTGGGTTAGCTGCTCCATAGCTTCTGGTTGCGTTAGCCACCGTGGCGGAGAGCGTTGCCTTCGTAATGGTTAGGGTACCATTCACAAAGTTAAAGGCATAGTTATTATCAGACCCACCGGTAACCACAATAGGGTAAGAGCCTGCAGCGCTCGTTACGCTTGCAGCAGTAGAAGCCGATGGCGGCACGTCAATCACCGATGAGGTCTCACCGTTCGCAAAACCGGTATAGGCGATGGTAAGCGCTGGGTTTGCGGCACCGTACAACCGGCTTTGGTTGTTGGCCGTAACTGTTAGGGTAGCCTTGTTGATCGTGAGCGTTCCGGCTTGTAATATGATACCGTAATTGGACGCACTACCACCACTCAATGTAATGGGATAAGTGCCCACATTGCTGGTAGCCGTTGCAGTTGTAGAAGCAGTTGGCTGAGTGATCGATGCTGGTGTATCGCCATTCAAAAATCCTACGTACGAAATGGTTAAAGTTGGATTGGCCGCACCATAAAGACGGCTTTGGTCATTGGCACGGGCTATTAGAGGCGAAGTGTTAATGGTTAATGTACCGTTCTGAAGGGTAAAGTTATAGTTGGTAGAAACCCCGCCCGTTAATTGAATGGGATAACTACCTACATTGCTGGCCACGGTGGCTGTAGTAGATGCTGCCGGTGGCGTAATGGCACTCTCGGTATCACCATTCACAAAACCCGTGTAGCTGATCGTAAAAATTGGATTAGCCAATCCATACGATCTTGACTTGTCATCGGCTTTGGCTGTAAGTGGCGCCTTTGTAATTGTCAACGATCCATTTACATATGTAAAGTTGTAATCATTATCTACTCCCCCACTCACTACAATCGGAAACACACTTCCGGCTGGGCTGGACGCGATTGCCGAACAGGTTGCTGCGGGTTGTGTATCTATTACAGAGGCATTCTCGCTATTTACAAAACCGCTATACGTAATTGTAAATGCAGGGTTAGCCGCACCATACACTCTACTGGTACTTGTAGCCGTGGCCGTTAGAGTTGCCTTATTTACATTGATAGAAACATTCGTGCTGATGGAGTTATAGTTAATACCATCGGTAGGTACAAAGTTTACCGATAGCGTTTGATTTGTACCTGCATGCAATAAGGTGCCGAGGGCCGGTGTATAAACAAAGGTGCCCGGCACATTAGCGGTGGCGTTTAGTTGTGTAGCACTAAGTGTAGTTCCGTACGTGATGGCGGCCGGATTGTTCCACGTTACAACCGGATTATCTTTATTGTTAACCTGAATCTGAACCTGCGTACTTGGCACCAGGTTATAGTTGGTAGCATCGGTTGGTGTAAAACTTACCGTAAGCATGTACGTGCCAACACTGGCAAACGAAGACCCTAAGGCCGGAGAATACACAAATGTGCCGGGTACATTGGCCGTAGCATTCAGCTGGGTAGCTGTAAGCGGTTCGTTTACTTTTATCGGTAGCGGAGGTGACCATGTTACAACCGGGGTTGCCTTCGTTACTGTTATCTGCACCGTAGTGCCGTTAACAGCATTGTAATTGGTAGCATCGGTAGGTGTAAAATTTACACTCAACGTTTGATTGGCACCGGTAGTAAGTACGGTGCCAATAGCCGGAGTATAAACAAAACTACCCGGAACATTTGCCGAAGCGTTTAACTGGGTTGAGCTGAGTGCAGTTCCATAAACAATAGCAGCCGGGTTGTTCCAGGTAATAACCGGTGTTGCCTTATTCACGGTAATCATTCGTTGTAAATCCACTACAGAATTATAGTTGGCGGCATCGGTAGGTGTAAAACTTACCGAAAGAATCTGGTTGGGGCCGGCATTCAGCACCGTACCGATAGTGGGGGTATAAACAAATGTTCCCGCTACCGGGGTAGATGCATTCAACTGTGTAGCGCTAAGGGCGGTGCCATAGGTAATGGCAGCCGGATTATTCCACGTAATAGTAGGCGTAGCTTTGGCTACATTAATCTGCACCGTAGTTCCGGCAACAGTATTGTAATTGGTTAAATCGGTTGGAGTAAAGTTTACCGATAAAACTTGATTGTTACCTGCATTTAAGACGGTGCCCGCAGCCGGTGTATAAACAAATGTACCTGCAACAGTAGCTGTTGCATTAAGTTGTGTAGCACTTAGAGCGGTGCCAAAAGTTATTCCAGCCGGGTTATTCCACGTTACAACCGGTGTAGCTTTATTTACTGAAATCAAAACAGTAGTTCCATTAACCACATTGTAGTTAGTTGTATTGGTAGGAGTAAAATTTACACTCAGGGTTTGATTGGCCCCGGCATTCAGAATAGTGCCCAGCCCGGGAGCATACACAAAACTTCCGGGCACCGAAGCGGTTGCATTCAGTTGCGTGGCGCTTAAAGCCGTGCCATAGGTAATAGCAGCCGGGTTATTCCAGGTTACTGTAGGCGTGGCCTTGTTAACAGTTATTTGCACAGTAAACCCCGTTACCGGATTATAATTGGCCCCATCGGTTGGCGTAAAGTTTACAGAAAGCGTTTGGTTAACCCCGGCATTTAAAACGGTGCCGCTGGCCGGTGAATACACAAAAGTTCCGGGCACGCTGGCGGTAGCGTTCAATTGGGTAGCACTTAACGCAGTACCGTAGGTAATGCTGGCCGGATTATTCCAGGTAATAACCGGAGTTGCCTTATTAACGGTTAGCTGTACCGTAGTGCCATTCACCGGTTCGTAGTTAGTAATATCGGTGGGTGTAAAATTGACTGTTAACGTCTGATTAACGCCTGCAGCTAAGATTGTTCCGGAAGCGGGAGTGTAAACAAATGTTCCGGCCACGGAAGCCGTTGCGTTCAATTGGGTTGCACTTAAGGGAGTTCCATACGTAATGGCCGTTGGGTTGTTCCAGGTTACAACGGGTGTTGCTTTAGTAATAGTAAGTACTCCGCCTACATAAGTAATTGTATAGTTGTTATCGGTGCCGCCCGAAACGGTAATGGGGTACGTACCCACCGAGCTGGCCAGCGTGGCCGTTGTAGCGGCCGTAGGCAATACATCCAATACAGCCTGGGTTTCGGAGTTTACAAAACCTGTGTAGGTAATCGTAAAGGCAGGGTTTGCCACTCCGTAAATCCGGGTAGCATTGGCGGCCGTAGCGGTAATTGTTGCTTTGGTGATAGTAAGTGTCCCGGAAGTATAAGTAAATGCATAGTTATCATCAGTTCCTCCGGTTACTGTTATCGGATAGGTACCTACATCGCTTAACACAGTGGCTGCGGTTGAAGCAGTGGGCGCAACATCAATTACAGAAGCATTCTCGCCATTTACAAAACCCGTATAGGTAATGTTAAATGTTGGGTTGGCCGCACCATATACCCGGCTTGCATTCTGGGCGGTTGCATTCAATGTGGCTTTGGTAATGGCGATCGTACCGCTTACCAATACCAGGTTATAGTTGTTATCGGTGCCGCCTGTAAGGGTAATTGCATAGCTACCTACCGGAGTGGTGCTAACCGCCAACGTGGTAGCCGAAGGAGGCACATCGATTACACTGGCATTATCGCCATTTACAAAACCCGTATAGGCAATGGTAAGTGTTGGATTAGCCGCACCATAGGTACGACTTTGATTGGTGGCAGTTGCCGTAAGGTTGGCCTTGTTTACTGTTAACAGCACAGTAGTACCTGTAACCGAATTGTAATTAACAGCATCGGTTGGCGTAAAATTTACGGAGAGCACTTGATTTGTTCCGGCATTTAGCACCGTGCCGGCCGCGGGGTTATAAACAAAACTTCCGGCTACCGAAGCTGAGGCATTCAGTTGCGTTGCACTTAAAGCAGTTCCGTACGTTATGGCAGCGGGTGCGCTCCACGATACCACAGGAGTTGCTTTGGTAATGGTTAACGTGCCGTTCACGTAAGTGAATGCATAATTTCCGTCCACGCCTCCGGCAACAGTAATCGCATAGGTACCCACGTTGCTTCCTACCGTTGCCGAAGTGGTAGCTGTTGGCAACACATCCAGCACCGATGCAGTTTCGCCATTTACAAAGCCGGCATAAGAAAGCGAAAAGGTTGGATTGGGTTGGCCATACACCCGGCTGGCATCAGCTGCCGTTACCGTTAAAGTTACCTTGGTTATTGTTAGCGTTCCGCTTACGTAGGTAAACGTGTAGTTGGTGGCATTTCCACCTGCCACCGTTATGGGGTAAGTGCCTACATCCGATGTAAAAGTGGCCGCACTGGTTGCTTCGGGTGCCAGGCTGAACACAGAAGCATTTTCTCCGTTTTGGAAACCTGAGTAGTTGATTGAAAATGTTGGATTTGCAGAGCCGTAAGGCCGGCTTGCATTAGCAGCAGTTGCCACCAGCGTGGCCTTTGTAATAGTTAGCGTACCCGATACGGGAATGATGGTGTAGTTATCATCCACACCACCGGTAACCTGAATGGGGTAGGTACCTACACTGGAAGTGCTGGTTGCAGTAGTAGAAGCAACCGGGGGCGTATCGATAACTGCGGCTGTTTCGCCATTCACAAAGCCAGAGTAGGTTATTGTAAATGCAGGATTGGCAGCTCCATAGGTTCGGGTTTGATTGTTGGCCGTAGCCGTAAGATTTGCCCGTGTTACACTTAGTGTACCGGGCACGTAGGTAAAATCATAATTACCCGATACACCACCGGCAACGGTTATTGCATAATTTCCTACCGGGCTGGTGGCAACGGCCACCGTGTTGGCCACCGGAGCGGTGGTAAGGTTTGCGGCCGTCTCACCATTTACAAACCCAGAATAATTTAAGGTTAGCACCGGGTTAGGTTCGCCATACTGCCGGGTTTGATTGTTAGCTGTTACCGTAAGCATAGCCTTGGTTACCGTTAAGGTTCCGATTACCAGCGTAAGCGCATAATTATTATCCAACCCACCAGCAAGCGTAATTACATACGGCCCTGGGGCAGAAGTTGCAATAGCGGAAGTGCTTGCACTGGGCGGAGTGTCGATATCGGCACTGGTGTTGCCATTTACAAAACCGCTGTAGGTTATTGTAAATACAGGATTAGCCGCACCATAGGTTCGGGTTTTGTTTTCGGCCGTTGCTGTTAACGGTGCCTTGGTAAGGGTTAAGGTACCGGCAACCGGAGTAATCGTATAGTCATTATCGGTACCTCCGCTAACTGTAATTGGGTACGTTCCCACATCCGAAGTTACGGTGGCAAGTGTGCTTGCAGTTGGTAAAACATCAATCGCACTTTGGGTGTCGCCATTAACAAATCCGGTATAAGAAATGGTTAATGCCGGATTAGCCGCACCAAACACTCTGCTTTTGTTATCGGCTGTAGCGGTAAGCGAAGCTTTGTTTACCGTTATGGTTGTGGTTCTTCCAATAACCGAATTGTAATTAACGGCATCGGTTGGAACAAAGTCAACACTGAGTGTTTGATTTACACCTGCATGCAGCACCGTGCCGGCTGTTGGCAGATACGTAAAAGTACCGGGCACATCGGCCGAGGCATTTAACTGCGAAGCTCCCAACGCAGTACCGTACGTAATCGCTGCCGGACTATTCCAGCTAACAACGGGAGTTGCTTTGGTAATAGTTAGTGTGCCATTTACATAAATGAAAGAGTAATTAGTGTCAACTCCACCTGCTGGCACAATGGTGTACCCACCCACGGGGCTTGTAAGGGTTGCGGTGGTGCTGGCTATTGGTGCAGTTGCTAATGCACTTGCATTATCGCCATTTACAAACCCAGAGTATGTAATTGTAAATGGTGGATTTGCTGTGTTGTACACACGAGATTTATTATCGGCAGTAGCGGTGAGAGGTGCTTTATTAACTGTAAGAGTTTGCATTACAGGCGATGCGGCATTGTAAACTGTATTGCCGGCTTGCGAAGCGGTAATCTCTGCCACACCGGCACCTACAATGGTAACGGTACTGCCACTTACAGTGGCCACCAGCGGATTGTTGCTGGAATAACTTACAGCCAAACCCGATGATGCGGAGGCCGCCAGCAAAAAATTTGCATCGCCATACGTATGGGCCGGAAGCGCATTAAAAGTAATTGCCTGATCAAGCTTTATGCCTGTGCCGGTTAATTGTAAAACAAACTCACTACCAATATCATCAGAATTTATATGCAGGGTAGCCGACCGGGGCCCGCTTGCCGAAGGCGAAAAAGTAATGGTAAAGGTTGTACTTCCATTGGCAGGTACACTCACGAGCATACCGGTTGTATTCAAACTAAACTCGGAAGCATTTGTGCCGGATACGGAGACCCCCGAAATTGTTAACTCGGAAGTACCTGAATTATGTATGGTTACCGTTACGGGTGCCGAGGAGGCCAGTAAATTAACATTGCCCATGGAGTGGCTTCCGCCAGATGAAACCGGACTTCCGCCAATGCTTACTTCAAGCTGGGGATCCAAACCAACGGCTGCGGCTACCATGGGGGCTAACAGCAGCAAAATTCCACAAGCAAGAATGCAATTCCTGAATTTTTTCATTTCTTAAAGCCTAAATAGACAGGTCTCCGGGGCTAACTCACGCTTGAGATGGGGCACGTAATGGCGATACCACAAGCTCCATTAAAAGGCCCAGAATCAACAAAGTTAGCACAAAGAACCGGAGTTTATCCCTCTAAAAAATTAATTGTAACTAGTAGTTTAACCTTAATTTCACCCCAAAAATGTGCTTTTAGTGGCTCAATCTCTTTTCTGGATAGCTTTTGCGGTTGTTTTTTACACCTATGTAGGATACGCGCTGTTAATTTACCTTTTAAGCAAGCTTGCAGGTACCCCGGGGAATCCGGTGGTGTCCTCAGAGGCCGAACTCCCCGAAATCACCCTGTTAGTGGCAGCCTACAACGAGGAAGCCTACATTGAAGAGAAAATTCTTAATACAATTGGGTTAGATTATCCGGAAGAAAAACTACAGCTGTGGATCGTTGCCGATGGCTCAACTGACCGCACGGTAGAAATTTGCAATCGGTTTAACCGGGTAAAAGTATTTTACGCTGCCGAGCGCAAGGGGAAAATTCATGCCGTTAACCGGGTGGTGAAAGAAGTAACAACACCCATCATTATATTTTCTGATGCCAATACCCATTTAAACAAGCCGGCTCTAAAAAACATAATCCGGCATTTTGCCGATGCTACCGTAGGCGGTGTTGCCGGAGAAAAACGAATTGCTTCCAACTCGCAGGATAATGCCTCGGGATCGGGAGAAGGACTCTATTGGAAATATGAATCGGCTTTGAAAACGTGGGACTCTGATTTTACAACCACATTGGGCGCGGCTGGCGAACTTTACGCGGTACGCACCCAACTTTATCAGCCGCCTGCGGGCAACACCATTATAGAGGATTTTGTTACCGCCATGAAAATTGTTGCGGCCCACTATCGCTTTGTGTACGAGCCAAACGCATTCGCTGTAGAAACCGCCTCGGCAAGCATGGAAGACGAATGGAAACGTAAGGTTCGCATTTCAGCGGGTGGCATTCAGGCAATTTCACTACTGCCCGAGTTACTTAATATTTTCAATTATGGTTGGATTAGTTGGCAATATGTGTCGCACCGCGCTATGCGCTGGTCGCTTGCACCACTCTGCCTCCTCTTGCTGCTTATCAGCAACCTGTTGATCTGGAACTATTCATCTTTTTACACAGTGGCAGCCATTGGCCAGGTGGTGTTTTATCTTGTTGCCGCTTTAGGGCATTTGCTGCGCAATAAAAAAGTAAATCTGAAAGGCTTCTTTGTGCCTTATTATTTTACAATGATGAACCTCTCTGTTTTTGCCGGGGCCTTGCGCTTGCTTCGCGGCAAGCAAAGCGCTGTGTGGGAAAAAGCTGCCCGGGCTAAAAAGTAAGAGGCCACACCCTATGCAGGCTGTGGCCTCTGTCTAATTTTTTAGTCGTGCTTACTGAAGAATATTCACCAACTCCAACTCATACACCAGGTTGGTATTGGCCGGAATGTTTACTCCACCCTGGCCGGTAACACTCTGATTACCGAACCCAAGCGGAGATGGTACATACAGCGTAATCTTTGAACCAGCCTTCATGTTAACCAACGCTGCCTGAAACGCATAAATGTAATTGATAACGCGGCTGTCAAAAACGGCCGAGGGTTCGTTCGAACCGGTAAAGAAGGTTGTGCCGGTAGTTAATAATTTACCGGTATAATTTAATCTTACTTTATTGTACAGCGTAGCGGTTGGGCCCGAGCCATTCATCTGCACCTTGTACCGGATCCCGGAAGGATCTTCAATTACATCTTCGATGTTGTTGGTTGCAATGTAAGCATCAATTGCCTGCACATCGGCACTTAATTGATTTTGAACGGCCGCTGTATTGTTACTTGGCACTTCCAATAACTCCAGTTCAAACTTGAGATTGGAGTTTGCCGGAATACCAGGTAAGGCAGAGCCTCCGTACGCATAGCCGGATGGGATAAATACCACCGCCTTGCTGCCGGGCAACATCATCGATAAACCGATTTGAGTACCGGGTACCAGATTTGAAATATTTTCGAGCAATGAGGCACTTTCCTGAACAGAACTTGTGCTGCCTAATAATGAAAGTTTGTACCCAAACCTAACACTACTTGTGGATGTAGGCGGAAACCCGGAGCCCGCTTGAGTAATGTGAAAATACACCCCACTTACATCTTTATAGGCAGGTATGCCATTGCTGCGCACATAAATACCGATGGCCGTGGTATCCTTTATCCATTGTTCTTCAAATTCATTTCCGGCAGGTTCCGAATTAAGGCAAGCCGTAAGAAACAACGAACTCGCCAGCATCAAACCCAATAATTTAATTCCTCCTCGCATGATCATTAGTTTTAGTTTAAACAGTAAAAAAAGTAAAAATTTCTTCCAATCAGAAAATTTTGGTTCACTACACCCTTCAGACACGCCTTCGATGCGATGGGTTGTAAGATTAATCCGGTGAATTACCGGTGCCCGCAACGCTACCCACAGCTCCTGTTTCACTTTATTTTTGGTGAAGCCAGCCTATCTAAAAAATTCTATTATTAAAGCGGGTAGAATTATCTTTGACAATTATCTGCACATGAAAAACGTTCGGTTGGTTTTAGGCAGTGGTGGTGCCCGCGGCATGGCCCATATCGGTGTAATAGAAGAATTAGAGAAACACGGGTACGCCATTCAGGAAATAGTTGGCTGCTCGATGGGCGCTGTAGTAGGTGGCATCTACAGTGCGGGGTACCTGAACGAGTACAAGCACTGGCTGATCAAACTTACCCGCATGGACGTATTTCGCTTGCTTGACTTTACCATTTCAGCACAGGGTTTTGTAAAAGGCGAGCGGGTTTTTAAAGCCATCGAAGAATTTATTGGTGATCATCAAATTGAAAATTTCAAAATTCCGTTTACCGCAATTGCTGCCGATCTGATTGAACAAAAAGAAGTGCGCTACACCAGCGGAAGTTTGTTCAGGGCTCTTCGCGCTTCCATTGCCATCCCCACGGTGTTTACGCCTGTGCGCGATGGCAAGCTAAAATTAGTAGATGGGGGTGTGCTTAACCCGCTTCCGCTGAATCTTGTAAACAAACAACCGGGCGACACTGTGGTGGCTGTTAACATCAATGCCAACATACCGGCAACGCATTCGCAATTAGTAGAAGCTGAAATCGAAAAAAAAGAACGCGCTGCCTACCTGAAAATGATCGACTCCATTCGGGCTTCGTTGCCTAAATTTGAAAACAATACCGATGCGGCCGACAAGCTGGGCTTGTTCGATTTACTCAACAAATCGTACGATATGACGCAGGACCGCCTTACCGAGTTAATGATTGATATGTACAAACCCGACCTGGTTGTGAATATCTCGCGCAATGCCTGTGGCGTGTTTGAATTTTACCGGGCCAATGAAATTATTGAAGCCGGCAGAAAAGCATTTCATGATGCTTATCAACAAAAGGCGTAATTATTTCACTACCTTTGCGCATCACTCCTCCAAATTCACCGAAAAAGCCTTTTCGGTAGCCGCAAAGGCGGCCAATGAGCCAAGAGGCGTCAAAAAAAATTAGAAACCATTTTTTACCACGCAGCATGGCTGCGCTTCAATCACAAATCATGTTCGAAAAATTAAATCTTATTGATCCTATTCTTAAAGCCTTGCAGGCCGAAGGGTATGTAACACCAACTCCCATTCAGGCGCAGGCCATACCTGTTTTATTACAGCGCAAGGATTTGCTGGGCTGCGCGCAAACCGGAACGGGAAAGACAGCCGCTTTTTCTATTCCTATTCTCCAATTGCTGCATCAGGACGAACTCTATAAAAAAGAACCCGCTGGTATTAAAGCATTGGTGCTTACACCTACCCGCGAACTGGCCATTCAGATAGGCGAAAGCATTCAGGCTTATGGAAAGCTGCTTCGAATAAAGCACACTGTAATTTTTGGTGGTGTTTCGCAAAAACCTCAAACCGATGCCTTGCGTGGCGGGGTAGATATTTTAGTAGCCACTCCGGGTCGCTTGCTCGACCTGATGAATCAGCGCTACATTCAACTCGATCGGTTAAAAATGTTTGTGCTCGATGAGGCCGACCGCATGCTGGACATGGGCTTTATTCATGATGTTAAAAAAATTATTGCCCGCATTCCGGCCAAGCGTCAAACCATTTTCTTCTCGGCCACTATGCCGCCCGAAATTTCTGCGCTGGCCAACACCATATTAACCAACCCGGTGCGTGTAGAAGTAACTCCGGTTTCTTCCACCGCCAATACAGTACAACAAGAAGTTTACTTTGTTGATAAAGGAAACAAGCGGCACTTGTTATTGCATCTTCTTAAAACCACGGGCATTACCACCGCCCTTGTTTTTACGCGTACCAAACACGGAGCCGATCGCGTAGCGAAAGACCTGAACAAAGCGGGCATTAAAGCCGAAGCCATACACGGCAACAAATCGCAAAACGCACGGCAACGGGCGTTAAGCAATTTTAAAGAACAAAAAACCCGCGTGCTGGTGGCCACCGATATTGCTGCACGCGGTATCGATATCGATGAACTTTCGCATGTAATTAATTTTGAGTTACCCAATGTGCCCGAAACATACGTACATCGCATCGGGCGCACAGGCCGGGCCGGTGCCAGTGGAAGCTCCATTTCTTTCTGCGATGCCGAGGAAAAAGCTTACCTCAAAGACATTCAGAAGTTGATAGGCAAGCAAGTGCCGGTTGCCGAAAACAATCCATTTCCGTTTACCGGTTTGGTACCTGCTAAAGTTGTTGAAGCACCCCGGCAAAAATCAACTGCGGGAGCAGCCTATCGCAATGAACGACCCAAGAAAGTTTTCAAAAAACAGTCGGGTACGCCTGTAACCAAGCAGGCAGTAAAGAAAACGGGCCCGCACGGTACGGGGCGTAAACCCAGCCGAGATTGGCTAAGCATGCCGGGCGAAAAAAATTATTAACAGGCAGGGCTCGCAACGGAAAATACATGCTGCATAACATTTTGTAACTAATTTTCATCAAATGAAGATTGGTCTCATCAGCGACACCCACAGTTATCTCGACCCCACCGTATTTACCTATTTCAATACGTGTGATGAGATTTGGCACGCAGGCGATATTGGCGATGCGAGGGTAGTAAACGAGTTAGAAAAATTTAAACCAGTGCGGGCTGTGTTTGGTAATATTGATGACACCGAAATGCAAAGCCGTTTCCCGGAAGACCTTTGGTTTACGTGCGAAGGACTAACGGTTTGGATTACACACATTGGCGGGGCACCTCCCAACTACAACCCACGAGTAAAGAAAGTTTTGAGAGAAAAAGTACCCGATGTGTTTATTTGCGGGCACTCACACATTCTCCGGGTAAAAAAAGATCCGGCCTATAATATGCTTTATGTAAATCCGGGTGCTGCCGGCAATCATGGCTTTCATAGTATAAAAACGATTATCCGGTTCGAGATCAATACTAAAATTATCAGTAAGCTGGAGGCGATTGAGTTGGGGAAGCGGGGAACCCTTGGTTAGTTAGTTGGTAATAGGCAGTGAGCAGTAGGCTGTAAACAGAACTTCTTATGAATCGTAACTCAAGCAAGCTTGAATATCCGCAGCTGTAAGTTCAGGAAAATCTTCCACTAACTGCTCCTTAGTTGTGCCCGAGGCAAGGCAACTCAACACATCATAAACTGTAATCCGCATGCCTCGGATGCAAGGTTTTCCACTACGCTTTCCGGGCTCAAGAGTAATAACTGGGTGCTGAAAACTCATATCCGTTAAAGATCGCTAATCAACATAAAACAAAAAGCCAACGAACGGTGTCCATCGGCTTTGTTTATAAGCTAGCGAAAAACTACTTGGCCTTCTTCGCCTTAAATTCTTCTTTGATTTTCTCGATATCAATAGCTTTAGCCACCGGCTTAAAGTTCTGATTTTTCAAATCGGTTCTTCTGCGGGCTGCTTTAGCCTTATCCTTACGGTTTTTTCTCTTTAAGCGGGTAACTGACATGGCTTCTGATTTTTAATAGGGCGCAAAAATAAACAGGTTTCGGAATTTATCGCCACAGATTCGCAGATTATTTCGATTTCAAGCAGAAAACTCAATAAATGAACGGGAATGGCTCGATTAGAACGCTATTGACTCAGCGCAGAATCTGTGAATCTGTGGCTTAGTGCTTAAATTGCCCCGTTTTATTATGGAAAAACCCACTTTACCCAAAGGCACCCGCGACTTCGGCCCGGCCCAAATGGCCAAACGGCAGTTTATATTTAATACTATCCGAAGTGTTTTTCAGAAATACGGGTTCCAACCGCTTGAAACCCCAGCTATGGAAAACCTGACTACCCTTACGGGAAAGTATGGAGATGAGGGGGATCAGTTGTTGTTTAAGATTCTTAATTCAGGGGATTATCTTAAAGATGTTGAAGCATCGAAACTCAATACTAAAGACTCAAGACTAATTACCTCAGACATCTCCGAAAAAGGTCTTCGCTACGATCTCACCGTTCCCTTTGCGCGCTACGTGGTGATGAACCGGCATGAAATCACTTTTCCATTTAAACGCTACCAGATACAACCCGTATGGCGAGCCGATCGTCCACAGAAAGGTCGCTACCGTGAGTTCTATCAATGCGATGCCGATGTGGTGGGAACCGATTCTTTGATCTGCGAAGCTGAAATCATTTTAATGATTAAAGAGGTGTTTAAAGGTTTTGGCATTACAGATTACACCATCAAAATAAATCACCGCGCCATTCTTTCTGGTCTTGCAGAAATCTGTAAAGGTGGAAACGAAACTTCATTATTTGTTGCTATTGATAAGCTGGATAAGATTGGGGAAGAGAAAGTGAAAGAAGAATTACGTATCCGTGGGTTTGCCGATGCTAATCTTACCGAAGTATTTGAGATTCTGAACTTCAAAGGAACAACTACTGAGAAGATTCAATTCATTACACAAAAATTTGCCAATAGCGAAGCCGGCAAAAAAGGCATCAGCGATTTAACACAGGTACTTCAATTATTGAAAGACTATAACGCCACCGAAGAAAACGTAGAGTTCGACATGGCATTAGCGCGAGGTTTGAGTTATTACACGGGCTGCATCTTCGAAGTAAAAATTAATAATGTTGCCATTGGCAGTGTGAGCGGTGGCGGGCGTTACGATAACCTTACCGGAGGATTTGGTTTGCCCAATGTATCGGGTGTTGGCTTTTCATTTGGGGTAGATCGGCTGTACGATGCCATGGAAGAACTAAAACTCTTCCCGCAGGATGCACAAATCAGCAGCAAAGTTTTGATCGCCCACTTCGATGCCGAATGTAAGAAATATGGTTTGGGTGTTTTACAGCAACTTCGGGCAAAAGGAATTGCTTCAGAAATCTACCCGGATGCAGTAAAAATTCAAAAGCAGTTAGACTACGCGAATAAAAAATTGATTCCGTATGTGATTGTCATTGGCTCAGAAGAAGTGAAGAGTGGTGTGCTGGCATTTAAGGATATGAAAGCTGGTGAGCAAAAGAAACTGAGTGTTGGTGAGATTATAAACATTATTAAGTAGGCAGTATGCAGGGGGCAGTCGGCAGTCAAAAAATTTTACTTTTTGAGAGCGTATGTTCTTACTCAAAACGACTGCCTACTGCTTCCTGCCGACTGCAACCTTTTCAAAGTCATTAAATGGAGCAAACTCATACCATATCAAACTCTCCCCTCACCCTTCACGCTCTTGATCAGATTTTGCGAAATAATGTTAGTGTAGTTCTATCGGCTGAATCGCGTAAGCAAATAATAAAATGCCGCGAGTACCTCGATCAGAAACTGACTACTTCTTCTGCTCCTATCTATGGAATCAACACGGGCTTCGGTTCGTTGTACAATAGAAATATTCCCAAAGATCAACTCGAAAAGCTACAGGAGAATTTGGTGAAGTCGCACGCGTGCGGTACCGGCCCCGAAGTACCGACTGAGATCGTGATGTTAATGCTGTTTCTTAAAATCCAGTCGCTATCGTATGGTTATTCGGGCGTACAATTTGAAACCGTGCAGCGATTGATTGCTATGTTTAACAGTCGCGTGTGGCCGCGCATTTACGAAATGGGTTCATTAGGTGCTTCGGGTGATTTAGCTCCGCTGGCCCATTTATCGCTTACGCTCATTGGCTCTGGTGAAGTTCATTTTGAAGGGGATGTTTATACAGGCGAAGCCATCCTGAAAAAATTCAATTGGGATAAAATTCATTTCAAGGCAAAAGAAGGTTTAGCGCTGTTGAATGGAACCCAATTTATGAGTGCATACGGTACATGGAGTTTGCTGCACACACATCGGTTATTAAAACTGGCCAATCTTATTGGTGCACTTTCGTTAGATGCGTTTGACGGAAGGCTGGAACCTTTTGATGAAGCTGTACATAAAATAAGACCGCACACAGGCCAATTGCAAGTAGCTGCTTCCGTAAAGCAGATTCTGAAAGGAAGCGCCATCGCATCGCAGGCTAAAAAGCATGTGCAAGATCCGTATTCATTCCGCTGCATTCCGCAAGTGCATGGTGCGAGTTACGATGCCATTCAGTTTGTAACACAAAGTTTTCTAACCGAAATAAATTCAGTAAGCGATAACCCCAATATTTTTGCCGATGCTGATAAAATTATCTCAGCCGGTAATTTTCACGGCCAGCCGCTTGCTTTGCCGTTAGACTTTCTCGCTATTGCCTTGGCTGAGTTGGGAAGCATTTCGGAACGCAGAACGTACCAACTTATTTCGGGCAGCCGGGATTTACCCAATTACTTAGTGGCCGATCCGGGTATAAACTCCGGACTTATGATTCCACAATACACAGCCGCCTCGCTGGTAAGCCAGAATAAACAACTCTGCACCCCGGCCTCAGTCGATTCGATCGTGTCGAGCAACGGGCAGGAAGATCACGTAAGTATGGGTGCCAATGCGGCCACAAAAGTTTATCAGGTTGTAAATAATCTCTATTCGATTTTAGCGATAGAGTTAATTACCGCAGCCCAGGCGTTGCATTTCAGAAGGCCCTTAAAATCCTCGCCCGAGTTGGAAGCGTTTGTAAATACTTTCAGGCAGGTTGTTCCGTTTATAGAAACAGACCGCGAGTTGCATGTGGACATGGTGGCCGCTGAGAATTTTTTGAAAAAGTATGCGTTGAAATTTCAGGTTTAAGTCAGTTGGTTTGATTAAAACTTTGAATCATCAATTTTTGAATTTGAAATTAATGTAATTGAGTTTGTGAAGCAGGTATTTTTAACCGTTAGCCTTTTGTTAACCATCGTGTGGAGTGCGCACAGCCAGTATATCAGCCGGCTGGGTCGCTTTCGTGTAGATGAAGTGAAAGGCTGCGCCCCCTTTACAGTAACTATTACCGATGCCAACTTAGTAACCTCCAATCAATGCACTCCGGGAAATCCGTGTTTGATGACTCCCGGGAACGGAGGCGGCTCGCAAACCAACCAGTTTACATTTACCTATACCCAACCGGGCACCTATACCCTAACGGTTTTATATCAAAACATTGGCGCGGATGATATCCAGATCACCGTTGACCCCAACATTCAGCCCGCGTTTGAAATTTACACCTGCTCCGGATTTCAAACATCTATAAAAATTACCGACAAAAACTATGATCAGTACTTTATTGATTTTAACAACGATGGCATTATAGAAACAGCCATTCCCAGCAGCAACAATCAAATTGCCGCGCACAATTATGGGGCAGCCGGCACATTTAACATTAGCGTTAGGGGCAAAGATTTAAACGCGGCCAACAACTGTGCCGCCAATTTGCAGGCTATTACTACGCTGGCCACCCTACCCACCCCGCAACTAACTACACTCACCACATTAAACTCCACCTCCATTCAATTGGATTTTACGCCACAACCCAATATTCAATATAAGTTGGAGATTGGAATTAACTCCGGGGCATTTCAGCAATTTCAAACTTTATACGGAGTTAACACTACCACTATTTCGAACTTACTTACCGACAATAATTTTTATTGTTTCCGGTTGGGAGCGTTCGATCCTTGCACCGGAACAAATACCTACTCAGCACCTGTGTGCAGCCATAAGGTGAATCTTGCCATTCAAAATGGTACCAATGCCCTTACTTGGGCTACCGGCCCGGCCGGGGTGCTAAGCACCGAAATTAAACGCAACGCCATCACCTACACCACCATACCGGGTTCTCCTACTCAGTTTAACGATGTGGACATTGTGTGCAACACCAATTATTGCTACCAACTAATAAATCATTATGCCGGTGGGGCACGCAGCATCTCGCTTGAAAAGTGTGGAGTTGCCTTTAAAACCGTTACCCCTACTGCCACCAATAATGTGAGTGCCCAGGTAGGAGCCAACGGAGTACAACTTACATGGCTGCAAGACCCGTTGTTTACAGTAGCAAACTATTCTATTAGTCGCAATGGCATACCCATGGCGCAAACAACCAATGCCGACTATACCGACACCGGTTATACCACCGAAGGCAATTTTTGTTACCGGATAAATTACACCGACCTGTGTGGTAACACCAGTGCAACGGGTATTCCGGTTTGTCCGATCCGGCTTTCGGCCAGCGTAAATAATCACAACGAAATCACCTTAAGGTGGACAGGCTACAAGGGTTGGCTTAACGGGGTAAGTAATTATCGCCTTGAAAAGTACGATCGGAGTGGCGGCCTGATGCAGGTGGTTAACATGGGGTTAGATTCTGTATATGTGGACGACCAACCCGATGATGTAAACCAGGTTTTGCAATACCTTGTAATAGCCCAGCCCAACCAGGCCGGAATTCCCAATTCAAATTCGAATCGGGTGGTGGTAACCCGCGAGGTTAATCTCTTTTACCCCACTGCCTTTACCCCCGATGGTGTTGGCCCCGTAGAAAATGAAACTTTTACAGTACGCGGTCATTACATATTGGAACTGGAATTGAAAGTTTTTGACCGCTGGGGAACCATGGTTTATTATAATGACCGCAACGAACCATGGAATGGCACCAACAATGGCCGCCCGCTGCCCGAGGGCACTTATGTATGGAATGCACAAGGCACAGACTTTGCCGGCCGAACTTTTAAGCGTGGAGGCTCCGTGGTAATTCTAAAGAAGAAGAACTAAGCCCTGCGTTGCGTAATTTAGCACCCAAAATTGCTGTGCCATGTTTGACATGATGAAGATGATGGGCCGCATGAAAGAAGTGCAGGCCAAATTGAAAGAAGCCCAAGACAACCTGGCCTATGTAAAAGCCAATGGGGAAGCGGGAGGCGGTATGGTTAAAGCCACCGTAAATGGCAAAAAGCAATTGGTAGCGTTGGATATAGATGCTGCCATTCTAAAAGCCGATGACAAAGTTCTGATTCAGGATTTGGTGGTAGCTGCAGTAAACAAAGCGGCCGAAGAGGCCGAACTACGAGCCAAAGAAGAGTTGAAAAAAGCTACCGAGGGCTTACTCCCCAATATACCCGGTATGGATTTAAGCAACCTGATGGGATGATTGAAACAGCCGTTGTTATTCTTAACTACAACGGAAAGCAATTTCTGCAACAGTTTTTGCCGGGAGTTATTACCCATAGCGGGGCGGCAAAAATTTTTGTTGCCGATAATGCCTCTACGGATGATTCCGTTTCTTTTCTTGAACAAAACTTTATTGGACAAGTTTCAATAATCCGGCTACCGGCAAACATGGGTTATTGCGGTGGCTACAATGCCGCCCTGCAGCAAATTGAAGCCACATATTATGTGTTGCTTAACTCCGATGTGGAAGTTACCCCGGGCTGGATTGACCCCGTGCTCACCTGCTTTAAAAATAACCCGGCCATTGCAGCGGCACAGCCCAAGATCAGATCGTACGCCAACCGCACGCACTTTGAATATGCGGGTGCTGCCGGTGGGTTTGTAGATAGCCTCGGGTATCCATTTTGCCGCGGCCGCCTTTTTCAAACCCTTGAAAAAGACAACGGCCAGTACGATGACGCCCGCCCCGTTTTTTGGGCCACCGGTGCGTGTCTGTTTATTCGGGCCGCAGTCTTCCACCAACAACAGGGGTTTGATGAAGACTTCTTTGCCCACATGGAAGAAATTGATCTTTGTTGGCGCATGCAGCGTGCGGGTGGAGTAATTTATTACACGGGGGCCAGTTGCGTTTACCATGTAGGCGGTGGCACCCTTCCTAAATCCAATCCTGCTAAAACGTACTTTAACTTCCGCAATGGGTTGACTTTGCTCATTAAAAACCTTCCCACCAGGCAATTGCTCTGGAAGCTTCCCCTGCGCCTGATGCTTGACTGGCTTGCTGCGATTAGGTTTTTAGTTGGTGGGTCTCCAGCAAATGCCTGGGCGGTTGCCCGCGCCCACGCAGCCTCGGTAAAAAACTTTACCTACAATTATGGCAAACGGAAGCAAATCCGGTTTTTTCCAACCCACTACGGGGGCTTATTGTTAGCTGATTATTATCTGCGAGGTAAACGAACTTTTAGCAAACTGGATTTTTAATAGTCCCAGATAGTACTTCGCCTGCGCAGGTGCCTGCGCATGTTCATTATAAATGCCAGCGATAAATAGACTATAAGAGGCGAACCGAACGTAAGGAAGGATGCATAAATAAAAAACAGCCGGATGGAGGAGGTGGCAATGCCCATTTTATCGCCAAGCGCAGTGCAAACCCCAAACGCCTGCTTCTCAAAAAAAAGTTGAATCTGTCTGATCAAACCCGCCATACTCATATTGCTAAAAAGGGGCGTTAAAATTCCATTTACCCGGGTAAAAGCCGATTTACCGACTAAATATTACTTCGGCAAATATAACCCGTTAAAGCGCTGAAAATAAGGGCAGCCGTGTTATTTTTTTGGCTATAATTGCACACAAATAAGGGGTTTGATTTAACTTTGCCCCTCGTTTACGGTAACCATTTAACTATTAACCATGAGAAAATTATTTTACGCATTCGTGATCGTTGGTGCGCTCACCTTTACGGGCTGTACCCTCCCTCAAATGATCAAAGCTGCCAAAGAGCAAAAGCTGGAAGTAGCGCCCAACCCACTTGAAGTTCACAAAGACACTGTAGCCTTCGACCTTTCGGGCAACCTGCCTGTTAAAATGTTGAAAAAAGGAACAGTATATACACTGAACTCTTTTTACAAGTATGGCGAAAATGAAGTTGCATTAGATCCGGTTGCTTTCCGGGCCGAAGACTATGGCAACAATGCCACCGAACAAGTTAAGGTTTCGAAAAAATTATCTTTCCCTTACAAGGATGCGTACAAAGTGGGTACCTATGAAGTTCAAGGTGTTGCTTCTAAAGGTGCCAAATCAAAAACTACCCCGCGCCTGCCACTGGCTACCGGTATAATTACCACCTCCAAACTGGTTCAAAATTCTTATTACGCTGCTTTTGCAGATCATGGTTATAACAATCAGGAAGAACTTACCCCGGTTATCATCCCCGATTTCATTTTTGAAAGAGGTAGCTCCGTGTTGCGTACTTCCGAAATCAAAGCTGCAAAAGGCAAGCAACTGGATGCCTTCATTGCTTCTAAAAACGTAACACGTACCGTAACCATTACCGGTACCCACTCACCCGAAGGTGCTGAACGGATCAACACCAAACTTTCGGAAGAACGTGCCAAAGCGATTGAAAAATTCTATCGCGCACAAATGAAGAAGTACGACTACAAAGGTCAGGCCGGTGAAATTAAATTCATTTTGAAGCCGGTTGTGGATGATTGGACTGAATTTAAAAATGCATTAGCTGCCTACGACAAAATCTCTTCTGACGAAAAATCAGAATACCTGAACATTATCAATGGCGGTGGTTCTTTCGAGAATCAGGAAAAAGCCATGAAAAAACTGAAGTCTTACAACAAGGTATTTAAAGATGTTTACCCGGCTTTACGTACGGCAAAAACTGAAATCCTGAAAGTAAAAGAAAAGAAAACCGATGCCGAGATTTCGGTATTGGCTAAGCAAATTACTGGCGGACAAGCACAAGCCGATGCGCTTTCTTTTGAAGAATTGATGTATGCAGCAACCCTTACTCCTTCTGTAGAAGAAAAAGTGGCGATTTACGAAGCCGCCACTAAAAAAGGTTCTAACTGGAATGCACACAACAACTTAGGCGCTGCTTACCTGCAACAAGCCATTCAAGGCAACAGCAGCCTGGTTGACAAAGCCAATGCGCAGTTTGAAATTGCTGCTCGCTTAAAAGAAGCACCCGAAGTACACGCTAACCTTGCTTCTGTAGCTTTGTGGAAAGGCAACCCGTACAAAGCCTATAGCCATGCTACCAAGGCATTGCGCGGTGCCAGCAACGAAGTTACACGCGGTGTTAACGGTGTAAAGGGAGCCTCTGAAATTTACATGGCCAACTATGGTGCCGCTGTAAGTTCAACTTCTTCTGCAACTGATACCGATGTAAACTTGTTTAACAAAGGCTTAGCGCAATTGCTCAACAAAGACTACAGCAATGCAGCTTCTTCGTTTGCAGAATCAACCCGTAAAAACAGCAACCTGGCTATTGGTTACTACGGTGCCGCAGTAGCCGCTGCCCGCCAAGGCAATGGCGATGCAGTAGTAAGCAACCTATCGAGTGCTGTGCGCATTGATTCTTCGCTGAAAGACAAAGCGCTTACCGATCTTGAGTTTTCTAAGTTTGCAACTACGGAGGCATTCCGCAATGCACTGAAGTAATTTCTATAGTACCGTAAATTCAAAACCCCGGCCGCTGTGGCGGCCGGGGTTTTTTATTGGATTGGTAACATCCACAAAAAAACAAGGCATTCATTTTAACCTGAGGTTTCTGGTGGCTATTTTTACGGGCTTTCCAAACTAACGGCAGCTATGAGAGAAATTCAATTCAGAGAAGCACTACGCGAAGCCATGAGCGAAGAAATGAGACGCGATGGCAGCATCTTTTTAATGGGCGAAGAGGTTGCAGAATACAATGGTGCTTACAAGGTAAGCCAGGGCATGCTGGACGAGTTTGGACCCGACCGGGTTTTGGATACACCCATTTCTGAATTAGGATTTGCAGGCATTGGCGTAGGCGCAGCTATTAACGGATTGCGGCCTATCATTGAGTTTATGACTTTCAACTTCTCGCTGGTTGCCATCGATCAAATCATTAATTCGGCAGCTAAAACGTTATCCATGTCGGGTGGCCAGTACCACTGCCCTATTGTTTTCAGAGGCCCAACGGGTAATGCAGGCCAGTTAGGAGCACAACATTCTCAAAATTTCGAAAATTGGTTTGCCAACACTCCGGGTTTAAAAGTGGTGGTGCCCTCCAACCCATATGATGCCAAAGGGTTGATGAAGACCTCCATTCGGGATAACGACCCGGTAATTTTTATGGAATCGGAGTTGATGTATGGCGATAAGGGCGAAGTGCCAGCCGAGGAATACCTTATACCTCTTGGGCTTGCCGATATTAAGCGGAGCGGCACCGATGTTACCCTCGTTTCGTTTGGAAAAATTATGAAAGTAACTTTGGCGGCTGCACAGGAATTGGAAAAAGAAGGAATCTCGGCTGAGGTTATCGACTTGCGTACCGTGCGCCCGATTGATTATGCCACCGTGGTTGAGTCTGTTAAAAAAACCAACCGCCTGGTAATTGTGGAAGAAGCCTGGCCGCTATCGTCTATCGCTACAGAGATAACCTACCACGTGCAAAAGCATGCATTCGATTATTTGGATGCCCCCGTGCACCGCATCAATAGTTTGGATGTTCCGTTACCGTATGCACCCACACTTATTCAGGCTATTTTACCCAATGTAGAACGTACCGTTAAGGCTGTAAAAGCAGTTTTGTATAGAAATTGAAAGTAAGACAAGTGCTCTTATCAATGCCTGCTTCAATAGCGGGCATTTTTTTTACCCTCCATGCAATGCGAGCAGCACCTGCCACGCATCCGTTACTTTACTTTGCGCCAGGTAATGCCGCGCCAGGGCATGCACGGCATCTATTCCCTTTAACACAACTTCCTTTTCAAGTTCAGTAAGCGCCCGGCTTGCGGGTAGTTGATCTACATTGGCCAGCATCCCCAAATCATTTCCGGTAAGAATTTTACTGGTGCGGATTTTTTCGGGCAGCAGGTCATACCCTATTCCCACTTTCTCATTCGGCTTAGGCACCACAAAAACACTTTGGCCCGATGCCCGGCTGTAATAGTTTTGTCCCATCCGCGCCACCGCATCCAGTTTGTGCGGATCAATCATCTGGTTGGCATCCAGCACGCGCTCATGAATGTGTAGTAACAGCACTTCGCAGATTATCAGGTTTCCCGCTCCGCCCGCAGTACCTAACGGAATTATCTGCTTTACCTTACACTCAAACGAAACGGGCGACTCACCCACGCGGGGTGGCTTTACCAACTCTGATTTTACTTCCGTAAAGCCGGCCTTCACAAACTCATTCACTCCTTTGGCAAACTCGCAACTGGCCAGCGATGCCTGCTGTACCATCTCAAAGCTAACCACATTAATTACTACTTCGCCAACTTCCTGCACATTCTCTAAGGTGTGCTTTACAGAATTATCGCGCACCCGCCTGGAGGGTGAGAATACCAACACGGGCGGATTCATACTAAAGAGGTTAAAAAAACTAAACGGACTTAGGTTTACGTTTCCGCCTGCATCGACAGAACTTACAAACGCGATGGGCCTGGGGGCAACCGCGCTTTGCAAGTATGCTTGCAGTTTCACAATTGGCAGTTCGCTGGGACGAATAATCATTTTACTCTTTCAAATTTTTCTTACAGCGCAGGCAGTATTTTTCCGGAACACGCACCAAACCCGATTCGCACCGTATCCTTTTCTGCAAAACCTGTTATACTTACTGTGTCGCCATCTTCAATAAATTTTCTTTGAATGCCATTAGCAAGCTGCAACGGGCGTTGGCCGTTCCAGCTAAGTTCTAACAACGAGCCGTACGACCCGGGCGAGGGGCCGCTGATGGTGCCCGATGCATACAAATCGCCCACGCGCACATTGCACCCATTAACAGTTTGATGGGCTAATTGCTGATTTACATTCCAGTACAAATACCGGGCGTTAGATCGGCACACGGTTGTTGGCTCTTCCCCTTCGGGCTGCAGCAATACGTGCAAGTTTATATCAAAGTTTTTGCTCCCTTCTGTAGCAAGATAAGGCAGCACATGCGGAAATTGTGCGGGGCCTTGTACTCTAAAAGGTTCTAACGCATCCAGGGTAACGATCCACGGAGAAATGGTTGACCCAAAGTTTTTTCCGAGGAAAGGCCCCAGTGGAACATATTCCCACTGCTGAATATCGCGTGCGCTCCAATCGTTAAATAAAACAAAACCAAAAATATATTCTTCGGCTTCAGCAGTGGTAATGTGCTTGCCTAACGCAGATTGTTTACCTGTAATAAATGCAAGCTCCAATTCGAAGTCCAGCTTTTGCGTGGGGCAAAAAACCGGCAGGTCTGAATCGGGCAACTTAACCTGGCCTTTGGGGCGATGCAGTGGTGTGCCCGAAACAACAATAGAAGATGCGCGGCCATGGTAGCCAACGGGCAAATGTTTCCAATTGGGTAGCAATGCGTTTTTCGGATCGCGAAACATGCTGCCTACATTGGTGGCGTGCTCTTCGCTGCTATAAAAATCAGTATAGTCTGGAATGAAAACCGGCATTTGCATTTGAACCTCTGCAAGTGGCACCAAGGCAATTTCGCAGGCTGCTTTATGCAGCTGTAATTCATCTGTTTCAACCCGAAGCAATTCAGAAATTCGGTTACGCACAGCCCGCGTAGTATTTTTGCCCAACGCAATAAAATCATTTAAATACTTTTGATTGAAGATGCCTGCAGGTAAACCCAGGCCATCCAGGTATCCGTGCTCGTGTAAGTACACAAGATCCAGCACGTAGTTACCTATTGCAACTCCGGCAACCGCATTCAGGTATCGGGTTTTAAAAATTCCAAACGGCAAATTTTGAATTGGAAAATCTGATCCGGGCGGAACGTCAACCCAACTTTTTAACTCCGGATTATTAGCCCCAATCGTCATTTGCTTTGGTTAAAAATAACTGGCTCGAAAATAATTTAAAATTTTTACTTTACTTGAGCCGTCCCTGTTAAACTATGAGTTCGCTTCCTACTGATGTTCTATTTCCTGGCGCCTTCCAAAGCCGCATGCAGCATGAGTTAGGTGAGGCCTGGCCATCGTTTAAAGAAGCCCATGAGCAACCAGCCCCGGTAAGCATTCGCATTAATCCGCAAAAAAAATTTAGTCCCGCACTTCCCCATGTTTTGTGGAGCAAACTCGGTTTTTATTTAGAAACCCGGCCGGTATTTACGTTAGACCCGGCATTTCATGCGGGCGCCTATTACGTGCAAGAGGCCAGCTCGCTTTTTCTGGAGCAGGTTCTGCAACAAGCGGTTGATCTTACCAAACCGCTGCGTGTATTGGATTTATGCGCTGCACCCGGTGGTAAGTCCACGCACTTACTGAGTCTCTTATCAAACGATTCGCTGCTAATCAGCAATGAAGTAATTCGCGCCCGCGCCCAAATCTTATGGGAGAATATCCAAAAGTGGGGTCACGCGAATGTAGTAGTAACCAACTCCGATCCTTCGGCCTTTCAACAGCTACCAGGCTACTTTGATATAATACTTGTTGATGCACCGTGTTCGGGCGAGGGGTTGTTTCGGAAAGACCCGGACGCCTGCCAGCAATGGTCGGAAGACAGTGTTAACCTGTGCGCAAAACGTCAGCAAAGAATTTTACACGAGGCATGGCCGGCTCTCAAAGAAAACGGATTGTTGATTTACAGTACCTGCACCTACAACGCGCACGAAAACGAAGCCAACCTAACACATTTTATAAATGACCACCGGGCTGAGTTTGTTACCCTGCGCTTACAACCCGAGTGGAACATTGATGAGGTTGTACTTAACCCCGTAGTGGGCTATCGGTTTTTTCCGCACAGCGTGCAGGGCGAAGGGTTCTTTATTTCGGCTATGATTAAGAAGGAGCCTGCGACCCGTGTAAAAATTAAATCGAATGGTAAATTCAATTTGGCCACCACCCGCGTGGTTGAGCAAGTAAAAAGCTGGTGCAAAAATCCGGATTGGTACAAGTGGATTCAACAACAGGATTTAATTATCCAGGTTCCGGAAACGTTGCTGCCCGAAATTGAATTTATCAGTAGCCTGCTTTACCCCGTTGGGAAGGGAACGGCAGTGGCCAGTGCCAAACACGATAAGTTAATTCCCGAACATGCTTTTGCCTTAAGTAATTCGATTGCTACTAACCATTTTGCCACTACCCTGCTAACTAAGGCCGAGGCTCTGGCCTACTTAAGAAAAGACTCACTTTTTGTAAGCGAAGGGTTGAAGGGATTTGGATTGATGTGCTTTGAAACTAATAACCTCGGGTGGGTGAATCATTTAGGTAACCGAACCAACAACCTGTACCCAGCCGCATGGCGCATTCGCATGGCTGCCGAAAGTTAGTACCCTGAAGCCTGAAAAATTTCAACTATCCCATCCGGAAGCTCTACTCCGCTAAAGAAAATACCAACACAAAAAACCTTTTCAAAATAATTTGCTTTTTCAATAGCCAATGGCAACGAGCTAATGGAAAGTATGGTAAACGAAATGGTATAGATAAGCACCAGTAGAAGTACCAGCCACGCTGAGCCCGTTACGAATAAAAGTACAATCGCAATGGAGTTAATGAGAAAGCTCCACCAAAAGGACGGGTAGGTACCAACCCGGCTTACGAAGTTGCTTACCGGAATAGAAATTAAAGCGGTAACAAACAAAATCAACACCACCCACCATTTGCCCTCCAGGGTAGTTATGGTTTGCAGCGTAGTTTGAAGCCGATCTGGAAAGTAATTGAACAACAAGGTGGTACTTAAACCCAACGCAAGGCCCATAATAAATATGTAGAGGTAATTAGAGCGTTGGGTATCGAAACGAAATTCGGTACGTGGCCGCTGGGTGGGATTATTGAACAGGCTAAGCGAGTTTTTTTTAAGGGCATAGCCTGATACAAACACAACCACACCCCCCACCATAAACGTAATGGGAGCCCCGAGATAGTCGATCAAATCTACAATAACAGGCTCGAGCGAGTAGATCAGATTGCCCACAATGGTAAGAATGGCCATTGCCCGTGGTAATTTATCTACGGGAGTAAATAGCTCGAGCGTAGAAAGTGCAGGGCTTGTAAAAATGCTCATAGAGATAAGCCATAACACAATCAGAAGGGGAAGTATCCATCGAAAGGTTTCGCCCGGATTGCCAAGTAACGTAAAGGCCACGGCCATAAACACCATGGCCGCAAAGCTTATTCCTGATGAGATGATGGGAATGCGATGACCCTGCCCCTGCTTAAACCGAAACCGGTCGCCAATACGGCCTGCAATGGGTGGGGTTACTACCAGAATTATGCTTTGAACCACAATCAGCGCAAGCGAAAACTCAATAAAATTAAACTGCTGCAACAGCTTAGGTTGGTAGCGGTGGTACGCAATCCAACCAATTACAATAGAACCATACAATGCTGCCAGGCTCCATAACTGTTTCCATTCAATCTGGTCGGTGCCAGCGTTTTCAACCGAAGCCGAGGAATTACTCATGCAATCAAAAATTAATTTCTAAATATCAACAACAATTACACACTTTAAAACAGGCGCACCTTTCTCCCATTTAGGGTTGGCATTTTTCGCTATTTTTGCCGACTTATCAAGTCCACTTTTTGATTTTATGGCACTTTCTACAAAATATAACCCAGCCGAAGTTGAAGATAAATGGTACCAGCATTGGTTAAAGGCCGGTTATTTTAAAGCCAACTCCGCCTCGGGTAAAGAGCCCTTATGTATTGTAATTCCCCCCCCCAATGTAACCGGGGTTTTGCACATGGGCCACATGCTTAACAATACCATTCAGGATGTACTCATCCGCAAAGCCCGCATGGAAGGTAAAGAAGCCTGCTGGGTGCCTGGCACCGACCACGCCTCAATTGCCACCGAAGCAAAGGTTGTTGCTATGCTGCGCGAAAAGGGAATTAAAAAATCGCAGCTTACGCGCGATGAGTTTTTAAAATATGCCTGGGAATGGAAAGAGAAATACGGGGGCATTATTCTGGAGCAATTGAAAAAGTTAGGGGCTTCGTGCGATTGGGATCGCACCGCCTTTACAATGGACACTGAGTATTATAAAGCTGTTATAAGGGTATTTGTAGATCTGTACAACAAAGGGTACATCTACCGCGGCTTGCGAATGGTAAACTGGGATGTGGAAGCAAAAACCACCGTTTCGAACGAAGAAGTTCTTTATAAAGAAGAAGGCGAAAAATCGATTCTTTATTCTATTAAGTATAAAATTAAAGATACCGCAGATTGGATAACCATTGCCACCCAACGCCCCGAAACCATTATGGGCGATGTGGCCATAGCCGTAAACCCAACAGATGAACGGTATGCGCACCTGGTAGGAAAAAAAATTCTGGTACCGTTTATCAACCGCGAGATTCCGGTTATTGCCGATAGCTATGTGGACAAAGCATTTGGTACCGGCTGCTTAAAGGTTACCCCGGCACACGATTTAAACGACTACGAGATAGGTCTGCGCCACAACCTGCCGATAATTGATACCTTAAACGATGACGGCACCCTGAACGAAAAATGCGAGCTGCCAAAGTTTATTGGTAAAGATCGGTTTGCCGTGCGCAAAGAAATTGTAAAAGATCTGCGCGAAGCCGGGCATCTATTAAAAGAAGAAGAGTTTATTACCCGTATTGGGCGCTCAGAAAGAACCAACACCGTTATAGAACCAAAACTTTCATTGCAGTGGTTCATTAAGATGAAAGAGATTTCGAAACGAGCCTATGATGCAGTTGAAGATGACGAAATTAAACTACATCCGGCTAAGTTTAAGAACACCTACCGCCATTGGATGGAGAACGTGCGCGACTGGTGCATTTCGCGACAATTGTGGTGGGGCCATCGCATACCGGCCTGGTATGATGAGGCTGGAAACTTTGTAGTTGCTGAAACGGAAGAAGAAGCGTATAAACTTTATCATTCGAAATTTGAAACTCAGAATTCAAAATTAACACAAGACTCCGATGTGTTAGACACCTGGGCCTCGAGCTGGCTTTGGCCCATTGAAGTTTTTGGTGGCTTTAAAAACGAATTTTTTGATAGCCTTACCGGAAAAATTATTCCCGGTAAAAACAAAGACCTGGATTTCTTTTACCCTACCAATGTGTTGGTAACCGCGCCCGAGATCTTATTCTTTTGGGTTGCCCGAATGATTATTGCGGGTTATGAATACATGGATAAAAAGCCTTTCGAACACGTGTACCTTACTGGTATTGTGCGCGATAAGTTGGGGCGAAAAATGTCGAAATCGCTGGGCAACTCTCCCGATCCGCTCGAGCTGATTGCCACCCATGGTGCGGATGCGGTACGTACAGGTATGCTGTTCAGTTCGCCTGCCGGCAACGACTTATTGTACGATGAAAAACTGGTTGAGCAGGGAAGAAATTTTGCCAACAAAATCTGGAATGCTTTCCGGTTGGTAAAGGGATGGGAAGTTGATAAAACATTGGCGCAGCCGCAGGAATGCATGATTGCCATGGAATGGTTCGAATCGAAGTTTAATCAATCGCTTACAGAACTCAATGATCATTTCAGCAAGTTCCGCATGTCCGATGCGCTGCAAACAGTTTACAAATTAATCTGGGACGATTTCTGTGCATGGTACCTGGAAATGATAAAACCAGAGTATGGCAAACCGATTGATAGTGTCACATTTTCAAAAACCATTTCGCTTTTCGAATCCGTATTGAAAGTACTGCATCCGTTTATGCCTTTTATAACTGAAGAACTGTGGAGTGAACTTTCGCCACGCCAAGCGAAAGAGGATATTATTGTGGCCAGTTGGCCACAGGTTGGTTCCCTTGATTTAGCTGTTATTAAAGAAGCTGGTTATACCTTTGATTTGATTGCACAAGTACGCAACCTGCGTAATTCAAAAGGGCTATCACCCAAAGAAGCCATTACGTTGTATTGTAGCAAAAATGATATTCAAAGGTTTTGGCCCATTGCAAGAAAACTGGCTAACCTGAATAATTTGTTGAGTGGCCCAGAAAAACCAGCGGGCACATCGCTTTTGGTTAACACCACTGAATACATTGCAGTGCTGGAAGGAAAAATTGATACCGAAAAAGAGAAGGAGGCAATTCTCAAAGACCTGGAATACCTGAAAGGATTTTTAGCCTCGGTAAACAAAAAACTCGAAAACGAGCGATTTGTAACCAGCGCGCCACCGCATGTACTTGAAATGGAACGTAAAAAAAAGGCAGACGCGGAGGCTAAGATAAAATCGTATGAAGAGGCGTTGAAAAAACTTTAGGGTTGTCTGTTTAGGTATTCAAAAATCTCAATCAGATCATGCTCACTTTTGGCTGAAAGTTTTTTTGATTTTGAATAGGTTCTTACCTCTGTGGGTTTCCCGCTAAGCGCCTCAATATCCTTTACATTTTTAATTGGAATAAGGGTTCCTTGTTGCAGGCTGAAGTACTGGACTTTCTTTATGATTTTTGTATCCTTGCTTCCCGCGCCAGTAGCCACATTATAAGTAGGCGATTTTATTTCTAACCGTATATGCTTTAGCAAAGGCACACTACCATCTACCAGCACCTGTAGCAAGGTACTAAGTTTAGATTGCTGATACTGGTAATTTCCTCCAAAAACAAAATAAGAAGGTAGCGAAGTAACAGAATCGATCCAAACCAAGGCTTTTACTTTATCAGCTGAAATTAATTTTACCCTTCCGCCAGACCTAATTTCAATTCCATTCTCCTTCAAATTATACCGAACGTAAAAGCCTTCCAGTGGTTTTTCAGACTGCGAAAGTTGCAGCGAGGCCTTATTCCATTTTTCATCGAGGTACACATTACCCACAACTTGGCCCGGAGCAATGGGCACACCGTACATAATGTCCGAATTACTCAATCCATTAGAGGATGCCAGGCGTTCTAATGTAAATTGCGACCTTAGTTGTGGTGTTAATCCGGTTTGAGCTTCAACCTGAAACGCCAGAAGACCAAAAAGTAATGCCGTGTACTTCATACAATAAATTTTTTAAACCCTTGCTGCCAATAACAATTCAATATTCTTAAACTTCATTGCAAACTTGCGCGCTACCGATTCGTTGGTGAGTGACCCTTTGTATGTATATACGCCCTTCATAAACCACTTGTGCGAAAAAATCATTTCCTCAATGCCGCCTTCTTCGGCCGCCCGCAAAATCGTGGGCGTAAAAATATTACTTAGCGCGGTGGTGGCCGTAGTAGCTACACGCGAAGCTACATTGGGAACACAATAGTGAATAATATCGTGCTTTCGAAACACAGGGCGATTCAACGTGGTGGTTTCTGAAGTTTCGATGCACCCACCCTGGTCAATACTCAGATCAATTATCAGCGAATCCGGTTTCATTTTCTTTACCATCTCTTCCGATACTACATGGCGTACCTTACCTTTTTCGGCCCGCAGCGCGCCAATCACCACATCGGCATTTTGTAAACTTTCGCTTAGCGTAATGGTATCGATGGTTGAAGTGTAAAACTGGTGCCCCAGGGTATGTTTAATTCTTCGAAGTTTGTATAAATGATTGTCGAATACCTGGATCTCGGCACCCAGGCTCAAGGCTGCACGCGCAGCATATTCGGCCACGGTGCCGGCTCCGATTATTACTACTTTGGTAGGTGGCACCCCGGTAATACCGCCCAAAATTATTCCTTTGCCTTTGTTTACCGTACTCAGGTACTCCGCTGCAATTAACATAACCGTACTGCCGGCAATTTCACTCATGGCCCGCACAATGGGCATGCCGCCCACCTTATCTTCAATAAATTCATAGGCAAGGGCTGTAACGCGTTTTTTTAATAAGGCTTGCACGCACTCTTGCTTCAGGTTTCCCATTTGCAATGCGGAGATAAGCGTTTGCCCGGGTTTAAAATATTCTAATTCGTCCAGTGTGGGCGGCTCTATTTTCAAAATGAAATTGGCTTTGTAAACCTCGTCAGGCGAGTACACAATTTTAGCACCGGCCTCGCTGTACTGTTTATCCGAAAATTTGGAACCTTCTCCGGCCATGGTCTCCACCCAAACTTCGTGGCCATTGTTTACCAGCAAGGCAACTGCATCGGGGGTCAGGCTAATCCGGTTTTCCTGTAGCGAAACTTCGCGGGGCAAGCCGATGCAAAAAGTATGTTTACTTTTTTTTACCGGCATTAATTCTTCTTGCGGATATATTCCGGACTTGGCTAGTGCCTCAAAACCGGTACTCTTTTTTTCACTCATGGCAGCATGCGAAAGTAAATCTCTCTGGTAGTTTCTGTTGTCGGTTCTATCTTTACTTCAAAACGATGGGCTGGTAATAAAGCCTGTACTTTTTCGGCCCACTCTATCAAACATAAATTTCCTGAAGCCAGGTATTCTTCGAATCCAATGTCCAGCGCTTCCGTTTCGCGCGCCAGCCGGTAAAAATCAAAATGATACACTTTTTTGTCTCCATGGGTGTATTCATTTACAATCGAAAATGTTGGGCTTGTTACCCGGTCAGTCAGGCCCATATTTTTTACCAGGCTTTTTGCAAGGGTTGTCTTGCCACTTCCCATTTCACCTTGCAGCGTCCAAACCTTGCAGGCTGCCCCTGCCTGTAACAGTTCACCAACCGCTTCGGGCAGCCATTCCAGGGTTACCGGTTTACTGCACTTCATCCACGTGTCAGGCATTTTTCGAAGTTAGTAAAATATATGGAATGATAATTTCCTCCAGGCTTACGCCCCCGTGTTGAAATGTATCTTTATACATGTTTACATAAAAGTTATAGTTATTCGGGTACGCGAAAAACTGATCTTCTATTGCAAATACGTACGCTGTTGAAACATTGCTTTTGGGTAAAAAGAATCGCTCGGGTTTAGAGGCTTCCAAAACCTTATCGCCTTCGAAGCCCAGGTTTTTGCCTTGCTTGTACCGCAGATTTGTATTTACACTTCGGTCGCCCACAATCTTAAAAGGTCGCTTTACCCGCACCGTGCCGTGGTCGGTTGTAATAATTACTTTGGTCTTTTTTTCTGAAATCTTTCTCAGAATCTCAAATAGAGGCGAGTGCATAAACCACGACTTGGTTATAGACCGATAGGCGGCTTCATCGGGTGCCAGTTCGCGAATCATTGCCATGTCGGTACGGGCGTGCGAGAGCATATCTACAAAGTTGTACACGATCACGTTCAAATCGTTGTGAAAAAGGTTGGAAATGGAATCGGCCAGGTCGCGACCCTCCTCCAGTTTTTTTATCTTATTGTACGAGAACTTGATCGGCAGATTGTTTTTACGAACCTGCTTGGCTAAGAAATCATCCTCAAAATTATTTTTCGATTCATCTTCGTCTTCGCCTACCCAAAGATCGGGATGAGTGCGCGCCATTTCGGAGGGCAGCATACCGGAAAAAATAGCGTTGCGGGCATACGCAGTAGTAGTTGGCAAAATGGAATAATACGACTCTTCGTGTTCTACATTGAAATATTCGCTCAGCAAGGGCTCTATGGTTTTCCATTGATCCCACCGCAGGTTATCAATTAAAATAAAAAAACAAGGTGTACCGCTTTTCAACTCCGGAAATACTTTCTTCTTCATGAGTTGATGCGATAGCAGCGGTTTATCTACGTTCGGGTTGTTAAGCCAGTTTTCATAGTTGCGTTTAATAAATCGGCAAAAGTTTACATTGGCTTCCACTTTTTGCATTTCCAACACTTCGGCCATGTCGCGGTTATCGGCCTCTTCCATTTGCAGTTCCCAAAACACCAGCTTTTTGTAGATTTCAGCCCACTGCTCATGGTTCATGTCATCCAGAAAAGCCATGCTTATTTTTCTGAATTCCTGTTGGTAGCTCAGGTTAGTCTTTTCAATTACCAGTCGCTTGTTATCCAGAATTTTTTTTATAGCCAGCAACACCTGGCTGGGGTTAATGGGCTTAATCAGGTAGTCATCAATCTTGGCACCAATTGCTTCTTCCATAATCTGCTCTTCTTCGTTTTTGGTAATCATTACCACAGGCAGGTTGGGCTTTTGGTTTTTGATTAGTGCCAATGCCTCCAGGCCCGACATCCCGGGCATGTGCTCATCTAAAAAAACGATATCAAAATGGCGGCCTTCACTTAGTTCTACCGCCTCACTTCCGTTGTTAACCGGTGTAATGTCGTAGCCGCGTTGTTGTAAAAACAAAATATGCGGTTTGAGTAAATCAATCTCATCATCCGCCCACAAAATGCTATATCTTTGCATGATTAAATTTTATGAAACTTCTAAGTTAAACGTTATAAATTAATCTTTGGCTGCTGCTTGAACAAAAAGAAAATCATTAACGACCCGGTTTACGGATTTATATCCATTCCCAGCGAACTGATCTATGATCTGATCCAGCACCCGTACTTTCAACGCCTGCGCTACATTAAGCAATTAGGGCTGAGCGACCTGGTGTATCCGGGCGCTCAACATACGCGTTTTCACCATGCATTGGGTGCACTGCATTTAATGGAGCGCGTACTTAAATCGTTGCAACAAAAAGGAGTTGAAATTTCACCTCAGGAAGCAGAAGCTGCGTGCATCGCCATCTTATTGCACGACATTGGCCACGGGCCGTTTTCGCATGCGCTGGAAGAAACACTCTTAAAAGAAATAAAACACGAAAGCGTTTCTTACTTGCTGATGCGCGAGTTGAACCTCCGCTTTAATGGCGCCTTAGACCTGGCCCTTCAGTTTTTTAGAAACAGCTATCCCCGTAAATTTTTCCACCAGCTTATCAGCAGCCAGTTAGACATAGACCGGTTAGATTACCTTACCCGCGATAGTTTTTTTACCGGGGTGTTGGAAGGCACTATAGGCGTGGATCGCATTGTGGCTATGCTGCACGTACATCACGATGAATTGGTTGTAGAAGAAAAAGGAATTTACAGCATCGAAAATTTTTTGCATGCGCGCAGGCTTATGTACTGGCAAGTGTACCTGCACAAAACCGCCTTAAGTGCCGAGCGCATGTTGGTAAACATTATTAAACGTGCCCAATACCTGGCGCAAGCAGGCGAAGCCTTACCCGCCAGCGATGCGCTCTCTGTCTTTCTTCTAAAAGAATACTCGCTTGAAGAGTTAACGCGCAGCAAAGACTTACTGGATTTGTTTGGGCAATTGGACGACCACGACATTTGGGGTGCTATCAAATTTTGGCGTAACCACCCCGATGCCATCCTCTCGGGCTTGTGCACCCGGTTGATTCAACGCGAACTATTTCAAATAACACTTTCTAACGGCCCCGTGCGCAAAAGCGAAGTAGAAAAAGTGCGGCAAGAAATAAAACAAGTGTACGGTATTCTTCAAAAAGATACGCCCTACCTGTACTCGTACGGTACTGTAAGCAACGAAGCGTATGTTTCGGGCGGTAAATCGATTAACATCTTAACGCGCACTGGTAACGTGCACGATATAGCACATGCATCGGACTTACCCAGTATTAAGGCCATTAGCAAAATCGTAGAAAAAAGCTATTTATGCTGGCCTAAAAATATATCTTTGTAAGCGGCTTACGTTTTTTTAATCTACGTGTAATAATCTACTGAATCTATGGAGTTTAGCATCGGGCAAATTGCAGCAATGCTGGGCGGAGAAGTGCAAGGAAATGACTCCGGCAAAATAAGCATGTTAGCTAAAATTCAAGATGCGAAAACCGGACAGATTGCATTTCTCTCGAACCCCAAATACGAGCAGTACATTTACACCACCCAGGCAAGTGCCGTTATCGTAAAAAAAGATTTTCAACCCCGCAAAGAACTCACCACTACACTCATTCTGGTAGAAGACCCTTACAGCAGTTTTACCGTACTGCTGGAAGAATATCATAAGCTGATTTCATTTCAAAAGAATGGCATTGAGCAGCCGTCTTTTCAAAGCGACACTGCCACCGTTGGAAACCAACTTTACCGCGGGGCATTTTCTTACATCGGCAACCGGGTAAAAATTGGAAACAACGTAAAAGTGTATCCGCATGTGTTCATTGGCGATGATACGGTAATAGGAGACAACACCATTCTCCATCCGAATGTAAAAATCTATGCCGGCACGCGTATAGGAAATAACTGTGTAATTCATGCGGGTACCGTAATTGGCAGCGATGGCTTTGGCTTTGCCCCGCAAGGCGATGGTACGTATAAAACCATTCCGCAATTAGGCAATGTGTTGATAGAAGACAACGTAACCATTGGCGCCAATACAGTAATAGATTGCGCCACCCTGTTTGGCGATTCAACCATTATCCGATCGGGAGTAAAACTTGACAACCTTATTCAGATCGCGCACAATGTTGAGATTGGCAAAAACACTGTAATTGCCGCGCAAGCCGGTATTTCAGGTTCTACCAAAGTGGGCGATAATGCCATGATTGCCGGCCAGGTGGGTATTGCCGGGCACCTGATACTTGCCAACAGAACTCAAATTGGTGCACAGGCCGGTATTTCTAAATCGGTTAAAGAAGAGGGACAACAGTTGTTGGGCTACCCGGCCATCGATATAAAAGACTACTTCCGCTCTTACGCGGTTTTCAAACGGTTGCCCGAATTGAACGACCGCCTGCGGGAGCTGGAAAAGAAATTGGGTACCCTGGCAGCTACCGAGCTCAACTCAGACACACGCCCTTAAGCCCAGCCACGGTTTGGTAATAGAGGCCCAACCCCTTAACTTTGCGCACTTTTAGGTAACGATGTTAAATCACAAACAGCAGACTATCAAGAAGTCAGTAACCCTTTCGGGGGTTGGTTTGCATACCGGTGTTCAAACCAACATGACCTTCTTGCCCGCCAAACCCAATCATGGCATTAAATTTCAACGCATCGATTTACCGGGCATGCCCATTATTGATGCCGACTGCGATCGGGTGGTGGATGTTTCGCGGGGTACAACCATTGAGCAAAGTGGCGCCCGGGTAAGCACCATTGAGCATACGCTGGCCGCCCTGGTGGGTCTGGAAATTGATAATGTGCTTGTTCAATTGGATGGCCCCGAAGCCCCCATTATGGACGGTAGCTCCATTCAGTTTGTGAACGTTTTAAAAGAAGCCGAAACTGAAGAGCAAAATGCGTTGCGCGATTTTTACGAAGTACAGGATAGTTTATTTTATCGCGAAGCTGCCCGCAACGTAGAAATTGCTGCGCTGCCCTTAGATGATTACCGAGTAACGGTAATGATCGATTACAACTCGCCCGTGTTGGGAAGCCAGCATGCTTCTATCACCAATATCAGGCAATTCGAAAAAGAAATTGCCTCGTGCCGCACCTTTTGCTTTTTGCACGAGCTGGAAATGCTCTACAAAAACAACCTGATACGCGGTGGCGACCTTAATAATGCCATTGTAATTGTAGATCGGGTTGTTGAAACGCACGAGCTTGAAAACATTGCCAAAATGCTGGGCAAACCCCGCGTTGAAGTAAAAAAAGAAGGCATTCTTAATAATATCGAACTCCGCTACAACAACGAACCGGCCCGCCATAAACTATTGGATATTATTGGTGACCTGGCTTTGGCCGGCCGGCCATTAAAAGCCCAGATTCTGGCGGCTCGACCGGGCCATGCCGCTAACGTGGCCTTTGCGCGCAAACTAAAGAAAGCCATGCAGGAAGATGACAAGAAGGGGCGCCCTAAATACAACCCCAGCTTGCCACCGGTAATGGATATCAACAAAATAACCAATACACTCCCGCATCGCTATCCCTTCCTGCTTATCGATAAGGTAATTTACCTCGATCACGAAACAGTTGCCTGTGTAAAGAACGTAACGATCAATGAGCCTTTTTTTCAGGGACACTTTCCGGGTAACCCGGTAATGCCCGGTGTGCTGCAGGTAGAAGCGATGGTACAAACCGGAGGCATTCTTGTATTAAATACCGTTCCTGATCCGGAAAATTATTGGACCTACTTTTTGGGAATTGAAAACTTTCGCTTTCGAAAAATGGTATTGCCTGGCGATACGCTGGTAATTCAATGCGACTTGATAGCGCCCATTAAAAGAGGTATTGCCAAAATGTATGGCCGCGCCTACGTAGGTAATAGTTTAGTTTGTGAAGGCTCCATGACAGCCAGTATCGTTAGAAAAGATTCATGAGTACCTACCCGCTTAGTAATGTTCACCCCGAAGCGCAGATCGGGAATAATGTAATAATAGAACCATTTGCTACCGTACAGAAAAATACGGTGATTGGTGATGGCACGTGGATTGGCCCCAATGCCGTAGTAATGGAGGGCGCACGCATTGGTAAAAACTGCAAGATATTTCCGGGTGCTGTTATTTCTGGCGAACCACAAGACCTGAAATTCCGAGGCGAAATAACTACTACTGAAATTGGTGATAACACTACCATACGCGAGTGCGTAACCATTAACCGCGGCACGGTAGATAAATTCAAAACCGTTATAGGAAACAATTGCCTTATTATGGCTTATGCCCACATTGGGCACGATTGCATTGTTGGTAACAATTGTATTTTGGGTAATACGGTACAATTGGCCGGCCACGTTGTTATTGATGATTATGCCATTTTTGGTGGCGCCTGTGCCGTGCAACAATTTTCTAAGATTGGTGCCCACGCCTACATTGGTGGCGGCTCGCTGGTTCGCAAAGATGTGCCCCCGTTTACCAAAGCCGCCCGCGAACCTCTGGCCTACGCGGGTGTAAACACGGTGGGTTTAAGAAGAAGAGGTTTTAGTGCCGAAAAAATCGGTGAAATACAGGAAGCATACCGCATCATCTTTTTGAAAGGCCTGAATAACTCGCGGGCGTTAGATCTGGTGGAGAATGAACTACCACCCAGCCCTGAGCGCGATTATATCATTGAATTTATCCGCACCAGCGAACGCGGAGTAATGAAAGGTTTTTCGGCCAACACTACCGTGGATGAGGATTGAGGTAAAAAATCTGAGTAAGCGATTTAATCGCGAATGGATTTTTAAAAACCTAACCTATCAGTTTGACAAAAGTTGCGTGGCAATTACCGGCCCGAATGGCTCAGGCAAATCTACACTGCTACAGATTTTGTGGGGTCAAATGTTACCCAGCCAAGGCGATATAGCATATTCCCTGGCCGCTCAAATTATTGCCATTGAAGAAGTTTACAAACACGTAAGTATTGCCACACCCTACCTGGAACTGGTAGAAGAATTTACGCTTACCGAAATGGTAAACTTTCACTTTCATTTTAAGAAAAGCCTCCACGCAAAGCCCACTGCGGAACTGCTTGAAATTTTTGAATTGACGCACGCCCGCAACAAGACCATCTCCAATTTCTCGTCTGGCATGCGGCAACGTTTAAAATTGGGCCTCGCCTTTTATTCCGATACGCAAGCGTTGTTTTTGGACGAGCCAACTACCAATCTGGATACAAAGGCCACGGATTGGTACCTGCACCAGCTTAACACAGTAATTGGAGAACGGCTTATACTGATTGCCAGCAACCAGGCGCACGAATACCCGGCTAATGCCCAAAAACTAAACATTTTGGACTATAAATAGGTTACAAACGCAGCTTGTGGGTCTATTAAGCGCATATTTCACATGCGGTAGTGGTCTCTAACTTTTTTAAAATACCTCTTTTTAGTATGTTTAAGTTTGAATTAAATGCAGAAACGATGAAAATGATGCGAGTTCTTTCTTTAGTTGTAGTGGCCGGAGCATTTTTAACATTTACAGGCTGTAAGAAGGGTGGCTCTGACCCCAAGCCTATTACTGAGGTTCAGTTTAATAAATTGAATAAAACCTGGAAGGTGCAGAGTGTTACGTTCGATAATACCGATCGTACTTCAGAATATACTGCGGCAAACTTTCAGTTGGTTATTGGCGGCACCGTAAATGCAGCAACCTATACAACAAGTGGCCGCCCGTTTCCCAGCCCGTGGAAAGGCTCTGGTACCTGGACGTTTGGCGCCAATCCTGAAACACAAATTATTCGGGATAAGGATACCGCAGATGCATTAAATCTTACCTACGCTGTAATTGAATCTACATTAACTATCTCGTTTCAGTTTAGCGGTACCGGCTACACTTCGCGCACCGAAAGTGTGCAAGGGCCGTGGGTATTTACATTTACGCTTTAAAAATCTCTCAGAGATTCATTTTAGAAAAGGCTTGCCACGGCAAGCCTTTTCTATTTTAAAACCACCACGGTAATTCCATCACCGCCTCTATCCACATGTTCATCGGCAAAAGAGGCAACTCCCTTTGTAGCCTTTAGCCTGTCGCGCACAACTTTACGCAACACGCCCTCGCCTTTACCATGTAAGATTTTTATTTCGGCCTGGCCCAGCAACAGGGCATCATCTAAAAACTGATCCACCAGAGCTCCTACTTCTTCTACGCGCTTGCCGCGTATGTCTAAGGTGGTAATAAACCGGGCTTGCTTGTTCATTACATCCACCCCCAGCGAACGGGCCTTTATACTGGTAGGATTTTGCAGGGCTTGTTCGCTGCGCACCAATTGTTTCAGTTTTACAGAACTCCGCAAATCTCCAAACTGAACAACGGCCACCTCATCCTTTATGGAAATCACCTTGCCGCTAACCTCCTGGCCAATCAGCCTTACGCTGGCTCCTACTTCAATTTTGTCGGCCGAGGTTACCACTTGTTTTTGCACGGCCACTTTTTGAACCAGCTCTTTCAAGCCTTCGCGCACTTTTTTGGTTTCCTTTTTCTCAGCTTTATTCTCTTTAATGTGCCGAATTGTTTTCTCAATCTCGCGATTGGTCTCTTTTAAAAGGTTAGCCGCTTCAGTTTTGGCTTTCTCTATGATCTCTTTCTTTCGGCCTGTAAGTTCGGTTGATAGGGCCTCATACCGCTGCATGGTTTCCTGCAACTGCTTTTCGCGTAAAGCAAATTCTCTTACTCTTTTATCAAGTTGTGCCTTTTCATCAGCAACGGTTTTCATTAGCGTTTCCAGGCCGGTAAGCTCTTTACCAATAATTTCTTCGGCCTTAGCCAACACAGCAGCAGGCAAACCTGTTTTGCGTGCAATTTCAAGCGCAAAAGAACTGCCTGGCTTTCCAATCTCTAACTTAAACAGCGGCCCCAGTTGCTGGGTATCAAATAACATGGCTGCATTGCGGATGCGCGGATGCTGATCGGCAAATAACTTAAGATTGTAATAATGCGTGGTAGCAACTCCCCACGCGCCCTTTGCAAGCAGCCCGTCTAAAACTGCTTCGGCAATACCGCCCCCAAAATTCGGGTCGGTACCGGCCCCCAGTTCATCTAACAATACCAACGATTGTGCATTGGCTTGCTGCAGAAAGAAAGCCATGTTTTGCAAATGCGAGCTGTACGTACTCAAATCATTTTCCAGGCTTTGCTGATCGCCAATGTCCAGCAGGATTTTTCTGAAAATACCAACCGTTGATTTATCGTGCAGCGGTGCCAGCATACCACACTGCACCATGTATTGAATAAGGCCTACGGTTTTCAGGCAAACGGATTTTCCCCCGGCATTGGGCCCCGATACCAACAGAAATGATTTCTCATCCGGCAAGTCGATGGTAAGAGGCACTAACTCGCGCTTGCCTTTTAAACTTAAATACAATAGCGGGTGGCGTGCCTCCAGCCAGTTGAGATACGGGTAGGGTTTGAGTTGTGGAAGTTCAGCCTGCAGGTCTATGGCTACTTTTGCTTTTGCCCGCACAAAATCTATTTCGCCCAAAAAATTATACGCAAGCGTAAGTGCCGGTAAGTGATACCGGAGGTGAGTGGTTAACTCTTTCAAAATGCGAACTACTTCCCGTCTATCAGCATGCTGCAAATCCCGAATCTCATTGTTGGCATTCAACACTTCGGCCGGTTCCATATATACCGTTTGGCCGGTGGCCGATTCATCTAAAATATATCCGGCCATCTTACGCTTATGTTCAGCCAGCACTGGGATTGCCGGCCGGCCATCGCGTATGGTTACTATGGCCCCTTCGGGTACCCAACCTTGCTCTACAGCTTTGCGAAAATGCTGATCTACCAAACGTTTTACCCGGCTTTCTTCTTCGCGCAAGCGCTTGCGCACATGTGCCAGCTCAGCACTGGCATGATCGTGCACGCGCCCACTATCGGTAAACTTTGATTGAATGCTTTGCACCACCACCGCAGGTATGCTCACCGGCTGGGCTAGTTTATTTAACTCAGGCAACGTGGTTGCATTTGCTGCAATGTATTTCTGACAAGCCGCGATTGTTTGTAAAGAAAGCAGGATCTGATAAAAGACTTCTTCTTCCAAAAAGCTACCTTCAATTGCAGCGGTTGCAAAGTAGGATGCCGGATCGTAAAAGTGTGTACCCGGAAATTCATCGCCCTTTTCTAAAATCTGTTTAAACTCCGCTGTTTGCCCTAACTGTGTTTTGATCCACTCATACTCGGTAGCGAAGCTCATCTGCATTACCCGTTGGGTTCCGAGCGATCCGATACAATATTTCAGCACCCGCTCGCGCAGTTGATCAAAACCGAGCCTCCGTTCAAAATCTGATGGAAAAGTCATAGCTCACTTAGGTGGCAGAATTCTTTTGCGGGTTTGGATGGCCGTATCTTTGGGTTGAGGCGCAGCCCGTAGTTTTTGTTCGCGCAGGTTTAAGGTGTCGATTATGGCTGCATAAATTTTTTCCAGTTGTTCGGGCCTGTCAAAATAGTATTGGTAGGTTTTATGAATAACCGAATCCGAATAGTGGAACTGCTGAAAGAGGTGCTGCTCGTACGGAATAAAAAGTTGCAGAGCCGAATCGCGCAGGAGTGTTTTGCCGGTGAGGCGTGCTTCGGCCAGGTAAATTTCGGTTAGCACGTTGGCAAACTCATTGGGAGCCAGCACATCGGGCGGGCGAATGTCCTGTTTACAGCTTACTACTATGGTAAGAAGGAAAACACCCGCACAACAGCGCCTCAAAAAACTATTCAATTGCCCCAGCATACACCTGCGCATTTTTATCAATGATTGTGCCGATCTTAAATTTTATCCGGTGCGAAATTAGTCAATATTCTTATTTTTGAGGTTGTTAAAAAGTGCCGGAGTGAAAGCGCTGCTGAAAAAACTACGTCAATATGAAATCCGAATCCGCAAGGCGATTAACAGCCAGATGCAGGGCGATTTCAGATCTATTTTTAAAGGCACCGGCCTGGAGTTTGATGACGTTCGGCCGTATCAATATGGAGATGATATCCGGACTATCGATTGGAATGTTTCGGCCAAAGGGCATGGCACCTTTGTAAAAACCTTTCGTGAAGAAAAAGAACAAACCATCTACTTCATTTTAGATGTAAGCGCCTCGCAATTTATTGGAACACCCGGGCGCACCAAGTTTGAAATTGCCCGCGAAATTTGTGGTGTGCTGGCTTTATCCGGAGCCAAAGAAAACAGCCAAATAGGGTTGATCTGTTACTCCGACACCCGCGAAAAATTTTTGAAACCAAAGAAAGGCATGGCGCAGGCTTACGAAATTATTGCCAGCCTGGAGCGCCTTGCACCTCAATCGGCAAAAACCAATTTAAATAAGGCAATCAGTTTTGCGCTTAACTCTATTAAGCGCAGAAGTGTAATTATTTTAATCTCCGATTTTATTGATGAAGGATATGAACATCATTTAAAATCGCTGGCACGCCAACACGATTTGGTGGTGATTCAGATTAGTGACAAACGCGAAACCCAACTACCCCGGCTGGGTATGATACCGGTGTTGGACAAAGAATCTAAAAAAACGCTGTGGGTTAACTCTTCGTTTGGCGATTTCCGCAAAACCATGATCGACCATCATTTTGAAAGGCAGCAGCGGCTGATCACCTTCAGCAAAAAACATCAGGTTAATTTTTTAGCAGTAAGTACCGAAGAAGATTATGTGCCTAAGCTGCTTCGGTTGTTTAAGGTAAGGAATAAATCGTTGAAGAGTGCGTAGCGGGTTTACCATTGTTATTTTACTGTGTTCGGGTTTTGTGGCACATAGCCAGCAGGTAACGGTGCGGGCTGGTTTTGTACAAGACAGCGTTCAATTAGGCGTGCCGCTGCACTATTACCTTGTGGCAACCTACCCCAGCCACTACCAGGTAGTATTTCCCGATTCCACTTTTCAGTTTACTCCGTTTGAGTTCTGTAGTAAAAAATATTTTCCTACTCACACAACCGAGGGCATCAGCTACGATAGTGCTGTGTATAGCCTGGTAAGCTTTGAAATAGATCCGGTGCAAACACTCGCGCTGCCAGTCTTTCAGGTTCAAAAGAAAGACTCGCTTGTACTATGGCCGGCAAGCGATACGGTTTTTTTTAGCGCGCTGATTGGGCCCATGCCTGATACGCTTAGCATTAACCAGCTACCCTTAAAATCGAATACGGAATACCTGAATGTACGATGGATTTTTAATTACCCGATAGTGTTGATTGGTATTGCCGTACTGCTGATTGCGGCTGTGTGCGTCTGGATTATATTCGGCAAACGCATCCGCAATTATTTTAAGGTAAAACAACTAACAAAAAAACACCTCGCTTTCCTAAATCAGTTCACACAATCTGTTAACCAACTCGAAAAAGATTTTTCTATTAAAGTGGCTGAGCAAACAACATTGATCTGGAAAAATTACATGGAGCATTTATGCCGGATTCCCTTTACAAAGTACACTACCTTCGAATTAAAAAAATCGGGCCTTCCTGCAACCACGGTACGCTCGCTCGTTGAAATTGACAGGATGGTGTACGGGGGGTTTGCTCCGGCATCGTTAGCTTCCTTTCAGCAATTGAAAGAAGAAGCAGAAAGCGCCTACCAACAGGCACTTGCTGAAACAACAGCAAAGTTAAAGCAAGAACCAAAGGCTGCAACGCCTACCACGCATCTAACCCCCACCCCATGGAGCAAGTAGAGCCTTGGTATTCATTCATCTGGTTTTCACCTTCGGTGTGGAATAGTTACACGTGGGAGCATCTGCCTTTTCTATATGCGCTTGCCGCGCTGCCGGTGTTGTTTTTAATGCGCTGGTTATTGCGCCATTACTTCAATCAGAAATTACCGGTGGCGTTGGTTAAAAGCGATTTAAAATCATCGCCCATCACGTGGCTGCGCTTTGTACCTGAAGTATTGTTAATGGTGGTAGTTGCATTGGTATTGGTTGCCCTGGCACGCCCGCAACGCACCAACGAAAAGGTAGATCAATGGACCGAAGGCATTGACATTATGCTGGCAATCGATATCTCGCAATCTATGCAGATACAGGATTTTACACCCGACCGCCTGGCGGCTGCAAAAAATGTTGCGCGCGATTTTATTAACGGCCGGTTTCAAGATCGAATCGGCATTGTAGTGTTTTCCGGAGATGCCTTTTCGCTAGCCCCCCTTACAACAGACTATGCCCTATTGAATTCTTACATTCAGGATTTGTCGTTCGATATGATCGAATCGCGTGGTACAGCCATTGGTTCTGCGTTGGCGGTGGCCACTAACCGCATGCGCGAGTCTGAATCAAAATCAAAAGTTTGCATTTTACTTAGCGATGGCGATAACAATGCGGGCAATATTGACCCCATTACAGCGGCTGAACTGGCGGCCGCCTATGGCATTAAACTGTACACCATTATTGTAGGTAAAGAAGGATTGGTACCCTTTGGAAAAGATTACTTTGGCCGCCCTAACATGGTGGAGAATACAATTGATGAAACAACCATGCGCAAAATTGCCGCTATTGGTGGCGGACAGTTTTTCCGGGTAACCGACAATGCAGCGTTGCAACAAGTATTCGATCGGATTGATCAATACGAAAAAGCAGAAATAAAAGAAACGCGGTTCAAAGATACCTCCGATTTTTATTTCATCTACCTGCGGTGGGCTATGGTAATTTGGATTACCTGGCTTTTTCTCAAATCCAGTTTTATGGCCAACCTGCTTCAGGATTGAAAACTGCCGGCCATAAGCCATAACCTTATTCCAAAAGCAAACAAGCCAATACCTACTACAATATTTAAGATGGTCATCATACGCTGCGTTACCAATTGCCGCAACCGGCCAGCCAGGTAAGCTTTTAGCAAATCGGTAGCCAGCACCGTCATTAACACTACTGTAAAAAACGAAATAAATTCATAGTGGTGCGAGTAGCCAAAATCGAGCGAGGCAATACCAATAGCTCCCACCCAAAAAATGGGCACCATGGGACTAAGCCCGTTAATGATGAAGCCTTTCATAAAACACTGATACGTGCTTTTGGCAGTAACCTTGCCTGTAGACTGAAAAATTTTTCTACTCTTAATAACCAGGTGGTACAACCCGAAAAGCACCAGCATGATTGCACCCCCGTATGCCATGTAAAGTTTAAAACGGGGTTCGTCCAGAATTTGAACCAGGCCAAAGTAACATACCGTTACGTACAAAATATCGCTGGCCGAAACCCCTAGCGAAACCAGCGCCCCGCTCTTGAAGCCACGTTCCACACTGGTTTGAATAATGGTAAAAAAAACCGGGCCCACCAGTACAGAAAGTACCAGCCCCATCTTTATGCCATTGAATAAAATCGGTAAAAGGTGCATCAGGAAATAAATTGAGTCCATTCTTCCAACTGGCCACTTTTCATTACGCGTGGAAATTTATTCTGGCCACCAGCTTTTCCTTTTCCTTCGAGCCAATCATAAAATTTATGCACGGGTAACACGGTAACCAAAACTTCTTTTAAGGCCGCGCTGCGCTCCACAGCGTAGTCATCATTTAGTTCTTTTAAATGCGTGTCGATCCGTTCTTTTAAATAAGCGGCATCCACCGTGCTATCGGTGCCAATAAACCAATGGTGTGCAAATAACGAGTGATGCGGAATGCCGGCCACGGTAAATTCCGGGATTTCAATGTTTAGCTCGTCCGATACCAGTTCAATGGCTTTGTTCATGTTATCAACAGAAAGATGCTCGCCACAAAGGCTTAAAAAATGTTTGGTTCTTCCGGTAATTACAATTTCCGATTCTTCTATCGAAACAAATTTAATTACATCGCCAATTAAATACCGCCACGCCCCCGCACACGTTGAAAGCAACAGGGCATACTCCTTCCCTTCTTCTACCTGATCTATAAGAATAGCCTGGGCCTCGGGTTTTAATTCGCCCGTAGCATGAAAGTTCTTCTCATCGAAGGGAACAAACTCATAAAAAATACCATTGTTTAAAACCAACCGCATTGACTTGCGCCTGGGCAATGCCTGGTAGGCAATAAAACCTTCGCTGGCCAGGTAGGTTTCTATGTAGTAAATTGGTCGGCCCAGCAATTTCTCAAAACCCTTTCTGTACGGATCCATGGCCACACCACCATGCACATAGATAAGCATGTTGGGCCAGATTTCATGAATGTGCTGTACTTGGTGGTATTCAATAATCTTCTCTATCAAAATCTGAATCCAGGCAGGTACGCCAACAATAATTCCAATGTCCCAATCTTTTGCTTTGCGTACAATCTCGTTCAGTTTTGCGTCCCAGTTTCGGGTGGAGGCAATTTTTTTACCGGGCTTGTAAAAATGCTGAAACCAAAAAGGCAAGCGGGCTGCCTGAATCCCGCTCAAGTCTCCTTCAAAGAAACTTCCTTTATGATTGAGATGGGTGCTACCGCCAATCATCAGAATCCCCGCTTCAAACACCTCGGGTGGTAAATCATATTTCGAAAGCGTAAGAATCTGCCTAATGCTGGTGCGCTGAATTGCCTTGGTCATTTCCTTCGTTACCGGGATATGTTTACTCGAAGCTTCGGAGGTACCGGAGCTTAACGCAAAGTATTTGATGCGTCCCGGCCAACAAATATTTTTCGCACCCTTTACTGAAAGGTGCCACCAATCTTTATAGATTTTAGTATAATCGTGGATGGGCACCGAGCTTTTATAAGCCTGATAAAACACATCGTGGCTTTTCCGAAACTCGGCAAGAATGGAGTTGAAGTTGTAGTATTTGCCAAACTCGGTTTGGCTGGCCGATATAAGCAGGTTTTTTAATTCTTGTTTCTGAAGCTCGAAGGGCGAAGTAAATTCCTGATCAAGACTTTCGCGAAGTTTTATGCCCTTTTTGAGCAACGTTCCAAGTATGGCCATACCTTTGTGAAGTAATTGAAAGTTACGCTTAAGAACGGGCGAAATTATTAAATGGATATTAAAAATAACATTAACCGGTATAAAGCCGAAGTGGAAACTTCCGGCTGCCGCCTGATCGCGGTAAGCAAGACCCAACCAACAACCGCCATTGCAGAAGCCTATCAGGCCGGGCAGCGATTGTTTGGCGAAAATAAGGCCCAGGAAATGGCCGCCAAACAAAAAGAACTTGCCCCCGATATTGAGTGGCACATGATTGGTCATCTACAAACCAATAAAGTAAAATATATCGCTCCGTTCGTTTCGTTAATTCATTCGGTGGACTCTGCACGATTGCTGGAAGAAATAAACCGGCAAGCTCTTAAAAACAAGCGGAGCATACCCTGTTTGCTGCAGGTACACATTGCCCGCGAGGCAACAAAGTTTGGTTGGGACGCGCAGGAACTAAAAACATTTCTTCACACCGATCTGTCACATCAATTTCCAGCCGTTACCATTATCGGCTTAATGGGCATGGCCACGCTTACCGATAATGAAGATCAGATTGAATCGGAATTTCGAACGCTGAAAAATCTGTTTATGGAATTGCAACACCGTGAACTGCCCGCCAATGTTTCCATGAAAGAATTATCGATGGGTATGAGTTCGGATTATAAGCTTGCATTAAAAGCAGGCAGTACCCTGGTGCGAATTGGTACTTCTATTTTTGGAGCCCGGCAATCACCCAATCATTAAACGATGCAACCAGCAAAACAAACCTTACTTATTGCCAGTGTTTTTGGCTTTGTAGCCGTAGCGGTAGGCGCATTTGGTGCACATGCCTTAAAGCCACTGTTGGTAGCTGCCAACCGGGTTGAAACGTATGAACTTGCTTCGCGCTATTTATTCTATCACACCTTCGCATTACTGAGTATCGGCATTTGGCAGTTTCACAACCAAACGCCCACGCTGGCCGTAGCTGTAAAATTTTTCTGTGCAGGCATTTTACTTTTCAGCGGCAGCCTTTTTGTGTTAGCCCTTACGGGGAAAACCTGGCTGGGAATGATTACTCCATTAGGAGGTGTTGCCTTGTTAGCCGGGTGGGCAAATTTGGGGTTAGCGGCTTTTCGTAAAGATTAATCTTTAACTCAACACTATCTCCCATCTGGCAACATAGCTATCAAGCCTATCATCCTAACAAAGGTATTTCAGTAAGGGCTATTGTTTCTTTTCCAACACATTGGCTATAATCATAACCTGGTTGGTAGTACCGACCGAATTAGAAGTGACGGTAACCACTTTATTTTGACGGCCGATTTTGCCCGTGCTGTTAAATGCCACTGTTATCTCTCCTTTTGCCCCGGGTAAAATCGGGTCGCGCGGCCAGCCTTTAGGCACCGTGCAACCGCACGTAACCTCCACATTAGTTATAATCAGTGCAGCCGTTCCGGTATTCGTAAACCGAAAGATGCGCTCAATTTTTTCGCCTTGAATTATATCGCCAAACTCGTAACGCAGATTCTCCCACGTAATTACCGGGCCGCTTACCTCTGGCTCCTGCGCCTGCACGGGCAGTACACCCAGTACCACCACCGCCAAAAACACGTGTCGGATCATCGCTTTTAAAGTATGGTTATGTAAAACTAAACTACCTTGGCTTAAGATTATTTTATAACCTTTACCTTTTGTTTCAACGCAATTATGACGAGCCTGGTTCAACATACTTTTGGAAACCAAGTGCGGGCAAGAGTTTGCGGCATTTGCATAGAAGAAAACAAAATCTTGCTGGCGGACCATGCCGGCCTGGGTACGCCTCATTTCTGGGCACCACCGGGCGGGGGAATACAGTTTGGGGAAAGCGCCCCCGATGCGCTGGTACGAGAGTTTGGCGAAGAGACCGGTTTAGTAGTAACCATAAGTGACTTTTTATTTGCTTGCGAGTTTATAAAGCAACCTTTGCATGCAATCGAACTATTCTTTGCGGTAAAAATTACGGGTGGAAGCCTTCGGGTTGGCATCGACCCGGAACTTGGCCCCAACCAGATGCTGCGCGAGGTACGTTTTTGCGCTGAAACAGAGTTAAGAAAAATGCCGGCTGCTCACCTGCATGGAATTTTCAAAAAAGCTTCAAATCTGGCCCAGATTACCAGTTTAAGGGGCTATTTTAAGTTATAATTGGTTGTTTAAAACGCTATAAAATATTTATACTTGCAAGCTAAACCTGTAACCAAATGAACCTGACTAAAATTTTAACGGTAATTCTTTTAATTCTAAGTGTTGGATTGGCCTACAAGCTTTACTGGAGCGTGCAGGGAACCATAAACGAGCGGGCAAAGATTGATACCACAGAGGCCGCCATTGTAGAGAAGCTAAAGCTTATCCGCGAAGCCGAAATCGTATTTCAAAGTGTAAACAAGCGCTATACATCTAATTGGGATTCGTTGGTTCGGTTTATTGAAACCGGCAGAGTACCCATTATACAACGCAGAGAAGAAATTACCCAAAAGGCTTACGGGGTTGAAGAAGTAAAGGTATTTGTAGATACCCTTGGCTATGTGTCAGCTCGCGATAGGATCTTTAAGAAAAACCACTCGGTAAATGCACCCGACAACGCAATTTTCCAGGGCTTTAAAGTAAAAGAAGGCGATATGGTTGTTAAGAACCAAAGAGGCTATGTAATTAAAGTTGGCGATCAATCGAAAGAACCACCCTTTGCAAACCAAGGCCTTGTTACCAAGCTGGAGCCCATCAAAAATGGCAGTGAAGTAACCAAAGGTCAACTACTACTTACACTTACCGAAGATATTTTTGATCCTAAAACAGATCTTTCCACGCTGGCTAATGTGCCCGGCAGCGACCTGAAGTTTGAAGTTTATGTAGGTGTTGTAGAAAGAGGTGGCCTCAAAGTGCAGGTGATTGAGGTGAAAGACCCTAAGCCGATTAACCCTATCCGCAAAGAGACGAATGAAGCCAAAAACCGCAAGCCGTTACATTTCGGTTCGCGCCAGGATGTTTCTACTTCCGGTAACTGGGAATAATACAGTGCCTTGCAAGCGACAGCCCACGGTTTTAAGCTGATAAAGAAGATCAAAGATGATCGCTTCGATGAAGAAAAAATTCATCAGTATAAATTATTAATTCAACTTGGGATCAGAGATTTTCAGGTTGCCATTGTAGATGGCGAAAATGCCCGGCTGTTGTTTTTTGAGGATTATGTACTGGGCGACTCGGGTTCGCATGCCGAACTTACCGCACAATACCAGCAACTTTTTGATGTGCACCCGGTGTTACAGGCGGGTTTCTGGAATGAAGTACGCATCTCCATTAAGCATTCAAAATTTGCACAGGTTCCGCAAGCCCTCTTCTTACCCGAAGCAACAACCGAATACCTTCGCTTTAATGCACCGCTGGATGCAACCAAAGAAGATGTATATGTGTGCCGCAACCAGCGGGCCGAAGTAGTAACCGTTTTTGCCGTGCAGAAAGAGTTGGTAGCCTGGCTTCAAAACTTATACGGCAACACGCGGCTATCGTTTGTGCATCAATCTGCTGCACTAATAGAAGGTGTACTAGCCAGCGCACAGCCACAGCAACATCCGCTCTATATTTATGTAGATCGTTTTAAGTTGCACGTACTGGCTGTTGCCGATGATCGGTTACTGTACTATAACCAGTTCCTGATAAAACAATTCGCTGACTATGTTAAATACATCATGCTTGTACTTAAAGGGCTGGGCATGGATCAACAAACCAGCCAGGTATTGTTGTGGGGGTACATCGGTAAAAACTCACCCCACTACCAGGAGTTTATCAAGTACATCCGCAATGTGGGCTTTGGCAGCCGGCCCCCGGCATTAAAATTCGGCTACCTTTTCGATGAAATTCAAGAGCATCACTTTTTTGATCTCTATGCTATTTACCTGCTTCAGCCATGAAACGCATTGCAATCTTCCCAGGTTCGTTCGATCCTTTTACCAAGGGTCATCAGGATATTGTGCTGCGCGGCCTTGCCTTATTTGATGAGATAATTGTGGCCATTGGTTACAACAGCACAAAAAGCCAGCGCTACTTCCCCATCGAATTTATGGTTGAAAAAATTCAGGAAACCTTTCGGCAAGAACCGCGCATCAGTGTGCAAACATTCTCTGAACTTACCGCTGCATTTGCCAAACGAAACGGTGCCCGCTACTTGCTAAGAGGGCTGCGCAACACAACCGACTTTGAATATGAAAACAGCATCGCGCAGGTTAACCGCCAACTTAATCCCGAGTTGGAATCGGTTTTTTTAATTACCTCGCCCGCATTTGCCGCTATCAGCTCAAGTATTATACGCGAAGTACACCGCTACAAGGGCGATGTTTCTTCGCTGTTACCTTACCAAATCTAAGGGGGTTAAGAAACTTTCTCCGTTTTGCGATAGTATTCTTCAAACACAAACCGGATGGATTTGTAAGAGTTTTCCAACGCGTGGTACACTTCCTTTTGAGTCATCCAGCGCAATTCTTCAATATCTTCTTCCAGGCTGGGCTTGCTGCGCGAGTCATCTACTACATCCATTACAAACCACCGCGTTTTTTTCAGCATGCTGTTTTTATTCATGGTGTAGGTATGCCATGTGGTACAAATCCGTTTGCCAATTTTCACCGTCATGTTACATTCTTCCTCCACTTCGCGCACAGCCGTTTGCCGGTACCGCTCGCCCGATTCCTTTTTACCTTTGGGCAAATCCCATTTCTTCATCCGGTAAATCATTAACACCTTATCTTTCTTGCGCACCAGGCCCCCGGCTGCCTTCACTATTTTATACTTGTTGCGCAGCGCTTGTTTTAAGGCACCGTAATCGGCAACCGAAACATAAACTGAAAAAAGGTTAGTTGGTACTTTGGTGGTAATAAGATCCAGTACCTGGTTAAAATCTTCAATGCTTAAATTTTTAAGCCATACGTGGTGAAAAAGCTTGGCTTTGGTAAGCGCTTCTGCTGCCGCATCAATTTCAAAGTTAATATGGCCGGCCGGTGGCTCCTGGCCAGGCTTTAAAATGCGGATGGGAATGTCGTTTACAAATAAATTCATACAACCGTTAAGACCGGTTCCTGTCTGCAAAAACATAAATTATTTGCAATCAATCAACCCTCTTAGGCAAAATCGTAGCATTATCAATACCTTGCATCTTATGGTAACAATCGATACAATAACCGCAGGCCCGGTTGCCGCTAAACTTCTTGAAATAGGGGCCATAAAAATTAATTACAAGCAACCCTTCACCTGGAGTTCGGGCTGGAAATCGCCCATTTATTGCGACAACCGACTGGCTTTATCATTCCCTCACATCCGCACCTATATTAAAGACCGGCTGGCAGAAACTATAGCCTTGCATTTTAATGGCACCGAGTGCATTGCCGGAGTTGCCACTGCAGGCATTCCGCAGGGGGCATTGGTAGCCGACTTACTCGGGCTACCTTTTATTTATGTTCGACCAAAGCCAAAAGAACATGGCATGGGCAACCAGATTGAGGGCAAGCTTGATAAAGGAACCCGCGTGGTTTTAGTTGAAGATTTAATTTCTACCGGTGGCAGTTCGCTTAAGGCGGCTCAGGCCGTGCAGCAAGCTGGCGGCCGGGTAGAAGGCATGGCTGCCATTTTTACCTACGGTTTTGATACTGCCACAAAAAATTTTACCGAAGCGAAAATACCGCTGGTATGCCTCAGCGATTTTAATCACTTACTTACCGAAGCGGTTCGTAACCGCTACCTGGACGAAGATCAGTTAATCTATGTTAAGTCGTGGCGATTAGACCCCGCCAACTGGAAATAACCAAACCCGCCTTACAACTATGAATGCCCGTCAATACACTTTACTTAATTCGGTTGTAGCGGCCATGGCCGGCTTTCTTTTTGGATTTGATACCGTGGTGATCTCCGGTGCTAACCAGCCCATCAAACTTTTATGGCAAACATCACCCTTGTTTCATGGCTTTTTTATTATGTCTATGGCCCTGTGGGGAACAGTGTTAGGGGCACTGTTTGGCGGAGCGCCTACCGAAAAATACGGTCGTAAAAAAATTCTGCTGTGGATAGGTGCCCTTTATAGTATCAGCGCGATTGGCTCTGCATTGGCTACCGATCCTTATACTTTTTCCTTCTTTCGGTTTATTGGTGGCCTGGGTGTTGGGGTATCGTCAGTAGCTGCGCCTACCTACATTGCAGAAATTTCTACGGCCAACATTCGTGGAAGGCTGGTAGCCATGTACCAATTCAATATTGTATTTGGTATTCTCATCGCATTCTTATCAAACTACTTTTTAATTGGCTTTGATGGGCAGAACGACTGGCGGTGGATGCTGGGAGTGGAAGCAATTCCAGCCCTCGCTTATACACTTTTGGTGGTGCGCATTCCGGAAAGTCCGCGCTGGTTAATTACGCGCAAAAACGATTTAGCAGCAGCCAAAAAAATTCTTGCTGATCTGGGCACTACCGATACCGAATCTGCTGTGCGGGAAATTACCGAGTCGAACGCAACAGCTTCCGGCTCGCTTTCAGTGAAAGAGTTTTTTGCCAAAAAGCTAAGCAAACCGATTACCCTCGCATTCTTTATAGCATTTTTCAATCAGCTATCGGGCATTAATTTTATTTTGTACTACGCACCTGAAATTCTGGAGCGCGCGGGGCTTGCCGCCAAAGATTCGCTGTTTAATTCTATTGCCATTGGTGGCATCAACCTGGTTTTCACTTTTGTTGGGTTGTACCTCATCGATCGAACCGGCAGAAAAAATCTGATGTTAGTGGGCTCGCTGGGGTATATGCTCAGCCTTTCCATGGTGGCCTATGCATTCTATTTCCACACAGGCGAATTGTTTTTAATGAGCTTTCTGCTGCTATTTATTGCTGCCCACGCAGTGGGGCAAGGCGCAGTTATCTGGGTTTTTATAGCCGAAATTTTTCCTAATCAATCGCGGGCCCTGGGGCAGTCTTTCGGAGCCAGCATTCATTGGGTTTTTGCGGCTACTATCACATTGGTTATGCCTGTGTTTCTGGATGCAAAAGAAGGGCTGCTGAAAGACGACCCATGGATCATCTTTGTCTTTTTTGCCTGCATGATGACCCTGCAGTTAATCTGGGTAGTAACACGTTTTCCTGAAACCAAAGGTGTATCGTTGGAAGAAATACAAAAACGCCTGGGAATCTCTTAATTGGAAAATAATGATTAAGGCAATTGTAAAAAGTGCTTTGCTTCTTGCTGCCTGGTTGGTTAGTGCATATAGCATAGCCCAAAATCAGGAGCAGGAAGTACTGATTCTTTTAAACGAAGTTCGCACCAATCCAAAAAAATTTATAGAAACACGGGCTTTGCCGTATATCCGGCAACAAAATCTTACCACCAACAAATTTGCTAAATCGCTTTTACAGGATTTGAAGCAGACCAAAGCCATGGCCGCATTGGTGGAGGCACCCGCCTTAACAACCGTGGCGCGTGCGCACGCTAACGATATGGGCACAAGTGGAAAGGCAGGACATGAAAGTTCTGATGGCACACCGTTCAATGTGCGTGTACGCTCGCAGGCAAATGCCCAAGGCAGAATTGCAGAAAATTGTGCGTATGGCCAAACCTCGGCACTTGAATTTGTAATGCAACTTTTAATTGATGATGGTATTGAATCGCTGGGGCACCGCAAGAACATTCTGGAGCCAACCTACAAATGGGTAGGAATCGCCATCGAACCCCACAAAACGTATCGCACCAATTGCGTGATGGATTTCGCTGAACGTCTTTAACGATCCTGCAACCTATAAACAAACTTCAATCCCGACCACGTTTCGTCAACGGCACACACCTTTACATCCACCAGGCCGGTGGCTAATCCAAAAGCCCGAATGATGTTTTCATCCAGATCGGTTTTAACACCCGAGCTTTTCTTAGGCCAGGACACCCACAACAAACCTTGCTTATTCAGGGCGGGCTTCAGTTTTTTAAATGCCGATTCAAACTCAAGCCGGGAAAGCACAAAAATGTGAATGAAATCAAGCGATTGGGTGGTGGGTCGCTTTACCAATTTTACAGATTGTGGTAAGGGTGCAAGCCAATCCCAGTAAGCCGCGGGCTCGCCTTTGCAATAAAGGGCCATCCCCGTTTTGAGGCCCAACTTTTTTTGCAACGATGTAGTAGAATAACCAGCCATGCTGAGTGGGAAGAAATAAAAAATCCCGGCTGCCCGGGATTTTACGATTTAGTCGGAGGGTTATTTGTTTCCCATCTTGGCCATTTCCTTTTCGAAAGTCTCTTTGAACTTCTCGTAGTCGTAGTCAATTTTCAAACGCTCATCTTTTGTAAGCCGCTCGTTGTATTTAGAAACCAGTTCATCGGCCGAAAGCTCAATTGCTACATAGGTTTTGTAGGTGCCTTGCTCGGTGCGTACCAATTTTTCGCAAAGGGTGCGTATTCCCGATAAGGTTTGATCTACCACCTCGCGGTTTAAACTTTCAAAGCGTTCTTCCACTTCTTCTTTGTTATTGAACTCGCGCGAGTTTACGTAGTTGTCGGTAACCGTTTTTACCGTAGTATTAATGGCCTGGGCTAATTCGTTGCGGGCGTTGGTAAGGGCTTTCTTTTTAGAAGTCACCTGATCCTGGCTTTCGCCAATGGAGTTCGCTCTAAAGAATTTGTTAGTGGTGAAGTAGTCAGAACCCGAACAAGGAACAACCACTTCTTTTTCGCCAGCAGGAATTTTCTCTTTGCCTTTACAGCCGGCCATAATAACGGCTGTCAGTAACACAGCAATCGAAATGTAGTTTAACTTTTTCATAATCTATTTTGGAATTTGGTTATGCAATTTACAATAATGCAATTAACAGGCCACAGTACTTTTCATTTTCATTTTGGGCTTCGCTTGCCTTAAAATCTTGGTTTTTATTGCAAAATCGCGTTCAGCAACTCGGGCAACTTTTCGTTGTTAAGCGCTTCAAGCGATTTGTTGTAGGCCTCCTGGCTGGAGCGTTCATAGTCCAGGCTAAAGCCCTTTACCCGGTCTAAAGTAGTAGCATAGATCTCGCGGTTTTCTTTGGCTGTAGAAACCCGGATTACTGCCGTTACAAAAGTAATATAAATGCTACCGGTGGCTGATCCCTGCTCGGAGTTGGCGTTTACATCCAGCCACAATTCGGCCTTGCCACGATCTTCGGTAAACTCAAAACCGGCATTGGACAGGTAATTTTTTATACGGTTGGTTAGCTGCTGGTTTTGTTTTTCCTTACCGAGGCTTTTTTCAGAAGCAGTTACATACACCAGGGGGCGTTGCACCTTTAGCAATACTACTGCGTGAGGTACTACCATTTTTTGAGTTATGAGCGAGTAAATTTCGTCTTGAGCATGGCCGGCAAAACTCATCGCATCCAACTTCACGCCCACCGTCTGCTCCATGTCGCGCGAGGTTATTTTGGTAAGCAGAATTTTGGCCTGACCGTTCGGGTCGGTTTTATACGTGCGAAAAACATCACCGGCTCCTTTTTCAAAGGCCGCTGTTAAAGGTAAATCGGCAATGGGTTTGCCATTGCTCTTCTCAACTGCCCGGGCAAGCACAGTAAGGTTGTTGTCGGCCAGCCTCCGGTTTAGTAACAGTTCTTTGGGGTCAACCGCAATGGCAATCTTGTCCATCAACAATTGCATGCTGGCTACAATTTCGTTGGTAAGCAAAATTTCTTTGCCTTCAAACTCAAGCCGGATGGGCTCGTCCAGGTACTTTTCGATAGCCCTAAACCCCTGGTAATAAAATCCAAGCGCTACAACCGGCTCGGCTTTGCGTTCGGCCTCCTTTGCCTTGGTAAAAAAATCAAGCCCCAGCGCCACTGCATTTCGCTTTTGCTGATCTTTAATTTCTTTATAGCGCTGTTTGCTTAACCGGTAATACACCCAATAGTTTAAGTCATCTTCCCACGCGCCAACCATTTCAAACTCCTGAATCTCGTCAGCGGCCGTGGTTTGAATGATCTGCTCATACTTCTCCTGAAATTCCTTGTTTACATCGATCTGCGTAAGCAAAGAGGTGGAAGAAACATTAACCTTTATTTGCGACACCAGGTCGTCTAATGCACTCTTTTTGGCTGCCTGTATGTAATTGTTATTGCCATTTTTGGCACTGTGCCCAACCCCCGTGTAGTATGCCGAAAGCTCCGGCTTGGCCGAAAGCCACTCGGGCTTCGGGTTTTGAAGGTTCGTCTTTAAATTCGTGTTAACCGAAGGGCTGCAACCGGCCAGAAGAAGGAAAAGAATTAGTAAACGTTTCACAGATTAATAGCCAGTTTATTTCGTTAGCGAATATACCATATCTATGCCAATTGGCCGGAATTACCCAGTAGGCATGATTAGGGCCGGCAAGAAACGGGATTTTTTGCAAAAATTTCTAATTTTAGTGATCTAAACCGAAGTGCAATGAAACGAGTTATGTGGATAGTTTGGATGGGTTTGATAACTCTGGCCTGCCAGGAAAGCGAAAACACTTCTGATTTTACCGGCAACGAAATGACTTATGCCCTCAGACCCGGCTCTGAATATGAAATTTCCGGAACGGTTGTGTTTAAAGAGCGCAGAGACGGCACCACCACAATTGTAGTTAACCTTACGGGTACGGACGGCTCCGATAGGTTGCCGGTGCACGTGCACTTGGGTGATGTAAGCCAGGCTGATGTAGAAGTTGCCGTGTTGCTTAACCCGGTAGATGCCCGCACTGGTAAAAGCGAAACATGGCTTACGCGATTAGCGAACGAAACGGAGGTAACCTATGCCGGGCTTTTACAACTTGAAGCGTGTATTAAAATACACCTGGCCGATACCGGTCCGGGGCGCGATGTGGTGTTGGCAGCCGGTAATATTGGCGAGTCGTTTAACAAATCTATTGCCAGCGGCCGCACCGCTATTGGAGTTTGCAAAAGTGAGTGAGCGAATGCACCCTCACTACCCTGAATCTGAGCTGGTGCAGCGAAGGATTGAATGCAGATGAGATCCTTCGCTCTGATTCTCCTGCTGCCTACTACCTTTCACCAATGAACCTGGAGTACTAATCGTTAAGGATTGATCCCATGCCCTCAGAAACGCAGCGTCCCCGATGCGGGAGACGCTGCTGGGAAAGACTGGGAAAGAAACCTAACTCATCGCCCCAAGATTTCTCTACCTACGCAAAACAAAAACCCGGCATAGCCGGGCTTTTGTTTATTCAAAAATTTTCTATTCGCCACCGCCACCCGATTCAATCTGGTAAGAGCTGAGCATAGCCGTAAAATACTCGCGGTTCATACGCGCAATGTTGGTTATCTTTATTCCTTTTGGGCACTCGGCCTCGCACGCATACGTGTTTGTACACGAGCCAAAGCCTTCGGCATCCATCTGGGCTACCATTTTTTCCGCCCGCTCTTTTCGCTCTACCTGGCCCTGTGGCAATAAAGCAAACTGCGAAACTTTGGCGCTTACAAACAACATAGCCGAAGCATTTTTACAGGCTGCCACACAGGCCCCGCATCCTATGCAGGTAGCGGCATCGAATGCTTCATCGGCTACTTTTTTCGGAATAGGTATTTCATTGGCATCGGGCACACCACCGGTATTTACATTTACATACCCACCGGCTTGTTGAATGCGATCGAATGCCGAGCGATCTACTACCAAATCCTTAACTACCGGAAATGCACTTGCCCGCCACGGTTCAACAGTAATGGTTTGGCCATCGGTAAACGAGCGCATGTGCAGCTGGCAGGTGGTGGTTTGCAAAGGCCCATGCGGGTGGCCGTTGATGTACAAGCTGCACATACCACAAATACCTTCGCGGCAGTCATGATCGAACGCTATGGGTTCTTCTCCTTTAAGCGTGAGCTCTTCATTCAACACATCAATCATTTCAAGAAAAGACATATCGGGCGATACATGGGTATGCTCGTAGGTTTTGAATTCGCCTTTGCTTTTGTTGTCTTTCTGCCTCCAGACTTTTAACGTAATCTTCATAATTATTTATAGCTACGTTGAGTAAGTTTTACATTTTCAAATTTCAATTCTTCCTTGTGAAGCACTTCCGGCTGGTTGTCGCCTTTATATTCCCATGCGGCCGCGTAAGTAAACTCATCGTCTTTGCGCATGGCTTCGCCTTCGGGTGTTTGCGACTCTTCGCGGAAGTGGCCGCCACACGACTCTGAGCGGTTGAGGGCATCGTCCACCATTAATTCACCCAGCTCGATAAAGTCGGCTACGCGCCCAGCTTTTTCCAATTCCTGGTTAAGCTCCTGCGCACCACCCAACACATTTACATTACTCCAAAATTCCGCTTTTAAATCCTGAATAATTTTTTTGGCTTTCTTTAACCCTGCTTCGCTACGCGACATGCCACAATATTCCCACATGGTAAGCCCAAGTTGTCGGTGAAACTCGTCCACCGTTTTCTTTCCTTTAATGCTTAACAGCTTGTTGGTGCGCTCGTTCACGCTGTCTAAGGCTTCTTTAAAGGCAGCATGGTCGGTACTTACTTTATCGTTCCACCCAATGGTAGCCAGGTAATCGCCAAGGGTATAAGGAATAACAAAATAGCCATCAGCTAACCCTTGCATCAGGGCACTGGCGCCTAACCGGTTGGCTCCGTGATCGGAGAAATTTGCTTCGCCTAACGCATAGAGGCCCGGTACAGTTGTCATCAAGTTATAGTCAACCCATAAGCCGCCCATGGTGTAGTGCACGGCCGGATAGATCATCATGGGGCCTTTGTAAGGATTTTCGCCTGTTATTTGTGCATACATGTCGAACAGGTTTCCATACTTGGCGCGGATTACATCTTCGCCATCGCGTTTGATTGCATCTGTAAAATCTAAAAACACTGCCAACCCCGACCCTACCCCACGGCCTTCATCGCAAACCTGCTTGGCATTGCGCGAGGCTACATCGCGAGGCACGAGGTTACCAAACGAAGGATATTTTCTTTCCAGGAAATAGTCGCGTTCAGATTCCGGCAAGTTCATGGCATCTTTCGACTTCAAGCCAGGCATAGCTTTTTTAGGAACCCACACGCGGCCATCATTGCGTAGCGACTCTGACATCAGCGTAAGCTTGGATTGGTGTGTGCCCGATACCGGAATGCACGTAGGGTGTATTTGAGTGAAGCACGGATTACCAAAGAAGGCACCCTTTTTATGTGCACGCCAGGCAGCCGTAACGTTCGATCCTTTTGCATTGGTGGATAGATAAAATACATTGCCATAGCCACCGGTACACAACAGCACGGCATGGGCACTGTGCGCCTCGATCTTGCCGGTAATTAAATCGCGTATTATAATACCGCGGGCTTTGCCATCTACGACTACCACATCCAGCATTTCGGTGCGGTTGTACATTTTTACTTTGCCGTTGGCTATCTGCCGGTTTAATGCACCATAGGCACCCAGCAATAATTGTTGCCCGGTTTGTCCGCGGGCATAAAACGTGCGCGATACCTGCGCCCCGCCAAACGATCGGTTAGCGAGCAGGCCACCATATTCGCGCGCAAAGGGTACACCTTGCGCTACACATTGATCTATAATATTTACGCTCACTTCTGCCAGCCGGTAAACATTCCCTTCGCGGGCACGGTAGTCGCCACCTTTAATAGTGTCGTAGAAAAGGCGAAAAATACTATCGCCATCGTTTTGATAATTTTTGGCAGCATTAATACCGCCTTGCGCGGCTATGCTATGCGCCCTGCGGGGGCTATCTTGAAAGCAGAAAGCTTTTACGTTGTACCCTAACTCGCCAAGCGAGGCTGCGGCAGAGGCTCCGGCAAGACCAGTACCCACCACTATTACATCGTACTTTCTTTTGTTAGCCGGGTTAACCAGCTTAAGGTTGAATTTATGTTTCGTCCACTTTTCGGCTAAGGGTCCTTCCGGAATTTTAGATTCTAGCTTCATGGTGTATGTTTAAGGATTATTGAAAACAGAGATTAAAACGTTATACCGAGGTACATGAAGATTGGAATAATGGCAAATGCAATGGGTACTATAATTGCAAAGGCCTTTCCTACAAAGTTTATAACAGGATTGTACTTCATATGGTTTAAGCCCAGTGTTTGAAACGCACTTGTAAAGCCATGCCACAGGTGAAACCCAAGCGCAGCCATGCACACCACATAAAGCGCAACATACCATTCTACTTTAAACCAGTAAGCAACCTGGCCGTAAAGATCGGTCACGGCTTTCCCATCATAAACCTGGGTACTCAGACTTCCGAAATGCGCCTGTGCATAAAAATCCTTCAGGTGCACAACCAGAAAAATTAATATCAAGGTGCCCAACACACCCATGTTGCGCGAGGCCCAAATAGAACTTTTGTTGGGATTTGCATAGCCAACCGGGCCCCGTGCTTTTCTGTTTTTGATGGTAAGCAGTATGCCCCAGATGGCATGCAGCAGAATAAACGCAAAGTTGCCTTTTGATACAAGTTGAATGAGTGGGTTGTGGCCCATAAAATCGGCATAAATATTAAATGCCTTACCACCATCGTTTTTCAGTAACTGCAGGTTGCCGGCCAGGTGTACCGCCAAAAAGAGAATGAGAAAAATTCCGGTTAGGGCCATGAGTACTTTTCTTCCCAGCGAACTGGAAAAGAGATCTAAGAACCATTTCATGCGGGTAGCTTTTTATCACACAAATAACCAACCACATGGCACCCTTGTTTAGGATGGTTTATGGTGTTGATCATTGGTTGTGAGGTTTAACTTTAGTTTTTTTTGAAACGAATCAAAATTACTTCGCAAAGCTATACCAAACAATCGATAGGAGAATTTTGATGAGTTCTAAATAAAGCCTGATGCGACCTGGCAGCGCACAGTTACCACAGCCAATTATTGAACAAGTAAAGCACAATAGAAATAATCCCGATCATAAACATAAGGAACCACTCCCTGCACACCACCTGCCTCGATTGTTCCAATAACCTTTTCATGGCTGATAATTTTTTTTGCCGGAGCTATGGCAAAAATCCCCGCAGGATTTAAAACCCTGAAAAGCAATGATTTCGAGTAATTTTTGCGCCCTAAACGACCCATTTTGCGATGGCCCATCCCACCGTGGGATTACTTGGAAACACGGTACTCTTCCCACTATTTTTACCCGTACAACCACTACTTAATTTTTTAGATGTACTTGATTTTTGATACGGAAACCACTGGTATTCCGCATAATAAAACTGCACCCCTTACCGACCTTGATAACTGGCCACGGCTAGTGCAGTTAGCCTGGCAACTGCACGATAATTCCGGAAAATTAATTTCACGCAAGAACTCCATTATAAAACCCGATGGGTTTGATATTCCCTTTAAAGCCGAGCAGGTGCACGGCATTTCTACCCAACGGGCTTTAGAAGAAGGGCACAACCTGAACGAGGTGCTGGCTGAGTTTATGGCTGATTTGCGACAAACACAACTGCTGGTTGGCCATAACATCGAGTTTGATATTAATATTATCGGTGCAGAGTTTATTCGGTGCACTTTGCCCACCGAAAGTTTTCTGGCACTGCCTAAACTTGACACCGGCATTAGTAGCATTGAATTTTGCCAACTAAGTGGCGGTATAGGTGGCAAGCTGAAAATGCCCCGCCTGGTAGAACTGCATGAAAAACTTTTTGGTAAACCGTTTGAAGATGCGCACGATGCCAGCTACGATGTGGCCGCCACGGCTCGTTGCTTTTTCGGCCTCTTGCAAAAAAAGGTAGTTCAACCCATCGACACTACCCCGGTTGACTCTATTATATATGAGGAGCCTGACCTGGAAGCGGGTAATTCGGGCAAGCGAGAAAAAGCAAAAGGCGTGGATTACACCTTGCACAGCCAGGTTGATCTAACCGACAAACTTTTTTACCACCTGCACGTGCATTCGCAATTTTCGGTACTGCAAGCGGTACCCAACGTGCAGGAAATAATAACCCGCGCTCAAGAACTAAAAATGCCGGCTGTAGCACTTACCGATTTCGGTAACATGTATGGTGCTTTTAAATTTGTGAGCGAAGCCCAGAAGCACGGCATTAAACCCATTGTAGGTTGCGAACTATATCTTGCCGATGAACGAAAAAAAACAAAATTCACTAAAGACAATCCGGATAAACGCTATAACCAGGTTCTGTTAGCCAAAAATAAAACTGGGTATCATAACCTGGCTCAACTCAGTTCGCTCGGCTTTACCGAGGGGCTTTACGGAATTTACCCAAGGATTGACAAAGCATTAGTAGCCACCTACCGCGAAGGGTTAATTGCAACTACCGGCAGTTTAACCAGCGAAATCCCGTACCTGATTTTAAACGTGGGCGAGAAACAAGCAGAAGATGCATTTGTGTGGTGGCATAACTTATTTGGTGATGATTTTTATGTAGAATTGAATCGGCACGATACCCGCGAAGAAGATCGGGTAAACGAAACGTTACTCAAGTTTGCCCGCAAGCACCAGGTAAAATACTTTGCGTCCAACGAATGTTTTTATCTTACCAAAGAAGAAGCCAACGCCCACGATGTTCTCCTATGTATAAAGGAAGGTGAGTTTCAGTCCACACCCATTGGTGCGGGGCGTGGTACCCGCTTTGGGCTGCCCAACAACCACTACTATTTTAAATCGCAGGAAGAAATGAAAACACTCTTTCGCGATTTACCCGAAGCGTTTGACACACTGCAAGAAATAGTTGATAAAATAGAAACGTATGAATTAAAGCGTTCGGTACTGCTGCCAAAATTCCAAATTCCAAAAGAGTTTGCCAGTGAAGACGACTACCTGCGCCATCTTACCTACGAAGGAGCAAAAAGAAGATATCCGGAATTAACCAACGAAATAAAAGAACGCTTAGACTTTGAATTGGAAACAATTAAGAAAACTGGTTACCCGGGATATTTTTTGATTGTACAGGATTTTACTTCAAAAGCACGCGAGTTGGGTGTAAGCGTGGGCCCGGGTCGCGGCTCAGCGGCCGGATCGGCAGTAGCCTTCTGCATCGGCATCACAAATGTAGATCCCATTGCCTACGATTTACTGTTCGAACGCTTTTTGAATCCCGACCGGGTATCGCTACCCGATATTGATATTGACTTTGATGATGAAGGGCGTGACAAGGTATTAAGGTATGTAATTGAAAAATACGGCCATGCACAGGTAGCACAAATTATTACCTATGGAACCATGGCCGCCAAATCATCTATACGCGATTGCGCCCGCGTAATGGAATTACCATTGGCAGAAGCTAACGGGCTGGCCAAAATGGTACCCGAGCGCCCGGGTACCTCACTTCAAAAAGCGTTTGAAGAAGTAAAGGAGCTGAACGAAATTAAGAAGGGTACCGACCTGAAAGCCCAGGTACTTAAACAAGCTATTGTATTGGAGGGATCGCTGCGTAACACCGGCACGCATGCCTGTGGAGTAATTATTACACCCGATGAGCTAACTCGTTTTGTGCCGGTATCTACAGCCAAAGATTCGGACATGCTGGTTACCCAGTTTGATAACAGCGTTGTAGAAAGTGCCGGCTTATTAAAGATGGACTTTCTTGGGTTAACCACCCTATCGATAATTAAAACGGCCATTCGCACCATAAAGAAAACAAAGGGCATTGAAATAGATATAGACCGCGTGCCGTTGGACGATACTAAAACGTATCACTTGTACCAGCGGGGAGATACCACGGGCACCTTTCAATTTGAATCGGACGGCATGCAGAACTACCTGCGCAGCCTAAAGCCTGATAAGTTTGAAGACCTGATTGCCATGAACGCCTTGTACCGGCCGGGGCCCATGGAATACATTCCGGCTTTTATTGCCCGCAAACATGGCCGCGAAGCCATTAAGTACGACTTACCAGAAATGGAAGAGTACCTGAAAGATACCTATGGAATTACCGTGTACCAGGAACAGGTGATGCTGCTTTCTCAGAAGCTTGCCAATTTTTCGAAAGGCGATGCGGATGTACTGCGAAAAGCAATGGGGAAGAAACAGCGGGAGGTACTCGATAAGATGAAGGATAAATTCATTGCAGGCTGCAAGACCAATGGACATAATTCTGAGATTGCCGAAAAAGTGTGGAAAGACTGGGAGTCGTTTGCTGAATATGCTTTCAATAAATCCCACTCTACGTGTTACTCGCTGGTGGCATATCATACCGCCTACCTTAAAGCTAACTACCCAGCCGAATACATGGCGGCAATTCTTACGCACGCGCAAAGCAACTTAGACAATGTTACCTACTTTATTGAAGACTGTCGCAAACAAGGTATTGAAGTGCTCGGCCCGCACATCAACGAGTCGGGAGTAAATTTTGAAGTAAACGCGCAAGGGCAAATCCGGTTTGGCCTTGGTGCGATAAAGGGCTCGGGCGAAGCGGCTGTAGAGGCAATTATTAGTGAGCGAGATGCCCACGGACCCTACAAAGATATTTTTGATTTTGCCCAACGGCTCAGCAACCGCTCGGTAAACAAAAAAACATTTGAGTGCCTTGCTCTTTCCGGTGCATTTGATTGCTTTCCGGAGTACCACCGCAAGCATTACATATCCGGTAAAGAAGGCGACCTATCTTTAACTGAGAAAGTAATTCGATATGCCAGCAAGCTACAGCAGGAAGCACAGAGTGCGCAGGCAAGTTTGTTTGGAGAAGCATCCGGCACCAAAATGCCTCCACCCAAAGTTGAGTCAATCGACCCGTTTAGTGAAATCGAAAAGCTCCACTTTGAAAAGGAAGTTGTAGGCGTGTACATCTCAGGGCATCCATTAGATAATTTTAAGCTGGAGATGGACTCATTCTGCACCACTACCCTAAGCAGTCTTACCGACCTCAGCTCGCTGGAAGGGAAAGAGTGCAAAGTAGGTGGTATCGTTTCGGGCGTTGAGCACCGCATGACTAAAACCGGGCGCCCATTTGGCAAACTGGTAATGGAAGACTACAGCGGTAAATTTGAGTTTATGCTATGGAGCGAAGACTACATCAAATTTAAAGCGTACATGTCGCCAGGCATGTTTTTGTTTGTGGAGGGGAACGTGGCCCGCAAAACGTGGGGCGATCAAGAGCTTGAGTTCAAAATCCGCAACATTGAAATCCTGAACGAACTGGCCTCCAAACGCGTACAAGGGTTGGCCTTGCGGTGTGGAGTAGATACCATTTCGAACGAATTCATCGAATCGTTGGAAAAGCTCGTCAAAAAAAATGCGGGCAACAGTAGCCTGAAAATAATTATCCGCGATGCAGCGGAAGGCTTACAAACCGAGTTGCTGGCGCGCAGCCAACGTATAAAAATAAGTAACCAACTGGTGCGCGACCTGAAGAAATTTTCGGAGGTGGGAATAATTACCGACAAAGCCGAAACGCGATGGCTTACCGATTCACAACCAAAACCTTTATCTACCGAAAAACCGGAACTTGGAACATTTTCACCTACCTTTATGTTGGAACCAGTAGATCAGGAAATAAACTAAACATTAACAATAAATTTTTATGGGTAAAACGCTAGAACTCACCGATGCAACTTTCGATCAAACGATCAATTCAGAAAAGCCGGTTTTAGTTGATTTTTGGGCCGAGTGGTGCGGTCCGTGCAAAATGATAGGTCCGGTTGTAGAAGAACTGGCCAGCGACTATGACGGCAAAGCAGTGGTTGCAAAACTGAATGTGGATGAAAATCCACAGGTAACCGCACGCTTTGGGGTGCGCTCCATTCCTACCTTGCTTGTGTTTAAAAACGGGCAAGTGGTGGATAAACAGGTGGGAGCCGTTCCGAAGTCGGTGCTAGCACAAAAGTTACAGGCGCAGGTGGTTTAAGATTTTTAATGTTTTTGTAGGCAAAGAGATTGGGTTATTCCAATCTCTTTTTTTTTAAATATTGATGGGTGTTTGACCGCAGCCAGATGTGTATAAACCGCAAACCAGATTACCACAAAGCTCCGGAGGAGCGACACGAACTATTGGATGCTGGAATCATCTCTAATTGCGAAAACTGATTACGAAATTGTATCGCTCCTACGGAGCTTGTTTACCAATTAATTTTGGTTCTATACACATACCGCCCTTACAGGGCTAACAGAACGGATTATTTATTAGATGAAATTTTAGTACACCTGGAAACTGATTACGAATGGATGGCTGCAGCGCAGCCAAATGTGTATAACTAGCAAACCAGATTACCACCAGAGCTCCGGAGGAGCGACACGAACTATTGGATGCTGGAATCATCTCTAATTGCGAAACTGATTACGAAATTGTATCGCTCCTACGGAGCTTGTTTACCAATTAATTTTGGTTCTATACACATACCGCCCTTACAGGGCTAACCGGTATAGGATTATTTATTAGGTGACTACTTGTAACACATAACAAGCGATTAAGTGTGAATGGATGCAGCGCAGCCACATGTGTATAACCAGCAAACCAGATTACCACAGAGCTCCGGAGGAGCGTAATATTGATTTGTACGCTCCTACGGAGCTTATTATCTGATACCGAGCCGTTTCTATTGACATTCCGCCCTTCCAGGCCATACTAACACAACAATACATTACTTTTCACAGTTCAACCTAAAACATCCGGCATCTTACAGGCCCACCAAATCAAACTTTTTCTTATCATCCTTACCCATTCCACAATACAAACGCTATGGCTAACACCTACACACAATTATATTTTCACGTGGTTTTTGCCGTAAAGGGTCGTGCCAACCTACTCGCATCAAAATGGCGCGAACAGCTATTCAAATACATTACAGGAATTATCAGCAATAAAAATCAAAAATTGATTATCATCAACTGTATGCCCGACCACGTGCATCTACTAATCGGTATGAAACCGGATAACAACTTATCTGATCTTGTGCGCGACATCAAGGCCAACTCATCCCGATTTATCAATGAACAAAAATGGGTGCCCGGAAAATTTGAATGGCAAACTGGGTTTGGTGCTTTTACGGTAGGTCATTTGCAACTGGATGTAGTGGTTTCCTATATTAAAAACCAGGAGCAACACCATACAACAAAAACCTTCAGAGAGGAGTACATAGAGCTCTTAAAACGCTGTGAAATTGATTTTAAGCCGGAGTATCTCTTTGAAGAGAATTAATATTATCCCTCCAAATGTCTGAAAGATTCTTTTATAATTCATTTTCGATGCGCCTATTGAACAACTGATGCTGCAAAAAAAACTCAATACACATCGGCTGGCTGTTTGAATTTAGCTCTTTAACCTGTTAAGTGAATCGCATCCCTGAACTTCATGCGGGTTAAAGATGAACATCTAAAAATCTATGCGCTGATAAGACCGGCAGGTTTTACCAGCGCATAAGATGAGGAACGATTCTTTTTCCCATATCAGCTACCTTACCACCAGGCACGCGCTTCGCAATAGTCTGGGCTGGAACGGGTGTAGGTATCGCGCACACGGTATGTAAGTCTGAGCTCATCGAAATAAATAGTTCCGGCACCCTCTACCTCATATCCGTTTACAATTTGTAACGGTATAGTTAACCTGTCGGCTACTACGGTAGCATACACATCTATACCGGTACCGTAAAAATTTTCAATAGCAACCTCATTCGCGCCATAGCCAAAACCGCTTTTTCGTATGTACACCGAATAACGGGTATAGCTCCGGTACGTTTGGCTGTATTCTTCCAGTTGATAGGAACCCACCACCTTGTCGCGGGCATCATACCGGGGTTCAACAACTGTAATTTCGCAAGCCGTGAGTACGAGTGTTAATCCAATAAAAATGAGGCATGTGGTTTTCATGGTTGATAACTTATTTGCACGGTGTATTGCAAGGGATGCGCCAAACCTTTAATCAGGTTGTTGGTAGTTATGCCACATCCTTGCTGCTGCGTGAATTACAGGTTGTTATAAAAAGCAACGCCCCGACAAGTCGGGGCGTTGAGTCTAAAAAAATGGGGTTAACACAGTTTAAAAAATAAGGCACTCCGGCACCGGCAAAAAATCTTTACTACCAACAACCACTACGAATGGAGTAAAACCAGTCGTGCCGGATGTGCCATTTCTTTGAACAGCGAGGCACGGCAAGTGGCCAACCACGAACCACTGCCGGCTCCCTGTCTTTTTTAATCTACATTGTCGTGCAAAAATTTATTATTGCCCAACAGATTGTTATCGTCATTTAAATTGTAACGCGAAATGAACGACTCCGAAGAGTGTGGCACGTTGTCCATCTTAACTCCTCTGCGCAAGTAGGCCGGCAATGTCCACTTATCTGTAAAGTCTTCTTTTGTCATCACTTGCTTTTTGCCGGCTTTCAGTTTTTCTCTGCGCTCTTTGGCCTGTTGCTCCAGCCGGGCCCGGGTGTGACGCACCTCCATCATTCCCTCTTCGTTGATTACCTGGTCGGCTGAAATTTCCTTGCCCACTTCAAACTCTTCGTCATCGACAAATAAACTTTCTTCACCCTCCTCTTCCGGTAATTCTGCTTTGCCCATCACAAAGGTGTACGAACGTTCCTCCAGCGATTCTTCCTGCGGAGTCTGCTTTGGCTCAGGCTCTATTGTCTTCGAGGGCTCGGACTCTAATATTGGCTTATCGCCATCTTGACGGGTCTTTAATTGCAATTCTGAATTTAACTGATTCACAGAGTTATCAACCGAACCGAATAACGAGATCTGAGCTTTGTCTAACTCATGCACTTTCTTTTCATCCGATTTTTTACGGACTTTACCTTCCGAATTAAAACCCGTTGCAATAACTGTTACCCGAATGCGATCTTCCAAAGCTGCATCCACACCATGACCAAAGATTACCTCAGCCTCATCGCCAGCTTGCTCCTGAATGTATTCCGTAATTGTTGTTAGCTCATCCATTTGCAACTCGGCTGCCTCACCTGAAATTATGGAGAGCAGGATTTTTTTGGCACCCATAATATCTTTATTATCCAATAAGGGCGAAGCCAACGCTTGCTCGGCTGCTTTCATCGCGCGGTTGTCGCCACGGGTTTCTGCAGAACCCATTACGGCTGCACCCGCATTCCACATAACCGTGCGCACGTCCTGAAAGTCCACATTAACATACCCGGCCAGTGTAATTATTTCGGCAATACCTTTTGCAGCAGTAGTAAGCACACTATCCGCTTCGGCAAAGGCCTGCCCCACCGCCAGGTTGCCATAAATTTCACGCAACTTATCGTTTAGAATTACCAACACGGTATCGCAACTGGAGCGAAAAGCCTCAATGCCTTGCTCTGCCTGGGCCATTTTCTTTTTGCCTTCAAATGAAAATGGTACCGTTACAATTCCGACTGTAAGGATGTCCATATCCTTGGCAATTTTTGCAATTACCGGAGCAGCACCCGTGCCGGTGCCTCCACCCATACCGGCTGTTACAAACACCATCTTGGTGCCCATTAGCATTTCGCGAATCTGTTCTTTGCTTTCGATCGCAGCCGCACGACCTACTTCGGGATTTGCGCCACAGCCCAATCCTTCGGTTAGGTTTACACCGAGCTGTAGTTTGTTGGGTACAGGACTGCTGCTAAGTGCCTGCAAGTCGGTGTTGGCTACTACAAACTCCACATCTTTAATTCCTTGCCGGTACATGTGGTTAACCGCGTTGCTGCCTCCACCACCCACACCAATTACTTTAATAATTGATTTGTGATGCTTGGGGAGGTCAAATTTGTATCCTGTTGCTGGTTCAAACATGACTATTTTGTTTTAGTGGTTGATTAATCTTTTTTAATATTCATTTTTTCCATCCAGGTCATCAATCAGCAACCCTTTCGTTTTATTTAAGATGTTGCTGAAAAAATCTGATGCCGGGTTGGACTTTTCCTTTTTGGTTTTAACCGGTTGCTTGTGCTGCACCTTGTCGCGGTACCGATCCTCGCGTTCGTCTAAAGAACGGAAACCCGAAAGCACCAGCCCTACAGCCGTGGCATACATGGGGCTCTTCACTGCTTCCAGTTTACTTTTTCCGAGGTGCTCGTTGGGATAGCCGATGCGCGCATCCATACCCGTCATGTACTCAACCAATTGCTTTAGACAACTGAGCTGAGAACCACCACCCGTAATTACAATACCACCGGCCAACCGGTTTTCATAACCTGAGTTGATGATTTCGGTGTGCGCCATTTCTATAATCTCTTCCATGCGGGCCTGAATAATATTGGAAAGATTTTTTACTGAAATTTCCTTTGCCGTTCTGTTGCGGATGCCCGGAATAGAAACAATTTCGTTGGGGCTCGCTTCTTCTGAAATCGCTTTGCCGAACCGAGTCTTCAATTGCTCCGCTTGGCGTGCCATCACCATCAACCCTTGTTGTATATCGTTGGTAAGAATGTTACCGCCAAATGGAATTACCGCGGTGTGGCGAATAATGCTATCATGAAATACGGCAATGTCGGTTGTGCCGCCACCAATATCAATCAAACAAACACCCGCTTCTTTCTCTTCTTCGCTCAGCACGGCCAGGCTGGACGCTAGTGGCTCCAGAATTAAATCATCAATTTGTAAACCAGCTCTGCGTACACATTTATTAATATTATTAATGGCGCTGGTCTGTGCTGTTATAATGTGAAAGTCTGCTTCGAGTTTTACACCGCTCATGCCTACAGGGTCTTTAATCCCTTCTTCATAATCTACAATGTAGTCTTGTGGCATTACGTGAATGATCTCGCTACCGGGTGGAATCACAATGCGGTACATATCTTCCGTCAGGCGATTTACGTCTTCAATGCTCACCTCGTCATCGTTAGAGGTGCGCGTAATGCCGCCATGGTGAATGGAACTACGGATGTGCTGGCCCGCTATCCCCACATTTACTACTCCAATATCAATACCCGACATATCGCTGGCTTCTTTAATTGCCTTTTCAATTGCGAATACCGTCTTGTCGATGTTGGTTACAATGCCTTTTATTACGCCTTCTGACTCGGCTTTACCCATACCCAGTACTTCGAGTTTGCCAAATTCGTTTTTACGGCCAACAATAGCGCAGATCTTGGTTGTACCAATATCCAGGCCTACTACTATTTTTTCCTTTTCCATGATTTACTTTTTGTTAGTGGTTGTTATGTGTTTGGTATTAGTTTAAAAAAATTTATTCTGCTATTATCTGATCTTCGTACTCCAGGTTAACACGGTCGTAGCGTGTCCAACCCCGTTGCGGAAGAATTTCTTTATAAAAAATCATGAGTTTGCTAAACTTGTGTTCGATGTCTTCAGCCTTACCAAACTCTACCCGTTGGCCCGTTACCTGCGGCAACAAGGTAACTTTACCCAAACTGTTAATATCTAATTGTGCTACCTGCGCCCGCCAGAATTTATTTTTGTTAATAAACCGAATCATAGTAAGAAGCTTCTCGCCTTCGGGGTGCTTTCGCAAATCACCCATCTCCACAAGGCGCTTGCTGTAAGGCCCGCTAATTAGAACAACCCGCGAGGTATATTTATCTGACACGGGCATGACTACACCATCTTCCGCAATGTAGGCATCGGGTGCATCGGGCTGAATGATGCGGGCCACAGGCCTGCGCAACTCAATATTGACTACCAGATTTCCTTTCAGGTCGCTGTACAGCTCTGCATCGCTTATGTGCCGGTCTTGCTTCAATTTGCTTTCGATTGTTCGAAGATTCATCCGATCGAACGCCATACCCTTTACAGATTGTGTACCCTCTAACATGCGCAACACATCCGCCTCGTCCAGAAAATGATTTTCGTGTATGTTATCTAATTCTATTATAATGTCTTTACAGATCAGCCCATCTTGCTTGCGCTCGCTAAAGGCAATCAAAAAAGAAACCCCCAGCACTACGGCCACCACAGTAACTTCTCTCCGTATGTTCAACTTCCATTTCATTCCTTTGTAAGCATTTGTTTAATTGGCTTTACCAACGTATCAATGTCGCCTGCCCCAACGGTAGCCAGCACCTCAAGCGGATGCCCGGCCAATTTTTGAAGCACATCTGATTTAGTACAACGCACTTTAACCGGGCTGGTAATATCATTATAGAGCATATCGGAAGTAACACCGGGGATTGGTTCTTCGCGTGCCGGGTAAATATCCATCAGCCACACTTCATCGGCAATGCTCAGGCTCTTCGAAAAACCTTCGGCAAAATCGCGCGTGCGCGTAAACAAGTGAGGTTGAAAAATCACTGTTATCTTCCGGCCCTTGTACATTTCTTTAAGAGAAGTTAGAAACGCTTCTATTTCCGTTGGATGGTGGGCATAGTCATCGATGTACACCAAATCGGGTTTACGAATAATAAATTCAAACCTGCGCTTAACACCACGAAAGGACTCCAGGGCGGCACGAATGGTTTTATCATTCACACCAAATTTGCGCGCAACCAGTATTGCTGCAATCGCATTTTCCATGTTATGAAAACCGGGGACACCGAGCTTTACCTTCTCGAACTTTTGGCTTACTCCCAAAAGGTCGAATTCAAAAAATCCATCCCGACTAATCGGAACAATGTTGCCGGCAAAAAATTGTCCCCGGCTCATACCATAGGTTTCTTTTGCAACATGCTGTATCTCGTTGGCCAATACAGCTATCGATTCATGTAAAATGAGATTTCCTTTGCGCACAATCTGGTTCATAAACTCTTTGTACGAACTCAGCATTTGTAAATGATCGCCATAAATATCAAGGTGATCTGCATCAGCTGAAGTAACCACCGCTGTATGCGGAAACAACCGCAAAAAGGAGCGATCAAACTCATCGGCTTCAGCCACCACAATCGTGTTGGAATTTACCTGCCCGTGCATCACCAGGTTGCTCTCGTAGTTAGCGGTAATGCCACCCAGAAAAGCAACCATATCTTTGCCCGCTTCTTTCAGAATATGCGCAATGAGCGATGAGGTTGTTGTTTTACCGTGTGTACCGGCCACGGCTATGGTCTTATAATTTCTGGTAAGCAAACCCAGCACTTCCGAACGCTTCAGAATAGTAAAGCCCTGGGTTTTTAAGTAATTGTGTTCTTCGTGGTTTTTAGGAATTGCCGGAGTAAATACCACCAGCGTTTTGCCTTTTGAAAGATAACCCGGAATACAAGCTATGTTATCTTCAAAATGAATCTCCATTCCCTCTTCGATAAGTTCGTGTGTAAGTGGAGTGGGCGTGCGATCGTAGCCAGCCACACGCAACCCCTTCCGTTTAAACCATCGTGCCAGGGCGCTCATGCCAATGCCACCAATGCCTAAAAAATAAACGCTATCGTATTGTTCCAGTTTCACGTTTAGGTTACAATCAGTTTTTCAATTTCAGTTACTATTTCCTCGGTAGCCCTCGGCTTACCCAGCCTTATAATGTTTTCGCGCAACAATTGACATTGCTGGTTATCGTAAATCAATTTGAGTGCTTCATTTACAAGCTGTGTTTTGGCATCGCTGTCTTTCACCATGCGGGCAGCATCAGCCAGCACCAGGGTAAGTGCATTTTTTGTTTGATGATCTTCTGCTACGTTCGGTGAGGGCACCAGAATACTGGGGCACCCGGCCAGGCACAATTCTGAAATTGCAAGCGCTCCGGCCCTTGAAATAACTACATCAGCCGCAGCATAGGCCAAATCCATCTGCTTTAAAAAATCATAAATGCGCACTCTTCGTAAATCCTTATTCTGTACTTGCGATTTAATACTTTCGTAATGTGTTTTACCGGTTTGCCAAATTACCTGCACCTGCGCATCAATCAGTTTATCTAATCCGCCCAACACACTCTCGTTAATGGTTCGCGCTCCCAGGCTACCACCTAAAATCAAAAGCGTGCGTTCTTTATCCGTAAATCCAAAATGGTTATTGGCACGCTCGCGCTTGCTTTCTACTTCAATAATATCTTTGCGCACGGGGTTGCCGGTAAGTACAATTTTTTCCTTTGGGAAATACCGTTCCATGCCGGTGTACGCTACACATACGCGTTGTACCTTATCGGCTACTTGCTTATTGGTAAGGCCCGCATACGAATTTTGTTCTTGAATTAATGCTGGCACTTTGGTTTTAGTTGCCGCCAGCAAGATGGGACCACTGGCGTAGCCACCCGTACCAATTACCGCATGGGGTTTAAAATCTTTTATGATAGACTTCGCTTTAAAATAGCTGGTAACTAATTTAAGAGGGAACAATAAATTAGATAGCGTAAGCCTGCGTTGCAATCCACTAATCCACAAACCAATAATCTTATAGCCGGCTTCAGGCACGCGTGTCATTTCCATTCTACCTTCAGCACCCACAAAAAGAATCTCAGAATCGGCATGGCGGCTCTTAAATTCATTGGCAATAGCCAATGCCGGAAAGATGTGGCCACCTGTGCCGCCACCGGTTATTATTAGGCGATATGGTTTGGTTGCTCCCATTAAAACTATTCGGGCTTTAACATTTTATGCTGCTTTTGCACTTACATCTTTTTCTTTAATCCGCTCATCGCCTTCGGGTTTCAGCTGTCCCCAATGCTGCTCTTGTTCGCCTCTGCTCACACTTAAAATAATTCCTACCGAAAGCCCGGTAAATACCAGTGCGGTGCCACCCATGCTGATGAGTGGTAACGGTTGTCCTGTAATTGGCCCCAAGCCTACCACTACACCCATGTTTACCATGGCCTGCCCCACAATATCGAAAGCGAGGCCGGCCGAGAGTAATCCACCGAAGGCTCGCTCGCTGTTATAGGCTGCCTTCATACCTCGATGCAACAGAATGAGATAAAGCACCAGTACCACCACGCCACCAATCAATCCGTACTCTTCAATTACAATCGCATACACAAAATCGGAGTACGGGTGTGGCAGAATGTTGCGTTGCTCACTGTTGCCTGGGCCCTTTCCTACTATACCCCCGGTTGCCACGGCAATCATACCATGTTGTGCCTGAAAGGGTAAGTCTTTTCCTTCTACGACATAGCCGTAAAAATCTTTTACACGATTAATAGCCGTATCCAATCGTTGCCCAAAGTAGAGACCGGCCGAGCCAAACAACAACCCGATTAACACCAGCATGGCGAGATAGCGAACCGGTACCCGACCAATAAACATGATGAGCATGCAGGTTGCAAAAACCAATACTGCCGTAGAAAGATTCGTAAGCGCTATCAAACCACAGATTACGCCACACCAAATCAAAATAGGAATCAGAGACTCTTTAATGTCTTCAATATTCTGCTGCTTTTTAGAAAGCATGCTGGCCAGGTTGATGATAAGCGCCAGGCTGGCGAAGTCCGATGGTTGAAATGAGCCGATTATCGGAATCATAATCCAGCGGTTAGCGCCATTAAGGTTTACCCCATTGGTGAACGTATAAATTAACAGCGGCACACTAACCCATAAAGCCAGCCGCGAAAGTTTGGAATAGTACCGATAGTCGATCTTATGTGCAAACCACATAGCCGCCAGGCCTAATGCTACCATAAACGTGTGCTTAACCAGGTAAAACTCTGGCGAGTTTGCCTTTTTATAGGCGAGTGTGCCTATGGAACTATAAACTACCAAAATGCTGATAACCGAAAGCGCAAACACCACCGCCCATATTACCCGGTCGCCCTGCAAATTTCTGTCTACCCATGTTTTAATTTTTTCCATAACCACTGCTTTAGGTAGTCTCTAATTCTTTTTTTAACTCCAGCACTGCATCTCTAAACTGGTTGCCCCGGTCTTCGTAATTTTTAAATAGATCAAAGCTGGCGCAGGCCGGTGAAAGTAAAACCACATCCCCCTTGCGGGCCGACTCCATCGCTAAGCGCACCAATTCCTTTACAGTTTGGGTTTCCTTTATCTCCGGTACTACATGCTCAAAAAAAGTTTTTAGCTTTTGATTGTCTTTTCCCAAACAGATTAAGGTTTTAACTTTTTGCTGAACGTCTTGCTTTATCAGCGAGTAGTCATTGCCCTTATCAATGCCACCGGCAATCCATATTAAAGGTTGTGTGTAGCTTCCCAGCGCATATACCACAGAATCTACATTGGTTGCTTTAGAATCGTTTACAAACTCTACCCCATCAATAATGGCTATGGTTTCCAATCGGTGGGGTGCATTTTTGAAAGTTGAGAGACCCGCCTTAATGGAGCTTACCGATGCACCTGCAAGGTAAACAGCCGACACTGCGGCCATGGTGTTGATAAGATTGTGAGGCCCTTTAAGAGTTGTTTCCGCCTGCGATAACATGAACACATCGGCACCAAACTGAAACACCATTTTAGTACCATCAAAGTGTATGGGGCAGGTATAATCGGTTAACGATACCGGAACTTTTATTGGCGCTACAGTACGTTTACTTATTTCCGCACCTACTATAGCATCATCTTTATAATAGATAAATTTATTTTGTGCGGTCATGCTGCTTACCAGCCTGAACTTGGAGTTAACGTAGTTCTCCAATTTATACTCGTAGCGATCGAGGTGATCGGGAGTAATGTTGGTGAGAATACCAATCTCAGGCCGGAAGGTTGTAGTACCATCTAATTGAAAACTGCTAATCTCTATTACATACCAGTCGTGCGCGGCAGTGGCCACCTTACGAGCCAGGCTCTCGCCTACATTACCGGCTAACGCCACATTAAACCCGGCCGCTTTCAACAAATGAAAAGTTAACAGGGTGGTGGTGGTCTTGCCGTTTGTTCCGGTAATGGCAATTACCTTACCGGTGAGGTGCCGGAATCCAAATTCCAATTCATCAATTACTTCAATCGATTTTGCTTTGGCCTGTCGGATTACTTCCGCCTTATCGGGAATTCCCGGGCTCTTAATGATCAAATCGGCAGCAAGAATTCTATCAGCGGTGTGCACTCCTTCTTCGAAAGGAATTTTCAACACTTCAAGCTCACGTTTGTAATTCTCTTTTATAGTTCCCTGGTCAGAAACAAAAACCTCAAAGCCTTTCGCTTTGGCAAGCAAGGCTGCTCCCGTTCCGCTTTCGCCAGCACCTAATATGACAATCTTCTTACTCATCGCAGTTTTAACATAGCCAGTGAAAGTATTGCCAATAGAATTCCTACAATCCAAAACCGCGTTACGATTTTAGCTTCATGAATATTTTTTTTCTGATAGTGGTGATGCAGCGGAGACATTAAAAAGATTCTGCGGCCTTCCCCGTATTTCTTGCGGGTATATTTAAAATAAGCTACCTGCACTATCACCGAAAGATTCTCAATCAGGAAAATTCCGCACAACAAGGGTATCATTAATTCTTTGCGCACCGCTAATGCCAGCACGGCAATAATGCCACCTAATGACAAACTGCCGGTATCGCCCATAAACACCTGGGCCGGATAAGCGTTGTACCAGAGAAACCCTAAACAGGCACCCACAAATGCAGTACAAAAAATTACAAGCTCACCCAAATTGGGTATGTACATTATATTCAGGTAAGAACTAAAGTCCACCCGGCCGGAGAGATAGGCAAAGATGGCAATAGTAAGTCCAATAATAGCCGAGGTACCGGCTGCCAGTCCATCAATCCCATCGGTAATGTTGGCACCATTGGAGACTGCCGTAATAATAAGAATCACAATAAGAGTAAACACAATCCAGGTGTAGTTCTTATCGAGAAATGGAAGGATACTGCTGTAATCAAATTCGTTATTCTTTACAAAGGGGAGCGTGGTTGTGGTGGATTTCACATCGCGATACTCCAGTTTAATTCCTTCCGTTGGCTGAATGATTTGAATACTGGCCGTAGTAGCAGGCCGTACTTCACGCACTACAACGCTATTGTTAAAGTATAAGGTTAAACCTACAATCAGGCCGATGGTTACCTGCCCAATAATTTTAAATCTTCCTGCAAGGCCTTCTTTATTTTTCTTGAACACTTTTATATAGTCATCCAGAAAACCGATTAGCCCTAACCAAACGGTGGTGGTGATTAATAAAATAATGTACACATTGTCCAACCGGGCCATTAATAAAGTTGGAATAAGGATGGCCGCAATAATAATAAGACCACCCATGGTAGGTGTACCTTTCTTTTGCATCTGACCTTCCAACCCGAGGTCGCGAATGCTCTCGCCCACTTGCTTTTTGCGTAAATAGTGAATGAGGTTCTTACCAAAGGTAATTGTAATCATTAACGACAATACAGCAGCAGCACCAGCACGAAACGAGATGTATTGAAATAATCCCGCGCCCGGAAAGTCAAACGTTTTTTCGATATAGTCGAAAAAATAGTAGAGCATTAATTAGTAAAAAGTTTAATCATTCTTGTAAGTACTTCTTTATCATCAAACGGGTGCTTCACCCCTTTAATCTCCTGGTAGTTTTCATGGCCCTTGCCTGCTACCAGCACAATATCTTTTTCCTTAGCCAGCATGCACGCTGTTTTAATCGCCTCTTCCCTATCTACCAACACAAGGGTTTTCTTTGCCTCCGTTGGCCCCACGCCCTTTTGCATTTCGCGAATAATTTCCATGGGGTCCTCACTGCGCGGGTTATCCGAAGTTAAAATCACCTTGCTGGAATACTTGCATGCGATGGCCGCCATAAGCGGTCGTTTCGTTTTATCTCTATCGCCACCACAGCCTACTACCGAAATCACCTGTTCGGTCCCAGACCGAAAGTGCTCGATCGTTTCTAACACATTCTTCAGCGCATCGGGTGTGTGCGCATAATCTACAATAGCCGTAAACTTGGTACCGGGCATTACCAATTCAAATCTTCCAGATGCGCCTGTTAGCGCAGAAAGTTTCATCAATACCATTTCCGGGTCTTCGCCTAACAGGGTGGCCGCTCCGTACACAGCCAATAAATTATATGCATTGAAATCGCCAATCAGCTTAAACCAAACACTGCGTTCGGCAATTTCAACCTCAAGGCCCTCAATCGAGTTGGTAATAATTTTTCCTTTGAAGTCGGCCATCTTTTTCAGGCCGTAGGTCAATTTCTTTGCTTTGGTATTCTGCAACATTACCATGCCGCGTTTGTCATCTACGTTAACTAACGCAAAGGCTTCAGACGAAAGTCCGTCAAAAAATCCCTTCTTGGCACGGATATAACTTTCAAACGTCCGGTGGTAATCGAGATGGTCGTGTGTGATGTTGGTAAACAATGCACCCACAAAATGTAAGCCTTCTATGCGACCCTGTGCCACGGCATGCGAACTCACTTCCATAAAACAGTGGGTACAGTTTGCCGCCAGCATTTGGGTTAACAATTCGTTAATCTGAATCGGATCGGGTGTGGTATGCGTTGCCGGTATTTCTTTGTCCACAATTTTATTCACAACTGTGGATAACATTCCGCAACGATAACCCAACGATGAAAACAACTTAAATAGCAAAGTGGCCACCGTGGTTTTTCCATTCGTGCCGGTTACCCCAACCAATTTTAATTTCGAAGCCGGGTTCCCATAAAAATTACCTGAAATAATTCCTAATGCCTTGGCACTATCTTTAACCGTAACATAGGTAACATGAACGGCTATGGCATCGGGTAATTTTTCACACACAATAGCGCTTGCTCCGCTTGCTACCGCCTTCTCAATAAACGCATGCCCGTCTGACTGGGTACCTTTTACAGCAATAAATAAAAAGCCCGGCTCCACTTTACGCGAATCGAAGGCAACACCTGTTGCCTGCACATTCATATCGCCAGATGTAGCCGTAATGTGAACTTTATATAATATGTCTTTCAATTCGGCCATTTATCCTAAGCGTAAATAAATTTTATAACCCTTCGAAATTTTTGTACCGGGTGTAAGCGATTGTTCGGTAACGCGCCCTTTGCCCTCGTACACCACGTGCAGCCCAACCTTTTCCAGCACATAAATCGCATCGCGGTAGGTCATACCAACCACATCGGGCACCTGGTCTTTCACCATTGCGTTTTGCTTCCACATCAGTGCACTTCCGCTTTTTGATGACTTAACCCACTCCTCTTCGGTTGTGGAGTGATTCGAAACCCCCAACGCATTGGCAAGCATCACCAACTCTTCCTGTTTACCCGATTTGATTACCGGAAAAACACCGGCTTCCAGCACTTCTTGTTTTTGCATAGCCGTATGCAGATTGATGTCGCGTGCATAAATATTATCGGCTATGTCTTTGAACACGGGGCCCGCCACGTTGCTACCATATTGATAATACCCGCGCGGGTTTTTAATGAGCACAATGGCTGAATACTTGGGTGCGTGTGCCGGAAAATATCCTACAAAAGAAGTGATGTACCGTTTCTCGTATTTTCCATTTTGAAGAATTTGCGCGGTACCGGTTTTACCGGCAATGCGGTAGTGCGAATTTTTCAAATTGTTGGCAGTACCATTATCCACCACCCCTTCCAGCAAGAGTTTAAGTTGATCCAACGTTTTGTTAGAGCAGATTTTGTTCACTAACACTTCTGTTTCAAAATCCTGCTTTGTTTTATCGGCTTTGCTGATGGCGGTAACAAACACCGGCTTAATCATTTTGCCGTTGTTGGCCACGGCATTATAGAGCGCAAGTGTGTGCAGTGGGGTAATTTCCAATCCATATCCGTAGGCCATCCACGGTAACGAAATACCACTCCAATCTTTGCCCGTAGGCCGTGGTATTTTAGGATACGCTTCGCCTGCTACCTGCAGGCCCAAGGGTTTTGAAAGTTTGAGCCGATCTACGTGCTCTAAAAATTTAGATGGGCGTGTACCAAAATATTTATCGGTAAGGCGCGCCATTGCAACATTAGACGAAACCTCGAACGACTTCTTTACATTGATTTTTCCATAGCCACCCTCGTGGTGATCGCGCACCTTGCGGTTATAGAATAAATATTCTCCATTGCCAGTATTAATCGTATCGGAAAGATTCAGGTTAGTATCTTCCAACAATGCAATCATCGTAACCAACTTAAAGGTAGAGCCCGGTTCCATCGATCCGCCCACGGCATGATTAAACTTCTCGGTATAGCCGCCCATACCATCGCTACTCAGGTTTGAGATCGCTTTAATGTGCCCGGTTTTTACTTCCATTACTACCACCGTACCTTCATCGGCATTGTGGCGCTCCATGGCTCGGTACAAAGATGTTTCTGCAACATCCTGCAGGTTAATATCCAATGTGGTGTGAATGTCCAATCCATCTACCGCCTTTACATTTTTGCCATCGTACACCGGCATCCACGAGCCTCCGGCAATTTTTTGAAACAAGGCTTCACCATCTTGCCCACCCAGCGCTTCGTCAAAACTAAATTCCAATCCAGCTCCCTGGCCATCTTCGTTTACATAACCAATCGTTCTGCGACTCAGATTAGAGAATGGGCGATAGCGCACATCAATTTTTTCGAAAATCACACCACCCCGGTATCTTCCATCGCGGAAGATGGGCCAGGTCATCATTTCTTTTTTTGTTTGGTAGTTTATCTGTTTGCGATTTACCACCAGGTATTTCTTGCCCTTGGCCCGCGCATCTTTTACCAATTGTTTGTATTCCGCTGCCGAACGATCTTTGTAATAGTGAGCCAGCTTCATGCTAAGCGTATCAATACCGGCCGCAAACAATTCTTTGCTGGCCAGGGTTGGATCTAACGCTACCTTATAATACGGCAAGCTGGTTGCCAGCAAACTGCCATTGTCGGAATAAATGTTGCCCCGGGTAGCCTTAATCTTTTTATAGTCAAAGTGCATTTCATCACTAAGCTTTTCCCACTTTTCGCCATCTACCATCTGAATGTGCCCCACTTTTGCCGCTACGCACAAGGCAAAAACAAGCACCCCTAAAAAGGCTACGCGTACTCTGATTAATATGGACTTCTTAATATTCACTTGCGTCAACTACTACTTTAAAAGGCGGAGTTAAACTTTCTCTTAATCCTAATTCTTTTACTCTGCGCGCCACTTCGCTTTGCTTGCTGGCATACATAATGTCGGCTTTCAGCGTTGTGTAATCTGCACGCAGATCTTCTACCTCCGATTGCAGGCGATCAATTTTACGAACCGTTTTTTGTGCATAATGGGTGTTGCCTATGTAGAGCAGGCTTAATAACACTACAAACAATATTTTAGGCAGGTGTTGCAACGGAAAACCTGTTTCAAAATAAGATTCCAACTTCATGCGCTTCTCCAACCCCGAAAAAATGCTGGGACCTCCGCCTGCAGGTTTTTCTTTTACCCGGCTTTCGTTACCCTTGCCTGGCTCTGCTATTCTAAATTTGTTCTCACTCATACTTCCTTGCTGTTATATCCTTTCCGCTACCCGCAGTTTGGCACTTCGGGCGCGCTTATTTTCCTCTACTTCTTTTTCCGATGCCTCGATTGGCTTTCGGGTTATTGCCGCAAAAGGTTTAATCGGATTGCCATAAAAATCTTTTTCAAGCACTCCGAACACCTTTCCGGTGTTGATGTAGTTCTTTACCATTCTGTCTTCCAGCGAGTGATAACTCATAACCACTAACCTGCCGCCCGGCTTTATTACTTCGCCACATTGGTGCAAAAAGTCTTCAAGCGCCTTCATCTCTTCGTTTACTTCGATGCGTAGCGCCTGAAACACCTGGGCGAAATACTTGTGCTCCTTTCCGCGCGGAGCAATACTTTGTAGTGCGTTCTTTAGTTCGAGGGTGGTAGTTAAGGGTTGGTGTGCCCGGGCAACAACTACTGCATTCGCTGCCGTGCGTGCATTTTTTAATTCGCCATACATGCCAAAAATGCGGTGCAAAGCCTCCTCACTGTAGGTGTTCAAAATTACCGCGGCAGTTTGTTTGTTGGTGCGATCCATGCGCATATCCAGCGGCCCTTCAAACCGGGTGGAAAAACCTCGCTCCGGAGAATCGATCTGGTGCGATGAAATTCCAAGGTCGGCCAAAATGCCATCTGTCTGAGTTACCCCGTTCAATTTCAGGTACTGCTTCATGTACCTAAAGTTTGCCTGACAAAATGTAAAAGAACGACTTTGAATATTTTCTGCTTGTCGCTTTGCGTCATCATCCTGATCAAAAGCTATCAATCTGCCTTCTCTCAGATTTTCTAAAATTTTTAAACTGTGCCCACCACCACCGAATGTTACATCTACGTACACTCCCGTTGGTTTCAACTGTAGTGCTTCAATGCATTCGGTCAACATCACTGGCCTGTGATAGTTACTGGTTGCTGGTGGTCGGATGCTGGATGTCTTACTCATATCTCTGTTCCAGTATCTTTACTTCCTCAACCGCTTACTCATTCAGGTACTTCTCGGCCAGTTTCGACAATTCACTTGGGTCTTTAATCAGGTTCTTCTCATACACGGTGGGGTTCCAGACTTCAACTTTGCTACCTGTGCCTACCAGCAACACATCCTTTTCTACCTGGGCATAGGCCAGCATGCTTTTGGGGATTAGAAACCGGCCATTGCTATCCAGTTCTATTGTTACTACCCCCGACAAAAAGCTGCGCTGCAAATCGCGATACTCCTTGTTAAACTCGCTGAGTCCGGAAATTTTTGAGAAGACCTTTTTGAACTCCACCATGGGGTAAATGATGAGGCATTGCTCGAAGCCACGCCTGATCACAAGCTCTTGCACCGCACCTTCCGGCTCGGGCAATTGAGCTTTGATCCGCGCAGGCAGAACAATCCTGCCCTTGGCATCAAGCTTACACTCATATTCACTGGTGAAGAAAGTCATGACTTTGTAGTGGTTGTCTATTTCTCCTAAGCAAACATAAGTAACTTTCAACCACTTTCAACCACTTTATCCCACTTTTTTACATTTTTTGAGCTTTTTGACCTCAAAATTGGCCTCTGAAAAGAAGCTAAATAATTAATATACTGATATTCAGGTATTTACATTATTCCTTGATTTTGAGGCTAACTGGATGGATGCAGAGATTGAGTTGGGTACCAATCATAGCGCTCGCAGCAAAAAAATTTCGATTTAGAAAACCAGCGATGACAGCGAATGAAAAAGAGGCCGACTAAAAGAGCGGCCTCTTTTGATTTTGGCGAGGCAAAAAAAAGGCTGACTCTACTCTTGAGTCAGCCTCTTTAGTTTCATCTTATAAAATTCCTAATCTAAACCTCCTTTGCGTGTGGCCTTTCTCAATTCTGGCCATTGGCCGGGTTCGCCTGTGCGCGGATTGATTGGCAAAATAATTTTCTCACGCGAAGTTTTGTTGGGGTCTTCGCAAGCCTGATAAACTAAGATTGCTGTAAGGATTGCATTGTTGCGTACATCGTCAAACACAATTTTATCGTAGGTATCCAGATTAGTATGCCAGGTATAGGTTCCGTAGTCCCAACTTAAAGAGCTTAACGAAAAGCCGGGTGCACCTGCAGCTACAAATGAAGCAAAGTCCGAACCGCCACCTCCCGGGCTGCCGGGGAAGTTGGTCTCTAATCCTTCTTTGTACTCGCGCGGCACTTTATAAAGCCAGCGGGTAATAAATTCATAAGCATGCAGGTAGCCCTGGCCAGAGATATTCGTTACGCGCCCGGTACCATTATCTTGATTGAATAATGCCTGCAGGTTGGCAACAATCTCCGGATGATCTTCAACAAATGCACGCGACCCATTCAAACCCTGCTCTTCGCTGCCCCAATGGCCAACCACTATCGTGCGCTTGGGGTTTGGATAAACTTTTTTCAAGATGCGCATAGCTTCCATCATCACCAAAGTACCGGTTCCATTATCCGTTGCGCCTGTGCCCCCGTCCCACGAGTCGAAATGGGCAGAAAGCATGACATACTCATTTGGTTTTTCCGAGCCTTTGATTTCAGCCACGGTATTAAAAGTAGGCACCACTCCGGTTTCCTTAGAGTCGGCACGCACACTTAGTTTAGGTGCGGGGCCTGTTTCTGCAAGCCGATACAATAAGCCATAATCTTCTAACATCAAATCAATGGTAGGTACCTTTTTAGTTCGGGCGCTAAAAATTTTGTTGGCACCCGACCACCGCGACCAATAACTCATTACAATACCGGCTGCTCCGGCATTCTCTAATACTACTGGTAAGTTGGCATTTGTTTTACCCGTCTTGCGGATACGCTCGTTCCAGGCATCGGTTTGAGCCGTGCGTTCTTTCTTCATTTTTTCAACCGACTCTTTTTTACCGTATTTATCCCAATTATCATCGGCTCTTCCGGTTGGTTGATTCATCGAAATAAGAACAAACTTTCCTTTTACCGTAGGCAACCATTTCTGAAAAGCTATTGAATCTGCCAAATCAGGTAAGATCACAACCTCACCGGTAAAGGTTTTACCTTTTGTGCTCGGGCTCCAGGCAAGCTGTTGCCCCGCTAAGGACTTTGTCCACGGTGCAACCATGTCAATGTGGGTAATACCACGCTCCCAGCCGCGCCACTCACCCCATTTTTCATTGCGGGCGGTAATTCCCCAACCGGTATATTTAGCCACAGCCCAATCGTGAGCTTGTTGCATTTTGGGCGAGCCTACCAGGCGTGGTCCAATGCCATCCATTAACTCGTGCCCTAATCTTTCAAGTTGCGAGTTTTCGGTTGCTTCCTTAATGATGGCATCTACAATGGCATCTTTGGGTGCTTGCGGTGGTGGGCCAAAAGGAGGTTGTGCGTTGGCTAGGCTTGCAAACAGCAGCATGACCAACATAGCAGGTATAATTCTTTTCATAATATGTAAGGAGTTTTCAAGGGTTGAAAAATACCGGATTTTATTACAATTGCTACCGCGGAATAGCAGTAGGGGCAAAATAGTTTTATGGGAGGCTAATTGGTATTCAATAACCTACTCCAACCCTTGCAATACCGCTTCAGTATGTTCGCCAAAATGAGGCGGTGGTAAAAGTTGCCGGAGCTGATGTGTTGCTACAAAACTTCGCACACCGCGCAGGTGGTCTGCTTCCACTAAAATTTGTTTTGCTGCTTCCATTTCAAAAACCCGATCAATAGGTTGAATGATACCGGCCGGAATTTTCTTGCGATGGATTTGCTGCATTAAAACTTCCGCGTCAACATGTAGCATAGCATCGCCAACCAATTCATTTAACGCAACCCGATTCAAAACTCTGCTCTGGTTGGTAACAAACCGTTTGTCGTTGGCAATTTTCATATCCAGTATTTCTGTTAAGTCCGCAAACTGCCTGTCGCTGCCAATGGCAAGTAAAACCCGTTTGCCATCGCGGGTAAGAAACGATTCACCGTAAGGCGCAATGTTAGGATGTGCCGAACCCTGGCGTGTGGGCAACGTATGCGCCACCAACCAATTGCTGGCCTGGTTTGCCAAAGATGAAATAGCTGCCTGAATCAGCGACACCTCCACCAAACTACCTGCGCCTGTTTTTGCTTTCTTAAGCAAGGCCAGCAACAACCCTTCTTTTAAATGATGTGCAGCCAGCACGTCAATCAATGCTACCGGCATTTTGGTTGGCGGGCCATCGGGCCAGCCATTTAATTCCATAAAACCACTTTCGGCTTGAATCACTGCATCATATCCTACCCGATCATTTTCCGAACCATAACCTGTTATTTGTCCATAAACAAGTTGCTTGTTAAGTACTGTAAGTTGTTGATACGACACACCCAGTTTTTCAGCATCGCCCGGCTTGTAACTTGCAATTACCACATCGCTTTGTGCCGCCAGTTTTTGAATGGCCCGTAAACCATACGAAGAAGTTAAGTCAAGCGCTACCGATTTCTTACCCCAGTTTACCGAACAGAAATAGGCCGAACGATCATCGGTTTGTTCATCGCGGCCTTTCCATGTGCGGGTTATGTCGCCACCGGTCTTCAGGTTCTCTACCTTGATAACCGCTGCACCTAATTCGGCAAAAAATTGCCCTACACTGGGGCCGGCCAGCACCGAAGCTAATTCAAGTACTTTTAATTCTTGTAGCATGCTTGTTGGAGAAATAAAACTTAAGCGAAAATAGAATCATTTATCGCATTTTTGTGTTTGAATTCAATACCGAAAAAATTCATGCAAAAATTAACCTTTTTATTCGTTTTACTGATCGCCATTTCCTGTAGCCCTAAACCAACCGAACTTAAACCCGGTATTTGGCGGGGTGTGCTGGAAATTCAAGGCAAACAACTCCCCTTTAACTTCGAAGTAAAAACGAATGCTGCCGGCCCTCAAAATCTGATTCTGCATAATGCAGACGAGCGATTGGTGCTGGACGAAATTTCATACATGGGCGATTCAGTAACTATTGTTTTACATGTGTTTGATGCATACCTGCGCGCCCGTGTGAAAGGCGATAGCCTGGTTGGGTTGTTCAATCTGAATTATGATCCTACCTACAAGGTTCCATTCAAAGCAAAGTATGGACAAGACTTCCGGTTTATAGTACCCGATCAAAATCGGGTTACCAAAAATTTTAGCGGTAAATATCAAGTTCAGTTTTTCAATGCGAAAGATACCTCGCGCGCTATTGCGCTTATTAATCAGCAGGGTGTAAAGGCAACGGGATCGTTTCTTACCTCTACGGGCGACTACCGGTACCTGGAGGGTTCGGTTATTAATGATACGTTGCACCTTAGTGCCTTTGACGGCAACCATGCTTACTTATTTGAAGTTGCGCAACCTAATGATTCGACCTTAGCCGGTGGGCATTGGTTAGGCAAAGCCCGATTTAGAAAATGGGCCGGTAAGAAAAATGAAAATGCCAAACTACCCGATGCCGAATCATTAACCTTTCTGAAGGAAGGCTACGATAAAATCGAATTTAGTTTTCCGGATGTAAATGGCCACGCGACAAGTTTAACCGATAAACGGTTTAATAACAAGGTTGTGATTTTACAATTATCGGGTACGTGGTGCCCCAACTGCATGGACGAAACCAAATTTCTCGCTCCGTGGTACGATGCCAACAAAGCCCGCGGAGTTGAAATTATCGGGTTAGCGTACGAACGCAAACCTGATTTTGATTATGCCAGCGAACGCGTTAAAAAAATGAAAGCAAAATTTAATGTGAACTACGAATACCTGATTGCCGGTGTAAACGATAACGCCAAAGCTGCTGAAACGCTGCCCATGTTAAACAAGGTAGTGGCTTTTCCTACCACTATTTTTATAGGAAAAGATGGTAAGGTAAAACACATTCACACCGGATTTGATGGGCCGGGCACCGGTGTGTATTACGAGCAATTTAAGGAGCGGTTTAATCAGATTGTAAATGAACTTTTAAACGAAAAAAATTCGCTGTAGTAACATGGCAAGAGCCTGTTGCCTGAAGTCAAAAAAGTATGAACAAAAAAGTTGTAGTTGGTCTTTCCGGAGGTGTTGATTCCAGTGTAGCCGCATACTTGTTAAAAGAACAAGGCTATGAAGTAATTGGCATGTTTATGAAAAACTGGCATGACGATTCCGTAACCATCAGCAACGAGTGCCCCTGGCTGGATGATAGTAACGATGCCATGATTGTGGCTCAACACCTGGGCATTCCCTTTCAGGCAATTGATTTAAGTAAAGAATACAAAGCGCGGATTGTTGATTATATGTTTGCCGAGTACCAGGCCGGCCGCACACCTAACCCCGATGTACTATGCAATCGCGAAATTAAATTTGATGTTTTTCTCAATGCCGCATTGAAGCTTGGCGCAGATTATGTAGCTACCGGACACTATTGCCGCAAAGGGGAAGTACAAAAGAATGGAAACACCTATTACCAATTGCTGGCTGGTAAAGATCCGAATAAAGATCAAAGCTATTTTCTTTGTCAGCTTACGCAAGCACAACTTTCAAAAGCATTATTTCCTATTGGTGAGTTATTAAAACCAGAGGTGCGGGCAATCGCAAAAAAAGCAAACCTGGCTACAGCCGATAAAAAAGACTCGCAAGGGTTATGCTTTGTAGGCAAAGTACACTTACCCGATTTTCTGCAACAACGCCTTGAACCGAAAAAAGGTACCGTAATTGAGGTGCCGTTCCATTCGGCCTTGTTTAAAAATGGTTTTGATAGTAGCGATCTGAAAAATATCACAAAACCGTATGAGTTCTATCCGGAAGCGGGAGCAGTTGTGGGTGAGCACAATGGAGCCCACTTTTATACCATTGGCCAACGCAGAGGTTTGAACATTGGCGGATATGAAAAACCCTTGTTTGTAATTGGCACCGATACCACCAGGAACCTGATTTACACCGGCAGTGGCGATGATCACCCCGGCCTTTATCGAAAAGGGCTCTTTGTTCCCAATGCAGATGCACATTGGATTCGGGAAGATTTAAAATTAAATGTGGGCGAATCTAAAAATTACGTGGCCCGCATTCGCTATCGACAACCCTTGGAGCCCTGCACGCTTTATAGAAAAGAAGATGGCCTTTACATTATTTTCGAAAAACCCCAACGCGGAGTTACTCCCGGTCAGTTTGTGGCCTGGTACGAAAACGAAGAGCTGATAGGATCGGGTGTGATTAATTGATTACGGTTCTTTAAACCCTGAGATTCCACCAGAGACTATAAATTTCATCGCCACCGGCCCCGAAATATCGAGGGGCTTGATGCTTTCTTTTGACACCAGAAAATGATTACCAGAAAAAGCATAGGAGTGTGGAAAGTAAACCGCTACCATATCTTTTAACCCCAACTCCGAAAGGTCTTCTTGTGTTACAAAGCCGATTTGATGCAACGTATTCTCTTTGTTGATGGTAACCAGCACTGGTTTATCGAACTTGCGCTTTTCACCTACAAAGGCGCCAATCAAATCTTTTACCGATGAATAAATAAGCTTTATAAACGGAATCTTGCTGATGATATGATCGAGCCAATCGGTAAAGGTGTTTACAGCAAATGAAGAAGTAAAGTACCCAAACAAGGTAATGGCCGCAAAAATTATTACGAACCCGAGGCCCGGATAAGGCAACTGCAACAGCCCATCTAATTGAGCAAACGCCCAAAACACAAAATAGCCGGTGGCTAGCAGCGGCACTATAAAAACCATTCCGCTAAAAAAGTAGCGGGCAATTCTTCGTAAGTGGTTCTTCATACCTTAAAAATAAAAAGGCCCCCGGTTTGGTTCGGAGGCCTTGCAATTTCTTTTTGGTTAAATTTTAAATGGCAAATCCTAAAAAACTCAAAAAGCCAAGCGACATAAGCCCCACCAGGATAAACGTAATCCCCAAACCTCTTAGCGGCCCCGGCACATTGGAATATTTCATTTTCTCGCGCACACCCGCCAGCGCCACAATGGCCAGCAACCAACCAATGCCAGATCCCAGACCATACACGGTGGCTTCGCCCAGGTTATAAGGGCGGCCAACCATAAAGAGCGAGCCCCCGAGAATTGCACAGTTAACAGCAATCAACGGCAAGAAAATACCCAGCGAACCATAAAGAGCGGGTGAAAATTTTTCAACAGCCATTTCAGTTAATTGTACCATGGCGGCAATTACTGCAATAAAAACGATGAACTGCAGGAAGGATAAATCGATACTGGCAAAGTCTGCACTTACCCAGCTTAGTGCACCCTGGTTTAAAATATAATTTTGAATTAACCAGTTTATGGGAATGGTTACACCCAATACAAACACTACGGCCAGGCCGAGGCCAAAAGCTGTTTTAACTTTTTTGGAAACAGCCAGGTACGAACACATGCCTAAGAAGTAGGCAAAGATCATATTATCAACAAATATCGATCTTACTCCAATGCTTACCAGATTCTCCATATCAATTTCCTGTTAATGCGTTTCTCTATGTCCGTTAATTGAACGTTGTACCCAAATTACCAGCCCCACAATTACGCAGGCACCAGCTGGCAACAACATCAGGCCATTGCCTTTGTAGTGCAGGCCCATCGCTTCAAAAACTTTAAACCCGAAAATGGCTCCGCCTCCTAACAACTCACGGAAAAAACCTACAATCAATAAGATCAAACCATAGCCCATTCCGTTGCCAATGCCATCGAGTAACGAAGGCCCGGGTTTATTACCCATTGCAAAAGCTTCCAGGCGCCCCATTACAATACAGTTGGTAATAATCAAGCCTACAAAAACCGATAGTTGCTTCCACACATCGTACACATAGGCTTTCAAAAGCTGATCTACCAAAATAACCCACGTGGCCACCACAGCCAACTGCACAATAATGCGAATGCGGCTGGGGATCGTGTTGCGCATAAACGAAATAATCACATTCGAACTGGCCGTAACCACAGTAAGGGCTATGGCCATTACCAACGCAGGTTTCATTTGCGTAGTAACCGCCAGGGCAGAACAAATACCCAACACCTGCACGGTAATCGGGTTATCAATATCCAACGGATTGGAAATAAGTTTCCGGTTCTTCTTGGAAAAGAGCGGCTCTGATTTCTTTTCAACAACTTCGGCTACGGCTACACTCATAAGGTTGAACTTAAATTTTGTTGATTCTTTTTGAGATAATTCAAATAGCAATTGAAGTAATCTTGTAACATGTTATTTACACCCTTAGCGGTGAGGGTTGCTCCTGACATACCATCTACTTTGTGTGGTTCGTTGGAGTAGTCAAAGCCTTCGCCCTTTTGCATGAAAACCGATTGCAATACATCGTTATCAAAAATTGATTTCCCTTTAAAGCGATCCTGAATTTCATCGCTTACAATGCGCGCGCCTAACCCAGGCGTTTCGCCCTTGTGCTGAAACGAAACTCCCTGTATAGTGTTAAGATCTTGCTGCAGGGCCACAAAGCCCCAGATGTCGTTCCACAAGCCAAATCCGTAAACCGGCAACACCACGTTGTTCAGCTTTTCAGAATCGCGAAATTCGTAAACAGGCAACAACCGTTCTTGCGGAGCTTTTTTATATTCTTTCGCTACATCAATCTCAGAAGCTTTTTGTCCGTCTTTCACGTTGCCGTTAAAATCAATTACCAGTTCTTTTACGCGGCTGGCATAAATCTCGTTAATGTTATCTCCTTCCTTAAGAGACATTACGGTTGAGAGAATATTTTTTTTACGCTCCAATTCTACGTTGGCATCTTGCAGAGGCTTTAGCGCCTGCGATGCAAATGCCAGCAACCCACCACTTACAATGGTAATTATTACCGCATAAAAAATAATATAGATATTAGATTGTCGCACGTTGTATTCTTCTTTTTTTGTTTGCACTTACTACAAAATAATCAATAAGGGGAGCAAATACATTCATTAACAGTATTGCCAACATAATGCCTTCGGGGTAAGCCGGGTTAAATACGCGGATGAGCACTGTAAGCACGCCAATTAAAATTCCATATACCCATTTGCCGCTTTCGGTTTGGGCTGCCGTTACCGGATCGGTGGCCATAAACACTGCCCCAAAGGCAAGACCACCTATTACCAAATGGTAGTGGGCCGGCAATTCCATAAAAGGCGAACCTCCAATCAGGTTTAATAACAACGCCATAGCATACGCACCTCCAAAAACACTAACAATAATTTTCCAACTGCCTGTTCCGGTAACTATTAAAATAAATGCGCCTACCAGGCACATCAGTGTAGAGGTTTCGCCAATAGAGCCGGGCCTTAGTCCGATAAACAGATTTTGAAGTGTAAACACACCTTCATTCCAACCGCTGCCAAACGTATTGAGTGCCGCCACAACTTGCTGGCCTTTTACTGCTTCGGCAGCAACCGCCAATGGTGTAGCTCCTGAATATCCGGCTACAGCTTGGCTATCGCCAAGGTAAGTCCACACACCACCCGAAATATCAGTTGGATAAGCAAAGTAGAGGAAGGCGCGGGCAGTTAATGCCACGTTCACTACATTCATGCCGGTGCCGCCAAATGCTTCTTTACCAATTACTACGGCAAAGGCGGTAGCTACGCCTACTTGCCAGAGCGGAATATCCGGAGGCATTACCAAGGGTATTAACATACCAGTTACTAAGAAGCCCTCGTTTACCGGGTGCTTGCGCAGAATGGAAAACACAAATTCAATTCCGAGGCCCACGCCATAAGAGACTACTACAATCGGTAGCACTTGCCACAATCCAATCCCAATCTTTTCACCCAAGGCAGCACCGGGTTGGCCAATCGCCAAAAAGTGTTGATGACCTACATTATAGATACCAAATAGCAGGCAGGGCACCATGGCAATAATTACCGTCATCATTAACCGTTTCAAGTCAACCGCATCGCGTATCTGCGAACCTTTACTGTCGTTGGTCGTGTTGGGTGCAAACAAAAACGTATCAATAGCTTCGAAGGCGTAATAATACTTTTCAAGCTTGCCGCCTTTCTCAAAGCTGTGCTTTACTTTATCTAGTTGGTTTCTCAAAAACTTCATTGCAACCGAATTAACTGTTTTGAACTAACTCAAGGCCTTCGCGCAAAATCTCCTGCACTTTGTGTTTGGATACATCTACAAATTCGCACAGCGCGAGGTCTTCTTCAATTACTTCGTAAATACCAAGGGCTTCCATTTCGTCTATGTCTTCTGCCAGAATACTTTTCAATAAGTGTGTTGGCAGAATGTCCATTGGCGTTACTTGTTCAAACACTCCGGTTTGCACAAATGCCCGCGGCTCTCCATGGGTGTTGGTAGATGCCACACGTTCTTTACCGGGCGCCAGAAACGAAAGCAGACCCAGGGCCCGATGAAAACTAATCTTTTTTGTAGTGGGAGTAATCCATCCTAAAAACTCATACTGATCGCCCTCTGGCAATACTGTAAGTTGATGATCGTAAAAACCAAGGTGGCCGTCTTTACCAATGGCTGTGCCGGTTAAGGGGTTTCCGGAGATTACCCGCACGTGTTCCTGGTTCAGGTTTCCTTCAATAAACTTCTTTACCGATGCCCCTGTATAGGTCTTGTAATATTGGGCATTCTTAACTTCAGAACCCACCAAGGCAACAATGCGCGAAGTATCGTACACACCATTTAAAAAGAGCTTGCCAATCTGAATTACCCCTAGAGGGCTAATCGTCCAAACTACATCGCCTTTATTAATCGGGTCGATGTGATGAATTTGCACTCCCACACAACCTGCAGGATGTACCCCGCTAAATTTATTTACTTCGGCACCTTTAACCTGCGAAAATACAGTTGAGATTTCGCTGGTGGCATGGGTATTTACATGCACACTGCCGCTGGTTAACTTTTTAAGAATATCTACACCAACCTGAAAGTAATGATCTTGCCCTTTGAACAAGATGTTGTAATCGGGGGCAAGCGGGTGGGTATCAAATGCGGAGATGTGAATAGCCTTTGGAGTGGCTGCCGGATCGGCTACTACACCAAACGGACGTTGCACCAGCGTGGTCCAAACTCCTGATTGTAATAACTGCTCCTTTATTTCGGTGGCATTCAGATTTTGAATGTCTGATACAGAATGCTTTTTGAACGCTACGAATTCTACGGCCTTGTCGGCAAGGATTTTTATTTCGAGCAGCTTGCGCTTTTCGCCACGCTTTACTTCTACTACCTCGCCACTAACGGGTGCGGTAAACACGATGCGCTCGTTTTTCTTGTCGTGGAATAAGGGGCTACCAGCTTTTACGTTATCGCCCACCTCCACCACCGGTTTGGGCATGTAAATACCGTGAAAATCGGTAGGCTTAATTACAAATGTTTCAGGCTGTTCGGCTTCAACAACTTTAGGGCTTGCTTTGCCTTGCAGATTGATAGTGAAGCCCTTCTTTAATCGGATAAATTTGCCCATGTGTAATTGGCAATAATTTAGTTTTAGACCGGGCAAAATTAGCAATTATATGCTACCCGCAAAGGCTAACAGAAGCAAAGAATTTATTAGAAACCGGTGCCTTAAATAATCTGTTTAAGGCTGCTGGTTTTGATGCCGAATCATCTTGGTCAGCGCAAGGCGTAGTACCTCGTCCACCTGCTCTTCGATGGTAATATGGGTGGTGTCTATTTCGAGGGCATCATCGGCTTTCCGCAACGGGCTTTCGGCCCGGGTACTATCGATTGAGTCGCGTTGTCTCAGATTTTCGATTATCGAATCGATATCCACCAGGTCATCATGTTCCAATAATTCCTTTTGCCTGCGAAATGCCCGTACCAGCATTTCGGCTACCAGAAACACTTTCAAATCGGCTTGTGGAAATACCACTGTACCAATATCCCGACCGTCCATCACCACGGCTTTTTCTTTACCCATTCTTCGTTGTTGCTCCACCATAGCCATACGTACCGCTTTTAGGGCGCTTACCCGGCTTACATTTTCCGAAACCCGCATGGTTCTTATTTCTCTTTCTACATTAACTCCGTTCAGAAACGTTTCGGAAATACCCTTGGAATTAACCACAAACGAAACTTTAATTTGACTTAAGGCGCGCTCTATTTCTTTTGGATTGGTAAGGGCAATATGATGGTCTATAAAATAAAGCGTAACCGCGCGGTACATAGCACCCGTATCGATATAGCGGTAGCCCAACTCGCGGGCTACTTCGCGGGCGGTAGTGCTTTTGCCACAGGCCGAGTAGCCATCTATTGCAATTATTAACTTCTTCATCAGCAATCTTTAAGCGGACAAGGAAGGGGCTTGCTGTGATCAGGTTTTTTATACTTGGGCTTATAGCCCGTTGTTTTTTGGCTGGCACAAGCCGCACCCAGTAGCATCACTAGTATTAAGAATTTTGTTCTCACTTATTCAATTTCAATTACCTCAAAAATAAACCGACCAGCGGCCTGCCCCAAACACTTTTGATATAAAGTTGATGGCGGTGGTTAATGTGCACGTGGTGCCGCTAAAATTAAGCCGATCGCTTTTGATTGCCATACAGCCCTAAAGTAGTTAGCTTCGAAACATTAAACAGTATTCACATGGCAGCAACTAAAAATGAAGGTTCCGCAGAAAAATTCTTCCGTGAATTTGGCAAAAAAATGGATCGGTTTCTGGTTGAAGTAAAAGATGCCAGCACCCGCGCAGAGGCTGATATGCAGCAGAAATATGAAGAATTGAAAGTGGCTGCCGAGCGATTTAAGCAGGAGGCCAAAAACAAAGAGCGTTGGAAGGAGGTAGAAACGGCCTTGAAAAAAGCCGGTGAAGAATTAAACAATGCTGTAAAGGCGGCATTTAAAAAGTCTTGAGTCCTGAGTCTAAAGTAAATTGCCATAGATTAATGTCACACTTAGCTATGGACTATAGACTCAAGACTATGGACTATAGACTCAAGACTATGGACTAAGAACTAAATCTTAACCTCTTTCCACTTACCTCTTTTAAAGATAATAATTGCAGCAATCGCCATTAAGGTTTCTGCCAACACAATGGCAAGAAAAACGCCCCTGGCACCCAATCCAAAATGGATGGCAGCCAGGTAGGCAAACGGGATCTGAAATACCCAAAAACCAAAAACGTTTAATATGGTAGGCGTGTAGGTATCGCCTGCGCCATTCAGGCCCTGAGCCACTACCATTCCGTACCCATAAAAAATGTAGCCTAAACTAACGTAGCGCAAAGCCTGGGTTCCATATTGCAACACTTCGGGTTGCTGACTAAAAATGGTGATGATATCCGGTGCAAACACCAGAAAAATAATCATCACAAATCCCATAAAAAATGCATTGTAGTAAGCCGATCGCCACACTGCGGCTTCGGCCCGCTCGGGGTGCCTGGCGCCCAGGTTTTGCCCAACCAATGTAGCCGCAGCATTGGCAAGCCCCCACGAGGGCAATAATGTGAAAATAAATACCCGGATGGCAATGGTATAACCGGCCACTGCATTATCGCCAAAGGTGGACATTACCCGCATTAGAAAAATCCAGCTTGCTGAGCCGATAATAAATTGAAGGATACTTCCACCGGAAACCTTAATAACATTAAGAATAATGTTGGCCCGCACAGCAAGATTATTCCAGTTAATCTGAATTAAACTTTTACCCCGCAGCAGATAATACAATTGAAATAATACGCCTACCCCCCGGCCCATGTTGGTAGCTATCGCAGCGCCTTCTACACCCATAGCCGGTATAAACTTAAAGCCAAATATGAAGAGCGGATCAAGTATCATATTTAATCCGTTGGCTAACAACAAAGCCTTCATGGCTATGGCAGCATTACCGGCACCGCGGAACACGGCATTGTTTAAAAACAAAAACGTAACGGTGTAATTACCGGCAAACATCCAAAACGCATAGCCACCACTGGAATCTACCACAGCCTGCGATGCGCCCATAAGCAACAATACTTCTTTGTAGTAGAATATACCTATGGTGCTGATTACAAAGGCAACGCCTATAGCCAGGTAAATAGCTTGCACGGCAGCCACACTGGCCCCGGCCCTGTCGTTTTCACCAACTCTGCGGGCTACAATGGCAGTGGCGCCCATGCCCAAACCCATAGCCAGCGAATACAAAATGCTGAGTATCGACTCGGTATAACCCACGGCTGCTACCGCATTGCTATCGTTTAATTGGCTAACAAAATAAATATCCACTACCGCAAAAATGGATTCCATACCCATTTCTACCACCATAGGTATGGCCAGCAGAAAAATGGCCTTATTGAGACTTAAACTCGTAAAGTCTTGCTCAACACCCAGTATGGCTTCTTTTATAAGTTTGAACACCGAACCTGCTCTCGAAAAAAGATTTTTCATGAAGAATGAATAAAGTATGAAGTGTAATCTTGTATTTAACTAGACTTGTGGGTTACGCTGCGGTACCCAACCGGCAATTCAACCAGATTTCGGTATGAAATCAGTGTGGTGGTTGAATTTAAAATACAAGCTTCATAGTTCGTGCTATTAGTGTGTTCAACAAATATCTATCAAAAGCCAGAAACATAAAAGGGAACCCGAGGTTCCCTTATAATAATTTTTACTCAATCCCTATTAGCCGATTGCAATTCGCTTAAATTCTGCTACTGTTAAGCCCTTGGAAACACCGTCTAAGTACTGGGCTACAGTTTTTGAGCTATCCTTTACGAAAACCTGCGGTAACAAGGTGTTGTCTTTAAAGAACCGATTGAGTTTACCTTGCGCAATTTTCTCTACCATATTTTCTGGTTTGCCTTCGGCCAGAATCTGAGCTTTGGCTATTTCCAGTTCCTTTTCAATTAAGGTCTTATCCACACCTTTTTCATCTACGGCAACCGGATTCATGGCGGCAATCTGCATGCCTACATCTTTGCCTGCTTCGGTAACGTCTTTTCCATTAACACCTTTTAACGAAACCAACACGCCTAACTTACTGCCGGCATGGATGTACGGAACAACCGCCTCGCCTTTCATGGTTACAAACGCAGTTATCTCCAGCTTCTCGCCAATTTTTCCCACCAACTCAGTTATTCGGTCATTAATCGAAAGGCCATCTACTACTTCGGCAAGCAACGCTTCCTGAGCTGCCGGTTTTTTGGTAAACGCTGTTTCTACAATCAACTTACCCAGGCTTTGGAACTCATCGTTTTTGGCAACGAAATCTGTTTCACAGTTCAAAGCAATTAAAACAGCCTCGGTCTTATCATTCGAAACTTTTACAAACACCGATCCTTCTTTGGCATCCTTGTCCGAACGGCTGGCTGAAACTTTTTGACCTTTCTTTCTTAAAATTTCAATGGCCTTTTCAAAATCGCCTTCGGCTTCAGTAAGCGCTTTCTTACAGTCCATCATACCGGCACCGGTCATGGTGCGCAGCTTATTTACATCTTGTGCACTAATTGCTGACATATCTCCTTAAAGTTTAAAATTTCAATGTGTGAGTATAAAAAACAAAACATCGGTTTTTGGGCCGATGTTTTTTATGATTTATTGAATCGGCAATTGACAATGAGCAGTTGACAAGGTATTGTCAATTGTCCCGAAAGCATCGGGCTTGTCAATTGACTTATTCCTGTTCTACCGCTTCGTCAACTTTGCGCTTCTCCTCTTCGTCTTTCTTATGGCCGGCTTCCTCTTTATCTTTTTTCCGTTCCATTAAAGCTTCTTCAATTGCTTTGGCTACATGGCCTGTAATTAAAGAGATTGATTTAAACGCATCATCGTTGGCCGGAATAGGGAAATCAATATCCGAAGGATCGGAATTGGTATCTACCATGGCAAACACCGGGATGTTCAGTTTCTGCGCTTCGGCAACGGCAATGTGCTCGCGTTTTACATCAATTACAAAAAGTGCTGCCGGCAAGCGGTTAAGATCGGTAATACCACCTAACAACTTCTCTAACTTGGCCTTTTCGCGGGTAATCATTAACCGCTCGCGTTTAGCCAGGTTGTTGAAGGACTCGTCTTTCATCAACTTCTCTATCTGCGCAAGCTTTTTAAGCGACTTGCGAATGGTAGCGAAGTTAGTGAGCATTCCACCAAGCCAACGCTCTGTAACATAAGGCATATTAAGCCGGGTAGCTTCTGTAGTAATAATGTCTTTTGCCTGCTTTTTAGTAGCAACAAACATGATTTTTCTACCTGAGCGTACGATGTTCTTCAGCGCATAGGTGGCCTCATCGAGGCACTTCAGTGTTTTGTTCAAATCTATAATATGGATCCCGTTGTTCTCCATAAAGATGTACTCAGCCATCCGGGGGTTCCACTTGCGGGTAAGGTGCCCAAAGTGAACACCTGCATCCATTAATACTTCGGTTGTTAATTTCTCTGCCATGCTGTTATCTCTATTAACGCTTGCTGAACTGGAATCTTCTTCTTGCCTTTCTGCGGCCCGGCTTCTTTCTTTCTACCATGCGCGAGTCGCGGGTTAACAAACCTTCCTTTTTTAATGGAGGCCGGTTTTCGGTATTGATATTTACCAGGGCACGCGCAATGCCAAGGCGAATTGCTTCTGCCTGACCTTTGGAGCCGCCACCTTCTACATTTACAGTAACATCGTATTGACCATCGGCTTTCACCAACGCAATGGCTTGCTTCACTGTAGTTTGGAGAATCTCTGACTTAAAATAATCGTTGAGGCTGCGGTCGTTTACTGTAATTTCACCTTTGCCTGGTTTTACATAAACCCGGGCAATCGAGGTCTTTCTTCTACCGATGGTGTTAATAATCTCCATTATCAGAACTTTATTTCTTTTGGTTGTTGTGCGGCATGCGGATGCTCGGCACCGGCATACACATGTAAACTGCGGAATAACTCGCGGCCTAAGCTGTTTTTAGGAAGCATGCCTCTTACAGAGTGCTCCACCAAACGCTCAGGGTGTTTGCTATTACCAATCATTTTAGGCGTTAAAACCCGTTGGCCACCTGGGTACCCTGAATAACTGAAGTAAACCCGGTCGGTCCACTTTTTACCGGTCATACGGATTTTATCGGCATTAATAACCACCACATGGTCACCTGTATCCAGGTTGGGGGTATAGCTTGGTTTGTGTTTGCCGCGAAGTACGTGTGCTACCCGGCTGGCAACACGGCCCAAAACCTGGTCTTTTGCATCAACCAATACCCAACCTTTTTCAATGGTCTTGGTAGTAGGGTTGGCCGTTTTATAGCTGTTATGATCCACTTTTTTTACTTTAAAATCTCACGAAATGACATTACCCCTTCAAAAAGGGACACAAAAGTAGATTCAAGAAACTGAATATGCAAGCAAGGCCAAAGATTTAGCGGAGATACTTGCCGGCAATAAAAACCCTCATTTTATCGCAAATGGCCACCCAATTGACTGGTAAGGGCCTGAAAATCTTTGGGGTAAGGTGCCTGTACGGTATGAATAGCCCCGTCCATTAAGGCAAATTTTAACGAAAAGGCATGTAACGCCATGCGTTTTACCAAGGGCTCTTCTTCGGTTAATTTTTTGAGGTTAAACCCGCGTTTTACCGAAGAAACGAAAAAAGGTTTGCCTCCATAAAGCATGTCTCCGGTAATGGGTGCTCCTAACCGGGCCAGGTGAATGCGAATCTGGTGCATTCTACCGGTTATTGGGCGGCACTCCACCAAGGTATGCGCTTTGAATACCTGCAGGGTGGTAAAAATTGTCTGCGCTTCTTTTCCGAAGCGGGCAATTTTTACGGTTCCATCATTTTGTTTCAGTATGGGCGCATCCACTTCCTGTTCCGAAAAATTATGCACACCATCTACCACCGCATGATAAATTTTTACCACCTGCCTGTTTTCAAACTGCATGCTCAGGTGCCTGTAGGCTTCGGGGTTGCGGGCAATGGCTAACACCCCCGATGTATCTTTATCTAACCGATGGCAAACCTGTGCCTGGGGTTCGTACTGGCGGGCCAGTGCAAGAATATTGGTAGGGTCTTGCCGGTCTTCCAGCGTAGCGATAAAGGGGGGTTTGTTGATAAGTATGAAGTCGGCATCCTCGTAAAGAATGGCTTCCGAAAACCTGAATTTCAAAAATTTCACGCGGCAAGTTACTATGCCTCATCCGAATCTGCTGCATCGTTGCGCGATCGGGGAAGTTTGAAGCTGAACACTGAACCTTTTGCCACTTCGCTTTGTACTTCGGCCTTGCTGTTGTGGCCTTCCAAAATATGCTTTACGATAGCCAACCCCAGTCCGGTGCCTCCTTTTTCGCGGCTGCGGCTTTTATCAACGCGGTAAAAACGTTCAAAAATGCGGGTAAGGTGTTGCGAAGGAATGCCCTCGCCCGTATCGGAAACAAAAGTGGTTACATGTTTTTTGCTTACCTCGAAGGTGATGGTTACTTCGCCCCCATCGGGAGTGTAGTTGATGGCATTGGAAACCAGATTGGTTACAACCTGCGATATGCGCTGCCAGTCGGCAAACACATGCACCTTGTTGCGATCGGCCAGCAGGTGCAGCTTGATGTCTTTCTTTTCGGCTTTCTCTTCCAGTTGCTCCACTACTTCGGCACAGAGTTTAAACAAATCGATATGTTCAAACTTCATCTTTATGTCACCGGTTTCTATCTGCGAAAGGGTAAGTAGGTCTTGCACCAGAATGTCGAGGCCATCTAAACTTTTGGCGGCCTTTTTTAAAAACTTGGTGCGCACGTTCTTGTCGTTAACAGCCCCGTCCAACAACGTATGTACAAAACCCTGAGCGGCAAAAATGGGCGTTTTCAACTCGTGCGAAACATCTGCAATAAACTCTTTGCGAAAGGCCTCCAGTTTTTTCAATTCGTCAATCTCTTTTTGCTTGAGGGTGGCAAAGTTGTGAATCTCTTCGTTGATCTTTTGAAACGGATTGAGCGCCCCCGATTTCTGCTTGGCAATATTGGATAATTCTTTCTTACGAAGTTTCTCCATGATTTTATGAATCTTGTTTACCTCGCGAAACACCAGAAACTCAAGCACCACAAAAATGAGCAGGTACGATGCCGAAAAACTAATGGCGGCTGCCACCAACAAGGCATCGCGGTTAACACTTTCTACCAGCGAGAGAAATAATGATGTAACAACAGCTACCGAAGAAGCCAGCAGGAGGGCTAACGCGCGGGCACTGTAAACCATGTACTACCCCAGATTGAACTTATATCCAACACCTTTCACGGTAGTAATATAGTCATCTCCGATCTTTTCGCGCACTTTACGGATGTGAACATCAACCGTGCGGGCCAACACATATACATCCGAACCCCAAATGTTTTGCAATAAGTCATCGCGGCTAAACACTTTATTGGGATTTTGCGCCAGAAAGAACAACAATTCAAATTCTTTTTTTGGCAACGATATTTCGCGGCCCTTTACCTGCACCGTATAGCTGGTGCGATCAATAATCAGTTCTCCTATTTTTATCTGGCTGGAGGTATTTTTCTTTTTGGAATCTCTGCGAAAGAGGGCACTGATGCGACTCATCAACGCCCGGGGCTTAATAGGCTTCAGAATATAATCATCGGCCCCCACATCAAAAGCAGCCACTTCCGAATACTCTTCGGCTCTGGCAGTAAGAAACACAATGTAGGTATTGATTAGCTCAGGAATGGCTCGGATTTGGCGACAAGCTTCCACCCCATCCATTTTGGGCATCATAATGTCGAGCAGAACCAGATCGGGATGAAATTTTTTTGCCTGCTCTACGGCTTGCTGGCCATCGGCCGCGGTGCGCACATCGTACCCTTGCTTTTCGAGATTGTATTTGAGCAACTCCAGAATGGGTTCTTCATCATCTACTACCAGCACTTTTTGCGTTGATTTGTTACCCATAGTTGCTACTTATTTCGCGCTAAAAGTAGATACAAATTAAGCCAATTAAAAACCAGTATGAAGCACTTAACAATTCCTTAATGGCTGATTTAGATTGGGGTTATATTACAAGAAGGGATGCTTCTGCGCGAGGTAAGCCAGGTACGCTTTCAGATCTCCGCGAAAGCGCGAATCCAATTCTATATTGAACGTATCTTGTTTTGCCTGGTAAAGATGATAGGACATAAAATAAGTGTTGTTGGGCAGGCGCGCAGAAGGTTTACGCGGGGTAAATAACTGCAACGTATCAACCGAAGACATGATTTGCCGAATGAGGTTTTCCTTGGCGCGCCTTTTTGTTGCTACCGAAGCGGTATCGTTAAAGTTGTTGTAGAGGCTATCGAGCATGCGCGTGCCCCTTAAAATATGCTGGCTGTATTTGCGATAGTCCTGGTCTTCGTGCCAGTATTGGTTGTACTCGGTTGATGGGCGCCCGTATTTGGCGGCCAGAAAATAGTAGGCGGCCGTATCGCCCACAAATGAAGCGAGGTTTTCATTAAACGCTACATTGTCTTTGATAAAGACGGTGGCGTGCACCATTTCATGAATGATTAGGCTGGCCAGGTCGCCTTCGTTGCGCTTTAACATGCCGCTAAGAATCGGATCGGTAAACCAACCCAGGGTGGACCACCCGCCCGGGTTGCGTATGCTTACGTCATACCCTTCGGCTTCTAACCGGGCCCGTTCGGCAAACGCTTTATCTTTATTGAAAAAGCCTTTGTAAGGTACGGTGCCCACCACGGGAAAATGCCAGGTTTTAGCCTGCAACTTAAAAGGTTCACAGGCTTGTACTACCCACATTAGCTCTTCCCCGCGCTGGTCGTAAAGGGTTTTGTAGTTTTCAGTGTCTTTCAAACCCAGCGAGTCAATAGCATACCTTCGGATTTCCTGAATCAGCAGCAGCTTTTCCTTTAATGAATCCGGAAAGCTGGCATTGGTCAAAAACTCTTCAATGGGGCGGGCATTCCAAACGATATGCAACTGACCATAGCCCTGCCGCACCCCGTACACCACCAGTTGCCAGTTTGCCACCACCAAAACCAACAGCACAATAAGCAGCCCCAAAAAAAACTTCTTAACCATAAAATTTTGAGCCCGCAATTTAACGGCTAAGCCACCGTAAAACCTTTACTTTATTTCTAAATAGAAAGATTCGCGTTATACTAAAAATATTAGCTAAACGCTTGTATTGGTACTATTTTTAGTAGTAATTTGGCCTCAGAATCGAAAATTGTAAATAAAATCTAAAAAATATGAGCGAAATAAAGAGTGATGCAAAAGAAAAACTAAAGGCACTACAGCTAACCATCGATAAGCTGGAGAAAACCTACGGTAAGGGCACGGTAATGAAACTAAATGATACCAAAGTAATGGATGTGGCAGCCATTTCAACTGGTTCGTTGGGATTGGACATTGCCTTAGGTATTGGCGGCATTCCGCGTGGTCGGGTTACGGAGATTTACGGCCCGGAATCTTCCGGTAAAACAACACTAACCATGCATGCCATTGCAGAGGCACAAAAGAAAGGTGGGTTAGCGGCCTTTATCGATGCCGAACACGCTTTCGATAAAAGCTATGCAGAAAAGCTGGGTATTGATACCGAGAACTTATTGATTTCGCAACCCGACAATGGCGAGCAAGCCCTTGAAATTGCCGAGCACCTGATCCGATCGGGCGCTATTGATATAATTGTAATTGACTCGGTGGCTGCGCTTGTGCCAAAGGGCGAACTGGAGGGCGAAATGGGGGAAAGCAAAATGGGGTTACAAGCCCGGTTAATGTCGCAAGCCTTGCGCAAGCTTACCGGTACCATAAGTAAAACAGGTTGTGCCTGTATTTTTATTAACCAGTTGCGCGAAAAGATTGGTGTAATGTTTGGCAACCCTGAAACTACCACGGGAGGAAATGCCTTGAAGTTTTATGCTTCGGTGCGGTTAGACATTCGCAGAATTGGCCAGATAAAAGAGTCGGCCGATGACATTACGGGTAACCGGGTAAAAGTGAAAGTGGTTAAGAACAAAGTAGCCCCACCTTTTAAGGTAGTTGAGTTTGATATTATGTATGGCCGGGGGATTTCCAAATCGGGCGAGATTGTGGATTTGGGTGTGGAGTTGAATGTGATTCAAAAATCGGGCTCGTGGTTTTCGTACAATGGCAACAAATTGGGCCAGGGGCGCGATGCGGTAAAGCAATTGATTGAAGACAACCCTGAGTTAAGCGAAGAGTTGGAAAAGAAAATCAAAGAGAAAATTTCCAGCGGAGCAGAGGTAAAAGAAGAAGTGGAATAACTTATTGCGTGTTGATAGATCAGGCATTCTTTCCGTATGGTTCGAATGCCTGATCTGCAATACTAAAATCTACGCGGCCCGAATAGCAATTACTGGATCGAGGCGGGCAGCCATGGCGGCCGGCACAATACCAGCAATAAGCCCGATAATAGACGACACGCCCAACCCCAGCACAATATTTTTAATAGACAAAACCACTTGCAAGCTGCCAAACGGAGCGAAGGTAAGCAGCCACACCAGCAACAGACCCGTTAGCCCACCAATCAAACTAAGAAAGATGGACTCGAACAGGAACTGAAACAGGATGAAATAATTTTTAGCACCCAACGATTTTTGCAGCCCGATAATGCTGGTGCGTTCTTTTACTGACACAAACATAATATTGGCAATACCAAACCCGCCCACCAGCATAGAGAAACCCCCAATTACCCAGCCGGCAATGCTAAGCACATCAAATACACCACTAATCATGTTGGCTACTGCTTCGGGCCGGTTTAATGCAAAGTTGTCTTTCTGTGCGGGCTTAAGTCCGCGCTTTACCCGCAGCAGCCCACGCGCATCGTTTTCCATTTCTACCAACCCAATGTCGGTACTAAAACCCTTCAGGCCAATGTCCGATCCAAGCTCGTTCCAGCGGCCGGTGCCGGTTTGGTAAAGTTTGCGAAAGGCATCGTATGGAATAATTACGCTGTAGTCGTTACTCGGAGTTCCCAAAAAGCTTTCACCTTCGCGCTTGGTTACGCCTACCACGGTAAACTTCAGGTTTTTGATTTTTACCGGTAACCCCACAGGCGAGTCTTGGTTAGGAAAAAGTGCTTTGGCTACCTCGTACCCGATAATAACAACATTGCGTCCGGCTTCTATTTCATCGTTAGTCAGGTAGCGCCCTTGCTCTATGTTGATTTCAAAAATTTTATCGAAGTCCAGATCGGCCCCTTTTAAAGTAATCTGGCTTAAGCCACTGTTGCCGGCTTTTACCGTAATGCCGCCCACATCGGCAAAAATGGAAACGGTTTGAGCCGTTTTCATATTGGCCTTTAAAAATTTGTATTCGGCATAACTTACGTTGGGGCGCATGAGGTATTCTTTCCACCAATCCCGCCCATTGCCCCCGGTAAAAGGCCACTTGCCCACGTAAATCACATCGCTTCCCAAAAAGTTAAAGCTGTCGCGGATGTTTTTCTCTAAAGAATCGACCAGCGTGAGCACGGCTATAATAGAGAAAATACCAATGGTTACTCCTAACAACGAGAGCACCGTACGCAGGATATTTGATTTGAGTGCACGCCAGGCAAAGCCCAGACTTTCAAAAATTAAGCGAAAAACAAGCATGCGGGTTTAACGGGTTAAATCTATGTTGAGGTTGCAATAAACTGGCTTTTTCATGCATTTCCTGCCAATGGGCCACATAAAAATGCACTTGCTGGCTGCGGAGAACAAAGGCTTAGACGCCTGATAACCCAAATTGTTTCTAAAATTTTGAGCAGAAATTTCCAAAACGGGTACCTCGTACCCTATTTTTGCGACCTTGTTAAAAAACGAAAGCTTTTTTGGCAAGACATTTAAAGCCCGTAAGCTTATGAATGGCCAGGCAATCGCCACTTCGCCTTTGTAATCTCATGCGGCCATTAAGTTGATGAATTTTAAAAATTAACGCATGAAACTTTCAGAATTCAAGTTCGACATCCCAAACAGTTTAATCGCATCGCACCCTGCCGAAAACCGCGATGAGGCCCGCATGATGGTAGTAAACCGCGCTACCGGAAAAATTGAACATAAAGTTTTTAAAGACATTGTTACCTACTTTGAGGAAGGCGATGTAATGGTTGGTAACGACACCATGGTGTTTCCGGCTCGCTTGTATGGCCGCAAAGAAAAAACAGGGGCAAAGATTGAAGTGTTTCTGTTGCGCGAACTAAATGCTGAAATGCATTTGTGGGATGTGTTGGTTGACCCGGCCCGCAAAATACGGGTAGGTAATAAACTTTATTTTGGCGATGGCGACCTGGTAGCCGAAGTAATAGACAACACAACCTCGCGCGGAAGAACCATTCGGTTTTTATTTGATGGCGACTCTGCAGCCTTTGATAAAATAGTAGAAACCCTGGGCGAAACCCCGCTTCCAAAATATATAAAGCGTAAAGTAGAGCCTGCCGACAAAGAAAGGTTTCAAACCATTTTTGCAAAAAATAAAGGAGCTGTTTCGGCCCCTACTGCCGGGATGCACTTTACCAAGCAATTGGTAAAACGGCTTCAGATAAAAGGCGTGGACATGACTTTCATTACACTTCATATCGGCTTAGGCACCTTTCGTGCGGTTGATGTAGAAGATCTTACCAAGCATAAAATGGATTCAGAAAATTTTATTGTTGGATCAGAAGCTGTGCAGATTGTAAACCGCGCGTTGGATGATAAGAAGAAAGTTTGCGCGATAGGAACCACCACCATGCGCGCACTGGAAACTGCCGTATCGGCTACCAATCGCTTAAAAGAACGCGAAGGCTGGACCGATAAATTTATTTTTCCACCCTACGATTTTAAAATCTGCAGCGCTATGGTAACCAACTTCCATCAGCCAGAGTCAACCTTGTTAATGATGGCCTGTGCCTTTGGTGGTTTTGATTTGGTAATGAAAGCGTATGAACTTGCCAAAAAAGAAAAATATAAGTTTCTTACCTATGGCGATGCCATGCTGATTATCTAATTGCAGACAATTACAATAAAATAAAAGTTGCCTGGCTATGCCGGGCAATTTTGTTTTTACGAATTGCGAATGAGGTACAAGTGCAGCGAGATAGCTACCGGGTAAAGAAAAAGATAAACGGGTGTAGGCCTTACAAAGCCCATCAACATGGTTGTGGGCAACAAGAGCAGCAAAATGCTAATCAGAATAATCCAGGTTTTGTTAGGATTGGTAGTCTTTTGAATTTGCAGGATGCGATAGATCAGGTAGGTAACTACTGCAGCATTAAAAGCCAAAAGCAACATCCGAATGAGAATCATTTCAAAAGAAGTATTTTTACAAAGCTATGCATTCTAAAGAATATGCGCTTATTGTAGCCGGAGGCAAAGGCACCCGTATAAAAAGTAAAGTGCCCAAACAATTTCTTGAATTGCACGGCAAGCCGGTGCTGCTGCATACACTCGAAACATTTTACCGGTATTCCGATAGCATTACGGTGGTATTGGTTTTACCCGAAGATGACTTTGCCGTGTGGGCCGACATCTGCAAAAAATACAACTTCACAAAACCGGTTATTCTGCAAGGTGGTGGCGAAACCCGGTTTCAGTCTGTAAAAAACGGGCTTAGCAAAATAGAGGGCCCGGGCCTGGTAGCAATACACGATGGTGTGCGCCCGCTTGTAAGCGAAGATATTATTGGAGCTTCGTTCCGGTTGGCTGCGGTGCATCAATCGGCCGTAGCAGCGGTGCGCTTAAAAGAATCTATCCGCATCACCGATCAGGATAACACCAAAGCCGTGGATCGTTCCCGTTTCCGGCTTATTCAAACCCCGCAAACATTTTCAATCGATCTGATTAAACAAGCCTACCAATTGAAGGAAGATGCTACTATGACGGATGATGCCAGCGTGGTGGAAAGGTTAGGGCACACGATCTCTTTGTTTGAAGGCAGTTACGAAAACATTAAGATTACTACACCCGAAGATTTGATTGTTGCGGAGGCGCTTCTAAAAAGCACATAGCTTAGCAAAAACAACAGAGGGCCTGCCGGCCCTCTTATAATTTTTTTCAACATACGTTCTCTGTAACCTTAATACTCATCTTCATTAAAGAAGAAATCCTCTTTTGTCGGATAATCCGGCCAGATTTCTTCAATGCTTTCATAAGGTTGGCCATCGTCTTCCAGTTCTTGCAAGTTTTCTACAACTTCCAACGGAGCACCTGAGCGGATAGAGAAGTCGATCAACTCATCTTTTGTTGCCGGCCAGGGTGCGTCTTCCAGGTACGAGGCTAATTCCAGTGTCCAATACATAGTGGTTGTCCTCCTGTTTAAATTTCCCGCAAAAATAAAATTAAATAACCCATAGTCAAGACCCGCGGGTCGATAGTTAAGGATTTACGAAAGTAACCGGGTGCAGGTATGCGGCCCTTCATCCGCACCTGTGGATATTAAGCCAAAAACGCCATATTTGCGTTCCCATTTAACGAATCATCTCCCATGGCAGACGAAAAAATAATTTTCTCGATGACGGGCGTAAACAAGATTTACCCGCCCCAAAAACAAGTTCTCAAAAATATTTACCTCTCCTTTTTCTACGGAGCCAAAATTGGTGTGCTGGGGTTAAATGGCTCGGGTAAGTCTTCTCTGCTACGCATCATTGCCGGCATCGATAAAGAATTTCAGGGCGAAGTTGTTTCAGACCTCGGGTATTCTGTTGGCTACCTGGAACAAGAGCCACAATTGGATAAAACCAAAACGGTAAAAGAAATTGTAGAAGAGGGTGTGAAAGATGTTGTTGCACTCCTGAAAGAGTTTGAAGCCATCAACGAAAAGTTTGCCGATCCGGAAGTATTGGAAGATCCGGACAAGATGGATAAACTAATTACCCGCCAGGGTGAAGTACAGGAGAAACTGGATGCTGTAAACGCGTGGGAATTGGATCACAAACTTGAGCGGGCCATGGATGCATTGCGCTGTCCGCCACCCGATGCCAAAGTAGAGCATCTATCCGGTGGTGAGAAACGCAGAGTTGCTTTGTGCCGGTTGCTTTTACAAACGCCCGATGTTCTTTTACTGGATGAACCTACCAACCACCTGGATGCCGAGTCGGTTCAATGGTTGGAAGAACATTTACGTCAATATAAAGGTACCATCATCGCGGTAACGCACGACCGTTACTTTTTGGATAACGTGGCCGGTTGGATTTTGGAGTTGGATCGTGGAGAGGGCATTCCCTGGAAAGGAAACTATTCGAGTTGGCTCGATCAAAAACAAAAGCGATTAGCACAAGAAGAGAAAACCGAATCAAAGCGCCAGAAAGCATTGGAGCGCGAGTTGGAATGGGTGCGCATGAGCCCCAAAGGGCGCCACGCAAAAGGAAAAGCACGGTTAAGTGCGTACGATAAATTAATGAGCCAGGAAACTCGCGAGAAAGAAGATAAACTGGAGTTGTTTATTCCACCGGGGCCACGCTTAGGGAATAAAGTAATTGAAGCGCACGGAGTAGCAAAAGCATTTGGCGATAAGTTGCTATACGAGAACTTAACTTTCTCGCTGCCACCTGCCGGGATTGTTGGCATTATTGGGCCCAACGGTGCCGGTAAGACTACAATGTTCAAAATGATTACCGGCCAACTGAAACCCGATGCCGGCACATTTGAAGTAGGCGAAACCGTAAAGATTGCCTACGTAGATCAGGAGCACGATGATCTGAAACCGGACGACACAGTATTTCAGGCTATTACCGGAGGTCAGGATTTACTGCTAGTAGGTGGCAAAGAAATTAATTCGCGCGCATACGTGAGCAAGTTTAACTTCAGCGGCACCGATCAACAGAAAAAAGTAAAAGAACTTTCGGGCGGGATGCGCAACCGGGCACACTTAGCTATTGCCTTAAAGCAAGGTGGTAATTTGTTGTTGTTGGATGAACCTACCAACGATTTAGATGTGAACACGCTGCGTGCATTAGAAGAAGCACTCGAAAATTTTGGTGGCTGTGCGGTTATCATTTCTCACGATCGTTGGTTCCTCGATCGCGTTTGTACGCACATACTTGCTTTTGAAGGCGACTCGCAAATGTTTTGGTTTGAAGGAACCTTTAGCGAGTACGAAGAAAACCGCAAGAAGCGTGTAGGCGATGATCAACCGCATAGGATTAGGTATAAAAAGTTAGTTAAATAAAATTAGGTAGGCTGCAGGAAGACAGCAGTAGGCTGTGTCGTTAATCTACCTGCCGACTGCCCTCTGCTCACTTCAGTAATGAAAGCATTCTACACCATCATCTTACTTGTACTCAGCAACACCTTCATGACTTTTGCGTGGTATGGACATTTAAAGTTTAGCCAGATGAGTTGGAGCAAAAACCTAGGGCTGGTAGCTATCATTCTGATCAGTTGGGGAATAGCGTTATTTGAATACATCTTACAAGTACCAGCCAACCGCATTGGTTTTAAAGAGAATGGTGGGCCGTTTTCTTTAATGGAACTGAAGGTGATGCAGGAAGTTATTACACTGGTCGTGTTTGTACTTTTCTCGCTTGTCTTTTTTAAAACAGAAACCTTTCGGTGGAACCACCTGATTGGCTTTATCTTTTTGATTCTTGCTGTATATTTTGTGTTTAAGAAATGACCTGAAAATATTGCCAGTTACTGGTAACTGGCTACTAGTAATCCAGATTCAAGCACCGAAGAAGAAACTACTGAATTGTAACTGCCTACTGCAACCTGCTTACTGCCGACTGTTTATCGTATCTCTGCCCCCGGCTTTGTTTTCCAACGCTCGTGCATCCATACCCACTGTTCTGGATGTTCGCGCACAATTTGCTCGATTACGTTGGTGAAATTTTGCGTGTTCACCACCAAATCCGTTTCTTCATCGCCAGTAATTACCAGCGGTATTTCAGGTAATATGTGCATGTGTTGTTTTCCATCCTTACCGAGATATACATAGGTGGGCACCACCGCACAGCCCGTGCGCAATGCAAGCACCGTAGCCCCAATAGGAGTGGCGGCCTTCATTCCAAAAAAATCTACAAACCTGCTCTTCACTTTGGTATCCTGATCAATCAGAATGGCAATAGCCCCACCGGATTTTAAAATCTTAAATAGCCGCACGCTCTCTTTTCCACGCTCAATGGCAATAGCCCCGTACGCATTGCGGTATTCCACCAGCAACTCATTTAAGCGTTCATCTTTAAGTGCCGTACCAATAATATTAGGTTTCAATCCACGCAAAGCCATGTTAGTTACCTGCAAATCAAAAGCACCGAGGTGCAGCGTAAGAAACATAACCCCCTTGCCTTTGGCATGGGCGCGTTCGTAATTTTCAAGGCCTTCGGTAACCAAAAACTTCTCCAGGTCAGCCAGGGATTTTACGGTTAAAGAGCGGAGAATATCGCCTGCATTTTTACCGAGCATGGTAAACACATCTTTGCTTAACTGCAAAATTTCGCGGGCTGATTTTGTGTTACTATACGCAAGCCCTAAATGATAGATGGTGCGGGCACGCGGTTGTGGAGAAAAGGAATAGGCCAGTTTACCCAGCCAGCCGCAGAAAGCCAGCCAGAGGTTACGAGGCATCAGATTAGAGAAAAAAATTAAAAATCGAATAAAGTAGTAGAGCGAAGTGTACTTGATTCGTTTTTTTAGCGGCCGGTTTGTCATAAAGCAACGCAAAGATAAATTAAATTAGAACCTGATCTTTGAATATGAAAAAGCTATACATTGTCCGTCATGCCAAATCCAGTTGGGACGAACCGGAGCTAGATGACTTTGACCGGCCGCTGAATACGCGCGGTATAAAAGATGCGCCCCGCATGGGCAAACGCCTGAAAGAAAAACATGTAACACCCGATATCATGCTTAGCAGTCCTGCCGAACGTGCCTTGGCCACATGCAAGGCGATTGCCGCAGTGCTTCAATTTGATAGTACAAAAATAAAGACCGATAAGCGATTGTACCATGCCGATGAAGATCAACTTCTGGAGGTAGTTCGCGGCCTCAAAGATTCGCCTCGCGACAGCGAAGAAGTAGCATTTATTTTTGGACACAACCCGGGCCTTACAGCGTTCGCCAATTTATTGGTTAATCAAACTATCGACAATATTCCTACCTGTGGAATTGTAGCTGCTTTACTTCCTGTTAACCATTGGCAGGAGGTTGCCTTTGGTAGTGGAAAATTGTTGTTTTTTGATTTTCCGAAACGCGCGGATGCTTAATTGCCAACTTTGGTGGGCTCCGCTATAGAAATATTCATGGGAATGCCTTTTCGGGCCGCATCATAAATTTGCTTTTGCGCTTTCTCATTTAAATCGAGGGCGCGAAATGCTTTGGGCGACAGGCCGGCACGGGCTGCATAAATTTCATAATACGCAGCCTGGGCAACATCCAGCGCCTCAATAAATGCACGGTGCGTTGTCCCCCGATCTGTTTTTAATGACACTACCGCTATTTCCGGATTTTCCGAAAGCAACGGATCGGTATTGTTGTTGAGAATAAATTTTTTGATTTCGGGCATCACGTCTTCCAATGAAGTTCTAAGCTCACCCTCAACCAAAAATTCATTTTCGGAGTTGATCTGAATCGTAAATACATTTCGGTCGTTCAAAATAGATTTTACGGGTTCCTCGCTCCATTGCGGCAACATAAGCATCAGCCCCTTCTCATTTTTAATTACGGTGGTCATCAGAAAAAAAGTAAGTAGCAGAAAGGCAATATCAGCCATAGAGCTCGTGCTTACTTCGGCACTGCCCGTTTTACGCAGCAAACTCATAAATTTTTGATTTGTTAGCTCTGTAACACCGGCCGGCCGTATTCGTCACAAAAAATAATCCGTTTGAATTTCAATAAGATGCAAAACCGGCTCCGGTGGTTTTGTTCTTTTTAGTATTTTGTACCTGTTTTTATATGGAAGCCACCTCGATTTCAACCTGGAATACCGATCGGATTATTGAAGATATTCAGCACCGAAGAGTTATTATGATTCAGGATTTACTTAAAGATCAGCAACTGAATGCGTATTTGGCCGAGCTGTACGATGGCCAACAAGTAAGCCAGGTGAAGTCTGAATTTTTGAAACGCGACCTGAAAACACTCTCCGAATCGCCTATAGACCTGGTGCATTATTCGATGCTCATCCGCCAGGCAAAAGAAGCTACCGCCTGGCCGCATCTTCCTATTATAGAAGAGTTTATTCATGCCGAAATCCGGCAAGTGGTTATAAAATACATTGCCTGAGGTAGCCAGAGCCCATCCGGTTTTATCAAAAAATATTACAATGCCCCAGGCTTCCAATTATTTATAAACACTTTTTATTATACTTGCACCCTGATTTTAGGCAATAGCTCAAAAATCTTTTTTTCGAGATGTAGCGCAGCCCGGTTAGCGCATCACGTTAGGGACGTGGAGGCCGGAGGTTCGAATCCTCTCATCTCGACAAGCCCCCCCTCATGCTAACTTTTAAAAAATTAGTGTGCATTGTTTTAGCAATGGCCTGCCTGGTAATGGGTGGCCAAGGCTTTTTAAAAGCCCATTGTGGCGAAATCACCCTACATCTTCAGCTCCACACCAAGAGCGACCTACCGGTTGCCAATGCCAACTTGTTTTTTGAAAAAGGTGGTGAAGAGAACAAGCAAACCAGAAAAGATTTTAAACGTACCTCCGGCCTCACGCATACCAATGCCAACACAATGTGGGTTCATTGGATCGGGTTTATTTCAGGCCCCGCATCGCCCGCAAGGCAACAAGCTAAATTCACACCTTCCATTTCGCTCCATCTGCGCTACAGGGTGCTGCTAACCTGAATTCACTTTAGAGGCAACTATTGCGGCATGGCCGGTAAGTAGTTTGCTTTCCAATCTTGCAGGCACCTGCTTAAATCAAGTTTGTTATTTCGTAAATCTGTATGCAACCAAATAGCAGGTCAACCTGAAGTCCCACACTTCAATTTACCTACCTGTTGTACCATGAATTCCGCACTTAAAAAGATTACCGCCCATCGCCTTCAATTTGTTGTGTTGCTTGCGTTGCTGCTGGTGCTTATCTCAACTCTTACCCGCATTGCACTGGTTTTCAAATCCGGCTTTGATGTAGGGCTTACATTTTTAAATGTGATGGGTGCGTTTGGGCTCGGGTTGCTCTTCGATCTCTTCAATGCAGCTTATTTCTGCATTCCGGTTTCCATTTACCTATGGCTTGTGCCCCGCTCCCTGTATCGAAAATCGTGGCATCGCTTTGTACTCTATACACTCCTATTTACTTGTGTTTCCATTTTAGTGTTTAATGCCGCAGCCGAGTGGTTGTTTTGGGATGAATTCAATACCCGGTTTAATTTTATTGCTGTCGATTACCTGGTGTACACCACCGAAGTAATTGGCAACATCCGGCAATCGTACCCGATAGGTTGGATTCTGACTGCCGTTTTTAGTGTGGCCATAGCCATTACTTACTTTTTTAAACCAGCGAGCCCGGTTAGCGCCACTGATTTTTCTTTTGCAAAACGTACCCGGTATTTTGGCGGCTATGCGCTAGTGGTAGTACTTATCTTTTTTGGTGTTACCAGTCGCCAACATCATTTTAGTTCGAATGCCTACGCCAACGAATTGGCTGGTAACGGCATGTACGAGTTGTTTGCAGCCTATCGCAACAACGAGTTGAACTACGATCAGTTTTATAAACATACTGGCAATGCCAAAAATTTCGAGGTGTTTCGCAAACTGATAAAAACCCGCGATGCGGAATTTACAGATAGCACCGGAATTGAACGAACCATTCGGGCTGCTGCCCCTGAAAAACGCCTGCACGTTGTATTGATAAGTGTAGAAAGTTTTAGTGCTGATTTCATGAATCTCTTCGGCAACCAGGAAAACATTACGCCTTTTCTTGATTCGCTGGCACCACACAGCCTCGCATTTACAAATCTTTATGCCACCGGCACCCGCACCGTGCGTGGCCTGGAAGCACTGTCGATCGCTTTGCCTCCTACCCCCGGCCAATCCATTGTGCGCAGGCCTGAAAATGAAAATCTGTTTTCGCTGGCGACTGTATTTAATGCAAAAGGTTATCGCAGTAAATTTATTTATGGCGGCTACGGATATTTTGATAACATGAGCTACTTCTTTAAAAACAATGGGTACCAAACTATCGATCGCACCGCGCTGCGCACCGAAGAAATAGACTACGAAAACATTTGGGGCGTGGCCGATGAAAATCTTTTTACACTGGCGCTGCGCGAATTGGATGCAGATACCGAACGGCAGCCGGTGTTTGCCCACATTATGACAACCTCTAACCACCGGCCTTTTACTTACCCCGATGGGCGCATCGACATACCCTCGCACACAAGCAGGCAAGGCGCGGTTAAATATACCGACTATGCTATTGGCAAATTTATACGCGAAGCTTCTACCCGGCCGTGGTTCCAATCTACTTTGTTTGTGATAGTGGCCGATCATTGTGCCTCCAGTGCCGGTAAAACCGAATTGCCCGTTGCCAAATATCATATTCCAATGTTGATCTACGCCCCGTCTTACATTCAACCGGGCGTAATGCCTCGCCTGATGAGTCAGATTGATGTGGCCCCTACACTGTTGGGTCTTTTAAATTTCTCCTATACCAGTAAGTTTTTTGGATACGACATATTTCAATTGGAACCCGGACGGGAGCGGGCCTTCATCAGCACCTATCAGGCGCTGGGATATTTGAAAGGTAGCAACCTGGCTATTCTATCGCCACGGCAAAAAGTGGAAATGTTTGCATTGGATGAAAAACTGAACCCATATAAAAAGGTAAACATAGACACCCTGGAGAGCGAGGCAGTAGCCTGGTACCAAACAGCCAGCTATGCATTTAAACACAAACTGCTGCGGTAGTGAAAATCTGATTTAGTCAGCTACTTTTTATTTTGCTTCAGGTCGCGGATAAAGCGGGCCCAGTTAAAAGGATTTAGGAATGGATTGGTGCGTGGCTGAAACCGATCGGCAGCCGAAGTACTCCATTGGTCCATATAGTATTTATAGTTTGCGGCCCCATCCATGGGCGTAGTCTTTATCATAAGCGCAATCAACTCGGCATTAATATTTTTTTGATCGATACCGTTATCCATTGGAATATTAAGCGCCAATACCGCTTCTTTAAAAACTTCTTCGGTAGGAAAAGGCATTATCTGCACTTCTTTCAGGTAGGTAACATCCGAAACCATTTCAATTACAATGGTTAAGTTATCGGGGGCTTTGGCAGGAACAATGTAATGTTGGCGATGGAAACCAATGGAACTAATTACTACGCTATCGCCTTCTAATACCGGCATAGAAAAAAAGCCGGCCGGGCTGGTGCTGGTTCCTCTTCCGGCTTTGGGCACATAAATGTGCACCCCAGGCAGCACATTTACACTGTCGCTCACAAAACCCGAAAGTTGAATGATACGCCTTTTGCTTTGTGCCACTACATCGGCAGTGGCCGTAAGCAAAATTCCCAGAATAAGTAAGCCAAATAGTTTCCTCACAATTGCATTCAAAATAAGTTGACCAAAGATATAGATTCAGGGTATTCCCACCTAATCCTGCTACACCAGTGGTTTTTAGTACCTTAGCCGCCTGCTAGCAAACCGCCATGCGTTTAAAACATTTTAATATTGATTTAGGTGCCCAAATATTTTTGGCCTGTTCCGATACGGCAAGGTTGCGCATCTTAAATCTTATTTTAACCAATGGTGAAATGTGCATTACAGACCTGGAACATATTCTTGAGTTTACGCAAACCAAAACTTCGCGGCATTTGCTTTACCTGAAAAATTCCGGAATTCTCACCTCGCGCAAAATTAACCAATGGGCTTTCTATCAATTAAAAGAAGAGGTGCTGGATATTACCCGGCAAATCTTCCAGTTTCTCAGTCGCGACCCGCAACTGCAGAAAGACCAACAAATTTTTAATACACTTTACACCAACCGCGAACTTTCGCTTAATAAACTAAACCTGAAACCTCACAGCCAGCCCTTTTAGATGAAGTACAAATGCATATTGTTTGATCTGGACCATACAATTTGGGATTTTGAAACAAACTCGGCCGCAACCCTTGCCGAATTATACGCACAACACGGGTTAGAGAACTTGGGTGTTGCCCGATTCACCGACTTCCAACAGGTGTTCTCCGAAATTAATACCAGCCTGTGGGCCCGCTACGATGCCGGCCAGATTACTCGCGAAGAAATCCGCTTCCACCGCTTCCGCACCATTCTGGCTCACTTTGGCATAGCCGATGAGGCCCTCTCTATGAAATTATCGGAAGAGTATGTGCGCCAATCACCACGCAAAAGTGCGCTCATGCCAAATGCCCTTCGCTCGCTCGAGTACCTGGCACCTCGCTACCCGCTTACCATTGTTACCAATGGCTTTGAAGAAATACAAGGCACCAAGCTGGCAGCAGCCGGCATTACGCATTACTTTAAGAACGTAGTTACTTCGGCCCGGGCCGGATACAAAAAGCCGGCACGCGAAATTTTTGATTTTGCGCTGGCCGAAGCCGGCTTTGCTCCACACCAGGCTGTAATGATTGGCGATAATCTGCAAACCGATATTGGTGGCGCCCGCAATGCGTGTATCGATACGATTTTCTATAACCCTCACCGGGTAGCTCATCGCGAAGTATTAACGCACGAAATTCACGACCTGAATCAACTTATAGAGATACTTTAAAACCCAACTTTATCACCTAACTTTGCAACCGTCTTTTTGCCAAAAGACAAATGAACTTTTAAAATATTACGTGCTATGTCAACCGGTTTTTTTCATGTTCCCGCTCCTAAAAACGAACCTGTACTTTCTTATGCCCCGGGCACCAAAGAACGCACGGCCTTAAAAAAGGCACTTGCCGAAGCCCGGGCTACCGTTGCCGACATACCCATGTACATTGGTGCCGAAGAAGTACGCACCGAAAATAAAAAGCCGCTCACGCCTCCACACGATCACCAGCATGTGTTGGGGTACTTTTATGAGGGCGATAAACGCCATGTAGAACAGGCCATTGAGGCCGCCCTCGCTGCCAAGCCCCTGTGGGCAAGTTTAAGTTGGGAAAACCGCGCCAGTATTTTTTTAAAAGCTGCCGACCTACTTGCAGGGCCGTATCGCTATACGATTAACGCAGCCACCATGCTGGGGCAATCCAAAAATGCCTTTCAGGCCGAAATTGATGCTGCGTGCGAGTTAATCGATTTTCTCCGCTTTAATGTGCACTTCATGAGCGAGATCTATAACGATCAGCCGCAATCATCGCCCGGTGTGTGGAACCGCATGGAGTACAGACCGCTGGAAGGTTTTGTGTTTGCACTTACTCCATTCAATTTTACGGCTATTGCAGGAAACTTACCAACCAGCGCTGCCATGATGGGTAACACCGTAGTTTGGAAACCTGCCAACTCGCAAATCTATGCGGCCAATGTAATTATGCAGGTGTTAAAAGAAGCGGGTTTGCCCGATGGCGTAATTAATCTTGTGTATGTAAGCGGGCCCGATGCAGGCGAAGTAATTTTTAATCATAAAGATTTTGCAGGCATTCACTTTACGGGAAGTACTGGTGTGTTTCAAAACATTTGGAAAACGATTGGCAACAATATCCACAAGTACCGGTCATACCCGCGCATAGTAGGCGAAACCGGAGGAAAAGATTTTGTGATTGCCCACAAGAGCGCCAATGCGCGCGAAGTTTCTACCGCACTTGCACGCGGTGCATTTGAATATCAGGGCCAAAAATGTTCGGCTGCTTCCCGGGCCTACATTCCATCTAACCTCTGGACCGAAGTACAACAGTACCTGGTAGAAGACCTGAAGAGTTTCAAAATGGGGCCCACGGAAGATTTTGGAAATTTTATAAACGCAGTAATTGACGAGAAAGCTTTCAACTCTATTACCGGCTACATTGAAAAAGCGCAGCAAAATCCGCTAAACGAAATTATTGCCGGTGGTAAATCCGATAAATCGAAAGGGTATTTTATTGAACCCACCGTAATTGTTACCAAAGATGCTTCTTCGCTAACCATGTGCGAAGAAATTTTTGGCCCCGTGCTTACCATCTATGTATATCATTCCGAAAATTTCGAACAAACACTTGAGTTGGTAGATAGCACTTCGCCTTATGCCCTTACGGGATCTATTCTGGCTAAAGATCGTTTTGCTGTGGAGTTGGCAACTCAAAAACTGGTTAACGCTGCCGGTAATTTTTATATCAACGATAAACCAACGGGAGCTGTGGTAGGCCAACAACCTTTTGGCGGGGCAAGGGGCTCCGGCACCAACGATAAGGCCGGGGCAAAAGTAAACCTGTTGCGTTGGGTAAGCATGCGCACCATCAAAGAAACGTTTGTAACGCCCACTGACTATCGGTATCCGTTTTTGGAGAAAGAATAGAGCAACACATTGATTGCATTACCAAAGAAGCCGGATAAACCACGCTACGATTCCCAACAGGCCAAGAATGGTTACGGCAATTAACAAAACGGTATTTGTCTTTTCATTTTCTTCCGTCATTTGCTTGTGGGCACCACTCAGCGAAAGTATTTCCTGCATTCGCTTTGCCTCAGCTATATCGGGGTCGCCTCGCTTGGCAACCGCCTCCTGCAAATTAATTTGATGATTTTGTTCCAGCCGGTTTAACTCCGCAATTCTTGCCTCGGCTAAACTTTTTGTTTTGCCATCCATTCCGATTTGTTCCAATGCCTGTATAACTGCCAATACCACCAGCTTTACCGGATCGTTTAACGCGGCTATTAAGTCTGGCTTCGCTTCTCCGGCTTTCAGATTACCCAAGCATTCGGCTGCCAAACATCTCGATTCAAAATCGCCAGTCTTCAATAACTTGATCAAACTTTTTGTATCTCGTCTCGCTTCAAGCGCTATTACTTTCTGTTTTAGTTTACTATTCATTGCTATTCAATTATTCCACCTACAAAGTAGTCACGGAATTAAACCCGGATTTCAACTCGTACACCTTCCCGTTCCATTCCAGCCGGCCACTAATGCCTGCCGGCAATGTAACGCTGCCCTTCAGTTGAACTCCTCTCTTTTCAAATTCTACTGCAATCTCTCCTGCCCAATGCGGAACCACGCCTTTCACCGATTGCAGCGATTGCAACAACGGCCGAATCAAAACTTTTTTGAATCCCGGAGTTTGAGGTTGAATGCCGGCAAACGTGGCCAGCATTTCAAAATTGGGGCTGGCGCTCCACGCATGGCATTCACTGCGGGTTACTCCTTCGGGAAAAGTAGTTAGGCCCAGGTTCAACAATTCTTTCCATTGCCTTAATAAGCCCAGGTATTGATCGCCCGCGCGGGCAACATTCATAGCCCGCCCCAGGTAAAAATCAAAATAGAGTGTGGTGGGGATTAGTGTTTTATCTTCCGTTACCCGTTTCAGAAAATCAGCTTGTTCGGGCCTGTCAATCATTCCACAGAGTATTGCCAGAATGTTAGCGTGCATGCTGTAATAATTTTTATCGGGCGTGTCGGCAAAGAGGCCCCGGGCAGCATCCCAACACTGGCGCTTTACACCGGCTTTTAATTGTTGACTTAGCAGCGCATAGTGCTGGGCCCGTTCCGGCTGTTGATAGTAATTGAAAAGCTCGGACGCCAGACTTAACGTGTAAGCATAAAAGAGCGAATTAGTAGTAAGTTTTTTCGATTTGCTTTCAGTAAAAATCTTGTGGGTTGGGTAGGTATGATCTAAAAAATCCCAATATGGTTGCTCTTGCATCAGCTTATCAGGTGTAAGATACTTTTCAAAATGCTGCAATACCCGTTCTATACCCGGCAGAAAGCTACGCACAAACTCAGGGTCGTTGCGATACATAAAAAAATCGTGCACCATGGTTACCCATACCAGCGAGTAGTTGGGGATAAATTGAGTTAAAGCAGACGGGTAGCGGCTTGCGGTAAGGCCATCGTAAGTCAGCGACCAATAAAATTGCTCTAGGGCATTGCGTGCCAAACGATCATCGCCCGAAACATAGTACGAAACCAACGCTTGAATTCTTGTATCGCCAACATATTGCAGGCGTTCCCAGTAGGGACAGTCCATATACGTTTCGTACGCACACAGGCGGGCAGTATGCCAGCCAATATCAAACACCTTAGCCAGGGCTTGATCTTCGGCTTCAAAATTTCCTTTTCGTTGAAACGGATAGCCTGTAAACCAACTTCCAAATTTGGAAATTTGCAAAGGCTGACTTTGTGTTGTTATTTCTACCTGCACGTACCGAAAGGTTCGATAGGTAAGCGTAGTAAACACCCGGGCCTCGTGGCCATCGGCAATAAAAATATCGTGCACTCCATGCAATGTGCTGCCTTGTATGGAATCGCGGTGGCCTTTATTTCGAATGTCGTTAAAAACACCTTCGGCATAGGTAAGCTTTATAGTACTTTGCTTACCCCCCGATAGCGTAAGTTCCGGAAACGCAGAAGTAAGTTGTTGCTGATCTACAAGCAACGAAACCGTTGTATTGGCGGGCACAGTAACCGGAAATTTTTCAACCGGTAGTGGCAGGCCTGTGCTTCTTCGAATTATTCCAGCCGGTTGCCAGGTTCGTTCCATTAAGGGAATCGAACGGGGTACCAGTTCCCACGTAGCATCGCCATAACCTACCACACTAAAAGGGGCTCCCGTTTCTGTTGCCTTTGGGCTGGGCCAGGCAGCATCGTTATATGCCGGGTGTTCCCAACCCCACGGAAAATTATTTCCATCTACATGGTCCATCGGGCCAGCGGCATAGTATTGATAATACAATTCGGGATTCCCCGGGCCGAAGGGCAAGGCTTTAACAGCCGGGTTGGTAAAATATTTCCACGTGGCATTCGAGTTTACAACGGCACTAAGTGAATCGTTGCCTTGCACAATCATGGCTGCACGCACCCCCATCAAATATACGGGGGCTTGTTCTGCATAGTTAACTACCTGCACGGCCAACGTATTGCTTCCTGCGTTTAGCAGCGCTGCAATGTCCAACGATTCAAACCGCCAGTGCCGGCTATCGCTGATTTGGGGGCCATCGGTAACATACGTACCATTTACAAAAAGCCTATAGCGATTGTCAGCCGAAAGATGAATAACAAACTGCTGGGGTTTCGATTTTAATTCGAACGATTTGCGAAAATGGTGCACTCCAAACTGAGATTCTCCTTCGCGGGGCGCAATCCATCGCGCTTCCCACCGGCTTTTAACTACCCGGGCATCGGGTTGTACTAACTGTTGCCCGAAGCATAATACTGGCAGCAGCCATAAGATGTATTTTAGCATGAAGAAATTTACAAAAAAAGAGGAGTTGTTCTCTATCCTATCGAACAACTCCTCATTTTTACTTATTGCCTCGCCCCATACCACTTAATGTTGCGCGAAAAATACATCAGCAGACCGATAATCAGGAACAGACCGATGCTACCGATCAACAAGCTGAAATCCTGCGCCTGGATAATGATGAAAATGAAGCTGTAAAATGAAACCATCAGCAGGGCAAACAGCACAACTACCGACCGGCTCTTTAAAAAACTGGTAGCGTAGAGCGTTACAAGAATTGTTGTTGCGATGGAAGCAATTGCATACGCAGCATTATACCCTACTTGTTCAGAAAATGACAGCAATAATGTGTAATAGATAATCAATGCGGCACCAATCAAGATATATTGAAATGGATGAATGCGTGTTTTGGTGGTAATCTCAACCAGAAACAACGAAGTGAAAGCAAGCAGAATAATCAGTACACCATATTTCGCGGTGCGCGTACTCTTTTGGTATTGATCGGCTGGAATCAATAACCGAACACCAAATTCGGATCCTGACAAGGTTTGATCGCGATCCATCCATTTCTGTGAGAACGGCCGGTTGAAGGAAAGCACTTTCCAGGTGGCCGTAAAGCCAGTATCTGTAACCACATGCTCTGGTAAGAGTTTACCTTCAAAACTTGGCGAGGGCCACGAACTGGTTGAGCTTACTTCGGTTGATTTACCTGTGGGAATAAAATATAAACTCTCACTGCCTTTAAGATTCAGGTTCATGCTTACCGGGAGTAACGTTTCGGGCCGCGCTAACCAACCCAGGGGAGTTACAATTCCGCTGGCACCCTCTCCGTTTGAATCAACCTGGTATTGATTTACAGAAATTCCAATATCGCTCATCGGTTCTGATTGTAAGATCTTTTCGCCCACCTTTACTACCGGATTTTCACCAATGCCTCGTAAATCCGAAATTCCATTCAATAGTACGGCTTCCTTCCAATACACTTGTTCATCCGGAATATTCCAGGCTGAGAAATCCGGAACTACAAATTGTGCTTCCATCTCAAGATCACTTTTATAGAGTACCACCTCAAAGATTCCGCGCTTGCGCACCTCGGTACTAATGTTGCTTTTCACCCGATAGTCCTCCGGCAAGAAATAACCGTAGTGGTTCTGCTCGATAATTTCTTCCACTTGTTTGCCCTCGCGCCAGGTTCTAATCTTTTCTTTTTTGGTGAATGGAATTCGGAGCACCGGCCCCGATAATAACTGCCGGCCCGACCATTTATCGGATACTTCGCGAATAACCTCATCGGCCCGGTATTGCCGCTCGCGAATTAAACTTTCTATCCACGAGGTGGGGATAAGTAAGATTAAAATCAGAAACCCGATTGAAAATAATTTTACCATAATGGATTCGGTAATCCATTGGTTAAAGCGCTCGAATACGCTAAGAGTTGGTTGTGTTTCCATAGTTTTGCATTTTTGAAAGTACTTTGAAATTAAAAGTTATATAGTAAAATTTTTTACCTCCGCTGTTGTTTGATTAGTTCTTCCATCGCTTCGAGATGTTTTTTGAAAGCAGTGCGCCCGCGCTCGGTAATCTTATAGCGTGTATTGGGTTTGCGCTCAACAAACGATTTGCTTACTGAAATATACTTCTCGCGTTCAAGCGCTTTCAGGTGGGTGGCCAGGTTGCCATCGGTGGCATCCAGCAATTCTTTTAATGCATTAAAATCATACGAATCATTAGCCACCAACACCGATACAATTTGTAAGCGCAACCGGTGTTCCAGAATTTTATCGAGGCTATCGAATGGGTTCTTCATCGGTCGTATTTCTTAAACATAAGGGCACCGTACACAATATGCAGCAGCCCAAAGCCTGTGGCCCAAAAAAACAAACCGTATCCAGGCAACAGGGCACTCACCAGGCCTACCACAATTTCGCAATAGCCCAAATAGCGGATCTCATCAAACAAGTGGGCACTGGCATTTAGCAAAGCTAACCCATAAAATATGAGGCAAGCCGGTGCCGCTACACCATAGTGTTCGTTCCATAGTAAAATCAAAATAAAAAGCGCGCCTGTAACCAAAGGCACCGCTAAGTTTACTACCAATCTTTTGCTGGTACTATTCCAAACCTGCACGCCCAACTTCCTGGCCTTGGTGCTGGCCATCACATACCCGGTAATCAGCGAAAGCGCCAAAACTACAACAGCAATAACCAGCAGTTGAATTACAACATCCCACTCGCGCACCGATTGCTGGCGATAGCTAAAAGGCGAAAGTGGATACTGCACCATATAATACGCTACCCCCGCGCCCACCAAGGCATACACACCGGCCAAAATACCCGATAATCCGCTAAGGGATAAAAACTTTACCGACCGCTCCATCAGTTGGCGTATGGACTCAAGGTCTTTCTGGTAGGCTTCGTTTTGGCTCATATAAAAGTACTTTTAAAATCAAAGTTAGTGTACGTTCTGTAGCGGCAAAGGTTTTGGGCAAAAAATTTTTGCTGATTTGGATAATTGGAGGTCAATCCAGTATTATTGCACTCCCAAATTTTAATATTCCTCCTTAGCTCAGCTGGTTAGAGCACCTGACTGTTAATCAGGGGGTCCTTGGTTCAAGCCCAAGAGGAGGAGCTAATCCAAGAGTCGTACAGCGAATTGTGCGACTCTTTTTATTTAAGGGCAAATGAACCGCCTATTGAAATATTCGGTTGTTAGGTTCGTCTTTACTTTTTTAGTCCAACCCTATGCAACCACAAAAACCAAAAGCCCGAGTTTCGCTACGCACCGTTTTTAAAACCATTATCTGGCCCCGCAAAAAACTAATTTTTATCGGGCTGCTTTTGATACTCATTAGCCGGGCAGCCGGGCTGGTACCCCCGTGGGCTACTAAACCTTTTATGGACGACATTCTGGTAAGCCGCCAAATGGACAAATTACCCTGGTTGCTGGCCGTTCTTACCGTTGCCATCCTCATTCAGGCCGTTACCTCGTATGTTCTTACTATTATTCTAAGCGTAGAAGCCCAGCACTTGATTTCGGTATTGCGTGCCAAGGTGCAAAAACATTTGCTGCGCTTGCCCACCCGATTTTTCGATAATCAAAAATCAGGCGCATTGGTCTCGCGCGTAATGAATGATGTGGAAGGCGTACGCAACCTGGTGGGCACCGGCCTGGTGCAATTAGTAGGCGGTGTGCTTACCGCATTACTTTCCGTTGGCTTTCTCATCTACATCAATCCATGGATGACGCTTTTTGTAGTGCTGCCCATGTCGGTGTTTGGGATAATTACGCTGAAAGCATTTTCAATAATAAGGCCTGTGTTTCGCGAACGCGGCAAAATTACAGCCGATGTTACCGGAAGACTTACCGAGACCTTGAATGGCATTCGGGTAATAAAAGGTTTTAATGCCGAGCCTCAAGAAATAAAAGTTTTTGAAGCGGGCGTGGAACAACTTTTTAAGAACATAAAGAAGAGTTTAACCAGTACCAGTTTTGTTACCAGTTCCGGTACCTTTCTGGTAGGCCTGGCCAGCGTAGGCATTATGGGCTTAAGCGGTTACTTTGAATTAAGTGCCGGAGACTTTCTGCAGTTTACCATGTTTATGGTGTTTATGATTGCGCCCATTGTGCAAATGAGCAACATCGGTAGTCAATTAACCGAGGCTTTTGCAGGCTTGGATCGCACCGAAGAGTTGATGAACCTGCCCGTTGAAGATGATGGAACCGTTCGTACAGTGCAGGTAGAAAAAATTAACGGCCACTTTGAGTTTAAAGATGTCTCGTTTGCCTACGAAGAAGGTAAGCCGGTACTAAAAAACATTTCATTTTCGGCCGCGGCCGGAAGTGTAACCGCCCTGGTGGGTACATCCGGATCGGGTAAAACAACCATTGCCGGATTAGTGGCCACATTTTTAAATCCGGATAGCGGCACAATTACTTTAGACGGGCAAGATCTTTCCAAAATTTCGCTCACCAGTTACCGCAGTCAACTGGGGGTGGTGTTACAAGATGACTTTCTTTTCGAGGGAACCATTCGTGAAAACATTTTATTTCCACGACCCGATGCCACCGAAGCAGACGTGCAGCAAGCTGTAAAAGCCGCGTTCGTAAATGAGTTTACCGATCGGTTCGAAAAAGGGTTGGACACGGTAATTGGCGAGCGGGGCGTAAAACTTTCGGGCGGGCAACGCCAACGCATTGCTATTGCGCGGGCTATTCTTGCCAATCCGCGGGTTTTAATTTTAGATGAGGCTACGTCCAATCTCGATACCGAAAGCGAAAGCTTTATACAGGAAAGTTTAAAAACCCTGATGGAAGGCCGCACTACGTTTGTAATTGCACACCGCCTTAGCACCATTCGCCAGGCTACGCAAATTCTGGTAATTGAAGCCGGGGCCATTGCCGAACGGGGTACCCACGATGAGTTGATCGCTCATAACGGGCGCTATTATCAGCTCTACACCTATCAGGCCCGGATCTAAACACCAAGCATTTTTACAAAGTATCAGGTCATAATGGCCGAATATTATGCTTTAACAATGAAAATAAAGACAAAAAGTCTTGAAAAATCGCTCCAAAATGCCGCGGCACATTTTTCACAGGGTAGGTTCATGTGATTTTGAAACACATGTTAAACCTTAAAAAATTTAAATACTATGAACATCATTCGGTATAACACCAACGACTTTGTGCCTACCTCTTTCAGTGCTTTGGTAGATCGCTTCTTTAACGACTCCATCACCCGTGCCGGAGGCTCCACCTTTGTACCCAAAACCGATGTGGTTGAAACCCCTACTGCCTACGAAGTTCACCTGGCCGTACCCGGATTAACCAAAGAAGACTTCAACATTGAAGTTAACGACAATTTTCTGACTGTAAGCGGTGAGCGTAAATTCCAGAACGAGAAGAAAGAGAAAAACTTTCATGCCATCGAAACACATTATGGTTCGTTTAGCCGCTCGTTTACACTTCCTGAAAATGTAGATGCTACACGGATTAACGCGAAGTACAACAATGGAATTCTGGAATTAACAATTCCGAAAGACGAAAAGAAAGCCTTGAAGCAAACCATTAAAGTGAGCTAAGAGAAGTGGGTTAGGTTTAGGTAGCGGGCGCCCGGCATAAGCTGGGTGCCTTTTTTTATTGCCTCCTTGCTTGTAAAAAAAATTAAAGGGTGTTATTCACTTTGTACCAGAAGCCGTACCTTACCTGTAAAGAGAGTGATATGAAGCGTTCGTTATTAATTCTGCTGGTAGCCTGTGCAGCCTTTATCGGAGCGGTTATCGGATCTATTGTTACTTTAAATTTTTACGATTCCGGGCCGGCTTACAACTCGATTGAAGAACGGCAAAAATTAAAGCTTGCAAACTATGTTCGCGACTCAGCAGTTGTGCTTCAACCCATTCATTTTGAACCTGCCGCTAAATTAATCACCCCAGCGGTGGTGCACATCAGCACCATTTATGGGGGCGGTAAATTCAGTCTTAATGCATTAGAACATTATTTTAATCCGCAGGCCAAATCATCTGGTTCGGGAGTGATTATTTCGGATGATGGCTACATTGTTACGAATCATCATGTAATAGAAGATGCCAACTCTATTGAAGTAGTATTGCATAACAACCAGCGCTACTTTGCAAAGTTGGTTGGACAAGACCCCAGCACCGACCTGGCGCTATTAAAAATTAAAGCGCAACATTTGCCGTTTGCTCATTATGGCAACTCCGATGCAATTACGACAGGCGAGTGGGTGCTGGCTATTGGCAACCCATTCAATCTCAACTCTACCGTAACCGCGGGTATAATTAGTGCGCGGGCCCGCAACATTGGGATCTTGGGCGATCGCAACAACTTACAAGTAGAATCTTTTATCCAAACCGATGCGGCCGTAAACCCCGGCAACAGCGGTGGAGCACTTGTAAATCTTAAAGGCGAACTAATAGGAATAAATTCTGCCATTGCCACTTCTACCGGAGGGTACGATGGGTACTCATTCGCTATACCCATAAACCTGGTTAAAAAGGTAATGGATGATTTGCTGGAGTTTGGAACTGTACAGCGCGGACTGTTGGGTGTACAGATAAGTAATGTAACACCCGATCTGGCAGAGTACCGCAACTTAAACCTGGCGCAAGGGGTGTATGTAAGCCATGTTAACAAAGGCAGCGCGGCCGAAGCGGCAGGCATTGAAAAGGGCGATGTGATAACCGCCATCGATGCCCACGCGGTGGCCTCGGTATCGGAGCTGCAGGAATGGGTGGCCCGCAAAAGGCCCGGGCAAAGTGTGCAGGTAACTTACGTGCGCAAGCAGCAGCAAAACGAAGTGCTGGCCCGCTTAAAAAATCCGCAAGGCTCTGATGCCGTTCAACAAAAACCGGTACACTACGAACTGGAGGGTGCCTACTTTGAAGATATACCCTACGCTAAGTTGACTGAACTTAATTTGGATGGCGGAGTGCAGGTAAAAAAAATTACGGCCGGCCGGTGGAAGCAGGCTAACGTGCCGGAAAACTTTATAATTACACATCTGGATAAAGTACCCATCGACAATGTGAAAGACCTGAACCGCGCTCTTGAAATGAAGAGAGGCGGGGTATTGGTGGAAGGCTTAAACGCTGCAGGCGAAAAGCAAGTGATTGGGATGGAGTGGTAAACTTCTTAGTTTTACAACTCACTTTTACTTTATGAAAAACTTTGGCATTGCAGAGGCGCTTTCAAAACTTGGAATAAAAAAGTCAAACCCCGGAACTGCTACCGGCCAAAGGTGGCTACGTTCTTCGGGCAAATCCATTCTCTCCTACTCGCCCGTTGATGGCAAAATAATTGGCCGGGTGCAAGCAACCGATGAAGCAGCCTTTGAAAAAGTAGTGCAACAAGCTTATAAGGCTTTTGTGGAGTGGCGCCTGGTGCCCGCACCCAAACGGGGCGAAATTGTTCGCCAGATTGGTGAGGCTTTGCGAAAGAATAAAGAACCCCTGGGCAAATTGGTTTCGTATGAAATGGGCAAATCGTACCAGGAAGGGTTGGGCGAGGTGCAAGAGATGATCGACATCTGCGATTTTGCGGTAGGCCTTTCAAGGCAATTGCATGGGTTAACCATGCATTCCGAAAGACCACAACACAGAATGTATGAACAATACCATCCGTTGGGTGTAGTGGGTATTATTTCGGCCTTCAATTTTCCGGTAGCCGTTTGGGCGTGGAATTCTATGTTGGCCTGGGTATGTGGCGATACGTGTATTTGGAAACCCTCTGAGAAAACTCCGCTGTGCGGCATTGCATGCCAGCAAATTGTAAGTCGGGTCTTTAAAAAAAATGGGGTACCTGAAGGCGTTAGTTGCATTGTAAATGGTGACTATAAAATCGGGCAACTTTTATCGGCACACGAACAAATACCCATGGTATCGGCAACCGGCAGCACACGCATGGGTAAAGCAGTGGGCAAAACGGTGGCCGAGCGCTTAGGGCGAGCCTTGCTGGAATTGGGTGGCAACAATGCCATCATTATTTCGCAACATGCAAACCTGGAGATGGCCATTCGGGGTGCGTTGTTTGGAGCCGTTGGTACGGCTGGTCAGCGTTGCACCACCACCCGCAGGCTAATCATCCACGAAAGTGTGTACGAGTCCGTAAAGGAAAAACTGAAACAAGCCTACAAGCAACTGCGCATTGGTAACCCGCTGGACCAGGCCAACCATGTGGGGCCGTTAATAGATACCCAGGCCGTAAAAGCTTACCGCCACGCCTTGCAACAAGTAAAGCAGCAAGGCGGAAAGTTTGTGGTTGGCGGTGACGTACTAAAAGGCAAAGGCTTTGAATCGGGCTGTTATGTAAAACCGGCTATTGCCGAAGTTAAAAATCAGTATAACATTGTGCAGCACGAAACATTTGCGCCCATTTTATACCTTATTAAATATAAGACACTGGACGAAGCGATCGCTTACCAAAATGGAGTAAAGCAGGGCCTTTCGTCTGCTTTGATGACAAGCCAGTTGCAGGAGATGGAGCAATTCTTATCGCATGCAGGTTCGGATTGTGGTATTGCCAACGTAAACATTGGCACATCGGGTGCCGAAATTGGAGGCGCCTTTGGTGGCGAAAAAGAAACCGGTGGTGGCCGCGAGTCGGGCTCGGATGCGTGGAAAGTTTACATGCGCAGACAAACCAACACCATTAATTTCGGGAGTTCGTTACCGCTTGCACAAGGCATTAAGTTTGATTTATAGTTTTGGTTGCAAAAAAGTGCTTTTAAAGCTATCTTTAAGATCACTCACTTGCAATCCCTTATGGCCGAACCGAAATACCGCATTGTAATGCTCATTGACGATAATGAGATTGATAATCTGATCAATCAAAAAATGATTGAAGCGGCTGCCATTACCAAGCATATTTACACACACACCGGGGCCAAGAGCGCCATTGAATTTTTGCGCAACGTAGAAAAACTGGAAGTAGCCGATAAGGTGTTGCCCGATTTGATTTTCCTGGACATTGACATGCCGCTGATGGATGGCTTTCAGTTTTTGGACGAGTTCGAAAAATTCGGAGCGTTGGTTAAAAAGAAATGTAAGATTGTAATGCTTACCTCATCTATTAACCCGCAAGACTTTAACAAATCCAAAAAATACCTTAACGTAAAGCAGTATGTTAACAAGCCGCTTTCGCATGAGAGTATAATGAGTATTAGTGTGTAGGTAACTGGTCGCTGGCTTCTGGTCTTTAGTTACTGGTTATGCCTTACTGAATACTGATTTCCGATTACTGATTACCAAAAACTGATCACCGATTTACCACTTACTGAATACCGGCTACAGTTTACCATCTACGGATTACTGAATACCGATCACCGCTTACCAACAACTCATCACCACCCTATCCCATAATCTTCGCCATGATTGCTCGATCCGCCCCAGAAGCTTCCATGCTGCCAATCAAAATAAATTGCATTAATCGGGCCGCTGGTGCGGTCGTCAAAGCGTAACCTGTAGCCCATTCCTTGCAAGGCTTTGCGCACATAAGGCGGGGTACTGTCGTGCAGCAACATGTTGCCATATTTTGGTTTGCGATCTTCGCCCCCTAACGAAAGCCAGAGCTGATCGGTATTCATGTTGGGAGCTTCCGTAGCTTCTTGCACTGTCATTCCGAACTCCACCACATTTAAAAAGAACTGGAGCAGATTTTGATCTTGCGTGTCGCCCCCCTGCACAGCAAAAGATAAAAATGGTTTACCATCCTTAAGGGCCAGCGTTGGTGTTAACGTAACGCGTGGCCGCTTGCCCGGCTCCACCACGTTAAAAGGATTTTCTTTCGGATCAGTAACAAAACTTTGCATGCGTTGGCTAAGACCAATTCCGGTTTTACCCGCAAGGCAGGCCGGGTTCCAGCCGCCACTGGGTGTAATAGAAACCACCCAACCCTCTTTATCGGCCGCTTCCACGGAAGTGGTACCCAAAAAAACCTGGTTGAGATAATCTTCTGAGAGTGGTGAGGTATAGGTTGTGTTTGCCGCCTGCGACCATTGCTTCAGGTACTCTTTGTAGGGATTGGTTTTGCCTTCAAACGGATAGGGATCGCCCGGGCCGGCTTTGGTATCGTTGCGTTCCCAATTAATAGCTTTTACCCGCTCCTTTGCATATTCTTTAGAGAGCAAGCCTTTTATAGGTTCTTCCGGGGCAAAGTACGGATCGCCATAATAAAAATCGCGATCGGCAAACGTAAGGTTCATTACCTGGTAAAGGGTATGCAGGTACCGGGCCGAATTAAATCCCATTGCTTTCAAATCAATATTCTCAAGCATATTCAACGCTTGCAGCATTACCGGGCCTTGGGTCCATTGTTGCATTTTATATACTTCAATGCCTTTGTAGTTTACACTCAATGGTTCTTCGGTAATTACTTTCCAGTTGGCTAAATCTTTTTCGGTTATTAAACCACCTTGCTCCTGGGTACCGCGTGCAATCTCTTTGGCAATATCGCCTTTGTAAAAGCGGTCGTAGGCGGCATAAATAGCTTCCTTGCGGGATTTGCCTTTCTTCAACGCCTGTTGTTCGGTTTCTACCAACTTCTGGAGTGTAGCCAATAAATCTTTTTGCACAAAAATTTCTCCGGCCTCGGGTGCCTCACGCTTTTCACCCAGGTGCGGAAGAAAAACGGCTTTGGAGTACGGCCATTGTTTTAAAGTTTCTTTCGAGCGTTCAAAGCTGTTTGCCGTTTGTGCTTCAATGGGGTACCCTTCGGCCAATTGCATAGCCGGTGCCAATACATCTTTTAAACTCATCGTTCCATACTCGGCCAGCATAACCATTAACCCACCCGGAGTGCCAGGAGTTACTGCGGCCAGCGGACCGTATTGTGGCGGGTAGTTCATGCCTTTGCTTTTGAAAAAATCGGCTGTAGCCCCGGTGGGCGCAACCCCCAAAGCATTAATAGCGATTACTTTTTTTGTTTTAGGATTGTAGATAAGCGCTTGCGTTTCGCCTCCCCAACTTAACACATCAAACATAGTGCAGGTGGCCGCCAGCATGGCGCACGAAGCATCTACCGCGTTGCCACCTTTGCTAAACACCAGCGCCCCGGCCGTGGCGGCCAATGGCTTTCCGGTTATAGCCATCCAATGCCGGGCATGCAACGGAGGCTTTTGCGTAGTTACCGGTAAGTTGTTAAACGATTGAGCCCCGGTTATACCACTTAAAGTAAAAGCAAGGGCGAATAACAAAAGGTGCTTGAGTTTCATAACGGAAATAGGTTGGGCTGGCGGTTTATTCTTGTAAATGAGTACATTCGACAGACATTAAAGGTAGTACAACCCAACGCGAATAGAAAAGGCGCAACGGGCTTGAAGGGTTAATTGTTCCACTAACGGAAAATAAGATGCACACCGAGCTGATTACACGGTTTTACACGGCTTTTCAAAAACAAGACTGGCAGACAATGAATGCGTGCTACCACCCGGAAGCCACCTTTTACGACCCGGCCTTTCGCAACCTGAACAGCAAAGAGGTGCGGGCGATGTGGCACATGCTATGCCTCAATGCCAAAGATTTTTCGCTCTCTTTTACAGATGTAACCGCCAACGAAACTACTGGCCGGTGCCGCTGGGAGGCAACTTATACGTTCTCCAAAACCAACCGAAAGGTGGTAAACAAGATTGATGCAGCCTTTGAATTCAAAGATGGTTTATTCCTAAAACACCGGGATTCTTTTGATTTATGGAGGTGGAGCCGGCAAGCGCTTGGGCTCAGCGGGATTCTACTGGGGTGGTCTGGGTTTGTTCAAAACAAAGTGAACGCCAACGCCCGCAAAAGCCTGGCCCGGTTTATTGCCGAGCATCCGCAATACAATTAGTCAAAGGCAATAAAATGCAGGAATCTGATCGATTTCGAGGTAAATTCAAAAAAACCGTTACCTTTGGTAAGTTAATGAGATAATTCCCACCTGAAAGTAGTCCAACAATCGTATTATTTATCGGCAGGCCTTATTGAGTTAGCAAGAACATTTATCACTTAATTTCAAAAACAAAAATGAACATTTATGTAGCCAACATTCCCTGGAAGGCATCCGAGGAACAACTGAAACAACTTTTTGCCGAGTATGGCGATGTAAGCTCAGCAAAGATTATTATGGACAAGGTTACCCAGCGCAGCCGGGGTTTTGGGTTTGTAGAAATGGCCGATGATTCGGCTGGCCGGGCAGCAATTTCTGCCTTAAACGGGTACGACTTCTTAGGAAAAGTACTGGTAGTAAACGAAGCTCGTCCACGCGAAGAAGGAGCTAACCGGGGTGGTGGCCGTGGTGGATACCGTGGTGGTTACAACAAAGATTAATCGTAACAGATAGTATATAAAAGCCTCGCAAATTGCGGGGCTTTTTGTTTTTACTACATGCTACTTCTACTTAACCAACTACTCATTCCAGAAAAACACTCCGCTCTTTTTCGTACGTAAGGGTTAATGTATGCATGGCCCGGGTGCAAGCAATGTAGAGCATACGCTTATCTATATCCGAACTGTAATTGCCGGCTGTTACAAATGGAACCAGCACCGCGTCAAATTCAAGTCCTTTGGATAAATGCACTGTGGTAATAATAATACCACTGGAAAAACTGGTGCTTTCGGGGGTAAGCAAATGGATAGATCGCATCGCGGCCTGCTCCGAACGCGCCTGAATAAGGTTCGAGATTTTTTCAAACAACATTTCGGCCTGGCGTTGGGTTTTACAAATAATACCCAGCGATTGATTTCCTGAACGCTCAAAGTTTACACAAGCCTTATAAATTCCTTCCACCTCGGCATCTGCAGAAGCAAAACCAAGCACTTCGGGCGCTGCTCCGTGGCGTTCCATGGCCACCAGGTTTGGGTTAGGACAAATGCGGAGCGAGAACTGCGTAATCTCCCACGTTGAACGATAACTCCGAAATAACTTTACAATCTCGCCCTGCGGAAAAACTTCTTCGATACTTTCGGCCGAAGAAGCACTGTAGGGATTAACCGGCTGATTTACATCGCCCAGAATTGTTTTCTTACACTTGAACACGCGCGAGAGTACGGCATATTGCACCGGTGTGTAATCCTGCATTTCATCTACCAGCAAATGCTTGATGTGATCGTAGCTTTGAATGCCCTCTAACCGGATTTTACAGTACAGCAATGGAAATACATCGGCAAACTCCAGCTTCATGCCCTGCATCATCCGGAACATTTCGGGTTTTCCAATCCACTCAAAAAACCCTTTGTACACATCAAATGCGCTGCGAATGTTAAACATACGCGGCACCACCTCCCACACCCTGGCTTTTTCGCCACCACTCAATTTGCGGTTGGCTCCATTGCGAACGTATTGCAGTACTTCCTGCACTACTTCGGGTATGCGCTTGCTCATGGGCATGCGGCTCCACGATCTGAATTTTTCGAGAACAAATGGTGAAGGCACCACCACACCCGCTACTTTCAGATCTACCGGTTTAAAGGAATTATTTTCCAGGTAAATAAAATATTTATTCAACTGGCTCAGAAATTCGAAAGATGACTTGAACCTGATTCGCTCAATAAACTCCGCATGCGGGTGGTTGAGCAACGCGGCCACTTGCTGAAAGAAGGTTTGAAACGGATACTTGTTTTCGAGCAACACATTGGCCAACTCTTCTATGCCCGTTTCCGGGATGTACTCTTCGCCTAACTCGGGCAACACATTGCTGATGTAATCGGCAAATACCTTGTTGGGCGATAGAATCAAAATGTCTTTCGCTTTTATTGTATCGCGAAAGCGGTACAATAAAAATGCAATGCGATGTAACGCAATGGAAGTTTTACCGGAGCCGGCCACGCCCTGGATAATCATAACGGAGGCAGTCTCGTTGCGAATTACCTGGTTTTGATCGCGCTGAATGGTGGCAACGATATTCTTCATTTTATCGTCAGCCGACTTGCTTAACTCACGCTGCAATACATCATCCAGAATGCTCACGGAGTTTTCAATCATAAACTCCATCCTGCCATCCCTGATTTTATATTGCCGCTTCAGCGAAATCTGACCCGTGAATTTTTTTGACAAGGTTTCATAGGTAGCAGCACCCAATTCAAAATCATAAAACAAAGAAGATATGGGCGCGCGCCAATCAAAAATATAATTCACCCGCTCGGCATCATCGGTAAACGTGGCTAACCCGATATAGATAAGGGTTGCCTTCTCATCGTGTTGCGCTTTAAAATCAATTCGTCCAAAGTAGGGCGATTGCATCAGCTTCAACAATTTGCGTCTTCGTTCTACAGCCGATTCGCCCGTGTTTACCATTCTATCGATCGATTGCCCAGCCGCCACCCTGTCGGCATCGTCCATACCGCTTTGGTTCTCAAAAATATATTGTTTCTTCTCGCGCAGCTCTTCCGAATATTCGCGTACGCGGCTTTCCATGCGGCTGAGGGCTTGTGCCAGACGGGCTTTTATTTCTTCCAGGTAGTGTTTCTCGTCTTGTTCTGTCGGGTTTAGCATGCACCAATTAGATTTCAAAATGCAAACTTAAACATTTTATGGGCCTGGATGATTCAGAAAGAACTACATCCGGCCTAGTTACATGATGCTTGTGAGTTTACAAAGAGCAAAGATTATGTGGACAATCAAGAATGCACGAAACGTTTGCTTCTGGGATTTTGAGGAATGAAAATACCATTAAATTGCTGTCTGATTTCAAAATAGCAGAATCTTCACAGGCCTACACAAATCAGTAGATGGTAAAAAATCGATTACTCGATAAGGTAAGATTGCACACAGATGATGCCTCGCTTAAACCATTTGAATATCCGGTAACGATTATGTTGATGTTAGCGGTGAAGGAGTAAACCTACTTTAAATCTTATTCTCGCCATGGTAGTTTCTCCTGCATCGCATAAATTTTTGACTCAATTGCTCTTGCCTCATCGCGTATTCCTTGGGTTTCTTCATCCATATTTCTTATAAGTTTGCTAATATGAGCGTTGTATGAATTTCTCCATGTTGTTCGATCATTTTGATCCAGAAAGGCAAGTTCGGCATCTTCTCTCATTTTACTAACTTCATCGTAACAAGTTTTAGACTTTGATTCTTGTCTCTTTGCTTCTATAAACATTCTTCTAAATTCTGAAAATTCACGCTGTGTTTTAAATTCTCTTGATTGAATGGCCTCCCAGAGTTCCTTTTTTTGAATCAACTCATCATTTGCTGAAATAGTCCGACACTCATATTCCTTTCGAGCTACTTTTTCTCCAAACTCAGCCGGGCTTGGTGAGCAGGCCGAAAATGTAAATACAATAAGCAGATAATAGGGAAATCTGAGGTCGAATATTTGAAGCTTACATTTAATAATCTGAAAACTGTTTTTAGTTATTTCACTCTTTTAATTTTATTCACAGCACATTTTAGACAAAATTCGGCCCTCCTGCTTTGCGTAATGCAACTGACAAACGCTGTGCAAACATTTTCTGTTGATTACCAAATCCACCAATGGTTATTTTATGAATCGGCTTCTCAAAATCATCAACCTCAATTTCTACGCCCCTTGTTGTTAGTTTACCAGAACCAGGTTCAATAATTTTAATTCCTGTTACTTGATTTACAGTGTATCTATGATTCCTTATGGTGATAGTCCCCTCTTTAAAGTTCACCTTTACGCCATGTTGTTCGTAAAAATCTTCATTCGCTTGTAACCTTGGTTTAGTTAAGATTTTATAAATTAAAAAACCAACAACTATTGCAACGATTAGATATAGTAACATATTCTTTTACTTTTAATCAATCCCAAATCCAAACCAAATCACATTAACACCAGATAATGTTAAAGATGCTTGTTCTTGATAATTTAGTGGCACTTGTAACACATACTCCCCAGACTCTAATGCACTTTCTACTGGAGAAATAATATATACACCAGACTCTACTTTCTTAAAACTAAGTGCATAAACATCTTCTTTCACTTTCTTCGATCCGAATGAGCTCATTGATGTTTGCTTGATCGTTCTTTTGTTTTTAGTAGGTACTACTTTTAGTAACTTAACCACTGTTGAAGGGTCTGTTTCAGTATCCAACATTTTAAAAACAAACTGCAAATTGTTAGCGTTAAGCCTAACATTTGAGGTCGTTCCATCTACCGTAAACAAAACATCTGCACTAAATCCTTTATGCTTAGTTTCCATAGCCGGGGTTAACCGCTCTAGATTTGCTAAGGCACCATTTTGAAGCAATGCAATTGTGTTTTTAAATTCCGGAATCGGAACATCAGACTGGCAATAACCTAAAGTTGGCAAGACGAAAAGAAAAAGAAGTTTTAAAATTTTCATATTGGTTTGATTTAAGTGACTCCTACTTTACAAAACTAAATACATGATCGCCTTCAACTGAACTTGCCCTGCCTGATCCAATGGTGGTTTCATCCCAGGCTAAACCCAGTTTTAAAGAAGTTGATGCAGCTTCCAGTATTTCAACCAGGACACCATCATTTCTTTCAAAGGCTGTTGCCGCTTCATTAGTAAAAACCCACGTGCCACTGGTTGGCCAAACGGGTAATCCATTTGTACTGGTATAATTGGTTGCTGTAAATCGTAAGGTCAGGCCTTCATAAATATCCGTTTCATCTACTCCATCAACAGTTACTGTTTGTATTCTCCAATTACCAGAAATTAAAATGGCTTGTACTTCATCCTGTTTAGATGGTTTGGGGTCTTCGCTCTTTCCCTTACAACCCGAAACAAACAGTAAAGCACCTACTAAAGCAACAAAAAATATAAGCTTACTGAAATCTGAAATGCGCGCAGACTTAAATTGTATTTGTATCATTTCTTAGTGAATCTAATGTGTTTAATTGCTTGTGCATCACGCACCAGCACTACGTACATACCGGTGGTTAATCCCGTTACATTTGCCTGATAACCGTTGCCGTTTTGTTTAAATTCTATGGTATGCTCACGGCCGGCTAAATCTGTTACCTTACTTTCTAGTAGTACTTCAACTCCGGTTAAATATAATTCCGATTCTACAGGGTTAGGATAAAGCATGGCATTAGTCAAGCTGTTAGGTTCTATTCCTGTAATCACAATCGGTACTTCATTTGAAAGTTCGCTGACGCAATCATCTACCGTTACGCGTACCTGATAAATAGCAGGCTCATTTACAGTTAATGAAGTGGCTGTTGATCCTGAAATTGCCACTCCATTTTTAAACCATTGGTTGCCAGTTGTTGCATTAGAGGTTAACACGATCGTTTCAGCATGTTGAGTACCAATAGAGATGGTTGGTTTAGCTGGTTTTACGCAGAAGCTTTGTGATACAGGTGTTGCCGCATTAAAGGCAGCATCTCCGGATTGATTAGCAGTAATAGAAGTACGGCCCGCACTTACAAGCGTAACTGTATTACCACTTACCGTTACTTTGCCATTACCGGCCGTATAACTTACTGCAAGGCCAGAACTGGCCGATGCACCTAATGTAAATGAAGAGCCACCAAGTGTTTTATCCGCTATCGGCTCAAATGCGATTGTTTGATTTTGTTTGGGTAAGGTTGTGACAGAAATAATATTTGAAAAGATAGAAGTACAAGTTGCGCCAATAGCCCGCACTCGGTACTTTATAACCGTATTAGCGGGCATACTAATTGCATTTACAAAAAGATCTGTTGTAGTAGCCGTAGAAAAATTAACAAAATCATCACCGGAGGCTTGAACTTCGTAACTGGTAGCCCCAGCTACTGCGTTCCAGTTTGCAGTAAAACCTGTTGTAGTTACATTCGTGGCAGCGTTGGCTACAGGTGCGGTCAGATTACATACACTAAAATCCTGATTGAGGGTTGTACTCCAACGACCAAGCGCATTTTTTACGCGCACATATAACTTGTGGTTACCGTTTGACAGTGCCGAAACGTTAACTGAAAAATTGAGATCGGTAACAACTGGTGCCGGAGTAAACGGCACACTGATTCCATTTCCGAGACCCGGATCGGTATCTACAAAATACTCAACCTGTACAATGTTAGGCGCTGCTGGAATTTTTACAAGAGTTCTGTTCTGCACAAGGCTCCACTTGTTGTTAGAATCCCGCACTCGAACATAAAGGGTATGCAAGCCATCGGTTACAGCAGTTAAAGGGACATTGAAGGTTAAATCGGTTAGTGAGGTGCCTGCCGTAAACGGAACTGAGATTCCATTTCCATAGCCGGGATCGGTATCTAAAAAATATTCTACCCGGTTAATGTTAACCGCTAAGGCTAACTTTACAAACGGTCTGTTTTGAACGATGCTCCATTTATTGTTTGCGTTCTTTACCCGAACATAGAGTGTATGAAACCCATTACTGACCGAAGCAAGCGGAACATTAAACGTTAAATCATTCAATGCTGCGGCCGGGGTTACCGGAACATTCGTAGCACTGCCATAGCCGGGGTCGGTATCGATAAAGTACTCCACCTGTGTGATGTTTTGCGCATTTACAATAACACAGGTAAGGAGTAGCACTAAGAAGCTGTAAAAACTTTTCATCATCCGGGGGAATCAGGTTACTGTAAAATCTTAAACAGCTTAGTTAGACTTGGTGCTGATCTTAACCGTTAGCGGAGTAGTGCTATTACCTGCACCCGATGTAGTAAAAGATGTAATGGTAGGATAATCAGCGGCCACAATGCCTGAAAGTGCGTAGGGATCCAAGCCGCCAAACATGCCACAATCTATTCCACCAAACCCCGCACCAATAGCAGGCGAACCCGCCTTGAGTTTCCATTGGCCATCTGTTGAGTTACCTGTTGTACCAACAAATAAGGTTGCTTTATCCACATTGGCCTGGTTGCCATTGGTGGTTCCAAAGGCATTGGAATTTACAAGGGCGCGGGCATCTATGTTGTTGGAGAAAGTACAGTTGGTGAAAGAGGTAGCTGAACCGCTACCTGAAACCCATATGTTATTTGAAACATTAAAGTTTTCAAGTGAAATGCCACCTACAACTATATTGTTGATAAAAGTTCCTGAAATCTCTGATGAATTTAAACCATATGTACTTGATATAAAATTATTTGCTATTGTAATATTGGCACCTTTGCTAAATGAATTATATGGCCGGATTGAATAGTTTTTACTTATTAAAATGCCAGTAAGGGGAATATTTCCAGTCAGATAAACTGTTAAATCTTTGTTCCGGCTAATGGTTACATTAGATACCTTGATGGTGACTTCAATATTTGAACACCCACTTAAAATGGATCCATCACTACCTATATCAAAAACTAAATCTGCAAAAGTTACAAATTCAGCAGGGCGCAAATCAGGAAAAGTATTATAATTTTCTCCCAAAAAATAAACGGGGCCAATTATAGTTAATCGTTTGGTAATAGTAGCTCCGGCATATTGCACACCCGAACCTTCCATATAAATTATATCACCACTGGCAGCAGCATTATGGGCGGCTTGCAGGGTGGAGTACATGTTAGTACCCAATGGAATACCGGTGTTGTTAACTCTGCGTATGGTTTGGGCCGTAAGCGATAGTGAAGAAATAAATAAAACAAAAAATAATAAGTAGGGCGTTCTGATTTTCATAAACGGGGGATTTTTTATTAAAAAGATTTACAGGGATATTGGCAGCGGCTAATTTTCAACTCTATTCAGAATTGTCTTTACATCACATCCTAAGGCATCTGGTTCCTCAGTTGTTATTGTTAATTTGTCGGAAGTTAACTCCATTAATACCGTAAAGTCAGTTGATCCAAACGTTAGGGTAAGTTTGTTCCCATCAATTACGTAGGTGCCAGAACTTATATCACCGTAATAATCATTTATAACAATTCCTTCGGCAGTAAAAATGTAGGTATCACATTCGGCATCAGCACAACCATTTGCATCTGTTTCATCCGGTGTAGAACAATTTTGGTACGTGGAAGAGAACCAAACCCACTCGCCCACAATACTGGGCGGGGCTTCTTCATTTTTGGAGCAATCTGAAAATAGAAATAGAATTGCACTAAATACAGATAAGGAAATTAGGTGTCTCATAGATGATTCTTTTTATAAAGATGAATTCATCCCTTGAGTAATCTGCCTGTAATCTTTAAAAGGTTACATTTTTCTTGTGTATGTACAAAATGTTCTCATAAGTAAGTTTTATCAAACAAAGTTTAATTGAAACTCTTCGTCTTGATAATCTCAAACCGTGATAAAATCTCGGCTCGTTCAAATTTGGAAATGACTATGCCATGCTCGGTATTGTGATCTTTGATGTAAAGCATGTTTCCGTTTATGCGGGTTACTCTATTGAGATTAACCAGATGCTTGCGCGATACCCGGTAAAAGGATGGATTTGTAAACTGCGCCTCAAAGCCTTTTAAATTGGTGGTAATCTGATACTTCTTTTCCGGGGTTACAATACGAATATAAGAACCATCGGCCTCCACATACAAAATATCATTCTTATAAACTTTATGATAGAGAAACTTATCGGGCACAAAGATGGCATCTGATACCAGGTGGCTAACTTTATCCTCCGTAAACTTGGCCTTGAAATTTTTAATAGCCAGATCAATATTAATGGCAAATTCGCTTAGCTTAAATGGCTTTATTAAGAACGCGGCTGGGTGAGTAGCCAATGCCCGTTTTACCGTTGCCGATTCAGAATTAGCCGTGAGGAAAATCACGGGACATAACAAGCGTTTATAAATTTCACTTACAGTTTCTATTCCATCTTTATCGCCATCAATCATCACATCGGCAATAATCAGATCGGGTGTTTGTTGCGCAATAAAATCCAATGCATCAGTGCAACTGGTTGAGTTGCCTAACACCAGATAGCCTAACTGGGTTAACTTTTGTTTCAGGTCTTCGGCAATGAGCAGGTCGTCCTCAATGGTAAGTATTCTAATCATGGGTAATCAACTATTTTTTTAATCATAGCTAATAGTACTAACCCGTGCAACCCAAAATCCTGAATGCTTGTAAATTCAACTGAAATAATTGTTTTTTTTGTCATTTAGGAACCTGCAGACTGAACATAAACCCATTCTCGTTACTCACAACAAACTCACCCCGCAACTGTCGGCTCTGTAACTGAATTAATTGATTACCAAATGAGTTAGAGGACATCCATGTTTCACGTGTTACTCCGGTACCATTATCAGAATAGTTTAGGTTTAGTTTCATAGCGAAAGACTCAATCCGCAACCGAAGGTGGAGTAAAACATTTCTATCTACATGCTTTATACTATTGACACATAATTCATTTACAATTAATCCTAAGCTGGTTACTTGCTCTACCTTCAACTCCAACCTATCGGGAAGGCTTAACGTTATTTCCATTTCGCGACCAGCAGCATATTTAATTTCTTCCGTTAATGTTTTCAGGTAGCCAGAAACTTCAATTTGTCCTACTTGTTCACCTTCGTACAACATACGGTGCAGTAAGGCGACAGAACTTATTCGACCCTGACTATCTTCCAAAACTTCTTTCGCATCAGAAGTTTGTAACTTTTGAGACTGCAGGCTTAACAAACTACTTATCATTTGTAGATTATTTTTTACTCGATGATTTTGTTCGCGAAGCAATAGCTCATTCCGTTGCGATAACTTTTTGTTCTTTTTGAGCAAGTAAAAAAGGTAAAGGGATAAAAGTAGTACACCCAAAATAAACATGGATATCCAAAAAATAAATCTTTCACGTTGTAAAATCTGATTATCCTTAAGTGTAAGTTCCTGATCCTTTTTAGCCGTCTCAAACTTTTTATCTAATTGAAGCAATTCTTTTTGCTTAGCCTCATCCAGGTATTTCTTATAAACATCATGATAAATTACGTAGGTGTTGAATGCATGTTTATAATCGCCCATAACGGTGTCTAATTGAATTAGTGCCGGGAAATTAGTCAACCTACCATCAGTAAATTTTATAGCAGCACCGATTGCCTCCGATTGCTCAAAGTATTTTCTGGCCTCTGCATATTCCTTCTTTAAATAGGAAGCTGTTCCAAGATTGGTATAAATACTAGTTAAGCTAATGCTATCACTAATTTTTTCTTTTGAAGCTCTTGCTTCAATCAGATATGGCATTGCACTTTTACCATCACTCTTTGCCAAATAAATGGTTGCTATATTATTAAGCGAGCTGGCTATGCGTGATTCGTTTCCGCTTTTCCTTCTTAGTTCAAGGGCATGGAAATGATTTAGTAAAGCACTATCTAAGTTTTTCAGGTTTCTATAGTTTTCAGCAACTAAATTATACATGTTAGCAGCTAATGAAGGATCCTTAACTTCGTCCAATATCTTAATAAGTTCAAAGGCTTGTACGTTTGATTCTTTATAATTCCGTCTGGAATAAGAAAGTATGGCTAAGCTTTGAAGTGATAATTCAATTCCATACGTGTAATCTTTACTCTTAGATAATTCCAGAGCCCTATATTCCCACACAGCAGAAGAATCGAGTATCCCAGTTACCCGATGCACGAAGGCAATACCATGCATGGCACCATAACTGGTTTCATGCTTAGTACCGCATTCACTTATTGCTTTTCGATAAATATAAAGGGCACTATCATATTTAAGCAATCTTGTATAGAAATTACCATACCGTATTCCATACTCGCAAAAAGAAATCGTATTAGTTGCACTTGCCTTAAATTTGTTTATCTCACTCAAAGCCTCTGCATACAAATCAAGGTCTTCCAAAGAGTCAAGTTTGCGAATGAAATCCTCTTTTAAAATATCTTTTTGGGCGAAACAAGGATATGAAATTAGGACGGTACTCACACTAATGAGCGCGATAGCAATAAAAAATCTTATCATATTTGGGATATAAGGTATCAAATAAAGATACTGGCATCTGGTCGAATAAACAAACTAAGTTACTCCTGATAAAAAACTCCCCATCATAGACCGCCTCAAATACTTACCATTTTAAACCTTCCGCAAACGTTCGAGATTAATCTTTGTCGCCCCGGCATGTAAAGGAATTGTTAAGTTCGAAACTATATCGTTTGGTAGTTCGTTGGCAGGTGGTATGAGGATGGATAAAGCGTTGTGGAGAAGGGCCGGCCGGATAGCAGAGAAAATGCGCGAAGAAGACTATGAAAAACTTTCTGTCTTTATAGTGAGTACGCTGGAGAAGGTAGGCCCAGAAGGTGTAACCTTGCATGATCTTGTGCAGGAAGCACAGCAAAAATTTAATGCCGACTTTCGTGGTAATGTGTCATGGTATTTATTAGAGGTTAAACATGATCTTGAACTTCGTAAAGTGATTCATAAAACTATCTCGCCTACTCGCGAACAGATTATCCGGTTAAATCCAGACCCGGAAAAGAAGTGGTGGTTTAATTAATCCAAGTGAGTTTTAGTTCGTAGTCATTTCAAAATACTTTATCAGAGCTTACTGCATGATAGTACTTCGAAATGACTACCAACAACTTATTCGTACCTAAGTGCTTTAACAGGATTTCTTCTCGCTGACCGGATTGTATGATAGCCAATGGTAAGCAACGCAATAGCCAACGCCAGTACACCACCCACTACAAACAAAAGTGGATTAATCTCCACCCGGTAAGCAAAGCTATCCAGCCATTTTACCAGCAACGCATAGGTTATGGGGCTGGTTAGTAGAAACGAAATCAGAATCAACAGCGCAAAATCACGAGAGAGCAAGACAGTAATCTGCGCTTCGGAGGCGCCCAGCACTTTCCGGATGCCAATCTCTTTTGTTTTGCGAGCGGTAGTAATAGCTGCTAGTCCAAATAATCCCATACATGAAATGAGAATGGCAAGTCCTGCCATTATGGTTACCACTGCACTCATTTGTTTATCCGAACGATAAAGATTTTCGAAATGGCTATTCAAAAACGAGTAGTCGAACGGATATGAAACCTGTTGCTCCCATACACTTTTTACATAGGCAATCGCTTCCTCCACATGAACCTCGTCTATCTTAACCGACATTTCATCATAGCCCCAATCGGGGTGTACCGACATTTGTAGTGTATTGATTTTATAATGCAGCGAGTTGAAGTTGAAATCTTTCGCCACACCAATAATAGTACCGAGGGTATCATTCGCATACCAACCTAAACCGGCCGGGGTTCCAATAATTTCTGTTAACCCTAATTCTTTGGCAAACGATTCATTTACAATAAATGCAAAGTCTTTATCGGTACTTATCTCCTTCGAAAACTTGCGCCCATCCTTTAATTGAATGCCGTACACATCCAGGTATTCATAATCTACATTTACATTGGATGGAACGAATTCGTAAATCCCGGTATCACTCTTAATTTTAAATGTAGATTGATGAAAATTCTCACCCAACCGCTGGCCGCTGGCCGTAACCCCCAGTATATAAGGGCTTCGCTTTAATTCAGTTCGCAGTTGCTCAAACTTTTGACTGGCTTCACCATTCATGTCCACCAACATCATCTGGTCTTTATTAAAACCCAGATCTTTGTTTTGCATGAATGACAATTGCTGTACCACCACGAACGTACTTACTATTAAACCCAATGCTAAACCAAATTGCAACACCACCAGGCCCGATCGAAAGACTGATTTGCTTCCGGCTATCTCACCACCTTTTAATACCCGCGATAGACTAAAAGCAGTCATGTAAAGGGAAGGATAAATACCCGTGCAGATACCCAATGCAAAAGTGGCTGTGAGAATATAGAGAATGTTCTGGGGCGTAAGTAACGGCAAAAGCGTAAGCTGCCGATGAATAACCTCATTAACCAGTGGCAATGCTACCAGATCAATAATAACAGCAAAGGCAAGTGCCACTACCGCCAACACCAACGATTCAAAGATAAACTGACCAAACAATTGAATTTTTTTTGCCCCAACGGTTTTGCGTACGCCAATTTCCTTCCAGCGGTGCGATGAACGGGCGGTACTCAGATTCATAAAGTTTACCCCGGCAATCAAAAGTATGAAAATTCCTACAATCGAAAACACATCGAGGTACTTACCATTAAATTTGCGATAGTTGTTGTAATCATGTTCAATATCGGTAGAGGCGAGATGCACCTCTTCTAACTTTTGCAGGAATAGAACATAATAGGTGTTAATCTGCGGATCATCCATGTGGCGCCTTAAGAAAGCCGGAAACTTTTCTTCCAATGCTTTTACATCGGTGTTAGGCCCAAGCACCAGATATGTATTTAAAAAATTACTACCCCAGCGGTCGTTGAATTGTTTGTTCTCACTTACTACAGTATTCATGGAGACCAACGCATCAAACTTCATGTGCGAGTTTTCCGGAACATCTTTCAATATTCCGGTTATCTTATATTCCTTATCGCGAAAGGTGAGCGACTTGCCCATCGCTTCCTCTATAGAATTAAAAAATTTGAGAGCTGTACTTTCTGTAACCATCATGGCAAACGGCTCGTCCAACGCTGTAGACCGATCACCAATCAAAACTTCGAAATCAAAAATTTCCAGAAACGTACTGTCCACAGTTGCGAGGAAAGGCAGCAAGAATTTCTTTTCACCATCGGCCACCAATTGCCTTGACCTGCACATAAAGCGGGCATAGTTGGCCACTTCCGGAAATTCTTTCAGCAGATTTGGGCCCATACCCGGCATAGTTAAGGCAACCTTTTGCACATTGGTGCCCGTAAAATTCTGCACTTCATCAAGCCTGTAAATGGCCGGAGCCTGCGTGTGGAAGGCATCAAAACTTCGCTCATCGCGAATAAAAAGATAAATTATAAGGCAGGCAGCCAACCCAATTGCAAGGCTAAAAATGTTAATAAAAGAATAAAGCGGGGTTTGCCGGATGTTGCGTAAGGCAATAAGCAAGTAGTTCTTTAGCATAGCGTGGTGGGTTTTTTATAATACTACAGTAACGAGCGTTGGTTACGCAAGGTATAGCGGCTGTCGTGCGATTTGTGTTAAAGAGAAGTAAAAAATGGTAAAAGTTGTGGGCGTGTCCGGAATAGGTCAATTAGCAATTACCGGAATCAAAACTGTACAAACTAAAAACAAAAAACCTTCAACTAATGAAGGTCTTTTGTACCTAAGGCCGGTCCCGATGGTCATCGGGACGAACCGGCACGCCCGAAGGCACACGGCCCGATAGTTATCGGAATTGAGTCGCGCGCGCTACTACTAAATGGCGAATTGGGAGCCTCTTAGGCATATCTCTCTATAAGTTTGGTCACCATGTCGTGGTACTTTGCCAGATTCTGTATATAAACTTTGCTTTTCATCTTCTTAATATGACTCTCGATTGAATGCGCTTGGCCACATGACAGGTTCTTTAAGAGTAGGAATAATTGCCAGTCGTCTGTAGTTAGATGTGTAGCTGCTTGGATAAACTCTTTTAAGGTGATCCTCAAAACGAAATTTAAATTCCTTGCAACTCCCAACATAAAAACTGCCTAATTTATCGGAGTGGGGTACATAAACACAGGCCATCGTCTAAAAATAAAAAGAGGCCCTTAATTAAGAAAGCCTCTTTTCTGTACCTAAGGCCGGAATCGAACCGGCACGCCCGAAGGCACACGATTTTGAGTCGTGCGCGTCTACCAGTTCCGCCACTCAGGCAAAAAAACCTGTTTGGCCTGGTAAAATATCCAAACAGGGTTGCAAAGATGTGTAAAACTTGGTTTTTGCCAAAATCACAACTCAATAAATTTCACCAACGAAAAGGCTTGTGTACGTTCCGAAAACAATGTCTTTACCCGCCCCCACACGGTGCCAAACAAGTCCGACTTCCGGTAGTTCTCAAGGCTTTGGGCATCAACCCAATGGCTTAGCGTAGTATAACAGTTGGCATCTTCTAAATCTTTTAACAACTGCAAATGGGTACACCCCGGAAAGTTGCGAATGGCTACTTTATTTGCTTCAAAAATCTCCAAAAACTCTCCCACCCCAGCCTCGGTAAAATGCATGCGAACAATTCGGATCATATTTTTAGTCTTTAGTCCATAGTAAATAGTACATAGTAAATAGTACATAGTAGATAGTACATAGTAAATAGTACATAGTAGATAGTACATTGTAAATAGTACATAGTAGATAGTACATTGTACTAAAGACTAAGGACTATTTTATTCATCAAAAGTAATATTTACCGGGCTATCGTACTGCAACCCTAACAACTCGCTGGCATTGCCTTTATAAATTCCAACCTCTAAAAGACCAAGGCTGTTAAAAATCAAAAAGCACTCGCCTTGTTCGGTTTGGTGATAGTTGGTATGTACGCGCCTGAATTTTTCGCCTCCTACCTGAATTGTGTAGTTTCGTGATTTGGTAAGGATCTCAAACTCGGTTTTACCAATATTCGTAATCAGGTTGCCATACGCATCCACCCGGATAACGTGGCCGGCAATAATTTTCTTCGTGGCTTTTACCTGCCGGTTCAGCATTTTCCGATAAGCGGTAATCACATTGCCTAAGGCTGGTAATTTTTCACCAAGCGCTATCCACGCTGCGGCCGGGGCCAGAATGTCCTTCTCGGGAAATGTGGTTTCAATTTTTGTTAACTGCACCACTTGTTGATGAGCCTGATCACTGATCAACCCAAACAACCCGTTATCTACGCCCACAAAAAAATGATCTTCCAATTGCAATGCGAGGTATCCATCATCGCGGTTGCCGGTAGAGTCCACGCCCACCAGGTGCACGGTGCCCACGGGAAAATTCCGAAACACCGACTTGAGCACATAGGCTCCATGTGCAATATCGCAAGGATCAATTCGATGGCTGAGATCCACAATAGTTACCGAGGGGTTAAGACCCAGAATTTTCGCTTTTATTGCGCCCGCGTAATAATCGCTGTCCCCGCTATCGGTAAGAAGAGTGATAATAGCCATTGCAGGATAAAGCGTTTTGGCTTGGATTTTTTACTTTTACGACATCAAAATTAATCGATTTCAACCACTTTACTTCATTGATAGAAAAAACCATTACACTGGACGATGTTTCGCTTACCGACTTTTTGGGCGTTGAGAACAGAAACATCAGCGAACTGACCTCCGCCTTTCCTAAAACAAAAATCGTTTCGCGCGGAAATGAAATTTTAGTGCGGGGCGAGGCGCCCGATCTGATCCAGATAACAGAAATTCTTCACTCCCTTATCGATCACTACCATCAGTTTGGTCGCATAACCCCGGAGAACGTGCGAGGCTACATTACCCAGGAGCGCCAGGAGTTTGTTCCGGAAGACTCGCCCGATGGGTTAATCTTGTTTGGCACCAAAGGCTCGCCCATCAAAGCTAAAACCGTTAACCAGCAACGGTTGGTAAAAGCAGTTAAAGACTTTGACCTGGTATTTGCTTTGGGCCCGGCCGGTACCGGCAAAACCTTTGTTTCGGTGGCGATGGCCGTAAAAGCGTTGAAGAACAAACAGGTAAAAAAAATTATCATTACACGCCCTGCCGTTGAAGCCGGTGAAAACCTGGGCTTTCTGCCTGGCGATTTGAAAGAAAAGATCGATCCGTACCTGCGCCCGATTTACGATGCGCTGAACGATATGGTGCCCTTTGAAAAACTGAAGTATTATATGGAGCGCGAGATTATTGAAATTGCACCGCTTGCCTACATGCGGGGGCGCACTCTTAATAATGCCTTTATATTGCTTGACGAAGCCCAGAACACAACCCCCATGCAAATGAAAATGTTTCTTACCCGCATGGGCCCCGATTCGAAAATGATTGTTACGGGCGATACCTCTCAGATTGATTTACCCCCCAACCAACGCTCTGGCTTAAAAGAAGCGGTGCGCATTCTTAATACGGTTACGGGTATCGGCTTTGTAGAGTTGAACGAACGCGATGTAGTGCGCCATAAATTAGTTCGCGATATTATTGAAGCGTATGGAAAAACCTCATCGGCCACTAAAGAAACTGAATAGATGCCTGCCTACATAATTGCTGAAGTTAGCGTGCACGATGCCGCCCGGTACGAGGATTACAAAAAACTTACACCGCGTTCGCTGCAAAACTACCAGGGTAAATTCATTGTGCGGGGTGCTCAAACGGAGTGCCTGGAAGGTGATTGGAATCCTCAGCGCATAGTAGTTTTGGAATTTCCCTCGGTAACCTTGGCCAAAGCCTGGTGGGCATCGGAAGAATATGCCCCTGCAAAAGACCTACGACACCGCACGGCTTACACCAAAATGATTTTAGTTGAAGGTTACCTGCCTTAATTTCGCTTTTAGTATCGGGTGCATTTTGGTATTTTCACTTCATGCAAAAGTGGGTGCCTTATGCAATGGTTCGGATAACCCTGTGCCTGGTTGCCGGCATTTTACTCGGCATTTATCAACCCAACATTCTTAATCCAACATCCGCAAAAATCCTTTTGGTTTTGCTGATCGGGTTGGCTTTTGCTCTGTACCTGTTAAAGTTGAAAAGTAAAAGCCTTAACCCGGTTTTTGGCGTGGTGGTTTGGCTGGCCCTAACTGCTACCGGGTTTGTACTTGTACACCAGCGTACCCTGCGCAACCAACCCGATAACATCATTCACTTCAACAACATAAGCGCGTATGAAGCCGTGGTGCGCAGCGCACCGGAGTCAAAAGCAAACTCGTGGAAACTCTATGTAGAAGTGAAGCGGGTAAAAACTGATACGTGGCAGGCAGCATCGGGCAAGGTAGTGCTGTATGTTTCTAAAAAAACTATTGATAAAATTCCGTGGCGCTATGGCGATCGGGTACTCATTCAGGGAACACCGCACGAGGTTGCGCCCCCGGCCAACCCCAACGAGTTTAACTACAAAAGATTTTTAACCTTTAAGAATGTGTACCACCAACAATTTTTAAAGGCACACCAGGTGCACCTGGTTACGACACCACCGCATAAAAGCTTACCGTATTATGCACACCGGGTGCGGGCGTGGGCGAGCAGTGTTATTTCGGGCAACATTAAGAATGAACGGGCCCAAGCAGTTGCCATGGCGCTTATACTTGGCATTACCGAAGAAATTGATAACGACTTACTTCAAGCTTATGCTGCCAGCGGGGCCATGCATGTATTGGCTGTATCCGGTTTGCACGTGGGTGTTATCTATGCTTTAATTTTACTTGCATTAAAACCATTGAAGCACTATCGCTGGAGCGCCTGGTTGATTGCCGCCATCAGCATCGGTTTACTTTGGTCGTTTGCATTTGTTACCGGACTTTCGCCATCGGTGTTGCGGGCCGTTACCATGTTCTCGTTGGTGGCCTTGGCCAGGCCGTTGGGTTGGCGTACCAATATCTATAACACCCTCGCTGCTTCGGCTTTTGTGTTGCTCTGGTTCGATCCATACCTTATTATGTCCGTTGGGTTTCAGCTTTCATACCTTGCCGTATTGGGTATTGTGTACTTGCAAAGACCCATTTATAACCTTTGGGTAGTAGATAGTTGGTTGGGAGATTGGGTTTGGAAAATAACCACGGTTTCAATTGCTGCACAGGTAGCCACTTTTGCGTTGGGCATGTTGTACTTCCACCAGTTTCCAGTGTATTTTCTTATCTCTAATTTATTTGTCATTCCACTTTCCATCGGCATTCTGGTGGGCGGAATTGGTTTGCTGGCCTGCAGCGCACTGGCAACGGGTGTGGCGCACGGGGTAGGTGCAGTGGTAGAGTTTCTGATCAACATTCTTAACACCATTGTAGCAACCACCGAAAGCCTGCCCTTTAGTCTTATTAGTAACATCTACTTAACTACCACTCAGTGTTGGTTGCTGATGCTGTTTGTGGGTTCCCTGATTTTAATTTTTCATTTCCGTGCCACCCGCTGGCTCTGGCTTACCGGCATAGTCGTTACCGCTTTCGTTGCCACACAAGTACATCATTACCAAACCTACCAGGCTTCGCGTCAATTTGTGGTGTATAGTATTTCCAATCACTCGGCCGTAGAGTGGATTACCAGGGGCAAAAGTTATTTTCGGGCCGACAGTGTGTTGCTGCAAGACTTTGAACGCACCCGGTTTCATATTTTACCTAATCGCCTGCAATTGGGTGTTACTACCACAACTACCGAAGTACCGTTCCAACGGGCCGGCATTGGCATTTTGTTTTACCAATGGGCTGAGAAACGAATTGCAGTTGTGGAAAAGCGCCAGTCGATTCAGGTTAGCCTTCCGGCCGATTACCTGATAATCAGTCATAATGCCCTCTCGTTAAAAGACACATCGCAACTCCGCTTTGTTTCGCAAATAATATTAGATGGTACCAACAGCAGCCAGTATATTGGCCGTTGGAAGGCTGCTCAACAAAACAAGCCGTGGCAAGTACATGCAACACCGCACGATGGTGCATTTATAATCCGCGATAATTAATTAACATACCATGAATCTTGTACATTATTCGGTGGCACATCAAACCGCTTTTCTTACCCTTAACCGGCCCGAGAAAAGAAACGCCCTAAGTCCCGAACTGGTAGCCGAACTGAAAGAAGCCTTGCACAAAGCCGAACAGGATGCCACCGTAAAAGTGGTAGTTTTAAAAGCAAGTGGCGAAGCATTTTGTGCCGGAGCCGATCTGGGCTACCTCCAGCAACTTCAAAAGTTTTCATTCGAAGAAAACCTGGCCGATTCACAAAACCTGAAAGCACTTTTTCTAAAAATTTATACATTAAAAAAAGTAGTGATCGCGCAAGTGCAAGGTCACGCACTGGCGGGCGGTTGTGGCCTGGCTACTGTGTGCGATTTTACTTTTGCCGTACCTGAAGCTAAATTTGGATATACGGAGGTACGCATTGGATTTATTCCTGCCTTGGTGGCTGTATTTCTCATCCGAAAAATCGGAGAACAGAATGCGCGACAACTACTCCTTACGGGTGAACTTATAAAAGCTGAAACAGCGCATGCATTGGGATTGATAACAAAAGTAGTACCTCCAGAAGATCTTGAAGCTTGTGTTAATCAGTTTGCGCAAAACCTGATTAAACAAAATTCCGGGCAGTCCATGCACCTTACCAAACAACTAATTAACGAAGTGCAAAATCTTAGCTTGGACGAAGCATTGAACCTGGCTGCCCATCAAAATGCCAAAGCCCGCGCCACCGAAGATTGTAAAAAAGGAATTGCTGCATTCTTAAACAAACAAGAAATAAAGTGGTAAGATTACCCGCATGGCTGCTGCTGCCGAAATATTAAAAAAGTATTGGGGTTATTCTCAGTTCCGTTCTCCGCAAGACAAGATTATCGAGGCCGTTGTACAGCAGCACGATGTACTTGCCATTTTGCCAACGGGTGGCGGCAAATCCATATGCTTTCAGGTGCCCGCGCTGATGCAGGAAGGAATTTGTTTGGTGATTACTCCGCTTATAGCGCTTATGCAAGATCAAGTGAAGCAATTAAAGCAACGCGGAATACCAGCAGTAGCCGTTCATGCCGGCATGCATCACCGCGAAATTGATATTACACTCGATAACTGTGTGTACGGTCAACAAAAATTTCTTTACCTCTCGCCCGAGCGGTTACTAACCGATTTGTTCAAAGAGCGTGTAAAAAAAATGAAAGTGAGTATGGTGGCCATTGATGAAGCTCATTGCATCTCGCAATGGGGTTATGATTTCAGGCCACCCTATCTGCAAATTGCAAGCTTGCGCGAGGTGCACCCGAACGTTCCCTTCATCGCACTTACAGCATCTGCTACCGAACAAGTAAAGGCCGACATCATTGAAAAGCTTAAATTCCGGCAAGGAGTAACTTTTCAAAAAAGTTTTGCCCGCGATAATCTTTCATTGGTCGTTCGTAAATCGGAACTCAAAGAAAAAAAATTAATTGAAATTTTACGCAAAGTGCCGGGCTCGGCCATTGTATATGTGCGGTCTAGAAAAGCAACGGTAGTGCTTGCCACATTTTTAAAAAAGAATAGTATAAGTTCAACATTCTATCATGCCGGCCTAACCCATGCCGAGCGCACCACGCGGCAAGAAGAGTGGATTACCAATCGCTGCCGGGTAATGGTTGCCACTAATGCATTTGGAATGGGCATCGACAAATCTGATGTGCGTGTGGTGGTGCACATGGACCTGCCCGAAAATCTGGAGGCATACTACCAGGAAGCGGGGCGGGCCGGGCGCGATGGCAAGCGCAGCTACGCGGCAATGCTCTATCACGATTCTGATATTGATTCCTTAAAATTGAAAGTGGAACAATCGCAGCCTCCGCTGGCAGTATTGAAGAATACGTACCAGGCATTGGCAAACTTTTTTCAGGTTGCGTTGGGAAGCAGCCAGGGCGAAAGTTTTGATTTTGACCTGGAAGTCTTTTGCAAGCGACTAAACCTGAAGTCGATAGAAGTATATCCGGCTCTCAAGAAATTGGAAGAATTTGGCCTGATCGAATTCAACGAAAGTTTTTACCGACCCTCGGTGTTACATCTTACATTCGACAATAAGAAATTATACGAGTTTCAGGTAGCGCATGCCCGGTTCGATCCGATTATAAAAGCCTTGCTGAGATTATATGGTGGTGAACTGTACACAGACTTTACGGCAATTTCCGAAACGCAGGTAGCGCAAATGCTTCGCCTTACTGTGGGGGCAGTTAAATTGGAACTCGAACAATTGCATAACCTGCAGGTATTGGTGTACGAACCAGTAAACGATAGTCCTAAAATTACTTTTGTAACAGCCCGGTTAGATGCTGCCCGGCTCCCGATTGATATGGCTGAGTTTACCCGCAGGCGCAACCTGCACCTGGGAAAGATGATTGACATGACTAATTATACTACGCAAAATCATCGGTGCCGAATGCAGTTGATACAAGAGTACTTTAACGAAATAACCGATAGTACTTGTGGCCGTTGCGATGTGTGTATTGAAAAACATAAGCAAGAAAACACAGCTTTGTTCAACGATTACGCGCAACAAATTAATTATTTGCTTACCCTAAAACCCATGACGGTTGACGAACTGGAACTGGCCGTTGATCCGTCTGAAAAAGAAGTGTTTATTGAAGTGATTCGCGAGCTGGTTGACTCAGCGGAGTTGTATTACGATGAGGTTTGGGTGCTGCATAAGCGATAGAACCAAATTCTGAGCGGTAAAGGATAAATCTCTTTCATCGCGATACGTACAATGTTTTTATTAAGTGGAGTGCTTCAGATGAAATAAGCGAAGAATCCCCTGATTCAGGGCTCACTTTTTAATCAGGAGATCCTTCGCTCTAACATCCAAACTTTAAAGTTCATTGGTTGAGATCGCTCAGGATTGCCTTAAGCCTTAGCTCGGGTCCACAAGCGCACCCCTATCAATTAATTTTTGCTTTTCTTCGCCTCTTTACCGTCCAAATTACCAGTGCCGTAATTCCCAATACAAACGGCCATACTCGCAGCAACCAGAACACAAAATCAACCAGGTTAAACCACCCTGATTTCAGTGAGTTCAGAAACTTGGAACCAAAGCCATGACTCGCACCTGACTCTTGGTAAAAAGAAACATTCAGGGTACTAAACGAAACCTGGTTACTCAGATATTTCAAACGGCCCTCCATGGATTCAATCTCGGCCCGCACGTTGGCAATCTGGCTTTCAATGGAAACAATATCGGCCACGGTTTTGGTTTGCTTCAATAATTCGAGATAGCGGGCTTCTAATTCCTTTTTGGTTTTAAGTCTGGCTTCCACATCAATAAACTCCTCCGTTACATCCTGTGTGTTGATGTTTTTGTTATCTACTTTTTCGGCAAGGCCTTCCAATTGTTTCAACACCACATCAAACTTATCAGCTGGAATGCGTAGTGTTTGGTTAACCTGAAAGCGGTTTCCGTAATTGCTTTCATTCTCGGCTGAGATATACCCTTTTTGTTCTTTGGCAATGCGCTCAATTTCGGTTTTTGTTTTTCGTACATCACCGGTCCGAAATTCGATGTTGCCATTGCGGATGAGTTTGCGGTCAATAAGAGGTTGTGACGATTGTTCAGTTTGTGGAAGTGATGAATCAAAACTTACTAATCGTGAATTTCCATTAAGCGAGCCATCATTTGCATAATTAAACTTACCCGATTCTTTACTAGTACAAGAAGATAAAAATAGGATTATTGCCAAGACATTCATTTTCATAGTATGATTAGCTTTTGAATACAACCTTAATTATTAAGTCACCAAAGGTAACGGTAAAAAGGTTTTGTTATTTTTACTCATCAAAATTTTCACACCCGTGGGTCGTGTCCCTACGGCCCACAACCTACAAAACCCTATCCTATGCGTTACCTTGTTCTACTTTTACCAATCCTTATCGGCTGCAAGCCTGAAACCAAAGAATATAAAACCTGGAATGCCTACAATGGATCGCCCGAAGCGATCAAGTACTCAACACTTACCCAGATAGACACCACTAACGTAGCACAACTACAGGTAGCGTGGACCTACCACACAGGCGATGCCGATACCCTGCATGGTTCACAAATTCAATGCAACCCGATTATTGTGGATGGTGTATTGTATGGTGTCGGGCCACAAATGAAACTCTTCGCCATCGATGCGGCTACCGGCAAAGAGAAGTGGGTGTTTGATGCCAATGCCCAAACCGACTTCGATAAAAACCGCATGATCTTTCACATTATGATTAACAGTCGCGGGGTAGCCTACTGGACAGATGGCAAACAAGACAAACGCATTTTCTTTACAGCCGGCTCCCTTACCTATGCGCTGGATGCAACCACCGGCAAACCAATCCCAACTTTTGGGAATCAAGGCGCTATCGATTTGCACGATGATTTGGATCGTGATGCAAAAGATCTGTTTGTGGTAAGCACCTCGCCCGGGCTTGTTTATAAAAATTTACTCATTATGGGCACGCGCGTAAACGAAGCCCCACCCAGTGCACCGGGCCACATTCGTGCCTACGATGTACTAACCGGGAAACGGCAATGGATCTTTCATACCATCCCGCAACCCGGTGAATTTGGGTATGACACGTGGGAAGATAAAAATGCCTGGCAACATATTGGTGGCGCCAATGTGTGGAGCGGATTTTCGTTAGATGAAGCCCGAGGAATTTTATTTGCCCCAACCGGCTCGGCCGCGTATGATTTTTATGGAGGCAAACGCAAAGGCTCCAACCTATTTGCCAACTGTTTGTTGGCGCTGGATGCCAACACAGGCAAACGTCTCTGGCATTTTCAGTTCATGCATCATGATTTGTGGGATAAAGACCTGCCCGCACCACCGGTGTTGATTACCCTTCGTCACCATGGAAAAAAAATTGAAGCGGTTGCCCAAACTACCAAAAACGGAATGGTGTATGTGCTGGAGCGCGAAACCGGCAAACCTGTTTTTGAAATTGAAGAGGTACCCGTAGATACGGTAAGTGAGTTAGAAGGAGAAAAAGTATGGCCTACACAACCGATACCGGTAAAGCCTGCTCCCTTCTCGCGCCAAACATTAACATTAGATGATCTCAATCCCTACGTGCACGATACTACACGCAGCCGGTTGTATCGCAACATGTTGGGCTACCGGTTTGGCAACATGTTCATTCCACCCGGCAAAACACCCTCACTCATTTTTCCGGGGTACGATGGCGGTGGCGAATGGGGCGGCCCGGCATTCGATCCGGCCACAGGAATTTTATATGTAAACGCGAATGAAATGGCGTGGATTATGAAGATGGTTGATAATAAACCGCCCGAAGCAAAATCAGAAACCTGGCTGGTAGCCGGGCAACGCTTGTACACGCAACATTGCACTTCGTGCCACGGAGCTGATCGTAAAGGCACAGGCAACAATCCCACACTTATCAATATCAAATCAAAATATAATGCAAGCGCTTTCGCGGAATTGTTAACCACCGGGCGCAGAATGATGCCGGCCTTTCAACAATTAAATGCAGAAGAAGTTCAGGCACTTGCTTCGTTTATATTAGAGCAGCCAAAAGAACAAACCAATGTATTCAAAACAGATGTTGCTCCGTTCGATAGTGTGAACTTTGTTCCGTACCGGCTAAGTGGTTACACCAAATTCATAACACCCGATGGGTATCCTGCTATTAAACCCCCGTGGGGAACTTTGAATGCCATTAACCTGAACACCGGTGAGTTTGCCTGGAAAATTCCGTTAGGTGAATATGAAGCGCTGAAGGCAAGAGGCATTCCGCCAACCGGTACTGAAAACTATGGCGGCCCGGTAGTAACGGCCGGTGGTCTTGTATTTATTGCGGCCACACGCGATAGCAAGTTTCGTGCTTTTCATAAGGCAACCGGCAAGCTTCTGTGGGAATTTACGCTACCCGCGTCAGGCTTTGCAACACCCGCTGTTTATGAACTAAATGGAAAACAATATGTAGTAATTGCCTGTGGTGGCGGAAAATTAGGCACCAAGCCGGGCGATGCCTATGTGGCATTTGCACTTCCTTAACTTGTAAAAAAAGCCCATCTTTGCCCCTCATAAAAAAGTAACTCATGCAAATTACCAAGCACAAAGTAGCCGCAATTCATTATACACTAACCGATAACGAAGGCAAAGTATTAGACTCAAGTTCAGGACGCGAGCCACTCTATTATATACATGGTATTGGCAATCTTATTCCCGGCATGGAGGATGGCCTGGAAGGAAAAACCAAAGGCGATAAATTCCAGATAAAAGTTGCGCCCGAAAAAGGTTACGGTGTAAAAGAAGATACCCTGATTCAGCAAGTACCACGCACGGCCTTCGGAACTCAGGAAATAAAAGTAGGCATGCAGTTTCAAACCAATCGCGGGCAGGTAGTTACCGTTACCAAAGTTGGCCTCGAAAATATTACGGTAGATGCCAATCACCCGCTGGCAGGCGTAGAATTAAACTTTGCGGTAGAAGTGATGGAAATTCGTGAGGCAACTGCCGATGAGCTTTCGCATGGCCACGTACACGGGCCGGGTGGACATCATCATTAAAAAAGAAAAGTCGGGCCGCTTACCGGATCAGCACCAACTTACCTCGTTCGCGCAACGAGGTGCTTGTTGATCCGATCTGCAAGTCGTAGAAATAAACCCCGGGTGGCAAAAAACCTCCACTGGCATCGGTACCATCCCAAACCAGTTCGTTAGTACCTACAAAAAACTGTAGCAAGTCATCACTTCCGAAACGTTGCAGTCGTGCGCCTTGAGCCGAGAAAATTTCTAACTGAAAATGATCGGGCACTGCACCCGTTAGCACAAATTGAAAAGCAAACCTGCCTTGCGAGGGGTTTGGATAAACACCCTGCCATTGCAAGGTGGCTGCTTGCTCTACCTGAAATGCTACCCGATACGGTGTACTGCCGGCCAGGTTGCCTCTGGCATCTGCACCCTGCACCGAAAGCTCGTACAAACCATTTTGTAACGATGGCCGGTATTCAATTCTAAATGGAGTGGTGGCTGTGGCCGGATACCAGGTTATTTGCGGACTACTCAGGTTTATTCGTTTATAAGTACAAGCCGGTGCATTGCAATTACTGCCCAGCAAAACAGTAAAGCCCAGCGTATCGGTTTTCAGCAAGAATTGATTTTCGTCTAACAGTTCAATAACTATAAGTGGCTGGGCGGCAACAAAATCGTTGTTGCGTAGCAGGCGACCGTCCACCAGCACTTGCAATACGGGTGGCGTTGCATCGGCCTGCACCCGCAGGTAGTTAGGTAGCGCCATAAAGTTGTTTTCGTAATACGCCTCGGGCACCACCTTATTATTTACCATCACATTCAATGTATTGCTACCGGCCTTTCCGATGGTGGCGGAGGTAATATGAAACGTAGTAGTAGCTCCGGGTAGCGGGGCCGTAATGTCAAAAGCCTGAGTTTCGGTATGCTGAGTCTGGGCATTTATTACCTCGATAGTTACCGGAAGGTTAGCGGCAAAAGCTTTCGCTGAAATATTTGTAAACCCAAAGGTGGTTTGCCAGCCCTCGCCTTCTTGCACTAGTTGGTGTTCGACTTCATCCTGGTACACTAAAATTCCTTCGGCAGGCGATTCGTACAGTACCAGCCAGTATTTCCACGGTGCCGGTGTTTGGTTAATCTCATCGGAAGTTGCATACACAAGGCGCACGTAAGGATATTCACTGGCAGAAAGGAATGATAAATCGAAAGCACCCGTTACTTCATCTTCAACCACAACCTCGGTGCCATCCCACCTTACACCCACCACCGAAACAGCAACCACATCCGAGGCCTCAGGTAACACCGTTGCATGTTTCACTTGCATCCATTGCACAGCCGGGCCAATCAAGGACGATTTCATTTCGCCTCTCGTTTGTTTACCGGTAATGGTTGTACTTACTGCCAACACCTGTTCGGTGGTTGGCTCTATGGATGATTTTATAAACCGGGCGGTGCCCGGGGCCGCACCTTTCTTTCCCAAAATTACCACCGGCTCACCCGGTATGTGGCCATTCAAATCGGCCAGACTAACCCCCAAGTGCGTGAGTGCTTGCTTGGCTTCGGCAGGCATAAACGAAAGTGAAAAATTTCGTAGTCCAAACATCACTACCGAGTCGCTCTCGGCTACTGCATCTACAAAGGCAACCAGATCATCGCCCGCACCGGTATAAAATTCATGAAATAAAAAACTGTTGATTACCTGAGGCTCGCGCCCGCAGGTGCGCGGGTCCTGAAAATTAAATGGCAAGGCCGCATACGGGATGGCCGTTGTCTTGTTAAATGCTACAACATTAAAAGTATGATCGCGGCAAGGCTGCCCTTGTGTGCTCAAATTATATTCCGACCCATTAATTTTAATAGATGCCTCCGTATAGGGCAACGGATTATCCTTACCAAAAGTTGAAACCGAAACCTGCACTTGCGTTTCTTTAAATGCAAAAGGTACGCTACCTTCCACCGCGATAAGATTGTGAAGCGCATTGGAATTTAATTGGGGCGCTTTAAGCTGGGCCCACCCTGCGGGGCTGTTCTGAATAACTGAAAAGCTGCTGGTAACCCACTCGTTGCTCTCGCCCGGTTGTGGCGTTTTAAAACGCGTGCGCCAATAATAGGCGGTGGAATCTTTAACGGGCAACGCAAAATTTGTTTGTGCCAGGGTGGAGCCGCTTACCGTTCGGCTGCTACGCAAGGCACTGTTAAAAGAAGGTACCGAATCCAGTTCTACTTCGTACTCGCGTGTGGCCGTACGCAAATCCGTTGCCTGCCAGAGCAGCGTAACCTCGGCCTCGCTAACAATTGCAAAATTTTTCGGAAACAAGTTAAAGGTGGCATTGGTAGTAATAAAACTTTGAAGAGTAGCTTCGTTATTCGTTTCGTTGATTTCTTCAATCACATTATCCGGATCGAGGATAACTTTAAATTGATTGGTTCCGCCACCGTTAGCAATACGCGGCAGTGTAAAAAAAACAGTATCGGTATTGAGTGGTGCAGCCACTAAGGCATCGTATTGAAAAACAGCTCCATCGCTTGCGGTTCTAATAACCCGTATCGGTAAGTTACCATCCATAGCAAGCCCCAGGTTCTGATTGATTATGCGGATTGCAAATGAGTCGGTAGCCACTGTAATGGGTTTGTTATCGAAAGCCACCAGCGAAAGGCCGGCAGGCGTAACGGTGTAATCCGGTTTGGATGCCGGAAACAATTTAACAGCCGGATCGCCCAGTAAAACCATCTGTTGAATCTGGGTTATGTTGGACATTATATCAGCTGCCGAAAGCATGTATTGCCGTGCAACTTCCTTCTGCACATCGCCAATACCTTTACCCACAAAGGCGGTATTGGTAAATCCTACCTGGTAAAACAAACTGGAGTAGTACTGCAACGTGTACGTATATCCAAACGAACTGTGGGCAATAAAAGCCCGCGCGCCTTTGCCGGCTGCATTAATCCAATCTTCACCAAACGCCTGCGTGCTGGAAAAAAAATTTCCTGCATTGCATCCATTTATTAAAAACACCGGATACTTGCCTGCATTCGCATAGCCCAAGGTAGGGTCGGTAGCAAATCCAATATCAATGTCGATCGTGCTGGATGATGAGTGCCCAAAAAAGGTAACAAGATTTACTCCGGCATTTACTAGATCAGAAATGTTTATTAATTCAACCGGATTAGGATCACGTTTCGCAATGGTGTTGATTGTTGCGCCCCACAATGGTTGCTCTGCGGTGGATTTAAAACCATCTACGTACTCGCGAAACGTTACCAACTCGTTGGGTTGAATGCCCCCGCTCAGGTGCAACCCTTTCTTTTGCCAGAGTTGCGGTTGTAACGTTTCTGTTTCAATTACTTTAGTGAGATAAGAAGCCACATGGGCCGGGGTGGTTGCAGCCAATCTGCCGGTTGGCACCGCGGGCTCAAAGGTGCTGGTACCTAACCCGATGGTGAAGAGCATATCGGATGCAGGCGAACCGGCCGTAGGTACAAGGTCTTTTACTACCGATGCCCCTGGATTAACTATGCGATGATACCCGCTGCTCACATCGCGGCCTTTGCCAATCAAAAATAAATACCGGGGCAAGCCTTCACCAACCATGTAGCGCATAAACTCATAGATCGCGAGTGGTGAAGTTTCTCCGTAGTTGAATTGATTATACAACTGGTCGGTTGTTACTACCAACGTATCGTACCCACCACCTGCAACCGATGCCCGGTACCCGGCATAGGCCTTAACAGGGTTTGAATAGCCACCGGCCGGCTGCATGAGGTCGCGGTGCGAGATAACAATATAATTTGCTTGGGCAACCGGAATGGGCCTGATGGCAATTCGCTTAATGGTAGCCGGGCGCACTGTACTAAAAACAAAAAGCTCGCGGGCTGTTTGGGTTTGGTTAACTACTGCCTGCAGAGTTGAGCCGGCCAATTGCGTTCCGATTGCCACCGGAGTGGCGGCCTGCGTTACATCCCAAACACGTACCGAGGCATTGGCCACGGTCCACTCTACATACGATTTGCCACCGGCATTTTCAGGCACCTGAAATGTGCGTTCTACCGGTACTGCGAGCTGGTAGGTTTGCGGAAAGGTTACCTTAATATAAGAAGCACTGAACTGGAGCCGGTTGGTTGCATCAGGCGGAGCAACCAGACGAATCGTAAGGCGGCCTTCTGCATCCAGATCGCTCCATGCAAGCGAATAAGAAAGTTTAACGGTAGCAAACCCATTAAAGGAATAGGAATCAAGTAAGCGCAACGAAGCAGAAGCAGGGCCTACATAAATTTGCGCGGTGTGTGGTATCTGATCGCGACCGGCCAACAGTAGTTCTAGTTGGGGCGTGCCAGCACTGGTTACCGGTTGCACAAGCTGGTCGATAACGAAATCAATTGACTGACTTTGCCGAATACCCACGCCTGTCCAGCCTTCGCCTTCATCGAAATGCGAATAGCGTAACACATCGCTTAATAAATTACCACCCGCGTATTGGTCTTTGTAGATTACCAGCCGTTGTGCGGTGTGGAAAGTTTGGGCCGGTAAGGGCGGTACGTTTGCCTCCGAAAATTCAGCAACTCTTTTTCCGAGCGCGGGTGTAAGTGGCCACGTAAGAAAATAAGCAGTGGTATCGCTGTAAAGATTATAATAATTGTGTGGTTGAAGATTGGCTGGTTTATACAAAGCTTGATCGCGGGTGCCATCGTTACCTTTTCCAAAAAATTCTACATAATCACCGGGGTTCAACACGGCATCGTCTTGCCCGGCAACAACTATCGCTTGTTCAACGCCTCTATGAAAAATCTGGAGCTGCCTCGGGTCAACAGAGTTTACCGGCACCCCCGCGTTTTGTAAATCGGCATACGTAAGTTTATAAACACCCTTTTGGGCAATGGGTATGCGGTAATAATTTTGGCCGGGTACTATCCACGCGTTCGCGTATTGGGCAGTAGCTGAAAAACATGTAGCCAGAAGAATCAAAAAAATCCAAAAACCTTTCCGCACCGCAATCCTAAAGTTTATTGTAGGTTTGAATACCGCAGTAAAAATACGGGTAACTACCCTAACGGCATGCAAATTTTGGGCGTTGAAAGGATAACCTTTACAGAACAGAGCCACTTTGCTGTACACTTTTGTCTTCTATTGTGTTCAATAATGACCATTTTAGAAAGCTGTTCAAAATTAAAAACTGTGTTTTTAAACAAATTATGCACTTTTTGAGGGCGCCCTTAGTATGGCTTGGTACTTGGTGATGCCCAGTACCGATCTTTTAAAGTCGGCCTTTTGTATGGATATGGAGAACACACAAGTGCAGATGCGCAAGGGAATACTGGAGTACTGTATTCTTCACATAATTTCGAGGGGCGAGGTTTATGCTACCGATATGCTGGACGAACTTACAGCTGCCCGCATGATTGTAGTGGAGGGCACCCTCTATCCCCTGCTTACGCGATTGAAAAATGCGGGTTTGGTAGAACACAAGTGGGTGGAGTCTAAATCGGGGCCACCCCGCAAATACTTTAAACTTACCCCGGTAGGTGAAAACTTTTTGCAGGGCCTAACCGAAACCTGGAGCCAGTTGGTGCACAGTACCGATATGATTACCAACCGGTCTAACGCCAATGCAAAATCAGTACCTCATTAATCTTGCTGTCGGCCAGGAATAATTTAAACTTTGAATCTTGAATTTTGAAATTACCCTATGAAAAAGAACATCAGCATCAACATCAGCGGCATCATCTTCCACATAGAAGAAGACGGCTACGAAACGTTGCGCCAATATTTAGATTCCATTAAGCGCTACTTTGCCTCCTACACAGACAGCAGCGAAATTATAGCCGACATTGAAAGCCGCATCGCTGAAATTTTTCTAGCCAAACTAAACGAAGGCAAGCAGGTAATTACTGCCGAAGATGTGGCCAGCCTGATAGCTACTATGGGTAGCGTGAACGATTTTAAAGCGGCCGAAGAACAAGAATTTGCCGGTGAGGTTCCACCACGCCAACAGGCAAAAACCAACTCGAAAACAGCGCGCAAGCTGGTGCGCGACTACCAGCGTAAAATTTTAGGTGGCGTATGTGCCGGTTTTGCACATTATTTTAACATAGACCCGGTGTGGCCGCGCCTGCTGTTTGCGTTGCTCGTGTTGGGTAGCTACGGTAGCCTGCTTATTATTTATATAATTCTCTGGATTGTTTTACCGGCTGCGCACGACCTGGAAGAAGAAGCTACTGTAAAGAAAATGTTTCGCGACCCCGAACGCAAAGTAATTGGTGGCGTGGCTTCGGGTGTGGCCGCTTTCTTCGGTGCCGATTTAACCCTTATCCGCCTGCTGTTTGTTATCTTCACTTTTGTGGGCGGCATAGGCCTGCTTGCCTACATTATTTTATGGATAGTACTGCCCCAAGCCAAAACCATTACCGAAAAAATGCAAATGCAGGGCGAGCGGGTTACGCTCTCCAATATTGAGTCCACCGTAAAGAAAAGTTTAAACGAAAAAGAACACGATGAAGAGAGCGCGCTTACCAAAGTAATCCTGTTCCCGTTCCGGTTAATTGCCACCATTATTAATGGACTTGCCAAAGCCCTGGGTCCGGTGTTTCGGGTGATTGTAGATGTATTTCGGGTAGCCATTGGCATTGCCATAAGTTTAACCGGTTTGTTTGCCATGTTAAGCCTTTTGTTTGCAGTGGGTGTTATTCTTGGCTTGTTTCATATTAACGACTGGCCCTGGTGGGGTAACCACGTGCAGGTAGGGTTGCCGCTGGAAGCACTTCGCAACACATTTCCCGTATGGACAATTGTATCGGCATTTTTAGTTGCCTTTATACCGGCTCTGTTCATCAACCTTATCGGTAATTCGATTATTGCCAAACGCATGACGTTTAATCCCCTCGTTGGCTGGTCGCTATTTGTATTGTTTTTCATTAGTGTGGGTGCGGTGGCCATTAGCATTCCGCAAGTGATTTACTCCTTTAAAGAACGGGGCGAATACAAAACTGAAACTTCATTTGCCTTAAATGGCAAAACGCCTGTGCTGCGTATGAACGAAACCGACCTGGGCGACTACGACATGACCTCGGTGATGATAAGTGGTTACGAAGGAAACGAAGTAAAACTGGTAAAACGTTTTAAAGCGCAGGGCAACACCCGCAAAGTGGCAGCCGAAAACGCGCAAATGGTAACCTACAATGTAGTGCAGCAAGACAGCATTCTGCTCTTCGACTCGAACCTTACTTTTAATCCGGAAGCCCGCTTTAGAGTGCAGCGCCTGGAAATGGAGTTATACATTCCGTACAATATGCCCTTTGTAATTGAGCGCGAAATGTGGAGCATCGTTGATAATCGGATAAACTCGGGCTACTACGATTCTAACTTTGAGAAAACCTGGCGCATAACTGCTGATGGTCTTACGTGCATGAATTGCGAACAACCTTCGGAACAACAGCAAATCCGCTTGCGCGATCAATACGGTCTGCACGATTTCTCGCGTGTAGATTTAACCGGCATTTTTGATGTAGAACTTTTGCGGGGCGAAGTCTTTGCCGTACAGCTTTCGGGGCCCGAAAAAGAAAAGGCCCGCTACTCGGTTTTCCAACAAGGCGAAACGCTGATTATCGATTACAGAACCAATCATAAAAAGTTTTGGGAACGAAATCCGTTGGATGACGATAAAGTGAAGATCAGCATTACGATGCCCAACTTAAAAAAACTGAAAGCGAAAGGCGCAGGTAAAATAGACTTTGAAGGTTTTTACGAAGAAGATGTTGAAATTGATTTAACCGGAGCCATGAAAGCCGAGGGCAGACTGGAAGCCCGCAACCTGACAATTGAACTTACCGGGGCCACCGTTTTAGAATTGAACGGCCGCGGTGATTTTATGGAAGCAAACGCCACGGGCGCATCTTCTTTGCGGGCCTTTGGCTACGAAGCCGATGAAGTGATTGTAGCGGCACGTGGAGTATCTTCGGCCCGGGTAAATGTTTCGCGTAAGCTGCAAATCAAAAAAGACTTAACCAGCTCCGTAACACACCGGGGCGATCCGGAAGTGATTGAAAAGTAAGGTTCATACTATCCGTAAGGTCTTAGCCACAGATCGCAAACCAGCGTAAATCTGTGGCTAATTTTTACCTACATTACTGCCTTAGTGCCTGTTTATGAATGTACGGATAAAATTTCTTGGCGGTGCCCAAAGTGTAACCGGCTCCAAATACTTACTTGAAATCGATTCGCAAAATATTCTGATAGACTGTGGCCTCTTTCAGGGGCAAAAAGAATTGCGTTTGCGCAACTGGCAAAGTTTACCGGTTGATGCCGCCTCGCTGCAAACCGTTTTAATTACCCATGCGCACATCGACCACAGCGGCTATTTGCCACGGCTGGTGAAAGACGGCTTCCGCGGAAAAATTAGTTGCACCCACGCTACTGAAGACCTGATGAAAATTATGTTGAAGGATGCCGCCAAACTTCAGGAAGAAGAAGCCGAGTTTGCTTTTAAGCGGGGTTACTCCAGGCACAGCAAGCCCGAACCGCTCTTTACCGAAAAAGATGCTGAGCGCGTATTTCCACTGGTAGAAAGCGTACGGTATCAAAAAGAAGTGAAGGTATCGAAAAACCTTACCGCTAAATTTTTCAATGCCGGACATATTCTCGGCTCTGCCATTGTTGAACTATCACTCAAAACCAAATCAACCGAAAAGAAAATTGTTTTCTCCGGAGACCTGGGCCGCTACAAGGACGAATTGATGTATCCACCGGAAATAATTTCAAGTGCGGATGTATTGCTGGTAGAATCGACCTATGGCAACCGGCTAAATCCGATTGATACAATAACCACAGACCTGCAACAGATTATGAACGAAGCTTGCGCGCGAAACAGCGTGGTGGTGGTTCCTGCTTTTGCAGTAGGACGCACGCAATTATTGATTTATTACTTCTACCAGTTAATGGAGAAGCGCCTTATTCCATCGCTGCCGGTTTTTGTAGATAGCCCCATGGCTATTGATGTTACCGAATTATACGAACGCCATAGTTACAATCATAAAATAAAAGTGGAGCGCCAACATGGTCAGCTCGTAAGCATTTTCGATTCGAAAAGAATTCACTTTTGCGATACCCGTGAGAAATCAAAAGCGTTAAATGAGTTGAAAGGTCCGGCTATTATTATTTCCGCCAGTGGTATGGCTACCGGTGGCCGGGTACTGCACCATTTATTTCACCGGCTGCGCAACGAAAACGATACGGTGCTGTTTGCCGGCTATCAGGCCGAGGGCTCGCGCGGTCGCAGAATACAAGAAGGAGAACCTGCTGTTAAAATATTTGGTGAAGAGGTGCCGGTTAAATGCCATGTAAAAACCATACATGGGTTATCCGCCCATGCCGATCAAAGCGAATTACTACAGTGGCTGGCTAACTTTACAGAAAAACCCAAGTGCACATTTATAACCCATGGTGAAAAAGCAAGTGCACAGACGCTTGCTGCCGAACTAAAGGGCAAAGGTTGGAATGTAGCCGTACCCGAATACCTGGAAACAGTTGAGCTTTTTGATGGGATTTAAACCCGTATAAAAGCTGGATGCAGAAACCTTATCCGCCAGGTAAGAAAAAAGATAAGCTGCATGCAACCTCGCCTGCAAAACCCGCATCTTGACATTGATTAGTTGCTTTACATGGAATTTGAAGTTTACCGCGCAAAAGACATGGAGTTGATTGAGGGTTGCAAACGCAACGACCGGCAGGCGCAAAAACGCCTGTACGACCGCTATGCCGCCAGGTTATATTCCCTATGCTGCCGTTACATAAAAGATAAAATGGAAGCAGAAGATGTGTGGATTACCGCCTTCACCAAAATCCTGAACAAAATTGACCAATACACCGGTGAAGGAAATTTTGAAGGCTGGATGCGCAAGGTTGTTGTAAACGAATCGCTCAGCTACCTGCGCAAACACAAAAACATGTACCTGGAAACAGACATTGAAGCAGCCGATTTAGAACCGGACTATCAACACCTGGAGGCACACCTGCAAGCGGAGGACCTGATGAAGCTGATTGAAGCGTTGCCGGCTGGCTACAGAATTGCGTTTAACCTGTATGCTATTGATGGTTACTCGCACAAAGAAATTGCCGAGCAATTGAACATCAGCGAGAACACCTCGAAGTCGCAGTTGAGCCGGGCGCGGGCTGCCTTACAAAAGAGTTTATTGAACGCAGAGCAAGACCTGCTCTCCAAACAAAAAGGATATGAACCGAATAGATGAATTTTTTAGAAACAAACTGCTGAACCACCCGGTGGCACCACCGGCTGATGCGTGGCAGAAAGTTGAAGCCGGTCTATTAAAAAAAAATAACGCCTGGTTTTGGCGCCTCGCGGCTGCATTAATGTTGTTCGGATTGCTGAGCGGCATGTGGTATTGGTGGAGCCGGCCAACTGAGGCACAACCGGAACTGGTGCAACAACAGGGTACACCACAAAAAGAAAATCCGGCAGTGGTGCAACCGGAAGAACAAAAACAGAATCTGGTTGCAGTAACTAAAAAAGAGCCTTCAGCCACCATGCCACCGGATAAAAAAATTAACAAGACTTATACTTCGCAAACGAAAAACGAATCCCAACCGGAAAAAGTAAGTTCCGAAGAACTAGCCGCTTTAAAACAAACTGAAACTATAGTGGCTGATAATACCCCACAGGCCGCACCTGCGCGCAAGCCCATTGTGATTGAGTTTACATTGGACGCAATACCTGTTAGAACGCCCGAAGTACAGGTAGCCGCAGCCGAAGTGGAAACCGACAAGAGCGGCTTAAAAAAGATTCTCGAGAAAGCGCGCGATATTAAAAATGGAGAGAGCGAACTGGGCAGCTTGCGCGATGCCAAGAACGAATTATTCGCCTTTGATTTTAGAAAAGACAAACAAAAAAGAAATTAAGAATGAAGCACGCAATGATAACAACCTGGTTGGTTGCCTTGCTAGGCACAACAGGAATAGCACAAACAAAACCTGCTGATACGGTAGTAATAAAAGTAGGCTCCGGAAGCAAACTTATTCTGGCGGTACAAGACAAGAAAGATCTTGAAACGATGAAGCAATACGATTTTCAAAAACTGATTGCCGATTTGATTACCAAACTGGAGAAGGAAGATACCACACGGCATACCAAATCTTCTGGCGAATACTTAAAAGCCGAACCCGATCCGCAACCGGAGCATGTAGAGAGCAGCCCCGAAGAAGATTGGGGTGTAGATTGGAGCAGAGATCACAAGCATAAACGGTATAGCAAACGCACCTATCACTCCATTAACTTCGACCTGGGCACGAACAACTACCTTTCGGCCTCCGGTTTTCCCGATCAGGACAACAGCCTTTATACCGTAAAACCCTGGGGCTCGTGGTATGTGGGTATTAACTCGGTGCAACGTACCCGGCTGGCCAATAAATTTTATATGGAGTGGGGCCTGGGTGTTAGTTGGTACAACTTCAAGTTTCAGAATGGCCAAACTACTATGGACAAAGATGATAACAGTGTGCTGTTTGCTTTAGATACCCGCGATGCAGACTTTTCTAAAAGTAAATTAACAGCGGCATACCTCAACGCTTCGCTTGTACCCATGCTCGACTTTGGCAGCAATGCACACAAGCCCAGTTTCTTCGATGGCAATAATGCTCGCTCGTTCCGGATTGGCGCTGGGCCTTATGTGGGGTATCGCATTGATAGCTATAGCAAGCAGGTGTTTAATGAAAATGGCGCTGAACGCAAGCCACGCAACCGCGATAACTTTTACCTGAACAACTTGCGCTATGGGTTGCGTTTGCAAGTTGGATTTAACGATGTGGATTTGTTCTTTAACTACGATATGAACGAACTGTTTGCAGAGAACAAAGGGCCGCAACTGAATGCGTTTAGCTTTGGAATAACATTTTAATCTGAGCCCATTTCGAGATTTAGAATTGAAAATTCAGGATCGAGTAACTTGAATCTGAATTTCAATTCTAATTTTGGCTTCACTAAGGCTACCCTTCGGCCGAATCGCTAAATGCCACTGCGTACTTCAGGCCAAGCGTTTCACTCAGTTGCGGTTCGCACCTTATTTCACCTTCAAACCAATTATCCCACGTAAATTCAATTTTCAAATCGTCTTTCTCCAGCACAACCGCATTATAATCGATACCGGCATCAAACCCATCATACTTCCTGGTTATACTCCACCCTGCTTGCAGTAGATTATCAATTATCCTGTTCCATAATTCGGTATTAATGCAGTTGGCCACTTTCATTCAGAAATCTATTTAAACGCCTCTCCCTTACTCAACACCATTTCTTTTTCATCGCCTTTCAGTTGAAGCAGGTTACTTACCTGCGCAGGTGTAGGCCAGTTTACCAAGTACCATAGCAGCGCTACTACAAAGCCAATAGCAAAACCCGTATGGTGCGTAAACACCAGACCAACCGGCATTAAAAAAACTACCAATGCCAAAACCACTAACCGCCTTAACAAAACCCTACCAAGCCGTTCAAGTTTTAAACCCAACCCTATAGCTTTTACAAGTTTTCGGGCAGCAGCTTGCACGTAAAAATGAACGACCGTTAGGACTATCAGCAAGAGCATACTGCTACTCATGAAAAGATAGTACATGCTAAGTTCGCTTAGTTCAAGTTTGAGTGAAAACGTGTGCAACGTGGAATAATGAAAAATGAAGACGATTAATGGCACCATGGCAAGTTGGTAGCCAGCGTTGTTAAGTCTGAAGAAATACTCTTTAACCGAGTTGAATTTCATTTTTTATCCGTTCTGAATTTTAATCAAATTTAATTAATTAACTTAGCCTGCAATTTCTACCAACACCCATGGAAGTAGCAGGTAACTTATCACGTAAAGAGCAGGTAATTCGCAGCGCTGCCGAATTGTTTAGAGAAAAAGGCTATGCAGCCTCATCCATGCGCGACCTCGCCCAAAAGCTTGGCATTGAAGCAGCCAGTTTGTATTCTCACATCAAATCGAAAGAAGAAATTTTGCAACACCTCTGCTTCGACATGGCGGCCGAGTTTCGCAAATCGTTGGCCGAAGTGGAGAAGCAAAACGTTTCGGCATCTGAAAAACTTAAGTTGGGAATTATTGGCCACATACAAGTAATGGCCAAAGATCTTACCGCTTCGGCTGTGTTTATGAACGAGCACCGCCATTTAAGCCAGCCTTTCCTACGCGATTTTCTTTTGCTGCGCATCAATTATATCAATAGGTTCAAATCCATTATTGAAGAAGGCGCCCGGAAGGGTGAGTTTAAAGACTCCATTGATAAAAAACTCGCGGTAATGACGCTCTTCTCATCGCTTAACTGGATGCCCATGTGGTACGATCCGTCCAGCAAAATTGTGCCTAGCGACCTGGGTCAGCAACTAGCTGATATGCTGGTAAATGGCTTGAAAAAATAGCCTGCTACATCTTCATTTTAATCCTACGCTGAATAAAACTTCTTCAGGCCAATCCTGTTATATTTGCAAACGATTGTTAGGTGCAAATTTGACTTTGTGAAGCCTTAGTGGCTTTGTGGCAAAGATTAGACATCCGCTTATTAACCACAAAGGCACCAAGACACTAAGAATGCACAAAGGTTGTTGAACAAATAATTCAATTATTATGTACGGAGGCGGAAATACATTTGAAGGCATTAAAACCGACAGCCTTGCTGCGGAAGATCCTATCAAGCTTGCAGAATTTGAAGCCCGCATTACCCGAGGCGAAAAAATTGAGCCCACCGATTGGATGCCCCAACTCTATCGCAAGCAACTCATTCGCATGATAGAGCAACATGCCCACAGTGAAATAATCGGGGCTTTGCCCGAGGGTACGTGGATTACCCGTGCACCTGGCTTTAAACGCAAAATGGCGTTGATGGCAAAGGTGCAGGATGAAGTGGGCCATGCACAATTATTATATAGTGCAGCCGAAACCCTCGGCAAATCGCGTGAGCAAATGATTGACGATTTGATTACTGGAAAATCGAAGTACTCGAATATTTTTAATTACCCAACCTACACCTGGGCCGACTGTTGTTTTATATCGTGGTTAGTCGATGCCGGGGCCATTGTAAATCAACTGGCTAACGCGAAAGGAAGTTATGGCCCATACTGCCGGGCTCTGGATAGAATCTGTGCCGAAGAATCTTTTCACCTGAAGTATGGACACCATTGCGTGATTTATTTAGCCAGCGGTACCGCCAAACAACGTCAAATGTTTCAGGAGGCGTTGAACAGATGGTGGCCACCCATGATGCACTTCTTTGGCCCGTCCGATAAAATTTCTGCCCATACGGAAGTATTGATGCGCTGGAAAGTGAAGATGGGAACGAACGATGAAATGCGTAATCAGTTTCTGGATATGTACGTTCCAAAAATCTGGGAACTTGGCTTTACAATACCCGATCCGAACCTGAGGAAAGATGAAACCGGCAAGTGGGAATATACCGAACCGGACTGGGAAGAATTTAAGCGCGTGATTAATGGCGATGGGCCATGCAATAAAGAAAGACTGGAAGTTAGAAGAGTGGCAGAAGCACGTGGCAAGTGGGTGCGGGAAGCATTGAAGACACCTAAAACGAGTTACGTTACACCTTTAGCTTAAATCAGTTTCGAATTGAAAATTTAAAATTTCGAATTGGTTTGAGTCTCTAAACCCAAAATCTTAAATCCAAAATTCTAAATCCGAAATATAAATCTTTGAATTCCCTCGATCCCCGCGTAGCCCGACTGCCAAAAATCAACGAGCCGGTTTCACCGAAAGTTCCGTTGGATCAATTCGGAACGTTTGAAGTGTTTGTACAACCTAAAGAAGGTAAGCCCTTTCAACATGAAGGTAGTGTGCATGCCCCCGATCTTGAACTAGCCTGGGTGCTGGCAAAAGAAACATTTACCCGAAGGTTTACATGCACTTCGCTCTATGTAGTAAATACCCGCGATGTATATGTTTCACCTTTAACCGAAGGCGACAAAAATGCATACGACTTACTACCGGAAATAACTGAACAAGCAGGTAGTAAAAAAGATTTTGAAATTTATCAATTAACAAAACGCGGTAAGCAGCATGTGCATGTGGGTACTGTACAAGCCGTATTACCACAAGAAGCCCTGGTGCAAGCCGCAAAGTTATACAACACAGGCAACATAGTGTACAATGTATGGGCCATTGCCACTGCAGCCATCCGGTTTACCACCCCCGAAGAAAAAGAATTGTGGCTTACGTTACCGGAAAAGAAATTCCGCGATGCTTCGGATTACAAGGGCGGTGATAAGTTGAAAAATTTTTTGGATAGAAATATATCCTGATATGAACAACCTTGCATTAAAAGAACTCCTCTATAAAATGGCTGATGACCAATTGATACTTGGCCATCGCAATTCTGAATGGACTGGCTTCGGTCCACTACTGGAGGAAGACATTGCGTTCTCTTCCATGGCACAGGATAAGGTGGGTCAAAGTCTTGCGTTGTACACGTTGTTGCATACCCTGGGCGAGGCCGACCCGGATACGGTAGCATTTACTCGCAATGCGAATCAGTTTCACAATTGTGTATTCGTTGAGTTACCCAACCAAGAGTATGACTTTAGTTTGATTCGTCATTTTTTGTTTGACACAGCCGAGGCCTTGCGCTTCGAAGCGCTTTCCAATTCATCGTACGAGCCGCTTGCCCAATTGGCTCGCAAAATCCGGGGTGAACTGCGCTACCACACCCTGCATGCCAATACCTGGATTAAACAACTCGGCTCAGCAACCGAAGAAAGTATTACCCGCCTTCAACACTCATTGCAAGAAGCATTGCCGTATGCCCTCGGAATATTTGAACCCTCACCATTTGAGAGTGAGTTAGTAGAGCAGAAAATATTTACGGGCGAAGTTGCTTTAAAAGAAATGTGGATCACCAAAATTGAATCGGTGCTTTGCCAAACCAAATTAGAATTACCGGATTGGAAAACCATAACTCCTGTGTATGGGGGTCGTGAGGGGAAGCATAGCGAACATCTGCAACCTTTGTTGGATGAAATGAGTGAAGTGTTTCGGATTGATCCGACTGCAGAATGGTGATGAAAAGTAATTATTAAAAGTATTAAGTCGTTAGCCGAGCAAACCAGTAACGAGTAGCCAGTGACCAGCAACAAGTCCATTCTTGAAATCCTGGAAAAGGTTAAAGACCCGGAGATACCGGTACTCTCGCTGGTAGACCTCGGTGTGATTACAGATGTAATAGTTGAGGACAATTCTGTTCAGGTAAAAATGACACCAACATTTGTGGGTTGCCCGGCTATGGAGTACATGAAAGCCGAAGTAGAAACTGCCTTACAACAAGCTGGTTACAAACCGCATGTTACCATCACCTTCGAAAAACCCTGGAGCTCAGACCTCATCTCTGAAAAGGGAAAAGCCGCACTTAAAAAATATGGCCTTGCCCCACCGCCTGGCAGCCAACTCTTTACCGACCTTGAAATCCTGGAAACAGCAATATGCCCGCGGTGCAATGGGAGCAATACCGAATTAAAAAGTCCGTTTGGTCCAACCCTGTGCCGGTCGCTTCATTATTGCCATACCTGTAAAGAAGCGTTTGAGCAATTTAAAGTGGTATAAGGTAGGTGCTACGCTGCAACCTTTTTCAGGAAGTCTTTTTTGTTTCGCGCGGGATGTTATAACTTCACCAGTTAACAGCACCGTTTGTGAAGCACCTTTTTGCAGTAACTGCTCTCTCCCTGTTCCTATCGTCCTTGTTCGCACAGGATTTTACAACCGAAGCCGAGATTAATAAACTGCTGGAAAAAATTCCCACCGCTATGAAAGCCGATGCGAGTGCGACCGGTCTTGAGTTAAGGGCAGCGCTCAAAAAATCCGAACTTAATGGCTTCTACAAATTCGGGCAGTTAAGTTATTGGGCCGGAGAAATTTTATTAAGCCAGGCCAGTTACGATAGTGCCGGCAGTTATTTTGAGCAAGCCCTACCCTTTTTGGAAAAAGACCAAGACGAGCCGGTGCTGGGGCGGGCCTACATTGGCATGGGGTACGTACTCAACTTCCATTCGCTCTTTGCGCAAGCGTTGGATATGGATTTAAAAGCTGAAAAAATCTTTAGAAAAATGGGCGATAAAAAAATGTTAGCCCGTAGTTTAAAGCGCATTGGCGATGATATTTTCTTTAACGACCAGTCAAAAGCAGGCAACGCCTTGTCGTATTACCAAGAGTCAATCGCCCTTAGCGAAGAAGAAAAAGACACCCTGAATATTATTCGTGGACTCAATTCCCTTTCGGGGGTGTACAGCGAAAATGGCCAACACCAGAAAGTTGCCACCGAACTAAAACGGGCGGTAGCGCTTGGAAAAAAAATAAATTGCCTGCGATGCCTGGCAATCAGCTACTCGCAATGGGGCATAAGCGAGCACAAACAAGGCAACTACACCGAGGCTATTAAGCTATACCGGTTGGAGTTTGATATCAACAAAAAGATGGGAGCCGACTATGATCAGTTCTTTGTTTACCAGAACATTGCCGAGGCGTTGGTGCAGTTAAAGCGCTACGACCAGGCCCTTCAGTATGCTGACAGTGCATTACGTATTGCCGAAACAGAGGCAAGCTTACAACACCGGCACGATTCGTACATGGTAGCATATACTGCCTATAAAGGTAAAGGCGATGCCGGTAATGCATTAAAGGCATTTGAAAACCAAATGCAACTTCGCGACTCCATCTTTACAGAAGAAAGAGAAAAAATAATGAGCAACCTGCGCGCTGCGTACGACCTGGAAAGAAAAGAGCTGCAAATAGAAGATCTCCAAAACAAAAACCGCATTAGCGAGTTGGAAGCCAACTCATCACGCCAACGGCAACTAGGGTTGGTAGTATTTCTCCTGCTCTTGCTGGTAGTAGTAGGCATTTTGTACAATCGCTATCAGCTAAAACAACGCACAACCAGAGCACTTGACGAAAAGAATGCCGAGTTACAAAGACTCAATTCATTCAAGGACAAAATGTTTGCCGTTATCAGCCACGATTTACGCAACCCGGTAGATGCTTTCAGCACGTTAATGGAAAGTCTCACTCAAAATTTGCAGCACGCCAGCCAGGAAGAGTTGAAAGAGTTTTTAGAGAGTATGCTCCACTCGGCCCGCGACCTGAAAGGGCTATTAACCAATTTGCTGGAGTGGTCTTTGGTGCAGATCGGAAAGTTGCCCTTTCATCCCAAACCATTTTCGCTGGCGCAAGCCGTGCAAGAAAGTATTGCACACGTTCAGGCTATGGCCGAAATAAACAACATCGCCCTTACCGCCACGCAAGCAGATGCCACCGTGCTGGCCGATAAGAACATGGTGGTGATAATTATTCGTAACCTGCTTACCAATGCCATAAAGTTCAGTGTGCCTGGTAAAGCCATATACATCACCACAACGTTAAAGCCGGGTGCCGTCTTGTTGGCGGTGCGCGATGAAGGTATTGGAATGACTACCGAAGAAGTAACCAAACTCTTTCATAACAATGAAGATGCACGGAGTATTGGTAACTCATCGGCTAAAGGTGCCGGCATCGGATTGTTATTGTGTAAGGAGTTAGCTGAAAAAAATAATGGAAAAATTTATGCGGAGAGTGCACTGGGTACAGGCAGTACTTTTTATCTTGAACTCCCGCAATGAATCCGCTAAAAGTTTTTCTGGTTGACGATCATAAACTGGTGCGCGATGGCATCCGGGCCATGCTGTTGGGCAATCTGAGTTTTAAAATAGTAGGCACTGCCGGCAATGCCGATGAGTTTTTTAACAAGCTGCCCGAAACCCAACCCGACCTGTGTGTGGTGGATATTCAATTACCCGGCAAAAGCGGTGTTGAGCTTGCAGCCTGGTTAAAAGAAAATTATCCTAAGACAAAAATTCTTGTGCTTACCGCCATGAAAGAAGATGCTCCCGTAAGAGCGTGCCGGGAGATTGGCGTGGAAGGAATGATTTCGAAAGACTCCGGTAAGGACACTTACATGGAGGCCCTGGAAGCCCTGAAAGCGAATCGTACCTTTTATGCAGGCCAGTTTACAGAACTGTTACTAAAAGCCGCACAAGGCAAAAGCGATAAACTGGCATTGCTAAGCGAGCGCGAAATTGATTTTGTAAAAGCGTTCAGCAAAGGTTTATCGCACAAAGAAATTGCCGACCACCTGCACATAAGCCCGCGCACGGTGGAAGTGCACAAGAAGAATGTAATGGACAAACTGCAATTCAAAAATGATGTGGAGTTGTTGAAGTTCGCTCTAAAAGAGGGCTTGGAACCACTTTAAGTGCAGGCGCTTTTTACCCAACATCACTTTTTGCACCGCCAGCTCAATCTTCCTACCTTCGAAAAAAATCCCCAACCTATGAACCTGATTGATCGTGCAAAAAACATTTTGCTAACCCCCAAAACTGAATGGAATGTAATTGCCGGTGAAACAACTCCATTGGCAACCCTTTTCACATCGTATGTGCTTCCGCTGATTGTTGTCTCCACCATCGGATCTTTTCTGAGTGGTGTATTATTTACAGGAGCCTTCGGGTTTGGAGTTACCTATGCCATTAAAGGTGCAATTATCACCTTTATTTCCGCATCGGTAAGTTACTTCGTTTCGGTATATGTTATCGATTGGCTTGCTCCGCAGTTCAATTCCGAAAAAGATCTTACTAAATCGGCCCAACTGGTTGCTTACGCGAATACGCCCTCGTACCTGGCCGGGCTATTAGATTTTATTCCGGTGCTATCCATGCTCATCCGGCTTGCCGGGGTGGTCTATGCCGTTTACCTTATTTACCTTGGCCTTGAACCACTTAAAAAAACTCCGGAAGACAAAAAAATTATCTACCTGATTGTTGCCTTCGTAGTACTGGTGGGCTTAACCTTCCTGCTCGCAGCCATTTTAACACCGCTATTAATTTTCGCCTAATTCTTTACTTTTAATCCGTAGCGGCAGTAAGCTAAGCCAGCAGTGGGTTAGTTTACTGCCGTTTTACGTAAAAGCCCGTATCCACTTTACGGGAAACACCGGATTTCAGGCAAATGGCTTTGGTGGCACTTTTACAGTGCCTTATTCACTAAATCCATGTTATGAAAACCCACATTACTTTTATTCGCACGCTTTACGCTGTGCACCTAACGTTGCTACTCCTGTTATGCATAGGGAGCGGACAACTTCAAGCCCAAGGGCTTACACCGAATGTGTATCTTCCGGCAATCAATGCAACCGTGGCACCAACTACGGCCGCTTCTATCCAGTACAACACCCAGGCTACCCTCGGCAAAGGCAGCGGCAACATTACGGTTTATGCCGGTGGCGCTGTATTCGAAAGTATTCCGGTATCCAGCGCCAACGTGGTTATCTACAATAACACAAGCCCTGCCGGCAAAACGGTAGTAATAAAATTTAACAGGCCGTTGCCGGATGGTGTACCGTGTTATATCAATGTACCGGGCAGTGCGTTTATTACCAACGCCAACGGAGGCTTTAATGAAATCTTCAATAGTTGGAATTTCAACACATCGCCTTCCGGGCCAATTTTATACAAGCGTACTCCGGAAGTAGGAAGCTTACTAACACCCGCTGAAGCTACTACACTCACCCTTGAGTTTCATGAGAATATTACGAAAGGTACGGGCTCAATCCTTTTGAAGGACCGTTCGTCCGGATCGGTGTTACAAACTATTAATGTAACGAGCAGTGCAGTTACGGTGCCTGCCAACTCGCGCCTGGCTACCATTACCCTTGCAGCACCACTACCCCAAAACACGCAGGTTGGTTTGGAATTACCGGCCGGGGTTTTTCGCGATGCAGGTGGTACCAACTCTTTACAGGTAATTGACGAGAACACCTGGTTTTCGATTCGCGATGTTGTTCCTCCGGCCCTTGTCTCTACAACACCCGTGCATCAGTCAACCATTAATTTTACAGACCGCACCGTTACCCTTACGTTCGATGGGCCCATTGTAAAAGGAACTGGCAACTTTACTTTTATTAACAAAGCTACCAATGCTTCTATATATAGTACTGGCATTTATGGATCGGATGTAACTTACAGCGGCAACACCATAACCATTCAAAAATCTACCAACTGGCCAGCGGGTATTAACATTGGCGTGCAGGCTCCGGCTACGGTGGTACAAGATGCTGCCGGAAACTTCTGGCCCGGGCTTCCTACCGGAAACGAATTTTCATTCAGCACGTGCGCAGCAGTTACCCCTACTGTTTCGATTGCCGTAACTGCTGGCACTAACCCAACGTGTGCAGGCACGGCTATTACTTTTACCGCCACTACAACAAATGGGGGTAGCGCGCCTACCTACCAATGGCGGGTTAATGGAGTCAATGCAGGCACCAATAGCCCTACGTTTACTTCCAGTACACTCACCCACGGCCAGGTAGTAAGTTGTGTGGTTACCAGCAATGCTCCATGTCTCACCACCCCTACTGCTACTTCCAACTCTATTGCTGTTGGTATTACCAGCCAGATTACGCCAACTATTACCATAACCGGGTCTTCCACCGTCTGCCAGGGTAATTCCGTTACCTTCAACGCTGCGGTAACCAACGAAGGATCGAACCCCACCTATCAATGGAAGGTGAACGGTACAAATGTGGGCACCAACCAAAACTTTTTTACAACCAGCACCCTAACCAATGGGCAGGTAGTAACCTGCGAACTTACCCGGCAAAGTGGTGCCTGCATTACCACTACTTCGGCTACCTCCAATGCCATTACGGTAACGGTAAACCAGGTGCCCAATCAACCAAGCACCATAACCGGCAACACGACCGTGTGCCAGGGTACCACACAAACTTACAGTATTACAAATGTTAGCGGAGTTACCTACACCTGGGATACCGGGGGTGGTGGCACCATTACCGGCACCGGCAACTCGGTATCAATCACCTGGACTTCAGCCGGTACAAAAACACTTATCGTATATCCATCCAACAGTTGTGGCGGTGGTACTCCGCGCACCTTGCAGGTAGTAGTAAATGCTATGCCTGCGCAACCCAGTACTATTGCAGGGGCTAATGTTGTGAATCTGAACACGAGCAATCAGTTTTCGGTTACCAACGAACCGGGCACTACCTATAGCTGGAATGGTGGCACAGGCGCTACCATAACCGGAACTGGTAATGCCGTAAGCATCAGTTGGTCTTCTTTCGGAGCAAAAACAATAACCGTTACACCTTCTAATGCATGCGGTACCGGTACTGCGCGCACGTTATCGATTACTGTAGATAATTGTGCCGTACCTGCCCAGCCAAGTGTTATTTCCGGCAGTGCCTCAGCCTGTATTAACACCGGTGTGTCCTACTCAGTAGATGCGGTAGGCGGTGTAAGCTTTGCATGGGATGCCGGGGCCGGTGGTACCGTTACCGGCTCGGGCAATTCCGTAACGCTTAATTGGACAACCTCCGGAACGAAAACCGTAACGGTTACTCCATTTAATGCCTGCGGAAATGGAATGGCGCGTACCTTAACTGTTACGGTAAATCAGCTACCAGCACAACCATCGGTTATAAGTGGAAACACCACCATTTGTCAGAATGCTACCGCAGCCTACAGCGTTACCAATGTAGGTGGCACTACCTACGCGTGGGATACAGGCGGCAAAGGAACAGTTACCGGAAGTGGTAATAGCGTGAACATAACCTGGACGATGGCCGGAACAAATGTTTTAACGGTAACCCCCACTACTGCCTGTGGCACCGGTGCAGCGCGAACACTTACAGTTACGGTAACCACCGTGCCTTCCGGAACAAGCGGCATTACGGGCAGCATTCAACAATGCACCGGAATTTCATCAGCCTACGCTGTTACCAATGTAGCCGGAGTAACCTACGCATGGAATGCCGGTACCGGAGGCGTAGTTACCGGTTCTGGAAATTCTGTGAACATCAGTTGGTCTTCAGGCGGTGAAAAAACCATTACGGTTACACCCTCCAATGCATGTGGTAATGGTGTGGCAACTACATTAACCGTTTCGGTAGGTGCTGCCCCGGCTCAGCCTTCGGCTATAACCGGAGCAACCAGTTTAAATACCGGCTCCACCGGCACGTACTCAATCACTCCGGTGGCCGGAGTAACCTATACCTGGACCAGCAGTGCCGATGCAACCCTGGTGGGCACAGGAAACTCTATTCAAGCTACGTGGACTACTGCGGGCACAAAAACTTTAACTGTAACTCCGGCTAATGCATGTAACAATGGAACCCCCCGGACACTGAACGTAGTTGTTTCAGCTCCGTGCGTTACACCAGACGTTCCGAATGTTATTATAACCAGCGGTGGCGGAAGCAATCAATTTGTAAATCAAACCAGGCGCATGCAGGTTACTTTCTCAAATGGCGCTTCGTCTTACAATCTAACCGTGTTTCCCACCACCGGGGTTACCATCGTACCGGTTAGCGGCAATACCTGGGATGTTACCTTTGCTTCAGCAGGAGAGTTTACTGTTTCCGGAACAGGCGTAAGCGCCTGCGGAACGAGTGCTCCCGGAACCCTTGCCATAAATGTTTGCGCGTTAGCACTTGATCCGCCCACTTCGGTTACTGGCCCCACCGAAAACATTTGTGCAGGTACAACCACCCGCTACACTGTAAGTAATCCTTTAGAAGGACTCTCTTACGATTGGAATCTTGGTGGTGCAACCGGAGTAACCATTGCGTACCTGAACCCTGCCCGCTCGGTGGCAGACATTACATGGGCAACTGATTGGGCCGCAGTAAATGTTACGGTGCGCTCCCGAAACATCTGCAATACTACTAGCACATTAGGTACCACTGTATCTGTAAATCTTGCTGCTGCCCCAACAACGCCTTCCATTTCAACTTCACCGGGTGGTGCCATCTGCGCGGGTAATTCCGTTACCTATACCATCACTAATCCGCAAGCCGGTGTGGACTACAACTGGATTTTAAATGGCTCTGGCACAATAGCTGGCAATAAATTAAGCGCTACTGCATTGGCCGATGGCCAGGCAAGAACTATTAAAGTGGTAGCCACCAAAGCATGCTACGTTAACTATGAGGTAAACAGCATTAGTTTTGGCGGTGGTACTCCTCAACCTGCACTACCCTCGCCTATTGTAGCACCGGCAACGCTCAATGTAGATGTGGATGGTAATTTTTCGGTTGATGCACAGCCTGCCGGCATAAACTTTTCGTGGTCGGCAACAGGCGGTACGATTACCAACACCGCGAACCAAAATGTAAAACTCATTCGCTGGTCAACCGGTGGCACTAAAACGATTAGTGTAAACACTTCTAATAGTTGCGGCATAAGTGCAACCCGCAATTATTCCATCTATGTTACCGGTCCTTGTACCAACCCCACTGTACCCAGCTCCATCACCGGATCGAGTTCAGGTTGTGTGAATGCGGAATATACATTCAGCGTACCCTATCAACCTGGCACCACTTATAATTGGACAGCCGGTGCCGATGCTACCCTTGTAACGAGTGGAACACAGGTTTCCATTAAGTGGACAACCGCTGGCTCAAAAACTATTTCAGTTACAGCTACCAACGATTGCTCTACTTCTGCCGCACAAACAAAAGCATTTACAGTGCTTGCAACGCCAGCACAACCTGCTGCTATTACGGGCGGAAGTCAAAACTGCGTTGCCGCGAGTGAGACGTTTCAGGTAGCACCTGTTGGTGGCCTGAGTTATGTGTGGGAGGTACAAGGTGGAACATTTACTACCGCTGGTTCGCAAAACGAACAAGCAACCATCACCTGGACTTCAACCGGAACAAATACCATTCGCGTAAGAGCTTCCAATAGTTGTGGCTTTAGCAGCGAGCGCACGTTGGACAGAACCGTTAACACCGTACCAACACAACCTGGCCCTGTGATAGGCGTAACCGAACTTTGTGTAAACGCATCGGCTTCGTTTAGCATAACCAATGTAAGCGGAGTAACCTATGCGTGGGCCGGTGGAACGGGAGCTACCGTTACCGGTTCGGGCAATGCAGTTACCATTGCATGGAACTCCACCGGATCAAAAACGATAACTGTTACCCCCTCCAATGCTTGTGGGGCCGGCACCGCCCGAACATTAAGCGTAAACGTGATCAGCTCGCCCGCCCAGCCCTCAGCAATTACCGGCAATGCTGCCCCAACTTTAGGAAGCTCTCAGGCTTATTCAGTAACCAGCGTTGCAGGTGTAAACTATACCTGGGCTTTGAGTGATAAAGGCACCTTAACCAATTCGGGTAGTACGGCAAACATTTTATGGAACACAGCCGGAACCGCCACGGTAAGTGTAACACCATCTAATACGTGTGGCAGCGGGCCCGTTCGCACCCTGGCAGTAACCATCGGCAAGCAAGCGCAAACCATTACCTTCAATCTTGCATCTCCGGTAGTTGCAAATGCTCAAATCGCACTAAGTGCCAGTTCAACTTCTAATCTGGCCGTAATTTTTGCAAGCTCAAATAATTCCGTTGCCGAAGTGCAAGGAAACGCGCTGGTAATTAAAAATACGGGAACTGTAACCATAACCGCTTCGCAAGCCGGTGATGAGACCTTTGCAGCAGCAAGCCCGGTAGCCCGTTCGTTAACTATCAACAAAGCAAACCAGGTTATTACATTTCCGGCACTGGCGGCCCGCACGTTTACAACACCGGCTTTTGGTGCCGGAGCAACCATCGATTCTGATCTCCCTATCACCTACTCAAGTTCAAACCCGGCTGTAGCAACCATTAGTACAACCGGATTAATTACCATCACCGGTGTTGGCTCAACCAACCTCACAGCGGCACAGGGAGGAGACGCTTTGTACAATGCCGCTACATCGGTAGTGCGATCGCTTACGGTGAATAAGGCGGATCAAACCATTACTTTTTTACCGATTGCAGCTAAAAGTATAAGCGATCCTCCCTTCGTTGCCAGTGCAACCGTTTCATCGGGGCTGCCTATTTCTTTTACCAGCACTAACGAGGCAGTGGCCATTGTGGTAGATGGCACCATTTACATTACCGGCATGGGCACCACTACCCTAACCGCTTTCCAGGCGGGTAATGCCAACTTCAATGCGGCCGCCAGTGTGCAGCAATCGCTAACCGTAAGTGGTAAACAAAATCAAACTATAACCTTTCCAGCCATTGCTTCCAAAAACCTGGGCGATGCTCCGTTTACCCTCAACGCCACGGCTTCGTCTGGATTGAGTATTACCTACACCAGTTCCAACACGGCCATTGCTACTGTAAGTGGAAATACGGTAACGCTGCTTACCAGTGGAAGTGTAACAATACATGCCAACCAGCCGGGTGATGCAACATTCAATCCGGCCACGCAGGTAAGCCAAACTTTTTGCGTAAACCCGGCCAAGCCTGTAATTACTGCCAGTGGTTTAAATACTGAAACACCTGTGCTTAGCTCGAGCAGTGCCGCTGGCAACCAATGGTTCCGCAACAACGATGCGATTGCCGGAGCAACCAACCCGACACTGAACGTAACTGAACCCGGTGTGTACAAGGTGCGTGTAAATGCCGGCAGTTGTACCAGCGCCTTCTCCGATGACTTTGCCATTATTGTTACCGGAGATTTGCAGCCCGATGCCGTACACGTTTCGGTAGCGCCCAATCCTACTTCCGATCGGATTAACGTCTTGCTGCCGGATGATCAGCAGTTGCGTGACGTAGTGTTGGTTTCATTGCAGGGGCAACGGTTGCAACAAGTAAGCACCCGCGCAGCTTCACTACAAATAGATGTGCAACACATTGCTCCGGGTACCTACCTGCTGCAGGTATCTACCGGCAAGGCTACCCAATCAATCCGAATTATTAAAAAGTAAAAACATTATTGCTATGAAAACCCAACCGCATATTTATGTTCTGCTAATTCTACTCCTTGCGGCCACGCTCTTGCTGGCCGCATGCAAAGGAGGTGGTGAAGATGAGCCAACCCCGGCCGACCAGGTGCGGAATTTATTAGCCGCATCGGAATGGAATCTGCAAAGTGTGCAGGTAGATGGAGTTGATAAAACCGCTACGTACAGTGGATTAAAAATTCAGTTTACAGGCAACAGCTTTACAACCGTTAACGGTAAGGCAATCTGGCCTGCCTCGGGCACGTGGAGCTTTACGGATGATACCGCTACCAAAATCAAAAGAAACGATGGGCTGGAGATGGACATTGTAAATATTTCCACAAGCAATTTGCAACTACAGTTTACCTGGAACTCTTCTTCGTTGGGCGCAGGCCGCACCACTTCGGTGGCCGGAAGCCATGTGTTGATATTAGGTCACTAAGAAGTACTGGAGAGGAAGAGAAGACTTGGTTAAGAACGTGGGCTGACCGATTTATCGAATAATTTTGTGTCAGCCCATGTTTTGTTACCGGCTTGGCCTGCCCTTTGTTTTGCGGCCGTAGTCAGAGTGTTTTCCTTTTGCAGAATAAAACCGCTCCTTCTTTTTTTCAGAGTATTTCTTAACATGAGGCTGGGTTAATTCCAATCGTACCTTGCGGCCACGTACTTCCACCCCGTCAAAATTTTTAAGTACCTGTTCGGTAAATTTTTTCTCGATCTCAAAAAAAGAATAGGCGCCTTTCAAATCAATTTTACCAATCGCCTTTTTATCTACTTCGCCAAAGTCGCACAGTAAATCCAACAGACTGCCTTTCTCCAGGCCATCCATTTTACCTACATTAATAAATACCCGGTCGCCTGTCAGGTAGCGATCATCACCATCTGGCATCTCGAAGTTTTTCCGCTCGCCTTTGTTCAAATCGCGGGCATCGCGGTAGTATTCCAAAAACCGGTTGAACTCAATAGAAGCAAACCGCTTGATAATATCCTCTTTACTTAAGTCGCGCAGTTCGTGATATACTTCCGGCAAGAATGAATCAATCTCTTCTTCATTCACCTCCACTTGTTTTACTTTATGAACCAACGCCAGGAGTTTATTCTGGCACACCTCATCGCCTGTAGGCACCATTACTTTTGTAAACTTCCGTTTCAGGCTACGTTCAATCTGTTGTACCCTACCGATTTCCTTTTTAGAGATTATCGCCAACGAAATTCCCTTTTTACCGGCACGCGCGGTACGGCCGCTGCGGTGTGTATAAAACTCCATTTCATCGGGCATGTTTAAATGAATAACGTGGGTTACGTTTTCAACATCAATTCCCCGGGCAGCCACATCGGTGGCAACCAGCAATTGGAGGGTCTTATTTCTAAAACTTTTCATTACACGATCGCGCTGCTGCTGGCTTAAATCGCCATGCAAGGCATCGGCATTGTAGCCATCTTTTATTAAGTGCTCAGCAACTTTTTGTGTATCGATTTTAGTGCGACAGAAGATAACCCCAAAAATATCGGGTGTGTTATCAACAAACCGTTTTAAGGCAAGGTACTTGTCGCGATCGTCCACTAAGATGTATTGATGATCGATGTTTTCATTACCCCGATTACGCTCGCCCACGCTTAACTCTTCCGGGTTGTGCATGTAGTTGCTGGCAATCTCGCGCACTTCGCGGGGCATGGTGGCGCTAAACAACCACACTTTTTTTGTATCGGGGGTGGTAGAAAGAATTTCGTCTATGTCTTCTTTAAAGCCCATGTTCAACATCTCGTCTGCTTCATCCAGCACCACATAGCGCACTGAGGCAAGGTCAACCACCTTGCGCGAAAGCAAATCAATTAACCGACCGGGGGTTGCCACAATAATCTGGGCACCGCGTTTTACTTTAATAATTTGTTCGCGAATGCTGGCCCCGCCATAAACGGTTACTATGTTTAATTTTTTATACGCAGCCGAAAAACGCTCCAGGTCGTTTGTAATCTGCACACTTAGTTCGCGCGTAGGCGCAATAACCAATGCCTGCGTGGCGCGGTTATTCTCTTCAACCAACTCCAGCAAGGGCAACCCGAACGCAGCGGTTTTACCCGTTCCGGTTTGGGCCAGGCCTACCAAATCGGTAGTTCCTTCTAATAATGTGGGAATTGCCTTTTCCTGGATGGGCGTGGGTGTTTCAAAACCCAATTGGCGGATGGATTCCACCAGTTGCCCGGAAAGTCCCAGGCTTTCAAATGATTTCATCTATTTTGTTCTGATAAGGCGCAAAGGTAGCCTAATTAATTGAAAGTGATTTTATTGGGGTAATGTGCACCCTCGCCACACATAACCTGCCTGCCAGCAGTTTATGGGGCGGTTTTGTTTGGCCTCTCAGGTACAGCCAGTATTTTCGTGTTCCGAATCTAAAATCACTACCATGTGAAATGGCCCTGTAGCTACATCAAAGAATCTTATCCTGGCCATTCCATGTGAACTTCAGACAAAAATTATAAACAGATGAAAATAATAAAGCGATCTCTTCTTGTTTTACTTCTATTGGTGGTTGGGTATGGCCTTCGGTATGCCTGGCAGGCGTTGCCTATTATCAGCGCCTTTGGCGCCAAAGATCTCTGTTCGTGTGTGTTTCTGAATGGACGCGATGCAGATGATGTGCTAAAACAGGAATTGGGTGCGGGGCTGCAGAGCCTTGGCAGCTTTGATATAAATAAAACTGACTCTACCGTTACCGGAACGGTTTTTGGTTTAGCCAAACGTAAAGCCATTTACCGGAAAGGATTAGGGTGCACGCTGGTATCGGAGCTGACAGAAACAGAACTGCGCGCACAAAAAGTAAATCTCTACGCCATGGCCCCGGTAAACCAAGATACTGTGGTGTGGCCCATGGGCAACCTTATTAAAAATAGGATTGATACCGGCATTTATGTAACTGTTTTAAAAGATGCCCTCGACTTTGCTTTTACTGAAACCGACCCGGCTAAGCCCATTAACACACGCGCTGTAGTAGTGGTATATGATGGCCAGATTATAGCAGAGCGGTATGCAAAGGGGTATAACGAATATTCGCGCCACATGGGCTGGTCTATGACCAAGAGCATTACCAATGCGATTACCGGCATTCTTTCAAAGGACGGGCGCATGAAGGTGTTTGAACCAGCGCCCATACCGCAATGGCAAAATGACGATCGCAAAAAAATTACACTTCACAACCTATTACAAGCAAGCAGTGGGTTAAGATGGGAAGAAAATTATGGCGGCCCCAGCCCGGCCACCAACATGCTTTTTAAAAAGAAAGACATGGGGCTTTACGCGATGGAGGCTCCGCTGGAATCGGAACCGAATACCGTGTTCGAATACTCCAGCGGTACTACTAACATTATCTCGCGGTTGATACGGGACGCCATAGGTGATGAGGATTATTATAAATTTTATTACCGCGAGCTGTTTGAAAAAATTGGCGCCCGCAGTATGGTGATTGAACCCGATGCCGGAGGTACGTACGTGGGTTCTTCTTTCTCGTGGGCAACCGCGCGCGATTGGGCGCGGTTTGGATTATTATACCTGAGCGATGGCATGTTCAATGGCCAACGTATTTTGCCTGAAGGCTGGGTTGCCTACACCACTACTCACGCCATGGCAGCGAAGCGCGGTGAGTACGGTGCCCAGTGGTGGCTGAATGCCGGCACTCCGGGCTATTCGCATAATCGCACCTATCCCGATGTACCCGCAGATTCTTTTCAGGCCGAAGGATTTGAGGGCCAGTTTGTATTTGTGGTGCCCTCTAAAAAACTGGTGGTAGTGCGTTTAGGGTTAAGCCAGACAAACGAATTGGATATGAATCGTTTTGTTTCGAAAGTGATTGAGGCGTTGCCCCGGTAAAAAGCATGCGCGATAAGAAAACATTCCGCTTTAAACAGTTTAACATTCATCATCACCGGGCAACTATGAAGGTGGGAACCGATGGGGTGATATTGGGTGCATGGGCTACTACCGACAAAGCAACCCGCATATTGGATATTGGTACGGGTACCGGGCTAATTGCCCTCATGCTGGCACAACGTACATTGCCAACCGTGCATATAGATGCTATTGAGATCTCTGCCGATGATTGCGCGGTAGCATACGAAAATGTAAAGCAATCGCCCTGGCCTGAAAAAGTAAACGTGCACCACGTAGCCTTGCAGGAATATTTTTCCAAACCTTATGATCTGATTGTAAGCAACCCACCATTCTTTATCAATAGTTATAAACCGCCAACAGAAAAACGCACACAGGCACGCCACAGCGAAATGCTTTCGCAGCAAGATTTGTTGTTCCACAGCAAACGGCTACTCAGCCCTACCGGAAAACTTTGTGTGGTGCTGCCTGAAACCGAGGCCAACCAATTAATTGGCATAAGCACTCCTATGGGCTGGTATTGCACCCGCTTGTGCCGGTTTAGGGCACGAAGTGAAAAACCTGTTGAGCGCCTGTTCATGGAATTTTCCTTAGAGGAACAACCAACCGAGCAGCATGAGTTGGTACTGTACCGACAAGGTGCGGAGTGGACGGAAGAGTACAAAATGTTGACGGGTGAATTTTACCTGCAAGCCTGACCACCCACCCTGTGTTTACGGCATTAACAAGCCCTTAACAAAAGAAAAGCAGGTGTTTAAACACCCATCATTTCAAAAACGTTACCTTGCATAGTATCCAAAATCAAAAAAACACATGAAAAGACTGAATGTAATTGCGGCATTCCTGTTACTGGCAGGCGTTGCCAATGCACAAACAACCTGGAAGGTTGACAAGGGCCACTCGAAGGTTGGATTTAGTGTAACCCACATGGTGGTAGCAGAAACCGAAGGGAAGTTTGACGACTACGAAGCTACGGTAGTAAGTAAAACAGACGACTTTGCCGGAGCCGAAGTTTCGTTTACTGCAAAAGTTGCCTCGATTAATACCGCTAACGAAAGACGCGATGGTCATTTGAAATCACCTGACTTCTTTGATGCTGAAAAATTTCCCGAAGTTTCGTTTAAGGGTGCGCTGGCAAAAGAAGGTGGCAAATACAAACTAAAGGGCGACTTAACCTTGAAAGGTGTAACCAAAAAAGTAGAGTTTGATGTTACTTATGGCGGCAAAATTAACACCGGCCGTGGCGAGAAAGCTGGTTTTAAACTGATCGGCAATATTAACAGACAAGACTACGGCTTAACCTGGGCTAACAAAACCCCCGGTGGCGAATTGGTTGTAGGAGACGATGTACAGCTTATTGTGAAAGTAGAGTTAGATAAAGCGCAATAACTATTCAGCGTGTGCTCCGGCCGGAGCACACGCTGATTGCTTACATGAAACTAGAAGACGAAATAAAGCAACAGAAGTTCAAAAGCATGCACCAGAAAGCGTTGCTTAACATTCTCTTCACCGCCAACCGCATTCAAAATCTTCAGAAAGAATTTTTCGAGCCTTATGGCATCACCGGCCAGCAGTTTAATATCATGCGCATTTTGCGCGGCCAGCACCCAACTCCTATTTGCGCCTACGAGATTAAAAGCCGCATGCTAGATAAGAACTCAGACGTATCGCGCTTGCTCGACCGGCTGATTGGTAAAAAACTGATTGGTAAATCGCCCAGCAAAACCGACAAGCGGGCTACTGATATTCATATTACCACCAAAGGCCTTGCCTTACTTACTCAACTCGACCGCGTAATCGACACCTTTGATAGCGATGTATTGAAGCTAACCGAAAGTGAAGCTGTTTCTTTAAACGCACTGTTGGATAAGTGCCGCGATTAAACGCTGGCCAGTTCTTCCTGCACAAAATTCATTAGCTCCTTTATGTACGGGCGGCTAAAATCAAACCGGATATCAGCGGCCGCATAAATTTCAGGAATGGTAGCCAGGTTACCGAGTTTTAACGCATTCATATACCCTTGCAAGCCCTTTTGATTATTCGCTTTATAATTTCGCCACAACGCAATGGCACCCAATTGCGCCATGCCGTACTCTATATAATAGAAGGGCACTTCGTATAAGTGCAATTGTTTTTGCCATAGGAAATCGCGGGCTTGCTCCTGCCCACGCCAGTCGGTTATCGTATCGGCAAAGCGGGCAAACACTTCGTTCCATTTTTGTTTGCGCTGTTCGCTTGTGTGTGTCGGGTTTTCATAAATCCAATGCTGAAACTGATCGATGGTTGCCACCCATGGCAAGGTTTCAATAATATCTTCCAGTTGCTCGCGTTTGGCGCGCTTTAGGTCCGCTTCATCCGGAAAAAATATCTCCCAATGCTTCATCGAAATTAACTCCATACTCATGGATGCCAACTCTGCCACTTCCATGGGGGGCGATTTAAAATCGGCCAACGCCAAATCCTTCGTTAAAAAATTATGCACGGCATGGCCGCCTTCGTGCATAATGGTAGTCATGTCGCGCAACGTAGAAGTGGCATTCATAAAAATAAACGGTACCCCAATTTCTGCTAACGGGTAGTTGTAGCCACCGGGCGCTTTTCCTTTTCTTGATTCCAGATCCAGATGCCCCATCTCTTTCATTATAGAAAGGCATTGCCCCAAAAATGGATCTAACCGGCTAAAGCATGCTATGGATTTTTCCGTAAGGTCGGCTCCGTTTTTAAATGCGGTTAGGGGTGGCAAGCCATCGGCATCTACTGCCTTATCCCAAGGCTTCAATTCTGCGATGCCGAGTTTTTGCTTGCGTTCTTTACTTAACGCATTCAGTATGGGTACCACTTCGGTAGCTATCGACTCGTGAAACGCAAAACAATCTTTAGGCGTATAATCAAACCGGCCATAGGATTTAAACATATAATCGCGAAAGTTTTGCTGGCCGGCATTTAGTGCAACCTGATGGCGTAAGCCCACCAGATTGGTAAACAGATCATCTAAAGTTTCTCTATCACGCAGCCTGCGTTCCGAAATCTTCTTATACGCTTCTTCGCGTTGGGCCCGATCGGTTGATTGAAGAATTACTCCGGCTTGTTGTAAGGTTAATTCCTTGCCATCAATTTCCACTGCCATGGCTCCAGCCAGTTGTGCGTACTTTTGCGTTTCTGTATTGATCTGGGTAAAGAGTGGAATGTTTTCATCGCGAAACAGTTCAAGATCTTTTTTCAAATTGCGGATTAAGATTTTATAACCCGGCTTGGTTTCCAGCGCCTGCAAAAACGGAGACTCGGCCAGCTTGCGGTTCAGCTTGTCGGAGTAGGGCGCTATCTGCGGCTGAATGTTTTCAACAAAGTCCTGATAGCTTTTGCTGTATGTATCATTATCGGTATAGCATGTCATCCGAATGTAGCGCCAACCCAGGTCTTCGCTAATTACCGACTCCAGCTCGCTTCGATCGGCCAGCCACCCGGCCAGGTCATTTTCATTGGCAAGGGCACGTTCTGTAAGGTTATCAAAATACGGTTGCAATGCCTGCCAGGTAGTAATGGTAAATTCCGATGGTAGAAATTTTCGTGGCGGACGTTGCGGAATAGAAATTGAATTCATGTATTACGGTTTTACTTGTTAGTGCGCGGTATCGGTATGAAAATGAGCTAACCTTGATGCTTCAGCATGCGTGGATTGCCAGCAACATTTTGGGGCCGATTTCATTGTTCGCATTTGGGTTTCAAAGTAATGAATTACCTTACACGCGCCAAACCACCTGCATGAACCTGGTTTTATTTCTTATTCTTTTACTGATATCCGAAATTATCGGAACCATTGGCGGTTTTGGCTCTTCGGTGCTGTTCGTTCCGCTGGCGCAATTTTTCTTCGACTTTCAAACCGTGCTGGCGCTCACCGGCTTATTGCATGTATTTAGTAACACAGCCAAACTTATTCTCTTTTACAAAACCATTAACTGGAAACTTGTACTGTGGTTAGGTACCGGTAGCATTGCCCTGGTGGTGGTAGGGGCCTGGTTCACTACCCGCATCGACTTTATCTATGCCAAAACATTGCTCGGTTTTTTTTTAGTTGCCTTTTCGATTTACTTCTTAAAAAATCCAGAAGCCACGCTAAAGCCCACCAAAGCCAACCTGGTATGGAGCGGCTCGTTGGCCGGCTTTATGGCTGGCTTTATTGGCACCGGGGGTGCTATCCGCGGGTTGGCGCTAACCGCCTTTCAACTTCCTAAAAACTTTTTCGTGGGCACCTCTGCCGCTATCGACTTTGGAGTAGATGTGGCCCGCTCTGTGATGTACCTCAACTTCGGATTTCTCCAAAATAAATTTATCGGGTATATACCATTGCTGATACTTGCTGCTTTTGGCGGAAGTTATTTAGGCAAAATAATTCTCGATAAACTCAGGCAAGATATCTTTCAACGAATCGTATTATACTTTATCCTGGCAATAGGTTTAGTTATGTTGATTCAGGAAATTCAACATTTTTCCTAACTTCCAAACTCAATTTTTTACCAAATGAAAAAAATTATTGTAGCCGTGTTGCTGGTTGCCGCGTGTACGCCCAAAGAAACCAACACTGTGGGCACCATTGAACGCTTAAGCCCTGCATTGGATGCGCTGATAGATGCCCATGCATCCGTTGAAATTTTGGCCGAAGGGTATGAGTGGAGTGAAGGCCCGGTGTGGATTGAAAAAGAAAACATGTTGCTGTTTTCTGATGTTCCTAAAAACACGGTGTACAAGTGGACGGAAGCAAAGGGCGCAGAAGTGTACCTTACCCCTTCGGGTTTTACAGGCACCGTTACCACCAGCAACGAACCAGGCTCCAACGGGTTGGTGTTGCATAACGATTCGCTCGTGCTGTGCCAGCATGGCGATCGCAGAGTGGCTGTTATGAATGCTGCCCTCAGCAATCCTAAACCAGAATTCAAAGTGCTTGCTGCAACCTTTAACACCAAAAGATTTAGTAGCCCCAACGATGCGGCCTTCAACAACCAGGGCGAATTATTTTTTACCGACCCACCCTACGGGCTTGCCGGGCATGATGCCGACCCTGAAAAAGAACAACTCCACAACGGAGTTTATAAGGTAAGTACTACCGGAGAAGTAATGTTACTGGTTGATAGCCTTACAAAACCCAACGGAATTATTGTAATGCCTGATCAGCAAAAAATTATTATTGCCAACTCCGACCCTGCCAAAGCCATTTGGTATGAGTATGCGCTTACTGAAAATGGCGTACAAGCTGGTCGCATTTTTTATAACGCTACCGCAAACCTGGCCACCGACAAAGGCTTACCCGATGGATTAAAAATGGATCGCAACGGAAATATTTTTGCAACCGGCCCCGGTGGGGTTTGGATCTTTGATTCAACCGGCAACGTGCTGGGTAAAATCAGGCTAACCGAATTAGCCGCCAATTGCGCGCTTTCGCCCGATGAAAAAACCTTGTACATAACTGCCGATATGTATTTGTTACGCGTGAAGTTGAGAAAGTAAATGGAGTTCTGGATAGCGGCAATGGGGTGGATCGGTTCGGTGGCTGTTATTGCGGCTTATGCACTCAATAGTTTGCAAAAAATAAAATCGAACTCCCTGAGTTTTCAACTGCTTAACTTAACCGGTGCCGTTCTGCTCATTATTAATAGTGTGGTAAAAGAAGCTTATCCGTTTACGTTTATCAATACCGTGTGGGCTATCATTGCAATTGTTGCACTTTTCAAAATGATTGACAAACCAAGTGCATCATGAAAAAGTTTCTCATTGTAGTGTGGGCCGCGGTGTGGGGGTGTGCCAGCCCGCCTGCATTTACTACCGAAGTAGATGCAGTATTTTCTTACCTGGACGGCAACCGTCCAGGTGGTGCCGTGCTCATTTTAAAAAACGATTCCATCGCATTCAGTAATTCGTATGGCCTGGCCGATTTACAAACAAAGCAAAAGATAACCCCACAAACACTTTTCAATACGGGCTCCATTTCTAAAACTTTTGTAGCCTATGTTATTTTAGAGTTGGCACACGAGGGCAAGCTTTCGCTTACCGATAGTCTGTCGCACTACTTCCCCGATTTTAAAAATCCCGAGATTGCACACCAGGTACGCCTCTACCATTTGCTTACGCACACATCGGGGTTACCTGATAACCGAACGCAATTTTTAGATAGCGTGTTCCTCCTTTCAGCGAAGGATGAAGAAAACTTTAATCCCATAAAGTTAAACGACTCGCTGCACTTCGAGCCGGGTACGCGCTTTGAATACTCGAACCCCGCCTTTAACGGGCTTGCATTAATTATTGAGAAAGTTACCGGCAACAAATGGCAAGAAGAAGTGCGCAAACGCATATTTATTCCAGCCAATATGAAAACCAGTACGATTACCGATGGCCCCTACCCCACTACGGGTGTAGCGCATGCCTACCTGGCCACAGCAGGTGGTTACATCGAAAAAGATTATGGTGAAGAACCCACCTTTGCAGCTGCGGGCAACGGTGGCGTTTGGAGTTCGGTAGAAGAACTTGCCTTGTATGAAAAGGCATTGCGCACTTACACCATTCTTAACCGGCAGGTAATCGATAACTCGCGCACGGTGTGGCAGCTTGCGAATTGGCAAGAGCCCACTCCACCTTTTATCGGTGCCAGTTGGTTTATCGGGCAAACTGAAGCCGGCCATAAAATGATTTACCATACCGGCACGCAGGGCGGCTTTTACGGAGATTTTGTAAGCATCCCTGAAAAAGGAATTGTGTACCTGATGCTGTGTAACATCCCTACCCCGCAAGAAGAAAAACGAAATGCGGTACTCGCGCTATTAAAAAAATACAATTGGTTAGAGTAAGTATCCTATGACATAGCTTGTAGCTTTTACACCCAAAAAAGTACGGATTGTTCTGGCCATTCCATGTAACCTTCAACAAAAAATTATAACCACATGAAAAACCTCACGTTCATTTTCTGTTTGTTGGCAGCAACAACTTTTGCCCAAGTGCAAAGTCCGGAAGCCAAACTGGTTAAAGACTTTGATGCGTACATTGAAAAATCGCGGAAGCAGTATGACGTACCCGGCCTGGCGGTGGTGGTGGTAAAAAACGGTAAGGTGTTGCTGCAAAAAGGATATGGCGTGCGCGAACTTGGCAAGCCAGAGCCAGTAGATGCCAACACGTTGTTTGCGTGCGCCTCCACCACCAAAGCTATGACGGCCGTTTGCATGGCCTTGTTGGTAGATGAAGGCAAAGTGAATTGGAACGACCCTGTACTACAGCACCTGCCCGACTTCCAGTTGTTTGATCCATACGTAACGCGCGAATTAAAAATACGCGATCTGTTTACCCACAACTCGGGCGTAGGCAATACCGATTTTCTATGGGGCGTAATGGACATCCCCTCGGAAGAAGTAGTGAACCGGATGAAGTTAGTTGAACCCACCTACTCGCTGCGCTCAAGCTTTATATACCAAAACATTTTTTACCTGTTTGCCGGAAAAGTAATTGAACGCGTAAGCGGTACCCCGTGGGAAGTATTCATTCAAAAAAGAGTTTTTGAACCCTTGGGTATGACCCGCACCGCTGCCCACCTGGGCATGGTAACCGATCGCAATCAATCAAGCCCGCATCACCTGGTGGAAGGAAAAATTTCAGTAATAAGCCGTACCAATGCCGATGCCATTGGACCAGCAGGCAGTGTATGGAGTTGTGTAAATGACATGAGCAAATGGGCGGTGTGCATGTTGGACAGCAGCAAATTTTCAGGTGGGCGGTTGTTGAAACCTGCCAGTTGGGCCGAACTTTTTAAACCACAGGTACTTGTTCCCGCCTCTCAATTTTATCCTACCATGCAACTTACTCAACCAAACTGGACAACCTATGGGTTGGGTTGGTTTCAGCAAGATTACAAAGGCAAAAAAATAAATTTCCATACCGGAAGCCTGGCCGGAGAAATTGCCATCCACGGCCAGTTGCCCGAAAACAAGTTGGGTATTTACATCTTTGGAAATTTAGATCATGCCGAAGTACGCCACGCGCTAATGTTCAGAGCATTTGATGCCTTTGCCCTGGGTGGCACCCGTGACTGGAGTACAGAATTTTACACACTTTATAAAAATCTTAATCAGCAAAGTGACCAGTTAACAAATCTCTACGAGGCTCAACGTGTAGCCGGCACGCAGCCTACTTTGCCGTTGCAAGACTATGCGGGTACGTACTCCAGTCCGCTCTATGGCGAGGCACTTGTAACAGTAAATAAGGATGAACTTGAAGTTTCCATTAATCAGGTTGTGAAAGCCCGGTTGGCGCATTGGCATTACAATACGTTCAGAGGTTGGTTTGATAAACGCTGGTGGGGAAAAACCTCGGCTCACTTTGTTGTAATTTCTGAAGGCAAAGCTACCGGTATTGAAATAGAAGGAATGGAATTTACGCGAAGTAAATAACGTTATGCTTCCGGAGAATCAATAGCCGTGAGGTTATCGACAAACTCTTTATCCATGCGGATAAAAGATGTAGGCGAGAAATAAGTAACCTTGGCTGCTTTGTATTTCGGAATTAACTGATTAATCTTTCTTGCCTTTTCGCGCTTGGCTTCGCTGGTGGCGATTTTGAGCATTTTTAAAAAGTACAACACGTTTTCGCATTCATCTTTTCCAAATAAGCGGATTTGACGCTGAATACTATTAGTAAGTTGGTTGAACAACTCAAAGTCTTTCAACATACAGTATTGCAACGCCAGCACCGCTTTTACTTCCATTTGCACAAACGGAAAGCGCTTCAGGCTAACATCGTTCAGCAGTCCGTTTATCAGTTTGGCTGCTTCTTCGTAACGCCCGGAATAATAGCTGCCCAGCGCCCGGTAAATTACATGAATTGTATGGCGGGTTACATCCAGCGGGTCGGGTTCAATGTCTTCAAAGAGACCTTCATTTTCAGCGTGCATTTCCTTTTCGGTAGCCAGCCGCAAATGCCGCTCTAACTTGGTAATTAAAAAGCGTGTACCAAACGTGTAGAATGGGTAGTTGATCAACAGGTTGGTTGCCGCATCGTTTACCTCTTCAAAACTTTTTTCTACCTGATGGATTACCCCGTAATGATTGTAGTACTCCAGCTTTAAAAATTCAAAAACCAGGTTGAGGTGATAATAGAGCGGATCGAGATTATAGGTATCAAAAATTCTTTGGACATGCTTAAAAATGTCTTCAATCGATTCACCATCTAAATGCAGGTTGTCGTCCGGTTCTACAAAAAGTCTGTGAAACACCAGCATGCAACTCTGGTACACATACAGCCGGTGCGATTCGTAGATGCGCGCTACGTTCTGAATTTCTTTCATCAACAGCGTGAGCCCCAACTTTTCCGTTTCATCGTTTGAAAGAAAATAGATGCCGTACTTCCGAAAGTACTCGGCCAGCAGATCTTCGGCTTTATCCACAGCCAGCATATACGCAATATGCCGGTTGTACAATTGCGAATATTGAAAATGCTCTGGCGAGTTGATGTGCAACTTTTTTAATGACTTGTAAATAATCGTTAACTCATTTGCCAGGTCATAGTCCAGCAACTCTTTTTCCAGTTTTTTTAATGTGGTGATGGTGATGGTTCGCTTTTTCGTAAACAGCACCTCGTTCAGGTTGGCCACCTTGCGTAAAATATCTGTGCGGGGGCTTTCCATTTGTTGAATGAGGTGCTCCTCGATTCGGATATTTAACCGCGAGCGGAGCGTATAGTACGCATTGGCATTCACCTCCAACTCAACCATTATTTTGCTATCAGCCAACTGGCGCTCGCGCAGCGCCTTCAGCAAGTGAGCCGACTTCTCCGCATTACTCTCAATCAACGAATCGTAAATGGATTTGTAATCGGCTTCCGATAATTGCTTTACAATGTTTTTGAGTTTGGCCATCTTCTGTTTGGCTTAGGCTATAATAAGCGGCAAAAGATACAAATTAAATAAGTACGCGCAATGAAATCCATTGTTGTTATAGTTGCAAAATACCACAGGTGGGTTGTTTTTTACCCTATAGGTTCAATAACTTGCCTGCGTTCGCAACACTCATTTTTAAACAAGCTTATGAAGCAATTTCTATTTCTAGTATGCTGCCTGCTTGCCGTGCAGGCCAACAGCCAGGCGTTACGTTGGGCCCCCGAAGACAATGCCTACTACAGGGTAGAAGCCGGTGAAATAAACCGGTATGTTCTTCCCGGCAATACCAAATCCACCTGGGTAACCAAAGCCGATCTTACCCCGGCCGGGGCCGCGCAAAGTTTGCGCATTCGTAATTTTGCGTTGTCGGCCGACCAATCTAAACTTTTGCTTTTTACCAATACTCAAAAAGTATGGCGGCTGGATACCCGGGGCGATTATTATGTGTTAGACTTGAAAACCCGGGGGTTGCAGCAGCTTGGAAAAGGGCGGCCAGCAAGCTCGCTCATGTTTGCTAAGTTTTCGCCCGATGCCACCAAGGTTGCCTATGTAAGCGAACAAAATGTGTATGTGGAAGAGTTGGCTACCCAACAGGTAAAGGCCATTACCACCAATGGCAACCGTAAACTTATCAACGGTACATTCGATTGGGCTTATGAAGAAGAGTTTGCCTGCCGCGATGGATTTCAATGGAGCCCGGATAGCAAGCAACTTTCGTTCTGGCAAATAGATGCACGCCAGATTCGCGACTTCTACATGATCAATAACACCGATTCTGTTTATTCGCGCATCCTTCCGGTTGAATATCCCACCGCAGGTCAATCGCCCTCGCCTGCACGTATTGCTGTGGCTGATGTAGCCACCGCACAGCTAACCTGGCTTGCCCTGCCGGGCGATGCACAACAGCACTATTTGCCACGCATGGAGTGGACCCCCGCAGGCGAACTGCTGGTGCAGCAATTAAATCGCAAGCAAAATGAGAGTAACGTTTATGCCTGTAATCCTAAAACCGGTGCCGCCAAACTCATCTACACCGATAAGGACGAAGCCTGGATCGATTTATATACCCCGTGGGAGAACGTGTATGCGTTGGACTTCCGGCACTACTTTAAATGGATAAATGGCGGCAAAGAGTTTTTATGGATGAGTGAGAAAGATGGGTGGCGACATGCCTACCGCATTGCTACGGATGGCAGCCGTACAACACGCATTACCAATGGCAACTACGATGTGATGGACATCCGGTTGATTGACGAAAAGAATAACACCCTTTACTTTCTTGCCTCGCCAGCCAACGCCACTCAAAAATATTTATATAAAACCCGCCTGGATGGTAAAGGGGAGGCTGTGCGTGTGAGCCCTGCCAACCAGGAAGGCACGCACGACTACACCATTTCGCCTGCGGGCAGTTTTGCACTGCACAGTTTTAATAACAGCAATACCAAGCCATTGCAGGAATTGATTACCCTGCCGGCCCACAAACCTGTTTTTGAAAATGAAAGCATCCAGGCAAAACGCACGCAGGCTACCGAACCCAAAACCGTAGAGTTTTTTAAAGTAAAAACCGAAGCGGGTATTGAAATGGATGGTTGGATGGTGAAGCCAAACCAGTTTGATGCTTCCAAAAAATACCCGGTACTATTTTATGTTTACACCGAACCCTGGGGTGCCAACGTACACGATAGCTACCGGGTAGCCGCCAACTTTTTGTTTACAGGCGATCTGGCAGAAGAGGGCTACATTTACATTTCGATCGACAACCGCGGTACCCCGGCCCCCAAAGGCCGTGCGTGGCGAAAAAGTATTTACCGTAAAGTTGGATTGCTCAACATTCAAGATCAGGCCGAGGCAGCAAAAGAAATTTTAAAATGGCCATTTGTAGATGCCGGGCGGATTGCCGTTTGGGGCTGGAGTGGTGGCGGCTCGGCCACACTCAACTTACTGTTTCAATATCCTGAAATTTATAAAACCGGTATTGCTATAGCTGCGGTTGCTAACCAACTCACCTACGATAATTTGTACCAGGAACGCTACATGGGTTTACCGCAGGAGAACCTGCAGGATTTTATTAACGGCTCGCCACTTACCTACGCAAAAAATTTAAAGGGTAATTTGCTTTACATCCACGGCACAGCCGATGACAACGTGCACTATTCCAATGCCGAAATGTTGATTAACGAACTGATTAAACACGGCAAGCAATTTCAGTTTATGGCTTACCCCAACCGCTCGCATAGTATTAGCGAAGGCGAAGGTACTTTTGAACACCTGGCCACCCTGTATTCAGACTATTTGCGTAAACATTGTCCACCCGGGCCCAGGTAATTTTAGTATGATCCAAACGCTGCATTTAATTGAACCCCTCGAAGCAAAATTAATCGACTTACTACATTCACTTTCTGATGCCGAGTGGAACAAACCCACCGTGGCTAAAAAGTGGACTGTAAAAGATGTGGCCGCCCATTTACTGGATACCAGTGTACGCACGGCTGCCCTTCTGCACAACCACCAGGGCGATGCACCCGATGCGATTTATTCGTATAATGACCTGGTTAATTACCTCAACCGCCTGAATGAAGAGTGGGTGAAGGCCATGAGGCGCGTAAGCACCACCACACTCATTCAGTTTTTGGAGCTCGCACAAAAGCCAATGCTTCAATATTACCATTCACTAGACCCACAGGCCATTGCTGCGTTTAGTGTGGCCTGGGCTGGCGAACAGGAATCAAAAAATTGGTTTCACCTGGCGCGCGAGTATACCGAACGCTGGCACCACCAGCAACAAATACGCGATGCCGTTGAAAAGCCCGGCATTATGAATCGGGAATTTTTTCATCCGATGATTGACACTTTGCTGCAGGCACTTCCTTATGCCTACCGCCACACGCAGGCCCCACAAGGCACACAAGTGCAGGTGCACATTTCGGGCGAAGCCGGTGGCACCTGGACACTGGAAGCAACCAACACGGATTGGTTTCTTACTACCACAAAAAAAGTTGCCACCACTAAAATTACCCTTACTCCGGATACCGCCTGGAAGTTATTTACGAAAGCGTTTAGTGCCTGGCAAGCCGCTGCGCGGGTAACCATTGAGGGCCACAAGCAATTGGGGTTGCCGCTGTTGAAGATGATTGCTGTTATGGGTTGAGATCAAAAAAAATTAATGCAACCCGAAAATTGTAAGGAGATGAGATAAATTGAATTTCTTCTTTCGTACTCTTAGCCCGATAAAAAATATATTTGCCTTTTATAATTAACACCACATGAACATACTCTTAGTTGGCAGCGGTGGCCGCGAGCATGCCTTGGCCTGGAAAATTAAACAAAGCCCGGCCTGTACTAGCTTATTTATTGCACCCGGCAATGCCGGCACGGCCGAGGTAGGTAAAAACGTGGCTATTGCAATCGATCAGTTTGAAGCGCTGGGAAATTTTTGTATTCAGGAAAAAATAGATTTGGTAGTGGTGGGGCCCGAAACACCTTTGGTACTTGGCATTCGTGATTATTTTGAAACCACGGCCGCACTGCGGCATATTTTATTGGTGGGCCCTGGCAAAGCCGGTGCACAATTAGAAGGCAGCAAAGATTTTTCTAAAAAATTTATGCTGCGCCACGGAGTGCCAACCGCCCGCGCAACAACGTTTCAGGCGCACGAAAGCGCGCAGGCTATTGAATACCTGGCTACCTGCAAGCCACCCATTGTATTGAAAGCCGATGGTTTGGCTGCCGGCAAGGGTGTAATAATTACACAATCCGTTACCGAAGCGCAGGAGGCTGTGCACGAAATGTTGGTGCAGAAAAAGTTTGGCGAAGCAAGTGCCAAGGTGTTGATAGAAGATTTTCTGGATGGCATCGAGCTTTCGGTATTTGTACTAACCGATGGCACCCATTACGTTCTTTTACCCGAAGCTAAAGACTATAAACGCATTGGTGAGGGCGACACCGGACCCAATACCGGAGGCATGGGGGCTGTATCGCCAGTAGTTTTTGCTACACCCGAGTTTATGCGCAAAGTTGAAACGCAGGTGGTGCTTCCCACCATTAAAGGCTTGCAGCATGATAACATCCCTTTTAAAGGATTTATTTTTATTGGGTTGATGAACGTGGGCGAAGAGCCATTCGTAATTGAGTACAACACCCGAATGGGCGACCCTGAAACAGAAGCCGTGCTCACGCGCATCGATTCGGATCTGGTAGAATTACTGGTTGCATGTGCCAAAGGTAAACTTGACGGCCATCGAATAGCCATCAATCCGCACTATGCCGTTACCGTAATTATGGCCTCGGGTGGGTACCCCGAAAATTTTGAAAAAGGCTTTGCGATTACCGGCCTTAGCCAGCAAAGTGAAGCCCATGTATTTCATGCCGGCACCATCTTAAAGGCGGGCGAAGTGCTTACCAGCGGAGGCCGGGTGTTGGCTATTACGGGTAATGCCCCCACTTTGCAGGCTGCCGCACAAAAGGCTTATGCACGAGCGGCAACCATCAACTGGAAAAATGCCTACTACCGCAAAGATATAAGCCAGGATCTGGCGCGAATTGAAAAGGAGGGTAAAGCCGTTTAACCATCGTTTGCCAATACCCCTTCAACCTTCTACCTTTAAGGTTTTATCTAAACAGCAATTTGAAATGGGTTGTGCGTGTGGATCAAGTAAGGGCGGAAATGTTGCCGGCTGCAACAACAACGGTGCCTGCGGTACGGGCGGTTGCAACAAGATGAATGTATTCGATTGGCTCTCAAATATGGAGATGCCCGTACACGATAAATTTCCGGTGGTAGAAGTTCGTTTTAAAAACGGCCGTAAAGATTTCTATCGCAACAGCGATAAACTTTCGTTGATAACAGGCGATGCCATTGTGGTAGAGTCGGCTACCGGCCACCATGTGGGGCATGTTTCGTTGCAAGGCGAACTGGTGCGCCTGCAAATGCAGAAGAAAAAAGTGGCTAATGACGAGGAGATAAAAAAGATATATCGCTTAGCTACCCAAAAAGATTTAGAGAAACACGAAGACGTTAAAAAGCGCGACCTGCCCACGCTTTACCGCACCCGCGAAATTATCCGGCAACTGAATCTCAACATGAAGTTATCGGATGTAGAGTACCAGGCCGATAATACGAAAGCAACTTTTTTCTATTCAGCCGAAGACCGGGTGGACTTTAGAGAATTAATAAAAATTCTGGCTGCAGAATTTAAAGTGCGCGTAGAAATGCGGCAGATAAGCCTGCGGCAGGAAGCTGGCCGCCTGGGTGGCATTGGCGTGTGCGGGCGCGAGTTATGCTGCTCTACGTGGTTAAGCGATTTTAAAAATGTGGCTACCAGTGCTGCGCGGTATCAAAATTTATCACTCAACCCAAGCAAACTTTCGGGGCAATGCGGCCGGTTAAAATGCTGCCTCAACTACGAGTTGGAAACCTACATGGAAGCATTGAAGCATATCCCGGAAATCAATGCGCCTTTGGTAACTGAACAAGGGGAAGCTCGATTGCAAAAAACCGACATCTTCAGGCGCATTATGTGGTTTGGGTATAAAGAAGAAAATACCTGGTACCCGCTCAACATCGAAAGAGTAAACGAAATTCTGGAATTAAACCGGGCCGGAAGAAAACCGGCCACTTTACAAGCCAACGAAACAGAAACCAAAGCGCCCATTGCGCAACTCAACAGCGATTTGGAAAACCTCGACAAGAAGTTTCAGAACAAATCGCGCAAAAAGAAAAAGAATAAAAACAGGAATCGCGACCGGAAAAACCCAGGGGCCCAAAATCAGCAGCCCGGAAAACAGAACCGCCCACCACAGGGCCGGGGTACCAACCCGCGAAATCCCAAAGGCCCCACTCCCCAATGAGATTATTAGTTTTTGTTCTGCTAGCCTTACTTGTTATCGCTTGCGACAACCAGCGCGTGTTTGAGAATTATGTAGAGTTTCCCGCCCGCAAGTGGCCGGCCAAGGAACCCGCAACTTTTGAATTCGAAATAAAAAACGCAGCGCAGGAGTACAACTTGTATTATGAAGTGCGCAACTCCATCGACTACCCCTGGGAAAGAATTTTTGTGCGCTATGAGCTTAAAGATTCAACTGCGGTGCTCTCTGAAAAATTAGTGTTTAACACATTGTTCGAAAAGAGCGGCAAACCCCTTGGGCGCAGTGGCCTGGGCGATGTGTACGATCATCAATTTGAAGTATTAACACATTACCGATTTCCACAAGCTGGCACCTATCGCTTTACGTTGCATCACGAAAACCGGCAAGATAGCCTGGCGGGCATTCTGGCCATTGGGCTGCGGGTAGAGTTGGCAACCACCAAATAAAAAAACGGGGCCTTGAGAGCCCCGTTCCGGAAGAGGTTTAATCATTAGTTGGCTTACGTTTGATTAGTGCTTACTCTTCCACCGAAACCTGTGTTCTAAACTCAAACAACCTAGAAAAAACTTAAACCAAATGTAGGTTTGCTGCTTGCTGAACTGGCTCGTAAAACGATTAGAAAGGAATTAGAAACCGTGAGCGGAAGGCAATGTTACCAGTAGCTGCGTGCCTTGCCCTGGAGTTGACTCGATAGAAATTTTCCCTTTATGGATGGAAATAATCCGTTGGCTTAGCGATAGGCCTACCCCATAGCCTTTCACTTTAGAGGTGGCATCGGTTCGGAAAAAGGGCTGAAAAACATTTTCGAGATCTTCCTGCTCAATGCCCGGCCCGTTGTCCTGCACGCGCACTTCCAACTCTCCCGGGCGGCACACCAATTTTACTTCTGCCTGTCCATCCGAAAATTTACAGGCATTCTCAATTATATTCTGAAAAGCCGTTTTAAGAAGATGCGGATTTCCGTTTACCATTAACCGGCTTTCGTCTTCCGGCATGTTTTCGATTATGATTTCTATTTTATACGATAAATCGATAGCCGCTACCCGATCGCGAGCATCCCACAAAATTTCGTCCAGCCGCACCTCGGCCATCGTAAACGTGTCCGAATCGTGGGTGAGGCGCGCCAGCTCCAACAAGCTTACCGATAAATGATTCAGGCTTTTGATATCTTCCAGCACCGATTTGATCGTGTGTTGGTATTCTTCTCGTGGGCGCTCGTTCAACAGCGTTACCTCCAATTGCGAAGTAATATTGGTTAGCGGGTTTTTAAGTTCGTGCGACACATTGGACACAAACATTTTTTGAAGTTTGAATGCATTTTCGATTCGCGCCAGCAAGCCGTTGAACATCGAAATCAATTTTCCGATTTCATCGGGGTGTTTGCTTTCTTCCAGCCGGTGCGATAGGTTTTGGGGCGAAACACTTTGCACATCGGCAATTACTTTTTGAATGGGCCGCAGCGCACGGCCGGAGTAAATCCAACCCGAAATAAACACAAGGCCAATCAGAATAAAGCACTGCGCCATCAGCAAGCGCCTTAAATCTACCAACCGGTTGTACCCGTTTACATCTTCGGCCAATGCAATAATTACGTAGTCTTTTCCTCTATCCCGAAAAGGAATGGCGGCCACGGTAAATTCTTCGTAGCGTAACTTATGCTCGCCTTCGGCTTGCACCTCTGCAAACAATTGCGCGTTAATAGGCAACCGAATGGTATCACCACTGTGGTAAATTTCCTTGCCTTCATGATCAAAAACCCGAATCGTTTCGCGGTAAAGGTTATCGCGTTTGGCGCGATCTATAATTTTAAGCAACGTAGTATCTACCTGATCTACTTTAATAAGCAGGATGGCCGAAGTAATGGCCTTTTCGCGCAGCCTGCGTTCAAAATCCTGTTCGGTAAACTGGCTGGCAAAAAAGTAAATAGCCAAAAACGATAGCACCACAATAGTGCTTACCAGCAATGTAAACTGAAGCGTTAACCGGGTACGGATTTGCACAGATCAAGGCTCTTTTAAAATATAGCCCATCCCAAATTGCGTATGAATAAGCTTAACCTCAAAATCGCGGTCTATTTTTTTTCGCAGGTAGTTTACATATACCTCCACCATGTTGGTTCCGGTGTCAAAATCCATGTTCCACACATGCTTGGAAAGTTCGGCCCGCGGTATTACCCGCCCCGGGTTCCGTAAAAAGTATTCCAGCAGTGCAAACTCTTTTGAGGTTAACTCTACTTTTTTGCCGGCCCTCACTGCGCTCTTCGCATTTAAATCCAATACCACATCGGCAAACCGCAACAGGCTGTCGTTGCCGGGTTTGGGTTGGCGTTTGGTTAACGTGCGGATGCGAGCCAGCAGTTCTTTAAACTCAAATGGTTTGGAGAGATAATCATCGGCTCCGCTGTCAAGTCCTTCTACCACATCATCAGTATCGGCCAGGGCGGTTAGCATGAGAATGGGTGTTTCAATTTTTGCAGCCCGCAACGCCTTGCAGAGTTCGCGCCCGTTTACTTCGGGCATAATAATATCGGTAATAATCAGGTTGTACTGATTTTTAAACCCAAGCGTGCGACCTGCCTTACCATCATCTGCTGTATCTACCTGATAGCCGTTTTCTTCCAGTCCTTTTTTTATGTACTGAATAGTTTTCCGCTCGTCTTCAATTAGCAAAATCTTCATGCACCAAAAGTAAAATGTAGGTAGTGAAACTTCATTAAAATTTTGTTAGAAGCCTGCTAATAAACAAAAAAGACTGTTTCAAACCACTTTCTGGATTTGAAACAGTCTTTTTTGCTTTGAACCGGAACCTATGCGGCTGCCTTTGCTTCGCTCTTCTTGCTAATCTGGGTTGCGCTGGCTTCCAGATCTAACACCACGGGCGATGCAATAAAAATCGAAGAGAATGTGCCCACGCCTACACCAATCAGAAGGGCAAATGAAAACCCGCGCAATACTTCGCCACCAAAAATCAGCAACACAATTACTACCAGCAAGGTTGTACCCGAAGTAATGATGGTACGGCTAAGCGTACTGTTGATGGCATCGTTAAAGAGTTTAAAGCGATCGTGGTTAGCGCCAAAGCCCAGGTACTCCCGAATCCGGTCAAAGATGATTACCGTATCGTTGATAGAGTACCCGATTACCGTTAGCAAGGCTGCTACAAACACCTGATCTACTTCGAACGAAATACCTAAGGCGCGTGCAATCCCAAACGAGGCTACCACAAACAGGGTATCGTGCACGGTAGCTACAATGGCTCCGGCACTGTATGTCCATCGCTTAAAGCGAATGAGAATGTACACGAAGATGAGCACCAGCGAAGCCAACGCAGCTTCGAAGGCTGAGTCTTTAATGTCGTCTGCAATGGTAGCTCCTACTTTAGATGAAGACGAAATGATAAAGTGGCTATCGTCCAGTTGGGCTTCGTTGGGAGTATAGGTAACCCCCTTAAATTTTTCTACGCCTCCAATCAGGGCCTGCTTCACTTTGTCATCGGCAACATCCGATTCGTCATCCACCAGGTAAGAGGTGGTAACTTTCATTACCTTATCACTACCATAGTTTTTTACTTCTACCCCGGTGCCTTCAAAGCTATCGGTAAGCGCTACTTTCATATCGGTAGCAACCACCGGCTGATTGAACGTAACCACATACGAGCGGCCACCTTTAAAATCAACACCCAGGTTTAAACCTTGGATGCCGATAAGAATAAACCCGATCACTACAATGCTTCCTGAAATGAGGTACGCTTTTTTGCGGAACCCGATAAAATCATATTGCCTGCGTTCTTTAACAATGCGCGCCAGCGGGGTATCGAACGAAACTTTTGCTTCATCGCCTTTGCGCACCATCCATTCAATAATAACCCGCGAAATGTAAACGGCCGAGAAGAAGGAAGTAGCGATACCAATCATTAGTACAATGGCAAACCCTTTTAGTGGCCCTTGCCCTAAGATGAACAGTGCAACGGCTGTAATAAAGGTGGTAAGGTTCGAATCGAGAATGGTAGTAAACGCCCGGTTATAGCCTTTCTTAATTGCTTCGCGTAATTTAATGCCAAGGCGCATTTCTTCTTTAATACGTTCGTAAATCAACACATTGGCATCTACAGCCATACCCATGGTTAAAATAATACCGGCAATACCTGGCAGGGTCAAAGCCGATTTAAGCTGAGCTAAAATTCCAAGGATGAAAAAGATGTTGAACAACAAGGCGATGTTAGCCACCCAGCCACCTTTGGAATAATACGCGATCATGAACAACACCACCAGACCCAAACCGGCCGCCATAGAAATTAATCCTTGCTTTTGTGCCACCTTGCCAAGGTTAGGACCAACAATGGCTTCTTCTACTATGCGCGTGGGTGCCGGCAGTGACCCGGCTTTTAATACGTTGGCCAAATCTTTTGCTTCTTCCAGATCAAAGCTTCCGGAAATCTGCGAGCTACCATTGGGAATTTCTCCATTAACAGATGGTGCGGTGTACACATAGTTATCCAGAATAATTGCAATTCTTCCGCGCGGTTGTTTGGCGGCTGCTTCGCGGGTAATCTTGGCCCAGGTTCTTGCTCCAAACGAGTTCATCGTCATCGATACGGCATAGCGGCCCTTTTCATCAAAATCCTGCCGGGCATCGGTAATCACTTCACCAGTCAGCAACGGTTTTCCGGTAAGGCCGAGGTTCACAAAATTCAATTGAATGTCGTCCACGCCCGGGGTAATTTTCGGATCGGGTTTTACATCCCAGAAGTAGCCAATGGTGCGGGGTAAAAAGTTTCTCACTTCGGGTCTGCGCAAGATTTTATTAATCTCGGCTGTATCTTTTACCTGGTACAAAAAAGGAACATTGGGGTTCATGAGCGAAAACAGTGCGGAGGTGCTGGACAGTCGCAGCGAGTCTAACGAAGAAACCGTGCTATCGCTTAACTGCGCCAGTTGTTGCTCTAATTGCGATTTGGCGGAATCGGCTTTGAGTGCTGGTTGCTCGCCCATTATGGGCTTTGCCGGTGTAAGGGCTTTTAGTTGCTTTTGTTCGTTAACCAAAAACTGGTTCATCGAATAGAGTGCCTGTTGCACCTGCATGTCGGTGCCTTCTACTATTTCCCAAAACTCTAAGCGGGCCACGCCTTGCAAAAGTTTGCGCACGCGTTGCGGATTATCTGCGCCCGGAATTTCAATCTGAATTCTTCCTTTCTCTTGCAGGCGCTGAATGTTAGGTTGCGAAGTACCAAACTGATCGATACGGGTTTTCAAAATTGTAAAAGACCGGTCGATGGCATCGTCCACCTCTTTATTCAAAAACTCCATTACGGTTGCATCTGAATCGGAAAGCTTAACGCGTTCTTTATTGGCTGCCGAAGTGAAAAGCGAGGCCAGTGTTTTATCCGGGTTCTCGGCTTTAAAAGCCTTGTAGAAAAGATTAATGTAACTATCGGTGCTCGACTTTTGCATTTCGCGGGCTTTAACCAAGGCCGCCTGAAAAGCCGGGTTCTGGCTGTTGCCACTCAAGCCTTTCAGAATATCTACCGGAGAAATTTCCAATACTACGTGCATACCTCCGCGCAAATCAAGCCCGAGGCTTAATTCATTTTCCTTTACCTGTTTAAAAGTGTACTCGGCACCAAACAGGTTGTACACCGGCTTATTCCATAAACTATCCAGGTACGCTTGCTTTTTACTTAAGTTGAGCGACCCGCCCTGATCGGTAGCCTGATCGATGGCATCTTGTTCTACACGCTGAGAAACAAATGTGAACGACAAATAGTACAGGCACAGCAGGGTAATAAGAATGCCTAGTACAACAACAAAACCTTTATTACGCATATCAAAAAAAATTTAAATGATTACAGATGAATAACTACAAACCCGCCAGGCGAGTTAGTTGGTAAGAGTGAGTGTGTAAAAAAACTTAGGGCGCGTTAGGTGAAATAATTGCCCGGAACAGAGTTTTCAAAAAATTACTTACGAGTTCGGCCGCCACCGGTACAAAGCCAGCGGGCTTGTGGGGTTCTGATAAAACTTCCAGTAATACTTGCGGAGCCTGCTCACCCACTTGCACGGCCGTACCTTGTGTAACAGCTTCGGTGGGCGCGCTGATTACCGTTTTTGTTTCTGACTCGGAAGATTGCTCAGTGGCCACTTTTTTAGTGGTTACCGTGTCGGGCGCCATAAACACGTGCGAAAGCACGATAACTGCGGCTGCCAAAAGGCCCACAACCATCAAAAAGCTTCTGTAAACGCGTTTTTTAAGCACTGTTTTATTTTTTGAAGACCACAAAAGTAGAGTTTAAACGCAAATTTGCAACTGGGAACAAACTTTTTAACCTGCTTAAAAAATTCAATTACCCTAACCGCGATTTCAAAAAAGCCACCAACACATCCAGGGCCCGTTCAAATTTACTGTTGTTGGGAATCACCAGATCAGCATGGTGTTTTAAGGGTTCAATCAAACGCTCGTACACAGGCATTACATGATACTGATACCGGTAAAGCACATCGTCAATATCATAGCCCCGCTCAACCTGGTCGCGCTTAATGCGCCTGCCCAACTTAACATGATCTTTCGCTTCAATAAAAATACGCAGGTCTAGCTCGTTGCTAATCTCTTCAAAGTATTGCACGAACAAACCTTCTACTACTATTATAGGAGCCGACTTAAACTCCAGCATGCGTGTTTCGGCCAACGGGTTATTAAAGGTGTACTCTTGTTTGATCACATTCTGGCCCGATTTCAAAATGAGTAAATCGTGGCGGAACGCTTCCCGGTCGATGGACACCGGCAAATCAAAATTCTTAATTCCATTTTCATCTATCGGTTGCTGATCGCGCGGTTTGTAGTAATTGTCTTGTGAGATGAGGCAGATTTCGTTGGGTTTAAAACATGCGGACAGGCCCTGTAAAAAAAATGTTTTACCAGAACCGCTGCCACCCGTTATGCCAATTGTAAAGGGCTTGCTCATGCGCGTTGCTTTAAGAAGCGTTCTAATTTACGAAAAGCCATGGCACGGTGGCTGATCTGATTTTTCTTCTGAAGCTCCATTTCGGCAAGTGTTTCGGTAGTTCCTTCCGGCACAAACACCGGGTCGTAACCAAAGCCGTTGGTACCTTTCTTCTCGGGTAGTATGCTACCAGCCAATACACCCTCAAACTGGTGCATTCCGGCCTGCGTAATAAGCGTAATCACTGTTCGAAACAGGGCCGACTTATCAGCTTTCCCTTCCAGTTCATGAAGAAGCCGGGCTATGTTATCATCGGCATTGCATTGGGGGCCGGCATACCGGGCGGAATAAACCCCCGGTGCACCGCCCAAAGCAGTTACCTCCAGGCCGGTGTCATCGGCAAAGCAAGGCACGTGATAGGTCTCAAATACATATTGGGCTTTTTGCAATGAGTTGCCCGCAATGGTATCCTGGTCTTCGGCCAACGTTTCGGTGCAGCCTATCTGGGCTAAACTCTGCAAACTAAACGCATCGCCTAACAGAGCCTGAATCTCTTTTACTTTATTAGGATTATTGGTGGCGAAGCAAAGCGTCATCTCTACTTTACAATCTCCAGAAATTCAATATCAAAAATAAGATTGGCATTTACCGGTATGGCACCACCGCCACCTACCCCGGTGCCATAACCATAGCCCGAAGGAATGTACAGCGTTAATTTAGTGCCAGCCGGAATGGATGGCAGCACTACTTGCCAACCTACAATGAGTGAGCTAAGGGTAAATGATGCTTCGCGTTCCTGCCAGTTTACATCGGGTTGGGTTTCCTGGTCAGGATCGAACACGTAACCAGTTTTCATTAACCTGCCCTTGTAATGTAATTTAATAGTGTTCTGGAGGCACGGTGTTTCGCCTGTGCCCAACTCATGAATCTTGTACCGCACCTTGTTTAAAATTTCGGTGCCTGTTATCCCGTTATCGGCCAGGTACTGCACAATCAACAGCGAGTCGGAAGTGAGTTTGGTTTGATCGGGTGTGGTAAGCTTGCTCGCCTCCACTTCTTTGGTACACGAGGGGGTTGCATCATTGTCTTTCTTACAACCATTTAGTGTTATAAGACCTGCCAGTATAACTACTACTACAACCTTAGCCCAGTTCATCGCCTTCTTGCTTCTATTATTATTGCTTTACAATATCCAATAATTCCATGTCGAACATCAAAATAGAGTTTTCGACAATTACCTCGCTTCTGCGCCTGTTGCCATACGCCAGGGTAGATGGAATGTACACCGTCATCTTCGAGCCTTTGTTCATCAGGCTTAACGCTTCTTCCCAGCCCGGTATTACCTGGCGCATGCCCAAGGTTAGTTGCAGGGGCTCATACGGCTTGCGTTGTTCATTAAATACATTTTTTGCTTTTGCTACCGATTCGATGCTGCTATCGAAGCAAGTACCATCTAATAGATAGCCGGTGTAATTTACTTTTACCTGCTGACCGGGTTGGGCTGTGTCGCCTTTGCCGGGCTTGGTAATTACATAGCGGATACCTGAGGCAGTTTTCTGAGCCGCTATGCCTTTGTCTTTTAAAAACAGATCAATGGCCACGGTATCCCGTGCCAGTTGTTCCTGTTCGGTTTTACGGGCTTCTTCGTTTTGCTTAGCAATGTATTCGTTTTGCAGTTCGCGTGCGCGGTCCTGGCTTACTACATCGCTAATACCAATTAAAAATGTAAAGTTGCTGGTAGAGTCAACTCCTTCGGGTACAGGCGAGCCAAATGTTTTTGCAAATAATTCTTTGGCAGCAATGGCAACCGAAACGCTATCGCCTTTGCGCAGCATATGAATCACTTCAATAATCGGATCTTTGGTCATCTGCAACTGGGCCGAATCTTTCATTATCATAGTAGGAAAAGGATTTTTGCGGCTGTCTGTCCACACCGAATCTTTGCCATCTTTAAATAAAAAGTTTACCAGCAACACATCGCCAAACTTTGCCGGCTCGCCAATGCCCGACTTCAACACAGAAAATTTCTGACCCGAAGGTGTCTCTTTGGTTTTAGAACACGACAGCAGCAACACAGCCACACATGCAGATATTAAAAAGGATTTTTTCATTTTACGATACACGTTTATTTATTAACAGGTTAATCTTGTACTAATTGTTGTTGATAGAGTGGTAAAATTTCTAAAAGTTTATTCAAGGTTTGGGTTAATGTAAGTTTGGTACTGCCTCCGGCTGCATTGCGATGACCTCCGCCTTCAAAATGTTTGCGGGCCAATTCATTCACAGAAAAATTTCCCAACGACCGGAAAGAAAGTTTGATCTCTTCTTTGCGATCGTACATCAGCACCGAAAGCGTTACATTCTTAATAGACAACCCATAGTTAACAAGACCTTCAGTGTCTCCGGTTTGGGCTCCGAATTTTTTTAGCTCTTCCTGGCTCAGCATCATGTAGGCTGTGCGGTATTGCGGCAGCACAACCAGTTTTTCGCTTAGCACATACCCGGTAAGGCGCAGGCGCTCCAGCGAGTTGGCATCGTAAATTTTTTGGGCAATGGTGTGCGGATCGGCTCCGCGGCTTACCAACTCCGATGCAATTTCAAACTCGCGGTGGCGAGTATTATTGTGTTTAAAGCTTCCGGTGTCGGTCATTAACCCCGCATACAAACACGTGGCAATGGCAGCATCCACGCTCTCTTTCAGGCCCAGCTCTTCAATCAATTCAAAGATAAGACCTGCGGTAGAGGCCGATGCCGGGTCCCACTGCTCATAAGCGGCAAACTGCTCGGGCTCCAGGTGATGGTCAATTAATACTTTGGTGGCCGAGGCCGCGCGAATCATGTCGCCCAAACTATTGATGCGGGTAAGGTTAGAAAAATCGAGGCAAAAGATTATTTCTGCTTTGGCGATGAGGGCAGCCGCCTTGGCTTCGGGGGCTGGGTTATCTTTAGCCAGTGCCAACACCGTTTCGTTGCCCGGGAGCCAGGCCAGAAAATCGGGGTAATCGCTGGGTGTAATAACCGAAACCTGATGGCCAAGTTTTTTTAGCAATGCAGCCAAACCCAGCGAAGAGCCCAGCGCATCGGCATCGGGCTTAAAGTGGGTAACAATTACCACGGCTGCGGGCTTGCTTATAAGTGATCGAAAGGCCTCCAGGTTTTTCATCGAAGCGGCAAAAATGGCAATTTTAATCGGGAGTGCATAACCTTAATTCCGGCCGCCCAAGCCGAACCGTACCGCCCTCAAAAATCATTTTACGGCACCCACTTCTTTATTGGTTAAAAAGCTATTTTTGCGGCCAAATTAACCAACCGAAACAATCTAAAAACTCAATAAAAATGGCAGGAAACAGAACATTTACCATGATTAAACCCGATGCAGTAGCAGCCGGAAATGCGGGCGCAATTACCAAAATGATTGAAGAGGCCGGCTTTCGCATTGTGGCCATGAAAAAAGTGAAATTAAGTGCCGACCTGGCCGGAAAGTTTTACGAAATACACAAGGCCCGGCCGTTTTATGGCGAGTTGGTGGCCTACATGAGCAGCGGAGCCATTGTGCCCATGATTCTTGAAAAAGAAAATGCGGTAGAAGATTTTCGCAAGCTGATTGGTGCAACCGATCCGAAAAAAGCCGAACCCGGAACCATTCGGGCTTTGTTTGCCAAGTCCATCGATGCCAACGCCATTCACGGATCTGACTCAGACGAGAATGCCACCATTGAAGGCAATTTCTTCTTCTCGCAGTTTGAACGTTTTTAGTTGCTGGTTACTCGTTGCTGGTTACTGGCTTAGTTACCAGTAGCCAGAGACCAGCAGCCTTTTTATAAACAAATTTACTCTTCAACTCATTCAATCGTAATTAAGACATGAGCATCATCAATCCGCTTTTCTCCGAAAAATTTGAAAGCCGCCATAACGCTCCCGATCAAAACCAGATCGCAGAAATGCTGAAGGTGGTAAACGCAAAATCGGTAGATGAAGTGATTGACCAAACGGTGCCAGGCAACATCAGGCTGAAGAAACCTTTGAACTTACCGACTGCGCAATCTGAGTTTGAGTTTTTGAACAACTTCAAAAAGCTCATCTCTAAAAACAAGATTTACAAATCATACCTTGGCACAGGATATTATAATTGCATAACCCCGGGCGTAATTTTGCGCAACATTTTAGAAAACCCGGGTTGGTACACGGCTTACACCCCTTATCAAGCTGAGATTGCCCAAGGCCGCATGGAAGCACTAATCAATTATCAAACCATGGTAATTGACCTTACGGGAATGCAGATTGCAAACGCTTCGTTGTTGGATGAGGCAACCGCTGCAGCGGAAGCCATGCACCTATTATATGCCTCGCGCAAAGCGAATAAGAAAAATGCCAACACATTGTTCGTTGATGAGAATACTTTCCCACAGGTAATTGATTTGTTGAAAACCCGATCCGAACCTATTGGCGTAACGTTGCAGGTAGGCAGCATCGACACACTTGATATCACCAATCCTGATTTATTTGCGGTTTATCTTCAAAACCCCGATAACAATGGTGCAGTAAAAGACTACACTGCATTTATTGAAACGGCCCACGAAAAAGAAGTGTTGGTGGTAATGGGTGCCGACCTGATGAGTTTGGTGTTGATGAAATCGCCCGGAGAAATGGGTGCCGATGTAGTGGTGGGAAGTTCGCAACGCTTTGGTGTACCGATGGGCTTTGGCGGCCCGCATGCTGCCTTCTTTGCTACCAAAGATGAATTCAAACGTCAGATTCCCGGAAGAATAATCGGTATCTCGATCGATGCTTCTGGAAACCCCGGCTATCGCATGGCATTGCAAACCCGCGAACAACACATTCGCAGGGAGAAAGCGACTTCCAACATTTGCACTGCCCAGGTATTGCTTTCGGTAATGGCCAGCATGTACGCAGTATATCATGGCCCGGAAGGTTTGAAGAAAATCGCAGGCCGAATTCATGGTCTTGCTCAGGTTTTGGAAAGTGGTTTGGGTAAACTGGGTATTAAACAAGTTAATGCAAACTACTTCGATACATTAAAGTTGGTTGTGGCCGATAAGAATGCGATCCAACAAAAAGCAGAAGCAGCGGGCATAAACTTTAAGTATTTTAATGATAATCATATTGGCATTTCAATAGATGAGACCACAAACATTGCTGATGTAAACAACATTCTATCTGTATTCGGCAAAGCTCTTGTTGAAGCGCACACCTCATTCGAAACAAAACTGCCAACTTCGCTCATTCGCACTTCGCCCTTCCTCACGCACCCGGTTTTTAATTCGCATCACTCCGAACACGAGATGTTGCGCTACATTAAAAAATTAGAGAACAAAGATTTAAGCATGGTGCACTCCATGATCTCGCTGGGATCGTGCACCATGAAACTGAATGCCACCACCGAAATGATTCCGGTAACATGGCCTGAGTTAGGGCAGATGCATCCCTTCGCTCCTGCCGATCAAACCCTCGGCTACCAGGAAATGATCACCAACCTGGAAAACTGGTTGAAAGAAATTACAGGCTTTACCGGAGTATCATTACAACCTAACAGCGGGGCACAAGGTGAGTATGCAGGCCTAATGGTAATCCGCGCCTATCACGAAAGTCGTGGTGATAAAAACCGAAACATTGCATTGATACCAGCCTCGGCACACGGTACCAACCCCGCCAGTGCCGTAATGGCGGGCATGGAAGTGGTTGTGGTAAAATCGGATGCAGAAGGAAAAATTGACGTGGCCGATCTGAAAGCAAAAGCCGCGCAATACAAAGACACGCTGTCGTGTTTAATGGTTACGTATCCATCCACGCACGGAGTGTTTGAAGAATCGATTATTGAAATCTGCGAAAGCATTCACCAACATGGCGGCCTGGTGTACATGGATGGCGCCAACATGAATGCGCAGGTAGGATTAACTTCACCGGCCAACATTGGTGCCGATGTGTGTCACTTAAATCTTCATAAAACATTTTGTATTCCGCACGGTGGTGGCGGCCCCGGCATGGGTCCTATTTGTGTGAATGATAAACTCAAACCTTTCCTGCCCGGACACGCAGTTGTAAAAACCGGTGGCGAGAAAGCAATCTCAGCCGTATCGGCTGCACCCTATGGCAGCGCCAGCATTCTGGTTATCTCGTATGCCTACATTGCCATGATGGGAGGCGAAGGATTAACCAATGCCACCAAGCTGGCCATCTTTAACGCCAACTATATTAAAGAACGGTTGAGCGGCCATTATAAAATTCTTTATACCGGAACCAACGGGCGTTGTGCCCACGAAATGATTGTGGACTGCCGCGACTTTAAAAAATCCGGCATTGAAGTGGAAGACATTGCCAAACGGTTGATGGATTATGGATTCCATGCACCCACTGTTTCTTTTCCGGTGGCCGGCACCTTAATGATTGAGCCAACCGAGAGCGAACCCAAAGCAGAGATGGATCGGTTTGTGGAAGCGTTGATTGAAATCAGAAATGAAATTCGGGAAGTGGAAGAAGGTAAAGCCGATAAAGAAAATAATGTATTGAAACATGCCCCACACACAGCCGCTGTAATTACGGCCGATGAGTGGACACGACCTTACAGCCGCCAAAAAGCAGCTTATCCGCTCGCGTTTGTAAAAGAAACCAAATTCTGGCCCAGTGTAAGCCGGGTGGACAATGCCTATGGCGACCGGAATTTGGTTTGCAGTTGCTTGCCGTTAGAAGAATACGAAAAAGCAGAAGCTTAGTACAGATTACATAATTTCAGTTTTTACTTCTGAAAGGTTGGGTTATCTTGTGGTAACCCTTTTTTTATGCTTAGAATTTTACTACTCATACTATTAACATTTCCTGCCTTCGCGCAGCAAACCCAAAAACCTTTTCGTATAGGTGTGGCCGGACTTACGCACGGGCATGTGCACTGGGTTTTGAATCGGGCAAAAGATGGCGATCTTGAAATTGTGGGCATTGCAGAAAGTAATCGGGCTCTTGCCGAGCGCTTACTTGCTCAGTATAACCTTCCTTTAAGCCTGCTGTATTCCTCGCTCGATGAAATGCTGGACAAAACCCAACCCGAAGCGGTTACTGGTTTTGGCAACACGTTCGATCACTTAAAAGTAGTGCAAGCCTGTGCTCCGCGCCACATCCATGTAATGGTAGAAAAACCCTTGGCTGTAAGCCTGGATCACGCGAAACAAATTCAAAGCCTGGCCAAAAGGTACGGTATTCATGTACTTACCAATTACGAAACCACCTGGTATGGAAGCAACCTTAAAATAGATGAACTGTTTCGCGTGGCAAAACCACTTGGTGCAGTGCGCAAAGTAGTAGTACACGATGGGCACGAAGGCCCGAAAGAAATTGGCGTGGGTGCCGAGTTTTTAGAATGGTTAATTGACCCGGTAAAAAATGGTGGTGGTGCCATCATGGACTTTGGTTGCTACGGGGCCAATCAGATTACGTGGTTATTAAATGGCGAACGACCTGTATCGGTGTTTGCCGTTACACAACAAATCAAACCTCACCTCTATCCTAAAGTAGATGATGAAGCAACCATTGTGCTCACCTACGCCAAATCACAAGGCATTATCCAGGCTTCGTGGAACTGGCCCTTCGGCAGAAAAGACCTGGAGGTGTATGGCGAAAAAGGGTACCTGATTGCCGACCGGCACGGATCGAAAATAAAGTCCGCCTCCAACCAACCGGAAGAATTTATTGCAGCACCGGCCCTGGTAAACCTGCATCACGATCCGTTTGCTTACCTGGCCGCTGTAGTGCGTGGAGAAGTGAAAATTTTACCATACGATTTATCTGCATTGGAAAATAACCTGCTGGTAATGGAAATCCTCGAAGCCGCCAAAACCTCAGCAAAAACCGGAAAGGTAGTTTTGCTTTCAACAAAGAAATGATGTTGCCATCTATCCTAAAAAAATACGTTCTTATTGCAGGATTGCTGCTGCCACTAAGCGCTTTCACACAAACTTCTTATTCCGGCTTGCCTTCGCTTATCTGGCCTAAGCTGTACAACATTACCTATCAAAAAGATCCGAAAGGCGAGTTTGATAAACCTGTATTTGCCAAAGAAGTAAAAGCATTGGCCGGCAAAGCAATTGTGTTGCCGGGATATATTATTCCTTTTCAAGGCACCAAAGAGTCACACTTCATGCTTTCTTCGTTGCCACTTAATGCCTGCTTTTTCTGCGGAGTAGGTGGCCCCGAAGGAGTAGTAGAGGTATTTCTTAGAAAGCAAATAGCTTACACCGATAAGCCTGTTGAGATAAAAGGCATATTAGTTTTAAACGATACCAACCCCGACCAAATGATTTATATTTTGGAGAACGCGGAATACCTGGGTGAAGTAGAATTTTAAAAACCAATCGCGAACCCGCTCCTATTGAAAACAAAAAAACTCCCGGATGCCAGGAGTTTTTGTGGAGAATATCGGATTCGAACCGATGACCTCTTCCATGCCATGGAAGCGCTCTAGCCAGCTGAGCTAATCCCCCGATAAGGAGGTGCAAATATATCAAAATTTAATATCCGGCAAGGGGGTAAAACTGTTGCTTATTGAATGTGGTGTTTCTCAATAAACTCCCTGAACCCTTTGCGGTAGGTGTCGCCAATGGGCAGTGTGGCCTGGCCAATCTGAACCTCGTTTTTGTGCACCACATCAATGGCTTTTACCGAAACAATAAACGAGTTGTGAATGCGAATGAACCCATCGGCCGGCAACTGTTCTTCCAGGGTTTTCATGCGTTGCAGGGTAACAATTTTTTGGCCGGGTGTGTGTATGGTAACGTAATCTTTCAAGCCTTCTATATAAAGAATCTCGCTTAACTGCACCCGCACCGATTTGGTACCGTCTTTCACAAAAACAAAATCCTTTGGTGCCGGCTCGCTCTTCCCTTCTGTTGGTTGCGCTTCACCGGCTGTCAATCGTAGGCTTACCTTATCTATTGCTTTTAAAAAGCGTTCGAACGTTACCGGTTTTAACAGGTAATCGGCTACATCTAACTCGTAACCCACCAAGGCATATTCTGAATAGGCTGTAGTAAGAATAACCATGGGTTTATGCTGCAACACTTTTAAAAGCGAAATGCCGGTAAGCTGCGGCATTTGCACGTCAAGAAATAACAAATCAACCGGTTGGGTGCGTAGTACCTCCAATGCTTCCAACGGATTGCCAAAGGCCTGAATAAGTTGCAGCGTAGGAACCTTGCTTACATAGTCTATCAACAGATTACGCGCCAGCGGCTCGTCTTCGATAATAATGCAGTTCAGTTTCAACTTAGTGTTAAGGTTACCTGAACGAAATATACGTCCTTTTTATCTTCGGTTATCAACTCGTATTGGCCGGGGTAGGTTAAGTCAAGCCTCCGCTTTACATTTTGCAAACCAATACCCGATTTTTCGTGTACGCTTGCCGTGTCTGGTTTGCTGTTTGCAACGGAATAGATGCACTTCTTACCTTCTAATTGAATGCTTACCGTTACCCAGGCGTGCGCGTTGTTGCCACTTACTCCGTGTTTAAAGGCATTTTCCAAAAATGTAATTAATACTAGCGGGGCAATGCGCACGGCATCAAAGTTTCCGCTTACTTCAAACTTAATGGGTATCTGGTTGTTGAGGCGCAGCCGTTCCAGGCTGATATAATTTTCCATGTACTCGATCTCCTTGGCCAGCGGCACCTCGCGGTGGTTGCTGTCGTAAATCATGTAGCGCATCATCTGCGAAAGCTTGGCAATTACTTCGGTCGTGTTTTCGGATTTGGTGTACGCCAGGTAATAAAGGTTATTGAGTGTGTTGAATAAAAAGTGCGGATTGATTTGTGCTTTTAGAAAATTCAACTCGGCCATCAGCTTCTCGTTTTCCATTTCTTTGCGGGTAGATTCCAGTTTAAACCAATCTACTGCAAACCGCAGCATGCCCACAAACAACACAATGAAGAGTGTTACCGCTACTATCTGTACAATAAAAAAACTGGAATAGAAGTACTCGATCTTGTGGGTGTAGCCATCGGCCAGGTAACGTTGCAGATAAACGCGGGCTGTAAGCAGCAACCCGAACGGAATCGAAAACTCCAACAGGTAGCGGCCGATTTGCTGGCTCTTCAAAAACCGCGGCCAGGTAAAAAAGTAATTGAGGTAGGCTATTGCGCCCGTAAAAATAAACTGCACCGATGCCGATGTAAGCAACCGTTCCCAATCGTACCCCCGGCCACGCTGAAACACCGAAGCCTGGTACAAGTTGAACGATAAGTACACAAACCAGAAAGAAATGTGGAGCAAGACCACCCGGTTCCGGTTAAAAAAAGATTGCATGGGATTAACCTCTTATTCGTTAGGTTGCCTCAAATGTAGATCGATAAATCGCAGCCCGATTAATAAAATCTTCCTTTTAGACCGCTAGCGTAAGTTAATCGACCGACTATCCAAAAAATCTGTTTTTAGCATGTTTTCGCCACCTTCCGTAACGGTCGAATCGTTAGACCGGATTGTCTAATAGCACCTGATTTACGGAAACAAAAATCTTCCTTTGCAGTTAGATAGTTCGAAAAGTGAAGTGGAATTACTTATTAAACCCCAAATGAAAAAAATTATTCTAACAACAGTAGGTTTTTTAGCCATGATAGCCGCAGTTGCACAGAGCAACGGCCGCATTGTTGGCGTAGTAATGGATGCCAAGTCCAACCAACCGGTTGAATTTGCAACCGTAGCATTATCTGATAGTGAAGGCAAAACCATTAACGGAACCATTGCCGATGCCAAAGGTAAATTCACCATCGAAAAAATCAGCAACGGTACTTACACCGTTACCATTTCGTTTATTGGATACGAAACCATTACCAAGACTGACTTGGTGTTGGACGGCCGCAGAGCCGAAATAAATCTGGGTATTATTAAAATAGCCGAAGAAGCCACGCAACTCAAAGAAGTAGTGGTAGAAGCACAAAAAGATCTGGTTGAAGAGCGGGTAGATCGCACTATCTATAATGCCGAAAACGATGTTACCTCGCGCGGGGGCGATGCCACCGATGTTTTAAAGCGGGTACCCATGCTTTCGGTTGATTTGGACGGGAACGTGAGCTTGCGCGGAAGTTCTAACATTACAGTGTTGATTAACAACAAGCCCTCTACTATTATGGCTAACTCGGTAGCCGATGCGCTAAAGCAAATTCCTTCCGATCAGATTAAGACTGTTGAAGTAATTACTTCGCCCTCGGCCAAGTACGATGCCGAAGGCTCGGCCGGTATCATCAACATCATAACAAAGAAAAACACCTTGCAAGGGTTAACCCTTAACCTGGATGCCGGTGCCGGCTTGCGCGGTTCCAACCTGGGCCTTAACGGAAATTACCGCACCGGTAAAATGGGCTTCTCATTAGGTGGTTTTGGAAGAGCCAACTACAATGTGAAAGGTGCTTTTGAAAATAACCAGGTAACTACTACCGCCACCGGCCAAACGTTCTCTTACCAAAGCGGACAAAACCGTAACCAGGGCTTATTTGGAAATTATAACCTCGGTTGGGATTACGACATCGACAAGAAAAATTCGTTGGCCGCCTCTGTACGCTTTGGTTTGCGTAACAACCAAAACTTTCAAGACAATCTGCTTTCAGAAATCTATCGCAACAATGCGCTTATTTCTAACAGCTTGCGCGATGTGAAAACCAACGACCTTTCGAACAACGTGGATATGAACTTTACCTATACCCGGCTGTTCGATAAACCACAGCGCGAGTTTAGCCTGCTGGCTCTGTACAGCCGTAACAATCGCAACAACGATTTTACCAATACAATTTATAACGCTTCCTCTTCCGAAATTTTTCAACGTCTTAAAAACCTGAACGAAGGTATAAATGAAGAATATACCATTCAGGCCGATTACCAAACGCCAATCAGCACCAACCAGATATTTGAAATCGGGGCGAAGAACATTAAGCGAAAAGTGTTGAGCGACTTCCAGTACTTTACAGCCAGCGGTGCCAACGGTGCCTTTGTACCCGATGCTGATGCCGCGCGCTCCAACGCACTTAACTACGACCAAAACGTAACCTCCGGCTACATGTCTTATACCTACAGCTCGAAAACCGGCTATAGTTTAAAAGGTGGTGCCCGTTACGAATACACCCTTATTAATGCGTACACCCGCACTGAATCGAATATTGAAATACCCGACTACGGAGTTCTGGTACCGAGCTTCAATGCCAGTAAAAAATTAAAGAAGGGAACCGTAAAGCTCTCTTACAATCGCAGAATTCAACGCCCGTCAATTCAGTTCTTAAACCCGAACATTCAAAGCGCCAACCCGCTTAGCGAAACAGTGGGTAACCCCCAATTGGATCCGGAGTTTACCAACAACTACGAAGTGGGCTACAGCACCTTCATTAAAGGAACTTCGTTAAACTTTACCGGCTTTGTGCGCAATTCCAACAATGCCATTCAAAGTTACCGGCAAGTGGTGCGCGACAGTGTAATTCAAACCACGTATGGCAACCTCGGTATTGAAAACGCGTATGGTGCCAGCGTATTTACCAATATTAACGTGGGCAAGCTTATGTTTAACGTAGGGGGCGATATCTACTATGCGGATATGTTGAACCCGGGCTCGGCCATAACACAACGGGTAAGCAACAGCGGTTGGGTTGCCAGTGGCCGCGGCTTTGGAAGTTATAACTTAGGTAATGGCTGGGCTCTTCAAGGCTTTGGATTTTACCGGGGCCGCAGAGTAAACCTGCAAGGCTTTCAGGGTGGCTTTGGTACTTATAGCATAGGCGCACGCAAAGAATTTAAAAACAAAAAAGGCAGTGTAGGCGCAGGATTGGAAAACTTCCTGGCCCCGGCTATGGTCATCCGCAACTCGGTTGTAACCAATACCGGCACGCAGAGCATTAACCAAAACAGTTCTACCGAACTGCGCAACTTCAGCTTCCGCGTAAATGTAAGTTACCGCATTGGTAAAATGAGTTTTGACCAACCGCGCAGAAGAGGTAACCGCTCGGTAAATAATGACGATTTGAAAATGGATGGCGGCAACGATAACGATGGCGGTGGCATGAATGGCGGTGGCAATGCAGGTGGCCAGCGCGGTAACTTTGGTGGCAACAGAACCACCACCCCGGTTGTTACACCTAAAGTGGAAACACAACCTATCGACTCTGCTGCGGTGGTTGTAGCCGAAGGCAGTTGGGAATATACGGTGGAGAGCCCGCAAGGTGCCAATGGTGGTAAATTGAACATTACCAAAGAAGGCGATGCGTACAGCGGTGTAATTGTAAACGCCCGCTTTAATCGCGAAACGCCAATTAAAGACGTAAAAGTAACCGGCAACGAATTGAGTTTTGCTTACGAAGTAAACTTTGGTGGCAACACTGCTACTGTGCTGGTTAAAGGAATAATTTCCGGAGATCAGTTTACCGGAACGATGACGATGGGGCAGTTTGGTGCATTCCCGATGACGGCCAAACGCGCACAATAAAGATACTCTTAGGTTAGGGTGTTTGGGGTAAAATGCCGGACCGCAAGGCCGGCATTTTCGTTTTAGTCGTTTTTCAAAATGCGATAGCTGTACACTTTACTCTGAACAATAACCGTAACCACATACAACCCGGCCGGCAGGTGGTGCATGGCAATGCCTGCCGTAGTTTGAATAACCGGTACCGAAACACCCTGCATGGTGGTAATTTTTACGTGGGCTCCTGCAGGAACTTCTACTGTTAACCAATCTTTAACCGGGTTGGGATAAATTTTTACTTCGGCATCCGGCTCTGTTTCAACTCCGGTAACCACTTCTAAAATGTTGGGCAAGCGGGGGGTAGGCCGCGCGGTTAGCACAATGGGCCCGGTGCGATCGGGAAACCGAATGGCACTGGTGTTTTTCTGGTGTGCCCCAAATGTTATTTCATTCAGTACATTCAGTTGCGAACCCACCATCTGGTAAAGCCCTACTTGCTCGCCATCAGCCGAAAGGCGGAAGTTAGTATGCAAGGCACCTTGCCCGGTTTGGTTATCGGCCCAGATTACCTTGTACTCGCCCGGTTGAATAACAGTTTGATCGGATCCGGAAGCCACCTGGTGTTTCAATTTGGTTTGAAGGTTATCGGTAATGAATAACCCGGCCAGGTTAACAGGGTTGGTTGAGGCATTGTAAATTTCAATCCAGTCATCGCGCTCGCCAAACTCATCGGTGGCATCGGTGCCGGCAGCCGCTACCTCGTTAATAATTAATCCCGACACGGGTGCGGCTTCTTCAAAGTGTGCTTCAATAAAAACATACTTGTCGGCTACACCGGTAAGTACCGGGTTAGTGCTTGTGGTTTCGGTTTGCGAACCTTGCTGCACGGTAGTGAGTTGAAAATCGAAGCTGATGTCAGAACTTTGTGGCGAGTTCTGATGTACCTCGGCTGCTATTACATTGTTGCCTTCCACCAAAAGACTTTTAGGAATGGTAAAATCCAGGAACACGTTTTCGACCGGAATGGCTTCGAGTGCCAACGTGTTGTTGTTGATGGTGCCTGCGGGCATGTTGTACCGATAAACTTCTGTGCCGTTCAGGTACACTACAATGCCATCATCGAACAAGGCCGAGGCTTGCACCGCAGCTACCTGGTTTACATTTGAAATGATTACCGACTTTCGGAAGTACGTGGTGATGTATTTGTTATTGGCGTTCGGCCCAAAGCTTACCACAGTTTGTTCATCGCCATCGCCATACCCTAATTGTGCCGGGCCGCTGGCCCACGCAGCATCGTTGTAGGTTAAGCTGTTCCAGTTGGCAGCGGGTAAAACTCCGGTATCTGAATATTTCCAAACTGCACTGGCAGGAATTACCGAAGTAAGCAGTACATCGCTTGTAGTAAGCTTCCAGTGTTTGAATGAATAGCCCGGGGCCGGCACCGCACGTGCTTCAAATGCCAGGTTGCGGTAGTAATCGGAAAGGGATAGCGGCTGGTTTAAGGTTACGCCATTCAGATTTATTTTACCGGTTGCTTCCGGAAAAACGGTGGCACTGATTTTTACATCAGGCGTAAGGTTAAAAAATGCGGCCGTATGTTGCTTCATGTACTGGTGCCGCTCGCTGGCAAAGTTACGCAGGCGTTGCACCTCGTAATTCCAATCGTTTAGGTTGCCACCCCAGCGTTGTTTGTGAAAGGGCATTTCGGCAGCAATGCGTTGCGCCATTGCATCAATGGTTTCGTTTACGTGCTTCGGGCTGTAGCCCGAAGCCATCGCGGTGGTTAAGGTTTGGATAAAGCGGCTCCTGAACGTTGGGTTCTGTAACACCAACCTGATGTGTTGCGTGCTCCAGGGTGGATTGGGCCACCCTACTCCGCTGTTCGGATCGGTTGCAAAACTTAAGGTAGGATGGTTTACAGGTGTATATAATGAAAAACCAAAATCCATATCGAAGAGAATCCACCGATACTTGCTGTTACCACTGCGCTTGCGCCAGTACTTAATGTTGTTGCCGGGCCAATCGGTATTACCAAAGTAAATTTGCGCTACCAGGTAGTTGATGTATTCCTGTACATCGATGTTTTGATTTATGTAATCGAAGGTAGAAGGCAGGGCGGGATTGAGGATTTGCAGCGTATTTAAATAATTTACGTAGTGCGTGTTGGTACCTTCGATGGGGTTGCCCCAGGCTTCGAGTAAATCGAGGTCTTTCTTTTTTATACCGTAATTGGTTTCGATATAGTCGGCATCAATTTTTTCGCGTTGGTTTTGAATGCCCCAGTATTGTCCGTTCAGGTAAAGTACGCTGGCTTTGTAGGCCTGGCCATCTATATCCATTTGTTCGCGCGTAAGCGTTTGCATCAGCGCATCACGAAAGTGCGTTACATTAAAATCGTTGCCCGAATTACGCAAAATCAATCCGCCATAGCGGTCGTGCGGTTTATCGGCAAACAACTTTTCTTCGAGGGTATTGTCGCCATATTTATCGCGCGCTTTCACATTGAGTGAGCGCTGCGGGTTGTTGCGGCTGCATCCACCCCCGATTTTAATATCCACATCCTGGCTGTAGTAGCGCTTGCCGGCTGCATCAAATAAATCGATGGAGGCGTGGCGATCCCAATCCTGATTCCAGTTTACCGGATTGGTGGAGCAATTGCCGGGTATGCCGTTGGTGCCATTGGTGTAGATGCCGATGTTATTGTTCCAGAGGTAATCGGGTTTGGTTGACAGCGCTACCACGGGCAACGTAAAGGTGCGCTCATTAATAAAATAGGTTTCTACCAGCGTAGCGCTGGGAATGTAATCGGTACGAAAGGCCTTGGCTTTAAGCGTGCCGGTTTGAGCAAGCGTAACAGGTGTGGTGTAAAGGGTAGAAACCTGGCGCGGCTCGGAGCCATCAATAGTATAGCGGATTTCGGTGCCGGTAAGATTGTGCGTAAGCGTTATTTGCTGGGCCGCACCAAAGCGCCCCGATTTTACAGAAGCCACCGGAGCGCTGAGCACCGGCAACCCCGCGGGCATTTCGTTGGCACCCACCGGGGTTGGTTTGGTAAGGTATTTCCATTCGGCATGGCCATCGGATTTGCGCCCGTAGCTAACGTTGGCATATTGTTTTGGATAGGCAACCTGGTCAATCAGTTGCCGCCCGGGAGATGAGAGCACCACATGCTCTCCGTCACTATCAAGCGAGAAAGATGTATGCAAGCCGGTATTGCGCCCATCGCACCAGATAAGGAGATAACTTTTTGGCAGGATGGTTGTGCCGGCCGGAATTGCCCACTTGGCCGGTTCGTTCGGATCGTCTGAAAGAAAGTAGCTGCCCACAGCCACTGAACTGCTGCCCGCATTGTACAATTCTACCCATGGCGAAAAATTAAAAAACTCCGGATCGAAATTTATATCGGCATTGGCCGGGCACACTTCGTTAATCATGATCTGACCGCGCACCGTTACAGCAACCCAACAGAACCAACACACCAATAGAATTCGCATACCGTTAATTTAACATTACCGAAATATGCTGATAATACGGGAATTCTGGAATTGGTAAGCCCAAACTATAATGCTGTTTCGGCTAATTGCCGGATAAGGCGCACCCGTTGCGGATCTACGGTTCGAAGTTTAAACTCTGCACCGGCATCGGAACCCATGCTGGCAATGGCCGGGTTGCGATATTGCATGGCGCTTTCGCGGAAAGCGGTGGCAGAGAAATGAATTTCGGTGGCTTTGGTTTTTTTAATAAGCGCTTGTACGGTGTTTTCGTTTACACCCGAGCCTGGCATAATGGCAATGCGACCGTTGGCGTATTGAATTAGTTGTTCAATCAGATCGGCCCCGAGGTGGGCGGTAGCCTGGTGGCCCGAAGTAAGAATTCTATCGAAACCCACCTCGATACAATCTTCAAGTGCTTGCAACGGATCGCGCGTCATATCAAATGCGCGGTGGCACGTAACTTTTAGCGGCCGGGCACGATCTATCAATTCTTTGCAACGCTTTTTATCGAGGGTACCATCGGCATTAAGAATGCCCAACACCACCCCATCCACACTTAAGCGCTGGCACTGATCGATGTCGCGCTTCATGCAATAAAACTCATAGCTGGAGTAATGAAAATCGCCACCCCGGGGCCGAATCATTACAAACACATCCATGCTTACATGCTGGCGTACCGATTCAATGATGGCATACGAGGGCGTAGTTCCGCCTTCGCCCGGGTTATCGCATAGTTCAATGCGATCAGCCCCGCCCTCCTGGGCTTTCAACGCAGATTCAATATTATAGACAACGATTTCGATCTTCATACACCGTTAAGGAAAATAGCGATAGATTTTTTTCCGGTTTAAGATTCTTGCAAACTCTATTGTATTTCCCGTTAGAAAGAACCCAAGCCGATAATCTCTTATTCTTATCCGATACGCAGCCTTAAAACCCTGAAGCTTTTTGATGTTTTTGATTTCAGTAAGTGAATTAGTCGACTTTATTTCTGCTATCGTTTATATAACGCTCTCTTCACCTAAGCGTGTTGAAGTCTGTTTACATCCCGATTAAACTGATCAAGAAATTGAACATTCATTATACTTTCAACTTCTTTATAATAATTTTTTCTGATACTTTCTTTTTGCGATCAACATCGCTCATAAGTAGAGAGAGTCCCAAATTTTCATTTTCAGGTAGGGTTAACGGTTTGTTCTGAATTTTTAGTTTGGTTAGTAATTCAGTAACAAACTTAAGTTCTTTTCTATTTTTTGGAGTAATTATTACTGATTCCATATTTCAAATTTATCAATAATAACTTTTCGCCTCAAAAATTTTGTTGGGCACTTCGTTGCTATATACTGCGTAGGTAAATCCTTTCTGCAAGGCAAAGGCTCCATACTCACCATTTTTATTTAAGGCTAAAAATCCAACCTGGATCTCTTTCGATTTTTGAGGCTGATTTTTTACAATTCGCCCAACAGCCAACTCGCAGGCTTGTTGGGGCGAATTGCCTTGCCGCATTAATTCAACAACTAAGTGCGAGCCGACAATGCGAATTACTTCCTCGCCTACTCCTGTGCTGGTAGCCGCACCCACTTCGTTATCTACAAATAAAGCCGCACCAATAATGGGCGAATCGCCCACGCGCCCCTGCATTTTATACGCCATACCGCTGGTGGTGCAGGCACCGGATAAATTTTGCGAGGCATCTACGGCTACTATGCCAATGGTATCGTGATTTTCGATGTTCGCTACCGGCTTGTACTTCGCAGTCTTCAGCCATTCTTTCCAGGCTTTTTCCGATTCTTTGGTGAGCAGGTTTTCTTTTTTAAAGCCCTGATCGAGGGCAAACTTGAGAGCCCCCGCACCTACCAAAAAAACATGCGGTGTTTTCTCCATCACTTTGCGCGCCACCGAAACCGGATGCACGATGTGTTCCAGGCAAGCCACGGCACCGCAGTTGGCAAATTCATCCATGATGCACGAGTCTAACGTTACCCGGCCATCGCGATCGGGCAAACCACCCAGCCCCACCGAGCTTTCTTTTGGGTCGCCTTCGGGCACCCGGGCACCGGCTTCCACGGCATCCAACGCACGGCCATTGGCCGATAAAATTTTCCAGGCTTCCTTGTTGGCATCGGCACCAAAATTCCAGGTAGAAATTACCACCGGTTTGGAAACTGGCCGTGCCGGTTTACCAAACACTTTTGAGAGCGATGCCATCGAAGCCACAGCACCCAGTTGAAGAAATTTGCGTCTTGTTGTCATAGTTGTTAATCAATAATTCTGCGCGCTTTGCGGAAGCGCTTCTTGTAATACTCCGAGTACAGATTGGTCTCCACTACTCCCAACGTAGTGGAAGCATGTATAAATTTCACATCGCTAAGGCCATTCACATCGGTAACAATACCCACGTGTGTGATTTCGCGTTTCTTTTTTCCCGTGGCAAAAAACACCAGGTCGCCCGGGGCCACGCGTTTGCGCTTAATTTTTTTTCCTACGGCAGCCTGAGCATCGGCTGAGCGCGGGAGTTCTACTTCAATAGCCCGGTATGCATGGCCGGTAAGGGCCGAACAATCCATGCCTGCGCGGGTGGTGCCACCATATTTATAGGGCGTTCCGGTAAACGAGCGTGCGGTAGTAATTACCTGTTCGCGCTGCTGGTGTACACGCGATGACACACACGAGCTCAACAAAAATAAAATGAGCAGGCAAAGCCACCGCCATTGAAAAGTTATTTCAGTAATTTTGAAGTTTGTTGGTAAGCTCATTCCCGAAATCAAAGGTACTGCATTGATGGTAAACGCTAAAACATCTCAGGTTGGTAAACCAACCACTCATGAAATAATAAACGAGCTGCGGGCGGTGGTGGGCGATGGCTTTCTACTTACCGAAGAGGCACAACGCACCGAGTATGGCCACGATAAAACCGAAGACTATCTCTTTTTACCCGATGTAGTAGTAAAGCCGGGTACGCCCGAAGAGATAAGCGCTATTTTAAAAATCTGTAACGCGCACCGGGTGCCGGTAACTCCGCGCGGGGGCGGCACGGGCCTGGCCGGTGGGGCCATTCCCGTACAGCACGGGGTAGTACTTTCTATGGAGCGGTTCAATAAGATTCTCAATATCGATGAGTTGAACCTGCAAGCCACCGTTGAACCCGGTGTGATTACCGAAGTGTTTCAAAATGCGGTAAAAGAAAAAGGGTTGTTCTATCCGCCCGATCCGGCCAGCAGAGGCTCTTGCTTTTTGGGCGGCAACCTGGCCAACAACAGCGGGGGCCCCAAAGCAGTAAAGTATGGCGTTACGCGCGACTATGTTCTTAATCTGCAAGTAGTGTTGCCCACAGGCGAAATTATCTGGACTGCGGCCAATGTTTTAAAAAACTCTACCGGCTACAACCTTACCCAGTTGATGTGCGGCAGCGAAGGCACACTGGGCATTATTACTAAAATTGTTTTTAAGCTACGGGGACTGCCTCAAAAAAATGTGTTGCTATTAATACCCTTTGTTACCAACGAAGAAGCCTGCAAAGCCATTGCCGCCATTTTTGTAGAAGGCATTATGCCTTCGGGAATGGAATTTTTTGAACGCGAAGCCGCCATCAAAACGTATGAATACTGCGAGAAAGTTTTAAACAGCCCCGTTACCACCAAGCTGGTGGACGGCATGGACGCGTACCTGCTGTGCGAACTGGATGGCAACGATGAAGAAGTGCTGATGCGCGATGCCGAGCGTGTAATGAATGTGGTAGAGAAATTTGAAAGTGGCGAGGTATTGTTTGCCGAAAGCAGCGCGCAGAAAGAAGAACTGTGGAAAGTGCGCAAAAATATTTCGCCTGCGGTAAACTGGTACACACTTACCAAGTCGGATGACGTGGTTGTGCCCCGCAACAACCTGCCGAAACTAATAAAAGGGATAAAAGAAATCGGCACTCGCTACGGCTTCAATACCGTTTGCTTTGGCCACCTGGGCGATGGCAACCTGCATGTAAATATTTTAAAAGAAAACATCAGTGAACACGACTGGGCTACGCGCATACCCGAAGGCATTGGTGAAATTTTTAAACTAACGGTAAGTCTTGGCGGCACGCTATCGGGTGAGCATGGTATTGGAATTGCCAAACGCCCGTACATGCCTATTGCCATGAGCGAAGTGAATTTGCAGTTGATGCGCGGGATTAAGGCTGTCTTCGATCCGCATGGTATTTTAAACCCCGGAAAGATTTTTTAGTAGTGCGCTGAAGGCATTGAAAAGAGAACCGGCAATAAGCTTAAACAAAAACATCCCAACGGGCATGTTAAAACCCGGCTCCGCCAACCTTATGCACTGGCATTCCTTTTCAATTGCTCAACGGTTTGCCTAACTGCCTCCGCATTTCTGGTTGGGGTGTAGTTAAAGTAATTGTTAAATTTTGAACTATCGAAATAGTAATCTCTGTCATACTGGTACCGCATTTCATACATTTCCCGAAGAATCGGTATAAAGAGTCCGAGTGCTTTTATTCCCCAACCCGGCAAAACCTGATAGGCGTTGGAAGTCTTCAGTTCATGCGCGAAAAGGTTTATCCACTCTTCGCCTGTTATTTTTTGTGTATCGGTAGGTAAGTTCCAGATTTGATTATATGCTTCCGCGGAGTTTCCAAGTATGGCCGTACCTTTTGCCAAATCAGGTGTATAACTTACGCTATGAATTACTTTTGCATTACAAAACCATTGCGCTTTTTTGCCTTTGGCAAGATTATCGTAAACTATATTCATTAACATACTTTTTTTCCTAACACCACTAAAAAAGTCGGCCGAGCGGGCAATAATTGCTTTTAGGTTTCTCTTCTCTACGCTCTCCAGTAGCTGCCTGTCAACTTCGGCTCTTACTTCTCCTTTTTTACTTGTAGGACTTATGGGTGAGTTTTCGGTTATATGATTAACATGGTTGCCACCAATTGCGTAAACATTATCAAAGAATACCAGTTTGGCATTAACCTGCAGGCAGGCATCAATCACATTCTTTATAAGCGGTGGCCACAATTGCTGCCAGAGTTTTGTGTTGTAGTCAAAACCAACCATCAGGTAAACTATTTCGCTTCCTTCAACGGCCTTAAAAACTTGTTCACGATTGGTGAGGTCGGCCTTAAAAAGTTCATCGGTTGAATTAACCTTTTTGGGATTACGCCCCACCAGCCTAACTTGAGATGTGTAGTGTGGCAATGCTTTCGCGAGCTCAATTCCTATTGCTCCACCTGCTCCTAGTATTGTCTGCTTCATAGTGTAAATGCCTTGTTTAGTTTGTACGCTGTTTGCGTAAACTGAAAGATAACGGATTTTCTTTGCAGGCGGGCTTGCAAGTACAAAATAACCATCGGCAGTCTGGTATGCGCATCACCCACTGCTACAACCAAACAACCGCTTACAAATAAAAAGGTCGTGAGAAACCCCACGACCTTTATCAATTCAAGAAAAATTAATTACGATGCCCACGTTTTTCCATTACCCGCTTCGCTTAGAGGAATACACCCTTTGTACGAACCCGGCACAGCTTCGTATTGCAACACTTGCGTAGCGCCCGGCTCGCTGGTAAAAAAGCCCAGCAACGTTAACTCTTTTGCCGAAAGAATAAACGGCCGTGGCTGCGAGGCATCGGCACGCACCGCGGTTACGGCTGCTTCATTCTGCGCCTTCACAAAGGCCAGTTGCTTTTCGGGGCTCAGGTAAATAAAACTATCTCCATGAGCAGCTTTGGCCGCAGCTTCAAACTCGGCCAGGCCATTCAAAAATTTATCCTGATCTTCTTTCTTATAGCACTCTTTCAAAATCCGGTCTATAAAGCCCGGCACTCCGGCTTCCTTCGCACCGGGGGTATCGGTTTTCGGAATAATAGTTTGTGCCAGCTCGCTTACAAGGCGTGCCTGATCTTCCGTAAAGAAAGAAGGCACATAGGTAAGTTCCGGAGTTGCCTTACACCCTTGCATAATTCCGGCAAAGGCGGTGGCCGAAACAGCAGCGCCCATCAGCAACGCGGTTTTGCGCAGGGCTTCTCTTCTATCCATTAGTTGGTTCATAATCGTTTCTTAAAGTGTGATTACAGGTTTCCTTTTTTCAATTCGCTTACGGCAAAGTCGGCAGCGCGTGCCGTAAATGCCATGTACGTAAGCGAGGGGTTTACGCAATTGGCCGAAGTCATAAACGAACCATCGGTAACAAAAACATTTTTTACAGCATGTACCTGGTTGTTTTTGTTGAGCACCGAAGTCTTAGGGTCTTTACCCATGCGGGCCGTACCCATTTCATGAATGCCTAACCCTAACCCATGCTGACTGGGCCTGTCGTACGAGCGCACATTTTTAAAGCCGGCTGCCTCCAACATTTCGGCTGCATCGTTGGCCATATCCTTACGCATCTTAAATTCATTCTCTTTCAGTTCGGTATCGAACGTAAGCGTGGGCAATCCGTGCTTATCTTTCTTATCACGGTTTATAGTTACGCGGTTGTCGGCATACGGCAGTACTTCGCCAAAGCCACCCATGCCCAGCGTCCACTTGCCGGGAGTTGTTACGGCTTCTTTCAGATCGGCACCAATGCTCATTTCGGCAATTAAACTTTGCCAGCCCTGGCGGCTTGCGCCTCCCTGGTAACCAAAGCCCCGCAGGTAGTCGCGTTTTTCTTTGCCCATGTTGCGGAAGCGCGGAATGTAGATCCCGTTGGCTCTGCGCCCGAAATAATATTGATCTTCAAAGCCTTCCCACTCGCCACTGGCGCCCACACCCAGGTGGTGATCCATGATGTTGCGCCCTAATTGATCGCTGTCGTTACCGAGGCCGTTAGGAAAACGGCTGGAGATGGAGTTCATCAGAATATACGTTGAGCCCATGGTAGAGGCGCACAGAAAAATCACTTTGGCTTTAAACTCTAATTGTTCTCCGGTTTCGGCATCCAGCACTTTTACTCCGGTAGCCTTGCCTTTCTTTTCATCGTAAATCAATTCGTAGGCAATGGAGTTGGGGCGCAGCGTCATGTTGCCGGTTTTGGCCGCAGCCGGCAGTGTGGACGAGTTGCTGCTAAAGTATGCTCCGTATGGACAACCGCGGCTACACAAGTTGCGATACTGACACTGGCCGCGTTGCGCACTATTGTTATGCGATAATGGCGAAGTAATGTGCGCTACCCGGCCTATGGTTAAGAGCCTTCCGAATTTATCCTTCATGGATTTCTTCAGTTCTTTCTCCACACAATTCAACTCCATTGGCGGCAGAAACTTGCTGTCGGGTAAATAATCCAACCCTTCCGATTGGCCGCTGATTCCGGCAAACGTTTCTACATAATCGTACCACGGTGCAATTTCTTTGTACCGCACAGGCCAGTCGATAGAAATTCCTTCGCGCAAGTTGGCTTCAAAATCAAAATCGCCCCAGCGGTAACTTTGACGGCCCCACATAATGGAGCGACCACCCACATGATAACCCCGCATCCAATCGAATCGCTTGCCTTCTTTTTCGGTGTATGGATTTTCCAAATCGTTTACAAACCAATGCTTGGTAGATTGGCGGATGGTGTACCCGGTTCGGTTTTGAACGCCCTGCTTTTCGAGGTCTTCCTGTGTGGGCCTGTCGGCATTGGGAAACTCCCAAATGTCTTTGGTGGCGGTAGGATAGTTGGGATGTTCAACCATGCGGCCACGCTCCAGCACCAGCGTTTTCAACCCCTTTTCGGTAAGTTCTTTTGCAGCCCAGCCTCCGCTGATCCCCGTACCTACTACAATGGCATCGTAGGTAAGTTCCTTTTCTGCATCGATGTTTAGATTCATAGAAATAGTATTCGAGTGTGTGTTAAGTATAGAGTAAGAAAATTAGAAATAAATCCATAACAATGGTACTACCGCTTGTCAATTTATTCAGTAAGACCGGGCGCCTGGCGGATGGTTTTCCATTACGCCCATTCCAAACAATGCAAAATCAAACACCACCGGATCGGCCGGGTTAAGTTGGCGTAAGGCCGATGTAAGTTCTATGGCCGTTTGCCAGCTCATTCCCTTTCGGGTGATGAGGTTAAAGTGGCGGGCCACCCGCTCTACGTGCACATCGCATGGGCATACGAGTTGCGAGGGCGAAATCTTTTTCCAGATTCCAAAATCTACACCGCAGGTATCTTGTCTAACCATCCACCTCAAAAACATATTTAATCTTTTACAAGCCGATTTGCGGGCCGGTGTGCTTACGTGCTTGTGTGTGCGGGCCGGGGCATCGGGCAACCGGAAAAACATCTTATTGAATTGAATCAATGCGTGTTCAATCAAAAAAACATCGGCAGCAGCCGGCTGCGCAAGGTTCAGGTTTTGCACAAACACCTCCTCCAGCGAAGCATAGCTTTTATATAATCCCGACAGCGACTCTATAAAATAAAGTGTATCGGTGGCGTTGAAGGTGCGGTGTTTAAATTTTGTAAAGGGTTTCAGCTCGTGCGGCTTATGCTGTACTACAAACTCATACGGCCGGTTGTCCATCATAGCCAGTAATTCGGTGCACTTGGCAATAATGGTGCTGCGTTGGCCCCAGGCAAGCGTGGCCGCAAAGAAGGCCGCTATTTCAATATCCTGCGGCTGGGTAAACCGGTGCGGCACGGAGATGGGGTCGGTCGCAATAAAGTTCGGGTTGTTATAGTACTCCGCTTTCGCGATTAGAAAGTCGCGCAGTTTTAGGAGGGTATTTTTTTTGCGCGCCATTAGTTTAAAAAGCGCAACTCTACCCTGCGGTTGGTGGCCCGCGAAGTTTCATCGGTACCTTTTACCAGCGGGGTTTGTTTACCAAATCCCATGGTTTTAATCCGGCCGGGGTTAATTCCATTTTCAATCAGGTAGTCGGCCACGCTGCCGGCACGCAACAATGAGAGTTCGTTGTTAAATAGATCAGAGCCAATATCATCGGTATGGCCGCTTACTACCACATTCCAGGTTGTATGGTATTGCAACACCGCCACTAACTTTTTCAGTTCGGGGTACGACTCCTGCAGCAGCGTGTAATCGTTGTATTTAAACTGAATATTTTTCAGAATGTAATCCTGATTGGTTTTCAAATCCGGGTAGCCCGTTAAAACCGGAGGCGCTGCGCCCCCCACCTTTACAACTTTTACTTCATCAATATAAAAGTAAGCTGCCTTTGCCAGCATGGGCTCGGTGGCTTGCGAGTTGGCAATGTAATGGGTGCGGGTATCATTGCTGTTCGAAAAATTTCCGATGGTTAAAAATTTTTCGCCACCCTTGGCAAGGTGCGTATAGCCAAAGCGAGTCCACAACCCGGTTGCTTTGGAGTAAATGGTTTTCGTAATCCGCTCGTAGGTAGCAGGCACGGGTAATACGCCATCGTGTGGTATGCGGTACGAAGAGTCGGAAAGCAAAAACCCGATGCGATCGATGCTGTAGCGCGAGTTGGACGAGAGTTTGAAATAAAATTCCACCAGGTATTCACCTCCGGCTTCCAGCGGGGTGCTTAGCTGGGCCTGCAAATATTCGCGGTACTCTTTGCCGGGCCGCAGCAGGTAGCAATAAATGCCGGCATAGCCCGAACCGATGTAGGCTTTGGAGTAGCCAGCCCAATTGGTAGGCACTCCGGCTTCGCCAAGGCTGCACATGTGAAACATATCGGGCGTACCCGTGCTGGGCGAAGTCCAACCCGGAGCAATTTCTCCGGCCGCATTCGAGGTGTAAGATCCGGGGCACTTATAATATTGCTCGAAGCCCGGGTTAGGCACCAGGTTTTGTGCATACATGCGGCCGCCAACAACTAACACAAACACCGCGGCCCACCTCATACTTATTTATAATAGGTAACCTCCACACGAAAGCGCGGATCTATTGCGCCCAACCTGTCGTATGCCGATTTAGAAATTTTAATCACCACATTGGTATTAGCGGCAATGTTGGGGAGCGAACCCGCCACGCGCACAAATACTTCGCGGTTGTTCAGTTCGTTGCGCACTTTTAAAATGGTGCCCACTTTGGCCGTGCGGTGCAACGCCAGGTACTTGCGGTTACCATCGGTGCCATCGATCAATTCGGCTAAGCCCATCTCTTTTACCTCATCGGTGCCCGCCACACTTTCTGAAATACGAATGGTGGTTTCTCTTACTTCCGGTTGCTTTACTTCCGGTTTAACTTCGGGTTTTATTTCGGGCCGTACCGTTTCTTTTATCTCAACCACTTCGGTATGCGGTTGCTGAATTGTTTCGGTGCGGGTTTGCATAGTTGGCGCAACCACTAAGGTTTGTCCTATTTTTACTTCATCGCTGCCCAGCGCGTTCCACTCGCGCAGTTGCTGCACGGTTACATTGTATTGGCGGGCAACTGAAAACAAAGTTTCTTTTGCCGCTACCGTGTGCACACCTTTTACGGTTTGCTGTGCCGGCAGTGTTTGTACAGAAGCATTGCTTCGTTTCCGGATAACGAGTTCCTGCCCCAACGAAAGCGAATTATCGGTTAGCTTATTCCATTCTTTAATCTCATCTACCGACACCTCGTACAGCCGCGAAATGGAAAACAAGGTTTCTTTAGCGGCAACTTTATGAATGCGATCGCCACCCGCTAGTGCGGCCGGTTTGGTTTTAGGCACATAAGGTACTTTTAAAAGCTGGCCTACCGCCAGGCCACCATCGGCTGTGGGGTTGTGCTCAAGGATAGCAGTTACAGGAATACCATAACGTCTTGAGATGGCATAGAGCGTTTCCTTCTCATCAATCTGGTGAATGATAAACTGTTTGCCGTTAATGGTTTCCAAACGGAGGGAGTCGGCAGGAGCACCTGTTGCCGTCCACGACACAAGCGCTAAAAAAATTACCTTTATCATAAGTTTAAACAATGCGAAAAGTTACCAATTCTGTTTTGTTCTTCACAAAAAACAACCGGCTGCCGGCAATAAAAAACGTACCGGTGCCAATGCCTTTCAAATTCGTGCCAATTTGCTGTTGCCAGCACAAGGTGCCGTCTTGCCGCAGGCACCACAGCATGTTGGTATAATTGGCCGGTTGCCCGGTATAACCCGAAATGAACAGATACCCGCCATGCTCGCGGTACTCTGCGCCCAAAAATATCGGGGCGCCAATTTTCTTCATAAAAGTTGCTACGGTTTCAAAGTCGGGCTCGCCCTGCAAATACACAAACGGCCGTAGTGCCGAGATCGTATTTTCTGGTTCTGGCGTAGCCGTTGTTTCAACTCCGGTTTCCAGGTTCAACACCAACCAGCGGGCCGCATCGGGGTTAGCGGTTGATTCAAATTTGCGCAACCACACGTGGGCGTTGCCTACGTACACCAGGTTAATCCACCAGGGTTCTGGTAAATCGGTTCTGCGCCACAACTCCTTACCTGCTTCGGTTATGCACACAAATGCAACTTGCTGCTGTTGCTCGCTACGTTCTTCCAGCACCACTAAGCGCCCTCCGTTGGCCGGAAGTAAATTCCAGAGTACACTTCCGGTGGCTGCCCGGTAAACTACATCGGTTTTTTCGGTCAAGACTTAGTACTTTTAACCAAAATTACTACAACCATGCGAATGCTGTTAGCCTTTAGTTGTTTCGTGTTGCTTGCGCAGATTTCCATTGCACAACCTGCTGTTAAAAAAAATGTGGTGGTGTTGGAAATAAAATCGGAGATAGACCCGCGCATGGCCCGCTATGTAAAACTGGGGTTGGCTCACGCAAGCGAAAAAAAAGCAGACATTATTATTATCGACATGGACACCTTTGGGGGCGCATTGAACGACACCAAAGAAATTGTTGATGAGCTCATGGCGCTGAAAATTCCGGTGTGGGTGTTTATCAATTCCGATGCTGCCTCGGCCGGAGCCTTAATTTCTATTGCCTGCGATAGTATTTACATGGCTCCCGGTGCTACCATTGGTGCGGCCACCGTGGTAGATGGAAGTGGCGGGGCTGCACCCGACAAGTACCAATCGTACATGCGATCGATTATGCGATCGACAGCCGAAGAAAATGGCCGTAACCCCCGCATTGCCGAAGCCATGGTGGATGAAAACATTGTGATTGACAGCATTACGCAAGCCGGCAAGGTAATTACCTTTACCACCACCGAAGCCCTCGCCAACGGATATTGCGAAGCGAAAGTAGAGAGCATAAAAGAAATTCTGGAGCGCAATCATGTAAGCGACTATACAATAGAAACCTTTAAACTAAGCGCTGCGGAAAAAATTATTGCAATTTTTTTAAATCCGTTTATCAGCGGTATTTTAATACTTGTAATCATTGGCGGTATCTATTTTGAATTGCAAACACCCGGAGTTGGGTTTCCGCTACTTGCTGCGGTGGTGGCATTGGTGCTCTACCTGGTGCCGTATTACCTCAATGGCCTGGCTGCTTACTGGGAAATTATCGCGCTCTTCCTGGGCATCATTCTTATTATTGCCGAAATATTTTTTATACCCGGCTTTGGAGTAGCCGGTGTTAGTGGTATTGCACTTACCGTAGTGTCGTTGGTGTTAATCATGCTCAACAACGATTTTTTCAATTTTGAATTTGTGCCCCTGGGCGATATTATAACCGCCACGGTAGCCATGCTGGGTGGCTTAACCGGAGGCGTATTGCTTTTATTCTTTGGCGGTGCACGCTTAACTCAAACAAAAGCCTTTCAGCGCATTGCCCTCAACGATACGCAAGATGTGGCCAGCGGCTACAGCGTAAGCAGTTTTCAAAAAGATTTATTTGGTAAACAAGGCAAAGCGCTAACGGTGTTGCGCCCCAGTGGCAAGGTAGTAATAGACGAACAAGTTTACGATGCCTTTACCCGCGGTGAATTTATTGATCGCGATGAAACCATTGAGGTGATCGGCATGGAAGGCACTACCTTGCGCGTAAAAAAAGTGGAATAGATTTTTTTCTTCATGCAGCTCCGTACGCTGATAATTACATGCGAATGAAAATTCTTGGTATCATACCAGCCCGCTATGCATCCACCCGCTTCCCCGGCAAGCCGCTTGCGCTGATTGGCGGAGTGCCGATGATTCAGCGCGTGTATGCGCAAGCATTAAAAGCTCCGGCACTCCATCGCGTAATAGTGGCCACCGATAACCAGGAAATTCTAGACTGTGTGCGCACGTTTGGCGGCACGGCTTGCCTTACGGCCGAAACGCATGCCAGCGGCACCGATCGGTGTTACGAAGTGCTTTCGCAACAACCAGAACCGTACGACTATGTTATCAACATCCAAGGCGATGAGCCGTTTATTAATCCGGAGCAAATTGAATTACTTGCCGCGTTGCTGGATGGTGAAACCGAACTGGCCACGCTGGTAAAAAAAATAACCCACCAGCAACAGTTGCTCAATCCGCATGTGGTAAAGGCGGTACTTAATAATAAATCCGAAGCAATGTACTTCAGTCGCTCGCCCATTCCTTTTTGGCGTGGCCCCGAAACCAACTGGACTCAACACCACTTGTATTACAAACACATAGGCCTGTATGCGTACCGGGCCGATGTATTACAACAAATCACCCGGCTTCAAGTTTCAGCGCTGGAAAAAGCCGAATCGTTAGAGCAACTGCGCTGGCTGGAAAACGGTTTCAAAATTAAAACAGCCGAAACGCTATTGGAAACACTGGGCATTGATACACCCGAAGACCTGGAACGTGCCAATGCCGCAGCAGCAACTGCGTAACGTTTCGGGGCTGGTGAGGGTAAGGACCTTGGAATACAGCTTGTTTAGTACGAAGGCTGATAGAAGTACAAATGTTGACATACTTCCATCAGCCCTGCTTTGCCAGGCACTTATTTTGTGCCGTTTTTCTCCTTTCAGCCAATTACTCTTTTGTCTTTGGCTACAAATTTTGCAAAGGCCAATAATGCACCTGTTACCATTATGTTCCTGAAAAAGTTTACCATTTCAAGTTCCCTTTCTCTATCAAGGTTAGTACTCATAGCTGTTACATCTAATTCGTGTCCCATGGCTCTTGGTAGGTGAACCAATACGCCCATTAAAATTACATATAAAGCCATTAGTGCGTAGGCTAACTTGTCGTACTTGGCAATAACCGCACTTACAATAAAAAGCAAAATGCAAACCAAGGTAAAGTAGTTCCAAAAAAATGGAAATGGTATGTAGTCTGGCACAAATGCAGCACCAACCTCTGGCTTACCTAAATGTAGCCCTACATAAAGTAAGAACGATAAAGGGAAAATGTACTTCCCTAAATTCAGGATTTTGTCCATAGTCGTAGCCTTTTAGTTTGTTGGAAATGGAACAAGTGGTCTTATCTCAACTGAACTGTTTGGATACTTTAAAATTGGGCAGGTCTTGCTCCACTCCCTAACTTCTTCCAAACTGTCTGCCTTACAAATTAAATAGCCAGAAACCAAAACGCTGTTGGTTTCTTTGTAAGGTTGCCCGTTGGTGCTTACACCAAGGCTATCAACAATTGAAGCGTCATAGCGAATAGGCGCTGTGCTTACTAATTTGCCTTGCATCGCTATATTGCCTATCCAACCTTGCCACTTCGGCATGTCTTCCGCCATATCTTGGGAAGTTGCCAAATAGCCGTTTTCAGCACTTGCATTTCGGAACAACAAAATGTACTCTGTCATTGTCTTTTAGTTTTAATTGTGAATGATGATGCAAAAATGCAAAGCACAATTTTTACTCAACGATGACAAAAGTCTACAATTTATAATTTAGCCTTTAGTCTGCTAAAAACGTCTTTGTTAATGCCCAAATATGAAGCTATGAGCCTGCTTGAAACCCTGGTCATAAGTTGAGGTCGTTTTTCCATTAGCCATTTTATTCTGTCCAGTGCTGAAAGAGCTACAAATGTGTTGATACGATACACAGAGTTGGCATAGGATGCTTCAAGAATTTGTTTGTAAACTTTGTCAAACTGTGGCACGGTTAGCATCATCGTTTGAAACCCTTGCTTATCAATGGCTAATAGTTGGCATGACTCAACCGTTCGTATATTTTCTGCTGCAGGTTGACCACTACCAAAACTCAACAATTCCGAACACCAATTATCTTCAATTACAATATCTCTTGTTGTTTCGTTCATTTCATTGTCGTAAGTAAAAACCTGAAGGCAGCCTTTGGCAATAAAATAGACTTGTTTACAGACTTGTCCTTGCTCCAACAAAAACTGGTTTCTGTCAATTTCAATAGATTTAAAGTGACCTAGAACTGTGTCCAAATTTTGAATGTCTTTCCCAAGTCGGTTAACTATATGTTGACGTAAAATTTCAATCATTTTCATTATTTAATCCACTCATTCCAGGGAATAGTAAATGGTAAGATTAATACCCAAACTAAAAAAAATATTGCCATACCCGAAGGATATGCCTGATTATTTTTTATAGCTGGAACGGCAACTACCAGAAGCCAAGTTCCTTTGTAGAAAAATTGTAGTAATAAAACTGGCGAAAACGTCAATGGTCGCCAAAGTCCACAAACCGATAACACAGCAATTGCTAACCACAAACAACCTACTAATCGAATTACATCAGTAGTTTGGTAACTGTTTTGAAAAATGATAGCAGATGAAAATTTTGAGGAAAATAAAGAAGTAACACCAATGTAGCCTGCTACAATAATATTTGCGATATAAACAATTTTGATTGCTGTCATTCTGTAAAAATTAAAAGATGTAACCTACGCCCGTTTTAATTACTGGATAAGTCGAGTTTTTATCTGCGTTGGTAGTTGAACCAATACCAATTCGGTTGTCAAATGTCCAATGCTTTAGTTTTCCAAACCTGTAAGCATAGCCGTAACCCGCATAGAGCAAAAAAGTAATTTGTTTGTCTTTGCGTAACAACTTATTCTCCATAAATGCAACGCCTGTAAAAACATAATGTCCATCCATTCTATTTTGCATAAAGTACTTAAGATTTGCCCCGTGTGTATTCAAAAAATCAGTTTCTAACTGAAGTGTCAGATTACCAACTGTCCGTCCTTCAACTGTTAAAAGTGTGGTAAAGGGGAAAACCAAAAAACTCAACCGGATATTAATATCTGGTTTTAAGTCTTTAAAAATTTGTGCCTTTACAAACTGGGAAGCAAATAGAAAAACAAAGAAGAGTAGTATCTTCATTTGCTTTCGGCAAGTTGCTTGATTTCTGCCATTACACTTGGCAACATTTCTCGGTAATTTTTACCCAACTTTTTGCCTAATATTTTTTTTAGTAACCCTGTAAATTTAACATCGTGAGTAAAAAAAGTTTCGCCTTCTTTTACTTCCAATGTCCTTTTGATGATCAGCCAGCCAAAAGGAATTTTAGTTTTAAAGGTATAGGAATTGTTAGGCTCAATTTCACTAATAACAAATTTCGCTTTGGGTCCCTTGTCAGGTATCAATTTACCCTTTGTACCAACGATAAATTCGCCTTCCAAAGACGCTTCTTTTAGCCCTTTGTCCCATTGTTTCCAATTAGGAACGTCTGTCCACACTTCCCAAATTTTGTCACTTGTTGCTGTGGTGTTGTCTGTGTGTGAGAAGTGATAGTCGGTCTGTTGTGCTTGTGCCTGCATAACTAAGAAAGTTGAAATGATTACAATAAAATGCTTCATCTATTTTACGTTTAAAATGATGAGCAAATTTCTCCATACAAATCAACTTTCTACTGCACCTAGGTTAAGTTCGGTTTTTTCTGGCTATTTTCTTCCTAATCCTGCTTAATGACTGTGGTGCTATTCCAAAGAATGAAGCCAAGTATTGCAAGGGGACTCGTTGCAAAAGTTCAGGATTAGTTTCTATCATTTTTCTATATCGGCTCTCGGCAGTTTCGGTTTGTATATCCTGTAAAATTCTTTCTGTAAAATGTTGCACTTCTTGAATAAGCTTACGAACAAAAGTGTTCCAGCTTTTAAGTTCTAACAAGTCGTTTGCTTCTTTTAACGTTGTCTGCCAAATAATGGATTTTTCAATGGCTTGGATACATTCTGTCGCTGGCTTTTCGTTTGTGAAACTCACCTGTGAAGTAAAGCAGTACGGTGCTTCTGTAAAAAATTTCGTAATGTCTTTACCGTCCTTGCTGATGTAGTAGCGTAGTAACCCAGTTTCAATAAAATAAAGGTATCGGCATATTTTACCCTCCTCCAAAAGTACTTCGTCCTTCAGCAAAGTTCTTTGAGTAAAGCAAGCCGATATTTCTTTCCATTCGTTATCGGAAAGTGTCGTGTAGTTTTCTATGAATTTTCTGAACTCGTTCAAATTGTCTGTCTAAATATTGTTAGGGTAACTTGGTATTTTAAAAATGGTATATCACGGTTCTGCTACGCATACAATTTCTCGATTTCACTTTTATAAGTAGCCACAATATTTTGCCGTACCGGCTTGAGCGAGGCGGTAACCTCGCCCCGCTCGGCAGTCCACTCCGCAGCACATACCACAAAGTTTTTTACCTGCTCGTAATTTGGCAGCAGTTGGTTAAGTGCATCAATCTCCTGTTGCAGGCGGGCACGCACTTTAATATTGTGTACCATGTACTCCGGGGCCGTCCAATGAATGTGCTGTTGGCTACACCACTCTTGCAACACTTCGAAGTTGGGCACCACCAATGCGGTAACAAATGGTTTTTGAAAACCTAAAATCAAACATTGCTGTATAAAAGGCGATTGACAAAAATGGCGCTGCAAGGGCTGCGGGGCAATGTACTTACCGGCCGAAGTTTTAAAGATGTCCTTCTTCCGGTCGGTGATTTTTAAAAACCGGTGCTTCTCAAAAAGCCCCACATCGCCCGTGCGCAACCAACCATCGGGTGTAAACACTTCTTCATTTAGTTCGGGGCGCTTAAAGTAGCCGCTCATAACATTTGGCCCACGCACCAGAATTTCTCCGGCACCCGTTGCATCGGGTTCATCAATTCGCACTTCTATTCCGGGTATTACCATGCCCACGGTACCCAACCGATTCAGGCCGGGCTCAAATCGGTTAATGGAAATAAGCGGAGAAGTTTCCGTCATGCCATAGCCCTCTACCACGTGCACACCTGCTGCCGATAGCATGCGGGCAATTTCAGGACGTAACGAAGCCGCACCCACCACCATGTACCGCAGTTTGCCACCCAGGCGTTTGCGCCAATGCCGCAAAACCAACAACCTCACCATCCACAGCTGAAGTGCATACGCCACCCGGATTTTACCGGCCACTTTATAGTTTACTGCTACTTTAAATGCCCAGGTAATTAACTTTTTCTTAATAAAATTTTTTGTCAGCAGCTGGGCTTGCAGGTGGTCGTACATTTTTTCCAACACGCGCGGCACACTGGTACAGAAGTAGGGCCTTACCGAAAGAAAATCGTGCGCCAGGTTTTCGCGGACGGTGTTAAAGTAAACTTCAACACCAAATGCAATGTATCCATAACAAGCCATGCGTTCGAGTATATGACTAAACGGCAAGAAGCTAAGTACACGATGGTGCGGCTCCAGGGGCAGCATTGGCAAAATTGCTTTTATGTTGTGGATGATGTTGCGATGAGTAAGCGGCACCCCTTTAGGCATACCCGAACTGCCCGAGGTGTACAAAATGGTTACCCAATCCGTCTCCGCAATTAGGGAATCTTCTGCCAGTAACTTTTTCAACTCTTCCTGCCGTGGCGCTGCTACCTGCCAGTTAAAATAGCCGGCTACTTCTTTTTGCAAATGCGTAACTTCCATTGCACTTCCGCAAGCAGCCTTAACGCTAGCAACTAACGTTTCAGTTGCTGCAATGCATAATTTACTTTCTGTTTCGGCAGCAATTAAGGCAAGGTCTTCTGCGCGCGAAGTGGGGTGTACCGGCACGGTTACCAGCCCGCACCGTTGGCAAGCAAAGTCAATCACCATCCATGCCGGGCTTCCACTTAGGGGCATTAACATAATCCGATCGCCCCGCTGGTAGCCGGTGCGCTTAAACCAACAGGCCAACGCGTCCACCCATTGAATTATCGTTTCAATTGAATACGTGTGCCAACTGCTTTCGCTCCATTCGCTCAGTGCTTTGGCGTTAGGATATTTTTTTTGCTGATAACCCAGCACCTCAAAAATCCGGGTAAAGTCGCTGGCAGCATGATGAACTACTTCCATGCGGTTTGATTTTCTGGTTTCACATACAAAATTTCATAGAGCACTTCAAAGAATTCAGGGAAGTCGGGCAGGTTATTATGGCGGGCATCCGGAATGGCATGCAACACTATTTTATCGGGAAACAAGGCTTTCAGTTTTTCACTCTGTGCAAATGAAATCAGCCGGTCGCGCGTTCCGTGCACAATGTGCACCGGACAAGAAACTGTTTTTAAATACTGATCGGTTCGTATGTCGTAGCGCAAAATTAACCTGAGTGGCAACCAGAAGGCATAGCGTGCCGCGTTGTAGTAAAAACTAAAATAAGGAGAATCCAGGATAAGCAACCGGGGTTTATTCCACGAAGCAACACGGGCCGCAATGCCACTCCCCCACGAGCGCCCGTACACTACAATCTTTTCTTCGGCATACAGTTGAGTTAGCCACTTGTAAATAAACTGGGCATCGTTAAACACCCGTTGCTGCGTGCGCTTGCCGCGGCTCTTTCCAAAACCGCGGTAGTCCATCATAAAAAAATCGTACCCATTGCTTACAAAGTCTTTTGCAAACTTTCCCCAGCCTTTAATGCTGCGCGAGTTTCCTTTCAGATAATAAACTACTCCGCGCGAGTTGGGAACCTTAAAGTAGATGGCATTAATGCGTGCCCCATCCTCCATTTCAAAATCCAGTTCTTCGAACGGAAATGGATACCGGTATTGAAAGGTGTGTGCCAGGCGCTCGGGCCGGAAGAAAAAAAGATGTTGAAAAAAATAGACCAGCAATGCTAGTACAACATACCCGGTTAACAATGCTGCAAGTACCACAATCATAACCGAAGGTATTAAATAACCCGAACGCTTAAAAGCTATTGCAAAATGGCAGCAAGCGCTTGGTGGTAGGCCGCAAAGCTGCGCAGGTTGGTATGACTACCCCCTTCAATAATCAGAAATTGATCGTGCAGTTTGAGTAAAGGTTCGAGCCTGCGAGCCGAGCGCAAAGGCACCACGCCATCATTCGTGCCGTGGAAGACAACAATTTTGCACTCTAACTTCGGAATAACATCGGCATTATTAAAATGATAGCGAGCCGGAAAGCCATAAAGCACGCTGGCCAACCGATCGAATGGTGTTTCCAAAATCAACAGGGCCGGGTGTACTGTAAGCGCTACCTGGCTGGCCACAGCCGCACCTAAGGAGCGGCCATAGATCACCAACTTACTATATGCAATGTGTTGCTTCGTCCACTGCACAACCTGCGCGGCATCCTCGTATAAAATAACTTCATCGGGTGTGCCGGTGCTCTTGCCATAGCCGCGGTAATCAACCATCAACACATCGTACCCCAGCGAAGTAAAATCAACAGCATACTGCCCCCACCGTTGCAGGTTATCGGCATTGCCGTGGAAGTACAGCACCAACCCTTTGGCCACGCTGTCAGTTTTAAAAAAAAGTGCGCACAACGAATCGGCCTCGGAAACTTTTATAAAATATTCCTGGTAGGGTTGATCAAACTGAAATTGATAGGCGGTAGGTAGCACCGTGCGCTGAAACACCAGCCGGTTCTGAAAAAAATAAACAATCGCAAATGCAAGCAGGTAGGCAACTACAAGTACGCTCACAACGCAACGCAACCGAGCAAACCGTTTCACCTTAAAATTTATTTCAAACCGAATTGATCAATCAGGTAAACCAACGCAGCCATCGAGGCTGCTCCTAACTCCAACTCGCGCTTATCCACTTTGTCGATGGTATCTTCGGCTGTATGATGATAATTAAAATACCGCTGCGAGTCGGGGAGCAACCCGAGCAGGTGTACACCCTGGCTGGCCAGTGGTCCAATATCAGCACCTCCGCCTTCGGTACTAAAATCGGTAAGGCCATACGGCTCAAGCAGTGGTTTCCAACTGCGCACCTTGGCTTTAGCCGCAGCATCGGTAGGCACCGTAAACCCACGCGGCACAAACCCACCCCTGTCCGATTCGATGGCAGCAATATGTACTTGTGGTTGAACTCCATCGCGCAACGCACGTTGCAACTCGGCCTGGCGGGCATACGCTGCGCCACCGCGTAAACCATTTTCTTCGTTCATAAACATTACCGCACGTATGGTGCGCTTCGGCTTATACCCCATTTGCTTAAATAACCGAAGCACTTCAATTGCCTGCACACAGCCGGCACCATCGTCATGCGCGCCCTGGCCTAAATCCCACGAGTCAAGGTGGCCACCCACAACAATAATTTCGTTAGCATATTCGCTGCCGCGGATTTCGCCAACCACATTAAAGGAAGGTGCATCTTCTAAAGTAACTGAATGATTCTCTAAATAAACCTGCACCTCTTTTTCTTCCTTCAACACCCGGCTAAGCAACTCGGCATGTTTTGTACTGATGGCCAAAGCCGGAATTTTTGGAACGTTGGCTGCATAACGCATACTGCCTGTATGCGGATAGTCTTCGAGGTTGGAGCCCATAGACCGAACCAATGCCGCCACGGCACCCAGCCGGGCAGCCTCCGAGGCCCCGTTGGCACGCTGCTCCACGGCACCGCCATACGCAGTAAAGGTTTGAATTTTGGTTGCATCCATAGGCCGGTTAAAGAATACAATCTTTCCTTTTACCCCGGCACTTCCCAACGCCTTTAGTTCTTCAAAACTTTTTACTTCTACCACACCGGCAACAACACCCGCGGGCCCGGTGGCCACCGAACCACCCAAGGCACAAACGTTCAAAAGCAAGGTGCCCTGCTTGCGCGAAATCAGGCGCCCGGTTTCCTTTTGTCCGCGCACCCAATGCGGCACCATTACAGGTTGCAACCAAACCGAATCGAAGGCCAGATCTTTCATAACGTGCCGGCTCCACTCTACCGCAGCAGCCGCACCGGGCGAACCCGACAAGCGCGGCCCAATGTTCGTACATAAATCGGATAGCAACTCATACGCCTTGCCACGGCCCAATGCTTCGTTAAAAATTTGTTGAATAGCCGCCTCTTCTTTGGATTGTGCCAGGGCCACCACTACAAGAATGGTTTGTAAACAGGTTAGAAAAAATTTTTTCATGGTTCGGAAATTATGCGGGCAGATTTTAAAATGTAAATGTGGTGATCGGGGTCTTTGTCGTTAAGTACTAAGATGCCTTGCATCCAAATGGCCTGTGACGTAAACTTTATCTTTTGGTTTGTTGCTACTTCTACAATGGTTTCCGGGCCAGCTGCACCACAAAAATAACATACGTTAAGCGGCAACGAAGACAACATGAATTTACTTTCGGCTCCGGTTTCGCTAACCGGGATAATATAGCCTTTTAAACTTATTTCATTTCCGTGATAGCTTTTAAGGTGATTGCTGAACACCGGCACTTCAACTTCCTGATTGTTGACTTTTGTTTTCTTAAAACCCACCTCGGCCAACACGTGCCAAAAGTTGGGCTGCCGGGCCTCCACCGCAAAGACTATGAACACCAGCAAGCACGCAATTCGCATGGCCTAAAGATGCTGAATCGTTGCGTACTGTAAAAACCTAATTAAGTTGTTGATGTTCCGGAACGTGATGAACGTGCTGGTATTTTTCAGGTACTAAAAAAGATTCCTAACTCAACAGCCTCGAAAAATAAGATTTGAAGGCTCCTTTTAATTAAATCCACAAAAGGTTTGAAAAGCTGGTTTTACCTTCGAACTTCGAATAAAAATCTCTTATGGCATTCTTGTTTGATTCATTTGATGGTTGGAAAGCCTATTGCGACACAAAAAAGAAAACCCTGGTTGAAGTTGTGCTGGAGTACGAACAAGAGCAAAAGGGCCGAACGGAAACGCAAATATGGGAAGGGCTGAACAATGCGTGGGCGGTAATGAAAGATGCCGTACAAACCGGCCTTACCGAGGAGATGACGTCCCGCTCGGGCATGATTAATAACGGAGCCAAAAAAGTATTCAGACATCACCAACCGGTTCTCTCCAAAGAATTTCAAAACCTGATTGCGCGCGCGCTTGCCGCTAAAGAAGTAAACTCCTGCATGGGGCGAATTGTTGCGGCCCCCACCGCGGGCGCCAGTGGCATAATGCCCGGGGTGCTATACACCTTGCAGGAAATTCATTCCGTTGAAGACAAGAAAATTTTAGAAGCCATGCTGCTTGCCGCGGGCATTGCATTAATAATGGAGCAAAAGGCCAGCATTGCGGGTGCGGTGGGTGGCTGCCAGGCAGAAACAGGTACTGCCGCTGCGATGGGGGCCGGTGCTATTGTGTATTGCCTGGGTGGCGATATCGATCAGGTTTTTAATGCTGTGGCAATAACTGTTCAATGTATGCTGGGCCTGGTGTGCGATCCGGTTGCGGGGTTGGTGGAAGTGCCTTGCGTAGTGCGCAATGCAAGTGCGGCTGCTATTGCCAACAGTTCGGCACAAATTGCATTGGCTAATGTAAGCAGCGTAATACCGGTTGACGAAGTGATTGATGCTATGGGAGAAATTGGTGCCAGCATGGAAACACGCTACAAAGAAACTGCGCTGGGAGGGTTAGCTGCTACAAAAACCGGCCAGGCCATTGCTAAAAAAGTTTTAATCCGCGATATCGAAATCTTACCAGACGAAGGATAAGCCGGTTGATGTTGTAAATTCTCGATCTGCATGTTTTTGCAATTCTGGAATTTGGCCATGAAGCTGATTAAACGATCTATTTATGGGCAGACTTCTTCAAGCGTTGCTACGCTGCACGTTCTTGCGCAATCAACTTGCTCAAAACTTGCTGCACTACGGGGCCGGGCTTACCCGAACCTATGCGCACATCGTTTACCTGCACGATAGGCACTACGCGCTTCGTAGTGCTGGTTAAGAATGCTTCGCGGGCGCACAACAAATCAGTTAAGGTTACCGGGGCTGGCAAAACATTTATCGCTGCCATAGAAAGAATATTTTTACGGGTAATTCCTTCCAACACGTGGGCAGCCGGTGTTACCACCGCTCCATTCTCTTTTACTACAAACAAGTTGCAACGTGGAAACTCGCTTACCTCACCGTTCAAATGGTAGAGTACATCGTAGGCATTCGCTTCCTTTACTTTATGCTGCAGCCACACACCCGTAGTATAGTTAATGGATTTTATCAACGGCATTTCTCTTCGAAACTCATGGGTAATAATTTTTACACCTTGCTCCATAATTTTTGCCGAAGGCATGGGTAACGCCTGTTGGGTAATGATCAGGTTAGGGGTAGCAATTTCGTATCCATCGGGCGAGTATCCACCGGTTAGTACCATTTTTATCCCGGCATCGGCTTGCCCATTTCGGTGCAGTAATTCGTGTACTACCTTTTGTAACTCTTCCCGCGTAAGCGAAACCGGTAGTTGCATTAATGCTGCGGAGCGGTAAAACCGATCGAAGTAATCATCCATAAAAGGCACCTTCCCGTTTACGGCCTTGAAAAAATCGAAGATACCGTAGCCGCGCTGCACAGCCAGATCGCTCACATGCACCACGGTTTTTTCGGCCGGAAGAAATTGGTTGTTAAAAAAAGAGTACATGGTTATTTAGTATAGCCTACGGGCGTCAGGGCCGAAAGGTAAATGCAAAAAATCAGAAGGCATAAACAACCGTTCTGGTTTTAGCACACCACAACCCACTTTATAGATCTATTTTTTTTAATCGCTCAACCATTTCCAGTACCGCAGGGCACACCACGGTGTTTTTAAAAGTAAGCTCTGTAATCTGCACCATCTTTTTACGATCGGTATGCGGATACTCCCGGCAGGCCTTTGGCCGGCTATCATACACTTTGCAATAATTATCCGAATCCAGAAACGGACAGGGTGCCGCCTTGAGAACATAGTCGTTGTCTTCATCTACACGCAAATACGTTTCGATAAAGTCGCCCGGCCGCATACGCATAGATTTTGCGAGGCGTTCAATATCAGTCTGATAAAAAATGGGGCTGGTGGTTTTGCAGCAGTTAGCACATTGCAGACAATCAATTTCTTCAAATACTTCTTCATGGGCAGCGTGAAAGGCATCGTCAACCAAGCGCGCGTCTTTCTTTTTCAGGCTTTGAAGAAACTTCTTATTCTCAGCCAATTTGTTTTTTGATCTTTCGCGAAAGCGTTCCAGGTCCATGCTTCAAAGGTAAAAGCATTCGGGAGATTTTTCTGAACCTGAGGGGGCGATTGCCGAAGCGGGATGCGGGTATCAATTTTTTTTTGATCTTTGAACCCTGAAGATGGAAGCGCACAGCCAGGAAATCCTGTTTCACATTCGTAAAAACATTACGCCCACACCGGAAGAAGAACGCTTTTTTATTTCTTTACTAAATCCGGCTAAACTAAAGCAAGGCGAGTTTATCGAAAAAGCAGGTGCGGTAACCTACAATTTTATTCATGTTACTTCCGGCTGCCTGATGACGTACTATACCGATAAAGAAGCTAACGACCAGGTAATTCAGTTTGCCACGGCCGGCTGGTGGACAGGCGACCTGCACAGCTTAACAACCCAACAACCTTCTATTTATACTACCCGCGCCTTGGCCGACAGCGAAGTTTTACAACTGCCCAAAGTACGGATGGAAGAGCTACTGGATCGCCACCCGATTTTTGAACGATACTTTCGGATCATGTTTCAGAATTCGCTGGTTACGCATCAGAAAAGAATTATCGAAGCCTTTTCGGTTCCCGCAGAAGCCCGCTATCATAATTTTCAAAAACGGTACCCACACCTCGAGCAATTTGTACCGCTTAAGTACATTGCTTCGTACCTGGGCATTACGCCTGAGTTTCTGAGCAAAATCCGAAGAAAGAAAACAGCCCCTTAACAAACAGCACAAAGTTCCGGATCCGCTTCAGCAATTTCTTAATCTGGTTCAAGCCACTTTCCTTTACTTCTTAACCTGGTTCAAGCCGCTAGCCCAGCAGGTCAATCTACCTTTGCTATGCAAACCGGCCAGAAAATGCTGGTATAAGAAAGCAACTAAAAACAATTAAGATTATGGAAACTGCAACCTTAACAGCAACGAAATGGGGTATAGACCCTACCCACACCGAAGTACAATTTAAAGTAAAGCACCTGGTGATCAGCACTGTAACCGGCTTCTTCAAAAAATTTAGCGGCAGCGTAGAAAGCACCAACGAAGATTTTGATGGTGCAAACGCATCATTTAGCCTTGATGTAAACAGCATTGATACGAACCAAGCCGACCGCGATGGCCATTTGAAGTCGGCCGATTTTTTTGCTGCCGATCAATATCCCACCTTAGACTTTACCGGTTCATTAAAAAAAGTTTCGGGCAACGACTATACGTTGCAAGGTAACTTAACCATTCGTGGCACTTCTAAAGCAGTAGTATTTGGAGCCACGTATGGCGGTACAATGGTTGACCCATGGGGCAATACCAAAGCCGGCTTTGAAATTAATGGAAAAATTAATCGCAAAGATTTTGGGTTGAATTGGAGTGCAGTAACCGAAGCAGGTGGAGTGGTAGTAAGCGATGAAGTTAGAATTCATATCAACGCAGAGTTGGCAAAAGGTTGATTCAATTATGCCCACGATTTTGTGTAGCCCGGCCTTCGTACGAAGGCCGGGCTTTCTTTTGCATCTTCATGGAACTCAAAAAAATTTATAACTTTCTGATGCTGTTGCAATAAAACGGCAACAGTACTTTTTGGTCCGGACAATTTTAAAAAGGTTAAACTTAACGTGAAACGCCTCATCACCACAACCGGCTTACTCATCGGCAGTTTTGCCCTTTGCTTACAACTCTATTTGATTATAGACCGCGCAATAGCAGAACATCAAAGCGTAGCAGGCGAAGTGTGGCGATTTTTCAGCTACATGACGATCTGGAGTAATATCCTGGTTACGCTTTGCTTTGCAGCGCTGGTATTTGCCGATACACTTTCTTTTTTTAAGAGTCCGGCCGTGCAGGCCGGCACTTTTATTTACATTCTGGTGGTTGGTGTGGCTTATCATTTTTTACTGGCGCACATCTGGTCGCCAACCGGGCTTCAATATGTGGCTGACGTGTTGTTGCACTATGCCATACCTGCCATTTATTGTAGCTATTGGTTGGTCTTTGCCGATAAGGCAAAACTTTCATACACGTATTGCTTTACCTGGTTGATTTACCCGTTCGTCTATTTTATATATGCTTTAGTGCGGGGCCTGATTGTACACAGCTACCCCTATCCTTTTATTGATGTAACCAGTTTCGGGTATCCGATAGTCTTACGCAACAGTTTTATCTTATTGATTGCATACGTGCTGCTGGGTTTCGGTACGGTAGCGCTTTCGCGTAAGTTTAAAAACACCTGAGAAAATCGCCACGCCTTACGGGATGCTCAACGCCTTAAAAATTAATTGCGATAACAAATGCTCTTATAAGGGCAAAACTTGCACGCCACTACATCTTGTGTCTGGTCAAACGAAACTTCCGGATTAAAAATTTCTTCGAGCAATGCTGTTAAATGTGTACTGAACTCCGGCATTAACGGAAGTACGTTGTACACCGGTTGCTTATTGAGGGTTAATCCAAACTCAGCGTTTCCAAATAGTAGCTCGCGGTTCATAATTCCGGTTACCATCTGGTCGTTCGCTTTGAGTGGAAAGTTGGTCTGGTATAAAAATCCGTACAATAGCGTTTGAAACACTGCCTTAACACGTTTCTTGTCGTTGCGATTGAACAAGGAAGCCACACTCGGAAAATCGAGTTTGTCGCTACCCGTTTTGTAATCTACAATGCGCACTACATTTTCTTTGCGATCCACCCGATCTATCTTACCACCCAACACGGCATAGCCCGGGGCATGACTAATTTTTACGCGATGCAAAAGTCCATCGGCTTCCACAGCTTCCATACTAAACGGAGCCAGCTCTTTATCATAATCCAGAATGCGCGATGCAAAATTTCGAACCAACTGTTGAATGATTACACTTTGCCCTTCGTACTCCACCTTTTTGCCGGGTTCCATGTTATAGGTGGCCGCAAATACCTCGTCCATCAATTTGTCGATAGCCGGCAAGGCATCTGCAAAATCTCCGGCTTCAACTTGTTTGCTGCGCTTGCGCTGCGCCAGGTTCTTATAAAACTTTTCCATCACCTTGTGCAAAAAGTTACCCAGCTCGCGCGCACCCAATTCATCTTCTACCTCATCGGGTTCTTTTATGCGAGCCACGTGTTTAAAATAAAAACGCAACCGGCAATCGAGATAAGTAGCTAGAGCCGAGGGCGAAATACCCTTGAAGTACGTATTGCCTTCGTTGAGTTTCATTATGGCTTCCTGCACTTCTCTGGTTTTAGGAATTACGATTGGCTCTATTGCCAACGGCATAACCGGATTATGCAGCACCTGCGACTCTAGCTTCAGCCCGCTTTCAAAAATTAATTGTTGCAGATACCGGCTCTTTTCGCCCTGCCCTAATTGATCGGTCTCTGTATTGTAAAACAGAAAAATATTTTCTGCCCGCTGCAACATCCGATAAAACAGATAAGCATACATAGCGTCCTGATGTTCGGTGGTTGGCAGGGCATACGCTTTGCGGATATTAAAAGGGATGTACGATCCTTTTCCGCCAAACGAAGGAAACGCACCTTCATTCAGCGAAAGCACAAACACATTTTTGTAATCGAGGTTACGGGTTTCCAATACACCCATAATCTGTAACCCTTTCAATGGCTCGCCACTAAAGGGAATTTTTTCGGCCCGAGCCAGTTGCCGCAATAGCCGTAAAAAGGAGCGCATCGATTTTACAAACTCCTTGCGATCGCCCGCATCGGCTGTTTGAACTCCGGTAAGATCCTGCACACGATTCAATAGCTTGATAAACTGAAACGCAAACTCCCGGTCCAGATCCAGTATCGACTCGAGGGAACCCACTTCGCGCACTACACGTTGAAGATATGGCAACAATCCCTCGGGCATCGCCCCAAAAATAATCCGGTGCAAGGGGGCTGCACTCGCCAGGTAGTTCGCTGGTATCTGCACCCAATTTCCTTTTTGTATTTCTTTGCGTCTTGTATTGGCAAGCGCAGCATCGGCAGCTATTACGTAGGGGTGTGCCAGAAGCGATAACACCGGGCGATGGTTAAAATATTCTTTGCGCTTACCGAGCTGCAATTCTACCAGCAACTCTATCAAATTAAAAAAAGACGTGTTGCCCAGCGAGTAGCCCATCGTTACATTCAGTTTTTCAATTTGTGGCGGCAACCCGTACAGAACCGGCATTAACAGTTTTTCATCAGGCAGCACGATCAATGTATCTTCCGGTTGCAAGCCCTTGCCTAACTCTTCCTGCAACATTTGCCCCAGTAGCTTGGCTTGTCCAATGGGTTGCGCTGCACCAAAAACTTTTATCGACTTGGTACTTCTGAAATTAGAAGGAAAATTTTGGGTAAAGGTCTGTTTTAAAATTTCATGTTGCTGGTACTCCCTAAAAAACTCCCCGGCTTCCTGCGCTTTGTTGTTAACGTAATATTCATCGCCATCCCAAATCATCTGGCTCCCGCGGCCCACAAAATGACAGAGAATTTTTTCTTCGGCTTTGGTTAACGCATTAAATCCCACAAACCGTAACTGAGCAGGTACAAATCGGTTAGCAGCTAATGAACCAATGTTTTCGGCTACTTCGCGATGCAGTAACCCTTCGTAGGCAAGTTGTGCCTGCTGCAACTGCTGCCGGTAGGCTTCGTAAAGCGCAAACAATTTACCCCACATGCCGATAAACTGCTTTTTGTTTTCAGTAATATGCTCATCAAACTCATTCCAGAAATCGAGCAGGAATTTTTTCTGAGCTTCGGTGAGGTAATCAAAGCTGGCATCCAGTTCTTTCTGATTGCGCAAGTCGCGAAACAGTTGGCCGGCATTCACCAGGTACTTATCTATCTCATTAAAATCGCGGAGCAACATTTCGCCCCAGAAGTAAAACCGGTCGAACGGCTCGGTATGCGCTCGCATCACTTCATTATAAACACCGTGCAGCCGGTGCACCAGCTCAAGTTTATCCGGAATCTGGTAGTTCGAAAAAGAAGCAATAAAATCTTCGATGGTTAGCAACTGCGGTGCAAAAACCGGCTTGGAAATTACCTCGGCCAGGTGTTTGCGAAAATAGAGTGCCGCCCTGCGGTTAGGGAAAATAAAAGTCAATTGCTCGAACTGTGGCTCAATGCTTATTTTCCGTGCAAGCTCTTTTAAAAATGATTCCATTCTAAAAATCTAAACCCAATTGATTCTTGTTTTGCTGTGCGGAGCGGGTTGGCTTACCGGGTGGCACCGGAACCACTTCGCCCGTTCGGATGTAAAGCAAGTAGCCGCTCACTTCCTCAAAATTCATTTTACGCAAGGTGTCGAGGTAGCCATTTACTTGTTGCAAATCGCTTTTAGTTGCCAGCCCGGTTTTAAAATCAACTACAACGGCTTGCTTGTCTTTAATCATCAACCGATCGATCCGACTTTCTTCGCCACCGGGTAACAGCACCGGTACTTCCGTGCGCACCACCCACGATTTATCGAACCACGCAGCTATGGTGCTGTTGGCAAAAAGTTCATCTACCAAACCGCGGATAATCGGCTTCTCCTGCTCATTCATAATGCCGTTGTGCTGTAGCTCATTAAATGTTTCATCCAATTCATCGCGATACCGAATCCGCGAGAAAATCGTGTGCAGGTGTATTCCGTATTTTATGCGGATGGTGGTATCACTTTCCTGTTCTCTAAAATGCCCGGCCGCATGATGGCGTATTACCAACTTATTGCGCCACGAGCCGGCCGCATACTTTTTTAACGAAAGCGAAGGCATTGATTCCGATTCAATTTCATCGCTGGTAGTCCAGGCACCCGATTTCCAAATTTTTTCTTTTTCATTCCAGGCTGCTGCAAACTCGGGCTGCCTGATTACATTATGTAACAGATTACCCACTGTACCTAATTTTTTATTTTCTTTAGAAAATGGTGCAGTAACAATCAATCCATGCTTGGCACGGGTAAGTGCCACATACAACAAATTGAGATTATCGAGATAACACCGGACGCGCTCTTCGCGATAATATTCAGCAAAATGAGAATCGTTCAACATGCTGGAATACGATATTGGTAAGTAGCCGGCCTGCTCAAAAGGTTGTTGCGCAGCTTTTACCCACAGCAACGGGCGTTTACTGCCATGATCCAACTCCCACGAGCAAAAGGGAATGATTACATATTTAAATTGCAACCCCTTTGCTTTATGGATAGTAATTATTTGTGCCGCCTCCAAATCGCCAGATACCTGCACTGATTTTTTTCGCCCGATGTCATCCCACCATTCCAGAAAAGCACCAATATCGTTTCGCTCGCGACTTGAAAACGTGAGGACTTCATTTTGAAAAGTTTGCAGGTATTCTAACTCGCCCGGCACATTGCCTAAACTAAAGAGTTCAATCAGGGTTTCGGTAAGTTCAAAGAGCGGAAGTTTTTTTAGTGCTGATTTTTGGCGGGTAAAACTTTCGGGCAAATTGCTCTCGAAGATTGCCTGATTACTAACCATAAACACCTGGTTCAAATCAGCTGCCGTGTTGGTTAGGCGTGCGTATTCAAATGCCAATTGTGCCCGTGCAATGGCATTATCGGGGTTATGTAAATAGCACAGGGCCGCAATCAAAAAGTTAACTGATCCGGCACCATCTAACTGAAGCGATTCGTTGGAAACCACATCGTATCGAAACTGCGCTTTGGCTTGCGCTGAGTATTTGTAATCCATTAAGTGGGCTACAATGCGCTGACCTTCGAAATTATACCGTACCAGAATAGCAACGTCTCTTAACTTAACACCTAAACTTTGCAATCGCTCCAGGTACCCCGGCAGTCGCTCCAATGCCTGTTCATTCCACTTTTCTTCTTCATCGCCAGCCAGAAACGAAAGCTCTACAAAACCCGCAGCAGATTTTTCACTCGTCTGGGCTACATCGCTATATACTTCAGTGGCAAGAGCCGAGCCCGTTTCTTTTGCCACCAACTGGGCGGCCGATTGAAACACCGCATTGTTAAAAGAAACAATCTGCCGGCTGCTGCGATAATTTTTATCCAGTGTAAAATAATCCGTGCGGTGTTCGCCAATCTCTTTGCCTATCTCCTTTTGAAGCAGCGACAAATCGCCCGAGCGCCACCGGTATATAGCCTGCTTTACATCGCCCACAATAGTACTGTTGTTACCCGAATCGAGACTATTAATAATGAGTGGCTTAAAGTTTTTCCATTGCAACCCCGAGGTATCCTGAAACTCATCGATGAGAAAGTTTTTATAGAACGAGCCTACTTTCTCATAAACAAAGGGAGTATCGCTTTCGCCAATCACCGAGTTTAAGAAATAAGGCGCATCGGAGAGCAGCATCATGTTGTTCTCTTGCTTGTATTCTTTGAGCTTACGCGAGATATCGGCAATCAAACCGAATGCATAGAAGTTAGTGAGCACAGCCTCGGCACTAACCGCATGTTCTTTATTTTCTTTACTGAATTTATTAAGCTCTTTCAGTAGCGGCACCAACTTTTGCTCTGCTAAAGCCAGCACCTCATTTCTGCGGAGCGATTTCTCGTTTCCTACGCTCTTGGGTACCGTAAATTCACTTTCGGCTCTCTTGCTTTCCGGATAATCCCGCACATTTTTTAATACACTCAATTTTGAAAGGTGTGTGTATAAGCTTCCACTCGTTACGTATTTAAAATCGGTTACTTTAAGGCCTTGCTCGTGAATGGCTTGCATGGCCTCCCGGGCACGGGGTCTTATAAAATTCAGAAATTGATTTCGCGGCTTGGCTAACTCTTGTTTCAGATGGGTAAAAAAGTTGGGCTTTTGGGTAGCCTCATCCACTTCGATTTCGATCAGTCTGAATTCCTCCTTAAAGATTTCCTTAACAAATTCGCGCAAGCCGGGTCGCACATCCCAGGCTTTGTCTTCTTCCAGATTTTTGCCGGCAAAATCAATTATCCATTGGGTAAGCTGATCGTTCGATCCTAACTCTTCCATCAGGTTGTTGATCACCTCGTCCACCACTTCGTCATGTTCCACTTCAAGCCGGTAATCACCGGCAAGACCGGCTTCGCGTGTAAACGCCCGGATAACCCGTTGAAAAAAAGCATCGATGGTGCTAATGGAAAACTGCGAGTACTTGTGCAGGATTTCGCTGCGTATTTCCTGCGCACGCTCTTTAAAAGTAAGTGTATCCAACCCCAACTCCTTTTGAAGTTCCTGCGCCAGGTCTTCAGATCGGTCGTTCGAAAAATCATTCAGGTACGCCAGGATGCGATCTTTCATTTCCTGCGTGGACTTGTTGGTGAACGTTACCGCCAGTATGTGTTTGAAGTAATCGGCCCGAAAGCGCAACGCCAGTGTAAGGTATTGCCTGGCCAGCGTGCGGGTTTTTCCCGAACCTGCCGAAGACCGGTAGATAGCAAATGGTTTATTCAAAAATGTTGAGCAGTTTAAGGTTACTATTTACAAAATTTGATCGATTGAACATAGCTTTTGAAGATGGCCCAAACTTTCATAACTTGAACAATTAACCTCACATGCGCAGACTCTATTTTTTTATACCTAAACTTTTCTACTCTTTTCCTGTACAATTGCTGCTGAACAACCTCAGGCGCAACCACGTACTCCTGCTCTGCTGGATTATTCTGTTTGCCATGGTTACCGGCACCTTTGGTAAATACCTGGGCATTCCATATTTATTCTTAGACCCCGAGTACCTGAACAAAGTGGGGTTTACCAGTTTTTTTATGATGGGCCTGTTAACCGCAGGCTTTAGTATGGCCTTTCATATTACCGGTTATATTTCTGATGGCCATCGGTTTTCGTTTGTGGGCACCTTGCCCAACCCCTTCAAAAAATTTACAGTTAACAACTCCATTATACCCGTTATCTTTCTGGTAACGTACGTGTACCAGATTATTGCCTTTCAGGTTAACAACGAATACTCTACAAATTTCGGTTTGTTCAAGCAACTGGCCGGGTTATTTACAGGCTATGCCGTAATGACGCTTTTCTTTTCGCTCTACTTCCGCTTTACCAACAAAGACATTTTTAAATATGTAGTATGCCGCATTGATGAGCAGATTAAGCAGCGCGTAAAGGTAACACGGGCCAGCGCCATGAAAAAGCTGGATATCGTTCGCAAAAAGCAAGTTCGGGTAGATTACTACCTCGATGCCCACTTGCGCGTGCAGCAAGTAGAACAAAATTCGTTTTACGATAAGGGTACCATCTTGCAGGTGTTCGACCAAAACCATTTTAACCTGGTAGTAATAGAGCTCTTTATTCTGGTAATGGTATTGTTGCTGGGCATATTCAAAGACTACCCACTGTTTCAAATACCGGCCGCCTGTAGTTTTATGATCTTCCTTACCATTTTTGTAATGCTGAGTGGCGCCTTTTCGTATTGGTTTGGCGGCTGGTCGGCAACAACCAGTTTGATATTATTCTTACTGCTAAACCACCTGGTTGGCGAAAACTTCTTTTCGCGCAAATACGAAGCCTTTGGGTTAGATTATGGTGTGCTGCCTGTAGAGTATTCGGTTGCAACCTTGCAACACCAGATAGACAGCACGAATATGGAAACCGACCGCCAGGCGGTAATTGAACAGCTTAGCAACTGGCGGAAAAAATTTGCTACGAAACCCAAAATGGTTTTTCTGTGTGCCAGTGGCGGTGGCAAGCGCGCCTCGTTATGGACATTGAATGCATTACAAACTGCCGATAGCCTAACCCATGGTAATTTATTTGAAAGCAGCGTGCTGATAACCGGAGCTTCGGGTGGCCTGATAGGCGCCAGCTACTTTCGCGAACTAAAACTGCGTGAAAAACTTGGCGAGCCTATAAAACCTTATGCTGTGGTGCACCGGCAAAAAATTGCCAGCGACAACCTTAATCCGCTAATCTTTAGTTTACTTGCCAACGATTTGTTTGTAGGGTTTACCAAGTTTGAATATGCCGGCAAAGCCTACCAGCGCGATCGGGCCTTTACGTTTGAAGATCAACTCAACCAGATAACCGAAGGACTGATGGATCGACCCATTACTTCGTATGCCCCCCACGAACGCAGCGGCAGTATCCCGATGGTAATTTTAACTCCTACGGTTGTAAACGATGGCCGCAAAATTTACATCGCTTCGCAGCCAGTTTCATTCATGAATGCCGAGTTGCTCAACCTGCATGGCTATACCCAACGCAAAGTAAGTGGCATTGATTTTCATCGGTTTTTTAAAGATCAGGATGCGGAAGATTTACGGTTTTTATCCGCCTTGCGCATGAGCGCAACTTTTCCTTACATCACACCCAACACCACGCTGCCCACCGAGCCACCCATTCAAATAATGGATGCCGGCATTTCCGATAACTTTGGTATGTCGGATGCCGTAAGGTTTTTGTACGCCTTTCGCGATTGGGTAGAAGAGAACACCAGCGGAGTAATTTTTCTTTCGGTTCGCGATTCGCCCAAGCTTGGAACTGTACAAGCCAAAACCGGCCAAACAATTATTGATGATATGACCCAGCCTATCAGCAGTGTGTACAATAACTTTGAAAACTTTCAGGACATTACCAGCGATTTGCTGATAGGCCAGGCCCATAGTTGGTTGGGAGTACCCTTGCACCGCGTGGATTTACAATACCAGGCCGAAAGCTATTTGCCCATCTTACAACAAATGGACAGCATTCGGCAAAACAGTGCCCGTGCTTCTTTAAGCTGGCGGCTCACCACCCGCGAAAAAGACGGGATTGTTCGGAACATTAACTCATCGCAAAACCGGGCCAATATCACTACGTTGATAAACCTGCTGGCAGTTGAATAAACTACCGATCATATGGTGCCTGCTTGGCCTCTTGCACAGTGGTTTTGCACAGAAGAATCAAACCAATACCGATAGTCTCTTACATCAGTTAGAAATTGTAAACAATAACACAATTGAGCAGGTTGATACCTACAATGCGCTGGCACGGGTTTATTATGATACCAATCTTAAGCGATCGCTGCACTTTGGCGACAGCGCGTTGCGCATTGCCACCCGTATTAATTATGCAACTGGCATAAAATCGGCACAAAATATTTTACAACGCGTAAACCAGCGCATGGGTGTTTACTCCATCGCATTTGAATACAGCATGGACAATCTGATTCGTACCGAACACGATGCAGACTCTACTGAAATGCTGGAAGACTACATTACGCTTGGAAATATTAATTCGAACCTGGAGAACTATGGCGAAGCACAACAGTATTTTCACAAAGCACTACGCCTGGCCCGGCAACTTCGCTCCGTGCAACAAGCCAATGTGATGAATTACCTGGGCCGCGCACACGGCAAGCTTATGCGGTTTGATAGCGCCACCTATTGGATACAGCAAGCGCTTATCCGCGAAAAAGCAGAACCCCAACCGGGTGCTACGCTTATGTACATTTATAACAACCTGGGCGAACTGGAATTTTACAAGCAAAACTATGCGCAAGCCATGGAACAGTACAAGCAGGCCCTTACGTTAGACTCCATTCAAAGCAACGCGTATGGTCGCACCTTTACCTACCTGGGCATTGCCAATATATTTCTGGCCCTGAACCAACCCGATAAGGCATTGCAAGCGCTGGAGATCAGTTTAACCATTTCAATTCCTAATGCGTACCGCGATAAAACCCGCGAAGCTTACGGATTGCTCTATCGCATCTACGAAAATAAAGGCGATTACAAAAAAGCGCTTGTCAACTACCAGCAGTTTGTTGCCTATCGCGATAGCGTATTTAGCGCCAACCTTACTCAATACATCGAAAATCAAAAAATTACCCGCGAAAATGAAAACCTGCGCAAGGAAGCAGAATTGATGGAGGCAAGTCTGCAGCAACAACGACTCATATTATGGATGGTAGCTTTAACCGGATTGCTTACCGTTCCCTTGGCGGTTTCGTTGCTCTACTCGTACCGGGTAAGAACACGCACCAACAATTTGTTAAAAAATTACAATACCGATTTGAAAAAGCAGGTGGCTGAACGTACCCATGAATTGGTTAAAACCAACATTGAACTGGCCCGCCACAACAACCAGTTGGAAGAATATCAGTTTATTACCGGGCACAACCTGCGCGGACCTGTGGCGCGGATTCTTGGTTTACTAAGCCTTATTCAAAATCAATCTTTTGAATGGCCTCGCGATAAAGAAGTAATAGATAAACTGGCTGCCGCCACCACCGACTTAGATAATATTGTACACGACCTGAACCATGTGTTACATATCAAGCGCACAGGCAACAACGAGTACGAACCGGTAATTCTGAGCAAACGCATGTTGCGGATTAAAAGCCAACTCAAGGAATTAATTCTGCAAACCCAAACCACATTTCAAGAAAACTATTCGCAGGTTGATTCTATTTATACGATTCCAACCTACATCGAAAGTATTCTTTACAATTTGGTGGCCAATGCAATAAAATTTCGGTCGGCCGGGCGCAATCCGGTAGTAACTATTCAAACCTTCCGAAGCGAAAATCAAATTGCCATTCATATAAGCGACAATGGGTTGGGGATTGAATTGCCGCTTGTGCGCGAAAAGCTTTATGGGTTGTACCAGCGCTTTCATCACCATGTGGAAGGCCGCGGAGTGGGCCTGTACCTGGTAAAGGCCCAGGTGGATGCGATGAACGGCAGCATTGAAATAGAAAGTACGCCCGGCACCGGCACTACTTTTCGGGTGCGGTTACCCCGCATTGCTTTTTCTTAGCAGCTACCGCTTGCGTAGTACCTGGCCGCTGCGCACTCCGGTATGGTTGCCGTTTTCAATTACAAGGTTTCCATTTACTACTACAAAGGCAATACCGGTAGCATAGGCATGCGGGCTGGCATACGTTGCCGCATCGCCAACGCGTTGCGCATCTAACACCACCACATCGGCTGCCATGCCTTCGCGCAGCAAGCCACGGTCGTGCAAATTAAATTTTTGTGCCGGCAACGAGGTCATCTTACGAATGGCATCTTCGAGGCGAATTACTTTTTGATCGCGCACGTAGCGCCCTACTACGCGGGCGTTGGTGCCGTACGCACGCGGGTGTGGTACGCCCGAACCATATCGCGCAATGCCGGCATCGGATGCTACCATGGTGTAGGGGTATTGTAAAATGCGCACCAGGTCGCCCTCATCCATACTGAAATAAACCATTTGAGTACGATTGATGGCGTTAATCATTTCAAGAATTGTTTCTGCTTCTGCCATCGGCTTGGCCTTTCTTCCTTTCAGAATATTGATCTCCGAAATATTTTTTCCATTCAGCGTGGTATCAGGGGCATAGCGGGCAACCTGTGCGTAGCTAAAATTTTTCAGTTGCTTCTTCTTTAAATTAGCTACCATTTCCTTTTTTATCTTGAGGCGAATGGCAGCATCGTTGATGCGCAACTTCATCGAATCGCGGCCTCCGGCAAATACCCAGGTGGGTACAGTTGTATCTAATGTAGTGCTGCTGGCCACGTACGGATATTGATCGACCGTAACATCCAAGCCCTGCAGCCGGGCCTGCTCAACCAGGTTAATGGTTTCTACAGATCGCCCCCAATTGGGTTTGTACGTTACTTTGAAATGCGAGATCTGAACCGGCAAGCCGGCATAGCGCCCGATATCAATTGCTTCCTGCACGGCATCGTGTACACGGTCGCCCTCATCCCGAATATGCGATGCATAAACACCACCATACCGCGCAGCCACTTTAGCCAGCGCCACCACTTCTTCAGTTTTGGAATAGGTGCCCGGTACGTAAATCAATCCGGTTGAAAAGCCCACAGCCCCTTCTTGCATGGCCGTTTCAACCAATTGTTCCATACGTTGCAATTCGTCTGCCGATGGGTCGCGCTGTACATCGCCCATCACCGCCCTGCGCACCGTGTTGTGGCCAATTAAGGTAGCCACATTAACCGACATGCCTATGGAATCGAGCCTCTTAAAATAATCTTGTACCTGCAGATTAGAACCACCGCAATTGCCGGTAACAATAGACGTAACCCCATCATGAATAAAATTATCAGCCGTGGGTGTTGTAAGTTCACCGCCTTCGATGTGGCCGTGCACGTCAATAAAACCAGGCACTATCACCAACCCGCTTGCATCAATAATTCTTTCGGCCTTTGCATCTTTTAAATTTCCGATGCGAACAATTTTGCCTTGCCTAACGGCTACATCGGCATAGAACCACGGATTACCACTGCCATCAATTACCCGACCGTTACGAATAACCAGGTCGTACGGTTGGGCCTGAACAGTACCAGCCAGTAGCGCCAGGCAAAATGCAAAGAGTAGTCTCATAGTTAGGATTTATTCTGAAAAGTAAACAAATCACCAGATTCGTAAAAACCGCGCACGAAGTTGTACCGAACTACCTCTTAGTGTAAGTTTAGCAATTCATGCTGGCCGATAAAATTCTGTACTTCTTGCGCAATTTGAAAATTGAGGCTTCAATTCCAAAAGGAGTTGATGTGCTCAATCCGTATCAGCAACCCGAAGCATGGGAGTTATGCACTCAATTTTATCAAAAGTATTATAATGACAGTGAAACCCGAAGGCTTATTATCGGCATAAACCCCGGTCGCTTTGGCGGAGGACTTACGGGAATTCCGTTTACGGATCCGATCAGGCTGCAGCAGGTTTGCGGGATTAAAAATGACCTTTCTAAAAAACCTGAACTCTCCTCAGAATTTATTTACAAGGTAATTGCAGCCTTTGGTGGTGCGAACCAGTTCTTTCGCAATTTTTATTTTACCTCCGTTTCGCCTTTAGGGTTTACGAAAGAAAACAAAAACCTGAACTACTACGATAACCTAACGCTGGAGAAAAGGTTGCGGCCCTTTATGAAGGCTTGTATGCGAGCCCAATTGGCGTGGGGATTACATACCGATATTGCATTTTGCCTGGGTGAAGGTGCCAATTACAAATTTTTACATGCGTGGAATAAGGAAGAAAATTTTTTCAAAGAAATAATCCCGCTACCGCATCCCCGGTTTGTGATGCAGTATAAACGGAAACTGTTAGATAGTTATGTTACTCATTATTTGGATAAACTGAGTGATCGTTAATGCCCAAGCAAGAAATTCAAATCCAACCAACATCTCCACGCGGTGCACGTATCGAAATTTTCCGAGCCGATTTCTAATCCTCCTGAAAAGGTCGCTTTTTAATCATTCCGCCTTTAATATCGTTTACACTATTCTCCACCACAAACGCATCCTGATCAATTTTGGTAATAAGCGTTTTTAATCGTTGCAATTCAAGCCGGGTTACCACCGAATAAATCACATCTACATCTGTACTTCGGTGGCCCTTCTTTCCAAAGCCACTCTTTCCTTTTAATATGGTAACTCCGCGCCCCAGTTTATTCACAATAGCCTCTTTTATTGCTTCACTCTTTTCTGATATAATCATCACGCTGGTGTACTCTTCAATGCCGTGCACCACAAAATCTACCGACTTAGAGGCCACCAGGTAAGTGAGGATTGCATACAACGCGGTTTCTATATTAATAATGTAGGCAGCCGTTGAAAAAATCAGAATATTAAAACCGAGGATAACATCGCCCACCGTAAGGGTTGTTTTGCGGCTTGAGTATATGGCCAGCACTTCAGTACCATCAATTACGCTGCCGCCCCGTATGGATAGCCCAATTCCGGCACCCAGAAAAAAACCTCCGAAAACCGCAATGAGTAATTTATCAGATGTAATGATGGGGAAATCAATAAAGGCCAGGGTAAGTGACAGCAAGGTAATGGCCACGAGAGTTTTCAGTGCAAACTTTTTCGAAATTTGCGTGTAGCCGATTACTACAAAAGGGAAATTGATCAATACAACCAACAGCGAAAGGTCGATACCCGAGATAACATTTACCAGCAGGGAAATGCCCATTACGCCACCATCGAGAAAGCGGTTGGGCAACAGGAAACCTTTTAACCCAAAACCTGCAGAAGCTACACCCAGCAGAATAAAGAGTGTGTCTTTGATAGCACGCTCTAAGTCTATTCTTCGCAACCGCAGTCGCTGTAACTGGTGTAACCGATCGCGGGTACTCATTCCTGCCAGGTTTAATTGTTTGCAGCCCTAAGTTAGTGAATGAACTTATCTCTGCGCAACTCTGTGGCTCTTTGTGTTCTCTGTGTAATAACAAAGCTATAACACAGAGTTACGCAGAGGAGCACAGAGGTTCACAAAGGAAGTTTCCAAGCCGAAAATATTCTCTGTGAAACTCCGTGGCTCTTTGTGTTCTTTGTGCAATAGCTATGCTGTTACACGGAGAAATCAAGGTCAGTTATCTACTTATAAAATAGCGGAATCCCAACGAAGGACTAAATGAATCGACTCCGAATACAAAGCTGGACCGCTTGTTATTGTCAACATCCTTATTGGGATCGTAGGAACTATAGCTAATCCCCTGCAGAGATAAATCAAGACCCCATTTAGGGGTAATAAAATAACTAAACCCAGGCGATAAGGCCATGGTAAAACTACTCGTCTTTGTATCGTTTCCATTGGGTGACGAACTTTTACCAGAGCCAAAAAGAAGGCCAGCTTGAATCGTAAAAGCAAACTTTTCGTTGCTGGTAAATTTATAATACCGCGCAAACGGCCCCATCGCAAACGAAGACCCTCTGCTTGGATCGTTCGTTCCTACTTTTGCCTGGCTGGTAGAAATCCCCAACTGCAACCCTACCTCTACATTGTCTTTAACAAAATAGCCGGCTATAGGATTGAACTCAACTGAACTGGAAGAGTACTCAAAATTCTGACTATAGTTTTGATCTTTGTAGGTAGAAACCTGAAAACTTCCACCCACGCTTACCGTGCCCTGCGTGGTTTGTGCCTTGGCAACCTGAAAAAACATAAGCATGCTCACTCCCATAACAACTATCTTTTTCATAATTAATAAAGATTAAGTTTAAAATCGACCGCAAATTAACAACAATAATGCTATACACTTCGATTTTTCTGTCGCACCGTTTGCCTTGATAAGTAAATAATGCTATTTGCTGCTTATTACTTTTTTAATGACTGCACAACAACACCTGCACCATACGTTGAGTCTTTTACAGTTGGAGCGCGATGCCGACCTGGAACAGTATCGGCAAAAAGTACTTTTGCGATCATTAACGCAACGTGTAAAGGAAGGTGTTACCTGGTATCCCGTAAGGCTGGTACGAGATTCTATTGGAACAGGCGAACGCATTCTGATTGAGTTAGAACGAACCGCCAGCGAACAACCGCACAGCTTTCAAAGTGGCAAACTGGTAAACGTATTCAGCAATGCCGCGGGCAAACCCGAAAAAAATCACACGCAAGGGGTAATCAATTATGTGAAAGATAACACCCTGGTAGTAACCATTAATCCCGATGAGCTACCCGAATGGCTGGAAGATGGCATGCTGGGTGTAGATGTGATGTTTGATGAAATGACGTACAAGGAAATGGAGTACGCATTGAAGGCGGTACTAAAAGCCGAAGACAACCGCGTGGCCGAGCTGCGCGAAATTTTTCTTGGCGATAGGATTCCTCACTTCCTTCCGGTTGATGAGTCGCTTCCTGCTGCGCATCTTAATTCCAGTCAGCAGTTGGCATTAAAGAAAACCGTTGCCGCACAAGATGTGGCATTTATTCACGGTCCGCCCGGTACCGGCAAAACTACCACATTGGTACAAACCATCGTGCATACCCATCGAGCCGAGGGGCAAGTACTGGTAACAGCACCCAGCAATGCGGCTATCGATCTGTTGGTTGAAAAGCTTACCGAGCAAGGTTTACTTACCGTGCGCATTGGCCATCCGGCACGTGTAACTGAGCAAACACTGAGCAAAACCTTAGACGCACGCATTGCAGCACACCCACACTACGATGAGTTGAAAGCCTTACGTAAGCGTATTGAAAAGGTGCGCACCGAAGCATCTAACTACAAACGCAACTTTGGCCATCACGAACGTGAGCAGCGCAGGTTATTAAAAGAAGAGGCAAAATTATTAAAGTCCGATGCCGACATGCTGGAGTTTTACATCGTAAACGATGTGCTTCAGCACGCGCAGGCAATTTGTTGCACCTTGGTTGGCGCCTCGCACCCGGTGTTGCGGGGCCGCAAGTTTAAAACTGCATTTATTGATGAAGCCGCACAATCTCTGGAAGCTGCCTGTTGGATTCCGATGTTGCGGGCGCAGCGTATTATTCTCGCGGGCGATCATTGTCAATTACCACCTACCATTAAGTCGAACGAAGCGGCCAAAGCCGGTTTGGCTATTACGTTGTTTGAACGAGGTCTGGAAAAACATCCGAATGCTGCCGTCTTGTTACAGGTACAGTACCGCATGCACGAGGCAATTATGAAATTTCCATCGCGCTGGTTTTATGACGATAAATTAATTGCGCACCCCTCGGTAAAATCTGCCTTGTTAAAACCGCATTACCTTCCGGTTGAGTTTATCGACACTGCCGGTTGTGGCTTTACGGAAGCGCAAGACCCGGAAACCTTAAGTCGGTATAATACCGAAGAAGCGACCCGTGTGATTTATGAAGTCGAAAAATTAATAGCGGACTTTGGATTGGAAGAATGGGTTGCACAACAAGTTACACTCGGAATTATTACTCCATACCGGGCGCAAGTTGATTACCTCATATCGTTGGCCGAAGCTTCGCCCTTGGTAGGGCTGCTTCGCAAATTGATTACCATCCATACCGTAGATGCTTTTCAGGGCCAAGAGCGCGATGCGATTATTATCAGTTTTGTACGAAGCAACGAGAAAGCCGAAGTAGGTTTTCTGGCAGACATCCGCAGAACCAACGTGGCCATTACCCGTGCGCGCAAAAAACTAATTCTGGTTGGCGATAGCGCCACATTGGCCGCACATCCGTTTTACGAAAGCCTTATTACCTATGTGCAGGAGCAAGGCTTTTATAGAAGTGCGTTTGAAAGATGAAATTATGTCAAACATACAGTCCCCTAAACGGGAGACACTCCTGCGAAGGGAAGTTAAAAACCTTCGTCTTTTGGTTCCCATAATTCAATTTTATTTCCTTCCGGATCCATAATCCACGCAAACTTACCATAAGAAAATTCTTGCATCTCGCCCACAATCTGCACACCTTCCTCCTTCAACACACGTAATAACTCCACCAGGTTTTCAACTCTGTAATTAAACATGTAAGGTTTATCACTTGGACTAAAATAAGTTGTATCGTCACTGAATGGACTCCAGGCTGTTAATGCCGGAGTCTTTGCATCCCTGTCATTTATATCCAACCATCGGAACGAAGCCCCGTATTCATCTACAGGAAGATCCAAATGCTTTTTGTACCATTCTTTAATTTTCTTGGAATCTTTCGTCTTGAAAAACACCCCACCCAACCCGGTAACACGCTTCATAGTTAGTGTTGCTTTGCTTTATCGTAAATTTTAATCCAGTCTTCCGGTTTCATTTTTGATGCCAACTCGCCAAAAAGCTTAACCGGAACATCTTCCGGCTTTTTAAACCGAATGCAGGACTTACCCATGTCCAGCTTTTTATCGCTATGCCTTTTATACTCGCGCACAAACCACTCGTGCAAGGCACCCGTGTACACTGCCATGTGATACACCGCAATATGATTTTTCTGTGACGCTATACTGATAAACGGTAGCGCATCTTTAGGATTGGTGTGATACCCGGCCGGGTAAATGGAGTGTGGCACCACGTATGTGATCATTCCATATTGCATGGTTTCTTCAAATCCCTTCGGAAGATTTTTTTTGATAGCATTGCGCAAGGCAGCAATAATCTCTGCGCGATCATCCGGTAAGGTTGAAAGATATTCATCAACGGTTTTGGCTTTGGATTGCATAAATACTTTGTATTGATTAACGATGTTGATCTATTAAAATAACATTCCCATCCGGATCGGTTAATGTAATGCTAGCTGGCCCGGAAGTCTTTGTATCCGCCTGCGAGGTTAATTTGATTCCACTTTGTAGCAGGTGTTGCTGAATCTTTCGAACATCATCAAAAGGATCTACATTTTCCCCGTTCTCATTCCAACCTGGATTAAAGGTTAATATGTTTCCTTCAAACATTCCCTGAAACAATCCGATCAAGGCATTTCCATTTTTCATAATCAGGTAATTCATTTTCAGATCACCACCCAATACAGTGAATCCTAAACTTTCATAAAACTTTTTTGAAGCTTTAATATCCTTGACATTAAGGCTGATGGAAAAGGCTCCCAATTTCATAGGTACGATTTTTATTTTGTGTGTTTCCGATTCGGTTGGCCGTGCATAAAACCCAAATAAAAATGCCGCAACAACCAAAATCAGTATCAATATAAGGTTCTTCATATGCTTATGATAAATCAAGATGTAGTGGGTGGCAGAAATTCTTTTTTTCTCAGTAATCCTGCGCTAATCAGAGTTAAAATCAATCCCACCGGAAAAATCTCCAAAAGTGTATATCCAAACCTTACAATCGGGTTTTGATAAGATTCCCAAATAGCCTCCATCTCGGCCTTCTTTGTTTGAAATTCTGCTTCGGTTAAACCCTCAGCTTTTAAATCCTCCACATAACTCGATTTCATTTTTTCAACAAATTCGTCACCAATATTCCGATAGCTCACTTCCCACGATAACGCATACATCACCGATGCAATTAATGTAATCAGTAATCCAATCTGGCAACCCTTCCAAAAAGTGATTGCGCCACCCAGGTGCTTGTCGCGCACAGATTTAATGGCTACAAAAACTACCGAGAGGGCAATAACCATGGTGGTATAACCAAGGAGGTGCCCATTTTCCAGATTCCATTCATGGCTTTGGTAATAGGCCATGGTTCCGAGCATTAAGCCCCCGACAATGGTACCAGAAATTAGGCCGTAGATGATAATTATTTTTTTCATAGTTGGTTGAGTTAACGATGCTCAAAACACGGCCGTGGCCTCATAAAATCCTTCACCCGAACGGGTGATTTAGTGAAATATCGTAGAAATAGTACGAAAGTGGGATAACAGGTTACTGAACTTACGGAATCAACCGCAACTCCTTGCCGCGCTGAATTGCCTGCGTCCTGCGGCTAACTTCCAACTTAAGAAATAGGTTAGAGGTGTGGGTCTTGATTGTATTCAAAGAAACAAAAAGCTTATCAGCAATTTGTTGGTTGGTAAGCCCCTGGGCCATCCATTCCAATACTTCCTGCTCGCGCTTGCTAATGCCGAGGCGTTTAAGTTCAGCTTCATTAATCAAAAATTCGGGCTCCACTTGCACGGTAACAACTTTGCCACTTGTAATTTTTTTACCTACCCAAATACCCAAAACGGTAAAAAAAAACGCAACCACACCTACGTAAAATTCTGTGGAAAGCCTGTGAAGCAAAAACCGGTATTCAAGGTACTTCATCAAAAATACCAGTGCCGCCAATGCCAATCCGTATAGGAGTATGGTGCGTTTCATCTAACTGTCAGGTGGCTAAAATAAAAGGTTTCAGTCTACATCGCAACGATTATAAAACCTTAAAAACTGTGGCAACGGCACTGGCACTTAGGGTAGTTGTGCCAACTTAAGGGCGCTGGCCTACGGTTTGTTTTTGGATGCGTATACTTACTAAAACAAAAAAAATAATTATGAAAACACTGTGCACAAAACTCATGGTGTTAATGCTACTGGGTGTAGCAACAACACTGCAAGCGCAAAATCGCGAAGAAGTGCCAGGCGATAATTTCAGCCTGGAAGGTGCGCTTGAATTATTTAAAAAATCTTCGTCACCCGAAGAATTTGAACGTTTATTAAATCTTCCTGAATCAGAAGTGAACAACCTGGATCTGAATGGCGATGGTCGTATCGATTACATTCGGGTAATAGACCGCCACGAGGGTAACATTCATACCTTCACATTGCAGGCGGTTATTTCGCGTACCGAGTTTCAGGATATTGCCGTGATCTCTCTGGAAAAATTAGCCGATGGCCGGGCCATCTTACAAATTACCGGTGATGCAGATATTTATGGAATTGAAACTATCATAGAACCTACCCGCGAAGTACGCGTGAATGCTGGCACTACCACCACCTACACCTACGTAAATGTTTGGTCGTGGCCATGTGTGCAGTACATCTATAGTCCGGCTTATGCGGCTTGGGTTTCTCCCTGGTATTGGGATTACACACCCATTTGGTGGAACCCCTGGAGACCGGTAACCTATGTTGTTTACTATCCTCGCTGGACTACCTACAGACCTTTCTACCGCCATTGCGATGCGCCACGCATCCGCTATGCAAGCACAATTTATTATCCGCACCGCTCGGCTTCAATAGTAGTTTACAATCGGCATCGCGATCAGCTCAGCACCTACCGCTCCACGCGCACAGTGTATGGGCAAACGCGTGGTCGCGATTCGCAACCTGCCAACTATAACCGCACGCGCACGCAAAGAGATAGCTATGGAGACCGTACGCGTTCTACTTCGGATGGCAATAGAAACACCAGCCCGGGAAGAAACGGCAGAACAATTACCGAACACTTGCCCGCACACGATGCCACAGAGCCAACACGCGAACGGACCAACAATACCGGTTGGCAGCGCAGGGAAGAAAACAGAACTGAAACGCAAGCGCCACGCAATCGCAGCGTAGATGCACCTGTAACTAATACCCCGCGGTCATTCGAGAGAACCAATTCTTCGCCTGACAGAACCAACCGGGCACCGGAACAAAATTCGAGGCCGGTATTTGAGCGGCCGCGGTCGGAGAATCAATCCACACCCCAACACCGGCCCGAGAACCGACAACCGGAAACGCGGCCGGTACCGGAGCAGCGGTCATCCCCTGCAGTAAGTCCGCCACAGCATCGCAATAGCGAGAGCGCGGGCAACAAACCCGCGGGAACATCAGGAACAAGCAACCCGCGCAGGGGCAGAGATTAAGAGAGGTTAAAATAATAAAGCAGTGAGTTAGGGATTTATCCGCGAACTCACTGCTTACTTTGTTGAACCTGAATAGGGATTTTACAAATTCAAATAACCCCAAGGTATCAAAATCTTAGTGCTGGGATTAAAAGCGAATCGGTACTCCGATTGTTATTTGCCACAACCGGTGTTGCATTTTAGGGTACGTGTTAAAACTTGAGATACTGTGGCCATACCGCGTTTCAAGGATAACTTTATCAAACAACGAAATACCTAACCCAAACTGAGCGCTCACGTCAATCCGTTCTTTGATGTAAGCATCTTCGCCCTCGTAACCTAACGGAGCTTCCTTAAAAATTACCTTGTAGTCAATGTTAACATTTGCTGAAATCGGGTCGCCTAAGCCATCAACCCCCTCCGTGTTGTAAGAATAACTTCCTTTACCGCTAAGACCAAAGCCTAAAGCAGGCCCCGCATTTAAAAACACTTTTATCTTGTTGCCCAAGGTAACTTTTCCCAACAAAGGAAGCTGCAGGTAATTCATTCCTTGCTTACGCTTTACATTCTCATCGTAGTAACCTCCGCCATACGGATACACTGTATAAGTTTCGGAAGATGAAAACCCCTTTTGAATAAAATTAAATTCCGGCTGAACAGAAATTCGGTTGCTGATCTTAAAATTATAACCTAACCCAAAGGTAAACCCTTGCTTCTCGGTTTGAGTCAGGCTTGGATCGTCAAACTGTACCCACGAAAAAGTAGCCCCGGCCCTCGGAAGTAAAAACTGTGCCTGCGTCATTGAACTTCCTGCTACGAATACTGCCAGTAATAATTGCTTCATTGTGTTGCTATTTTGAGTTAAACGGTAAAAATAAAAAAAATTTGATGCGTAGTTATAATGTAAGCCAGTAACGGGCCGACAGGCTCAGTACCTTATATTTCGCCTGTTCGGCTGTGTTTGCTACTTGCCGATCATAAATAGGCGTTAATGTGTAAGAATAGCCCAGGTCGAGACTTACCTGTTTAACTAGTTGAAACCTTACCTGGGTGGCCGCACTCACCAGCACATTCGTAAAACCATCGGCCGAGCGATCTTCTGCTTGTACGGTGTAGGTTCCATTATTAATGGAGTAAGAGTAATTGTAACGCATAACCTGTGCCGCCATAATAATGTGGGCATTAAATCCAGCCGAAACACTCCATCGTTTGGCAAAATGATAGTCGGCCATGGCCGGAATGGTTAAATAGAGTGCGCGTGTTTCACCTTTATCGGAGGGCGTGGCAGGCAATAAATTCAGATTATTAAATCTACCGTTGGGTTGATTAAGCATAGGCGATCCGGTAAGTATAGCTACATTATTATATATCGCACTAAAGTCGATACCATCCAGAATAACTCCACCATTTGAATTCACTTCCAGTGTTTGTTGATAGCGATAATGCGTAGCCCACAACCCCGAAGTAATAGAAAACTTTTTGTTGATTGGATACGCGCCATTAACACCAACTTGCAACCCAGGGTAAGTAGTGTACTTTTGATCAATATAGATTTGAGTGCTTGTTGATACAAAGCCGGTGGACGCATCAACAAAAGGCCGAACGCGTTGCTGATTAATATTATTGATAAAGGGAAGATTGGCGCCTGCGGAAAATGAGATTTTTATTGGCTGAGCGGTGCCTACAGAAGCAAGGAAGAGCCCAAAGAAGGTAATAAGAAAGTATTTCATAAAGATAATACTGGTATTAATGTACAACTTTTTGAACCTTCAAACCACTCGCTTCAGCTTTCTACTTATCCGGCCCACCCTTCCCTATCCAAACTTCTGTATTGGATGGCTTCCGCCAGGTGTTCAATTCTTATTTCTGAGGTGCCGGCCAGATCGGCAATGGTGCGCGACACTTTCAAAATCCGATCATACGCTCGTGCACTGAGGCCCAACCGTTCCATAGCAGTTTTTAATAAGGCGCGGCCCGCATCATTTATTGCGCAAATCTCTTTTACCATATTGGCGGGCATCATAGCATTGCAATAAATGTTCTTCTGGCCTTTAAACCGTTCGCTTTGCAGTTCGCGAGCCCTTACAACGCGGGCGCGGATCTCTTCGCTGGTTTCATTTTTTCGTTGGGCTGTCATCTGGTCAAAGCTAACAGGAACTACTTCTACATGCAGATCGATCCGATCTAACAAAGGGCCGCTTACTTTACTTAAATAGCGTTGCACCACGCCCGGGGCGCACACACATTCCTTTTCGGGATGATTATAATAGCCACACGGGCAAGGGTTCATACTGGCTACTAACATGAAGTTAGCCGGGTAATCAATCGAAACTTTCGCCCGCGATATAGTAACGCGTCTTTCTTCCATGGGCTGCCGCATCACTTCCAGCACCGTACGTTTAAACTCTGGCAACTCATCTAAGAATAATACTCCATTGTGCGATAACGAAATTTCTCCGGGTTGGGGATTACCTCCACCCCCCACCAGGGCTACATCGCTAATTGTATGATGGGGACTCCGAAATGGCCGTGTGGTTAACAGTGTGGCATCAGCACCCAGCCGCCCCGCCACCGAATGAATTTTAGTTGTTTCCAGTGCCTCGTTGAGTGTAAGTGGTGGTAAAACTGAGGGGAGCCGTTTTGCCAACATAGTTTTACCGGCACCGGGCGGGCCAATCATGATAACGTTATGTCCACCTGCAGCAGCTATTTCCAATGCACGCTTTATGTTCTCCTGTCCTTGCACATCTTTAAAGTCGGCATCGTAGTTATTGAGTTTGCTCTGAAACACTTCGCGCGTATCAATGTGCAAGGGTTCTATTTTTAACTTACCGGCAAAAAAGTCGATTGCCTCCTGCAAGGTTTCCACACCAATAATGTCAAGGTTGTTGACAATTGCCGCTTCGCGAATGTTGGCCTTGGGTAACACAAACCCTTTAAATTCTTCCTTGCGTGCTTGTATGGCTATGGGCAACACCCCTTTAATGGGGCGCAATATGCCATCCAGCGAAAGCTCGCCCATAATCATGTACTTATCCAACTCATCGGCTTCTATTTGTCCGCTGGCTTTGAGTATGGCAAGCGCAATGGGTAAATCATACGCACTGCCCTCTTTGCGGATGTCGGCCGGAGCCAGATTAACCACCACCTTGTTGCGGGGCATAAAATAACTAAGACTCTTATAGGAAGATTCAACCCGATGCTGGCTTTCTTTTACGGCCGTGTCGGGCAAACCGCTCATGTGAAAATCTTTGCCTTGCGTTACGTTTACTTCAACCGTAATTGTTCGGGCATCCACTCCGTGTACGGCACTGCCATAGGTCTTTGCAACCATTGCTACATTCTGAGTTTAGAATTTTTAAGAGTACGCTGTACGAAGATAAGCATCTTTCGCGTGCTATTCCTTAGCCTGCCGCTACTTGCTTTTCGATTAGCAGGATTAAAATGTGAATTACTTTGATGTGGATTTCCTGAATGCGATCGGCATAGCCAAAGTGAGGTACCCGGATTTCTACATCGGCCAGTGGAGCAAGCTTGCCGCCATCTTTGCCTGAAAGTATAATAACAACCATGCCTTTTTCTTTCGCAGCCCTGGCTGCCTCAAGCACATTGGCCGAGTTACCACTAGTGCTAATGCCCAGCAACACATCGCCCCGGTTTCCTAAGGCTTCGATGTAGCGTGAAAACACATACTCGTAGCCGTAATCATTACTTACACACGAAAGATGGCTGGGGTCACTCACGCAAATAGCCGGCAACGCTTTTCGGTTTTCGCGGTACCGGCCGGTTAACTCTTCGGCAAAGTGCATGGCATCGCAATGCGAACCTCCGTTGCCGCAACTAATTACTTTGCCACCATTTTTTATGCTGGTGGCTATGGCAGTAGCCGCAGTTTCTATTTGTTGAATGGTTTGTTGCTGCGACAGAAAATCTTCTAATACCTGCGCAGCTTGCTGCAGTTCGCTTACAATCAGGTCGGTCGTACTCATGCCTTTGTTCCGGTGGTAGGAGATTCTTTAACTGCTGTTTTAGCTGGCTGTTGCAAATCGTACACTTTTGCTTTCAGGGTATTGTTTTCGTGGCGAAGGTTCTCAAACTCTTTTTTTACACTGCGGTTTTCTAAAAAATTCCACACCACATCAATCACAAATAAGATAATACCCAGTAAGGCCCCGTATTTAAACAACTTCAGGTTTCCGTACAAACTAAGCAGGTCGCTTAATTCTTTTCTTGATTCTACATACAATACAAACAACAATATAAATACATGATAGAATCCAAAAATGGCAAAGAAAATACGTCTGCGCTGATTCATCCGGTAGTTGTTTATCGGAACAAACTTAGGCTTTTTCGGTAAATGCTAAAACGCAATAACCCGCAAAACCTTGCATGGCGGTTAATAAGCATTTTGAAGGGCCACCAGTTTACGGTACAAACCATCCTGTTGGCTTAATGCATCGTGGGTACCACGCTCGGCAATCACTCCATTTTGTATTACTACAATCTCATCGGCATGTTGAATGGTGCTTAGCCGGTGCGCAATTACCAAAGAAGTCCGGTTTTTCATTAAACTGAAGAGCGCTTCTTGCACTAATTTTTCTGATTCAGAATCCAGCGCAGAAGTTGCTTCGTCCAGAATAAGAATAGGTGGATTTTTTAACACAGCCCGTGCAATGCTTAACCGTTGCCGCTGGCCACCCGAAAGTTTCGATCCGCGCTCGCCTATCAGCGTTTGATACCCGTTTTCGGTCTGCATAATAAAAGCGTGTGCATTGGCAATTTTTGCCGCGTGCATTACCTGCTCTTCGCTTACATGCGGCAAGCCAAATGCAATGTTATTAAAGATGGTATCATTAAATAGTATCGACTCCTGGGTAACAACACCTATGTGTTGTCGCACACTTTCAAGATCGTATTCTCTTAAGGAGACGCCATCAATTTCTACCGCACCCGAAGTTGGATCGTAAAAACGTGGCACCAGATCGGCCAAAGTAGATTTGCCTCCACCCGATGGCCCCACCAGGGCAATGGTTTTTCCTTTTGGAATGGTAAGATCGATTTGCTTTAATACCGTTTCGCTTTCATAAGCAAAGCTTACATTTTTAAAAGCAATCTCTTTTTCGAACGAATGGAGTTTCCGGGCCCCCGGCTTACTTTCGATGGCCGGCTTAAGATCGATTATGCTAAAGATGCGCTCGGCCGCAATGGTTCCTTTTTGTAACGAGGTAATTCCATTCGAAAAATTTTTGGCAGGCTGAATAAGCGAAGCATAAAAAACCAGAAAGCCCATAAAGGCCTCGGGCTTTAACTCGCCCGAACCGCCCAACACCAGATTGCCGCCATAATAAAGAATAATAGCCACAATAATTACACCCAGCACTTCCGATAAGGGTGAGGACAGTTCGTTTTTGCGAGAGATTGACAGATTCACTTTTCGGTGAAAGCTCGTTTCATCATCTATTTTCTTCAAAACAAAATTGCGGGCATTAAAAGCCATTATCACCCGCATTCCGCTCAAGGTTTCGTCCAGAATATTCACAATGCGGCCCATCGATTCCTGGCTTTGCTTGGCCCGAAGTTTTAATCGTTTAATTATCTCAGCTACTACCCCGCCCGTAACGGGCAATAAAATAAGGGTGAATAAAGTAAGCTTAACGGAAATGGAAAACAGCACTCCCAAATAAACGAGTATTGTTATCGGCTCCTTCAATACCGATTTCAAACTATTCATTACCGAGTTTTCAACTTCGCCCATATCGTTGGTAAACCTTGACATTAAATCGCCTTTGCGCTGATCGTTAAAGTAACCCATGTGCAGCCCTGTAACTTTGGTAAAAATATCCATGCGCATATTCTTAACCACATCTACGCGCAAGCGCGATGCAACCATGCGCTCCATATACCTGAACGTATTACCAATAAGAATGAGCACTACAATACCTAAACATATAAACAGCAATGTAGTGTGCGGGCCAAAATCCTGAACAACTTGTATGAAGTAATGATCGAATATTTTCTGAAAATACTCTTTTGACAACTCGACCTGCAGGGGTAAGGGCGGAACCGAAGCGCTTAAATCAGAATCGAAAAGTACTTTTAGCATGGGCATAGTAAGCGCCAGGTAGCCGGCACTGAACACAACACCCAAAACCGCAAAGAGCAGGAATTTAAAAAGGCGGGTGGCTAAACCCGGTGCATAACTTAAAATGCGAAGGTAAATTTTCATCTTACTTTAAAAGTCGTAGGTGCGCGAGCCAATGTTCCAACGCAAGGCCAGGGAAGATACGGTGGTATTCAGATTATAAGCGGCCAGCTCGCTTTTACTTTGCCTGATCAGTTGCCTTGCATCGATAAACAAGTTGTGTTTTAACATATACGAAGCACTAAAATCCAGGGTAGTGATGGTGTTACTAACTCCCTGCCCGGTTACGTTGCCATATTCCTGTTGCCGGTTTTGGTAGCCAATAAGAATGTTTCCACCCCAGTTTTCTCCGGGGTTGTCGCGGCCTGCTTTGGTATAGAATGCTTTAAGGATAACGTTTAGTCGTGGCATGGGTTGGTAGCGCATAATACCTACTACTTCTGTAAAGTTAGCCCCTAACGGATGCGCCAGCGACTGGCGGTAATTGCTGTAACTGCCATATTGCGAATAATGGGAATAGGTGTAAGGTCGCACGCGGTTCAATTCTACTTGTACATCCAGGTTAGAGACGCCCAGCGCATCAATATATTTTATGCCGGCCTGTATTGCATATTTGTTGGCCCACCAGCCATTGCCGGCCAGCACCTCCTTCAATAAAAACTCATCCAGCACCAGTTGCCCGTAAAAGGAAACTTTGCGGAAGGCATTCCACTTCAGGTCAGCACCCAGGATGGCATTATCGCTACTGCCAAACTGTTGCTCAATGGCGCGGTAAAAAATTACGGGGTTCAGGTAACTGAAATCGAATGTATTATTGTTAACGGAATCTTTAGGACTAAAAACTACCGATTCAAACAACCCTACATTCAGTTTTTTGCCAATGTTAACCGAAGCATGGTGGAAGGCAACAAATTTTTCGGGATAGCGCTTGTTCCCTGGCGTGCGCGCATCGGCTGCCATGCGATTGAGTTGAAAGAGGTAATTCAACTTCCAGACTTTTACATTGGTACGCAGAAAAAGATTGGGGGCCGAGTAATCTGAGAAAATCAAAGACCGGTAGCCGTTGCCAACAAAGGTGCGGTCGTTACCAAATTGCATATAAATATGTTTGGTAAGATTAAAATCAATGTAAGCCCGGGCTTCAAAAAAATCTACGCCCGTATTTTTAAAAACCTTCCAATAGCCTTCGTGGGGTACAACGCGGGTGCGGGCCACTTCATCGGCTACGTAGCGGGGCAATACGGCCTGGTTCTCGCCAACAAAGGTGTAAAATCCAATCTTCTGGTCTATCATACCGCGTATTTCTACACCGCGGGTATTAATGGTTATCAACTCATCGCGGTTATTGTCTTTGCCGGCCCCCAGGTACAACACGGGGTTTATGTGTAAATCAAACTCCGGGGTATCTACATAAGTTAAGTCCGATTTCTTTTTGTACAGGTGTCGTAAAAAGGGTTTTTTACTGGTGTTGGACTCTGCCCGGCTCCACTCCCAGTTATCGTTGCGAAAAAATTCAAGGTTGTACTGATCGCTGCGTGAGCTGAAAATAGTTCCGTCTGCATTCAGGCTATCTACATACCGGACCAGCGCATCGCGCTTGTACGGTTTTAGGGTGGTAAAAATTTCAGGACTTATTTTTCCGGCTTTTACTTCGTAGCGATCCAGCCAATGGTAATAATCGCTATTGAGCGGAGCATTGGTACTTTGGGCGTATAGCCGGGTAATGGGTAGGCCAATTAAAATCAAGATTACAAAACGCTTACTCATTTACTTTCTATAAAATTGTTAGCATGTTACTTTAACATTGGAATTCGTTTGCCAGCGCAACAACTTTTGGCAACTCAGAATGAATGAAATAAAAAAATTCCAACCTGATCGGGTTATGTCAGCACCATCATATCCGTTCATAGTTGTTACCAACCTCCTTATTCTTCTGTAGTGAGTCTTACTTTTAGTATGCTCCTGAATGCTTTGGCCCTGGCTTCCATTTCTTTCGGATAGGCCCCTTCGAAAATCAGCTCAATTTTTGGTTCGAAAATACGATCTTTCCCCTTTTAGCCCAAATTTTGAATGCTTGAGGCCTTGCAAATCGGGTTGGTTTTTCTACTTTTGCAGTCCTTTAAGAGAAAAGTTATGAAAAAGAACCTTCATCCTGAGTATAAGCAAGTGGTTTTCTGGGATACCAGCAGCGATTTCAAGTTTTTGAGCCGCTCTACTTCAGTGCCTAAAGAGACTATTAAGTGGGAAGACGGCAAAGAATACCCTGTAATTAAAGTGGAGGTTAGTTCAGCCTCGCACCCCTTCTTTACTGGTAAGAAAATGTTTGTAGATACTGCCGGCCGGGTAGAGAAATTCCAGAAGAAGTACGGTAAAAAGTAAGAAATTCTTCTTAGTGTGTTTTTAGTAAAGGTCTTGCGTTGCGAGACCTTTTTTATTTGCGTATGGGCACTTAAGGTTTGGCTGTGGCAGCCCGTAAAACTATTTTAGCGGCATGAATCTGATCTTATTCGATCTCCCCGAAATCAGGCAAAACCTTTTACCCTTTACATTTACCCGACCTGTTGCGGCAATACGCTGCGGCATTCTTACACTGGCCGAAAAATGGGAACGACATCTGGGTATTAAACCCGCATTCCTTACGGAGCCTTATCTAAGCCAAAAATTTCCAATAACAACCGGCACCACTAATTTATGGATTAACGGGGCGGTTTGTGCTACCCCGCAACTTACGCAAGCAGTCCTTAACTTGAAGGCAGAAGAAGCGCTTTTCCAGAATGAAATCTTGATTGCCGCCCGAACAAGTGCACCAAAACTTTCGCAGCCGCACCTGCTAGCCAAAAAAGAGTTAACTGAATCATGTACACTCATCGATCAGGTATGGAAAATTTACCAACATAACGGTGCGCAGATTCGGGCTGATTTTGCATTGCTTACAGCCAACAGAAAATCGGCTGCGATAACCGATGAACATACCCGGGTTTACAACCCAGATCAAATTTTTTTAGAAGCCGGAGCCAACGTGCGGGCGGCAGTTTTAAATGCCGAAAACGGGCCGATCTATCTTGGAAAAAATTCATTTGTTCAGGAAGGCGCGCTTATCCGCGGGCCATTTGCGTTAGGCGAAGAATCGCACGTGAACATGGGCGCTAAAGTACGGGGCGATACTACGGTGGGCCCTTACTGTAAAATTGGAGGCGAGGTAAGTAACTCGGTACTCTTTGCGTATAGTAACAAAGCACACGATGGCTTTTTGGGCAATTCGGTAATTGGCGAGTGGTGCAATATTGGTGCAGATACCAATACCTCTAACCTGAAAAACAATTACGAGAATATTAAGCTGTGGAATTACGGCAAAGAAGGCTTTAAAGACACCGGCCTGATGTTTTGTGGTTTAATGTTGGGCGACCATAGCAAATGCGGCATCAATACCATGTTTAACTCAGGAACGGTGGTGGGTGTTAGTGCCAGTATTTTTGGCGATGGCTACCCGCGTAATTTTGTACCCTCTTTTGCATGGGGTGGCGCTGCCGGATTTACTACCTATCAATTAAATAAGGCGCTCGATACAGCCACCAAAGCAATGGCCCGAAGAAACCTGGTGCTTGATGAAGTGGATAAAGGCATCTTAAAAAAAATCTTTGAAGACTCTGCGCGGTACCGCGTGTGGGAAAAAAAATCTTAACATTATTGCCTGTGCGATTTGCTGACATACCCGGACTAACCAATCTTAAAACTAAACTGATTGACTCTGTTAAGCATAACCACATTGCACATGCACAACTTTTTGTAGGTAAACCCGGAGCCCTTAACCTACCCCTGGCGCTTGCTTACGCTACCTACCTGCACTGCCAGAACCGGGGCGAACACGATGCATGTGGTGCCTGCCCGGCTTGCAGCAAAAATCTTAAATACATACATCCCGATACCAGTTTTGTATTTCCTTTTCGGGCTATTAAAAGCGATGAAGACCCTGAAAAAGTAAAAGCCGAAAACTTTAAAACCTGGCGCACCTTCTTAACTCAGCAACCTTTTGACGACCTGGCCGGTTGGATAAATCAATTTGATGGCGACTTAAAACAAGCCAGCATTCTGGCGGACACAGCCCGTGAAATAATAAAAACGCTTTCGCTTAAACCATTTGAAAGCAAGTACAAAGTAATGGTAATCTGGCAGCCAGAGCTGATGAACATCGCTGCGGCTAACAGCATTTTAAAAATTCTGGAAGAACCACCCGCCAATACTTTTTTTCTGCTGGTGAGCAATGCCGGAGAGCGCCTGTTGGCAACCATCCAATCGCGTACGCAGGCTGTACAAGTTCCTTTATTAGCCGATGAAGACCTTGATCAATACCTTCAAACGGAGCACAAGATTACGGAAAGCCGCAGGCAAGAAATAATTCAGTTGGCCGATGGCAACCTGAACCAGGCCCTAAAGTTAATCAGCAGCGATGAAGATCACTTTACAGATAAGTTTGCAGATTGGATGCGGGCATGCTTTAAGCACGACTACGGCCGCCTGGTTACTACAGCCGATGATTTTCACGATCTGGAAAAATTAGACCAGCGCAATTTTCTTATCTATGGCCTAAGCATGCTGCGCGAAACCTTATTGCATTGCAGTGGTGCGGCCGAAATAAGCCGCCTTAAAAACAGCGAGAGCCAGTTTGTAAAAGACTTTAGCAAAGTGATGACGGTAGATAAGATTGAGCGCATTCAAAATCTGCTAAACGATGCGCACTATTATATAGAGCGGTACGGAAGCGCCAAAATGATTTTACTTGATTTATCGTTACAAGTTTCCACTATCTTAAATCCTATTAACAAAGCCTGAACCTAAAATGAAAAAATTCTTTGCCTTTATCGCAAGCCTGATCTTACTTACGCTTACAAACTGTTCCAGCCAAACAGATTATGTGGTAACTATCAAAACGCAGTACGGCAATATGGTTGCCATTTTATACGATGAAACCCCCAAGCACAAAGCCAACTTCATTAAGCTTGCCGAACAAGGTTTTTATAACGACTTGCTCTTTCACCGGGTGATACAAAACTTTATGATTCAGGGAGGCGACCCTGACTCGAAGAATGCCGCACCCGGCCAACCATTGGGTATGGGTGGCCCTGGCTATACCGTAGAAGCTGAATTCAATCCAAAATTTTTTCACGAGAAAGGTGCACTCTCTGCTGCACGGCTGGGCGATGGGCAAAATCCTGCCAAGGCTTCCAGCGGCAGCCAATTCTACATTGTGCAAGGCACTGTGGTTACCCCGGCTAACATAGACGGTCTGCGCATCGACCAGGTAAAAATGAATGCAGCCTTTCAAAAATTTGTACAAGACCCCGCCAACCAGGTTGTCATCGACTCATTGAACCAGATTTACATGACAGGCGATATGGATGCGTACACGCGTAAAGTATATAGCCTGGTGCCGCGCCTCGAAAAAGTGTTAGGCCAGAAAATCTATAAAGAAGCAAATCCCGATAAGGAGAAAGCTTACACTACGGTAGGTGGCGCCCCACACCTGGATGGCGAGTACACCGTGTTTGGCAAAGTGATTAGCGGGCTTGATGTACTTGATAAAATTGCAGCCGCACCAACCGAAAGAGAGCGGCCTGTTGAAGACATCCGCATGACGGTAACGGTTGAAAAACTTTCCAAAAAGAAAATTACCGAATTGTACGGCTATACTTTTGCACGTTAATCATGCGCGTACTCGTAACAGGCGCCAACGGTTTATTGGGTAACAAACTCATGCACTTGCTGGCACAGCATCCGCACATTCGCGCTACGGCTACAGCACGAAAGCAACCGGCCGCTATGCCCAAAGAAATTGAGTTTGAACAGATGGACATTACAAACCGGGCTAATGTGCTGGACGTTATTGCGCGCGTGAAACCGGAGGTAGTAATTCATGCGGCCGCGATGACGCAGGTAGATCAATGCGAAACCGAACGCGCCCTTTGCTGGAATACCAATGTGCATGCCGTTGAATCGATTTGTAGCGCGTGCCAAAATGTAAACGCGCACCTTATTCATGTTTCTACCGATTTTATTTTTGATGGCACCTACGGCCCCTTGGATGAAACCGCCATTCCTAATCCCGTTAACTACTACGGTGAGAGTAAACTGGCCGGTGAAAAGTTAATTCAACAAAGTAAAATTGATTGGGCTATTCTACGCACAGTGTTGGTGTACGGTGTTACCCCGGATATGAGCCGGAGCAACATTGTATTATGGGTAAAGAAAAGTCTGGAAGAAGGCAAGTCGATAAACGTAGTTAACGATCAATGGCGCACACCAACTCTTGCCGAAGATTTAGCCCAAGGGTGTTACCTCGCAGCTATACACAAAGCAAAAGGAATTTATCATATCGCAGGCAGCGAAATGATGACTCCATTTGAAATAGCCGTTCAAACTGCTGATTTTTTTAAGCTGGATGCTACCTTGATAAGACCAGCCGATAGCACCACCTTTACCCAGCCCGCCAGGCGGCCTCCAAAAACCGGTTTTATCATTGCAAAAGCTCAGCACGAGTTAGGTTATCATCCGCATTCGTTTACCGAAGGACTTGCCTTGCTGGCCGAACAACTACACAGGTAATTATGCCATTCGCACCAACCGGTATTGGGCAGTCGGAATTATTTACTAATCTTCGCAATTAACAATTACTTAATCTTGCGCGTATGTCAGCAAACAGAGGACAATTTGGTTCCAAATTCGGTTTTATAATGGCAGCAGCTGGCTCGGCTGTAGGCTTGGGTAACATTTGGCGGTTTCCCTATGTAGTAGGCCAAAACGGAGGTGGGGCATTTGTGTTTGTGTACATCTTGTGTGTGCTGTTAATTGGTTTACCGCTTATTTATAATGAAGTAGCGCTGGGCCGCCTTACCGCCCGCAACACCGTAGGCGCTTTTAAAAGTACTGGTGCCAACAAATTCTGGGTATTTACAGGTGCGGTGCTGGCCCTGTGTGTAAGCTTTTTTGTGTTGAGTTATTATGGTGTGATTGCCGGTTGGACAATCGGTTATATCATTAGCGAGTTTACCGACTTTATTCACGACTTCGAAACGTTTCGCAGCAGCCCGATGTATGTAATCCCCTTCTTCGCGGTGTTCATGGTAGCCTCCATCGCCATTGTGTTAGGCGGTATTTCCGGGGGCATCGAAAAAGCTTCCAAGATTTTAATGCCCGTGTTGTTTATACTTTTGTTCGCGGTAATGCTGCGCAGCCTTACATTGGAAGGCGCTATGGAAGGCGTTAAATATTACCTTACCCCCGACTTCTCTAAAATTAACGGGCGCGTTATTCTTTCGGCTTTAGGTCAGGCCTTCTTCTCGCTGTCGGTGGGCTGGGGTATTTTAATTACCTATGGCTCGTACCTGCCCAAAGAACAAAATATTGTAAGCAGCGGAGCGTGGATTGGTGTAATGGATACAGCGGTAGCTTTCTTTGCAGGCTTAATGATTTTTCCGGCAGTGTTTGCATTTGGTAAAAACCCGGCCGAAGGCACCGCGCTTGTTTTCAATGTGCTACCCGAAATTTTTAACTCGCTACCAGCCGGAGGAAAATTGGTAGGCGCCTCGTTCTTTCTTTTATTATGTGTAGCTGCGCTTACCTCTTCCATATCGATGATTGAAGTACCGGGCTCTTATTTGATTGATGAAAAGAAATGGAATCGGAAAAAAGCTTCGTGGGTGGTAGGCATACTGGCATTTCTGGTGGGTATTCCGTCTGCTCTTTCGGGTGGTGCATCCGAACTTTTTACCAACATGTCTATCAATCTCTTTGGCGAAACCAAAACCGGATTTCTGGATATAATGGATGCATTGTTTGGCGGGCTATTTATTGTTATTGTAGCCTTAATGACGTGCGTGTACACGGGCTGGATAATGGATGTAAAGAAAGTAAGTTCTGAAATTGAACAAGGCTCGGCCTTCTTTCAACGCCCCTTGGTGGCAGGCCTTACACCGGCCGCTATTTGGATTTTCTTTATTAAGTACGTTTGCCCGTTGGTAATCGGACTGGTGTTACTAAGTACGGTAGGGATTATTTGATTAAAGTCCTCACTTGAAATCAAGCGGCCGGGTCTTTCGACCCTGCCGCTTGATTAATAGAGCATCTTAAATTTGTCTCGAGCTAAACTTGCTGTAAGTTGTTAGCCCTAAACTTCGGGTTCAGGTACATCCATATATTTAATTCCCGCAAAACATTTCGGTGCTTCCAATCGGTTGGCCCGGAGGTGGTGCCAATAACACATCCTGTTTAAATTCATCGGGGGCCTCGTGAAATTTAATTAGCAGATGGCCGAGATAGGTATTGTAGGCCTTCCAGCTTTCGTCAGTAACGGGCCGGCTTTGCAACCAGGTTTTCAGTTGATCTAACTTTGCAGTAACAATAGCCCGCGTTGGTGCTGATGCCCCTTTATCCATTGCCAGTTTGGTGAGGTTGGTAAATAGCGCGTAGTTAATGCTCATTTGTACAGCACCTTCGTAGCCACCGCGGGCCGGGGCTTTAAACGTAGCGCTGATCAGTTTGTCCAACACATTTTCCAAACTCGGCAACCGGGCATCGCGCGAGTGATGTTCAAACACGCGGTTAGCACGGGCCGGATGTAAGATCAAACCAAATGTGAGATCCGCTGCCGTCTCGGCTGCCGAAAGCGGATCGAAGGTTAAATCTGTTTTGCCTTTCAGTAATTCCCGATGACGGCTATACCCAAGCGGTCGGGGTGGTAGTTGCTTTAGTAAACTTTCCGGTAGCGCCAAAGCCGAAGGTTGCACCGTTTTTAACAGCGACTCCAGCGCCTTTATTTCTTTTTGTGGCGTAAGCAATTCTGCAACCGGCTGCCCATCGCCACGCATGGCATAGCGGTAATTTAAGCCACCAATAATTTTTACGGTTGCTTCGGTTTGGTAGCGATGGAAAAAGTAAACCGGCACTAATGCTTCTTCGAGCGTAGCCATGGGAGCTCCGGGTTTGATGTTGCGCTCACCAAAATTTTTCAAGGCTACATTGCGTACTTCTAATACGCGATCCAGCTCTTCGGCCGGATCTTTTCCATTATCCCACAAATGGGCATACGGATGTGCACCTCCTACCGGCCTCGCATCCTGGTCGGACAAAAATGTTAACCCGGCTTTCAATGAGTTTTGAATAATTTCATTCAACGCTTTGTCTTCATCTGTTCCGGCAGGAAAATGCTGATAGCCATAAGCAACCATTACTTTATCCAACGCCCCGATTTTATCATCGTACGCGTTGCTTAAATCAATCTTGCCATCTTTTAATACGGCTATCGGGTGTGGGTAATCCATTACCGAGGCCAGGTTTTCGGTGCTTGAGGAATAGGCGTGTGCGATACCAAGCGTGTGGCCCACTTCGTGCGCGGCCAATTGGCGTAACCGCGCTAATGCCATTTGCTCCATCTCTTTCGATACCGGTTTACCTTCTTCGTACGGAGCGAGCAACCCTTCGGCAATCAAATAATCTTGCCGCACGCGCAGCGAGCCCAACGTTACATGGCCTTTAATAATTTCGCCCGTGCGTGGGTCGGCCACCGATGCCCCATACGACCAGCCTCTTGTAGAACGATGTACCCAGTTGATAACATTGTACCGAACATCCATCGGGTCGGCATCTTCGGGTAACACTTTTACCTGAAACGCATCTTTGTAGCCAGCCGCTTCGAAAGCCTGGTTCCACCACCGCGCACCATCCATTAATGCAGTGCGGATCGGCTCCGGTGCCCCGGGATCCATATAGTAAACAATGGGTTTTACTGCTTCGCTAACAGGTGCATTCGGGTCTTTCTTTTCTAAGCGATGGCGATTGATAAAACGCTTTTCAATAGGTTCGCTGATGGGTGTGGCATAATCGTAATACGAAATACCAAAATAGCCAGCACGCGGGTCGGCCTTGCGAGGCTTGTAATTGTTATCGGGTAGTTGAACAAATGAGTGATGCTCGCGCACCGTTAGGCTGGAAGGAGTGGGCACTACACTTCGGATAAATGCACCCCCGGGCTGGCCGTTGAATGTAAGCGTTACTTCGAACTCGGTATTTTGCGGAAAGTTTTTTGTGCGTGGCAGGTAAAACGCAGACCTCGACTTATCCAACACATAAGTTCCTTGCTGCGTGCTGCGCAACCTGCCGACCACATCGTGCGCATCCTGCAAAAGAAAATCGGTTGCTTCCACCAGCACCTTGCCACCCTCTTCGGCCAAAACGGTAAACCCCCATAGTACCGACTGTGCAAATGCTTCTTCCACGGCCTTGCGTTCTGCCGCATTGTTGGAAATTGCTCGAAACGAATAGTTCGGCTCAACCAACAACACCTTAGGGCCTCTTCTTTCAAACTTCACTACCCGCTCGCTCCCCAGTTGATTTCGATCCAGGCCAATGTCATTCGAGCCCACTCCGGCTGTTAAAGATTCAACATAGAGCAGCTCGGTGTCCCATTTATCAATAAGAATAAAAACCTTATCCTGCTTTTCGTCATAGTAAAACTCTACAAACCCCGGATACTTTTTTAAGCCTGCAACCTTTGCCTCGATGGGCGAAGTGGATGGCCTTACTACCGGGGCCGGATCGGATTGTGATTCTTTCTTTTTCTGGGCATGACCACTTGCGGCAACAAGCAGGGCACAAAAGAGTAGCTGGTATTTCATAGGAAGTTGTTTTCATAAAAAGGAAAGCTAAAGATTTCCGGTGCATGCCACAACACAAATTATCGGGCTTGTGACTTTCGTAAAACCTTCGGATTATTAGGCATGTAACCGGTTGGCTTTAACCTGAAACCGCATGACGGAAGACGAAATCCGGAGAGAGGAACAAATCATCGAACGCTCGAAGAAAGACCCGCGTGCGTTTGGCGAACTCTATGAAAAGTACTTCGATCGGATCTTTTATTACATTCTGCGGCAAACCGATGAGGAAGAGTTGGCTGGCGACTTATGTTCGCAAACTTTTGTTAACGCCCTGAATAATATCGGCCGGTATGAATTCCGGGGGTTTCCGTTTTCGGCCTGGCTTTATAAAATTGCTGGCAACGAAGTGAACAAACACTATCGCAAAAACAAAGGCAAAAAAGTTTTTAGTATTGAAGAATTGAAAGTGCGCGAGTTGGTAGAACAAGGAACGGATGATTGGGATGAAGAATTGATTACTCAATTAATCCGCTACATGAACGAGCTGCCCACAGAGATGATTCAGGTTTTGGAACTCCGTTTTTTTGAAGACAAAGATTTTAAGGAAATTGCTTTTATTCTGGACATGACCGAGAGTGGAGCCAAAATGCGTACGTACCGGGCGCTTGATAAGCTGCGCACTAATTTTAATTTAAAAGTAAAGTACCATGGGTAAGCATGAAATACGGTTGCGCAGACAACGCATGAGTGCCCGTGGAAGCGAACGGTACCGGAATTACAATGCGGTACTAAAACAGCATGGCAGTGAAAAGCGCTTGAAGCAGATTACCCGAATCTTCACCTTCTTTTTATTGATTGCATTAATCATCATCATTTTTATGGCTATTACCCGGTGGGAGAAAAAACAAACCCCTAAGCCACAATCAAAAATAAATACTACAGCATTGCACGTGACGTAGTATTACACTTCGCATTAGTAAGGTATAACCAAACTTATCTTACTATGGAAGCCAAGAAAAATCCCAGCAAAGATGTACATCGGCAATCAGGAAAATTTTTTCTGATTGGTTTAACACTAAGTGTAGCAGTAGTCATTATGGCGTTTGAGTGGCGTAGCGAAGCGAAAGCCACTATTGTTTGTAATTTTAATGAACCTATCTACGATGGCATATTTCAATTGAAGCAAGAAGTTCGTGAAGAACAACCCAGGGTAAAACTTTTGAAGCCAGTACCGACTAAACCGATCTATAATTTTACTCCCACAACAGCACCGAACGAAGAACCTACCGATACAGGTTTGGAAGAGCCCATCGTGCATACCCTCGCGATAGATTCCAGCTTTACTGTTGAACCGGAGGAGCCCATTTTTGTAGCCCCGGAATTTAATCCCGAACCAACCGGTGGCTACGAGGCCTTTTACAAATTTGTTGGCAAAAATCTGAAGTACCCTAAGCGAGCTCAGCACACTAACACACAAGGCAAAGTCTATGTGGAATTTGTAATCGATAAAAGTGGAAATGTTACCGATTTGAAAGTAATAAAAGGCATTGGCAGTGGTTGCGATGAAGAGGCCCTGCGAGTGCTGGCCCTTACCAAATGGCAAGCCGGCCGGCAGCGTGGCAAGCCGGTAAAAGTACGCATGACCATGCCGGTTAATTTTATTTTGAATTAGGCTGAAAAACAGGAGTTTGCACAGCAATCAATTATTTGGCTAAAATCATTATTTGGTTACCTTTGCGAACCTTTTTGGGCCCGTAGCTTAACTGAATAGAGCATCTGACTACGGATCAGAAGGTTGGGGGTTTGAATCCCTCCGGGCCCACTAATTTTAACCTTCCTAACTCACCAAGCGGGTTAGGTTTTTTATTTATAAAACTAATTTTGGCCTTCACCCATCGTTAAAGAGCTAAATCTGAACAATGAAGTCAATCTTTACCACCCTGCTTTTTATACTGCTTGCAACCGCAGCTTTTGCTCAATACGAAACAGTTACTAAAACCAAACGCCCTTCAATACCTGGTACTTTTTTGGTTGACCTGGGCGTGAACCGGGCCCTGAATGCGGGCCCAACCTGGAAACAAGGTTTGTGGGGTTCGCGTACCTTAAATGTGTACTATCAATACCCGGTTCGGTTTGGCCGAAGCAAGTTCAGCTTTAACCCCGGTGTTGGTTTAAGTATGGAGCGTTGGAAATTTACCAACGGTGCCATGCTGATTGACACGGTGGAGTTAGTGAGTTTTCCCACCGGTGCACCCCGAGCCGATCAGGTAGAACAATATGACCTATTAAGCCCCAATCGGGTTTACGGGCATTTGGCAAGTAAATCAATGTTTATAACCAATTACCTGGAAATGCCGCTGGAGTTTCGTTTTGACACCAAGCCCGAAGACATAGCCCGTAGTTTTAATGTTGCCTTCGGTGGTCGTATTGGCTACCGCCTTAATTCTTTTACAAAAGTGAAATACAAAGACGATGGCGAAGTGGTGAAAGTAAAAGACAAACGCAGTTTTGGGCTTAACGATTTCAGGTATGGCATTTACGCCCGCATAGGTGTTGGCGGCTTTAGTTGGTTTGCCTTTTACAACCTTTCCGAAATGTTCGAGAAAGGCAAAGGCCCGCAAGCCCGCGATATCAATAGCTTAACACTGGGCATTTCTGTTAACGGATTTTAAATTTTCTTTCTGCAAACTCAAACATGCGAAGAGATTAGCCGCTTTTGGGTTTAATCCCGAAGGGATGATATTTTTATAGATAGATAGAAAGAAATATACAATACAAACCAAAACCCCGAAGGGGTGACATTCATGGCTGGAACATTTTCTCAGCTCTATATCCAAATTGTGTTTGCTGTAAAGGGTCGTGAAAATTTGATTTCACGACCCTGGAAAGATGATTTGCACAAATATATAGCCGGGATTATCAGAGGAAAAGAGCAAAAATCAATAATAGTAAACGGAATGCCTGATCATATTCATGCTTTCGTAGGGTTAAGACCCTCCATGACTATTTCTGACTTGGTACGAGACATTAAGAATAATTCTTCCAATTTTATTAATAACAATAAATTGGTGAAAGGTAATTTTTCGTGGCAGGAAGGATATGGTACCTTTTCTTATTCTCATTCTCACATTCAACAGGTGTATGATTACATTTTGAATCAGGAAGAGCATCATAAAAAAAGAACATTTCGTGATGAATATTTGGAGTTACTTAAGAAATTCGAAATTGAATTCGATGCAAAATATCTATTTGATTGGATAGATTGAATACGTTTCACCCCTTCGGGGTTTAACAATTACAACACAATTTACGATTCTATAATACTCTCATCCCTTCGGGATTAATACAAAACTCATAAGCTGAGCTAAAAAAATACCAGGCCGTTGCGATAGAGTAGGCTAGGAGTTTATTTTGAATTCAACCGAAATCAGTTTTGCAAAATATGGAGTGGACGCTAACGCCCTTTAAACTCCGCCTTTCTTTTTTCAAGAAACGCAGTTACACCCTCTTTGTAATCTTCTGAGGAGCCGGCAATCTCCTGGCAGTAGGCTTCGTACTCCAGCATTTCGTTAAGTGTAGCCTGGGTAGATTTTGTAAGCATCTTCTTTATGAGTCCAATTGCCTGCGTGGGTGCCGTTGCAAAGTAGTCGGTGTAGCTTTTTACGGCATCGTCTAATTGGTTAAGGGGTGCAACTTTATTTATCAATCCTAATTGCAATGCTTCAGCAGCCGGCACTTTTCTTCCGGTTGAACATAATTCAAACGCCTTAGCGGTACCCACCAACCGCGGTAAGAAATAAGCTGAACCTGAATCGGGCACCAGGCCGATGTTGATAAACACTTCTATTAAGCTTGCCTCTTCGGCAGCCACCAGAATATCGCATGCCAATGCAAGCGAACAACCGGCACCGGCTGCCACGCCATTTATTCTGCCAACTATTGGTTTGGGTAAGGCGCGCATTGCCTGCACAATAGGGTTGTACCGCTTGTGCAACGACTCCATAAACGAGCGCTTTTGTGTGCCTGCAGCAGCTTTTAAATCCTGCCCCGAGCAAAAGGCTTTGCCTGCCCCGGTAAGTACTACCACCCGCACCTGCGTATCTTTTGCGCACGCTTTCCATGCATCTTGCAGTTCGTAGGTAATCTCATCGTTCAATGCGTTGTACACTTCGGGGCGGTTAAGGGTAATTGTGGCCACTCCATTTTCAACAACGTATAACAGGTATTTGAATTCCATACGGTGCTTGTTTAAGGTTTTAGAAAATAATGATTACCCCGAAAAATCCGATGCAAAAACCGACTACGCTGCCGGTCCAGATTTCGCGGGGCGTATGTGCGTTAAGGTAGAGGCGTGCCGCCATTACAAACCCGGCAATAGCCATGGCCCCGGCTGTAAACCATAAAAGATGGGGTTCTTCTACTGCTTTGGTAAGCGGTAGCAACATGCCCACGCTGCCACTTACAGCCAGTGCATGAATGCTTACTTTTAAAAAGAAGTTGAGCACCACGCCTGCTATTACCAGTATGGCCACCAACAACATTAAAAAACTAAAGGCGGGCGAAAAGGGAAGTTTGTAGAAAAAAAGAAATGCGGTAACTGCATAGATCAGCCCAATTGCAATAAACGGTATCACTCTTTCGGATTGGCTGTGCAGCGTGTAGGAACTGATGGTTCCGAACATGCGAAACATAATCAGGTTTACTACGGGCAACAAAAATGTAAAACAAAAAATGAAAGCCGTCATTACCCGCAGGTTTTGCGGAGCTATAGCCAGGAAAGAAGGAAAGTACAACCCAAGCCCCAACACGAGGTACGTGGTAAACAACAACGGATGAAAAATAACCGAAACAAGCTGGGCAACTACTCTCACATTTCTTTTCTTAAGCGGGCTACAGGAATATTTAACTGCTCGCGGTATTTGGCTACCGTGCGCCTGGCAATGTTGTAGCCTTTTTGATTCAGCAAATCTTCCAACTTATCATCTGAAAAAGGTTTGTTCTTATCTTCAGCTTCAATCAAATCTTTGATTATCTGTTTTACTTCGCGGCTACTTACCTCCTCGCCCGAGTCGGTGCTGATGCCTTCGGAGAAAAAATACTTGAGCGGAAATACTCCAAAATCGGTTTGAATGGTTTTACTGCTTGCCACCCTACTTACCGTAGAGATATCCATGCTAATCATCTGGGCAATATCTTTTAAAATCATTGGCTTGAGTTTGGTCTCATCGCCTTCCAGAAAATAATCGTATTGAAATTCCAGAATGGCGCGCATGGTGCGCAACAAGGTATGCTGGCGTTGCTTAATAGCATCGATAAACCATTTGGCGGCATCCAGTTTTTGTTTCACAAACGAAACTGCCTCTTTTAATTTTTTATCGCGCTTGTCGCTTTTATCGTAGGCTTTAAACATTTCGGTGTACGACCGGCTGATGCGTAGTTCCGGTGCGTTGCGCGAATTAAGCGCCAACTCCAGTTTGCCATTATTATTAGTAAGAATAAAATCCGGAATTACATACTGGTTCTTTACCATGCCGGTGCTTACCTCGCCCCCGGGTTTGGGGTTTAGGCGTACAATCAACTCAATGGCATCTTTTATATAATCTTCATCGTCCAGATCGAGCTTCTTTAAAATTTTAGGATAATGCTTTTTGGTAAACTCTTCGTAGCATTCTGAGATGATGCGCTTGCCCACAATCACGTCCACATCCTGGCCATCGTCCATCCTGTCTAATTGCAACAGCAAACACTCCTGCAGGTTGCGGGCGGCAATACCGGCCGGATCGAACGATTGAATTCTTTTTAAAATTCCTTCAACTTCGTTGAGGGTGGTTTCTATGCCTTGCGAAAAGGCCAGGTCGTTCACGATGGACTCCAACTCCCTGCGTATGTAGCCATCGCCTTCAATGCTGCCAATGAGTTGCTTGCCAATAAGTGTTTGCCGGTCGTCTAAACCTAAAAAGCCCAGTTGGGTTAGCAGGGTTTCGTGCAGCGAAGTTCCCATGGGTATAGGCATCTCGCGGTCGTCCTCATCATCGCCATCGCCATCCGAATAAGTCTTGTAGCTGTTGTAGTCATCATCGCGCAGGTAGTCTTTAATGTCCAGTTCCTCGCTGGCCGTTTCGGGTTCGGTTGTCTCCTGCTCTTCGGTGCGTTCTTCCGCTTCGGGCTCCTCGTTACCTTCTTCCAGCACCGGGTTCAACTCCAGTTCTTCTTCAATACGGCTTTCCAACTCGGCTGTGGGCACCTGCAATAATTTAATAAACTGTATTTGCTGGGGCGACAGTTTCTGTTGCAGGCTCTGATTTAAACTTAACTTTTGCATGAATTCTGAAACGGTCAAATTTACCAATTCAACCCTCATATAAAAAGCAGGAGCCCCGGCATTTGAACCGCACTGCGCAGTTTAAATTTTGATTAAAAAATCAAAATGCCGTTTTTTGCGAACCCTTTAGAGAAGGCCTGAAAATAAATCAATGAAACGCACAAAGATCAACGCATTGCTGGGTTCGCAACCGGCCGGACAAGTGGTAAAAGCCGAGGGCTGGGTACGTACCTTTCGCAACAACCAGTTTATTTCTATAAACGATGGCAGCACCATTCAAAACCTGCAAGCAGTTGTTGAACTTAATCAATTGGATGAAACACTCCTGAAACGCATTACCACGGGGGCATGCATTTCGGTAACGGGCCAATTGGTAGCTTCTTTGGGAAAGGGCCAGGCGGTAGAATTAAAAGTAACTGAACTTATCATTTTGGGCGATTGCGATGCCGAAGCTTACCCGCTTCAACTTAAAAACCGCCCCAGCCTGGAGTACCTGCGCGAGATTGCCCACTTGCGTGCGCGCACCAATACCTTTGGCGCTGTAATGCGGGTGCGCCATGCTATGGCTTTCGCGATTCATAAATTTTTTAACGATCGCGGATTCTTTTACATCCACACCCCTGTTATTACCGGTTCGGATGCAGAAGGTGCAGGCGCCATGTTTCGGGTTACAACGCTGGATGCCAACAACCCACCACGCGATGAGCACGGCCACATTAATCACCATGAAGATTTTTTTGGAAGAGAAACCAACCTTACCGTTTCGGGCCAGTTGGAAGGCGAAACCTATGCGCTTGCCCTAAGCGAAATCTATACCTTTGGCCCCACCTTCAGAGCCGAAAACTCTAACACCACTCGGCACTTAGCCGAGTTTTGGATGATAGAACCCGAAATGGCGTTCTACGACATTCACGACAACATGCAATTAGCCACCGACCTGTTGCAGTACTTAGTGAAGTACGCTTTGGAAAATTGCAAAGACGATCTTGAATTTTTACACAAGCGCGCTCAGGACGAAGAGAATACAAAACCCCAGGACCAACGCAGCGAACTTGGCCTGCTGGAGCGCCTGCGCTTTGTTACCGAAAACGAGTTTCAAAAACTTAGTTATACCGAAGCGATCGAGATTCTAAAGAACTCCAACCCGAACAAGAAGAAAAAATTCCAATACCTGATTGACCAATGGGGTGTGGATTTGCAATCGGAACACGAACGCTACCTGGTTGAAAAACACTTTAAGAAACCGGTAATTCTTTACAACTACCCCCGGGAGATTAAAGCGTTTTATATGCGCCAGAATGAAGACAATAAAACTGTGGCCGCTATGGATGTGTTGTTTCCGGGTATTGGCGAAATTATTGGTGGCTCGCAGCGCGAAGAACGCTACGATCGGTTAGTGCACCGCATTCAAGAAATGAACCTGCCCGAAAAAGAGTTGTGGTGGTATCTCGACCTGCGTAAGTTTGGCTCGGCACCACACAGTGGTTTTGGATTGGGCTTTGAAAGACTTATACTGTTTGTAACGGGAATGACCAACATTCGCGATGTAATTCCTTACCCGCGTTTTCCGGGTAATGCCGAGTTTTAATGGTGTGTTTTAAATCCGCAGCAAGAAACTTTTATTTCCGCTTAACGGCCAACAACGGTATCGTTCCCTGATAGGCCAGCTTACGCGTTACACTCTTTCCAAAGATTTTTTCTTCCAGGCTAAGCTTGTGTGTAAAGGTGGTTAACACATCGGCCTTTACTTTTTGAATGTAATCGCCAATGGCTTTGGTAATATCATCTTCCAGAATCAACTCAAACTTTACCTTATCGTAAGCATATTTTTGCACGATTTCATCCACCGCTAACCCGGCCGCTTCAATTTTTTTATCGATAGCAGGCGCTACATGCAGCATGTGAACGAACGAACCAAAAATTTTCGCGAACTCAACAATGATGTCAAGTTCTTTCTTGATGTTCTTCATGTCGGTGGCATACACAATATTTTTCATATTGGTATAGCTGGCAAAAGCCGGAATAGCCAGCACGGGCACCGGGCACTCGTCAATTACCGAAACGGTAGTACCACCCAACCGGCCGGCCTTCTTTAAAGCCGAAGCCCCCTGCAACCCCATCACCACCATGTTGGTAGGATTGTTGGAAACATACTTACGCACCATTTCAGCTACCGTACGGGCTTTAATAGGTTTGAAAGCAAGTGAGTAGTTCCCCTTAACCTGTGCTCGCAACTCGGCCACCAGGTTATTACCTTCTTCCTGCGCAATCTCGCTAATGGTTTTTTCCAATTGCCTTGTTTTTAGGTTAGCCTTGGGGATACCATCCACGCGCACAATGTTGAGAATGGTAAAATCGGCACCCAGCGGGGCAGCCATTTTTAATGCATACAACATGGCCACCTTCGAGAGGGGCGAAAAATCCGTAAGCAGAACAAGTTTGGGAGGTTTCATGTGTCAATAATTTTTTTGCGGTCACATGGAATTCGCATTGAACTAAGCCCACCCTTGTAGGGATGCTTCCAAATTAACATCCTACTGGGTATGGTTTGTTTATGCTCATTTCATGTTAATAAAATCATTCCATTCAAAAATAAGGGCTTTGCGGATATTACCCTAAAAAAACTCCTGCCAGAGGTAATTTTGTTATTGAAATGGAAGTTACTTTGTGCCACTAAAAAAGATCTCATGCGCCTGTTTGTTGTTGCCTTACTTATTCCCGTTGCCGGAACCTTTGCCCAAAAAGTTGATGCAAAAAAAATAAAAGCCCATGTTTCCGTGCTTGCTGCCGATGACATGCAGGGCCGGTTTTCCGGCTCGGAAGGCGAACGCAAAGCACTACGCTACATCGAAAAAGAATTCAAAGCATTAAAACTTATCCCGAAAGGCGAGCAGGAATTTCAACAGCCTTTTCCATTTAAGGCCGGAGTACACGGCACGGGCGAAGAAGGTCGTGCCCACAATGCCATTGCCTACCTCGATAACCAGGCCGATAAAACCATAATTATTGGCGCGCATTACGATCATCTTGGGTTGGGCGATAATGGAAGTTCGTTGGATGCGAACCCGAAAGGAAAAATTCATAACGGTGCCGATGACAATGCTTCGGGCGTAGCGGGGGTGCTGGAGTTAGCTCGCTACTTTGCGCAAAACAAAGTGAAAGAGAAAAGTAACTTTTTGTTCATCTGTTTTAGTGGCGAAGAGTTAGGATTGTATGGCTCCAAATACTTTACCGAACACCCCACAATTAACCTAAGCCAGGTAACCTACATGATTAACATGGACATGATTGGCCGGTTGCCCGAAAGCAAAATCATTTCGGTGAGCGGAACCGGCACCAGCCCGGTGTGGGAGCCGTTGCTAAAAGGTATCTCAACTCCGTTAAAAATTAAAACTGATTCTTCCGGTGTGGGCCCGTCAGACCACGCCTCATTCTACTTAAAGAATATTCCGGCCCTGCATTTTTTTACCGGGTCGCACAGCGACTACCACAAACCGACAGATGATACGGACAAAATAAACTTTGCCGGAGAGAAAGAGGTACTCGATTTGATTATTGCTGTAATTGAAAACCTGGATTCGCAACCTAAACTTGATTTTCTTACCACCAAACAAAAAACGATGACTGCACGAACTTCTTTTAAAGTTACTTTGGGTGTAATGCCAAGCTATACGTCCGATCAACCCGGCCTGTTAGTAGATGGAGTAACCGAAGGCCGCCCGGCCCAACTTGCCGGCATAGTAACCGGAGATGTAATTATTCAGATTGGCGACTATGAAATTAAAGACATTAACGATTACATGGGTGCCCTGGGCAAATTTGAAAAAGGCCAGACCGTGCCTGTAAAGTTGAAGCGCAAAAGTGAAATGGTTACGGTACAGCTAACCTTTTAGTGATTGCGCGAGGGATCTCTTTTTTTACTTAAACCCCAAAGCTCTGTGCCGGTTTCAAAACAAATCTTTCAATAGGGCTTCCTTGTAAGCACCACCTATTTCGCTTACTTCTTCTCTACTGCGTGCCCACCAAACTCATTTCGCAAGGCGGCCACAATTTTTCCAGAGAAAGTATCTTCCACTTGCGAACGATAGCGCATTAACAGCGACATAGTAATTACCGGTGTAGGCACACCCATTTCCAATGCGGTCTCCACGGTCCACTTGCCTTCGCCTGATGAGTGCATTACTCCTTTTATCGATTCGAGATTTTTATCCTTCTCCAGCGCTCGTTGGGTAAGTTCCATCAGCCAACTGCGCACCACCGACCCGTGATTCCACACGTTGGCTACTGCGGCCAGGTCTATGTCGGGGTCTTGCCTGTGCAACACCTCCATACCTTCTGCTATGGCCTGCATCATTCCGTACTCTATGCCGTTGTGTACCATTTTTGTAAAATGACCACTACCGCTTTTGCCGCAGTACAAATAACCATTTGTAACAGAAATAGATTTAAAGAGTTGTTCGCAATAATCAAAAACATCTCTGCGGCCACCAATCATGGTGCACACCCCTTGCAGTGCACCGGTAACTCCACCGCTTGTACCGCAATCCAAATAATGAATGCCCAGCTTTTCCAGATCGCGGGCCCGGGCAAGGGTATCTTTAAAATGCGAGTTGCCGCCATCAATCACAATGTCATCAGGTGCCAGGTGATACTTCAGGTTGCTGAGCACTACATCTACCACGTTGCCGGCCGGCACCATTATCCAGATTACCTTTCTACCCTGTAAGGCCAGTGCCAGATCGCCAATTGCCGGAGCTGTGGTAATGCCTTCCTGTGCTATCTTTTCCATAGCAGCCTTATTTACATCAAAAGCAACAACTGAGTGCCCCTTGCTTTTGAAATTAAGGGCCAGGTTATAACCCATCTTGCCCAAACCAATTAATCCTATTTGCATTCCCTGTAATGATTTGATTAGAAACTTTACTGCCAGTACATCGCTATGAAGCAAAGTAAACGATATAGGCACATAACCGAAACCCGGTTTTAATGGATTTGAGAATTTATAGCTCTGCAAACGTTTGATTAAGCCCGATTAGCCTCTTTTTGAATCAGAAAAATAGGGCGCTACTGCAGTATATAGCCTTTTAAAATGTTGGAAGCCGTGCTGATAAACTTCAGCATTGATGGCTTGCGGCCGGAATATTTTTTCTTGCTCTTCAGCAGCGGTTACCGAAACCCGAAGCACCTGAAACGCCAGCCGGGCAGCACCCAATGCCGAAGCATCGTGTTGCGATGAAACGATAACAGAACGATTTACTACATCGGCCAATAGTTGCACCCAGGATGGAAAGTGCGTAATGCCACCACTCACTAAAATGGTTTCGGATGGCCCACACACGTCTTCCACGCTTTCTGCAATCCATTTTAATTCATAACAGATTGACTCCAACAACGCTTTAGCAAAATGCAACCGTGTGTGGTGCATCGCCACATTAAAAAATACTCCCCGTGCATCGGGGTTATAAAAGGGCGCCCGCTCACCTTGCAGAAATGGCAATGCAAGCAGGCCTTCGCTACCAGCCGGAACCTTCACCACCTGCTCCATCCAATCCGAAACCGGTGTGCTCGTATCGGCCAATTCTCGTGCAAACCAATCCAACACGGCCGTACCGTTATTGGTAGCTCCACCGGTTATCGTTACATCATCATTCAAAATATAATTGAACAACCGGCCCTGCGCATCGAACACCGCACGCGTGGCCATTCTTCGTACTGCACCGCTGGTGCCTACGGTAATAGTCATTTTACCAGGTGCGAGGGCATTGCTACCCCATTGGGCCAGGCAGCCATCGCTTGCTCCTAAAATGAGTTGTGTGGAACGCAGAAAAGCCGAATGCACAACGGGAACTCTATGCGTTATGGGTACCGGATCGGAAAGTTGTTCGGTTGAAATCCCTGCCTGGTTCAGTGCCTCCGAATGCCATTGCAACTTATGGATATCGAACAAGCCGGTGGCCGAAGCAATGGAATAGTCCACGCAAAATTTTCCCGTAAGGTGAAATACAATAAACTCTTTGATGGAAATAAACTTAAACGCCTGTGCAAACAATGCCGGTTGGTGCTGCCGCAACCACATGAGCTTGCACAAAGGCGACATGGGGTGAATGGGTGTGCCCGTTTGCCGGTGCAACTCTTCTGCCAACCCGCGCTCCTGAAGTTCTCTTGCCTGTTGTGTGCTGCGCGTATCGGCCCAGGTGATAATCCCGCTAAGGGCCTGGCCTTCTTTATCTACTGCCAGTAAACTATGCATGGCACTGCTTAACACCACGGTAAGTGGGGTTGGTGGCAATCGATTAACCACGGTTTCAACACCAGTTAGCACAGCTTGTAAGATTTCAACTGCATCTTGCTCGGCATAACCGGGTTGCGGAAAATGCGTTGGGTAATACACCTGGTGTTGGGCACGCACGATCATATCGGGCTGCACGGCAAGCACTTTGGTGCTGGTTGTTCCAATATCAATGGCAATTACAAACTGCAACGGTTCGGTCTGAAACCGAAAAATAGAAAATGGAAGTGATTAATGGTAGGGACTATTTTTTCAGGAACTTAAAGGTTCCTTTCAAATTGGTGCGATCATCGCGCACAGAAATGAAATAATACCCGTTTGCCAGGTCTTTAACCCGTAACCGGATCTCATGTTCATCAAGTACTTCGGTTTCAACTTCTACGGTAGTGCCTAAAATATTATGCACCGAAAGTTTTACCAACTTAGCGTGTGGAGTTTCAAACTTGAGGCTTACAAATTCAACAGCCGGATTGGGATATACCTGAAGCGATTTGATAGGATCGGAACCAAAGCCAGCCATTTCCTCGCGATGCAACTGAGCAAAGCCCATGTGCGCCATCGCAAAAAAAGTTACCAGCATTATTGTTCGTCTCAGGTTCATAAGCGGTTTTACGCAAGTTTGTGCCTTTTAGATGCAAATCAGAGGCCTAAAGTTTAAGGCGACCACAATTTTTTTACAAAGAAATACGTTTCAAGAGATTTTTTTAAAGGCGGCCGGCAGGTTTTCAATAAGATCACCGGCAATTAAACTCACTTCGCCTTTTTCGCGGGCGGCCAGGTCGCCAGCCAAACCATGAACATAGGTACCAATAATGGCTGTATTTTTAGCGGTATATCCTTGTGCCAGCAACCCGAGCAGCACACCGGTAAGCACATCGCCACTGCCACCGGTGGCCATACCCGGGTTGCCGGTTGAGTTAAAAATTACCGGCCCATCGGGCACCGCAATTGCCGAGTGAGCCCCCTTTAAGATTATTACCACCTTCCATTCAGAGGCAAGCGTTCTCAATTTTTCTACCTTGTCGAAGTCGTTTTTCCATTCGCCAGCAAGGCGCCTGAACTCCCCAGGGTGCGGAGTAAGAATACTTTCGGGTGGAATGTGTGCGTGTAAATCTGGTTGCAAGGCTAACAGGTTGAGTGCATCGGCATCCAACACCAGCGGCTTGCTACACCGCGCTAAAATTCTCTTAAAACCAGTGCGGGTTTCTGCTGCCTGGCCAAGTCCGGGGCCAATACCCACCGCTGTAAAAAAATCTTCTACTTCCCGATCTGAAAAAAAATCCGGGCTTTGATCTTGCGTGGTCATTGCCTCGGGCACGGTGGTTTGCAAAATGGTGTTACCATGCCCGGGCACATGCACAGTTAAAAGTCCACAGCCGGCACGCAATACCGCCCGTGCGGCCAGCACGGCAGCGCCCATTTTTCCAAACGAACCGGCCACCAACAGCGCATGACCGTAATTGCCTTTGTGGCTAAAGCGTGCCCGCGGTTTAAGTAATTGAGCCACCGTTTTGTGTTGCAGATAGCAATAGGGTGCATGCGTTGCTTTCGCAAAACTTTTACTCAAGCCAATATCCACTACGTGCCACTCACCTACGTGTTGATAATTTTCAGGTAAGAGAAAGGCCAGTTTAGGTGCTTGAAATGTAACCGTATAATGTGCATTAAAGATTTCTCCCTCGGAATGTGCATCCATCTGCAACCCGGAAGGAATATCGACCGCTATACGAACTGCGTGGGTTTGATTTAATACGCGCACCACCTGGGCGTGCAGGCCGCCAAGCGGCCGGGACAGGCCCGAACCGAAAATGGCATCGATTATAATCAGTTTTTTCTCAACGTGAATTTGATTGGCAGCCGTTAGCTCTATAGAATTTATTTGTGACGGAAGTTCCGCCAAACTTTTTTCAAAATCAGGTGTGGGTGCCGGGCCGCGTACTAGTGCAATTTGAACCGGGTAATTCCACTCGTGCAGGAGGCGGCCAATACAAAGACCATCGCCTCCGTTATTACCCGTGCCGCATACAATCAGCACTTTGTTAGAAGCATCAAAGCGCTCAACAAACCATTGGGTAAATGCGCGGCTGGCCTGCTGCATCAGTTCGTACGAGGTTATGCCTCTTTCGCGGATGGTGTGTGCATCCCAGGCTTTGGTTTGCTCCGATGAGAATAGGTTGATCATGTTCTTCAGCGATCTACTTCGCCCAATACAATATCAATGGAACCGAGGATGGCAATCAAATCGGCCATCAGCACGCCCCGGCTAAGTTCGGGAAGCAGCGAGAGGTTTACAAAAGAACAGGCCCGCACTTTGCATCGAAACGGAATATCGCTTCGGCCATCACTGCGAAAATAAAAACCCAGCTCGCCTTTAGGGTTCTCGGCCCGTGTATAAAGCTCCTGTGCTTGTGGGCGGATCTTTTTTGGAACCAATGCTTGCGGATCAAATTCGCGGGTGCGTTTGTGCTCGCCTTCCAGTTTGTTCAAGCATTGTTGAATCAGGTGCATGGATTGATCCATTTCGCGTACACGCACCCAGGTACGATCCCAACAATCGCCCACGGTGCCCATCTTGCCCTCGCCAACAGGAATTTCAAACTCTAACTCGGGATAAACCGAGTAGCCATCCACTTTGCGTAAATCAAAAGCCAATCCGGAGCCACGCAACAGGGGGCCGGTAGCGCCTCCGTTAATAGCCAGGTTTAGCGGCAACACGCCTACGTTGGCGGTGCGGTCAATAAAAATTTTGTTATGGATTAAAAGGTCTTCCAACTCTTTAACCTTGGGTGCGAAGTAGGTTACAAACTCGCGGCAGCGTTGTTCAAAGCCCACAGGCAAATCATAGAAAAGCCCGCCAATCCAGATATAGTTGTACAACATGCGGGCGCCACTTGCCCACTCCAGCATGCGTAAAATATGTTCGCGATCGCGCATGATCCAGAAAAAAGGTGTGAAGGCACCCAGATCCAAACCATAGGTGCCTACAGCAATCAGGTGCGAGGCTATGCGGTTTAGTTCGGCTACCAGCACGCGGATGTATTCCACCCGCTTGGGAATTTTATCGGTTATACCTAACAGTTTTTCAACACCCAGGGCATAGGCATGTTCCGAATTCATTGCCGCCACATAATCCATGCGATCAACAAACGGAATGATTTGATTGTAGGGCAGGCTTTCGGTATGCTTTTCGAAGCACCGGTGCAGATAGCCAATGTGGGGCACAACCTCTTTTACAATCTCACCATCCGAAACAACCTCCAGCCGCAACACCCCGTGGGTTGATGGATGCTGCGGCCCCAGGTTAATGATCATCTCTTCCGATTTCAATTTCGAAGCATCAAACTTGTTGGGCTCGGAGGCCAGCAGGTTATCGGGTGCGTACCTATGTTGCGGTTGTTGTGCCACTTACGAATCTATTTTAATACCGCGGTAGGTTTCTTCGTGCTGATAATCCTTTCGGAGCGGATAACCTTTCCAATCGGCCGGCATTAAAATTCTTCGCAAGTCCGGGTGATTCTTAAATGCAATACCAAACATATCGAACACTTCACGCTCCAACCAATTGGCCGACTTCCAGATGTCTGTAACCGATTCAACCTCGGGGTTTTCGCGGGGCAGCACCACCTTTAGCATCAGCGATTGATGCAGCGGAATAGAATACACGTGATAGATAACTTCCATGGCATTGGCTTGCGGGCCATTGTCCACCCCGGTAATGCAGGTAAGCATGTCAAAGTAAGTGGCGGGGTTATGGTAAAGGAGCTGACAAACTTCTGCAATAGAAGTTGCCGGTACCAGCCAACATTCGGGCGAAGTGTTTTTAACTACTTCTACGGTTGCTACCGTGCTTAGCAGGTCACCAATTTTCTGATTATCCATTTTGTTGAAGCAGATTTTCCAACGCCAGTGGCTTTACGCGACTTTCGTTGCGGATTTTTTCGTGAAGTTTTAAAATACCACCTATCAGTGCCTCGGGGCGAGGCGGACAACCCGGCACATACACATCTACCGGCACAATCCGATCTACCCCTTTTACAACATGGTAGCCATGTTGCCAGTAAGGGCCGCCACAATTGGCACACGACCCCATGGAAATAACATAGCGCGGCTCGGCCATCTGCTCATACAACTGCCGGATGCGATCGGCCATTTTAAATGTTACCGTACCCGACACAATCATCAAATCGGCCTGGCGGGGCGTGGCGCGCGGGGCCATACCAAACCGATCCATATCGTACACGGTGGTGCCGGTGCTCATAAATTCAATTGCACAACACGCCAACCCGAAGGTCATAGGAAACAACGAAGACAACCGCGCCCAGTTGAGCAAGTCATCCACACGGGTAATAATTACCCCGCCATTTTCAAATTGCCGATCTAACAGGCCCTTCATTTTTTTGGTTTATATTTTTCATTAATTGCCTTATACAACTCGGCCGGCACAGGCGATTTTACATCGCGTACCGTGGGCTTGGCTTTTACCCAATCCAGGTGGCCTTGTTTCCAGGCGTACACCAGGCCTATCGCTAAAACCAAAATAAAAATTAATACTTCCGTAAATGCCACCCAACCCCAGGCACCTTCCGTTTGCTGATTAAGCGTTGCATCGCCAAACACCACAGCCCACGGAAACATAAATACAAGTTCTACTTCGAACAAAATGAAGACTAATGCCAGCACATAGAAGCGTGCATTAAATTGTATTTGTGCGGGGCCCTGTGGTTGCTCGCCACTTTCGTAGGGAGTTTGTTTAATTACTCCGGGCCGGTTGGGTCTAAGTAAGTTGGATACAAGTAATGTAAGCAGAATAAAACCTACCCCACCTGCAATGTAAAAGATGAGTTGCAGAAAGAAATCATTTGTACCGGAAACATCCATACTCAAAAGTACTTACTCCGGCCAATACTTGTACTACCCGATTGGGTTAATCGAGTAACTCAGCCACCGGTTGCCCGGTAGCCCCGCTTGGAAATTTAATTTTAAGCAATACCGCGAGCGTGGGTGCAATATCTGTAATGGTATGATACTGCGAAGAAGCACCCCGTTTAACACCGGCACCATAAAAGACTATGGGAACGTGCGTATCGTACGTATAAGCCGATCCGTGCGTGGACCCGGTTACACCGCCCCATGCATACCAGCCAGGCTCCAGCACAAACGCTATATCACCACACCGTTTGGCATGAAACCCGCGAATCACTTTACCGCGAATGCCGGTTTCGTCCGCGCTGGCCTGTCTTAAAATTGCAGGCGGGTAAACCTGCGCAATGCCATCGGTGTTTTGAAGGTATTGCGTAATCAAATCGGTAGCAATTAATAAATCGATACCGGTTGTGCGCGGGTCGCCTTCAAAGGCCTGCTGGTTAATGTACACCTGCTCGGTAGTTACTTTTTCTACAATGGTTTTGCCAGGAAAATACTTTTGCAGGTATTCATTCAGTAAGGCCTCGAGTTGGGCCGGACGAAAGTAACCCGCAGCGATGCGATTGTCTTTCAGGTATTGAGCTACGTCAGCCACACCATGATCGGCCGTAAGGAATACCGTGTACTTGCCAGCACCCACTTCTTTATCGAGGTAGTTAAAAAAATCTTCGAGGGTTTTATCCAACCGCAGGTAGGTATCCGCCAGTTCTACCGAGTTGGGGCCTGTTCCGTGCCCGATGCGATCGGTGCTCGAAAAAGATACCGCCAAAAAATCGGTAATCTCATCTTTGCCCAACCCCTCGCCTGCTATGGCAGCTTTGGCCATTTCGGCAATAAGCGAATTACCCCAGGGGGTGTTGCCTACCAGATCATAATTTCCATTGTCTTTTCTCAGTTCGCTTAACTTGTAGGGAAATGTTGCTTTCTCTTTGCCCTTCCAGCGCCATTCGTAAGGCGAATCATCAGGGCCCACTTCGGTGTATTGTTCTATGGGTAACAGCGGGTTCCATTCCTGCGCCAGGTATTGGTCGGGTAACTTGCGTTGATTAAATTTTTGCACCCACTCGGGTAAGGTAGTTTTATAGTAGGTGCTTGTAATCATGTTGCCCGAAGCGCCATCGTACCAATAGGCGCCATCGGCCAGATGGCCGGCCGGCAGCACAGCCCCGCGATCTTTAACGGATACGCCCACTACCTTAGCGCGCTTTTGAGTGGCCAGTTTAAGCTCATCGGTAAGCGTTGTTGTTAGCAACCGGTGTGGCGATACTTTGCCGCTGCGCTCGGCACCTACAGCCTTTTGCGAATCATCGTTTACGCAGTTTATCTCTTTCTTTGTGATGCGATCGTACCAATCGTTGGCAACAATGCCGTGGATGGCCGGGGTGGTGCCAGTATATACCGAGGCATGGCCGGGGCCGGTTTCGGTGGGTACATAATTATAGTGTGCGTTCTTTAGCATAAAGCCTTGCTTTACCAACCGGTTGAAGCCGCTGGAGCCAAACTTGGATTCGTAGCGGTAGAGATACTCCTGCCGCATTTGATCTACTACAATTCCAACCACCAGCCGCGGTTTGGTTTCGGGTTGGGCGTAGGCACCTGCCATGGCTGCAAGGCCCGCTACTAACATGAACACCTTCTTCATAAAAAGAAATTTCCCAATATTAAGCACAACCGCGCGTATTCTGAATTAATGTTTTGTGAATGGTGGGTTATGGGATTAACCATGAGCCGATGTATTTCAATTTTGAGTTATGCCTGAATTAACCCAAACAAATGAATTTTGCCGCATGTATTTGAAATTGAACTACCGCCACTCCTCGCACATCAGGCGGTCGTACTCGTCTTCTTCTACGGCCTGCCTTCGCACTAACTTCCCGCTGGCATCATAATATATAAGTATGTACATGCCGGCTTCTTCCACCTGTTTCTCAGTAAGGTAAAAAGGTGTTTGCGCTGTGCCTAGATTAATTACCTGGTGAAAGGTAGGCGGAATAACCATCCCTCGCTTACTACTCAAAACACCGTAAAAATTTTCGCGTTGCAGGCGTACTATCTTTTCATCGGGCGTGCGGGCAAGCCAGCTAAACGACCGGATGCGGTCTTGCAGCACCTCGCGCGATTTGAAATTAAACAAGATCCACTGCCCGCTCTGCTTCACCCAAATTTCTTCACCCTGCCACGGCACCACTTCATCATATTCAAACGGGGTAACCGGTTTGGTATCCCACCCAATAAGGCCGTACTTACCATCTTTAAAAGCAACCAGGTACTGGGTGTTGAGCATTACCAGGTTACGTTCGTACTCGGGCTTAATTAATTTTTGCAACGTAAGATCGTACAACCCAAACTTTCGGTTAAGCAACAACGAGAGCTGGCCTTCGGGGTTCAACACCAGCGTTTCCAACTCTACGGGCACCACTATTTTACCCTGCCGGTCGGTTAACCCTTTCTTGTTGGCTTTGGCCACTACAAAATTACGCGTACCAATCGACTCGATCAATTCCAACTCGGTGGTAAACAATTGCTCGCCAGTAGCAATGGTAAACACGGTGCGTTTGTTACGGCTCTCGGTATAAAAAAATTGCACCGAATCGCGGGCAGCGATAAACTTAATGCGCGAGTCGGGGGGTAATTCTATAGCCCGTGCGGGCGAAACCCATACCTGAACTTTTCTATCGGTTTGCACAAAGGCCAGGCGTTGGTCAAACCAGATGCTATCGGCCTGCGTTGCCACCATTTTACGGCCCGGTATATTATAAAGCTGCTGGCGGCCCTCGCGTGTTAACACCATCCACTGTTGATGATGCGAAACCCGATGCCACTCGATTGCATTCAGCTCAGGTGTTAGCCCGTGAATGCGCGTGCCGGTGGGTTTTATCTGCAATAAAGCATAAGGGGTTTGCACCAGCGTGTGTCGATCCAACGGAATTACAAATTTTAAGTGCGCATTCATTACACCCTCCAGCACTCCATTCCGAACGCGCAAAAGGCCTTTGGCCAGCGGCTGCACATCGTCAAACACCAGGGTTTCGTCCAGCGGCTGGCCATCGGCCAACGCAGCCACCTGAGTAGCGGTAACCAAAATCTTTTTGCCGAGGCGGGTTATTACCAGCACATCTTCAATTTCCCGCACATCGGTAAGGCCGGCTATAGGCAACGGCCTGCCAGCCAGCGTAAATAAATTTGCATGCTTATTTTTATAACCCACTACAAAGCTATCGCCTGCAATAGCAAATCGCTCGTGGCAATCGGACACAATGGGTGTACCCGATTTATGAATAAGGGTGGCGCATTCGCCTGTAGTTAGTTGTAAGAACCCGCTGCCGATAGTTGTTAATACTGCCGTGGGCGGAGCCAGTTTTTTACCTGTACGACTGAACCAGCCTTCTTTTAATGAAAGTACATCGTCACGCACACCCTCGCACTTGTATTCTTCTTCTACATCATCAAAGCGGGCAGGCAGCACTTCGTGGCCTTGCTGATTAATAAATCCAAACAAACCATTCTTAAAAAAGGGTACCCAAAACTGTTGCTCGATTTGTTGCACGTTTCGCAACGAGTCGGTAAGCACACCACCTGGCAGTGGCTCGTCCCACTCTTTGTACAGATGAAATAAAAAGTTGCGGGCTTGCTTTGCAAACCGGGTGGTAGCAAACTCGCGCATATAGCGCAGAAATGCTTCGGGTTGGCCCGAGGCAGTCATGATCTCAAAAATTTGCTGGTGCACGTACTCGGTGTAAGGGCTGGTTGGGTACTGGCTAACAAAACTGCGATAGGCCGCCAGCGTTTTCTCTTTGGTTTTGTCTTCGAACAAAAGTTTTTCATACCGCGCTTTGGCATCGGCCGCACGTACGGCATTGGGGTATTTCTGCAGGTATTCGTAAAAGGCGGAGTACGTGTTCAACTTCATGGCCGAAAGAAAACTCACTTCATCGCGCAGTTCGATGGCCAGCGGTACTTGGTGGGCCGTTGGGTAACGGGCCAGGTATCGAATGTACACTGCTTCGGTGTTAATGCGTTTGGCTTCTTCAAATGCCAGGCTGTCGATGCGGTAGCGGGTCGTTTGCAGCACTGCACTATCTACCGGAAAGCGCTGCAGCCGTTCGCGCTCGCGAATGGAGGTTTTATTAAAAAGTCGTGTGGCCTTATGCAAGTAGTAATCGGCAGAGTCCACCTGGTAGCCGGGGTTGCCCGATGCAAGAAACCACTGGGTAAGTACCACCTGGTTTTCGATGCTTACAGAATCTTTGCGTAACGATTTTTTGAGCAGGCGGTAGGCACTCTCCCACTTGGCTGCCTGCAGGCGGTTTTGCGCAATGCGAGCCGGATTGATTTGCGCCAACACACCCGTACTGAACAGCATGCATGTACTCCACCCAATCAGCCAATACCTATTCATCCTGTAAAGGTAACAGAGAAGAACTGGGATTAATCAACACCTTGCAACAACTTACCTTTACGGATTGTGCTTTAACGGATTCTTTACAAACTCTTCTTCTTTGAAGGCGGGCATCTCGGCCCGCAGAATTTCCAACTCGCCAAGCAGAAGTTGTTGGGGCACAATGTAGGAGGTAGAATTTCCGTTTCCCGACACATTGTAGGCAGCATCCTCTGCGGTAGCTACCACTTTACGCAGGGTGCGAAACGAGAACTGATTGAACCGCGCGTTGCGTTCATAGGTTTCGGCCCCGGTATTTACATCTACTTTATACACATTTAAAATTCCGTAGCGGGCCAGTTCTTCATTGCGCACAATCAAGGCATACTCTAACCCGGCTGCTTTTGCCTGCGCAATTAACTTCTCTTTCAGTTGCCGGGGTGTGGCTTGTTCGCTTACCACCACCTGAATTACACCCGGGCCATCGCGGTGGCCGTTGGCCGTTTGTGCCGTAGATGTAAGGCTGCGATCGTTAAGCATGTCTTTCAGGATTCCTTTCTCTACCAGCACGAGCTCGGCCGGAGGCACGGTACCTTCAGAGTCCGCTTCGAAAGCACCCAGTAAGGGTACACCTTTATAGGTATGGGTGCGGGCCAGAGCCTTTACGGTAATTGCCGGGTCTAAAATATTTTTACCCAACCGGTTTTCTAATGTAGCGCGGGCATCTGCACGCAAGCTGGCAGGATTGGGGATGTTGTTATCGTACACCAATCGCTCGCGACCTGCGAATAAAATGCTTGCCAACACATCGGCCACCGAGCTGCCTTCAATCAACACGGGGCCGGTGTAATCATCTTCTAATTTTTTTGCTTTCGTTTGGGCTTCAATGCGGGCAAGGCGCCTGGTGATCTCGGCATCCAGTTCTGCCATAGTGGGTAAGTCATCGGGCTGGTGAACTTCCCAGGTGTGCTGATCAAATACTAATTCGCCTTCGGGTGTGCGGCCTACAATGGTAAGTTGCAACGCAGTTTTTTGCACCGGCAACTTTAACGAGGTGCCCTCGCTGCTTTCAAAGTATTCAATGCCTTGTTCAAAACGTAAGGAAAGCGAAGAGCCAGGGTAATCGGTTGTTACAAACCGTTGGGTTAACTGCTTCAGGTAGGTTTCCCACTTTTTTTTATCGAACGTAACCGCAGGCAGTGGCAGCGCCAGCTTTATAGCAGGAACTTTTGCAAACACCCGGTGTGGAATTTCTTCGAGTGGTTTCTTTTGCTCGCGCCACGTTTCAACATTTTTGGCGTGTTGGCGCGAGGCGCTTCTGTACACATTGTCGATTGATACCCACAAGGCCCTGCGTATGCCCAGGTAGTCATCGTCCAGCGGCACAGCAATATCGTTGGCTTCGGGCGCTGAGAATAAGTTATTATCTAAACTCTCATCATTCATTTCGTACGTGCCAACCAAAACCCGGTTGCCCTTAGCACGGGCCTTCTGTTCGGACGAATTAAGAATGCCCCCCAGGGTAGCCGATATGTTATAATACGTTACATCGCTTATCGAACAACTTACATAGCACGGTGGCTGCAGCGTATCTAATTTCAACTCGCGCATGCTGCGATCAATTTCATCGCGCATGGCTTTTTGAATTACATTGGGTTGCCCCATTAGCTTACCACCTGCAATCAGCATCAAAAATAGAATCCTTACCTTCATCATCTTCCTGTTATAAAAAGTACGTTTTAATTCTTAGTAATCGGTAGCCGTGGGTGTTTTTAAAATAGTTGCTTCTATATCCGTTTGTGGTTTCTTCTGGGTTTCAATTCTGCGCACAAACAACGAAGGCGAAATAGCGGTTACCGGCACACTGCCCGACTCGGCTCCGCAAAATCCTGTAAAGATAGCCTGTTGGTTATCGGCTGCCTGAATTTCGGCAAACATAGCCAGCGGAGTTCCTATTAAATCTACACCGCGCACCAACTCATCGGGGCGACCATCGGTATAAATGCGATATACTTCGGTTGGAAAAATATTAAACGCATTGGGATTGTACCGATCGGTGGTGGTGAAGCCGCCCACTACATCTTTAAAATAATAGCCGTAAGGTTTGCCTTGCTTCTTTGCTTCCTGAATGAGCAATTTACGTAAATCGGCAAACGCCACTGTTTTGGCGGGCTGCACAATAAGGTTGGACTGTCGCGATACCGGATCGCTGCCGGCATCGGCACGGCCATGGCCGTTGGAAGTTTTAACCGATTCGAGGGGCGTGCGCGACATCAGAAAGGTTTTTAAAATCCCTTTATCTACTACCACTACACGCTGGCCGGCTACGCCTTCGTCATCAAACTTATAAAATCCATTTAAGGGTTTACCCTGAAACTCTTTTAGAGTTGGATCGAAAATGACGCTCAGGTTTTTGTTGAGTACGGGTTGCCCGATTTTTTCTTTAAAGGTCTGGCTGTCGAAATCGTTGCGCAAGCGCTCGCCTTCTACCCGGTGGCCAAAGATTTCGTGAAAGAACACCCCGCCCACCTGGGCATCTAAAATGGCCGGACCGGTATAGGGTTCGGCCAGCGGTGCGTTCTTAAGTTTTGTTAATGTAGTTATCAGGCTATTTACTTCTTTCAAAACCAACGCTTCATCCGGTAAGTCTTCGGGGGTAAAGGCAAAGAAAGATTTGTGCAGCGGCACGATGTCGCCACCGGTAGCCCGAATGCTGCCGCTGATCATCAGGTACACATAGCGCTGGTTTTGCACCACACGTGTTCCTTCGGAGGATACAAAGTACTTTCGCTCGCTTACCAACTGTACGCTTACATCGCCCGAAACCATATCGGCCTGCGCTTGAAATGGAGCCGAAAGTCTTCGGACTTTATTTTGCCACTCGGTAAGATTAAACCAGTTGGCGGGCAATGCAGGCTCTATGTAGTGGGTGGGTGTTGTTTTAGAAAAATCTTCGGTCTTTACCTTCTGGGCTGCAGCACTACTCTTTAAAGATTTAAGCGCTTCGCGTGCTTGCTTGTAGTGTGTTTGGGTTGCCCGCCAGATTGTATAACGCAACGCTTCGGCCGCGTCATCTACCGGCACGGGCACGGCTTGTTGCATGGGGCCGTTATTGCCATACATCCAATTGTTGTTATCGGCCGGGTGGGTATTATCAAACGCATAATCGCCCACCCGCACGGTGGTAAACAGCAGCCGGTTAAGGTTATCAAAAGATTGCACCAGGCTACCAAACGAAGCCTGTACCTGTGTGTAGGCTATGTCGTTTATCCGGTAGGCTAAAAAATAAGGCGGGGTTTCGAGTTTGGAAAATTCTTTCATTTCGCGTTCCAACTCGGTTGTTGCTACTTCTAAAATTCTATCTTGCGCACAAAGCGGTGTAACCAGTGCCAGCGCTAAAATCAATCCTGCATTTTTCATTCAAAAATTATTAACTCACTAATTTAATACTGGTGAAATGCCTCCGATACAAAACGGAGCACATCAGGCAATGCGGTGCGCCAATACGTCCAGGTGTGGCCGCCATCGCGAATCCGAAACTCGTGGGGAATTTCTTTTTTCTTCATAGCGATGTGAATTAGCGAATTGCCTTCATATAAAAAGTCATCATCGCCACAATCGATATACCAGCGCACGGCCTTTTTCTGATCGTCTTTGATGTCGTTTACGAGATTGATAGCGTTGTGTTTCTTAAAATAGGTTTCTATTTCGGCATCGGTAGCTTTGGTGTTGGTGCGGGCCAGAAAAGTTTTAACATCGTCTTGGGTAAGCGGCCCCACGTAGGCGCTGAGCGGACAAGCCGAAGAAAACAATTCGGGATGATGCAGTGCATACATAAATGAACCGCCTCCGCCCATTGAGAGGCCGGCCACTGCACGGTATCGTTTTTCGCTTTTGATGCGGTAGGTCTTTTCAATGAATGGAATAAACTCTTCGAAGAAAAAATCTTCGTAACGCCAATCGTTTTTCACGCTGTTGAAATAACCCATCTGGCCGGTTTTGGCATCGGGCATTACAATAATCATTGCGGTGGCTGTGCCGTTGGCAATGGCTTTGTCGGTAATGTGCTGCACTTCGCCAAACTGCACCCAGCCGGTTTGATCATCGCCTCCGCCATGTAATAAATATAAAACGGGGTAACTACGTTTAGAACTTTCATAATCCGGTGGCAGGTACACGGCATACTTACGCGTACCGCCCAGTATCTTGCTGGGAAGCGACTCGTTGTCCAGTACCTTACCGGATTGAGCGAACGCAAAATTGGTAAGGAGCAGAAAAAAGGCTAGTGGTTTCATGTGTATAATTTTTTTTTGTTTTAGCTACCTGCATGTTAAAAACGAAAATGTAGAATAATACGCTGTGGAACAAATAGTATTAATTTTAAAGACGAAATGACCTCTCGTTACTTCTTTCACATGGCCTTTTTAGGCACCCGCTATCACGGCTGGCAGCGGCAATCCAATGCCAACAGTATTCAGGCACTAATCGAATCCTCTTTGAGCGAGATTTTAAAAGAACCTATTACAATTATGGGATGCGGCCGTACCGATACCCAGGTGCATGCCAGCCAGTTTTATTTTCATGCCGATATCGATACGCAGTGGGATTTCGATTTACGCTTCCGGTTGAATAAAGTATTACCACCCGATCTTGCCATCTTCGATATCCTGCCTGTGGAGAGTACTCACCATGCCCGGTTTGATGCCGTCCTTCGTCAGTACGACTATTTTATTCATACCTATAAAGATCCGTTTTTAAATCTGGTGAGCACACAAGTAGATAACTCACCCTGGCAATTAGACAAAATGAAACAAGCTGTGGCGCTACTTACCCGCTACAACGATTACCGCGCATTTTGTAAATCGCCCGAAGCCTATGAACATACGCGCTGCCAGGTTGCACATGCCAACTTATACATAAACGAATCTGGCAACCGGCTTCGGTTTCAGATCGCGGCCGACCGCTTTCTGGGCCGCATGGTGCGTTTGTTAATGGGCAAACTAATAAAGATTGGTTCGGGCGTTTTGTCGGTAGAAGAATTTGAATACTACTTAATCGATAAAGTTACGCCCACCGTGTGGGACCCCGCCTACCCGCAAGGATTGTTTCTGAGTAAGGTTAACTACCCGTACCTGGTGCAACCGGTGGGCACACCGGTTACTACCATGCCCGATAACACAAGTTGGCAACTCGTATAACAACTCTTTTAATACGTATTGTACAAGAAATACTGGCTACCCTGATTAATTAAATTCTAAGCTTCGCGCTTATTTAGTAACAGCGTTCTGCATTTAAACCGCTTTTATTTTTTTATAAAAAAAGTAAGATACTGTTAACAACAGCAGAAAAATAACCGGAGCCACCCACGGTGTTTGTGTGGCCACGTGCGTCCATGCAGCGCCTATAAATGTAAATCCAAAACCTGCATAGGCCCATTCTTTTACATTCGCTGGCACGGGCGCCAACAACGCAACTGCACCCAGCAATTTGGCAATGCCCAGCAGCAGCATAAAGTAAAGTGGAAACCCGATCTGTGTAAAATTGACTTTCATCTCTTCATTCGTCAGGTACATAATTCCGCTTAGCGACATACCGGCAGCTACTAACCCGGTAACTATCCAGTAAATAATCTTGTCTCGTTTCATAGAAGTGTTTTTTAAGGCTCAAAATTGAAGGACCGGCACTTTACAATAGCTATGGGTTTCCTTTCCGAAACCAGTTTCCTTGAGGAAACTAATAGCAGGATTTTGCAGTTACTATAGAAATTTGTACCGCTATGAATGATTTGTTGCTACCCGAGAACTTAACCACCAAACGGCTTGATATAAATGAAAAAAGTTGCCAGGAGCAAAACCGCAAAATCCTGGCAGCCCGCGATGTGATGGAGATTTTGAGCGGCAAGTGGAAGATTCAGATTCTGGCTGTATTGATGTACAAGGGTAACATGCGCTTTATGGATTTGCTTCGCAACGTGCACGGTATTGGCGCCAAAATGCTAAGCAAAGAATTGCACGACCTGGAGATAAATCAACTACTTACCCGCACCGTGTTACCTACTAAGCCCATTACGGTAGATTACGCCATCACTCCATACGGTAAAACGTTACGGCCTGTAATCAATACTTTGGTGAGTTGGGGCCTTACTCATCGCAAAACCATTATGCAACAAGACTAATGGACTATCTCCAGCGGCACGAGGTCCACTGCCCGCTTTTTTAAAATCCCTACTTCGCGAAAGCGGTAGCCCACCAGAATTTTAAATACCGAACTATTGCTGGTAAAGCGGATCTCGTCAAAGCGAATATCGCGCGATTGTGTTACGTAACTCATGCCGGCAAACAACCGCTCGCTGTTATACCCTAAAGCCGCACGCAAATCAGCATAGGTGTTAATGGTAATGTCGTATTGCGCACGGCTGTTTTGTGGTTGATAATAAACCCAATTATGAGCCGGGCCCAATGCAAGCGAAGTGTTGAGAAAAAAAGACCGGTACACCAACGTAAAGGTGTAACCACCGGCCAGGCCTAATGTTGTGTTGCGCATTTGTGTAAACGACCCACCACTTGGAAAGAAGTCGCGATAGCGGGCGCCTAACATGGTAGAGTCTGATTGCAGGCGAAGATTGGTAAGAGTACCTGTTACCACCAGGGAGCCGCCACTCTTCAACTGGCGTTCGGCAAAGTTGTAAGCCGAGCGCAACGAAAATTTTTTGTGGTTGATAATAAAGATTCCGTTTACACCTGTGTTAACCAGGTGGATATCGGGACGTTTGGAAAATTCGGCATCGGTGCTTACGAGTTTGTTAGGGTCGGCAATGTAAAAGCCGCGGTAGTTCTGGTTGTACACATCGCCACCCCATTTTTTTGCCCAGAAGTTGGCTTGCAAATCGCGCACGTCCGACTCGCCATAAGTAGCTCGGCTTTTTTCGTTTAGGGGTATGGCGGTGGTAAGTTCTACGGCTACCTCAAACAAATAAAATCCCATTCCTACGCCAAACGAATTATTAGGCCGGTACTTCAATACCTTGGATGCATCGGAGCGGGGGCTTACGTCAAAAAATAAATTGCGCTGTTTTAAAACCGGCCACAGAAAAAATTTATCAGGAAAGCGTTGCACGTACTTGCTGCGAACGGAGTCTTCGCTGGCATTTGCCGCTACACTTACACACACCCACGCCACAACCCACAACAACCGCATCTTATAGAATGTATTCGCTTAGGTCGCGGTTTTTAACCAAGCCGTTTAGTTTATCATGCACCAACTGGCGCGTAATGGTAAGTTGTGCCGGTGGGGTAATTTTATCGGGCACATCAAAAAGAAATTCGTTCAGCAATTTACTCATAACCGTATGCAATCTGCGGGCACCGATATTTTCTACTTCGGCATTAATTCCAAAAGCGGTTTGTGCAATTTCATCAATTGCATCGTCATCGAATGTAATGTGCACACCTTCTGCTTCAAACAACGCCTGGTATTGTTTGGTTAGTGCATTGCGTGGTTCTTTTAAAATGCGCACGAAGTCTTCTTTGGTAAGGTTGGTAAGCTCTACACGAATCGGGAACCGGCCTTGCAATTCGGGTATCAGATCGGACGGCTTGGAGATATGAAAAGCACCGGCTGCCACAAACAGCACGTGGTCGGTTTTAATTACTCCATACTTGGTGTTTACCGTGCTGCCCTCTACTATCGGCAACAGATCGCGCTGCACGCCTTCTCTGCTTACATCGGGGCCGCCTCCTTTTTTAGATGCGCCCGAAGCAATTTTATCTATTTCATCAATAAAGATAATGCCGGCATCTTCCGCTCTTCGGATCGCCTCTTCCTTCACCTCATCCATATCAATCAGCTTGGCTGCTTCTTCTTCGAGCAAAATTTTCCGGGCCTCGCCCACCGTAACTTTTCGCTTTCTCGCTTTCTTCGGCATCATGCCGCTCAGCATGTCTTGCAAGTTCATCATTGAGACTTCATCCATCATACCGGCTCCGATCATGCCTACACCGGGGTTCCCGCTTCCCTTTATATTTATTTCGATCTTGCGGTCTTCGAGTTCGCCATTTTTAATCTTATCGCGAAAGAGGTTGCGCGTGCGTTCGTTTAACTCCACATCGGTTGTGGGCTCGTCTCCTTGCGCTTCGGTTGCAACCGCAAAGCCTGCGGGTTTGCTGCGCATGGGCGGAATCAATGCATCCAGAATAACTTCTTCTACAGCCTGGGCGGCTTTTTCTTTTACTTCTTCTTTCTTGCGCGCCTTAACCAGGTTTACAGACTGTTCCACCAGGTCGCGCACCATGCTTTCTACATCGCGGCCCACATAGCCTACTTCGGTAAACTTGGAAGCCTCTACTTTTACAAACGGTGCATCGGCAATTTTTGCCAGCCTGCGGGCGATTTCAGTTTTACCAACCCCGGTGGCTCCAATCATTAAAATATTATTGGGTACAATTTCATTTTGAATCTCCGACTTCACATTCATTCTGCGCCAGCGATTACGCAGGGCAATGGCTACGTTGCGTTTCGCTTCGTATTGCCCCACAATGTATTTATCCAGTTCTTTTACGATTTGCTGCGGAGTGAGATAGGTTGAATCCATGCTGGTTGCTCGTTTCTGGTTGCTTGTTGCTGATCGATTTAGCTTCTGATCTAAATTTTGGTTTTCAATTTTTTTCTACTGGTTCTGCTTGTTAGGGTATTTTAGTATTGACACTGACTTCCTGAAACCAGAAACCAGCAACGACCACCAGTAACTTTTTAAGATTTAACCTCCTGTAACACAAACTCCACCGGCTTGGCCACCTTATCTTTTAGCAAGGCGATTTTTAAAACTTCTTCTACGGAAGTAACATAATGAAAGGCAAGCCCTTTAACGTAGGTCTTCTCAATCTCATCAATGTCGCGTTTATTCTTTTCGCTTAAGATAATTTCTTTGATACCGCTGCGCTTGGCCGCCAAAACTTTTTCTTTAATTCCGCCAACGGGTAGTACTTTCCCGCGCAAGGTAATTTCGCCCGTCATGGCCAACTTGTTTTTTACTTTGCGTTGAGTAAAAATAGAAGCCAGCGAGGTAAGCATGGTAATACCTGCCGAGGGGCCGTCTTTAGGTACCGCACCGGCCGGCACGTGAATGTGCAAATCGTACTGCTGAAACACGCGATGATCGATGCCCAAGGCTTCGGCATTTGATTTAAGATACGACAGCGCGGCCACAGCCGATTCCTTCATTACCTCGCCCAATTGCCCGGAGATAGTAAGTTGCCCCTTACCCCGGCTCAGGCTCGATTCAATAAACAAAATATCACCACCCACCTGTGTCCACGCCAGGCCGGTTACCACCCCGGCAATCTCGTTGCCCTGGTAAAGTTCTTCGTCAAAGATTTCGGCACCCAAAACTTTTACTACGTATGCGGGTGTTATTTCTTTTTCAAATGCTTCATCCATAGCTACTGCCTTGGCAATGCTGCGCACCACCGAACCTATTTTGCGTTCCAGGTTGCGCACGCCCGACTCGCGCGTGTAGCTTTCAATTACCTTCAGCAACGCTTCTTTTGCAAACTTTACTTCTTTTACTTTCAGCCCGTGCTCGGCAAGCTGTTTGGGCACCAGGTGTTTAATGGCAATCTGTAGTTTCTCTTCTACAGTGTATCCGGTAAGCTCAATTATTTCCATCCTATCGCGCAAAGCCGGATGAATGGTATCTAATGAATTGGCCGTAGCAATAAACAGCACTTTTGATAAATCGTACTCTACTTCCAGGTAGTTATCGCCAAAGGCATTGTTTTGTTCGGGGTCTAACACCTCCAGCAAAGCCGATGACGGATCGCCCCGGAAATCGGAACGTACTTTATCAATCTCGTCAAGTATAAAAACCGGGTTAGATGATTTTGCTTTCTTAATGTTCTGCAAAATTTTACCGGGCATGGCGCCAATGTACGTTTTGCGATGCCCGCGAATCTCCGCTTCATCGTGTACCCCGCCCAACGACATGCGCACGTAATTGCGTTGCAACGATTTGGCTATGGATTTACCCAACGAAGTTTTTCCTACACCGGGCGGGCCATACAAACACAGAATAGGGCCCTTCATGTCTTGTTTCAGTTTTAGTACAGCCAGGTATTCCAAAATCCGGTTCTTTACTTTTTCTAAACCGAAATGATCTTTATCAAGAATTTTCCGGGCGCGGTTTAAATCAAAATCATCTTGTGTGAATTCTTCCCATGGCAAATCCAACATGAACTCAACGTAGTTCATGGTAATAGGAAACTCCGGGGCCTGCGGATTTACGCGTTGCAGTTTATCCAACTCTTTATTGAAATGATCGGCTGCTACTTTAGGCCATTTCTTTTCTGCTCCCCGTTTGCGTAGTTTTTCAATTTCCTTGTCGGGCCCGTCAAAGCCCAACTCATCCTGCAATACTTTTATTTGCTGGCGCAAAAAGTAATCGCGTTGTTGCTGATCAATATCTGTATGTACTTTCTTTTGAATTTCATGTTTGATCTCCAGCATCTGAATTTCCTTGAGCATGTATTGCAACAGGAGTGTGCCGCGATCAATGATATTATTGGTTTCGAGAATTTTTTGCTTGTCGGCTACATCTACATTCAGATTGGAAGAAAGAAAATGAATGAGGAACCCCGTGCTTTGAATATTATCTAACGCCACCTGCGCTTCTTGCGGTATTTCCGGGTTGAGCCGCAAAATTTTAGAAGCTGCATCTTTTAACGATTGCACCAGGGCCGCCACCTCTTTGCTTTGTAAATCCAATGCCAACTCGGGTTGCAGGTCAATGCGGGCTGTCATAAACGGCTCGTCTTGCACATACTCGCGAATCTGAAACCGGTTTTTACCCTGAATAATGATAGTGGTATTTCCATCGGGCAGCACCAGCATTTTAATAATGCGGGCTACCGTTCCAAACCGGTACAGATCTTCGATGCCCGGTTCTTCGGCTTGTTTATTCTTTTGAGCAATTACACCAATTATCCGGTTGCCCTGATACGCCTTCTTTATTAGCCGAATAGATTTTTGGCGCGTAACGGTAATGGGAATTACTACCCCCGGAAACAACACCGTATTTTTTATAGGCAAAATGGAAAGTTCTTCGGGTAAGTCTTCGGGCTTAAGATCGGTTTCTTGTTCCGGGTTAATGAGTTGAATCATCTCATCGGAATCTTCCTGAACCATTGGTGTTATTGCAAGGGATTTGAACATAGTATTACGTGCCAATTTGACACAAAAAAAGCGTGTCTCCAATTATATTTTGATAGCCCGCTAACAAGTCAATCCACATGCCAACGTTTTGGTTATCAGTTAAAATTGTTCGATTTTTCGATGATTTAGCATGATGCGCAGCCACCTCCATCGATCTACAACATATTGCCTGTTAGCGCTTTTAACAGGGCTGTTGGGCTGTTGGGCTCCACTCTACGCCCAAAAAGACAAAAAAGGATTTAAAAAAGGAGGCGTGGTACAATTGAACGACACCGTAACTTCTTACAGCCAGTCTGACATATTTATTTTTTCCAACGTAAACAAAAGTGCTTTCTATCAAGACAACACCAAACTTCAAAAAATCCGTGCCCTGGATAACGCAGGCCAGGAACGAGAGATGTACCTGGAGTTGAAAGCGTACATTAAAAATTTTGGCATCGAAAACTTTAGTAAGAACGTGGCCATGTTGTGGCGCCTGGCGCGCTTAAGCGAAACACACGGCCCACCGGGCGAGGCGCTGCTGCTTTACAAACTGGTACTTAAACACCACCAGCAAGGATTAGACATTACCAATATTTACAAACGCTATCAGCAAATCGATCCCGATAGAAAAGAAAACTATGTGCCGCTGGATTTTTATTACAAGTTGGTTGAGTATCGAAAAGATATTGACACGCTGCGGCCGCCCCAATCGGTATTGCTTAATATGGGCGGCTTTATTAATTCTGATAAAGAAGATTACGGGCCAACAGTAGGTAATACCGATGACCTGATTTTGTTTACGAGCAAGCGCAACGAAAACCCCGACCGCACTTACAACGAAGATTTGTTCTTTAGTCGCAAAGTAGAAGACTATTGGGACGATGCCCAGCCCTTTAAAAGTATAAACTCCAGGTACAACGAAGGTTCGGCTTGCATTAGCAGCAATGGCAAGCTGCTTTTTTTTGCGCGCTGCGAAGCGCCAGATGGTTTGGGCAACTGCGATATCTATGTAGCTACGCTAAAAGCTGATAGCACGTGGGGCGATGTAAAAAACCTGGGCCCCAACATTAACAGTGCCGGTTGGGACTCGCACCCTTCGCTGAGCCACTCGGGCGATACGTTGTTCTTTGCTTCCAACCGGGCCGGTAGTTTCGGCTTGTCGGATATCTATTTCTCGGTAAAAGATAAAAAAGGTATGTGGGGTAAAGCCCAAAATGCAGGCCCCATCATTAACACCGTGCGCAGCGAAGTAAGTCCATTCTATCACCACAAGTTTAATGTGCTATACTTTAGTTCAAACGGTCACCCGCTAAACTTTGGTGAGTTTGATATTTATAAATCCAACTGGCACAAAGGCGGTTGGACCGAACCTACTAACACCGGGCCACTGGTAAATGGCGGTGGCAGCGAATATTATTTTACCATCGACTCGCGCTCTAAAAATCTTTACTATGCACGCTCTACCGAAGAAGACAAAAAGAACCTCGACTTGTATTCGTTTCCTGTGCCCATGGAAGCCCGGCCCGAAGCGATAACAAAACTGAAAGGCACATTAAAAGATCCGCAAGGAAAACCGGTTAAAGGAATTGTTTCGGTAATTGACTTGGATGAAGGCGTGGAAGTAGCACCAAAATATATTCGCGAAGATGGCTCGTTTGATTTTAACCTGATTAACAAACGCAACTACCTGCTAATCATTCAAGGCGATGATTTCTTTCGCATTGAAGAAATCTTTTTTATGGACGGTGAAATGGAGATTAATAAAATTGCCGAGCCGATTGAAAGTAAAATTGCATTTCAATCGCTGGAGTTTGAAAACGGCAAAGCGAATATTTTGCCGGCCATGCATGACGACCTGAATAAGATTGCCAACTTTTTAATAGACCACCCGCCCTTGCATCTAAAAATTTCGGGGCATACCGATTCGGCCGGTAAGGAAGATGCCAACCGTAAACTTTCGCAAGCCCGTGCCGATGCCATTAAAAATTACCTGATTACCCAATTTAAAATTGATGCTACGCGAATTGAAGCCATTGGGTACGGAAGTTCAAAACCGATTGTGCAGGAAATTACAGACGAGCACAAACAGTTGAACCGAAGAGTGGAGTTTGAAATTTCCAGGCAAGAATAAGAAATGAGAAACTCGTTTAGAAATTTGCAATGGTGGGAGCTTCGAAGATTCTACTACAACTTGATAATATTGGTTTGTGGCTACCTAAGTATTCAAATAGCCACCATTTCAATCCCACTTTTTTACATTCTTTTTGGCATTGCTTTAAACATCGGCTACAGTTTAAATTGGCTTTTAGACAATGCCCTAAAAAAGAATAGACATGCAGGTTATTCAAATGCACTTTTCATTTCTTACGTTATTTTATCTATTCTGCTAATTTTTGGATTTTCACTTTCACTAGTCTTTCGGTAAAAACAACTCTAAAAGTTCAGTTTCAGATCTGCGTTTTTTTGGTTTTATTTCTACAACCTAAACCTATTTGTTATGCTACGAGTCCTTATCCTGCTGTTGTGCGCCTCGGCTACCGTTTTCGGGCAAACCGAAATCAACCCCAAAGTAAAACCCGATCGCGATAAAGAATTTGTTATTACCGAACTGAACAAAAAATTTCCCATTTATAAAAGTGTTGCGCGCGACATCTGGGGCTATGCCGAACTGGGCTTTCAGGAAACGCAAAGCACCGAGCGGCTGCAACAGGTTTTACGTGAAGCCGGTTTTAAAATAGAAACCGGGGTTGCTGAAATGCCCACCGCCTTTGTGGCCACCTTCGGAAATGGCGGCCCGGTAATTGGCATTCTGGCGGAGTTTGATGCCTTGCCGGGGTTATCGCAAGACTCCGTTGCCGACAGAAAAATTATTTTAGAAGAAGGTGCCGGCCATGCCTGTGGCCATCACTTGTTCGGAACGGCATCGGTAGCGGCAGCCATCACATTAAAAGACTGGCTCATCAAAACCAAGAAAGCCGGCACGGTTAAACTTTTTGGCACTCCGGCCGAAGAAGGTGGTGCTGCCAAGGTATATATGGTTCGTGATGGTTTGTTCAATAATGTAGATGCTGTTTTGCACTGGCATCCTTCCAGTGCGAACGATGCCAGCCCCTCTTCCTGCTTATCCATCAAGCAAACCATTTTTAAATTCTATGGTCGCTCCGCACACGCAGCAGCAGCACCCCACGCAGGTCGCTCGGCCTTAGATGGGTTGGAGGCAATGAATTACATGGTAAACCTGATGCGCGAGCACGTGCCGCAAGAAACCCGCATACACTATGTTATAAATAAAGGTGGCTTAGCGGCTAATGTAGTACCCGATTATGCCGAGGCTGAGTACATGGTACGCCACCCCGATGCACGCATGGTGGAAGAAATCTGGAATCGCATTGTAAAAGCAGCCGAAGGCGCAGCCAGCGGTACCGAAACTACAATGAAGTACGAAGTGATTTCCGGCTCGTTTAACCTGGTGCCCAACGAAACGCTTGCACGCGTAATGTACAATAACCTGAAAGTGGTTGGAGGTGTACTATACACAGCAGAAGAGGTTGAGTTTGGAAAGAAAATCCAAGCCACACTTACTACAAAATTTCCACCGCTGGAGTCAGCCGCGCAGGTACAGCCATTTAAAACCGGGGGCTTCTTTCCGGCTTCTACCGATGTAGGCGATATTACCTGGGTAGTACCTACTACCGGATTGGGTACAGCTACCTGGGTGCCGGGCGTACCGGCACACTCGTGGCAGGCGGTAGCAACCGGAGGTATGAGCATTGGCTACAAGGCTATGAACAATGCAGCTAAAATTATTGCCATGACGGGCATTGATCTGTTTAACAATCCGGCCATCCTGGATAAAGCCAGAAAAGAATTAGATGCATACGTTGGCCCGGGCTACCACTACAAATCGATGATTGGCGACCGTAAACCTCCGCTTGATTTTAGAAAAGGGAAGTGAGAAAAAGAGGTTGTCTTAAAAGTAGATAACCTCCTTTTTGTTGCCTCGCCAAGGTCTAATTGCATGCGGTTACGAGGATAGCCGCATGTTTGCAGAAACGCATCCAATTTTTTTGTGGCCCCATGCAAGGCCACAAAAACAAAGGACATTAAACGGTTTACAGGTGGCTCCGCTGGAGCCAATCTGAATATGAATTCTTCTACAGACAGGAAGCTTCTACGAAGCTGTTCAGATTGTACCTGAATGTGAACAGTTAGAGGTTCTGTATCAACTAACATAAGGCTCCATAGGAGCCGTGTGTTTGTAGATTTTCAATGAAACATTATTATTTGCGTTGAACCATCAAATCAAAAAAAATTGATTGTTTGCAGAAGGTGGCTCCGCTGGAGCCAATTTCTGAATGTAAATTTCATTCAACAGACAGGAAGCTTCTACGAAGCTGTTCCGATTGTACCTGAATGTGAACAGTTAGAGGTTCTGTATCAACTAATACATGGCTCCATAGGAGCCGCATGTTTGTAGATTTTCATTCAAAGTTATTTTTAGGCCCCGTAGGGGCCCCCTACAAAACAAGAGTTCATCTCAATAAACAAGATTGCACTTTGTTTTTCCTCTAACTAAATCAAAAAAGGCTGCATTCGCAGCCTCTTTCATTTCCGGGTTTTACAAACGCGCTAATTGTTAGAGAACATTTTCACAAAATCATTTGAGAAAACAAATACCATTAAAATCAGCAACAGCGCCATCCCTACTTTAATCGCATTTTCAAAAAACTTCTCTGAAGGTTCACGACCACTAATTATCTCGTAGAGTAAGAACATCACATAGCCACCATCCAATGCGGGTATGGGCAAGAAGTTCATAAACGCCAGCACCATCGAAAGCAAACCTGTCATTCGCCAAAAGTTCTGCCAATCCCACTTTCCACCGTAGGCTTTAGCCATACCTACCGGGCCCGAAAGTGATTTGCGCAATGAGATTTGGCCTGAAAAAATTTTCTTGAAGGCTTTTAGCTGTACCCAGATAACTCCAAACGCCCGGCCTGGGCCTTCAGCAATAGATTGGCCCAACGAATACACCACGTGGCGCTCCCCTTCGGCAGGAACCAGCTCGCGCGGAACATAAAATCCGATACCCGGTTGATCTTTGAAAGATTCGGTATAGGATAGAATCTGCGCACCGCGTTTAACAGAAAATTGTAACGAGTCTCCTTTGAAGTCTTGCGTAATCGCCTTCAACTCATCGTGGTACGTAATGGGTTGATTTTGAATTGCCACAATCTTATCGCCTTTTTGCAAACCAATTCGCGCGGCAATTGTACCGGGCGATACTTCATCTACTACCGGTAGCCTGCGTGGAATTAAAAACATAGCCACAGCATCTTTCCGATCAAACTGTTCTATAAAATCTTCGGGAATAGGAATTTCTATTTCTTTATCGCCCCGAAGAACGGTGTACGAAGAATTTTCTGATAGAAGCACATTGGGTTTGGCAACATCATCAAAATACTCAAACGCTTTGCCATTGATTTTAATAATCTTATCGCCTGTTTGAATGCCTATTTGCTCCGCCAGTTCAAGCGCCTGTACTCCTCCATGTTCATTTACATACTGATTTAAAATATAGCGATCGCCAAAGGCATACGTAAGACCTATGAAAATCAGAATGCCCACAATCACGTTAACAATTATTCCCCCCATCATTACAATCAGGCGTTGCCAGGCGGGCTTGGATCGAAACTCCCAGGGTTGTGGTTCAGACTTCAATTGTTCTTTATCCATGCTTTCGTCCACCATGCCGGCAATTTTTACATACCCACCCAGCGGAAACCAGCCAATACCAAATTCGGTATCGCCCTTTTTATATTTCACTAAAGAAAAATTAAGCACATTGGCCATGGGGAAAAGGAAATCAAAAAAGAGATAGAACTTCTCTACCCTGATATTGAACATCCGTGCGGTTATGTAGTGCCCCCATTCGTGCACCGCAATTAAAATTGAGAGGCTCAGCAATAGCTGGGCCGTCATGATTAAGCCTTCCATCAGTTAATTAATTCTTTTGCTCTAATTCTGGTCTCTTTATCGGTATTCACATAGTCCTCGTACGAGGGGCTAGCGATATAATTCATTTTACTCAAGCATCGTTCCACTAAATCTGACATTTGCAGGAATCCTATTTTTTCGTTCAGAAATTCGTTTACTGCAATTTCATTGGCTGCATTAAGCACACACGGCATGTTTCCCCCGCGACCCAACGCTTCGAATGCGAGCGCAAGATTACGAAAAGTTTCGGTATCAGGCTTTTCAAATGTTAAAGCAGGGTAGTGCGCAAAGTCAAACCTTGGAAATTCGCTCTTAATCCGATTGGGGTATGCCAGCGCAAACTGGATTGGTAAACGCATATCGGGCAACCCAAGTTGTGCTTTTATGGAGCCATCTTCAAATTGTACCAATGAATGAATGATGGATTGCGGATGAACCACAACCTCTACCTGGTGTGGTTTAAGTTTAAAAAGCCATTTTGCTTCAATTACTTCCAGTCCCTTGTTCATTAGCGTAGCCGAATCGATGGTTACTTTGGCGCCCATGGTCCAGTTGGGATGTTTGAGTGCCTGCGCTTTGGTAACGTGTACCAGATCGTTTTTCTTTTTACCTCTAAACGGCCCCCCCGATGCCGTTAAAATAATTTTTTCGATCGGGTTATGAAACTCGCCAACCAAACATTGAAAAATAGCAGAGTGCTCAGAATCTACCGGATAAATATTTACGCCCTTTTCGGCTGCAAGGCTGGTAATTAGTTCACCGGCTACCACCAGGGTTTCTTTATTGGCCAGCGCTATATTTTTTCCTGCCTCAATGGCTTTGATGGTGGGCTTTAAGCCCGAATACCCGACCAGTGCGGTAAGCACCAGGTCTATCGTATCCATCTGCGCTACCGATGCAAGCGCATTTTCACCCGCATATACTTTTATATCCAATGGCAGCAAAGCTGCTTTAACTTTTTCGTAGTGTGCATCGTCAGCAATTACCACTGCATTGGGCTTAACCTGGCGTGCCTGCTCTATCAACAAATCGGCATTGCGCTGTGCTGTTAACACCTCCACTTCAAAAACGTGAGGATGGGCGGCAATTACTTGCAACGCCTGGGTGCCGATAGAGCCGGTGGAGCCGAGGATGGCGATACGTTTTTTAGAATACAATTCAATTACCGATTTAGTAGTTTAGAAAATGTTAGTTTTAATTGTGGTAAGTCGCGTTGTACTACATTCCAGACTGTTTCCACATCTATGATGAAATACTTATGTACCACCTTATTGCGCATTCCAACAATCTTTCGCCATTCAACCACAGCATGCTCCTGTTTAAATTCTTCTGGAATATTTTTAGCAGCCTCGCCTATTAGAATAATATTTCTTAATACGGCATCCTGAACCAGAAAATTATTTTCAAAATCAGCTTTTGTAAGTTCCTTGGTGTATCCTTCTATTCTTACAATAGCATCAAGCACATGTCGTATAAGGATTGCCGGATCTTTCATCCAAAAATAATTTTCAGATCTTTCTCTACGTAAGGTTTAATGTAGGGATGCAAAGACTTTTCTGTCACTAAATCAACTTGAATTCCCAAGGCTTCCGTCAGGCTTTGTTCAATACTCACCAAATCCAGTAGAGAAGGCTTTAATGAATAATCCAATGAAACCAAAATATCAAGGTCGCTATCTAAACTATTTTCTCCACGTGCATAAGAACCAAATACACCAATACGAAATGGCCGCAATGGGCTTAGATGTTCGATAATTACTTGTCTTTGCTGACTTGTGATCATATCCCAAATTTACCAATCTCATCCGCAATTTTTCTATCGTTACTCAGGCGGGGCACTTTATTTTGTCCACCCAATTTGCCTTGCGATTTCATGTACTCTATAAAGGCATTGCGCTTTAGCGAAGTTATTTTAAGCGTACGAAGAATGTTGCCGGTAATCAAATCGTCATAATAAACATTTAACAAGCGCATTTGGTTATCTAATTCCAACGCAAAAGCCTCCAGGTCTTTGGGCGCATGGGCAAACTCAATCAACCACTCGTGGTGTGGCATGCCTTCGGCAGGAGCCACCTGGGGTGCAACAGTAAATTCTACTAACTCCACCTCTGGAAATTTTTGCGCAGCAACCTTCATTGCCTTTTCTACCTCTTCGCCAATTACGTGTTCACCAAATGCAGAAATAAAATGCTTTATCCGCCCTGTTACCACCAACCGATATGGGTCTTTCGAAACAAATTTCACCATATCGCCAATAGAATAACCCCACAACCCTGCATTGCTGTTTATAAGTAACGCATAGTTTTTTCCTAACTCTACTTCTTCAATAGAAAGGCGCGTGGGGTTTTCATTAAAATATTCTTCTGCCGGTATAAACTCATAGAAGATTCCGTTGTTCAATAACATCAACATCCCTTCGGCATGCTGCGAATCCTGGTATGCAATAAAACCTTCGGAGGCCGGGTAGGTTTCAATCGCGTCAATTTTTTTTCCAATCGTATCAAACAACTTTGCCCGGTAAGGCTCAAAGTTTACACCACCATATACAAACACCGAAAAATTGGGGAACACCGCATTTATCTTCTTTCCGGTACGTGCCACAATCCGATCGAAATACATTTGCGCCCAGGGTGGTATGCCCGAAATCAGCGTCATGTTCGCATGCAGGGTTTCGTCAATGATGCGCTCTAGTTTTTCTTCCCAATCTTCAATGCAATTGGTGGCATAACTGGGCTTTTGATTGGTTCTTAAAAATCCAGGAACCAGGTGATTGCTGATACCCGACAAGCGCCCGGTTTTTATTCCGGCAATTTCATCTAACTCGGGGCTGCCCGAAAGAAATATCAGATTGCCATCCAAAAATTCCGACTTTCCGGTTTCGTGCACATAGCTTAGCGTAGCATTGCGCGCACTTACAAAATGAGTAGGTGCCGATTCTTTGGAGATGGGAATGTACTTGGTGCCCGAAGTTGTACCGGAAGTTTTGGCAAAGTAGGCGGGTTTACCTGGCCACAAAACATCTGCCTCACCCTTTAAAACTTTTTCGATGTAGGGCTTCAGGTCTTCATAGTCCCGAACGGGCACCTGCCTTTTAAAATCCGTATAAGTTTTAATCGCTTCAAAACCATGGTTGCGCCCAAATTGGGTGGGTTGCGCTGCAAAAATCAATTGCTCAAGGGTTTGGGTTTGATAATAACCCGGCTGAGAAGCCCATTTTTTTGTTTGGCCGGCTATATACTTTGCGAATGGCCTTGCCAGCACTGCACGAATACCCATAGGTTACAAAAATACGCTTATCCGGTGCAGGTTCAAATAACTGACAAACCTTCCGTTTTTTTGTAATTGGGATAATTTTTGTCTGTTGATTTTCCAACTTTACCCGATCGGGAAACATCTCACACCCTGATTCGTTGGACTTAAAAAACTGCTGTATGAACACCCTGAAGACAATTGTTATTGGTTTTATCGCGGGCCTGGCTGGTGCGTTTGTTCTTTTCTCATACCAACAGGAAAAGGCTGCCCGCGAGCAAGCACAAAATCAATTTCAGATAACCAGTTATACACCTGCCGAAACTTATCAACCAACCAGTATCCAAGCAACCGAATCAACCCCAGCCGAAACAGTGGACTTCAGCTATGCAGCCACCAAGGCCACCCCCAGCGTGGTGTTTATCAACAGCATTTCGCAAGGTCGTTCGTATAATTCGTGGGATTGGTTTTTTGGAAATACCGGCTCGCAAACCCAGGTAAGCAGCGGTTCCGGGGTTATCTTTTCTGCCGATGGCTACATTGTTACCAACAACCATGTTATTGAAGCTGCTGAAAAAATTCAGGTGCTGTATAATAAAAAACAATACGATGCCGAGCTTATCGGTACCGATCCTTCTACTGATTTGGCCGTTTTAAAAATTAAAGAATCCAATCTTCCAGCTATTACGCTGGGTAGTTCTAAAAATCTTGCCGTTGGTGAGTGGGTAATTGCTGTAGGGAATCCGTTCTCGCTCTCCTCTACAGTAACTGTGGGTGTAGTAAGTGCAAAAGGACGCAAGATTAATATTGTAGATGATCGCTTCCCGATCGAATCCTTCATTCAAACCGATGCGGCCATTAACCCGGGCAATAGTGGTGGGGCGTTGGTAAATAAAAATGGCGAACTGGTTGGCATTAATACAGCTATTCTTTCGCGCACCGGTTCTTATACGGGCTATGCGTTTGCTGTACCTATAGATATTGTAAAGAAGGCCGTGGAAGATTTGATTAAGCATGGCACACCGCAAAAGGCCATCTTTGGAGGCAACGTAGTTGAACACGACTATAGCAATGCGCGCAAGTTTGGGTTAGATGAAAATGCCAAAGAGTTTAAAGGTGTAATTGTAGGAAAAATAGACCGCAGCGGGGCGGCTGTAGCGGCCGGCTTGCAAGAAGGCGACATCATTACAAAAATTAACAACGTAGAAATTAACAGCGAAAGTGCCTTCGAAGAGGAGTTGGCCTATCGGTATCCGGGCGATAAAATTACGATTGCTTACCTGCGCAATAATAAACCGGGCACCGCTACACTTACCTTGTTGAATAAAAACGGAGACACCAACATAATTAAGCGTGTAACCTATACAGATGCAACACTAGGCGCAACCCTCGAAGCAGTGGACTACGGTGTAAAAGTATTTAATATTAAAGAAGGCTTAATAAAGCGCATACAAATACCCGAGAATTACACGATTATTCAAATTAACCGCAGGCAGGTAAAAAGTCCGCAGGATGTAATTGAGTTTTTTAACAATTACAAGGGCCGGGTGTACTTATACGGTTTAAGTGGCACGAAGCAACAGATGCAGCTGCAGTTTTATTTGCAGTAGCCGTAAGATACCAGACAAGGCTTAAGCTGTCATGCGTTGCTTAAACTTCTTGGTAAGATCTTCCACGCTGTTTTTAAAGTTCACATCGGTTTTCATCATGTCTTCAACCGATTCGAGGGCATGAATTACCGTGCTGTGATCGCGGCCACCAAAATTTTCGCCAATAAGGGCCAGCGTTAGTTGCGTGTAGCGCTTGCAAAAGTACATGGCCACCTGGCGCGGAATTACAATCTCGCGCTTCTTTACTTTGCTCTTCATCTGGTCTAACCCCACTTTAAAATAGTCGGCCACGGTTTTTTGAATGTAATCTACACTTACATCCGACTGAATTTCTTTTACAATGTTTTTCAGAACTTCTTTGGCAAGCTCCAGATCAATTTCTTTTTTAAGCAAGGTGGCATGAAACAGCAGCGAGTTCAGCACGCCTTCCATATCACGCAGGTTGGTATCTACACTATAGGCCAGGTACTCGGCAACTTCGGTGGGTATTTCTATTCCATCCGATTGCATCTTATTATGAATGATGGCCAACTTGGTTTCAAAGTCAGGTTCTTGCAGATCGGCCGTTAAACCCCACTTAAACCGCGAAAGCAAACGCTCTTGAAATCCTTTCAGATCGCGAGGCGGGCAATCGCTGGTCATAATAATTTGCTTGCCCGATTGGTGCAATTGGTTGAAGATATGAAAAAACATCTCCTGGGTTTTTTCTCGGCCTGCCAAAAACTGCACATCGTCCAGTATTAATAAATCTACTTGCAAATAGTAATTCTGAAACTCCTGGATTTTGTGATTTTGAAGGGCATTCAAAAACTGGTTGGTGAAATCGTTCTGATCTACGTACAACACAATTTTATCGGGCAGGTTTTTCTTGATTTCATTACCAATGGCCTGCACCAAATGCGTTTTGCCCACGCCTACTCCACCGTATAACATCAATGGGTTAAAAGAAGTAGTGCCCGGTTTTTTTGCAACAGCCACGCCTGCCGAGCGCGCCAACCGGTTGCAATCACCTTCCACAAAATTATCGAACGAATACGAAGGGTTTAATCTGGAATTAACAGTTTGCGGATTAAGCGCTTTAAAGGTAAACGGAGAATAATCTTCATGAAACCCATTTCCATTGGTAGTTTGCGCTCCGTTGCGCTTCATGCCATTACCGTTGGGGTAGTTAACCATTACGGGCGGGTTCTTCTGGTTGCCGCTGTCAACCACTACAGAGTACTCTAAGCGGCCAGTTGGACCTAACACCTGGTGGATTGCCTTTTTCAATACCGGCACATAGTGCTCTTCGAGCCACTCGTAAAAAAATTGCGAAGGTACCTGAATGGTTAATACGTCTTCGAATGTTTTTACCGGGTTAATCGGTGCAAACCAGGTATTGAAGTTTTGCTCATCAACATCCTTGCGGATAATTTCGAGACAGTCGCTCCAAATCGTTGCAGAATCAACTACCATTTATTACTATTTTTAGCTATCGATTTGAAAGAAATTCCCTGATTTTTTTAGGGAAGGGAGACAAAGGTGTAAAAAAATTAAAGAACAAAAAACAAAATCAAGTGGTGGTATTTCAGAATTTTTTTATTGTTCCAATTAATTGAAAAAGTAAAAAAAAAACTTTACCTAACTCAACCTCTCAACTTGAAAAGTCGAATTTTCTAACGAATTCAATGAATCCGGAAATCAAGAGCAACCCAGATCAAATACAATTTCGAACACCGGCACCAGGTGAATGGACGGAAACGGCCACACAGGAACTCAACGGAGAAAATCCACTCGAAAAATTATCCAAAAAAAGAAGAGGCTTTGTTCTAAAACCGTATTACACAAAACCTGATACAAATCAGCTTACAGAATTTCAACTGCCTGCTTCGGGGTTGCCCGCCTATGGGCCGCGGGCGTGGTACAACCTTCCGGCAATTCGAGTAACCAACGAGCCGGCCGCCAATGCCGAGGCGCTTCACTATTTGAGTTCCGGTGCCGATGGAATTTTATTTGTACCCGCAGCGCAACAACTTAACTTTAAAAATTTACTTTCAGGAATTTCGGTGCCGCATTGTGCCCTCTCGCTATTGATTGAGCCGGGACACGAGAACCATGCCGAGCAATTTCTTCATTCAACTGCCAATCAAAATTCAACTGGGTGCATTTTTTATCGCCAACCGGGTTCCATCCAACAACTTTCTGGTAACAATTCAATTACCATGCATTCGCTAGGTATTTGCGTGGCTGCAAAAGAAAATCTGGTGGAAGAACTAACACAAGCACTGGAAGATGGCCTTGCCGTAATGGATAGATTTACCGCGCAAGGGCATGCGCCTGCAACGGTAGCGCAGCAAATGGCATTTCACTTTTATCTTGATTCCGATTTTTTTTCAAGCATTGCCAAATTAAAAGCATTTAAAAAATTGTGGGCCACTTTGCTTACAGGTTATGAGGTTGCTGGTGAGGATGTTTATGTGCATGCAACCTCGCGGGTATTTACCAAAGAAACCTTGCAGCCGCACAGCAACCTGATTAAATCTACCACAGCCGCGTTGGCCGCTATTGCGGGTGGTAGCAATTACCTAACCGTGCTACCCGAAAGCGATGCAGAGCCTGGCAACCGGGCAGCGCGCCTGGTATCGGCTATTTTACGCGATGAGTCGCACCTTGCTAAGGTGGCCGATCCTACTGCAGGTTCTTATTTTCTGGAAGCGCTGATACATCAACTCGCAGAAAATGCGTGGCAAAAATTCTTAACCCGTGTAGGTGCATGAAACCGGATTTCTCCAAACTAAAAATAGATTCTCTCCGCAGTGCAACTACCCCGCATCCCGCGTGGACATCGCCCGAAAAAATTACAATCAATGCGGCCTATTCAAAAAGTGATCTTGATAAAAACCCGTGGTTACATGGCGATGCCGGGCTGCCACCCTTTTTGCGTGGGCCGTATGCCACCATGTACACCGTACGGCCGTGGACAATCCGCCAGTATGCGGGTTTTTCTACTGCGAAAGAATCGAACGCCTTTTACAGACGCAATCTTGCGGCCGGGCAAAAAGGACTTTCGGTTGCATTCGATCTGGCTACCCATCGCGGTTATGATTCAGACCATCCGCGCGTAGCAGGCGATGTAGGCAAAGCCGGAGTGGCCATCGACTCGGTTGAGGATATGAAAATTTTATTCGATCAGATTCCGCTCGATAAAATGTCGGTAAGCATGACAATGAATGGGGCGGTGATTCCGATAATGGCGTTTTACATTGTTGCTGCCGAAGAACAAGGCGTAGCTCCACACCAGCTAACCGGCACCATTCAAAACGACATCCTTAAAGAGTTTATGGTTCGCAATACGTACATCTATCCACCAGCCGCATCCATGCGTATTGTGGCCGATATTTTTTCGTATTGCTCGCGAGCTATGCCCAAGTTTAACAGCATCAGCATTAGCGGTTATCACATGCACGAGGCGGGGGCGCCCGCCCACCTGGAACTGGCCTATACGTTAGCCGATGGATTAGAATACCTGCGGGCTGGCATCAAAGCCGGAATTGCCATAGACGATTTTGCACCCCGCCTTTCATTTTTCTGGGGCATTGGCATGAACTTCTTTATGGAGATTGCCAAAATGCGCGCAGCCCGGATGCTGTGGTCAAAAATTGTGAAGCAATTCAATCCCAAAAATCCCAAGTCGATGGCGTTGCGCACCCATTGCCAAACTTCGGGTTGGAGTTTAACTGCACAAGATCCGTACAATAATGTTACGCGCACCACCATCGAAGCTTTGGCTGCTGCACTGGGTGGAACTCAGTCGCTGCATACCAACTCGTTAGATGAAGCCATTGCTTTGCCCACCGATTTCTCGGCCCGCATTGCACGCAATACACAACTCTACCTGCAAAACGAAACCGGTATTACCGAAGTGGTTGACCCGCTGGGCGGATCGTATTACATAGAGTACCTTACTGAACAGCTTATTAACTCGGCCTGGAATTTAATTGAAGAAGTTGAAAAGCTGGGTGGCATGACGCGCGCCATCGAAAGCGGTATTCCCAAGTTACGCATTGAAGAAGCGGCAGCGGCACGTCAGGCTCGCATCGACTCGGGCGAAGAAGTGATAGTAGGCGTTAACCGGTACCAGAACGATAGGTTACCCGATTTCGAAATTCTGGAAGTGGATAATACAGCCGTGCGCGAAGAACAAATTGCCCGCCTTACTCAACTAAAAGCTACCCGGGCCCAGGAAAAGGTAAATGCTGCACTTAGCGATTTGCAGCAGGCCGCAACTTCGGGCCATGGTAACTTACTGCAACTTGCCCTGGTAGCTGCCCGACACAGAGCTACGCTGGGAGAAATTTCGGCTGCTATGGAAAAAGCTTTTGGTCGTTATACTGCTACTGTGCAAGCTGTGTCGGGTGTTTACTCAAGTGCCATGAAAGATCAAAACATAATTAACGAAGTCAGAAAGCTGTCGGATACGTTTGCCAACCTGGACGGCCGCAGGCCGCGCATCTTAATTGCAAAGATGGGGCAAGATGGCCACGACCGGGGTGCCAAGGTTATCGCCACCGGTTTTGCCGATCTGGGTTTTGATGTGGACATAGGCCCGCTATTTCAAACCCCCGAAGAAGTTGCTCAGCAAGCCACCGAAAACGATGTGCATGTAATTGGCGCCAGCAGTTTGGCCGCAGGCCACAAAACATTAATTCCGCAATTAATCAAAGCACTCAAAGCCTTGGGTAGGCCCGATATTAAAGTAGTGGCAGGTGGTGTTATCCCTCCGGGTGATTACGATTTTTTACGAAAAGCAGGAGTTGCGGGCATATTTGGGCCCGGTACACCGGTAGCCGAATCGGCCCGCGAAATTCTCACCACGCTTTTGGCTGCGCACTAAACACTACCCTATTATGTGGTGCTACCCGAAGTAGCAACAGCCAAAAGAATTTGTAATTTTAATTCCTGAATTCATTTTGCCGCAAAAGGCGGCTTTCAAAAAAACAATTTTGCCATGAAACGATTGATGCGCCCATTGAGATTTGTGATTTTGGTTCTTTGCTTCAGTCCTGCCGGTTTAATGGCACAGGCTAAATACGATAAAATGCTAACCAAAGCCGAAGCGAATTATAACAGCGGCAATTATAACAAAGCTATATCGGGCCTGGAAAAATTTAGAAAGAAAGCATTTAAGAAACTGGGACAACAAAACGTTTATGTGCCCACGTATTATCTCCGGTTGGCTAAATACAATTTAGCATCGGGTTATATTCAGGAGTTTGAAACCAACATTCAAAAAGCTGTCTCAAACAGCCAATCCATCCATCAAGACAACAGCCAGTCGTACGCGCTGGTTCTGGTAGAAGCTGCGCAACTGCATAACATGAACGGATCGTATCGGGTGGCCCGGGAATATTTAAAGCAAGCGCAACAGGTTTTGGAAGGTGGTGATTTTATGAAAGGATTAACCAAGGCGCAGTACGAGTTGGTGCTGGCCGAAACCTTTACCGGGCAAGGGTATTATGCAGAAGCAATAGCACTGCTTAACCCACTCGAACGACTTTACGCGGGCCGGGCAATTAAACAAGAAACCTTTGTTGACGAGAAGGGCGCATTGAAAAGCCGCAGGCTATCGGAAGAAGAGTTAATGGTTCGGTACCGCGAACAATCCAACGTGCGGTTTTTGCTGGCAAACGCCTTTCGGATGAAGGGCAGTTACGACTCGGCCGATGTAGCGTTTAGTAACAATGCACGCGATTCCAAAAAAAATCTGGGAGCTTCCAGTTATGAATACCTTCGCAACCAATATGCTTTCGCCAATTTCTTATTAGAAAATGGATTAGAGTCTGCGTCCAAACTTCCTAAGGATGCAGAGTTTTCAAGATTATTAAATGACCTGAAGATAAAACACAACCCGGCCCACTTCCTGGGCATTTGGATTTATGAAGATTACCTGCGCATACTTCAGAAAGAAGGTAGCTCGGCAAAATACCTGAATACCAAATTGGAGTACGAAAAGGTTATTAACAAAAACTATACTGCTAAAAGTATTTACAGGGTTCGGTTAAAAGCGGTAGAGTTTGATGCAAAAATGGATAAAGAGCGCACCAAAAACCTGGAGACCCAGGCCAGCAACCTGATTGCGAACACGGCCGCATTGCCTCGTAACAACCTGGTAACAGCCAACGTGCTGGAGTTTTTGTATGGCTTAGCCCTCTATAAAAAGAATTATGTAAATGCTGAAAAATACCAAAATGATATAATTGAAATTAAAGCAAATCTTTTTGGAGAAGATGCTCCTGAAACTCACCTGGCCAGGTTGCAATTGGCTAATTTTTACCTTGATAATACCAGTAAACTAACCGAAGCCACTAAGATTTATGAAGACAGTTACGTAAAGGTGGTGTCGAAAGAAATTGACGCCTGGCACAAAGATCATTTAGACATTCTAAATCACATGGCGGTGCTCTATGAGTTAACCGACCGGTATGCCGATGCCAACAAAATTTTAGAGAAAGCCGAGTATGTAGCCCGGGCAAAGTACGGCAATGGAGACAAAAGTTATCAATATGCAAACGAACTCACGCAGATTGCCCGCTTCGAACTTAAGTTAGGTGAGTTTGACAAAGCGGAGCAGCGGTTAAATCGGTCTATTGAGATTCTGGATCGGTTCCGCAAAGAAGAAGATAAGAAAGTTTTCTATGTGCAGGCCATAGAAACACAGGCTTCGTTGTACGGCATCAAAGGTATGTTTGACGAAGCCCAGGCCAACCTCGATCGTTCAGCCCGGGTGATTAGTAAGGCTAAAAAACTTACCGGCCTGGATGAATTGAGTACCGCCCGCGAACTTTCAACATTGCTGGTTCAATTGGGGCAGTACTCTAAAACTGAAGAAATCCTTAACAACCTGCTGTTTGAATCAGAGAAATTGTATGGTATTAATTCGGTGCGGTTGATAGACCCGTTGGTGGATAAAGGGCGGTTGTTGTTGGCTAAAGGCGATTACACCGAAGCCGAAAAAATTGCACAACGCGCCAACAAGCTCGCAACCAGTCTTTATGGCGAACGCTCTACCAAAACAGCACCCACACAAAAACTTTTGGCCGACATAGATTTTGCCATTGGCGATTACGACAATGCCGAACAAATGCTCAACAAAGCTCTGGCCAGTCTGCAAAAGCAATTTGGCCGCAACCACATAGAAGTTGCCAAGGCGCTTTCGCAATTAGCCATGACGAAGTTTTACAAAGGCGACAAACCTGCGGAAATTGAAAAGCTGTTAGCCGAGGCGCGCGAAATAATGGGCAACAAACTTGGGGTACAAAACCCACAATATGCAGACGTATTAAAGAATGTGGCTACGTTGTACATATCACAAAAAAAATATGCCGAGGCCTTTAGCGTATTAACCCAGGCCGAATCTATATGGCGGGCCAAAACCGGAACCAAAACAAATATCAACGCGGCCAACATCTACACCCTTACGGGCGATGTGTACTATGCTACCAAAAATTATAAACGGGCCGAAGAGTTTTACACCCAGGCCCGAAAGATTTACGAGGACTACTTTAGCAAAACACACCCCGAGTATGTGAAAATTCTTTCCAAACAGGCCAAGGTGTACTATATGGAAAAGAATTACAAACGCGCCAAGGCTAATATTGAAGAAGCGCTGAACAATTACGAGAACTTCATCAAGCAATTTTTTCCGGCTTTGAGCGAGCGGGAGAAAGCAAAATACTGGAACACCATTAAAGGCGACTTTGAGTTTTACAATACGCTTGCCTTTAGCCAACTGGAAGATTTTAAAGACCTGGCCGGCAAAGTGTACGATTACCAGTTGCTTACCAAAGCATTGTTGCTAAGCACTTCCATTAAAATACGCGAGCGAATACTTAACAGCACCGATGAGGCCCTCAAAACCTCCTACAATTTGTGGGTAGAAAAGAAGGAGAATCTTACCAATGCACTTTCGATGAGTACCCAACAATTAATAGATAATGGGTTAGATGTAAACCAAATGACAGCCGAAGTAGAACGGTTGGAGCGCGAACTAAGCCAGAAATCCGAACTGTTTGGCCAAAGTTTCGATAACAAGAAAATACGATATACCGATGTTCAAAAAGTGATTGGCAAAACAGAAGTCGCTCTGGAGATGGTGCGTTACCGTCATTTTAATCACACGTTTACCGATTCAATTGTTTACGTGGCCTTGTATGTTAAAAACGACAATGCACGGCCCAAAGCCATTATAATGCCCGAAGGTCACCGTATGGAAACCCGCTATTTCCGTTACTATCGCAACGCGATAGTTGGCAAGTTGCAAGACCAATATTCTTATAAAGTGTTCTGGGAACCAATTCAAAAAGGAATTGGCACCTCCACTACCATCTACATTTCGGCCGATGGTGTGTACAACCAACTTAACCTGGAAGCCATACCTACACCCGATGGCAAATACCTGATTGACAATGCCAACATTGTATTGGTGAGCAATACAAAAGATCTTTACCTGAACAAAGTAAAATCGCGGCCGGTGTCCAGCAACACAGCCACCATGTTTGGCAATCCAAAGTTCTATTTAACGGCCTCGCGTGGGAATATACCGGCCCTGCCCGGCACCGAAAAAGAAGTAACTGAACTACAGCGGTTATTAAAACAACGGGGCTACGTTACCAACGAGTATGTGGAAACATCGGCCAGCGAAGAACAGGTGAAAGAATTAATCAGTCCTAAAATCTTTCATGTGGCCACGCACGGATTTTATACGCCAGCTATTGATGCTACCGAGTTGGAGGAACTAACCGAAAGCGAAGCCGCAATGACCGAAAATCCGCTGCTGAAAACCGGCTTGTTGCTTACCGGTGCAGGCGACTTGCTTACCAAAACCAAATACAATTACAACATCGAAAATGGTATTCTTACCGCCTACGAGGCGATGAGCCTGAACTTAGACCAGACCGACCTGGTAGTACTTAGTGCCTGCGAAACCGGACTGGGCGAAGTAGCCAACGGTGAAGGTGTATATGGCTTGCAGCGAGCCTTTCTGGTAGCCGGTGCAAAAGTTTTAATAATGAGTATGTTTAAGGTTGATGACGAAGCGACTCAAAAACTGATCATTAACTTTTACCGAAAATGGTTAACCACTAACAACCTCCGGCAAAGTTTTATCGATGCCAAAAAAGAATTACGTGTAGAATACCCTGAACCTATTTATTGGGGCGCGTTTATGATGATTGGACAAGAGTAATTCAGGATTTTGAATTTGGAATTTGGAATGAAAGAAGTAAGAATTGGAAATTCGCAATTCAGAATCTCAATTACCAACTCAAGATCCAATACCAAAGCATGATTACGCAGGTAATCAATTTTAAAAGTGTGCTGGCAGCAAATCCGATAAAAGACCCGAATGCTGCCCGCAAGGCTTTGGATGAATCTTGATTATTCATGAGCTCGCCAATAAATGCGCCTGCTAACGGGCCAATAAGTATTCCCAACGGTCCCATCCAAAAGCCGGCTATCAGGCCCAGCATACAACCCCACACGCCTGCCTTACTGCCGCCAAACTTTTTGGTTGCATAAACCGGAGCCCAATAATCAAGGGCGGTAACCACCACAGTAATACCCAGCCAAAGCCATAAAAATTTTGCAGTAAACGGGTTGGGTTCTTTCAATTGTTGTATCCAAAGACCTACAAACGCAAGCGGGGGCCCCGGCAGCACCGGCAAAAAACAACCGGCTATACCAATCAGAATTAATAAGCCGCCTATGCTAAACCACAGTACATCCATGCCAAAAGTTAGGCATCTTTTGGTGTTGGTGTGTGTTTTTTCTTTTTATCATCAAACAACATCCGCACCGAAGGGCCGTAGGTATCATCAAACTGGCCACTGCGCATGCTCCACACAAAAGCCGCGAGAAAAATAATGGCTATGGTTAGCGAAATAGAAATAAGCAACACAATAATGAGCATACGCTATGGGTTCAATTTAAATTCTTTTCGGGCCACCCAATTAACCGCCAGCGTTGTAAAGCCCACCACACTAATACTACTTATGGGCATTAAAATAGCAGCAATCAAAGGCGTTAAAAAGCCACTCATGGCCACACTCAGTGCAATGGCATTATAGAAAAAGGAAATCGCAAATCCGGTTTTCAAAATGAGGGTTGATTTTTTTGCCAACCTAAGGAATGAATCGAGTTGCCCCAGCATCGGCCCAGCCAGAATGCCATCGCTTGCCGGAGTAAACACTCCGGTATCATCCGTTACCGCAACCCCCACATCGCTTTGTTGCAAGGCCCCGGAATCGTTCAGTCCATCGCCAACCATCATCACCTTATAATTTTGTTGTTGCAGGTTGGAAATAAAATTCATTTTATCGTGTGGCGATTGATTGAACAACAGTTGAACGGGTTGCGCAAACACCGATCGCATCCTACTTGCCTCTGTTGGCTGATCGCCCGATACCAACGCCTTTACCTTGTTGCCCAAGCGCGTTACCAGGGTTTTTACCTCTGGCCTGATCAACGTTTCTATTTCAAAATACCCGCGTGCCAGGCCATCGATTGTTACAAATACGCGCGTGGCAGTTGCAGGATGAGCTTCGTGGCCGGTAAATGCAGCCGAACCCAGCCTGATGTGCTTACCGCCAATTACCGCTTGTATTCCTTTGCCCGGAATTTCTTTCAGATCGGTAACCGCAGCATCCGATTTCTCAACAATTTGCTTTGCCAGTAAGGCGCTGAGCGGGTGCGTAGAGGTTGCTACCATTGATTTGATCCAACCCATTTCCTGTGGCGACAACACCCCGTTAAATGTTATGGTTGAAGCTCCGTGCGTAACTGTTCCGGTTTTATCAAACACAAGTGCATTCACAGAAGCAATGCGCTCAATTACATCGGCATTTTTCAAATAAAACCCGTGGCGGCCAAATACGCGCAACATATTTCCATAAGTAAATGGGGTGGCCAGGGCGAGGGCACACGGGCAAGCCACCATCAACACCGATGTTAAGACCAACCACATGTTTGCGGTATCGTAATAAAACCAAAACACTCCCGTAGCTAAAGCCAGCGCCAGAACAATCCATGTAAACCTGCGAGCCGCCCGGTCAATTATTTTTTTATAAACACTTTCGTTCGATTTTTGAAATGCCGCCTCATTCCACAAACTGGTAAGCTGGCTTTGGGCGGTTTTCTTTTGCACCACCAACTCAACCGGTTGCCCGATTAACTTTCCACCGGCATACACTAATTCGCCCGCCCCGGCCTTTACTGGTTTGGATTCGCCCGTAACAAAACTGTAATCGAAAAAAGCTACCGAACTTTTAAGGATTGAATCGGCCGGCACAATTTCCATGTTGCGTACCCGAATGAGATCCTGTGGTTCCAGATCGTACACAACCGCTGCGCGCCATTCGCCATGCGCCCAGCGTTGTATTGCTAACGGAAAATAAGATTTATAATCGCGGTCAAACGCGAGGCTATCGTACGTCTTGCTTTGAAACCACCGGCCAATCAACAGAAAAAAAACAAGGCCTGTAAGCGAATCAAAATACCCGGGCCCGGATTGAGTAGCAATATCAACCGTACTTCGTAGCAACAATGCCAGTAAACCCACCGCAATGGGCACATCAATATTTATCTGCCGTTGCCGGAAACTCTTCCATGCGTTGGTGAAATACTCTTGCCCGCTGTAAAAAGTTACCGGCAACGCAATTGCCAGGTTGAGCCAGGAAAATAAACGCTGCAACGTAACATCGCTTTCGTTTAGCCCGAGGTACTCCGGAAAACTTAGTAGCATAATGTTGCCAAATGCAAAGCCGGCTATAGCGAGTTTAACTACTAACTGCCGCGATGCCGGAGCTACCGGCCGGCTCTCTTTAGTGAGATTAACCCTGGGCGCATAGCCAAGCGAAGCCAGCACATTGGCCAGTTTACCCAATGAGACCAACTCCGGATTATAATCGATACGTACTGTTTTGCCGGAAAAATTTACCTCGGACTTCAGAACACCGGGTTGCAATTTTTGCAAGTTTTCCAATAACCAGATGCACGAGATACAATGTATGTTGGGAACATAGAACCGAACGCGTGCAAACGCGGCCGAGTCAAATTCCAGTAATTGCCTCCGAATGGCAACTTCATCCAGGTATGAAAAGGTTGCCTCGGGAATATGCCGCAAGGTAATGCCCGGATTTTTATCGAAGGTGTAATACTCGCATAAGTTATTCTCGCTTAAAATTTCATAAACCATTTTGCACCCAAAACAGCAAAAATCCTTTTCATCCACTTTAAAGGCATCTTCTTCGCAGGGTTGACCGCAGTGGTAGCAGGCTGCTTTTTGAGCTACAAGAGTTTCCATGCGATTTAAATATTGGAGTAAAAAACTGCGGTTTGATGGTGGGTTAACTGGCGTGCCAGATCGTGGTTGTTAAGCAACTGAATGGCCGAGTGCCCGAGCACCAATACAGGCCGTGGCAACCGGGAGGCATGGCTGATTACCTGCTCCAAGAGATTTTCTTTGCGCAGCGGAGCTATACCTACATCGTTAAAAAATTTTTGCAGATAGCTAACCAGGTATTTCTCCAAATGAATTTCAGGAGCATCATCGGGGCTTACGGTAAGCAAGGTTAACTTCTTTTCCCGGCTTACCTTTCCGAAGAAAGACAGAAAAGATTTAAGAGCCACCAGCCCACTGTGGTCGTAATCAAATAAAACCAAAATCTCCTCAAAAGGCCGGGTTACATCTTCCGCAAGGAAAACAGGGCATGCTACCAACTCAAAAAAATGATCGGGAAACACGTTGTTAAGCTGCTGAACATTTTCCTCGGTAAGCGGGTTTACAATAAGCAAATCGGAAAACCGGCATTGATTAAGCAGGAGGTTGTTGGTAGTAGTGTTCTTAATTACATCAAAATCAACACTTAGTTGGTCTGCTTCCTTTTGCAAGTCGTGCTGCAAGGTAATTTTTTGAGCTTCGGAGATTTTTTGACGGGCTACTTTATTGAAGTCGCGCAAGAAAAATCCTACAAAACTCTTCTTGTCCACATGGGCAAACAAATTAGCGTAATCTGCCAACTGTACGCCTGTATTAAAATCTACCGGAAATAAAATTTGTTTGTTCACCTGCTTTTTTGAATTAACTAATTTTAAAAGTCCAGATGGGGCATGGAAGATGGTTTACCGCATCCTCGGCAATGCTGCCACTCATCAGATGGTTTAAGCCTTTCCGACCGTGGGTGGCCATGGCAACCAGATCCGCTTTAATGTCGGCAATAAAGTTGCGCAGGCCCTCTTCTTCCGAAAAATCGTTGAAGATGGTTAGCGTATAGTCTTTTAATAAAAAGCGTTTGGCAAATGTTTTCATCTCTTGCTTCACTTCAATATCGCGCCTGAACCGTGAAGGCGTATTGATATACAGCACGTGCAAGGTGGCCCCGAAAAAATTTTGGAGCGCTTTTACCTGTTGCATCAGTTTTTCCTGATCCAGACCGAGCGTATTGGGGAACACAATGTTGCGCACCGAGGCTACCTTTACTAAATCTTTTACGGAAATAACCGGTACCGTGCTGGTGCGAACTATCTTTTCGGTATTGGAGCCAATGAAAAACTCCTTCATGCCGGTGGCACCATGCGTACCCATTACCACCAAGTCTATCTTGCGCTCGTCTATAAACTCACGAATGGTAGTGGTGGGGTTACCAAACTCTACCCGCGTGGTACATTTTATATCAGCCGCCCATTTGTTCTGCATTTTGCCGAAATTCTTTTCGGCATTTGCTTTCATGTCTTTAATAAACGTTTCTTCGAACGAGAGCGAAGGCATGAGTACGCTCTCGTTCATTACGGGCAGTTCGATTACATGTAAGGCAATCACTTCGCCCCCGGTAGTGCGGGCCACGTCTGCAGCAAACTTAAAAGCCTGAACCGAAGGCGTAGAAAAGTCGCACGGAACTAAGATGCGTTTCATAGCAGTGGTGTTTTTGATTTACCAAAAGTAGATCAACCCCTACCCCGCGCTAATGATAGGTATCAAGCAAAAAGATGACTTTTGTCAGGTTCAGGCCACGATCAGATCGGCCTGGCGGGCTAATTTTTTGGCATCCAGCACCCGGATTTTTTTCCCTTCGAAGGCAATCAGCCCATCCGACTTGAAATCGGATAACAAACGAATTACCGTTTCGGTGGCGGTGCCCACTATGCTGGCAAGATCTTCGCGCGAAAGCGCCAGATCGATAAGCGAACTTCCCTCGCCTTCCATTCCATAGGTTTCTTTGAGCATTAGCAAGTTGGCTGCCAACCGCTCGCGCACCGACTTATGAGCCAGTTCGGCCAACTTATCTTCCATTATACCCATTTCGTGGCATACGGCTTTTACCACCCGCTTCATAAACGCGGGGTTCTTTTGCAGCACTTCAAAAAAGTTTTCCTTAGGTATAAAACAAATCTTGGCATCTTCCAGTACGGTGGCAGTCGCCTGGTAAAATTCTTCGCTCAACAGCGCCCTATACCCCAGAAAATCGCCTGGCTTGGCAATGTAAATGATAAATTCCTTGCCCTGCACATTGTTCTTATACACCTTAACCTTGCCGGCATTCATGCAATACAAACCGGTGGGCCGGGTACCTTCGTAAAAAATGTTCTGGCCCTTTTTGTATTGAACGCAGGTTTTATGATTGTTGATCCGGCTCAGGTCTTCAGGGCTTAAACCGTTAAAGAGCGAGTCTTTCAAATGTTCGCAGAGGGAACATGCAATGTTAAATTCAACTTTGGCCACGGTTAAAGATGGTTAAATTGTGTGGGTTATCAAACATTTATCAATAAACCTAATCCAAACAGGATAACAAAAATTAAAGCCGAAAGGGCCATCTGTTTCAGATAAGGATCAAGTTGATGGGCCGGGCGCTGACTTACAGCAATACCATTTCGAATTAATAAGGGCGTAACAGCAAGAAACAAGAACTGCCAGGGCGAAGTATAATTAATTAGTGTATAAGCCACTGAACTAAACAAGCCCATTGCAAGTAAAAACCAGTGGTACCCGATGGCCTTCTCTTTACCTATCCTTACAGGAATAGAAAATTTTCCGGCTGCCTTATCGGATTCGATGTCGCGAATGTTGTTTACGTTAAGTACGGCAATTGAAAACAAGCCACAGCTTAATGCCGGCAAGGCTTCGTTCCAGGTAACCTGTTGGGTAAACAAATAATAAGAACCCATAACTCCCACCAACCCAAAAAAAATCAATACGGAAAGATCGCCCAGGCCAATGTACCCGTACGGCTTTTTGCCAACCGTGTACCCCACGGCTGCGGCAATGCTCAACAGCCCGAGTGCCAGAAATAAAAACAATGCTTTCCAATCGGTACCAAAGGCTGTCCATAATAAAGACAAGCCACACAGCAGGCTAAGAAATGCAAACAGAACTACTGCGTTGCGCATTTGGCTTGCGGCAATAGCGCCCGATTGTACGGCCCGCTGCGGACCCTGCCGGCCAGCGTGATCGGCACCATTAACAGAGTCGCCATAGTCGTTGGCGAGGTTCGATAAGATTTGAAGGAAGATGGTAGTGAGGCAACATAAGGCAAACAACAGCCAATTGAATTTGCCGGCAGCGGCAGCCAAAAAACCAGCCATGCCAATGCAGGCAAGTGCTAAAGGCAAAGTGCGTAAGCGAAAGGCTTGAATCCACGCTTTTGTCATGCTGCAAAGGTAACAAGCCCCTGCGAATGTCGTGTTACTCTATTGCTAAAATCAAAATTGATTTACCTTGAAATGTAATAGTGGCGCCCACCGTGCACCCAATAAACTGCGCACCCAGGGGCGATGCGGGAGATAGAGCCAGGTACTCTTTGTTTGCCACAATAAGTTTACCTGCGCTAATGGCCAGATAATAATTACCGGTGTTGGTATGCACCACACTTCCCAAAGCTACTTTTGATGTAGGCCCCTGTTCTACCTTGCTGAGCGCAGCTTTTAGTTTATTGCCTTCAGCCAATTGGGCAAACGCTTTTTCCTTTTCGAGGTGCGCCATGGCCCGTCCGGTTTCATATTTATCTCCGGCACTGCTTTTCTCCTCGGCATTGGCGGCTTCCTGCGCTAACTGCATGGCCTCTTGTGCGGCTTTGATCCGCGCCTCGGCATAAGCCAGGCATTGCTCGTAAAGTGTTTTTCGTAAATCCATCAGATACCCAAGATCACTTTTAGTTTACCATAGCCGGTTTTACTAATCGGAATTTGCTTGCCGTTGCGTAAAATAGCCAGGTGTGTTTCCTTTTGATAGGGTTCTATCTTAGCAATCTGGCTGATGCGTAAAAGATAGGATCGGTGCACGCGCACAAATTGTTGCGGGTCGAGACTCTGTTCGTAGAAGGCAAGGGTTTTGTTTTTTAAAAAAGCACCTTCGGCTGTTACAATCTTCACAAAGTCATCATCGGCTTCCAGGTATTCTATCTCGTGTACCGGAATGATCTTTACTCTGCTTCCGGTTTTTACTACAATGCGATTATTCTGCGCATGCGCGCTCATTGTATCGAGCAAGCGGGTGGTGGCTGCCACCGGCTGAAGCGATTTGTCTAAGAATTTCTGCACGGCTTTCGCAAAGCGCGCTTCCGAAACAGGTTTTAGGAGGTAGTCGATTGCATTTGCCTCAAAGGCTTTTAAGGCAAACTCATCAAATGCTGTAATGAAAATAACCGCGGGCAGGGGGGCAACCAACTCCAACATTTCGAAGCCGTTGATCTTGGGCATTTGAATATCCAGAAAAACCAGGTCGGGTTGGTATTGCTGTATTGCCTTCACTCCTTCAAAGCCATCGTTGCATTCGGCTGCCACAACAATCTGCGAAAAGCGGGCGAGATAATTTTTAAGAATCTCACGGCTTAAAGGCTCATCATCAATAAGAATTGCTTTAATCATGGTTGGGGTGGGATAACCAGCTTCACTGTAAACGTATTATCGGAGAGCGTGGTCTGCAAAAGATCGTTGCGTGCATACAGCAGGTAAAGCCTGCGTTGCAACCCAGTTAATCCAAAACCACTGCCGGCAGCAGGTTGCATCTCTTTATCAAACGGATTCGTAATTTCAATCTGTAGGTCTTTTTCAATTAAAGTTGCCGATAGCAGAATGGTTGTTTTTCCTATAGTACCGTACAAACCAAACTTGATGGCATTCTCCAACAAGGGTTGCAACACCAGTGCAGGTATTACATTATTTTTTGCAGTTTCTTCTGCATCCATGTTTACCTCCAGCCGATGGCCAAACCTAACCTTTTCAATGGCCAGGTACGTTTCGAGATAGGCTAACTCATCTGCAAGCGTAATCCAAGGGGCATCGGCCCGGTGAATTGTTAGTCGCAGAAAATCCGAAAGCTGCTGCACCATTTTCTGAGCCTGATCTGGTTTTGTTACAATTAACGCATTTAAGGAGTTAAGGCTATTAAATAAAAAGTGCGGCTGAAGTTGCAATTGCAGTTTGCGCAACTCCGCTTCGCGGGCCACAAGGCGGGTGTCTGTGTGGCGAGTTTGCTCTTCAGCCAGTTCGCGCCAGCGTGCATAATAAATGGCGGCACTACTCACAGCCATTAAAATAACAAAACCCAGCGTCCAACGAACTGGCATGGATTGATCAAGAAAAGTGAGGTAATCACTATCGGTAATTAATTGTGCCAACGCTTGTTGCCCCAGCCATTGCGAAAGGAAAGCAAAGACCAACGCGATGCCCATTGACATTTGAAAAATTCCGGTGCGGGGCAAGTACGCGGATATTAAATTCATTAACACAATAGCCGTGGCGGTAAGCAGGTTAAAAAAGAAGGAGTCCATTGCTGCTAATTGTATCTCTAGTCCGTAGAAATAATACAACCCGGTAGCATAGGCTACAGTCCATACCACCATCACCCCTGCAAAGGGTAGCCTGGAAACAAGTAACGTTTTGGAAGCCGTCAAAAAAGTAACTTTTCAACAGCAAGGTAATGCCTATTCAAGTATTTTTATACGAAAGAAGTTAAAATGAAAGCGGACCGATGGAGTAGCCACCTTGATGAGATTACAAGGGAATTCAAAAAGGAATTCGAAACCTTGAGCAGCGAAGAACTAAACTGGAAACCCAATGCCAGCACCTGGAGCATTGCGCAGATAATCCAGCATGTTATTCTGGTAAACGAATCCTATTTTCCGGTGCTGGCAGAGATTCGAAATGGCACCTATTACACACCGCGGTTCGGGCAGATCGGTTTTATCCATCGCCTTTTCGGGAAGTTGATTTTGAATTCTGTACAGCCCGACCAAAAGCGCAAAACGAAAACACTTACGTTGTGGCAACCCGAACATAGCGCCATCCGCAGTGATATTGTTATGCAGTTTGAAAAACATCAGCAAGAATTGAAAAAGGCTATCCGCGAAAGCGAAGATCTGGTTGCCGCTAACGTGGTAATTTCATCGCCCGCCAACCGGATAGTTGTGTACAAACTGGAAACCGCTTTTGATATTATGGTGGCGCATGAGAAAAGGCATTTCAAACAGGCACTGGGTATAAATCAACTTCGGTTAAACCGAAATACCACACCAAATTAATTAAACCGGGGCCTGTAAAATCGTATGGTGAATCTTCTCCTTGTTCTTTTCACCCCGTTAGCTACTTTGTTATTTCTGCCGCTCAAACGAAAGTCGCGCGGATTTTTTTATAGTATTTCGTTACTCATGGCCTGCAGCTCCATTTGGTTTTCATTTCATTTAGAAGACCTGGAGTATGCCTACGAACCATTTGGCTTTCGCATAATGGTAGATAGCTATGCCAGGGTTTTTCTGGAGCTTATTAGCTGTACCTGGTTTATCTCTATCATTTATAGCTATGAGTTTACCAAATATCATTTTCAGGAAAAGCGCGAGCAATTTTTCTTGTTTCTCAATACAGTACTTACTGTGGCATGCCTAAATGCCTGTGCCGGTAACCTTACTACCCTATTCATCTTCTATCTCATCGGCATTCCACTTACCTACCCGCTCCTTACCATTCGTGGTAATTCCGAAGCCCTTAAAGCCGGGAAAAAATTCTTAAAGCAAACACTTTTGCCGGCCCTGTTCATTTTCTTACCAGCCATAGTGATTACAAAAATTTTAATAGGTCAAACCTCGTTTGACGGAAGCTCTACTTTTGAAAGTAACCTGGTAGATCCGGTAGTGGGTGGATTTGTTTTGGCCTTGTTTATTATCGGCATTTCCAAGAACTCCGTGTTCCCCTTCCACACGTGGCTACCGGGTGCAAGCCCGGCCCCGGCTCCGGTTAGCGGCCTAATTCATAGTGTGGCTACTGTAAAGACCGGATCGATAGCACTTATAAAAATAACTGTGTACATTTTTGGACTCGACTATATTCACCTGCTCACCAATGAATTCATAACCGGAGGCTGGCTCGCTTATCTTTGTGGTGCTACGGCCATTTATACCGCTTATCGGGCTCTAACCAATGACGACCTTAAAACCCGATTCGGCTTCTCCACAGTAGGACAGCTTTCTTATATTATACTTGCCATCCTGGTGGGTACTAAAGTGAGTATTCTTGCCGCCATACTTCACATTATTACCCATGCCATTGCCAAATCCTGTTTATTTTATGTGGCCGGATTTTTTAACAGCGTGTATCAAACTACTTCTGCAAAACAGATTAGTAAAATTATGCCCCACACGCGGCCGGTAGCGCTTGTTATAGCCATTTGCGGGCTTTCTATAACAGGGTTTCCTTTCCTTGCCGGATTTTACAGCAAGGATATGATGCTGATTGAAGAGTGGAATGCACATCACTACGCATCAGCAATATTTTTGGTGGTGGGCTCTATTGTGAATATTCTTTACATTATTGGACCGGTGCGCAGCGCCTTCAATCGGCCGAACCCAAATTTTGTACCCAAGCCCATTCCTTTTTCAATGCAAGTAACATTTGCTGTTTCAATTGCTTTGATAGTAGGAAGCAATTACTACGTGCCGTTTATTATAAATCTATTTAATTGATTTTGATCTGCTGTCTGGTCTTTCGTACTGACAGATTTAACCAGAGAAATCTCAGCATGAGATTGCAGGTTGGGCGACCAGCAATAACTAAAATTTGACCAACATCAACCTGGGCCCCGGAGATTAACACCCACGGAAGTGCCCGTTCGATTACTAAAATCTAAAGGGCGGGACGGATTTTGGTGCATTTTTGGGGTGAGGGATTTAGGAACAAAAAGTGCACTAATACAGCAATTTTGGTTGTATTAGACTAACTTTATGAGAGCTATAAAGAAGTTGTAGGCCATTCGCTAAGTAGACTGAGTAACAAAGACCGACAATGAATAAGTTGAAACAATTTGGAATCTACATATTGATTGCACCTATCATATTACTTTGGATTGGTTTTGGAATTGGGACGACTTCATTTTGCCCAGACAACACACTACTACTTGTAAACGAGGACAAAAAGGAGTATTACGCGCCACCTTGTATTATGACTGAAGGATTTGACGATGCAGACAAAATAAAAATGTTTGCCATGTTGACCAACTTGAAAGTTTTAACGGACAAAGAACTAAAAGGGAAAGCACTAAAACCAAATACTGACTGTAGAGACAAAGAAGGGTTTATTGAGGACGGACGAAGCCTATCAGGTGGACTTCTGGAGAAGATTGGTTTATTGCCAAAATTTCAATCACGATGGAATGATGATGGTACATGGAATAAATGAATCTAAAAAATGAGACCTGCTTGGAAAACTGTTATTCTGTGGGTAAGTGTGTTGCCGGCTGCAATTTTGGGAATGATGCTTGCATACGGACTTTGGAGAATATTGCATTACATTTCAGCAGCTCGCTTTATTGACACTGACTCCTGGCTAAACACGGTGTTCACTGACATCATGAGCAATTTTATCGCTGGAGCGGCCTTTGTTTACATTGGTTCCCGTGTTGCACCGACAGACAGAAAAATTGTTGCTATAGTCTTGACAGGGTTACTACTTGTTGTCAGTGGCTCATCACTTTTCATTGTTAACTTTATGACAAAGGACTACGCGTCAAATGTTGGAATCATCTGCGGAAACATTGGTTCAATTATATGTTGTATGAGTATTTACAAAGGCGAAATTGGTGACAAAGACCTTTGAAAAAATTTGAGTGGCGCGAACGGCCTACAACAAAAGCTATAACCAATGGCGGGGTTTGATTTAAATCTGTAGTTTAGTTTTTAAATTACGTTTGGTCACGTGGGACAATAACGCGCTTCGAATTCCCGCCACTGGTTATAGCCAAACGTTATGCACAAGTTTAAAACAACACAAAGAATGAAAAATATTACGACAACATTTTTGCTTCTTTTTACACTAATAGAAGTAAGTGGACAGACTACCGTTACGGACTTGAACGGTTTCAGAATTGGACAATACCGAGAGACACCGACAAACGAATTTGGAAAGCCAATACAACAGGACAAATACGAAGACGGTTTTGAATACGAAGTTTTCATAATTAAACCTGACACAAGTTTGTATATGGTTTTTGAGTATGCCGCAGGTCACACAGACGTGATTTGGTCAATTCAAATTTCAGGTAACAACAAGACAACAGATATTGGTTTTAAAGGATTAAAGCTTGGACTTGACAAAAAAGAAGTTGAACGTGTTTTAGGTAAGCCAAACAAAAAAGATGATATGGGGGAATATGGCGAAAAATGGAGTTTCGACAAGACAAACTATACCGTAGAAATATCAAAAAACGGAAAACTTTCAAGTGTAAAAATTACGGACAATTATTCAGGCAACACACCTGACGTAAGTAAACTTCCAAAATTTGATATTATAGTGAAGTTATTGCGTTCAAAAAGCAATGCTGACATAGCAAGTATTTTATCACCTGGAATTGAAATCTATTTCAAAGACCAAACTATGTTTTTTGGCAACTCGTTAAAGACAGAAATCGAAACGGACTATTCAAAAATCTTTCAGACAATCAGAGAAATTAGTAAAGGTTTAGACAAAATAAAAACTACTGATGAGAACTCGTACGAAGAAAATATGAGAGTTGCGTTAGGACAAAACCCTAAACACGTTATTAAAATCAAGACAGGACACGTGATAAAAGAAATTGTATTTGAATACAACAACGGACAATATTTAATTTGGGAAATAAAAGCACAATGAAAAAACCTGTGCATAACACGGGTTTTGCGTCAGGCGGGGTGACGTGCAAACTTGAAGCTTTGTGCTTCTATTCAAATTCAGTGCTGGTTGACAGTTTTGTGCTCCGAAACCCGCCCGAACGCAAAGCCCGAAAACGTTGGCGGCCATTCAATAACTTCACAACAAATGACAAGAAAGACGACTTTAATAGTTTTGACAATTCTATTTTTCACTTCAGCTTATGGACAAGATGAAGCTGAGATATCAAAAGTTATTGAAAACATTGAGCGTGTGTTCCACTCACAATCGGGACAACTCATACTGGACTTAAGGCAAATTCCAGAGTCAATTATTAAACGAATCGAATTTATTCATGACTCAATCGAGACCGCCACTTATAACTCTTACAGTAAGGCAAAGCAAGAGGCATTTAATCGCTTCAATGCAGGAGTCAAATCCGACAAATTAATAGCTAACAAATCCGACAAATGGCGTGCTGGAGACGTTATACACGAAGGAAATCAAAACCTACCGACCCGAAAATTCTTCATGGCAATATTAGAAGGAAGTGAAATGGTCTTTGCCTATTGGCACGGTGGAATTGGAGTTCATCTGCATATGTATTATATACAGTTGGACAACGTGGAAAGGTTGACCGGCTTCGTGACTATTAAGAACAGTGAGACATTCTACAAACACGAAAGGAAAAACAAACTCGACAAAATAAGAACAGCCGAGTTGACCAAATTAGTCGACATTGACGACCTGAGAGTTTTCAAAGGAAAAGTAATATATCCACTGGACGTGATATGAACGGCCGCCAACAATGTGCTTGCACAATGGCCGGGTTCGGTGTCCTCATTACTTTCGGTTTCTTTATTTAAATTTATCACGTGGGACAAGGCGCAACTGGTCGGTCTTGGCATTCCGCTTCGCTTCATTGCCAAGCCCTCCTATTCCGGCCACTGCGCAAGCA
>JAFLBQ010000004.1 GCA_017303805.1 Cytophagales bacterium | reverse complement strand
TCCTTTGATAATCTTCAACAACTCATTCTTATCAACACGAGTTAACGTCAATCGAAGGCGCAGAAACCCGAGCCGTATCAATTACACTAACACTTTAATTGAAAGTCCACCGCCTTGCCTACAACGTTTGTGTTTCTGCAGTGGCGGGCATAGGAGGCCTTAGCAATGGAGCGAAGCGGAATGCTAAGGCCGACCAGTTGTAAACATGTCCCCGTGCCGACACTGCATAAAGATAATGATAGTTATGAGGACACCGAACCCCGCCATTGCAGAAACATTTTGTTGTGGCCCGTGCCCTTACTCGGTGTTTATTTGAACTGTTCAGTGTCACACATTGTCGATTGGGGGAAATGCTGAATATAGCCCGGTGGTTTTCTTTTCAGTCTTTCTCTGCCAGAAGAATTTGTCGGGTTACACGTAATGCGGGCAGGGCAACTGTGTTCAATCTGTCGGGTGGCTTGCCGGGTCTTCCAAGTATTGAGCGGGTAGGGGCGGCACTCTTGGCAAAGGCTTTGCTTGCGCGGTAGGTTGTGCGGCCTTTGGCAAGTGTGCTGTCGGGATGATCCTATCGGATCGCAGCAATGCCTAAATGTTCAAACTTAGTCGAAATTGCTTATATGAAAATCATTCGTTAACTCCTTTAGAAAACCATTTTCAAGCAAGAAAATTTTGTCGCAGAACGCGGCAAGCTTTGGCCGATGCGTAACCATTACCACAGTAAAATTGCTTTTTCTCCTATTAATAAGCGAGAGGATAAAATTTTCAGCCGTTTTGTCCAACGCTGAAGTGGATTCATCAAGCAGCAGTAGCCGTGGATTAGAAAACAAGGCTCTCGCAAATCCGATCAGCTGCCTCTGGCCTCCCGAAATATTTAACCCCTCTTCGCCCAACATTGTGGCATATCCCTGCGGCAATCTATCAAAGTATTTCTCAAACCCAGTTTCATGACAAAAATTAATTGCCTCCTTAAATTTAGTTTTGTCCTCAGAAAGCGTAATGTTGAATAGCAAGTTACCATTAAATATTTTGATGTCTTGAGGTATGACACTAATGAGTTGTCGCCAATCGTTTGTTGAAATGTCCGCAAGTGAAAACTCATTTATGAAAATGCGCCCGGACTCAAGATTATAGAATTTTTGCAGAATTTGAATTAAGGTACTTTTCCCACCGCCACTCTCTCCTATAATAGCCACACGCTCCCCTGAACTTGCAGTAAGGCATATGTTTCTCAGTATTGTTGAGCGGCCAGGAAAAGCGAAAGTAACGTTTTGAATTTTCAAATTGATACCATGCGCACCAATTGAATCAAGCATTTCTTGATCGGTAACTTTATGACTACCAGAATCTTCTGTTGCCAATTCAGTAAACTCGAACATGCGATCAAAAGCGACTTTCGCTTCTTGAAGTTGAACATTAGCCAAGGACACTCGAATAACAGCGGGTATTGAACTCCCGGATAACCCTACTAGTGCCACAAATTCCCCTAAACGAATTTCCTTTTGAATCACCAAGAGAGCTCCAATTCCAAAAACACTTACAATGAAGAGTACTCCGAAGATGTCAGATAAGAGACCAAAAGAGATATTTGTTTTACCCAGCGCGTAAACCTTTGATTGAAAATCACCATATATTCTTTCGTTTATTGATTCAAACAGCGGTTCTCTGCTTTCAGATTTAATTGTTGCAATTCCCTGCAGGGAATCAATGTATTGACTTTCAGTAGCTGCATAGCTAGCCATCACCTCTTTCTGAGAAACGAGAATTTTCTTGTTTAAGAAATAAACTATAACCGCATAAGTCGGCACAGAAAGAGCGACAAGAGTACCAATCACACCGGAGTAGAAGAATACAGCTATTAATGATGCGATTACAAGTAGTGCGTCAATTAGGATATTTCCAACAATTAAGCTTATAACTGATTGTATTCTCCTTGTGTCATTTATACGAGCTATAAGGTCACCTATCTTGCGCGAATCGAAAAATAATTTTGGTAACCGAAGTATCGTGTAGTAAAAATTAGTGACTATTCTTTTATTGAATTCAAGACCTTGACTAACCAAGAATACCCCACGTAAATAGTTTAGCCCCGACCTCAACAATAATAAATAGCCAAGGAATAAGATGCTATGAAAGAGCCTTTTGCTATTACCTTCAGGGATGACATTATCTATAAGTTTTTGAGAGAAGATTGATGTTGAAATATTAAGACCTGAAAGAATAATTCCAAGAATCAGAATAATTATTAGAATGGTAGCATCTGGTTTAGCTAGTTTAATCAACCAGTTCTTTTTTCGTTGGACGGCTTCTTGGTTTTTTGCAAAATCTTGATTCGGAGATAACTTTAGCAATACTTTGGATTTCCAAATATTTTCAAGTTCTGGTTTTGATAATATAATAATTCCCTTAGCTGGATCACCAATTACTATGTTGTCTTCAGGATTGAAGCAGTAGAATACGATGAAGTGGTTCATTCTTTCATCGATTGTTACGTGCAGGATTGCAGGTTCTTTAAAGGTTACCAACTGGTCTATGCTTTCGATTTCTAACCCCTGCGCATCAAGACCAAGTTTTGTGCTCGCTTGGTAAAGGCCTAAAAGAGTTGTCCCTTGGGTTGTTGTTCCGCTTAACTCCCTTAGGCGTTCAAGTGGTACTTCGCTGTTATGATACTTGATTATAGATGAAAGGCACGCAACACCGCAATCAGACCTATCATGCTGAAAAGTAAATGACCTCGCAATTTTCGTTTTGAACAAGGATTAGAATTTATAGGTAAGCCCAATTAGAATACCCCTTTCTTGATCAATCATGGCCTGTGGTTTTAATATCAATTGGTTGTATCGTTGTATAGCCTGAGACTCGAGTGTTTTACCAATAAGGGCAAGGGGGATTAAAGTGAGGGATGCCCCTATTATCAGATTTCCTGCCATTTTAGATCTGGACAGGGATGGTTGTTGATCTTGGAGCATAATTAATCCATATGTTAGTATGCTGATGTGAATAATTTTTCGGAAATCCTTTAACAAATGAACTTGTCTGATTCGTTTGTCAATTATCTTGTCATTTAGAGAATTTAGTAAGAGTCCGACTCCATCAAATGTTGTTCGTTCGGAGTCAAAGTAGTACCTCCCACCTTTGATTGGAATGGGAGTGGTTTTAATTATTATGCTGTCAGTTCGTAACTGCGCAAAAGAATTGGAATTAAAAAGAAAAGCAACTAAAAATGCTGCCAGTACTTTCATAACGATCCGGCTTACTTAGAAACTTTGAGATATAAACTTTTGGTTCCTTTATAAGTTAAATAAAGGGAGTCCCCCTTAATTTCATAGGTTGACTCTGTGTTCATAGGTTTTGAGTCACCTGTTGTGATGATGATATTGGAGCCGATGGTCTCCCACCGCGATTTTGGAGGTGGCAATTTGCTTTTTCTAAGCATTTCATCCAGTGAAGGTGAACTGATTACGCATGAACCATTAGACAAGAATTGATAAGTAAAACCCTGTGTTATCCTCTCTGTTACTTTATCACCATTTACTTTTACACTTTCAATAAGTTTCCATGTTCCTACTAGGTCTAAATTAAGTTCTGCTTTGTTAACAAGTAGCTTGTTTACATTATATTTAGAATTATGGGAAACCCTACCCAGCTTTCCGTATATTGTTTTATCTGAGGATGTAAGGGTTAGTAGAAGTGTATCACCTTTAAGTTCGCCACTGACATTCCATGATTGATTATTTGACTGGACTGAGCCTATTAATTTTGAATTACTTACAGCTCCCATAAATATTACTTTGTCTGTACGATTAAGATGAATTGTTCCAATCGCTGTTTCACTGGTTGTTGACAGCACGAATACATTTTTTGGGGAGAATATCTTACCGGAATATACGCCATCAAAATCCTGAGCGTACCCTTTTATGTTCAACAAATGAATAATTAGCAAACAACGTATTATCATGGGGAAACTATTGAAGTGAATGATAGTTGTAATAACCTTAAAGCAGATATGACTACAAAATATGATATAAAAGAGGCCTGATAGGGCAACGAACTTCTCTTGTCTTGCATCGTCAATATATTTTGAGCAAAGAAATAGCAGAATAAAAGACTTGGAATAGTAACGATATTGAATAAGCGGCCAGCGAAACTAGTTTTACTTGTTAAATCAAGGTTAATAAGGATATCAGAAACCGCAAATTGAGGAAAATCATTTAGCTCTTGCATTTCGTAGTTTGGATTTATGAAAGAGAACCAAATTAATTTTGCCATGTCTGGAAGTAAAAAAATAAAAAGGGGTAGAATCGCAGCTTTAGCAACTTGTGAAAAGCTAAACTTTAACTGAAATGCATTTAAGCCAGTAGTCATGATTGTAATTATGGCAAGTATTTTAAAAGTAATCCAAATCGTTTGAAGTCCGTATTTTAGAAAGTTGAAGTTAACATCACTCCTCCGTTCAATAGCATTCATCGCTATATCCGAACCAAAACGTTCAGACATATCATTATAAAGCATATCTTCAGATACGAGTGACGATGTTAAATAATAAACAATGATATTAGATAATATAAGTACAACAACTAATATCTTGTCCTGCATCCTTGGTGTCATCACAATTTATTGATTACATTAAATTAAAAAAGAGGATGCCCCTGAATTGAGGACTTCCTCTTTCAAGTAGAGAAGACCTGATTTACTCGATTGCACAATTTAGCCATGCAATTTGATTAGCTGTGGCAACGGCTCCCCAAAAAGCCCTTGCCGCCTCAGTCTCTGCTTCAAGGTAATTGTAGGTAGCTTCTGCCCAAGCAAGTGCATACTCAATGCAACCGCCTTCGATTTTTTCCATTTTTTCAAAGCTAAGCTTTTTCATAGTAAGTATTTATTTAGTTGAACATATTACAAAGTAATTCTAATAAAACTACTTTGTCAATGTCGGCATTTGCCGACATTGATCTTAATAAGATTAAAGAGGTTTGATGTTAGAATTTTCCTCTCTGCATGCGTTCAATAATTCGACAACGTTCCTTGTTTTCGTTTTCTTTAATAATCTTTCACGATAAGTTCTGATAGTCTTAATGGTAAGCTTCAACGTGCTTGCGATTTCTTTACTTGTCTTGCCAGCTTGTAAGAGTTGGATGATTTTCATTTCTTGAGCTGTAAGTTCAAATATAAAACAGGAACTTTCTTGGCTCTGAGTGGATCGAGGCTTTAGTTGACTTTGAATAATCTTAAGATTTTGGTCTGTCAAGTAAGCGCCCCCTTTATGCACTATCCGGATAACTTTGAACAGTTCTTCCGGTTCGCATTGCTTGCAGAGGAAGGCCTTTGCTCCGCGCGAGTACATTTCAATTATATTTTGCTCATCATCAAATTGTGTGAATGCTATAATTTTAATGTTTTGATATTGTGATAGTACTTTATCTGTTGCTTCAATCCCGTTCATCTTTGGCATTCGAATATCCATTAAGATTATCTCAGGGTTTGATTTAGGAAGTTTTTGGAGTAAGTCAATGCCATTCTCAGCCTCTAGCATAACTTCTAGATCATTTTCTAAATTTAATAATCTCCTAAATGCTTTTCGAACCATTTCGTGGTCGTCCACGATTGCCAGTTGAATTTTGCTCATGGTTCATTGGGTTCTTTATATCCTATAGTTAAATCTGTCGTGCGTTGGCTTGGCTCTTGCCTTTGCTTTGGATGTGGGCTGGATGTGCTGCAATGGCAAGTGCCAAAGGCGGGGGCGAGAATCTTAATTGGTTGCAGTGCGGTGGAGAGTTCAGAGTCTTTGTGCATAAATGTCGGTTTGGTTTATTACTGTCCCAAGTCCTTTTTTTTGTATGACCTGCTGGTTTGGTGAAATTATAATTAGTCCCCCGTGAGAGTCGGTCGTTATTTCTTTTTTCGTCCGTGGTCTAACTGTCGGAGAGGCATGGGCCACAACGTTTGTGTTTATGGCGACTTGGGGTTAGGAGTGTTTGTTAAATGCGTAGCATGACAAACACGACCACACCGAAATTGTCCACCGATACGAAACTAACTAAAGAAACAGAAACTACATAACGACACCGAACCCCCAAGTTGACATAAACACGTTGTTATGCACAGTGCCGCAGTCGACCGTTACTGCAGCACGGATGCCAAAGCTTTGGATGTGGGTTGGGTTGGGCGGCTTTGGCATTGGTGCTGTGGTTCGTTTGGTGAGTTCAATTCTAAGCTGTCGTGAGTTGGAATTAGTCTCTAAATGTCGAGTCGTCAAATTTTCTCAAGCGATAAAGCAATATTAATGAAACACCTCGAGGAATAAGCTTTATTGATCCGGCTGTGGGGGTACTGGTCTGGTAGAATTCAAACTCGCCATGAAGTATAGGTTGAAAATGCTGCGAATATTGAAATGCTAAGTCAAGCCGATTTGAGATTGAGACTTTTACATACGCTTTAGCAAATCCACTAAAGGTACCAGCATCAGGGGCCTCGATATAGGCAGAAAATAACTCTTGAAATGAACCTTGGTATTCTCCAAATACGCTCATAGTCGTAAACGGAAATAGTAGGTAGTAACTAATTCCACCCCCCAACCCAATAAACATCTCTTTTTTGCCAATATGAAATACTTTGCCAGGTGTAGCTTCTAATCTGCTTACAAAAATTCCATAGTCAACAAAAGGAAATCGCTCCTTACTCTGGCTCATAGGATCACTCAACAGCGGGATTAATTGATACCCTGCAATTCCAGCCTGTCCACCAACAATAACAGAAAAATGTGAAGGAAATTTCTTTTGATATGAGTATACCAGGGTAGGGGAAAATGATTTCCTTTTCAAAAGCAAATCAGAGTAATATGGAGTAAAGGTGAGTTCATCGCCATAATTGACTGATAAACCCAAAAAACTTTGTGCATTTGCGTCAACACCAATAAGAGATTGGAGAAGCATCATTGCACTTGAAAAAACCAAAGATATTTTAAACATAAGATCAAAATAATAAAAAACCACCAACCATTTCAGTTCCACGTACCTGTCGGTGTTACACGGTATTGAATAGTATAATTTTGAAGCTCATAACCAGAACTGGTGTAAATATCAATCCGATTTACCTTTTTAAGTGAGCCAAACTTTAGAAATACACTTTGTGGTAATCTGGTGCCATCGGGGTAATTATTAGCCCAACTATAGGATGGGCCAACTGTTGTATTACGGCTCCCGTCCTTAATTTTTTGAACAGAATAGCCAGGGTATGTCGATTGGGCACTAACTGTCGCCTGGAGGGCGTAATTAACAGATGTTGAAAATGCCGATGCCGTAGTCTCGGATGTTGACGGATTTTTGTCGTTGTTATTGACTGCTTTCTCAGCCTTTATAGTGCTGTCAAGAAGTGCTTGAGGCAAGGAAGCTCTTGAACTAATATCAAAGTCCTGAATTGGTAATTTCGCATTATCCGAAAATTCAAGGTCTGCACAACCATAATAAATAGTTACTGTGAGTAACAGCAGTAAAGTAAAACGATAGTAATTTTTTAGTTTCATAAGATAAGAGTTTGGTTTTTTATGAGAATATACAAATAAAAAATCCGTCACGGACATTATTTGTCCGCGTGACTTTTTAACAAATATTTTTTTCTCTTTCGACAATATTCAATAGGATAACCACTTTCTCTTAGATGATTAATCATCCTTCGAATAGTTTTCTCAGATACTCCGAAGCTAAGCGCAATCTGTTTAGGAGATTCAAGTCTTTTAGATTCTATTCTTCCCAGAATTTGTGTCAGTCTTCGGGAGTAAGTAATATAATCCATAACGTCTTTTAAATTAGCATCACTACCTATTATAGACTAATCGACCTAAATACCACACCTCTTTCATATTCCAATTTTGAAATAGGAGTAACTCCTATACTGTTGCCTAATTTGTTAGTGAACTCCTATTTTATAAAGTTTGAGAACTCTTGGCTCTTTTGCTTACTTTGGTGTCGCGCGGGAATGTGGGGCAAGCAAAAGTGCCAATGTTCGAAGTCACGTCTCCGTCCCGAGGCATTGTGCACAACGTTTGTGTTTATTTAGTTGCGGGAATAGGAGGGCTTAAAAATGGAGCGTAGCGGAATGTTAAGCCCGACCATCACCGTTCTTGTCCCCCGACACCGAACGAAATTAAGAAATGAATTTGAATAAGGACACATCACCCCGCAATTAAATAAACACGGTGTTAGCGCCATGTGCCATTCTTTTTTTTATGTCCTATGTTGTTATGGCCCACATTGTCGGGTTGGTAGATTGGTAGATTGTATAAAGTATTGTCAGCCGTTATGTGTTCTCTTCTTTTTCTTTCATTGCTTTAAGGCTTTAAGTCCACTGGTCATTGTCGGTGTTCTCAGGCCGCGGCAACCGTACCCAATTTCACGGGTTACTTTGCCCAATCTGTCAAATATTGGTGCGGGGGTGCGGCACTCTTGGCAAAGCTTTGGTCTTGCGGGAAGGATTGTGCGGGCTTTGGCAAGTGTGCCGCTTGTGGTCGACTAAATTGTAGGTTTGTGATTCATTAATTAATCTCAAAATCCTTGATATTGACATTATAAGCACCGAAGACCCCTACACCACCAATAATATTTGAATAAATAGGTTTTGGGTCTCTGAAATTTGGAATGAGGTTGCCTGTATTTGAATTCCAATCGTCAAACTCTCCATAAGTATCATAAAACATATACATATTAAGGTCAATATTTCTCAATAAAATGTTTAGTCCAGGCTCTGTTGATAAATATGCATTAGGGACAACTCCAGTTTCGCTATTATTATCGTTCTGCTTGGCCATAATAAATGACCCTTTATCAAGCTGTGAAATTAGTGACGCTGTAAAAGTACCTCGTGGGTTTGTAACTTCATACGTTCCTGTAGCTACAGAAGACAAAATAAAATACGGATGCTGATTTATGTTATTCCAGTTTACTGTAAACAAAAAATCATTTCCATTTCGAATTCCATCTAGTACAGGAGTTTCAGGATAAGGCGGAATTGTACATTCTGAAAATAAGGTCTTTCCATTTGGGAGGATAATTTTTAATGTATATGTTTTATTAGGCAAGTAATACAAATTCTTTTTTTGTCCTTCGTATCGTAAATTATTTCTTATAAATGAAAGTGTATCAGCCGATTGATCATCAGCTATTAAAACTAAAGCATTATCTACCGCTGATGACTCCACATTGATATTTGTTCCTAATTTTTGTGCATAATAAATATAAGCTGAAAGAAGTGTGTCTTGGGGAGAAATAAATGATGTAACCGAGATTAAATTATTGGGTTCAATGCTTTCTTCTGAAACGCCAGAGTCACACGCAAAATACGTCAATGACAAGATAACAAAATATAGATTATAGGATTTCATCACTAAAACTTTATATTGTAGCTAACAGAAGGAAGAATCGGGAACAATGATTTTTTTTTGAGTGTGACCACTTGAGTATTTTGACTGGGTAAGTCGCTTATTTTCAAATAGTAGTAAAATGGATTATTCCTATTATAAGCGTTGAAAATTCCGAATTCCCAATAGCGTTCATATTTCTTTTTCTTTTTGTGTAATTGAACAGCGATGTCCAGCCGATGGTAAGCATCTGCTCTGAAACTATTTCTTGAACCAAAATAAGGAACCACGTTGGTATAGACATAATCTTGGGCAAAGTTGCTGGTGTTTATATAATAATAAGATTTAGGTGCATTAAAAGCATTTCCGCTGTTGTAAACCCAATTAATTGATAGAATAATTTTTGGAGTAAATTTGTAAGTGATGGTAGATGATACCATGTGACGGCTATCATATTTTGCATAAAAGTTTTTACCGCTATTGAGGCTGTCAAAATTGTGAATAGTCCAGGACAATGTGTAAGCAATCCAACCTGTAAGTTTCCCATCTGATTTCTGAATCATAAATTCCGTTCCATAAGCAAGACCCTTTCCCTTGGTTACATTGTTTTCCCATGAGATGTCAGATGCAGCTTCTGAAATTATCAGGAAGTTTGCTCCTTCCTTATAAGTAAGAATATTTCTTAAGTATTTTCTATATGCTTCAATTGAAACAGTAATTTTTTTGTCAGGAAACTTTTTTATAAGACCGGAAGATATTTGATCGGTCTGCGTTGGCGGAGCCTTTAATGTAGCCGGCACCCAAAGATCGGTTGACAATCCAATACCGGTATTAGATAGTAAGTGAACAAATTGATTCGCTCTCATGTAGGAGCCGCTGACGGACAGGTTTTTAAACAATTCATAAGAGATATTAATTCTTGGTTCAATAAATCGGAAAGTCTTATAGGGGGTAAGTAACATATTATATCTGAGACCAAAACGTATTTCTGTTTTAGCATTGGGTTGCCAAAGGTCTTCCGCATAAATTCCAATTTCGTGATTATTGTATCTTTCAAAACTTTTCACTCGTGTGTTAAGCACCTTGTCAATTTGTCTGTAAGCCTTAGGCTCGTATCTATGAAAAGTATAAATGTAACCGCCTTTAAGAAAATGCTTATTACTCATAAAGTACTCTACATCATTTTTTATCGAATAATCTCTTATTGATGATTCGAAATCTGTGTATTCAAAACGGGGCTGAGCACCTGTTTTTTTTAAGTCATCTGAAAGGTTGAAATTAAATCGACTAAGGAGCAAGGTTGTATTGCTGAATATCCTTTTATTGAATATATGGTTCCATCTAAATGTTCCCGTTAAATTGCCCCATCCTAACCTTGTATTGGCTTCTGTATTTGAGATTGAAGTCTTTTCTACCTGATCAGTAGTTAGCATATCTTTTCCCGAATAAGCACTAAAATATATCTTATTATTTTGATTCAGATCGAAGTTGAGCTTGGTATATAAATCATAAAGGCTGTAGCCTATCTGATCAGAAGGAGACATGAAGGGTTTAATCAGCAGATCAAGATAGCTTCTTCTTCCAGACAGTAGAAATGAAGACTTGTTTTTTATTAAAGGACCTTCAACCATTAATCTGCTCGAAATAATTCCAATGCCACCCTCGCCTTTAATTTCCTTTTTATTCCCTTCTTTCATCTGAATATCAATTACAGATGAAACTCTACCTCCATACTGAGATGGAAAACCAGATTTCCAGAATTGAACGTTCTTAATTGCATCACCATTAAAAACAGAAAAAAAGCCAAATAAATGATTAGCGTTATATAGTTGCGCTTCATCAAGAATAATAAGATTTTGATCAAGGCTTCCACCCCTTACATACAGTGCTGTTGATCCTTCTGTCCCTCTTTGAATCCCCGGCAACAATTGAATTGTTTTGATAACATCTTTTTCACCCAATAACGTTGGTGTGTTCTTTATAATATCCTGATCAAAACGTGTCACTCCGATTGTTTGAATTGTGGAATTGTCCTCGGACAAAATTGTTACTTCATTAAGTTGAATTGAAGAAGACTCAAGGTCAAAATTTAAAACAGTATCCTTTTTAATTTCCAAGAACTTCACAAGAGTAGAAAAACCTATTGCTGAAATTCGGAATTTATATTTGCCATTGACTGGGATTTTAATAGAGTAGTATCCATATTCATTTGAAAATGTGCCAACGGTTAGGGAATCATTAAAGATGTTTGCAAATGCGATAGTTTCAGAACTTTTACCCTCACTGATATAACCCGATATTCTGATCTGTGAATAGCTCGATAAGCTAAAAGTGATAAAAACAAATACGAAACAAATCAGACGCATACAGTTACTCTAAGAGTATTAAACGAAATTACTAACAAGGTTATTGTCATTTACGAATTCAAGATAATTTATAATTCATCGAATTGTTATGGTGACTTACGAATTTATTGCATCTGTCGAAGAAAATGACTGAATTTAGAACCTAAAAAAGTGGCTGTTACAAACAGCCACTAATTTATTGGGATATTGAAAATGTTTTACCAATTGAACCATTCAAAATAAAAATCGGAACGGTAATCGAAAGAAATCTCTAGCCGAACATACCATGGGCCATCAATATTGAAGTCGCTGTATTGGGAGCAACACCATGTTGCCGGTCCCCAAATGGTACTCCAGCCAGACCACCATCTCCATTGTTGTTGAATTCTAAAATATACTTGATTATATGCCTGAACAGAAAGGATTTCAGGCCATTTGGGACTATAGTATCGTACGTTATTGTTTATATATTGAACTCTTCCATTAGCTGAAATATAATCTGGGTTTGGCTCGTTGCGAAAACCTATTCCTTTAACATCCTTTTTAAGTTCTTGACTTAAAATTTCGGTGAGTATCATTTCTTGCAGGCTTTCCTTTTCTTCACTTACGGTTGATTCTTCTGTTAAGGGAGTTAGCTTTAAGGGCTTATTTTCCCTCCGATCATAAATTGGAGTTATTGTAAACTTTCTGGAGTGCAGATACTCATTTAACCTGTTTTTATCTAAAGCCGCAACCCTTATTGTAACTTTGTTCTGGCCGCTTTCATCGGTGATTGTAACATCTTCTTTAAATAAGATGACACCATTTTTTTCTTCAATGAGGGATATTTGACTTTTGTTTTCATCAGGATTATCTAATTCTTTGATAGCTTCATCCTGACAACTAAATGACACAAATAGCAATAATGCAATTGTTAAAACACCTTTCAGTAAAATTTTTAATTTTTTCATATTTTTTGGGTTTATGTGTGAAACATATCCAAAGTAACATTGGTAAAATGGTTATGTCAATGTCGGCATTTGCCGACATTAGTCTTTTAATTTTTAAAAATTTGAGGGTTAAGCCCGATAGCAAACATTTAATAACTCTGCTACATTTCTGGTGTTTGTTTTTTTTAGCAATCTTTCTCTATAAGTTCTAACTGTTCTTACCGTTAGATTCATATGAAGAGCAATTTCTTTGCTTGTTTTCCCTTTGCGCAATAATTGAACAAGGTTCTTTTCCTGAGGTGATAGATCAATTTTAAATTTAAGTTGATTTAGAGCTTCTACTGTATCATGGATCGTAGTACTCCTAATATGCTTTTGAAGGATTTCAGCAACTTCATCTGGAAAGAATACTCCTCCTTCGTGAACAATAGTAATTGCTCTGATTAAATCTTCTGCTTGACTTTTGGCTAAGAAACACTTGACGCCAACCTTGTTCATTTCCACAATATTGTGCTCGAAATCGTATTCGGTGAAGGCTATGATTTTTGCTTGAACATACTTCTCTTTTATGATTCTGGCAGTTTGTATGCCATCCATTATGGGCATCCTAATATCAAGAAGAATTATATCTGGAAATTGAGTACTTAGTTGGTCTAACATCTCCCTTCCATTGCTAACTGTAAACAAAACTTCTATATAGTTGGCTGCCTCTTGTCTAAGAAGCCTTAATACTGCGGCTTTAAAGGATTGATTGTCTTCCGCCCAAGCTAAACTTATTTTATTTGCCATTATGTGTCATATGTTTTGCCATCTGTCTGGGTGGTTTGGCTCTTGCCATTGCTTTGGTGTCGCGGTGGGATGCAGGGCAATGGCATGTGCCAAAAGCGTTGGCGAGAATCTCCCCAAGGTTGCCGTGCGGTGGGGAGGTCTTGGAATATTTATTTTCGTCAGTCGAGTCATTGTCCAATTGGAGAAACTATAATGGGTTGATGTCAATGGTTACTTTTAATGTTATGGAGTGGTTGGTCATTACTGGGCATTGGCGCTAACGTTTGTGCTTGTGCAGTGGCCGGAATAGGAAGGCTTAAAAATGCAGCGAAGCGGAATAAGCCTGACCAGTTGCGACCTGTCTCACGACACAATGTAAGTAAAGAAACCGAAAGTAATGAGGACACCGAGCCCGGCCATTGCACAAGCATTTTGTTAGCGCCTGTGCCTTTTGTCCCCAGTCTATTTCTTAGTGTTCACTTGTGTTACAAATCTACTTCTGAAACTCTCAAACAACAATAAAGTTTTTTGAAGCGTGGGAAGAAAAAACTCTGTTTGCTTGGGATTACCAGCCACACTTATTAAGCAAGCTTGGGCTGTGAGTGAGAATGAGCGGCTTGCTTAATGTGTGTGGCGGAATTGTTACGAATAAGGTATATTTAGTCCGCGAATTATTTTTATAACCGCGTAAAATTACCTACTTGGCCAGCAGAAAAACATGATTAGATATGGACGAAAAATTAACTGACCATTATCTCGCAGAAATCCGTAGCGAAGAAGTCCAGGAAATTGTCAACCGGGTACCATCGTGGATTGTAAGATGGGGCACAATTCTAATCTTTGCAGTCTTTCTTGTGTTTCTGTCTATAAGTTGGTTTGTTAAATATCCTGATGTGCTTAAAGCAGAAGTCGTGATTACAACATCACCTTCTCCTGTTAGCATAGTCGCACGGGTTGATGGACGATTAAAGTTATTGAAAAACGACAAAGAGCCAGTACTAGCTGGTGACGTTATCGCATTCATCGATGGAAACGTTAATTTGGTTGATCTGAAAAGTCTTGAATCAATTCTTGGTTACGATTTCAATACTATCGACCCAGCTTCTTTCCAGAAACTTAATGTCGGAGAAATGCAGAACAGTCTTAGTCAGTTAGGGTCTGCGCTCCAAGACTTTCAGGTGTTTCATGCCAATGAATCTTATCAGAAACAAATCCGCCAATTGGAAAGGCAAAAGGAGACCATGGAACGGATAGGATATAATCAGTCGGCTCAACTTAAACTACTCAAAAGCGAACTGTCTCTGTCTAAGGAAAAATTTATTGCAGACTCTCTACTTTATTCCCAACAAGTCATAGCCCGGTTAGATTTTAATGCTTCCCGGGCAACATACCTACAACAACAAAGGGCTTACAAAACTACTGAAAGGGCAATGCTTGATAATAAATTGCAAATAGATCAACTCGAAAAACAAATTGAAGATTTACAAATTGATGAAAAGCATAAGGGTATCCAGCTCATTACTCAGGCAAATAACCGTCTTAATGAATTGAAAGCTGTGATCAAAAAATGGAAGGAGAATCATTTGCTTGTTTCCCTGCTTGATGGCAAAGTATCGTACCTATCGTTTTTCCACGACAATGATTATGTCCCATTTGGTAAGCCCTTGTTTTCAATTGTGCCGGAAACACAACATGTTTTCGGACAGGCCGAATTGCCAATTGTGAGGTCAGGAGAGGTGAAGGCAGGTCAGATTGTAAACATAAGGTTACAAAACTATCCCTTTGAAAAATATGGTATGTTGACCGGTACCGTTGAAACGGTATCCTTGATTCCTAATGAAGAAAAATATTTGGTAAAAGTAGATCTCCCTAACGGATTGAGAACATCGCATAATGGTGAGTTGCAAGTAACCGGACAACTGAGAGGAGAAATTGAAATAATAACTGAGGACTTGCGCCTTTTCGAACGTATTTTTTACCAGTTCAGGAAACTTGTTCGGTTTGAATAACTTTTATGCTTTTAGTTTCCCTTGCCAGCAACGATTTATAATGTTGATGCAATAAATCGTAAATAACCATCTCTTGCATACGTTGTTTTGAGCGAAGGAAGCGGTTTAAAAACATGTGTATATAGCTTGCTACCAAGTCATTTAATCTAACAGAAAGTTTATTCTCTCCTGCAAGCCTGTAAATTTCAGCAGCAAATACAGAAAGGAATTCCTTCCGGATTTTGAAAAATTGCCATACAAGGTAAAACTCATGATCTTCAGTCAATATCTCTTTAAACACCAATTCAATGACCGGACGATACTCTCTGTACTTGGCACTTAACTGTTTCTTGCTCTCCTGGTTATCAGTATTAAATTCTTTCGCAAAGTTCGTGCTTAACCAACCCATTAAATCTTTCTTCATCGAAATGTTAAAGTGAAAAGCGTCTAATAGATCATTGACCCCTTTAATTGCAAATTGCCAGCGAAGTTGATCCCCCTCATCGCCTTCTAATAGTGAGAGTATATTCAATGTTGTAATCGAATCGGTCAAAAAGACAGACTCTGAGTTATCCATGTTTTCAAAGCCATACCGTTCAATCTCCCGCTTATAAACTTCCGTCTGAACATTGGAAACTAAATTGGCTTGAAGAAAAGGAGTTAAAGACTTATTTAATCTGTTGGTCACCTCCGCATAAAAGTTCCCTTCGCCTTTAAACCGTATCCTTAAATGATGGTCCGGGTCGTAATACCGGATAAAAAAGAACTTACTTATAATACCTTCTTCCAAAAGTTTTTCTGTTAATGGCTTGATCACTTCCGCTAAAATCAAGTCAGCCGTCTTTACCCCACAATAAATTTTTGCGTAATGCCACTCACTGCCGGGTAAAAATGACCTTTGTTGCAAATTGATTTCTTCTTTAGCTTGTTTTACGTCAATATTTGTGCGCTCGCTTTGTTTTACGTCAATTTGCTTATACCACGGAATGATAATTTCATTGGTGAATGCTCCTTCCGGTCCTGTTACTACCAGGTTATTGTCATTGAAGAGGCACTCCTGTAGAATAAGCGATTTGTATTTCTTTAAATCTTGTACCAGAATTTTCAGGCAATTTGCATTGCGAACATCTATGGGCAACTGGTTGTCGCCTTGCGTAATTGTAACATTAACCGGGATTCCATTTTCTGTAAAGTGAGTTGTAACAAGTTCAGCTATTTCTGAATCCTTTATATCCTTTTTAGTTGACAGGTTACTTAAATTAAGAATCCATCTTGCCTTTGATAAGATTGTTTTCCCGTAACGAACCCTAGGCAAAAAAGGGAACTCGTTTAAAACACCCCAGTTCCAGGAAAGCCCGCCTTTAATTCCCTGAAACTGCAAGTCACATAAAAAGTGATAGTGGGGCACAGGGTTCATTGAAAAGTTGTGCGCTGTTGTGAGCCGTGGAATCACTTCTTTGTTTAATCGCTTGGAGCGAAGAAAGATTCTTCCATTTCGAATGGAAACCATTAAATCGTTAAGTTCAATAGTATGATCCTCATCGACTGACGCTCGTGTTAATATCGGAATCTCGTACTCTCTTAAAACGGGGCGCATAAGTATGTTTCCAAGTCGCGCTTGTGGAATATGAAGTATTTCAGCAAAGATGCACTCCGGCCTTGCTTCTTCCTCTTTTCGAAGGGCTTCTCTGGCGAGGTCAGTAAGTTCATTGCTCATGTGGCAGAACCTTCCCAGCAAATTAATAGCCGAAGGGCCGGCAGTTACTTCGTGATAGACTAAAAAATTTCCTTTGTCGAGTTCCTCGCCAGAAGCAGCCAACACGCTTCCTAAAGTATAAACAGAATCCGGGAGTAGGTTCTCATCATTTTTTTGGTCTTTTAGAATAGTCTGAATTTCCGCTTCCGAAATTTCGATTTCACAAGAGTTACGTCTCATAGCTTCCTGCAATTGTGTCAATAGGAATTTTGACCACGTATTACTTTGATGATTATTTAATTGCAGATGGTTCTCTGCTTTTACAAACAAGTTTGTTAATAAAGGTGAGTTATCAGAACCTACATGTGTGTTTACCGGATAACCAATCCCAGCTTCGCTGTCGAGCACTTCGAGCAATGGTATCTCCTGTTCTTCGTAATGTTTAATGAAGGCTTCTTTAAAATCTTTTAAATTTGCTTGCTCTGAATGAGTTGTCACCCTATTTAACATCCTTATAGACTGACTTAGCTCATCTGTAACTGTTTTATTTATTACACATCTGATTGCAGGCTTCACCATGTCGCATTGAAGTAATTTACCCGAATCAAAATCAATTTGCCATTGTTTTATATCAGTGATGATCTGATCGTAATACTTTGCTGAAACACCCACTTCATTCTGGTCGGTTTCCTGCAACGTAGCTACTACTGCATGTAGTTTTTCTAAATATCTCTGAGATGAAGGAATATCCTTTAATTTTTCTAGCAGTTGGATGTGATATTCAGTCCCTGTAACCAGAGAATCAAGTTCCGAAACTAATAGACAAGTGGCAATCATTTCATTGACAAATGAAACAGCCTCTTCAAACTTGATTTCATTGGTAACAAGTAAATTGGCTAATTCATTAATAGTGGCGCCATTCCTTGCTTTGGAAAGGATCGATTGAACGTGCTCAGAACCATCTACTTTGGATAAATGATGCGTTCGCACTTCTTTGTCTATCCTGTATTCGATGAACCTTAATTTATTTCCTATTGTGTAGAGTGAGTTATTGGCAAACCATCTTAGCGATTCTCTTACTATTTCGTCCTTTTGCAAATTCTGCGCAAATGTAGCAAGGAAGTGAGTATCAAGACGGGTATTTTTTTTGTATTGTAAAGTGGGAGCCAATTGAATATCAGTTTGCCCAGCTATTGCTCCTAATGAAATACCTGCAAACATCCCAAAGGGTGTGCAACGGTAGCATGATCGCAGATAATATCTATAAAGCGATAGTTCTAATTTTTCCTTTTCCTTTGCAGCAAGTGAACAATTCAGGTACTTTTCGACCTCGTTAATCAAATTGGGTGAAGCTAAGTATAGGCCCTCCTTAAATACCTTATTAAGGAATAGACTTTGAAGATCAGATTTTGGATAGTTTTCAAGGGGCAAAAGTGGAGTTCTTAGAATAAAGAAGCCGGTTGAATTAAATGTCATAGCAAATTGATCAACTACTTTTTTTATGATCAAGCAAAAGAATTTTATCCCATTGCGTATCTGATTGATGAATAAAGGACAATAATACAAGCCCGACTCCGGACAGTCCGTTTAAAAAACTACAACTCGTATTGAAATACTCATAACGCCTGCTTTCAATTGCCTCAGTATTAGAAAAATATTTCTGCAGGTTATCCAACGTTAAATCAAGCCATTTATGAGATTCTACATTCGCTAATGGATTGCCTGATAGCTCGCATATTTTTTTATACATGTAAGAAATACTGGATGTGCCGTGGCAAAGACACATATCATAAATATCAAATTCTGAATAATGTGAAATACCTTTTAAACTACTTTTATATAATGCCTGTGAAAGTAATTCGTTTGCTTTTATTAAACTATCCTGGTTTTTTGATACCTCATAATGCATGAACAGGGTATAAGCAACAGCAAGGTCACCATAACACCAACCTAAGTTGCCCGTCCCACTTATCCTGTCAGAATATTCATACGGTAGGGTATTGTTTTCCTTGTTAAGTCTGTTCCTCAACCATAGTACCACCTTATCTGTAGATTCTTTCACAGCGGATCCTAAATCATAGGTATTAATACATTTAAAAAGGAATAATAGTATCCCGGGTATGCCATGTGGAATACCAAGATTAATTATATAACTGGTGTCTACATAGGGAGGCTTAGGCGTTAACCAGTAAGCTCCATCAGTGTCATACTTAAGGTTTTTTAACAGGGCATCAACAATTTTAATGATATATGGTTTGGCTGCATTTCGATTGTGCTCGATTGCAATTAATCCCTTTCCTACAAAACCATAAAATAAGTCATGCCGATTAGATTCCAATTCTTCGACCGAAGTTGTTTCAATACTCAGATCAACCCAGGGTTTGCTTTGAATATGTTCTTCCTCATCCAGTAATTTCACTAATATAAGTTGATCGATAAGCCAAATGGATGAAACGGAAGAAGAACCAATACTCAGATACGGCTCCAATTGATTCAAATTTGTTTTTTCAACCTCCTTTTCAAGTATTTCCATTGATTTTTCAAAAAAGGAGGTTTGACCTGATTGAAGAAACCTGAATTTGAAATACAATGCCGCTCCACCGCTACCGCTCAACAGGCCGTTTGGTTCAGAACCGAAATTTTTAGATAACAGATCATCGATCCTTTCAAGACATTGCTGAATTTTCAAATCTAAAGCTTCTGACGATTGAACCATTCAAATAGCTGATAAAGTGTTACGCAATTAGACAAAGACCCCTGCTATAATCCTTTAGCAGGTTACAACAGAGGTCTTTCAAGGTAATTATTGACAGGCACACCAGGATTGTGTACCTCCATTTATAGAAGGTGCCTGGCATTGTGTTGGAACATTGGTTTCACCACAGTCTGCAGTTTCCCCGCCCTTAACAGAACGCATTTGAGTTTTTGTCAAATTACTCAGCGTCTCTTTATTTAACGAGAGACGGTTTTTTAATTTTTGCTTTTTCTTGAAGAAACAGAATTAGTTAGGCCTACGTTTCGCTTTTCGGCATTGCGGCACTGAGTGCTGTCGCGATCAGCACCTATGCTCTGCTAAAATATTGTTTAAGAGTCCAACGGCATTGGACTGGGGCAGGAATTTGAGATTTATTATTCTAACGTGAAATTGGATTTGTGCTATATTTAAACAATAAAACTTTGATTAGAATGAAGGTTTTGAAATTCATAATGCTCAGTTTAATGGCTTTGATTCCCTTGGTATTGTTTAGCCAAACCGGAGAAGTGACGGGCAGAATTTTAGATGCACAAACCCAAGAGCCCTTGCCTTTCGCCCATGTGTTTGTGAGCAACACTACATTGGGCACAACGTCTGATGTAGAAGGAAATTTCCTTTTAAAAAACGTGCCTATCGGTACGCACGATCTGGTTTTCTCATATATCGGTTATCAAACCTTTCAAAGCAAGGTTACTGTAGCCGCAGCACAAACGATAAGCGTGACTGTACAACTGACCCAATCGTTACAGGAGTTATCAGCAGTGGAGGTGAAAGGAACCCGTGATAAAGAATGGTTGAAACAAATGAAGCAATTTGAAAAATATTTTTTAGGTGAAAGGTTTACATCAACCTGTAAAATAGCTAATCCGTGGGTAGTTGATTTTGAAACATTGGGTAATTCAAAAGCATTTGTTGCTAAAGCTTCTGCCCCAATTGAGATACGCAACAATTATTTGGGATACTCCGTTTTGTTTCATCTTAAAAATTTTCAGGTAACCGCGCAGGGTTATGCCATTGATGGCAACGCGTATTTCAAAGAGCTTAATGACCCCTCTAAAACTGACATTTGGGCTGCGAACAGAGCGTTAGTTTACTCAGGCTCGGACAGACATTTATTTAACTCTATTTTACATAACCGAGCAGCGCTGGAAGGTTTCAGACTTTACATGGATAAACCCGGGGCTGTTGATGTAAATACACGATCTGATCTGTTTTATTCAGAAGTAAACAAAAAGATTGTTGAATACAACACCAAGAATATTGTGACGCCAACAGGGCGCCCTTATGAATATACGATTCAACTTAACGGACGGACAGAAGTTCATTATCTGAATAAAGCCGGATCAATAAAATATTATAAAGATATGGCAGGGGCAGTATCGTGGATGGAAGTCCGTGGCAACAAGGTTCGGGTGAATAACAACGGGATATTACTTAACCCGGGCGCAGTAGTTTATTCCGGAGAATGGAGCAATCATCGGATGGGCACATTACTACCATTAGATTATCAGCCGCAGATGACATTGCAATTAAATCAGCCTTTTACCAACTTCATTGCACCAATTGAAAAAGCTTACATCCATACCGATAAACCTTATTACTATCCGGGAGAAACTATTTGGATGAAAGCGTATTTGAATTACAGTCAACCCGGCTTGAGCGATTCTCTAAGCAAGGTTTTGTATGTAGAGCTTATCAACCAGACTAAGGAAATTATTCAGCAGAAAGCTGTCAAAATTGACAGCGGTTGGGCAGCTTCTGATTTTAAACTGCCACCAGACTTGCCCACCGGGAATTACATGCTCAGGGGTTATACCAATTGGATGAGAAATTTTGGAGAGCCATGTTTTTCGCTTAAACCAATTCCTGTTTTAAATCTTTCAGAGAAATTAGAAATGGAAATTAACTATTTGCCAACACCCGATAGCTCTGTCCGGGTAATTCCAAACAAAGAAAGTTACCGGCCACGCGAAAAGATTCACTTGACAATCCACATACAAGACGAGAATAAGTTGCCAACAGCCGCAAACCTGTCTGTTTCAATAACCGATGAAAAGCAGGTTGCACCAATAAAAGAAGAGGAAACTATTATTACCGGCCTTACACTGCCCGGCTTGCCAAAACCTGCTGTGATTGCCTACCCGGTTGAGCAAGGAATAGTGCTATCTGGAGTATTTAAAAATGAAAAGGAAAAGCCGGAAAGTGCTAACCTAATGGTGGTTGTCGGAAAGTTTGCTGATTTTTTTATGGTTGATACCGATGACAAGGGAAAATTCACGTTGAATGGGCTTCAGTTTTATGACAGTGTTGATTTTACTTTCCAGGCTAAGGATAAGCGGGGTAAGCCCTATGGCCATGTTACTTTAACAAAAAAAGAGGCACCACCGATTTCAGCACTTAAAGTCTATAAAAAATTAAATATAAAAGATGCCCGGTCGCCTCAACGTCTGTTTACTCAATTTGAAGTAGATAAAGACGTTACTTTATTAGAAGAAGTGACTATTACTGGAAAGCGAATTGAAGAACCCCCAACAGAAATACAACACAAAATATTTGGCAAGCCCGATCACGTTGTAAAAGGGGAAACACTTGTTAATAGCGGAACCACTAACCTGGCCGTTGCGCTTCAGGGTAAAGTACCAGGATTAACGATTATTTCGGTAATAGGTAACAGAGGTTCTACTTATAAAGTAAGTATTCGTGGCTCATCTTCGTCTTCCATTAATACAAGTACCGACCCATTAATTCTAGTTGATGGAATTCCTGTGGGCGGTCAAGCTCCCGTTTTTGAAAACAATAAGATGGTAGACCCTGGAGATACATTTGGTGATCGAGTAGCGATGTTGGACATCAACATGATTGAAAGAATAGAAGTTACTACAAGAGTAAACAGCCTATATGGAGAGGCTGGAAGGAATGGCGTAATCGCCATATTTACAAAAGGAGGTTCTGCAAGCAGGCTATCCAATTTACAAGACCTTAAAACAGTAGACGTATATAAAATTTCCGGATATAGCACACCCGAAGAATTTAAGTCGCCAGATTATGACAGCCCAACCGTAGATAAAGAAAGACCGGATTATCGATCAACCATTTATTGGAATCCGCATTTGACCACCGATGATAGCGCTGGAACTTGTTCAGTATCATTCTTCGCAGCCGATTTACCTGGAAGGTATAGGATTATAATTGAGGGTATAACTGAGACCGATAAGCCTATACGTTCTGAGTCTTTTATTGTAATTGATAATGATTGATATCCTTTATTAGATTGTGGTTTAATCCTTGCAAGGGTGAGGTATCAATCCCAATATTGTTCCCTCCTTTTATTCGAACCATATTTCCGATTAATAAATTAAATTCCTCCGCATAGTAGTACGTCTTTCGAATTGGGCAGAATTTAATCAGTGCACCCATCTCTCTCATCTCATCGAGATTTATCATAAGCATACTTCTGGAAATTCCTATTTTCTCTGCAAACTCTTCTGCAGTACCTGTAGCTTCCTTTTTAATAAGGCTATCAAGCCTTTTTAAACGATAGATTGATTTTAGTAAACTCATAAAATTTTCAGTTACCTAATTCCAATTGATTTTTTACCAGATTGTAATAAACGCCTTTGCTTTTGGCCAATTGTTCATGCGTACCCACTTCTCTAATTTTTCCATTGCTGAGTACTACAATTTGATCAGCTTTTTTGACCGTACTCAACCGGTGTGCAATTACGACTACCGTTCTTCCTTTAAAGAGTTCATTTAGGTTATCAATAATCTTTCTTTCATTTTCCGCATCCAAAGCAGAAGTGGCCTCATCCAGAAAGAAGAATTCTGGGTTTTTATAAACGGCCCGTGCTATCAATATCCGCTGCTTCTGCCCCTGGCTTAAGCCCACGCCATTACTACCTACTTTTGTGCTGTAACCCAACGGTAATGATTCTATTAAGTCCTTGATGTTAGAGACAGTTACAGCATGTATCAATCTATGCTTGTCAATAGCCTCGTCAGATAGTGCAATATTTTTTAAAATTGTATCAGCAAATAAATATCCGTCTTGCAACACCACTCCGCATTGCCTGCGCCAATGCGATGATGAAATGCCAGCTAAATCGACTCCGCCAACGCTTATTGAACCTTGCATGGGTTGATAAAACTTCAAGAGCAATTTCATCAGTGTGGTTTTACCACTTCCGCTGGCACCAACGATAGCCGTTACCTTACCCTCCGGAATAATGAGATCAATAGAATCCAATACTTTTGGCGAGTGTGATCCTTCATATTGAAAGCTTACATCTTTGATGATGAGTGATTTAGAAGTAAAGGAGAGATCATCCACGAGAAATCCTTGAAGATGTGAATCTTCGTTTTTCAATTCGTGAATTTCTGATATCCTTGAAAAGCTAAGTTTAGCATCCTGCAAACTCCGCGTGAAGGTTATAAATTCATTTAAAGGGGCATTTAACTGCCCTATAATATATTGAACCGCAAGCATCATACCGAGCGTCATCTGCCCTTCAATTACAGCCAATGCCGCAATGATTGTGATTACTATGTTTTTGAGTTCGTTAATAAAAAGGCTTCCAGCGTCCTGCACCTGCGCCAGTTGGGTATTGGAAACAGATAGCTTAAATATTTTGGCCTGAATACGCTCCCATTCCCACCGTTTGGTTGTCTCGCAGTTGTTTATTTTAATATCCGGTATTCCATTTATCAATTGGACTAGATTGCTCTGATTATAAGAAAATTGTTGAAATCTTTTGTAATCCAGTTCTGCTCGTTTTTTCATAAAAAGCAACGTGTAAAATACATACAGGCTACTCAGACCAAAGAAAACCATAAAGATGTTGGCATTGTAGAATAGCAAGACTGCCCCGAAAACAACTAAGTTAAAGAATGAAAAGAGTATGTTGAGAGTTGAGGTGCTCAGAAAGCGTTCAATCCGGTTATAATCCTCAATGCGTTGTAATAAATCGCCAATCATTTTGCTGTCAAAAAAGGATATCGGAAGTTTGAGAAGTTTCAAAAGAAAATCTGAAATAAACGAAATGTTTATTCGTGTGCTAAGATGAAGTAGAATCCACCTACGAATAAACTCCACGCTGGAGCGACTTATGAACAGCATTAACTGACCTGCCAGTATCAGGTAAATGAAATTTACGTTTCTTGTATTAATGCCTACATCAATGATGGATTGTGTAAGGAAGGGAAGCATAAGTTGGATCAAACTTCCAAGTAGCAGACCAATGAATAACTGGAATACAAGTCGTTTGTACTTTCTTACGTATCTGAATAGGCTTGCAAAGCCAATCTTTGTCTCCACCTTGTCTGGTTCTTGCTCGTAAAACGAAGGAGTTGGTTCCAAGAGCAAAGCCAGCCCGGCCTTACTTCCGTTTGTTTCTGTAATGGTTAGCCAACATTTTTCAAAATCGGGTCTATTGTAAGTTAGTAATGATGAGGCAGGATCGGCTATACAAATTTTGTTTCTCTTAACAGCGTACACGACTACAAAATGACTTTGGTTCCAATGGACAATACAAGGAAGCTGTGCTTCTGTGAGTAGTTGGTCGAATGTTAATTTTACGCCCAATGTATGAAACCCAATTGCTTCGGCAGCATCACTTATCCCAAGCATTGAAACCCCTTCACGTGTTATGTATGCTTTATTTCTGAGTTCATTCAGTGTAAATATCTTGCCATAATATTTGGAAATCATGCGCAGACAAGTCGGCCCGCAATCCATGGTATCAAGCTGTTTGTAAAAAGGAAATTTATTGAACAAATGCTTTATGGATTAAAAAATTTGCATATTGAAACTAACGATGGAGAAAGCAAGTGTGTGGAAGTAGCGTGCGCATGGGTGTCAGCGATGGAAGCTACTGCCACACTCTTGCTTTGCGCGTGGTGTGCGGTGGGAAAAAACTTTATTGTTGTTATCCCGCTCTTAATTTGAAGTCCCGAAATAATCAATTTACTGTCAACCGTTATATTTATATATGTCCAACGAGTCCTTGTCGGTAAAACTAACTCTTTTTAAAAAGGCATTGGCGCTAACGTTTATGTATGTGACGTTGCTGGTCTTTGAAAGACTTAACTGTCCCACGTAACAAAACGTTATTTAAAAACTAAACTACAAACTTAAACTGAACCCAGCAATGTTCACATACATTTTGTTGGCAGCCGTTTTATTCCACTTTCACTTTAAAGTTTCCTTTTATAATTATAGGGTTCTCGTCCGTTGAGCATCCCTTTATGCATTGTCCTTCGTATTCCGTATGTCCTCTGATTTCGTCACCTTTTTTAAATTCTCTTTTATTCAAAATTAATGTCTGCTTTAACGTCCTTATTTCTCTGTCTATTGTGTCGATGGTCGTTTGATACCAAAAGTCAATTTTAAATTTTCCGTCTACAATTTTGATTTTGTATTTGTAGTCAAAAATGGAATTTGTTTCGTAGAGCAAAATATCCAATGTGTCACTCTCTATTCTTGCTTCACTAAACTTAATCTCATCCATTTGTTTGAAATCGGAGTCGCTAATTAGCCGTGTGTCAGAAGTTATTTTAACAATTTCTTGAAAGTCTGCTACTCCTTCCAAAGCGTTATAAACACTATCTTCATTAATTATCTTAAAGTCATTCGATGTATCAAACGTTATTGATTGAAAGTCTCTGTCCTGTGACGAACATGAAATAAGGATCAGTATTGTTAAGTTGAATAGTCGTCCCATAAAATGGCTGCCAACGTTTGTGTATATGAAGTGGCGCTGAGCAAAAATAAAAAAAATATCCCTCCTTATCAGCGCCATTTCATATACATTTTGTTATGCACATGTGCCGCAATTGTCCACACTTAGCAGCACGGATGCCAAAGCTTTGGGCGTGGGCTGAAGTCGCGCGGCTTTGGCATTGGTGCTGCGATTCGTAAGCTTGCTATTTATCGACTGTTCATTAGCTAAGTTTTTCTATGTAAAACTTGTCCTTAATCGAATTATATTTAATTATTGTCCTTATCCATGAGAAAAGAAATATTATTGGCCATAAATTCCATATTAGAATAAACAAGGTTGTATTAAGACTTTCATCACTAACTACTTTAAATGGAATTAAATTATTGACTGCTATTAGTGTATTAAGACTTACAACTATTAACCATAATAATTTATAGTAATACTTTTCTGGCATAAACTTCACTAAAACAAAATCAAGAGTAAGTACTGTAATAAAACCAGTCGATAAACTTATTACTGAACTGATAAATGCAAACCCAAATACTTTAATCGGAACACCAAAAATTACTTTTGCTATATCGTTTGATTTTGCAAGTCTTGCTATTGTCGATGTCAATTTTTCTATTAAACCCCAAAGCAACCCTGCAATAATAATAATTCCAATGGGTCGTAAAATTCTTAAGATTAAGTTTTCCCCTTTTTTATATTGAATAGAGTTTACTACTTCATTTGAATTATCAAATTCATTGATTTTGTCAGCTTCCAACTGTGCCTCCTGATACGCTAAATTTAATTGAGCGCATTTAATTGTATTCGTTCTAACTTTTTCAGGTGTTTTTGCAAGGTCAGGATGGTATTTTTTAACTAAGGTTCTATAGGCAGACTTAATAATTTCTTTATTTGAAGTTTTAGTTATTCCTAATGTCTTCCAACAGTCCATATATGGAAAATCTTAATGAGATTAGATGATTATTTTATGGTTTAAAATTGTCCCTAGTAATGAATGTCATATTGAAGAAATGAAAAAGTTCGTCCTCTGCGCTCAATTGTCGAATACAGCCTTTGTCGGTCAACTTCGATGTCATCGACTAAAATGACTTCGATAATTTGTTCATCACCACTAATATCTTTTATTTTTCCATAGTTGAACAGAGTCTTAGCACTTGACTTTAAATCGTCTGGAAGTTTAAGATAGTCACCAATTTTTAATTTAATGTCACTCATATTAGTTTTAATTTTGAAATTAAAATCTGGTAATGACAATTGTCTCTGTGTATAAATTTGAAACGTTGTTACCCTCGCGGTAGTAGAATTTTTTGGCGGTTATGGTCTTGAAGTCATTACTGTATTCCGAATCATCAAAAGCAACTTCCTTGTCCTGCGCAGTGTTAATAAGCCAAAATCTGCTGAAAGAACCAGGAGTCGTTCCTTTTTCCATTTTGTGTCTTGTGTCAATTTTGTAGGTAGTTCCATTCAATTTAAAGTCACCAAAGGCATTATCAATTGTTAATTCTCCGGAAAACTCTGAGATTTCAAAAGTTCCGGTTATTGGGACAGTGGTTGTTGCAAATTTCCACTTACCTACCAAAGAAGAATAGACCGGGTCCGGGTCCGAATTATTTGAACATGAAATAGTAAAGAGTATCAACAAAAGTCCAAGAGATTTCTTCATAGATATGGTTTTTAAATTTAAACGCATTTTAGATGTTGTAATTTAATGAACACTATTTGGCTCTTTTGCTTGCTTTGGTGTCGCGCGGGAATGTGTGGCAAGCAAAAGTGCCAATGTTCGAAGCACTGTATCTGTCCCGCGGCATTGTGCATAACGTTTTGTGGCTTGGCGTAGTGGCGGATTTTTAGCACAAAAGTTCAATCGAAGAAATGCACTTGAACCTACCACAAACCCGTCATACGAAGCACTGCACCCGCCATTACGCCAAACCGCTGTTAGCTGCTGCCCTTCTTTTCTGTCGAGTTGTTGTCTGTCCATTGTCGCTTTGTCTTGGTGCGTTGGCTTGGTGGCTCTTTTGCAAAACTTAGCTTTAGCGTGGGCTTGTGCGGTTTTGCAAATGTGCCACCAAATGCGTTGGTTTATTTTGTTTCGTTTTTAAATGTCAAATATTCTTGTCGTGTTAGTGTTGTGTCATAAAGTCCAACGTCTTCGTCTGCGTGTTTGTTTATGCCTGTATATTCCAAACTTGCGTCTTCGTAGCGTTTAAACTTATAAACTGCATCGTTCATTAAGGCAGAATTGAAAACGCCTAAACTTACCAGTAATTCAAAGTCCTTTACATTAAGTCCAGTTACCTTGCGGAAAAGTTTAGGTTCAAGTTTGGTAATAACATCTTTCAAACTGCGTTCACGGTAATCTGTCAAATACATAAAAATCGGAACTCGTGTCGCAAACTTGATGAGCTTTTCTTGTATTTGTTTTCGTAAATTCTTGTATTCCTTTTCTTCTTCGGTCAGCTCCTTTTTCTTTTTGTCGCTTAGTTTGTCTGTGCCTTCTTTTTTGGCTTTTTTAATTTTGTCCGACTTGTTGATGATGGTTTCAATGTCTTGATTTAGGTTACGGAAACCTTCAATGTTCATCAACGCTTTCATTGCTTCTTCGTTGTTCATTAAGCGTTGCAATGTGTTGTTGTCCACGTTAACAAGCAAAGCACTTTCCCAACGTCTGGCAAGCAAGGTTGCCGTTGTGCCACTCATTGCAATATCCAAAATTCCTGCGGCATCAATTTGTTTCATTGAACTGCCGTCATAAGCCAACACAGGCAGGAAGTTTATAAATTCTTCAACATTCTTTTCGGGGTTGCTTTCATTGATGTTTAAGTTACAAGCGTATTCAGCAATTTGTTTTAATGCTCGGTTTGGGGCAAAGTCAAACACATAACATTCTTCTTTTAATATTTCTTCTTTGTTGGGTGATTTGCTGTCGGGGTTTTTGATTACCCAAGGCGTTTGCACCCGAAATGCAGCTTGAAAATACGTTTCGGGACTTGATGAATTTCTAAGCATAAAAATTCCTGTCCACGGTTTTACCGAAACGCCTGTTGTGAGTTTGCCGCAAGAAAGCGTAATGGTTTTTGATTGCAGCGGCTCGTCCATTCCGTTTAAAACCGGTTCCAATGCTTTTACTCCAATACCTGCTTCTGTGCCTGCTGCAATAATTACTTTGTAATCGTGGTAAAACTGGTTGTTACGTTTTTTCAACAGGTTTGCCATTGCGTGGCAAGATGCAACGGAAGGTAAAAACCAAAACGTATGATTTAATACGCTTTTCAATCGTGCATCCGAGTATGGCAATGGTGGTTTTTCTGTTTTTAGTTTTAGTGTATCAACTATCTGTTCGGAGAAAGAACCACGAATTAAGTCGAGCCATTTCTGCACATCATCTTCGTATTTAAAACGTGCTTTGCTGCCTTCGCCTTCGGCTTTAAAAAATATGTTTAAGTCAAAGCCATCAAACTCACCTAACTCGGCAACTTTGGTAATGGTTTCGGGAAGCTGGTAAGTGAGCATTACCATTCTCGGCAAACTTGCGTAAGGATTTGCTCCGTCTTTTTTCTTCCAATTTTCTTTTGCCCGTTGTTCGTCCGAATATGTCCAATTAAAAATTTGTTCTTCAATAAATTCTCCCGAATTGATGGCACGGAATGGCGTTCCCGACAAATACAAAAAGTGGTTGGCTTTTATCGGTAAAATATCTTCCAATACATCTACTTTGTCATCATCCGAAAATCCTTTCTTTTCTATTTCCTTAAATTCTTCAATTTCTTTTTCTGCTTCAATGTCTTTACCAAACAAATCTTTGGCGTTTTCTCGCCAAGCTCCAAAATGGTATTCGTCAAACACAATACAATCCCATTCGGTATTATGCACCCACTCGTTTTTTACTTTTATGCTTCCGTCTTTTTGTGTGCCTAAGTAATCTTGAAACGAACCGAAACACACTAAATTGGTTTTGGATAAATCCGTTTTCTTACTAATGTTTTCGGCTTCATTTTTTGAAAAGAAAGTCCAACCCTTAAAATCGGTATGTGTGTTTAAATCTTCACGCCAAGCATCTTCTACGGCTGGTTTAAAAGTTAAAACCAATACCTTTTTCCATTTCATTTGCTTGGCAAGCTGATAGGTGGTAAAGGTTTTACCGAAACGCATTTTTGCATTCCAAAGAAAGTGAGGTGTTTTTTGGGGATTTTCTTTTTTGAAACTTTTAAAATAAGCTATGGTCTTGGTTACGGCTTCTTGCTGCTCGGGTCGCATACCAAAATTTAGCACTCTGTTTTCTTCGGTGCGTTCGCCTGTTTTTATTTCGTGAATGGCTTTGCGTAATTGGTTGAGGGTGCAAACAAACCATTCTCCTTCGGGATTTTTTATTTTGTCTTTACGCAGTAATGCGTGAACGGTTTTATCTGTAAAACTGCTTCCGTCTGCCCGCATGGCACTTTCTTCAAACACAATTTTAAAATCGGCACGGGTAGCACCAATTTGTTCTTTGATACGTGTATGAGCATCACGGTCGGTAAACCCGATTTTTATTTGCCCTTTGCGCTTGCTGTCGTTCGGCAACTCATACGCGTAAATAGTAGGATTAACGCTTGGGCGTGGCGGAAAGAATTCTTTTTTACTCATATATTATTCTTCTGCTTGGCTCACATCCATTGGGCGTATCATACTTTCTATAAATGCAATTTCATCTTTGGTCAAACCGTATTTTTTATAAAGTTTTTCATCTGTCCATTCTTCTGTAAAATCTTGCATAGGGACAAATGAGTAAACTTTTTTCATTGCATTTTGCGTGTTTTTAATTAGCAATACTAAAAACCTGAAAAATCGGGTTCTTATATATCTATCTACATTTTGTGCTTTCTTTTTCGATGGAAAAGGTCCTATACCTGCACCGTATGCTTTAGAAATCAGAACTTTATGGTCTTTTACCCAATCCAAATTTTTTTTGATTTGCTGCTTGTCAATGTAACCGATTCCTTCTCGTTGCCAACCGTAATAATAAAAGTAAACAGCGTCTTTAAAAGGTTCTGTTTTGTATTTTGGTTTAACTCTTTTGTAGCTTCCTTCAACACGAACATCAAATCCAAAAGGGTCGTTTGCGCTAATGATGTCCGCAAAACTTGGCTCGTTATGTTTTTGAACTTTTCTTAAAATCGAAATTGCTTCGTTGTATCTGATAAATGTTTCAGCTCCTTTTTCAAGTAGATTTCTTTCATCAACTGAAGCAATTTCATTTCCCTTATGAGTATGAACTTTACATTTTCCATTGTGAGCTTTGTCCCAAAGAAAATAGCAAACACCGCCCTTGATTTCAACCCCAGGAAAACAATCAGAAGCATTTGGGAAATCGTGAATTTCTTTAATTCTTTTGTCGTTTAGCATTTCAGCTCTGAATTCATCAACACCGCGTCCGCCAGTAAACCAACGTGCAGGAATAATCATTGAAAGATAATTCGGGTTTAACTTCTTCGCTTGTTGTATAAACTTATGGTAAATCGGAATCGCACTTGAACCTGTTCCGCCACCGTCATTCAACTGATATGGTGGGTTTCCTACAATAACATCAAATTTCATTTCTTGTCCTTTTTTTAATTTCTTGTTTGTAAAAAGTTGGGCTGGGTTTTCGGTGTGTATAAAGTTGTAGGCGTAGCTTTCGGCTTCATCGCCACGGTCATACACTTCTTGGCTTGCACCGCATTGTTTGCATTTGCCGTTTTCCCAACTATGTTGCATACGTTCATAGCGTATGTTGCCTTGTTCGTTGTCAAAGGTTTCGCAAACTGCATATTTGCCGTTGGCGGTTTTGCTGCAATACACGCTTCTTCTGCTGAGTAATGCGGTTAATTCCGTAATGGCAATGCCGTAAAGTTGGTTTTCAAATATGTGGTTAATGCGTTTTTGTTTGTTGGGTATTTTCTTTTCCAATCCTGTCATCAGTCGTTTGGCTATTTCACGCAAAAACACACCGCTTTTACTTACAGGGTCTAAAAATTTTGCATCGGGGTTGTTCCACAATTCCTTGGGCAGCAAATCCAAAATATTGTTCACTAAACTGGGAGGCGTAAATACTTCATCGTTGCTTAGGTTAGCCAAGCAAGTAAGCACATCTGGATTGTAGTTAGTTTGCAGTGTCTTCATCGCCAAGTTTCAAAAAATGTATTAATGGGAAATCTTTTACAGGTTCATCAATGGCGTTGGCTTCACCTTCGTCATTAAAAAAAGAGAATTGATGTGTTTTTTGCACCAAAAATTTAAACATATAATCTCTGCGTTTCAGCATTGTTCCGTTTACGGCACTCCACTCACTAAAAATAATCGGTTGTTTTGTTTGTGGGTTTGTAAAGTCCAAAGCATCGCCCCATAAAATGTTTCGGTGCAACAGAAAGTCCACGCTACGCAACACTTCAGGTTTGCATTTGTCGGCAAACAAATCGTTGTAACGTTGTTTAAAGATGTTGAACAAACGCTTGCGGCATTCTTCTGCATTGTCTTCCAAAATGTCCACTCCGTAGATATTGCACACAGCAAGCACAGCGTAGCGTTCCCATTCAATTTGAGTATGGGAGTATTTGTGCTCTACTACGTTCAGTTTTCTGTTAAGCACTTCGGCAAGGAAGTTTCCATTACCGCAAGCAGGTTCAAGAAAACGACTGTCAATGCGTTCGGTTTCGTGTTTCACAAGGTCAAGCATAGCGTTTACTTCACGTTGGTTCGTGAACACTTCACCGTGGTCAGCTACACGCTGCTTAGATTTAACTTGCTTGTCTTGTTTTATTTCTTCGTTCAATTCTATCACTTAATTTAATGCTTGTCAAAGTTAAAATTTAATGCCTTTGTTTCGTCCGTTTTTGTCTAAAAGTCCATTTGTCCACTTGTAGGGTGGTGGGTGGGCTTGGGTGCGGTTGGGCAAAATAAAATGTGCTGCAAATTGTGTCGGCTTGTGCGTTGGCTTGCAACTCTTTTTATTTTGCGAAGGGTTGGCATTTTGTCTGTCGTTTTACTGTTTGTTTGTTGTCGGTTGTGTCGTCTTTTAGGGTTGCAGCTAACGACCCGTGCATAAGCAGTGGCGGGAATCCGAAGCGCGTCACTGTCCCACGAAACCGAACGTAATCTAAAAAACTAAACTACAAATTTAAACCAACCCCGCCATTGATTATGCATTTTGTTATGCACATGTGCCGCAAGTCAAGCGTTACTTAACCACACGGATGGCAGTGCTTTGGATGTGCGGTGGCATGTGTGGTACTGTCATCGGTGTGGTTTTGATCAATTTTAAATTCTGGACAGGGTTAGCTAAAAATAAAATCCTACCTGAACTCCAACAGAACGGTTACGAATATACTCATTCAATGACTGCCCACTTCCTGTTACTATTGAATTCTCCGCAACTTTTACTAACCCGTAATAGTAATTAAACAGTAAATAAGGTCTCATTGACATAGACAGTAATTTGCTGCCTACTTTCAAATTGAGTCCTAAATCCGAGCTGCTTAGTGAAGGACCGGTGTAATAGCCACTATAATTCTGAGATATAATGCGACTAAGCCTTAAATTAGCCGAACACCAAAAGGCTAGATCATTAAGTGATACTTTATAAGAGGGTCCACTCTCTAAATTAAGATAGGAAAGATCAAGTTGCTTAATAGAATAAATGGAACCTACTTGTCTCCCGGCATTGAATGAATTTTTGCTTAATCCTGCACTAAGGGTAAGTCCAAACGACTTATTTAAAAAGAAGTCCTTATTGAAACTCAATTGGTATGCCGGAATAGATTTTTTGAATCCATCCTCGTTAAAGATGATAAATGTCGGGTGCGCTAAATTTAAACCAATATTAAAACTTAAACTTTTTTCTAGTTCTTGACAGTATGCATATTGGGAACACAACATAGTTGTGATTCCAATGATAATACGTGATATTCTCATCCTTATTCCAAGGATTAGTAAACACCGGAATAAGAACATGTGCAACCGTCCCTTCCCCAGCCTTGTCCTTGACTGTTAAAAATTGATGGAGGATTAGTCTCAGTATATTGGTAATTGGAGATAAACGGCCATCTAATTTCATTTTGTGTCCCATTTGCCTGAATTGTTTTTCCATCAAATCCCCAACTTGCTTGATAATATACGGTTCCAGCTAAGGCACTTGTATCAAAATTTCTATCCCAACCCCATATTGTTTTTATAAATGATTTTACTTTGAATCCATGATCCAAAGCGAAAGTTCCAGTGGGTCCGATGAAATAGGTGATTACGTCTTCATATAACCTTACTCTGTATCTTCCCTGTGTTCCGGTGCAACTATTGACAGAAAAACTGCCGGTTACGATACGGGAGTTTTCATTATGCTCTTTGCGAATATGATGTAATTTATATTCCGTTACACCAGACGGTAGAGTATTGGTCTCTTGTAATTCCTTTAATGCATTTGTGTTTCCGTCTTCGGAGACGAATAGTGAATGCATAGTATATTTTCTTGCTTGGCCTTCAATAACTATTATTCCATCTTTATTTAAAAGTGGAGCTAAGTCTTGATTGGCAATATTAAGTTCAAACCAGCCGTCTTCGTGAAACTTAAAATATTTAGCATTGTCTAGGACATAAGGGGCATGAGGTTTAATATCTTCTTTTTTCAAATTTTGTTCGCCAATGGCTTCAAGTTTATCGAAGTATTTAGTTTCTTCCTCAACTGCTTTATTTAATATACTTTGAAGCGATACAAATCCATTTTTAGCTTCCCAGCTATTAAGTTCTTTTCTTGACATCCCAGCCATTCTTTGCAGCAGCGGTGTTAATGACTCTACCGAGTTTACGGATACGTAATCATTAATTACTTTAAGCTCAGTTTCAAGTTGTGCAGGCTTTTGAAAAGATTCATTTTCTTGTGTACAACCTAAAACAAGAAGTACAATTGTTGTAATTAGTAATTTTAGTTTCATAGAAGTATAGGGTTTGATTTTATAAATGCGGACTAGGAAATTTATCTAGTGTGTCAAGGCATAATCAAATTTAAGAATTTTATTTGGATATTTTTATGGTGGCGTGTTTATAAAGTACTCGGCTCTTTTGCTTGCTTTGGAGTCGCGCTGGAAAGTGCGGCAAGCAAAAGTGCCGGCATTCGAAGGACCGTCTCTGTCCCGCGGCATTGTGCATAACGAAAGTATATAAGCCGTAGCGCTGAGACAAAAATAAAAAATTAACAATCCCTCAGCGCTATGGCTTATATACAATGTTGTGAGATCGTACGCAACCACCTGACCTTAATCCATCTGTCCATCCGAACCCGTCTGGGTTAAAAGGATTATGTCGGATATCTCCGATATCGGTATGTAATCCCCCTGGGTTCGGTCAGACAAAAAGAAGTTGAGCACCGATGAATGGGGAGAACTGGAAAATTTTCAGTTCCAGCGCCTTTTTAACCCCTTTTTTTCTGCATTCTGAAAATTTTTTCTCTTAAAATGGAACTCATTAAAATTCTCGTCTGTTACAACAAGCAGTTGCTTAGTCGCAACCCTATCCTGTTGCAGCAACCGCATTTCTAAAGCAAGCTTTTCATGCTCTGCTGAAAACAACAGGTTGATTTGATGGTAATCAAATTGCTTGTTGTAACGAGTCGGAATTTTAAACCATTTTTCCCCAGTCTCTATCGGTTACTCTGCTCTACTTCTCAGGTGGTTGCGTATGTCTCACAACGTTTGTGCTTATGCAGTGGCGGGAATAGGAGCGCTAAAAAATGGAGCGTAGCGGAATGTTTAGCGCGACCTACACGTCACTGTCAACCGTGACAAAACGTTGTTTGAAAACTAAAGCTACAAATTTACACCGAACCCCGCCATTGCATAAGCATTTTGTTGTGTGCTGCGCGGCTTCTCAATCATTATATTTTTTCTCTGTCAATATTATTAATTGTTTCAACACGTCTTTTTTGGAGTTCACGTCCTCGTTACTAATCCTAAGTCTGTATTTTGTCCCCTTTACCATGTACTCCATGTTGTCAAGGTCGTTGTCTTCAATTATTTTATCTATTTCATCTGACTTTGTTGTCCGAAGTGTTAATACTACATGTTTTTTCTTTCTCGGCTTTACCATAATGTATGGTACTATTTGTCCGCCTTTGATAAGTCTAATGTTAACCTTTGTATAACGGAATTCATGACCAGGAGAAATTTCATTAATGAGTCCCAAAACTTTTTCCGCAATTTGAACTGTTTCATTAGAAGCTTTTTTCTGAACCCAATAGTCTCGGTTAACTGTAATTTGTTCTATCTCGTTTTCTTCATCTTCTTCAATTCCTAAAGTCATCTCGTCAAGAACTTTTGTGAATACAAGAGCTATCTTGTCGTCAAACTTGTAAGCTTTCATTTGAATTGCAATCAATGGAATAAATCCATTAAACAGTCCGACCACATTTAAAAATCTACTCGTTATGTCTTCAGCCACGATTACCGCACAATGGTCGTATTGCGGGTATCTTTTTTTCTCAATGTCCCAATACTCAATTGTCCTTATGATGTGATTCTCGTCTGATTTACCAAGTTGAATTTCGACTTCGTATCTTCTATTTAATTCGGTGTCGTGCAATAAAAGGTCTAAACGTCCCGCTCTTGGTTGAATTCTTTCTTTGTCTTTTAATATTAAATCACCAAGTCCAAGTATTGTAGGGTCTTCTGCAATTTTATCTTGAATTGTCCGCTCCGTTATTTCAGGATGGTCTTTAAGATTAATCTCCTCGGGTCTGAATAATTTAGTCATCTCTTTTCAGGGGTCAAATTTTTTTAGCCGCGTTGCAAACAACGTGAGTGCATAAGCAGTGGCGGGTTTAGGAGGGCTTAGCAATGGAGCGTAGCGGAATGCTAAGACCGACCTGCCGCGACTTGTCCCACGACACCACACGTTGTTTGAAAACTAAAACTACAAATTTACACTGAACCCCGCCATTGATTATGCACATTGTTGTGGGTAGTGTGGCCGCTACTCAAATCTCCTTCAATACATTGTCACCGCTATTGTCGCGGGAATAAAACCTATGATTAACGCAATAGTCGTCCACCTATAAATTGTGTATCTATTGTCCTTGGAAACTCTCATCATAATCCAAATTATTAAGTTAATCAAAGTCAGAAGTGGATAAAATAAAATAAACATAATAACTGATTTGTCCGAGTTACTCGTCCAAACGTAATTGATTATGAGTCCAACGATAATGATGTTTACAAATAACACTGTCAGAAAATGTATGTCGTCCTTTTTCATTTTTTAGTCAGTCGTTCTTTTGTCCAATTGTCCGAGGCCACATTACCCACAACGTCCGAATATATGCACATGTGCATATATTTCTTATATGTCATTACTTTTAAAAATACCTAAAAATCCCTCAAACCACTTCAAAAACGCAGATATTTTTTTTGTGCACATACCTATTCTGAAATAGTCTTCGGGCCCGGCTCAATCTCTAGCCTGTCCAGCGGACTTTGGATTTTGGAAAGCGAAAACGAGGTTACCTGCGTGTAGATTTCCGTAGTTTTGGGCGACTCATGCCCCAATAATACCTGTATGTAACGAGTGGATGCGCCCGACTCCAGCAAATGTGTGGCAAACGAATGCCGCAACGTATGCAAATGCGCCTCTTTCGTTATGCCCGCCTTCGCCACCGCTCGCTTAAAAATCTGTTGCAAGCTGCTTTCCGAATACTGCTCGCCTCGCTCACCCTCAAATAGCCACAGGCGTGGTTGGTAGTCGGCCAGGTACTGGCGCAACAAAGGCTCAAGATTTTTAGCTAACAAACTCTGGCGGTCTTTTCTGCCTTTCCCGCCTCTAATAAAAACAACCTGCCGCTCCATGTCCAAATCGCCAATCCGCAAATTTATCAACTCACTTCTCCGCAGCCCGGCCGAGTAAATCAGCATCAACATCAAACTATGTTTAAGATTGGTAATAGCGCCAAATAGCAAGATCACTTCATCCTGGTTAAGTACAACCGGAAGTTTTTTCTCCTTTAAAGGACGTTCCAGAAAATAAACCTTGCGCTCCTGGCCCAGTACTTTTTCAAAGTAAAATTTTATGGCATTAATCGCCTGGTTCTGGGTCGATCGGCTCGCCTTCTTTTGCGCTATCAGAAACAAAAGGTAATTGGTTATTTCGGCCTCTGTTAAATCGGGCGGAGCGGTGGTGGGATAGAATTTCAAAAAATGTTTAAACTGTTCGAGGTATGTCTTGGCTGTTGTGCGGGCATAGCCTCGTAAGGTTAACTTTTGTTCCATCTGCAACAGGGCTTCTCTCTGCATACCCAATGGTGCCTCCGATACCAAGGGCATGGAACTTGGTGAGGCTTGTTTTCGTAGAGCCGAGTAGTCAACAAATACCTTATGCCCGTTAAAAAATTTAAAGAGCTCGTTAAACACACCAGGCCTGTCGTTAACAACATACCAACGCTTATGGGTTTTGGTGTACAATACTCCCGGTAGTTGGCGCATTACCTCATAAACCCGGCTGTTCATACCTTGCTTAAAGGCTATGCAAGCAATGCCCCTGTGGGTAAGCAATTCCAAAACAAGCGTATCGGCATTCATAGGTTTACTGTGGTAATATACCCAGCTTAACTCATGTAAACCAGCCAATCCGGCAACAAAAAAGAAGGCTGTGATTTTTTCACAGCCTCCCTATAGGTTTAATTTATTAAATCAATTCGCATACTCACTTAAAAACTTCACCCGCATCAACCGCAAATTATCTTCAGTAAAATCCGGGTCCTCGTCTTTCAATACGTCCACAGCTTCTTCTATACTATCCGTTTCCGATTCTAAAAAGTAATCATAGATCTGTTGCTGCTTGTCTTCATCCAGCACCGAATCAATATAGTAATCCAGATTAAGCTTTGTGCCCGAGTAACAGATGTTTTCAATCTCGGTAAGCAGTTCATCAAAGGTTATACTTTTCGATTCGGCAATTTCGTCCAATTCTACTTTGCGGTCTATCTGCTGAATGATGAATATCTTTATTTTCGATTTATTAACCGATGATTTAACTACGATATCCGAAGCAGTTTCAATATCATGCTCTTCTACATAGGTTTGAATTAAATCCAGAAACTCTTTTCCGAACTTGTTCACCTTACCCATGCCCACCCCGTTTACAGAGGCCAGCTCTTCTTTGGTAGTAGGGTAGGTGGTGGCCATCTCTTCCAGCGAGGGATCCTGGAAAATCACATAGGGCGGCAAATCTTTTTCCTTCGCAACTTTTTTACGAAGCGATTTCAGCATTTCAAACAGCTTCACATCGTACGATTTACCCGCGGTTGTCGGCCTCTCGCTCGATTCTTCCTCATCTCCCTCCGTAGTAAAGTCGTGGTCGCGGGCCAACTCAATCGCGTGCGGCTTCTTCAGGAAGGCTTTCCCTTTTTGCGTTAGCTTTAATACACCAATATTATCAATGTCTTTTTCCAGGTACTGATAAATCAGTGTCTGGCGGATTACCGATTTCCAGAAATCAGCATCCTGCGCTTCGCCTTTGCCAAATATGGGCAAATCAAAATGGCCGTAACTCTTTACGTATTCGTCTTCTGTTCCCCGGATAACATTTACGAGGTGGCCCAGGGTAAAGCGCTCGTTGGTTTGCTGGGCAGCCTCCAAAGCAATTTTAACATATTCAGTTCCCTCAAATTGCTCGCGCGGATTGCTGCAGTTATCGCACATCCCGCAATTACCTTCTTTGTATTCTTCGCCAAAATAATGCAGCAGTTGTTTGCGCCTGCACACAGGGCTTTCGGCATAAAACTCCATCTCCTGTAACAGTACCCGCGCATTCTCCCGCTCCTGCACTGCCTTATCTTTATTAAACTTCTCTAATTTGTTCAGGTCGTTATGGCTGTAAAACATCAGGCAGTGGCCTTCCAGCCCATCGCGGCCGCTGCGGCCGGTTTCCTGGTAGTAGCCTTCCAAAGATTTGGGCACATCGTAGTGTACCACAAAACGCACATCGGGTTTATCTATGCCCATGCCAAAGGCAATGGTGGCCACAATTATATCTACTTCTTCATTCAAAAAATCATCCTGGTTTTTCATGCGCACGTCCGGGTCTAACCCCGCATGGTAGGGTGCTGCTTTAAAACCGTTTACATTTATCAACTGCGCAATCTCTTCTACTTTTTTTCTGCTTAAGCAATACACAATACCCGATTTGCCCTTGTGTTCTTTCAAAAAGCGAATGAGTTGCTTCTTGGTTTCCTTTTTAGGCCTTACCTCGTAAAAAAGGTTTTTGCGGTTAAAAGAAGAGATAAACACATCAGCCTCTTCCATCTGCAGGTTCTTCTGTATGTCCAACTGCACTTTGGGTGTAGCCGTGGCCGTTAGCGCAATTACATTCATAGTGCCAAGCTGGGCTATCATGGTTTTTATCTTGCGATACTCCGGCCGGAAATCGTGCCCCCATTCCGAAATACAGTGGGCCTCGTCTATGGCTACAAACGAAACCTTTACCTTTTGTAAAAACTCAATGTTCTCTTCTTTGTTGAGCGACTCGGGCGCTACGTACAACAACTTTACAAGGCCCGATACACAATCTTTTTTTAACCGGGTTATTTCGCCCTTGCTTAAGGTAGAATTTAAAAAGCGCGCATTAATACCATAGGCGTTGAGCTGGTCCACCTGGTTTTTCATTAATGCGATAAGTGGAGAGATTACAATGGCCAGGCCTTCGGTTACCATGGCAGGCAATTGGTAGCATAACGATTTGCCGGCCCCTGTGGGCATTATTACAAATGTATTCCTGCCGCCAAGTATATTTCGGATTACCGCCTCCTGATTCCCTCTGAAATTCCCATAACCGAATATTTCCTTGAGTTTTGCCTTCAGTTCATCTTTCTCTTCTGCCACTACCATGGTACTGCTTATAAAATTTTGAATTAATTATTTTTGTTTTTTTGTGAATGATATCAACATTGAATATAACAAAAAATATCCAACAAATCGCTAAAGCAGTCTTAATTAATGAGGCCAAAGCGGTTGAAAACCTTACCAATTATATCGGCAACGATTTCGAAACGTGTGTGAGGGAAATCCTGCAAAACAAGGGGCGCGTAGTGCTTACCGGTATTGGAAAAAGTGCAATTATCGCTAATAAGATTGTTGCAACCCTTAACTCTACAGGCACTCCGGCCGTGTTTATGCACGCTGCCGATGCCATACATGGCGATTTGGGCATGATTCAAAAGGAAGACATTGTAATCTGTCTGTCCAAAAGTGGCAACACACCCGAAATCAAAGTATTGGTACCCCTGCTCAAACGCAGAGGGTCAAAACTTGTTGCCCTGGTAAGCAATACGAACTCGTACCTGTCGCAGCAGGCCGATTTTGTGCTAAACGCTACCATTGCCGAAGAGGCTTGCCCCAACAACCTGGCGCCCACCACCAGCACCACCGCGCATCTGGCATTAGGCGATGCGCTGGCTGTTTGCTTGCTGGAACTGCGCAACTTTTCAAGCGAAGACTTTGCCCAGTTTCATCCCGGGGGCGCGTTAGGCAAGCAACTCTACCTTAAGGTGGCGGATGTAATCGTAAATAACCAGTTGCCGCTGGTTAAGCCAACCACCACGTTGCGCGATGTAATTCTGGAAATTTCATCCAAACGATTAGGCGCCACAGCCGTGGTGGACGAGGCCCGCACGCTGCTGGGAATTATTACCGATGGCGACCTGAGGCGGATGTTGCAAAATGAAACCAACATTGCCGGTATTCAGGCTGCGGATATAATGACGCGCGCCCCCAAAACCATCGATAAGCACGAGTTTGCCGCTAAAGCGTTGCAAATGATGCAGGAAAACAGCATCTCGCAGTTGGTTGTAACCGAAGGCACGCAAGTAGCAGGTTTTATTCACCTGCACGATTTGCTGAAAGAAGGAATTGTATAATTTTAAATTGTGATGCTCCTGATCGGGCTGAAACAAACATGGATAAAAATTTTTATGTAGTGCTGATGGCCGGTGGCGTAGGCACGCGCTTTTGGCCTTATAGCCGCAATGCACAACCCAAACAGTTTTTAGATGTATTGGGCGTTGGTAAAACTCTTTTACAGGCTAGCTACGAGCGCTTTTTGCCCGTATGCCCACCCCAAAATATTTATGTGGTAACCAACGAAGAGCATGCAACGCTTACCCTGCAGCAGTTGCCCGGCTTAAACCCCCAACAGGTTTTAACCGAACCCATGCGCAAAAATACCGCTCCCTGCATTGCGTATGCCTGCCATAAAATTCAAAAACTAAACCCCGCAGCCGTAGTGGTTGTAAGTCCGTCCGATCACCTCATTCTTAACGAAGCCGACTTTCAACAAACTATTTTAAAGTGCCTCGATAAAGCCCGCGAGCAAGACAAATTAATAACGCTGGGCATTAAGCCCACACGCCCCGAAACCGGCTATGGCTACATTCAGTACCTGGAAGGAAAGCAGGCGCTTAAAAAAGTAAAAACCTTTACCGAAAAACCGGAGCTGGCCCTGGCCAATACATTTTTGCAGAGTGGCGATTTTTTATGGAATGCCGGCATTTTTGTGTGGGGAGTAAAAGCTATTCTAAGCGCCTTTCAAAAATACTTACCCGAAATGGCCGAAGTGTTTGACGAGGCCGCCAACCAGTTTAACACACCCACCGAACGCCAGGCGCTGGAAAGTGCATACGCGCAAACCAAAAACATTTCTATCGATTATGGCATTATGGAAAAAGCCGATAATGTATTTGTGTGGCAAAGTAATTTTGCGTGGAGCGACTTAGGTTCGTGGAGTTCGCTGCACGATAACTCGGCCAAAGACGAATTTAATAATGCCGTAAGTGCCGATGCCCTGCTCTACGATACACGCAACAGTGTAATCAAAGGCTCTGCCGATAAACTGATTGTTGCGCAGGGGCTTAACGGCTACCTGGTGGGCGCATTCGAAAACGTGTTTATCGTTTGCGAAAAAGACAAAGAAGAATTGTTTCGCAGGTTTGTAAACGACTTGAAGGCTAAACCCAACGGCAACGACTACCTGTAAGTTTTCTGCCGCACGGCCTCGTAAATAGAAATCCCTGCAGCTACCGATACGTTAAGCGAACTTATCTTGCCCGTCATGGGTATTTTGGCCAACACATCGGCTGCTTTCAGCAACTGGGGCGAAATGCCATCTTCTTCGGAGCCCACCACCAATGCAAGCGGCACATTCAAATCTACTTTGTAAAGCAACTGCTCTGCTTTTTCGGTGCACGCCACAATCTGAATCCCGTTATCTTTTAAAAAGCGGATGGTTTGCTTCAGGTCTTTAACGCGGCACACCGGCAAGTGGCTAAGCGCCCCGGCCGATGTTTTCATGGCATCTCCGGTAAGCGGTGCGTTACCGCTATCGCCCATAATAATGGCATCCAGCCCCGCGCACTCTGCCGTGCGCGCCAAAGCGCCAAAGTTGCGTACATCCGTAACCCGGTCAACAATCAACAGAAAAGGTTCGCGCCCTTGTTGATATGCCTGGTCTATAATCCCCTCCAGGTTAGCATAAGTAAAACTGGCAAGCACGCAGATTACACCTTGGTGATTTTTTGTTGAAAGCCGGTTGAGCTTTTGCTGGGGCACAAACGTGAAGGGCACACCCTGGCTTTTGGCGGTTTGGATCAGTTCTTTAATCAAATCGTTGTTGAGGCCGCTTTGAATAAAAATCTTTTCGATTTCGCGCCCGGCCCGTATGGCTTCCATTACGGCCCGGGTTCCAAAAATCATTTCTGTTTTTTCCATTCGGGGAATTTGGGCAAAGGTAAAAAACCAAATGGTTTTAGAAGCGGCTTTTGCGCCAGAGGTCTATGGTACTAAACCATACTTCGGTAAAACGCTTGTCGCGCAGCAGCACATAATGTTCCGGGTCGTACACGCTGCCTCTTCGAACAAAAGTAAATCGTGTGCGCGAGTTTTTATAAAACCAGGTTTCGGTACCATCGTTCACGCTTACTTCATCGGGCAACCCAAAAATGGTGTAGATCATGCCGCGGTCGGTTTTCCACCCGTGTTTGTAAGAAGTAAAATACTGGTTGGCCAGTTCTACTCTGCGAAAGTAGCTGCGCATAAAATTTTTGGCGCGCTCTTTATCGTTGGTAATATCCAAAATTACTTTATCGAACTTGGCTTTGTCGGTGCCGGCTGCAACCAGGGCTTTAAACTCATCGGGGGTAGTTATGTACAATAAGGGCTGGGCCAGGTCTGCAATGCTCGAAAACTTTGGAAACACATCGCGGGTGCCTATGTAGGCAAAGCCTTCGGCCGCGTTGGTGTCGCGTTGAAATAAATAAGCTCCCGGTTTCTTTAATGTAAAAGGTTGGCCGGGCACCACCCGAAAAGTGGAATCATAAAACATAAAGCGATCGGCCGGTGCTGCCTCCGGGCTAAAAGGCGGGTTGGCCGGTGGAAAATCGACATAGTAAGCCGATACGTAAAACGGACTGGCATCAGCAGCATAGGCCTGGTAGGCCTGGTTAAGGATAAGGTATTTCTCAATTACTTTTTGTTGGTTCTTCTGCACCCAGCCGTTGGTAGGAAATTGCGGGTCGATTCGTTCAAAGTAAACCCAACTGGTTTTGCTTTCGGTGTTAGTTACTTTTAATACCAACAGCCATGGGGTGGCCGGCACCGGAAAGCGCCAGGTACCTTGCAGGGTTTTTTCGGTTTCGTGGTTGGTTGCAGGAGATTGGGTTAGAGCGGTGCCTTCGCGTTGGGTGTAAGAGTCTCTGCGCTCCCAGGTAATGGTATATTTCGAGCGTGGCTGCGCAGGTGTTTGAATTGAAAAATCAACTTCATATTCGCTGCTAAAGCGGGCAGCCGTAAGCGTTACCAAAACCTCCGCATCGGGGTTGTACCATTCGCGAAAATTTAAACCTGTAATAGCTTGTGCCAGGCCCGCAAAGGGCAGCACAAAAGTCAAAACTAAAATCCGTGCACGCATACCTTTTAATCCAATTGCTTTGATGGTTAAAGTTAAAACGATATTTCTTATAGATTCAGTTAATTTTGCTCCGGAATTTTTTTAATGGCTACTGTTTATACAACCGAAATCACTTCCGAATCCATTGCTTCGGATAACCCTATTCACCAGCGCTTATTAAAGGCGTATGTGTTGGCGGCAGCGTATGTAAACGGCTCGTTGCTGGAGGTAGGCTGTGGCGAAGGCCGCGGTATCGATTGGCTCGTGCCCCGGGTAACGCACTATACGGCCATCGATAAAATAGAACCGATCATTGAAACCCTGCGGCAGAAATATCCGCAAGGTAAATTTTACAGTGGCAACATTCCGCCCCTGTCTGCATTTGCCGATGCCAGCTTCGATTCGGTGGTGAGTTTTCAGGTTATCGAACATATTAAAGACGACCAACTTTTTTTAAAAGAAATCAGCCGTGTACTCAAACCCGGTGGCCTGGCCCTGCTTACCACTCCCAACCGGCCGCTATCGCTTTCGCGGAACCCGTGGCACATACGCGAATACACGGCACAGGAATTAAGCGCGTTAGCAAAGCCTTACTTTGCACACGTAACCATGAAAGGAGTTAGCGGAAACGAAAAGGTGCAGGAATATTACCAGCGCAACAAAGAATCGGTAAGGCGACTGATGCGCTGGGATATTTTTGATTTGCAACACCGCCTTCCGGCCTCGTGGCTGCGCTGGCCGTACGAATTAATGAATCGCCTTAATCGCAATAAACTTAAGGCCGCACAAGACACCCTCGTAACAGCAATTACCCATACCGATTACCTGCTTACCGATGCGGCCGATACCGCGCTGGATCTTTTTCTGATTGTGCGCAAGTAGCGCAGCGCGCAAAGCGTGGTGTTAGAAGTAATTGGGCAAAAGGTATTTTCGAGGACTTCTAATAATTTCCGCGATTTACCCCGGTGTTAATCTGCAAGCTTGCCAGCAGGCGGTTAAAGGCGTCTTCATATTTTTTGCCTAAATCCATCTCGCCATTTTCGTATAAAGTCTGCTGCAGCGAGTTGAGAATAAAAATATTTCTGCGCAACTCCTGGGTTATGCCATGGCCTTCGCCCACCAGGTAGGTGGCCATTTCGTTGGCCCGATCGCCCAGCACGGTGGCAATTTCCAGTGCCTTTTCTTTTTGCCCTACCTGAAACAGCAAGTCAACCAGGGTTGCAGTGCTGTGATCGTACGCAATGGCACGATCTGGCATTTTGGTTAACGAAAACTCCAGTACCGTATTGGCTTTTTCCAGTTGGCTTTCATCTACCAGCGCTTCGGCAAGCGAGTTGAGCGAACTGCGTTGGTTTAATACAAAGTTGCGGTAGTCTTCGCTGTAATACACTTTTTCATTATCCAACTCGCGGTAGCGGAATTTGTTAATCATATTATCGAAGGACTTTTCGGTGTCCACCAGGTACTCTCTGTCGGGCCGTGGGTTGCGTACCGGTAAAATGCGGTATGCGTTTCCTTCTTGCACTGCGTAGGGTCGCAAGTCAATATTAATCTGCGAAAGCGAAGTCTGGTTTAAGTAAATGGGGCGTTCCCAGTTGGTGGTAACTAAAAAATCCAGAATGGCGAGGTCTTTTTTCTCCAAGCTGTTTTTCAATAACCGAATCTGCATCTGATCTACCAACAGGCTATCGAGCCGTTTGGGAATAACACCGCTGGCGCGTATCGCTTCTTTGTTGATGTTGAGCGTAAAAATTTTACTGGGCACTACGTTGCGTTCGCCATCGCGCAGTTGCGAATAGTCCTTAGCCAAAAGATTAATAAACTCTTTTGCATCGATGCTTTTAAGTTTAAAGTCAGCGTACGTAAGGTAATCGTTAGGGCCACCCTGACGATACTGGTGTTTACTTAATGTATAAGGTATTGGCTCCGACTCATACGCTTTGCGCATGGTTTGTTCAATGTACCAATCGGTGTTGTAGTAACTTAAAACCACCGCGCGCATATCGGTGCGGTCGCCTTCAACCTCTTGTGCATACCAAAGCGGGAACGTGTCGTTATCGCCCCCGGTATAAATTACAGCTTGTCGTGCGCATGAGTTCAGGTAGTTGTAAGCCGAATCGACCGAGAACCACCGGTTGTGGCGGTTATGATCGTCCCAACCTTGCTGGGCCATTAGGGCAGGTGCTGCAAGCCCGATAAGGGTTGCCGCAATGGCTGCTACGCGGCCGTTTTTCAAAATGCTGCCTGCAATTTCAAACAAGCCCAGCACTGCCAACCCAATCCAAAATGCGAACGCATAGTACGAGCCCGCATAGATGTAATCGCGCTCGCGGGGTTCGGTAGGGGGCGAGTTTAAGTAGAGCACAATGGCCACGCCCAGCATTACAAAAAGCAACCCGATAACCGCAAAGTTTTTGGTATCCTTCACAAACTGATAAAACATTCCTATCAGCCCCAGCGCAAATGGAATCATCCAAAAATTATTGCGGCCTTTGTTGGTGGCCAGCGCTTCGGGTACAGCTTTGCTGGCACTAATCGGGCTTAGCCAGTCTGCGCCTTGTTCATCACTTTCGCGCCCGGAAAAATTCCACATAAAGTAGCGCATGTACATGGTGCCGATCTGGTGCTGAAACATGTACTGAAGGTTTTTGCCAAAGGTGGGTTTTTCGCCTTCGCGTAAGCCCATAATGTTGCGGTAGGCAGCGGCCTGATCGGAACTCCACGCCCGCGGCAAAATGGTTTGCTGTTCGGGCTCATATACGTAGCTGAATTTACGATCGGTAATTTCGTATTTGTCTTTGCCCTTGCTATAGATAGGTGCACCATATTGATAGTCGATGGGGCGGGCGGTAAAGTAAGGGCCATAAAGCAACGGCCGGCTGCCATACTGCTCGCGCTTGAGGTAGCGAATAAAACTCATTACATCTTTGGGGGCGTTCTCGTTAATCAGCGTATCGTAGTTAGAGCGAATCAACACCGTAGTGTACGAGGCATACCCGATAAGAATAAAAGTAGTTGCCAGCAAAAACGTGTTGAGCACTACCTTGTTTTGTTGCTGGGTTCTGTAAATGCCATACGCTAACCCACCAATCAGTAATAGGAAGAAAACCAACGCTCCGGATCCAAAAAACAACCCCAAGGTGTTTACAAAAAATACCTCAAAATAGCCGGCAATGGTTGGTAATCCGGGCACGATAAAGTCGTTGATGAAAAGTACGAGTGCCCCGCTTATTACCAGGGCCGAAATTACGCCCCAGGTGGTGGGCTTAAATTTTTTGAAGTAGTAAATAAGGCCCAGCGCGGGCAGGGTTACCAGGTTAAGCAAGTGCACGCCAATGGAGAGGCCAATCATGTACGCGAGCAGGATAATCCACCGGTTGGCTTTGCTTTCGTCTTCAATTAAATCCCACTTTAAAATGGCCCACACAACAAAGGCGGTAAAGAAAGAAGACATGGCATATACTTCGGCTTCGACTGCCGAAAACCAAAAAGAATCGGAGAACGTGTAAGCCAACGCGCCTACCAGGCCAGCACCCATCAGGGCGAGCGTCTGGCTTGCATTGATTTCGGCATTAGGTTGAAGGTTAAGCAGTTTGCGGCCAAACAAAGTTATGGACCAAAAAAGAAACAGAATTGTAAATGCGCTGGCCAGCACACTCATTACATTTATCCAGTATGCAACTTTGGTTACATCGCCCAAGGCCAGGAATGAGAAAAACCTGCCCATGAGTAGAAACAACGGGGCACCGGGCGGGTGCGGCACCTGGAGTTTGTACGAAACGGCAATAAACTCCCCGCAATCCCAATAGCTGGCGGTTTCTTCCATGGTAAGCCAGTAGGTAAGCAAGGCCACCCCAAACACAAACCAACCTGTAATGTTATTTGCCTTCTGAAAATTCATGGTTTATCGGATTCTGTTATAAAATTGAAAGGGCGAAAATACTAATATTTAAGTATTGAGAAATTGGTATGGGGGTTTCGGGAGTAGAAAGTCCTGATGCCTGATACCGGTGCCCAATTTTCTATTTGTAAACGATCATGTAAAAAACAAGCCATAGCGCGAAGATGAGGATGTAGGAAGTAGCAACGATCCACCAGGCCGATTGTTTCTGGCGCCTGGCGAAATGATGCACCCCGTTAACCAGAATAAAAACGTATCCGATTTCAAAAAGGCTAAGCGAGCGCAAGGGGTAGGCATACCGTTTATCGATGGTTTGGTAGTCGGCCAGTTGCATGAGTGAAAGTGGGTAAAAGGCTTTTACCTGCGCCCATGAGGGATCGGTTTCTACTACCATAAACCAACCAATTTTAACTAACTCGGCCAACAGAAAAATAAACTCGGCAGCCATTACCACACTCCAGCATTGGCTAAACGTTATTCTAAAGCCAAACGTAAAGCAACCCACCCAGATTATAAATCCGATTACCGTAAACTTCCACAAATACACCAGCGGTATAGAAAAGAATTGCAAGGCGCTAAGGGCCCTCAGGATCATGCCCTCGGGCCGGTCTTGCAGAAACTCAAAGGCGGCCGTTTCGTTTTCAATAAAATCTTTTTTGATGTACAGCAAGAGTACGGTTAGCAGGCAAAGGGTGATAAAGGTCAGTTTTTTATCGGATGTAAAAAGAGAGAATGCAGGTTCCGTTTCGGTCATAAATTTTTTTTGCAAGGTTACTACATCGCGTGCGTAAGTAGGAGTTCAACCACAAATGATAGAACCCGGACTTTTCCAGCTGCCACAAGAAAAATAATAATTACATCGGAAAATAAGATTTTGTTTATTTGAAAGGTTGAAATTTGAAAATGCCGTTGCCATTCCTTTTACCTACACGTAGAACCCTGCCCGTGGTTGCTGCGTGTGTGCTATTTAGTTTTTTGGCAACGGGCCAGCCGGCTGCCCGCCCCGATACCACCATTATTTTAATCAGCAACATTACCATGCAGATTGAAATAAGCGAAGCGCTGAACGACCTCTACAACTTTAAGTTTGAAAAAGCCGAGCAGCAGTTTAGATGGTTTAAACAAAAGTACAAATGGCACCCGCTGCCTTATTTTTTATTGGGCTTAAGCGAGTGGTGGAAAATAATGCCCAACACCAAAGCCACCACGTACGATGATAAGTTTATGGCCTACATGGATAGCACCATTAACATTGCCGAGATTTTGTACAAGAAGCACCCGGCCTACAAAGTGGAGGCTGCTTTTTTTCTGGCAGCAGCCCATGGGTTTAAAGGGCGGTTATACTCAGATGAAGAGCGCAAGAACTGGCGCAAGGCAGCGGTAGAAGGAAAAGCGGCCCTTAACTACATGGAGGTGTGCCGCGAAAAAGAACACCTGAGCCCCGAGTTGTTATTTGGCGATGCATTGTACAATTACTTTTCGGTGTGGGTACCCGAAAACTATCCGGCACTTAAACCCTTGCTCTGGTTTTTTCGCAAGGGCGACAAGCAACTTGGGTTAAAGCAATTGCGCGAAGTTTCATACAATGCCTTTTACACCCGCACCGAAGCAATGGTTTGGCTAATGCGCATCAGCAATAGCTACGAAAACGACCAGGTGCGCGCCTACCAGATTTCAGAATATCTCTATACAACCTATCCCGATAATCCGTACTTCCACCGGTACTTTGCCCGCATGTTATATGCACGCGGCCAACATACACTGCTGGAGCCGCAAGCCAAACAAATTCTGGCGCGCATTGATAGTGGCCGGTTTGGGTACGAGGCTACCAGCGGTAGGTACGCAGCCTTTTTCCTGGGCCAGATGTACGAGTTTCAGCGCAAGCAGGACGAAGCCAAAAAGTACTATGAGTTGGCCGTAAAGTATGCCGAAGAGATAGGCGCTACCGAATCGGGCTATTATTTGTTTTCTTTAATTGCGCTGGGCGAGATAAATGAAAAGCAAGGCAACAAGGCGGAAGCGAGGCGTTATTTTAAAGAAGTACAGAAACGATCGGGCCGAAAGAACGAAGCCTACAAAGACGCAAAGAAGCGATTGAAAAACCTGGAGAAGGGCGACTGAGTTTTTGTGTACCTTGCGGGATTATCATCAAGCCGCCATTGTGGAACTGCGCGACCTACTTGTTACACCGCTTGTTATTATTTTGATTTATGTAGTTGCTTACCTGCTGCGCAGCCGCATACCAGATAACACGTTGCGCAAGTATTTTTTGCCGGCATTAACCGTGCGCATTTTCGGAGCCATAGCCCTGGGTTTCCTTTACCAGTTTTACTATAGCGGGGGCGACACGTATAATTTTCATACGCACGGAAGTCGCTATATCTGGCAGGCATTTATGGATTCCCCGCAAGTGGGGTTTAAATTACTCACTTCGCAAGGCGATTATTTTCCAGGATCGTATCAATATGTTTCGCGCATGTTGTTTTACACCGACTCATCTTCCTATTTCGTTATCCGGTTGGCTGCTGTTTTCGATCTGATCACGTTCTCTTCGTATTCCGCAACTGCAGTACTTTTTTCGGTAATAGCCTTTGCAGGCTCGTGGTGTTTGTTTACTACTTTTACCGGCAGGCAAAACACTTACATGGTTGGTTGGCCGGAGCCATTCTCTTTTTGCCTTCGGTAGTGTTTTGGGGTTCGGGCCTTTTAAAAGATACCATAACGCTGGCCGCCCTTGGGTTTTTAACCTACGCCATTTACAATCAGTTTATCGTTAAGAAAATCCGGTTGGGTAATATTTTGATTGGGCTGCTGGGTATTTGGGTATTGTTTGTTGTAAAAAAATACATTCTGCTTTGCTACTTGCCGGCAGCCTTGTTGTGGGTGGCTGCTTCCAACCTGGCCCGCATTAAATCGGTAGTAATTAAACTTATGTTAGTGCCGGGTATGTTGGCGTTGCTGGGCGTTACCGGGTTTTATGCCGTGGTGTTGATTGGCGAAGATGACCCGCGCTACTCGCTGGATAAAATTGCACTTACCGCAAAAATTACCGCCTACGATATCGGGTTTTATTCCGGCCGCGATGCCGGCAGTGGCTACTCGTTGGGCGAGTTGGATGGCACGTTCACCAACCTGCTCTCCAAATTTCCGCAAGCAGTAAACGTATCGCTATTCAGGCCTTACTTATGGGAAGTGCGCAATCCGCTTATGGTGTTAGCTGCGCTCGAAAGCCTGGCGTTGCTGGTATTAACGCTTTATGTTTTTTTTAAAATCAGGTTTCAAGTGAGTAAGGTGTTTACGAACCCGCAAGTTATTTTCTGCTTTATGTTTAGCATTGCGTTTGCATTTTCGGTAGGAGTTTCCACGTATAACTTTGGTACGCTTACCCGTTACAAAATTCCGTTGCTACCGTTTTACCTGGTGGGGCTCATCTTTTTGTTAAATCAAACAAAGAGCGAAACAAAAGTAGATTCGTTGGCTATTACAGAGTAACCGGCTATTACCGTGTTACGCCCTGCAGCACCAAGTTGCTGGCGCAATTCGGGTTGCTCTATTAACATTTTCAATCCGGCCAGCCACTCGGCCGGGCTTGCTGCCAGCAACCCATTTTTACCAGATGTTATTATTTTGGTGTTAACGCCTACGGGCGAAGCAATGCACGGTATCTGCAAAGCCATGTATTGAAGTGCTTTAAAGCCGCATTTACCTTTTGCCCATTCATCATGGGGTAAGGGCATAATGCCAATGTCTGCAGTCAACAAATCTTTTATTTCTGTTTCCGGGCTCCAGGGCACAAAACGTAGCGAATGCAAAGCCAGGTGCGGTGGTTTATCGGCAATAACCAACATTTCCAGTTGCGGATATTCTTTTTCCAATGCTAAAAACACAGGTTCAATGTCGGTTAGATATTTTAACGTGGAGTGCGAGCCCGTCCAGCCAATCACTACCCTGCCGGGCTTGGGCAGCGTTTTAAAAAGTGCGGGGTTATGTAAAAATTCAGTGTCGATCGTAGTTGGGTTTAACACTACATGTGAGTTGTAAAGCCGGGCAAAATCGCACAGGTATTGGTTGCCGGCACTTACTTTATAACTCCAGCGGCAAATAGAAGCTACTTTGCTACGCCATTTTATGATCCTAAACCAACCCGATTCATTTTTTCGATCGGTAAGCCAAATGGCATCGTCAAAATCGTAAACAATTTTTTTGCGAAAAATTTTGGCAATAATCCATTCAAAAATGGGTGGCCCGATTGGCGCAGCTTCGCGATGAATAAAAACAATCTGATAGGCAGGAACTGAAAAGAGCACCGCGCAGCGCCTCGATATACCGGAAAGTAATGCCCACCCTTTCGAAAACGAATGCCCGGAGGCATAAAACAAGGTCCATGTTGCTGAACTGAAAAAACTTTGAACCTGCCAGGTAAACCCACGGGCCCGCAGCGTTTCAAAGTATTGTTCAAAACGAAATCGTTGCGAAGGGGATTCTTTTAAAGGGTAAGGAACGAGAAAAAGAATTTTCATCATACTTTTGCTCAAAAATGAGGATTTAAAAGAGATAATCCTCGCACGCGCTTTCGCACCATGCAACTACCCGCAGAACAGATAATAGACTCCACCCGAAACCGGTGGCTGGATTTAAAAGAAACCTGGCGCTACCGCGAGTTATTTTATTTTTTTACCTGGCGCGATATCAAAATCAAGTACAAGCAAACTGTGCTTGGTTTTTTGTGGGCCATTCTGCAACCGCTTTTAATGATGGCCATCTTCACTTTCTTCTTCGGAAAAACATTAAAGATTCCTTCGCAAGAAGTGCCGTACCCTGTGTATGTTTTTTCGGGCTTGCTAATCTGGAATATTTTTTCGGTGGGGTTAACCAATGCCGCCAACAGCATGGTTAACAATGCCCTGATCATTAAGAAAATTTATTTTCCACGGCTCATCATTCCGGTGTCATCCATTTTAGTAGCCTTGTTTGATTTTGTAATGGCGTTCATTTTATTGATAGCCTTGTTTATCTATTACCAACAGCCCATTCAATGGACGGCCGCCTGGTATTGGCCAATTGCGCTGGTGGTTGCCTCGTTCGGCACCTTGGGTTTAGGTGCCTGGCTGGCCGCGCTTAATGTAAAGTACCGCGACTTCCGGTACGTGATACCTTTTTTGGTGCAGGTACTATTCTTCTTAACTCCGGTATTGTATCCGGTTTCCATGTTGCCGCACCCGCTGCTCAAATATGTAGTGGCATGCTCGCCTATGTATGCAGCTATTGAACTGTTCCGGTTTCCAATTACGGGTGTGGCACCCGTAGCCGATTTACTTGTCATCAGCCTGGCATCGGGTTTTATTTTGTTGATAGGCGGGGTATTGTATTTTAAGTTTACCGAAGATTTTTTTGCCGATTTAGCTTGATACAATGAAACCCATACTGGAAGTAGATAACATCGGCAAAAAATTTCAGATAGCACACCTGGCCGGGGGCTACTTGAGCTTACGCGAACGATTGGTTAACCTGGGGCGTGCTTCTAAAAACGAGGTGGAAGACTTTTGGGCGTTGCGCGAAGTTTCGTTTCAGGCACAACCCGGCCAGTCTATTGGTATTATTGGACGAAATGGAGCCGGTAAATCAACATTATTAAAGGTGTTGTCGCGCATTACGCGGCCTACAACTGGTAAAATCGTAATGCGTGGCCGCATTGCCAGTTTGCTCGAGGTAGGCACGGGGTTTCATCCGGAGCTTACCGGAAGCGAAAACATTTTCTTCAACGGCTCGCTGTTGGGAATGAAGCGCAAGGAAATTGTAGCCCAGTTCGATGAGATTGTTGCCTTTAGTGGAGTAGAAAAGTTTTTGGATACGCCCTTAAAGCATTACTCCAGCGGTATGCAATTGCGGCTTGCGTTTTCGGTGGCGGCATTCTTAGAACCCGAAATTTTAGTTATTGATGAGGTGCTGGCCGTGGGCGATTCTGAATTTCAGAAAAAATGCCTTGGTAAGATGGAAGATGTAAGTAAGAGCGGCAAAACAATTTTGTTTGTAAGCCACAACCTGAGTGCGGTAGCTCAGCTTTGCACCCATTCGCTGCTATTAGATAAAGGGCAAATTCTAAAGCAAGGTCAAACAAACGAAATTATCTCGGCTTATAATGATCTTACCATGGCTGCCGGCCAAACCAGCAATGTGGCCATTGCCAATGGCATGCAATTAAGCCAGGCACGTTTCGAATTGATTTCAGAGGGCGGAGTTCCGCAACTGCAATTCAGTTTCAGTATTCAGCAAGATCAGGTTAACGTGCTTTCCGGATTGGCCTTATTGTTCTATAATAATTTGAATGAGCGGGTGGGCATTGTGGATTTACGCAGTACCCGGTTATTTAAAATCTCATCCACGCATGCAAACTACCAGGTAAAGGGCCGCGTAACATCATTGCCCCTAATTGAAGGCACCTACCACATGGGCTTATACATCGCTTCTAATCTTTTTCAGGGTAATAAATACCATCTCGGGTATTTCGAAATTGCTCCGCGACCGCAGGAAATCATGCCTTACCCGGCCCGCGACCGCGGCTATGTGGAGTTTGATGCATCCTTTGATATTATTGCAGAATGAATCCATTGAAAAGCATTTTGCTGGCCGGCATGCGCAGGCGTTTGCCCGGGTTTGGATTTGCAACCGCTAAGCTTTTCCCCAGCGGAATTATTGCGACAAACAAATATGGCGTAACCATGCAGTTAAATCCATACGAGGCCGTAGAAGGTTCTGTGTTGATGGACGGCTATTTTGATGAGCCTGTATTGAACGGTATTTTGATGCACCTGCAACCCGATGACGTAGTGTGGGATGTGGGTGCCAACGTGGGCTTGCACTCCCTTGCAATTAAAAAACTTAAACCAACCGCGCACGTTTACGCGTTCGAACCGTTTAGTCGCAACTTTGAACGTCTTTGCATAAATCAGCAACTTAATCCGGATCTGCCAATTCATAAATTCAACCTCGCGTTGGGTACGCGTGTGTCTATTGCAAAACTTTATACCACTCCGCGCAATGCCGGCCGCACCAGCCTGCAGCCGTTGCAACATACTCAAACTACCGAAGTGGCCGTAGCCACAATAGCAGGCGATGATTTAGTACTGCATCAGGTTCCCCAACCTCAGGTAATTAAATTAGATACCGAAGGCACGGAGTTGGAAATTTTGAAGGGCTGCGCCTCTATTCTAAAAGACACCGCACTACGGGTGGTTATTTACGAATCGTTTACACAGCAGCAGGAAATAAAAACGTTGTTGAGCAGCCATGGCTTTACCATAAAGGCCATTGATACCGTGAGTAACTTTATTGCCATTCGTTAACGTGCTATGAACGCTGAGCCTGGCATTTCGTTGATTTGTGCTACCCGTAACCGCACCACGGAACTAAGGCGGTTGATGGAGAGTTTATGCCAGCAATCCAATAAAAATTTTGAACTGATTCTGGTAGATCAAAATGAAAATTTAATTGAACCCCTGGTGGCGGAGTTTGCCGAGCATCTTAACCTGCAGCACACAAAGCAAACCGAAGCCAACAACTCCAAAGCCCGCAACCTGGGGGCCACAATAGCCCGCTACACGTGGCTGGGCTTCCCGGACGATGACTGCTGGTATCCACCCGATTTTATAGCTAACCTGCATAAAGAATTGAAAGCAGACCGCGCAGGACTTTTTATAAATTGGAGCGATCCGCTTCAGCAACCAACTAAAACCCGGTTTCAATTTACCGAAGGCGCCATGAGCCAGGAAGAAGCGTTTGCGCTTGCATCGTGCATTTGTTTGTTTGTAGAGCGCACTACGTTTGCCAGGGTGGGAGGTTTTAATGAGAAGCTGGGCTTGGGAAGCGACACCTTGCTGAAAGCAGGCGAGGAGCAGGAACTTACCCTGCGGGTATTACAAAGTGGAAATACTATTTGCAAAGTGCCGCGCTTATTTGTTCATCATCAAATGCACGAACGGGTTTGGGATAAAGAATTTGAAAAGCGAATTGCCAGCCAGGGCGCCTGCGACTATTTATTTACCAAGAAATTTGTTGGATCAATACGAGCAACCATGCTGTTGGGCACCTGGTTGGCTGCTGTGCTGTACAATCTTTTGCGATTGAAGAAACAAAACCGCAGGTGGTATTGGCTTAAATTAAAAGGTGCCCTAACTGCACCCAACATAGTATGAATATTTTACTGAAAGCGGCAGATTGGTTGCAGCGCAAGCTCAAAGCATCCTACCTCCGGCATAATTTGCCGCTGTTGCAGGTAAAAGATTTTACCGTAGTAAGTAACAATTGCTGGGGCGGCATTCTTTACCAGGATTTAAAACTACCCTACCAAACGCCATTTGTAAACATGTTTATGTTTGCCGATTGCTATCTGAAACTGGCTACCGATTTCAAAACCTACATGCAGAAAGAACTGCGTATCTCCGATCAAAGCCGGTATTTTACGCATCCGGCAACGTACCCCGTTGGGCATTTGGGCGATGTGGAAATTCATTTTATCCATTACACGTTTCAACAACCCGTTGCAGCGGTGTGGGCGCGGAGAACCAAACGCATTAACTACGATAAACTTTTTTTTGTGCTTAGCGAGCGTGATGGGTGCAATGCGTACCATGTGCTTGCATTTTTGAAATTACCTTTTCCTAAGCTTGCCTTTACCCGCTATCGCTACAACAGCCACGAAGCATTTCGGATCTTTCCATTTCAAGCCGCCACAGTTTTACCAGCCGATGTGTTAATGGGTTTTTCATACCGGGTGGTTCATCCTATAAGGTGGATTAACACTACCTTTGCCGCAGGGTTGTAAGTATGCACATTCTTCGAAATGCAATTGTTGTAGGAGCCTTTGCCTGCCAATGGCCTTTGTGGCCGGTGCGTAAAATTATTCGGCAAAATCTGGATGCCGTCAATTATCTAAAAGTTACGTTGCTCAACCTAAAGAAATGGAATTGGGGTATTGCGATTGAACGCCAACCACACCTATGGGTTTTTGACGATTGGAGTGACACCTACTTTCATTGGACATTCGATGTGCTGGTAAAATTACAACTGCTGCACGCACAAACCGGCTGTAAGCAAGTTGCTCTGCCCGGCTATTTAAATAATAACTCATTTGTGGTGCAGTCGCTTCAATTACTGGGATTTCAGATTACGGTATTGGAACCACGAACCTATTTGTTCAAGCAACTGATTGCGCATGTTAACATTCCGTATTTTTCACCCCCGGTATTAATTGACTTACGGCAACGGATACTCCTTACTATAAAACCTCCCGCACAAGCAACCCGAATTTTTATTAGCCGCCAGTACGCAGGCAGGCGCCAGTTGCTAAACGAAATCACGCTTTTTAAACAGCTACAAGCCAAAGGGTTTGAGCTTGTTTATCTTGAAAAGATGAAATGGCAGGATCAGGTAGCTCTTTTTCAAACTGCCGAAATGGTTGTGGGTATGCACGGTGCCGGGCTAAGCAACCTGATGTATTGTACCCGCCTGAAACTTGTAATTGAATTGCTGCCGGCAAGCACCACCAATCAGTTGTACCAACTATTAGCTGCTAACCTATCTTTACCATACCGTGCGGTAGCTATAGACAGCCAAACCGATCCGCATGCCACTAACATTGCTATTAGCGATGTCGCAATCGTACAGGTAATGAATCATATAAATTCGATCTAAGTGGCAGCACCAAAACCCATAGTTATACAGGTAATCGATTCCTTGTTCAGGGGAGGCGCCCAAAAGGTGGTGGTAGATATTGTGGCGGCATTGCCGCATTGCCGGCATGTGGTCTGTTACTGGACAAATGAAACGGATCTTAAGCCGGAGTTGGAAGCACTGGGCGCAACACTGGTACGCATTCCGTTTTATGGCATGTGGTCTTTTCCGATTACGTGGATAAAGTTTAATTGGTTGATGCGACACTACAAACCCCAAATTTTGCATAGCCACATGTTTGTGCCGAATTTGCTCACGCGCACCCTGCTTCGAAAGAAATTCAAAAGCGTTGCAACCTATCATGGCGAATGCCTGGAGGGAACTTCGCTAAAGGCGCGCGTGACACGGTGGTTGGAGAAACGCTTGCTACACCGATCCGATCAGTTGATTGCCGTTTCGAACTATATAAAAACCTATTTGCAAGCGAAACTGAAAACAACACAGCCGATAGAAGTAATTCACAATTACGGTCGGGTAGGGGCGCCAGCCAGTCTGCAACCCTATTTACCCTTGCGCATGGTAGCCACCGCTAACAATCATGATTATAAAAATTACCCCATGCTATTACAAGCAATGCACGAGTTGCGCAATCAACCGGTAACGCTGGACATATACGGGCAACGAATGGAGCAATTAAAAGTGCAGGCAAAAGAAATGGAGCTGCACAATGTGCAATTTCATGATCCTGTTGCCGATGTTACCGCTGTTTTTTCAGCTTACAATGTTTTTATCATTGGTTCCAAAGGTGGTGAAGGTTTTTCGTTAGCCTTGTTGGAGGCGATGAATAGTGGCCTGCCGGTTATCTGTAGTAACATAGAACAATTTAATGAAGCGGTGGCAGGGCAGGCAATTAGTTTCGATCCTGTTAATGTTAGCGACCTTGTGCACCAGATTAAAATGCTTATCCGGCACCCGGAGCAACTTGAATCACTATCGGCTGTATCGCGGCAACGCGCACAGTTGTTTTCTAAACCTATATTTGTAAAACGCATTGGTGCAGTATATGGCAAACCCACAGATAGTTGAACGAACGGCATGCCCGGCATGTCACGCAAAATCATTTACCAGTATCTATGCATTACCGGAGGGGTCGGCTATAATTCGTAATTACCTGGATGAATTTTACCGGGCGCAAGGTGGAGTGGATCATGAACTGCTTACCGGATGGAAATTTGAGTTACTCCAATGTGCTGATTGCAATCTTGTATTTCAAAAGTTTATTCTCGGCCACCACCTAATGGAAGTACTGTATGAGAAATGGATTAACCCGGCAGTAACTTTTGAAATGAGCCGGCAACACCCTTTGCTTTATTATCTGAATCTGGTGGAGGAAGTAAAGCAACTCGTTGCATGGTTTAATAAACGGCCCGATCACTTGCGCGTGCTTGATTTTGGCATGGGGTGGGCCGAGTGGTGCAAGGTGGCTGCCGCGTTGGGATGCCAGGCTTATGGAGCAGAACTATCGCCCGCCCGCCAAGCCAATGCGCGCGCGCACAACATTCAGGTGATTGATATTAACGCATGCGCACCCGATTTTTTTGATGCCATTAACACCGAACAAGTATTTGAACACATTCCAGATCCTTTGGTGTCGCTACGGCACCTGGCAACGCTGGTGCGGCCGGGGGGGTTAATTAAAATCAGCGTGCCGGATTCGTACAAGCTGAAAAAACTTTTAAAGCTTAACGATTGGAACGCGCCCAAGGGAACGGAAAACTCCTTGAATGTAGTAGCTCCATTGGAGCACATCAATTCCTTTACGCATCGATCGCTTGCCACCATGGCCAGCCTGGCTGGCTTGCAACCCGTGCCGGCTCTTACGTTTCAAAATTATCCACAAAGTGTAATGGCCGGAATAAAAAACAAATTCAGAGCACATTATATTAAGTGGTTGCGCCCTAATAAAGGCACGTATTTATATTTTCAAAAGCATGCGGCATGAGGGTTGGAGTAATTGTTACTGTTTATAACCTGGAGCGTTTTGTGGCGCAAGCCATTACCAGTGTGCTCAATCAAACCCGCCCGGCAGATCAGATTATTGTCGTAAACGATGGTTCTACGGATAACTCCTTGCAGGTAATTGAACAATTTCTTCCTCATGTTCAACTTATTACCAACTCAACTAATCAGGGTGTGCTACCATCGGTAATTGAAGCGATTAAATTAACCGAAGCCGATATAATTGCCTTGCTGGATGGCGATGACGTATGGGAGGCGGATAAACTGCAAATAATTTGCGGGCAATTTGAACACCACGCCAATGCAATGATGATGCTGCACACCTACCAACGCATGGATGCGAATGGAGCAGTACTTGCCGGGCGCGATGTAACCCAGTCTAATTTGCAACGCATTGAGGCATTAAAGCACAAGCAAGATCAGGATGAGTTGCTGAAAGAGTCTATCTTATCGTATCGCGGAGTGTGGCTGGGTAGTGCACTCACTTTCAGGCGTAGTTATTTGGCGGTAGCGGCATTTGAAAGTTGGTCGCAACAGATTTGGGGGCACGAACTATCACATCAGGATCAACCCTTGGCGGCCTATCTTATTTTAACCAACCCCGATGCAAAAATTCAGTACGTACATCAACCCCTCTTTCGCTATCGCATTTTTGGAGAGAACAGCAGCGGCAGTTCGGCCACATTACCCCGCGCCATCAAAACATTGCAACGCAGCAAAGCCACTTTGCTGCGCACCCATCAACTGGTAACACAAATGCCCAGCCGTGTAGTCTCCCTTGCGCGGCAACAACAAAAGCTAAACGAAATCAGCTACCTCGAAGCACTGTATGAAAAGAAGTTCCGGGTTGCGTTTGGTCTGTTTACAAAACTATTTTTTCGATTCTGGACAACACAGCAAAAGGCGAAAGAGACTGTTCGGTTTGCCGGGGTATTTTTATTAGGTCCGGAAAAATTTTTAAGCAAGAAATAGCATGTGTGGTATTACGGGCGTAGTAAGTATAAATCCAATCGACCGCGCAGCGGTGGAAAAAATTACGCTCACGCTTGCACACCGGGGGCCCGATGCCCAGGCCGTGTATTTAACTCCGGAGCAAACTGTGGCGTTAGGCCATAGAAGATTGTCTATTATCGATTTGCGCGATGCCGCCAATCAACCCATGCATTCGCCTACGGGGCGCTACACCCTGGTATTCAATGGCGAAATATATAACTATGAAATTCTAAAAAAGGAGCTACAGGCACGCGGCACGGTTTTTAAAACTACTTCCGATACCGAAGTGCTGCTGGCTGCCTACGAAGCCTGGGGCAAGGAGGCGCTGAATAGGTTGGAAGGAATGTTTGCCCTGGCGATTTACGACCATCATAACAGGTCGCTCTTTCTTGCGCGCGACCGGGTAGGAAAAAAACCGCTGTACTATTATCAATCCCAAAATCTTTTTGTTTTTGCGTCCGAGCCCAAAGCAATTCTTGCCTATCCAGCCTGCAAACCCAAAATCAACACGCAAGCGTTGCTTAATTTTTTGCAACTCGGGTATATACCTGAGCCGCTAACAGCCTGGCAAAATATTCACAAATTGCCGGCAGCGTGTTGGGGCGTGGTTACAGAGCCTGGTAAAATTCAAATCAATTCCTATTGGAGTATTAACGGGCAAGTAAATTACGATGTCGAAGAAGATGAGATCGCGGTAACAAACCGCCTGAGTGAATTGCTCAGTAATGCAGTTAAGAAGAGATTGCGCAGCGATGTGCCCCTTGGTGCATTATTAAGTGGCGGCACCGATTCTTCGGTGGTGTGTGCCCTGGCGAATGAGCACCTGAAAGGCAAGCTCAAAACATTTAATATCGCCTTTACCGATGCCCAGTTTAATGAGAGTAAGTATGCCGAAAGAGTTGCGCGCGTGTTGGGCACCGATCACCATACGTTTAGCTTAACAGCCCCTGAAGCTGTCGGCTATATGCACAAATATCTCGGGCATTTTGATGAGCCTTTTGCCGACACTTCAGCTATTCCCACATTAATGGTGTCGGAAAAAACCCGCCAGCAGGTTACAGTAGCCCTTACGGGCGATGGGGGCGATGAATTGTTTTTGGGGTATGGATCGTACCGGTGGGCCGAGCGAATTGCAACCTGGCAATGGGCAGGAAAGGCGATGGCACCTTTACTTAGTAAGATGCCGCGGGCTTTTTCAAAAGCAGGCCAGATGTTGCAGGCTAATAGCCCGCAGGAAATTTTTACCATTGAGCAAGGCTTTTTCACTAACACCGAAATGCAAAAGCTAAGCATTGCATCTTATTCCCCATTTCAATTTCTACATCCAGCTAACTCAAAAGCTCCAGCCGAGCGCCAGGCTCTCTTTGATTTCAATTATTACTTGCCTGACGATTTGTTAGTAAAGGTAGATCGGGCCAGCATGTACTATGGATTGGAATGCCGCTGCCCATTATTGGATCATGAGGTAGCGGCCTATGCATTTGCATTGCCTATGCAGTATAAAATGCGTGGCCGGGTACAAAAGTATTTGCTAAAAAAATTACTGGAACGCTACTTGCCACACGAGCTGGTTCACCGGCCCAAATGGGGCTTTGGGGTTCCACTGGAAAGTTGGCTGCGAACCGATTTGGCTTATCTGATAGAAGAGTACCTCAACTCAGAAATTGTAAACCGGTATGCATTGGTTCATGCAAAGGAGGTAGATAAGTTAGTAACGCGATTTAACACCGGTGAGTCTGGACTTTATCATCGCATTTGGGTTTTAATTGCACTTCATTTTTGGCTTACGCAACATGCGCGGTAAACACATTCTATACCTAACACCCGATGGCCTAACCGATGTGTTAGGGCAATCACAAATCTTACCCTATTTATGCGGCCTTGCAAAAGCGGGTTACCCGATAACTATAATCAGTTGGGAGAAAAAGAACCGTTTTCAAATTCAGAAGCGGGCCGTGCAAGCGTTATGCGATCAGAACAAGATTGTTTGGCATCCGTTGTCCTTCATTCAATTTCCACCGCTGGTAGCTCCCTTGTTAAATTTATATTTCATGTACCAGCGCGCTCTATGGGTGGAACGAAAGGATCCCTATCAGGTGGTGCACTGCCGAAGTTACCTTACCTCGTTAGTTGGAGTTGCTTTAAAGAAGCGCAAAAAGAAAAAATACCTTTTTGATATGCGTGGCTTTTGGGCCGATGAGCGCAGAGAGTCCAACCTGTGGCCGGCATCCAGTTTTATTTATGAGCGTATCTATCAATACTTCAAAAAGAAAGAACGGCTATTTTTAGAGCAGGCCGATCATGTTATTACTCTTACCAACCGAGCCGCCACCGAAATTCGGGCATGGAGAATCGGCACTGCGCCCATTACCGTTATCCCCACCTGTGTAGATTTACAACACTTCGATGCGAACACGGTGGCGCCTGGCCAGCAGGAACTCCGCAGGCAACTGAACATACCTGCCGATGCGTTTGTTCTTTTATACCTCGGCTCGTGGGGTAGTTGGTATTTAACAGAGCAGATGCTGCAATTCTACAGGGCGTTAAAAGCGCACACCAATGCAATCTTTCTGGTTTTAACACCCGATGTAACCCAGGTGCCCCTGGAGCCCGGAGTTAAAGCGATGGAGGTAAACCGCACCGAGTTGCCGCGCTACATTAGTATGGCACAGGCTTCCGTATTTTTTATTCAACCCACATTTTCAAAAATGGCATCGGCTGCTACTAAGATGGGCGAACTATTAGCAATGAATGTAGCCGTTGTAACCAACAAAGGTTGGGGCGATGCAACTGAAATTTTGAGTAAACACCAGGCCGGCATTTTACTAAACGATTTTTCCGAAACAGAAATAAACCTGGCAGTTGAACAATTGCTGCTCGGAAAGCCGCGCACCGATTTACGAGCGGTAGCTGCAACCTATTTCGATTTGGAGATGGGCATCAACAAATACCAGCAGGTTTACGCGGCACTTACTGTTGTTTAAAACCAATAGGTAATACTGGTATTTTATATCTTTCATTGTCAGAATACCGGAATTTTCTTCTAATTTTACTTTCTCACAGAACCAAAATCTACCTTTTCTTCTGATGACCCATGAAAGCTAAACTTGATGCTACTGATCGCAAGATTTTAGAAATCCTGCAGACCAACTCTAACATAACCAATGCACAACTGGCCCAGGAGATTGGGCTTTCTCCGGCTCCCACCTTAGAGCGGGTAAAAAAACTCGAAAACTCCGGAATAATTAAAAGTTACCATGCCGTGGTAGATATGGCCAGCGTAGGGCTGGGCGTGTGCACGTTTGTAACAGTTTCGCTAAAGGGCCATAATAAAGACAACATTGCAAAATTCATTAGCGCTATTCAGCAAATTGAAGAAGTAATAGAGTGCCACCATGTTACCGGGCAGGCCGACTTCATTCTTAAAATAGTTGCCCCCGATATTCCGGCATATCAAAACCTGATGTTGGAAAAGGTAAGCAATATCGAAGTGGTGGATAACATGCAATCAACCGTTATCCTTTCTACCTTTAAAGACAGCAAGGTTGTTCCATTGCCATGAGCGAAGTTGCTGCACGCACGTTGATTCTTGACTCTGATAAGGTAAATCAGAAAATAAAGCGCATTGCCTATCAGATATATGAAAACAACTTTAAAGAAAAAGTTTTAATACTGGCGGGTGTAGATGGGCAGGGCTACCTGTTCGCCCGCTTGCTGGCCCAGGAAGTAGCGGCTATCGCACCTATCGAAGTTAAAGTAATCAAAGTATCGCTTGATAAAGTGGCTCCGGTACAAAGTGAAATAACGCTGGATGGTGCCGCCTCGGAATGGAAGAAAAAATGCATTGTATTGGTAGACGATGTGTTAAACACCGGTCGCACGCTGGCGTTTGCCATGAAACCATTTCTGGAAGCTGAAATAAAAAAACTGGAAGTAGCCGTATTGGTTAACCGCAGCCACACCCAGTTTCCGGTTACCCCTACGTATACCGGGTATGCGCTTACCACCACCCTTACCGATCACGTAGAAGTGGTGCTGGGAAAAAATGCCGCGGTGTATCTGAAATAGACAACCCCTTACTTGTGTCGGTTCATAAAAAATCAGAACTAAAAAAGATAACCACGCACCAACTTCAGGAAATGAAGCACCGGGGCGAAAAAATTGCCATGCTTACTGCTTACGATTACAGCATGGCACGCATTGTAGATGGAGCCGGCATCGATGTAATTCTGGTAGGCGATTCGGCTTCGAATGTAATGGCCGGTAATGAAACCACCTTGCCTATTACCTTGGATCAAATGATCTACCATGCCACTTCGGTAGTAAAGGCAGTAAAGCGTGCGTTGGTGGTTGTAGATATTCCCTTTGGTCATTACCAGGGAAGTTCTGGCGAGGCGTTGCGCTCGGCCATCCGCATCATGAAAGAATCGGGCGGCCATGCGGTTAAGTTAGAAGGTGGCAGCGAAGTAAAAGACTCGGTGCTACGCATTTTAAGTGCCGGAGTCCCGGTAATGGGCCACCTTGGTTTAACTCCTCAATCCATTTACAAGTTTGGAACCTATACGGTGCGCGCGCGGGCTGAAGCCGAAGCCAACAAGTTGCTGGAAGATGCTTTGCTGCTGCAAGAGTGCGGCTGTTTTGCCTTGGTACTTGAAAAAATTCCGGCCGAGCTGGCAAAGAAAGTAACTGCCGCCCTGCACATTCCGGTAATAGGTATTGGGGCGGGCCCCGATGTGGATGGCCAGGTATTGGTAATGCAGGATATGCTGGGAATCACCAATCAGTTTAAACCTCGCTTTTTGCGCAGGTATGCCGATTTGTACGCCACGATTACCGATGCCGTAGGAAATTACGTGAGCGATGTAAAGGCAAATTCATTTCCCAGCACAGACGAAAAGTATTGAAGAAAACCAAACGCAATTTCTCATGGAGCGAACCGTAGATTTTTCCTATTTTTCGCGACTCAAAAAATCAAAAAGAATTATTTAACCATTAAATAAAATGAGCGAGCAGAAAATAACCATCAGCAACGGCAAACTAACTGTACCCGATAACCCGGTAATTCCTTTTATAGAAGGCGATGGCACCGGTACGGATATTTGGAAAGCCTCCCAAAGCGTATTCGATGCAGCCGTAGCCAAAGCCTATGGTGGAAAGCGCAAGATTAACTGGAAGGAAGTGCTGGCCGGAGAAAAGTCGTTTAACCAGGTGGGCAATTGGTTGCCCGATGAAACCTTAGATGCTTTCCGCGATTACCTGGTGGGTATTAAAGGCCCGCTTTCAACTCCGGTAGGTGGTGGAATTCGTTCATTAAATGTTGCCTTAAGGCAGATATTGGATTTGTACGTGTGCCTGCGCCCGGTGCGCTGGTATAACGGAGTTCCCTCTCCGGTAAAAAATCCTGGTGCGGTAGATATGGTCATCTTCCGCGAAAACACCGAAGACATTTATGCAGGCATTGAGTTTGCGGCCGGCACACCCGAGTCGCAAAAGGTATTAGACTTCCTGGCGAAAGAATTTCCTAAAGAGTTCAACAAGATTCGTTTCAACTCAAAAGAAAAATCCGAAGCATTTTGGAAATCGGTAGGCGCCACAAATGTAAATACTGATGTAAATGTGGGTATTGGTATAAAGCCCGTTAGCTGGAGCGGTAGCGTGCGCCTGATTCACAGCGCTATTTCGTATGCCATTAAGTTTAAGCGCAAGTCGGTAACGCTGGTGCATAAGGGTAACATTATGAAATTTACCGAAGGTGCTTTCCGCGATTGGGGCTATGCCGTGGCCAAAGAATACTTTGGCGATAAAGTATATACCTGGAACGAATGGGAGAAAACCAAGAAGGAGAAAGGTGAAGAGGCAGCGAATGCCGAACAGAAGGCCGCGCTTGCTTCCGGAAAAGTGTTAATCAAAGATTCGATTGCCGACATCACCCTGCAGCAAGTGCTTACCCGCCCCGATGACTTTGAAGTAATCGCTACCCTGAATTTGAATGGCGATTACCTGAGCGATGCCCTGGCTGCCCAGGTGGGCGGTATTGGAATTGCACCGGGTGCCAATATTAACTACATCACCGGCCATGCTATTTTCGAAGCTACCCACGGCACCGCGCCTAAGTATGCCGGTCAGGATAAAGTAAACCCCGGCTCGGTAATTCTTTCGGGTGTAATGATGTTGGAATATATGGGTTGGCAGGAAGCAGCCGATCTGATCAATAAAGGATTAGAAAAAGCAATTTCGTCCAAACGCGTAACGTATGATTTTCATCGGTTGATGGAGGGAGCTACACTCCTTAAGTGCTCTGAGTTTGCGCAGGAAGTGGTTAAGAACATGTAAACCTTCCTTTGGGGATCATAATCACCAGAAGTTATAACTATTGGTGAGTATGATCCCTTAACTTTATAATAGGCACTGCTAAATTTTTTTCATCTTTCGATTTTCGGGCCTGCACTTTAAAACGAAAACGTCATTGAAAGTTTAGCGAAAAGATTTTTCCGGTCTTCATCAAATTGATAGGCACCCCGGTAAAACACGCCAGCCCCCAGGCCCCAGTAAAAAATATTCATGTACTTAAACCGAAACAGGTTGTTGAGTACGAGTCCACTTTCCCAAAAACCTTTGTTCAGGGTATTGAAGGTAATTTGTTCGTGCAGCGCTTTATTGTTCAAGCTTCCTACACCCACATTGTAAAGTAAAAGCAATTCTGGCCTGAGGTACTTGTTGCCGGTGCCTGTTAGCCGTCCTACGTTGTGAGTTACAAAAAGATAGGTGTACCTATCGGAAGCAAACTCATATAACCCCATGGTTTGAAAGTAGTTGAACACCCAAAGGTTATTTAGAAACCTACGGTCATATTGCGCACCCGGAGCATTGAATAAATACGAATAGGGAACTGCGCCCTGCAATAAACCGCCCGCTACTTTAATTTGGGTGCTGCCAAAGCCGCGCACTGTAAACTGATGCGTAAGCGAAAATTCAGTTTTAATAAACTCATACTGACCGTGCCTGGTGCCGGGCCAGGCTTTTGAAATACTAACGTTTAATTGGGGATAGGCCTGATTGGCTACAGTTGCAAGTTGATTTATCTGCACATGATTTTCGCGCAAAGCAAAGCGTAACTGCAATCCGCTTTCGAAAATCCGAAACGTTTGCCGCTGCTCACCAAAAGCCGCAAATGTGTAGGCATAGGCGGGGTTGTTGGTTTGCTGGTTTGCATACACAACAAGTTGGGTAAAGCGAAAGGGCCGTGTGTGAAGGCGCAAGACAGTTTGCCTTATACTGTCCATACGGCTGGTTAAATAGTTTCGATAACTCTGATTGCCATTACTAATGAGTGGTGGTTTTATAAATTGGCTTTGACCTGGTTCGGTTACATCCTGTCTAAAAACACCTTCTAAGAAAAATTCTTTCTCACGCATAAAATTTATGCGTAGTCCGGCTCCATACTTTGCGGCTTTGTCTTTCAAGCCAAAAGCTGCATAGCCATTTGCTTGCAGCACTTCTGAAAGTGCAGTTCCGGTTTGCAAGCCAAACCCGGGGCGCAGGCCCTCGTAGTTATTTATTCGCAGCACATCTTCAAGAGGCACATAAAATTTTCCCCACTTTAATTTACCGGTTACAACACCTTCCATAACGCGCATGGTTTTATTCAAAAAGCCAAGCCGGTTGCTAAGCGAGTCGTAGAGTTTATACGTGTTTTGTTCTTTTCTCTCCAGTGTATCTAACCTTTCTTTCTGCCAAAAAACTTCGGGGCGGGTATTAGCCTGCGGTAAAAAATTCAGGTTCAACAACCCAAAATCGCGCTTAGCCAAAGGTGCGTTTATCTGCACATCGGTAAGGTAGGTGCTGTGTAGGTACACCACGCTTCGGTTTTTTATTTTGTACTCCTTTAAAGTAAACTCGGTATTAAGTTGTTGCGGAAACCAGTGGCCCTCTACCTGGGTATAGTGCTGTTGAATTTGAATCTCGGTAAGCATGTGCTCATCGGCCGGCTGTGCTAACACGTACTCCAGCGCATACCCATTGGTATGGATATAGAGCTGACCTTTTAGACTTTCAAAAATTTTGCCGGGCAAGGGTTCGAAAGTAATCACGTACGTAGTATCGGCTCCTCGGTACAGCGTGTCGGCAAGTTGGTACTCGTATTTACCAATGCTGCCGGGGCTAATCGGATTCCGATACGTTTTGTCGAGGAGCGGGATATATTCTTTATAGAATGTAAAAGGCTGAAAGTCGGTAGCCAACACAGCAAAGAACGGATCTTTTACGCCCGACATGCGGTTGCCCGTAATGGTTTCTTTATTCAGATTGGGTTTAACATACTTTCGCTCCGATACCGTTTCGCTTACAAAAAAATGACTGTTTTTTAGAAAGCTTATTTGTTGTGCGGTATCTGGTTTTGGCGTGCCGGCAAGTGTAGCATAAAATTTATGATAGGCCTTGTAAGAAAATGACGCTATGTTTTCGGGGTCGTTGCGCTGGCGGTTGGCAATTGCCTTGCGAATAATTTTATGTGCTGGATTTTCTCCGGCCGTAATCAAAAGTTCTTTGAGTAGCGTAGGTGCCTCCTCCAGTGCAATAAGCCGATGGGTTTTTATAAAACCTTCGGCTGTAAGCACCTGAGTTTTATACCCAACATAGCTTATGCGCACCGGGCTTTCAGGAGCACGTGGTAACGTGTACCGGCCATTAATGTCGGTAGTGGTTCCCAGGGTGGTGCCTGCAATGGAGATGTTAACAAATGGCAGCGGTTCGCCTGTCTGCGCGGCTACAATGCGGCCGGTAAGTTGCGGTTGTGCGCCTGTCTGAAAAACAATAAACCCTGCGCCAACGGTTAACAGCAGCAAGGTAGTTTTCAGATTCATTTCAAAACTCCAGCATCTTTACTGCGGTAACAGCAGCCTCTTCGCCCTTATTGCCAAGTTTTCCACCTGCCCGCTCCAATGCCTGGGCTTTAGTGAGCGTAGTGAGTACCCCGAAGATCACCGGCTTTTTTGTTTTGATGTTTACTTCGGTAATGCCGTACGTTACTCCCTGGCAGATGTAATCAAAATGCGGAGTGTCGCCTTGAATTACGCAGCCTATGCAGATTACTGCGTCAATATCTTTTTTCTCAGCCATCCACAGTGCACCCAAGGTAAGTTCAAAAGTACCCGGTACGTTTTTTCGTACTACGTGAGATTTCTTTACGCCCAACGTGCGCAACGCATGGAAGGCACCTTCGTAGAGCGCTTCGGTTATCTCATCGTTCCATTCGGCTACAACAATGCCAAATTTCTTTTTCGATAAGTCGATTTTACTTTTTCCAGAAACCGATTTAAGTTGACCTGCCATAAGAAGAAATGCTAAATAAAAAAGGGATAGCGAACCATCCCTTTTCAAAGTTAAATATAATTCTTTGTTACGAGTTGTTCTCCAGCCGTGCTTTGTATTTGCGGGCATTCTGGTATTCGCTCGATTCCCAAAATTTATCGATGATAGTTTGGTACGCGGCCTTGGCTTTCTCCGGCTTATTTAATTTTTCATAGGCTAAAGCAGCCTTCATCAGGTAGGCTGGCGAAAATTCTTTGTTAGGATTATGGCTGGCGGCCTTATCGTAGTAGCGCGCTGCTTCTTCAAAGTTATCTTGCTCCATGTAGGCATCGCCCATCAGGCTATAAGCCCGGGCCTGTACCAGCAGATCGTTTGCACTAAAATCTTTCAGATGATAAATAGCTAACGGAAATTTTCCTTGCTTCAGGTAAATGGCGCCAGTATAGTAATTGGCCAGGTTGCCGGCTTTGGTGCGGCCGTAGTCTTCAATTATTTGCAAAAAGCCTAATGCATTTCCATCACCATTCAAGGCAAGGTTAAGGCTGTCGGCCTCGAAGTAACGCACAGCCTGAAACATTTCGTTTTGTGCAAGATTGTCTTGGCTGCTGCTATAGTACCGGTAGCCAAAGTAGCCGCCAATAAGCACTAAGATGAAGGCTACAATCCCAATAGAGGTTTTAGGATTGCTCTCGAACCAACCCTCAACACCCACCAATTTTTCCTGTAGTACTTCTGCGTTTTCCAGTAAGTCTGCTTTTTCTTCCTTTTTTGCCATGATCGTTAATCAAAATAAAATCCCGTTGCGGGTTTACCGAACGGGACGCAAAACTAAACATTCAGGCTTATTAAACAAAAGCCGGGGTTAGTCCAAAATAAAGGGATAATCAGCTTCGTAGTAAACATCGGTTAATGCTTCCGAAGGATCAGGATACTTCGATTCTTCGGCAAACTTTACACTTTCTTCTACTTGCGCGTTTACTTTTTGTTCGATAGCCTCTAACTCTTGTTCGGTGGCTATTTTTTTGCTGAGTATCGTTGCCCGCACTTGTTCCAACGGGTCGCGCTGTTTGTATTCTTCTACTTCGTCTTTGCTGCGATACTTCTGCGGGTCGCTCATCGAGTGGCCCTTGTACCGGTAGGTGCGAAACTCCAGCAGGGTAGGGCCTTCACCCGCCCGCGCCCGTTCGGCTGCCCGTTCTACGGCCTCGTGCACAGCTTCTACATTCATCGCGTCCACCGGCTCCGAGGGCATGTCATACGCTTCGCCCAAGGTATAAAGATCGTGCACATTGGAAGTACGCTGCACCGAAGTACCCATGGCATAGCCGTTGTTTTCAATTACAAAAATGGCCGGCAGCTTCCATAACATGGCCAGGTTCAAGGCTTCGTGAAAAGCGCCCTGCCGAACGGCTCCATCGCCCATATAGCAAATGCACAAGTTGCCGGTTTTGTTATATTTTTCAGCGAAAGCCAACCCGGCACCCATAGGCACTTGCGCCCCCACAATACCGTGGCCCCCAACAAAATTGTGCTCTTTATCAAAAATGTGCATCGATCCACCTTTCCCTTTCGAGACACCGGTTTCTTTACCGTACATCTCAGCCATGATGGCGTTGGGGCTGGTGCCCAATGCCAGGGGATGGCCATGGTCGCGGTAAGCAGTAATATATTTATCCCCTTTGCGCAAAGCCGAAACTGACCCGGCCGCACAGGCTTCTTGCCCAATGTACAGGTGGCAGAAACCGCGGATCTTTTGCATGCCATAAAGCTGGCCGGCTTTTTCTTCAAACTTGCGCATCAGGTACATGCTTTCAAACCAAAACATGTAGGTCTCTTTCGAATATGCCTTCTTCTCTTTTCGGGGGCTGCTTTTAGCAGGGGCTGTGGCCATAATTGCTAATTTTGAATTCAAAATAATGAGTTGCGAAAATACGCCACCGGGCGCCAATCGCCAAATGACTGTTCGTACTTAATCTGGAAATTATCACTACCAAGCGTGTTTTTGTCTAGCCTTCGTATTTTCAATTTTAAGAATCATGCCGAGGTAGAACTCGCTTTTGATGCAGCCGTAACCTGCGTGGTGGGCAACAATGGCTCGGGTAAAACCAATGTATTGGATGCCATATACTACCTGGCTTTTTCCAAAAGCGCCTTTAATCCGTACGATGTACAGAACATTCGCCATCAGCAGCAAGCATTTTTTTTGCGCGGCAGGTTTACGGCTGGCGGAAAAGTAAAAGAAGTAGAGTGTGCCCTGCAGGCCGGAGGTAAAAAAGTATTGCGCGAAGATGGCCTCGACTACCAGCGCTTTTCGGAGCACGTTGGCAAATACCCGGTCGTGCTTATAGCCCCGCAGGATATTGAATTGATTTGGGATGGTGCCGAACTAAGGCGAAAGTTTGTAGATGCCATGCTTAGCCAAACCAATCGCACATACCTCCTGCATCTCATCAATTACACTCACTCCCTCAAGCAACGCAATGGTCTGCTACGCAATTTTTCTGAAAGCGGAAGAGTGGATAAGGACTTGTTGGAAACCTACAACACACAACTGGTGCAGGCTGGCAACTACCTGCACGAGCAGCGCGCAAAATTTAGTACCGAGTTTGAGGCAAGCGTAAAAGCCCATTATGCTTACCTGGCCGATAACCCGGCCGAAGATGTGGGTATCCGCTATCGGTCGGATTTAACAGATAAAAGCTTTAGCGATCTGTTAGCCGGCTCGCTGCCGCGCGATATTGCCTTGCAGCGAACTACCACAGGCATTCACCGCGATGATTTCCTGTTTCAACTTAACGATTTTGAAATCAGACGGGTAGGATCGCAAGGGCAGCAAAAATCATTGCTGGTGGCCCTAAAATTATCTGAATTTCAGATTCTCTATAATGTGCTAGGGGTAAAGCCCATTCTGCTATTGGACGATATTTTTGACAAACTGGACGACTTCCGGATTCAAAAGCTCATTAACCTGATTACCGCAGGCACATTTGGGCAACTCTTTATAACCGATGCGCGGCCAGAGCGCACCCGGCAAATCCTTCATGCAGCCCAAATCAAAGCCACCGTGTTTCACATCGAAAATGGTACCTTTACACAGGCATGGCTTCGGGGTTAAAAAAAGACGGCAACTCGCACCATATTGGCGAGGTTATTCAAAACTGGTTAAACGCTAACCGGATCAAATCCCGGTTTGATGAGGCTAGCCTGATTGCCTCATGGGAGCGCCTGGTAGGCAAAGTGTTAGCCCGCCATACCAAAAAGTTGCATGTTCGTAACAAAGTGCTTTTTGTTCACTTAGACAGCCCGGCATTAAAAAACGACTTCCAATTTCATAAAACCCGCCTGATAGAAATTTTTCAAAAGGAATTTGGGGCCGATGTGCTTACCGACATTATTGTAATGTAACTGGGCCCGGATTTAGCAAAAACCCAAAGTTTTGGATTGCCCCCGTTTGGCCAAACCGAAAAACCGTATAATTTTGCACTCCTATTTTTTGAGCATGCCTCAGCAAATAGCGGAAGCGATAAGGTAAAAAGCTTCCACACGTTCATAAAAATGCTTTGGGGAGATACTCAAGCGGCCAACGAGGACAGACTGTAAATCTGTTGACTTATGTCTTCACAGGTTCGAATCCTGTTCTCCCCACAACTAATTTCGAATTCGAAATTGAATGCGGGAGTAGTTTAATTGGTAGTCCGCCTGGTGGCGGATTCCAAAGCTATAGGTCGCAGGTTCTTTGTAAGAGTTAGAAAAGCGTTAGTAGCTGAGTTGGTAGTCCGCCTGGTGGCGGATTCCAAAGCTATAAGTCGCAGATTCTTTGTAAGAGTTAGAAAAGCGTTAGTAGCTGAGTTGGTAGTCCGCCTGGTGGCGGATTCCAAAGCTACAGGTCGCAGATTCTTTGTAAGAGTTAAAAGCGTTAGTAGCTGAGTTGGTAGTCCGCCTGGTGGCGGATTCCAAAGCTATAGGCGCAGGTTCTTTGTAAGAGTTAGAAAAGCGTTAGTAGCTGAGTTGGTAGTCCGCCTGGTGGCGGATTCCAAAGCTATAAGTAGCAGATTCTTTGTAAGAGTTAGAAAAGCGGGAGTAGCTCAGTTGGTAGAGCGATAGCCTTCCAAGCTATAGGTCGCGGGTTCGAGCCTCGTCTCCCGCTCGATTTTTAGGACTTGGGCATTAGGCATAAGGATTACTTTCTAAGCCCCAATGCCAAAGTCCTGTGTTGCTGTTGTAGCTCAGTGGTAGAGCACTTCCTTGGTAAGGAAGAGGTCGTGAGTTCAATCCTCATCAACAGCTCTGTAAAGAGTGGTTGATGATCTCAGCAACTCAAGAAAGTGGAAAGATTACCAAACGGGTAATCTGGCTTTTGAAATTTTGATTTTAGAATTTTTGAACCTTGTACTTCGGGTGCGTAGCGACCACCGGTAACGAAGTAGAAGATTCACTTGCCAACTGGCAAATTCCTATCCGAAAGGCTTAACATGTTTAGGGTGTACTCCATATAAAATTGGAGAAAAGACTTAGTAACTTTTAATTAACTATTTATACACTTTAAACTTTAACTGGGATTTTCAAACATGGCAAAAGAAACATTTGACCGCTCGAAACCGCACGTTAACGTTGGTACCATTGGTCACGTTGACCACGGTAAAACCACGCTTACCGCTGCTATTACTAAAGTACTTGCATCCAAAGGCCTTGCAGCCGAAAGAGATTTCTCCTCTATCGACAATGCGCCTGAAGAAAAAGAAAGAGGTATTACCATCAACACCTCGCACGTAGAATACCAAACTGCCAACCGCCACTATGCACACGTTGACTGTCCAGGTCACGCTGACTATGTGAAAAACATGGTTACCGGTGCTGCCCAGATGGACGGTGCTATTCTGGTAGTTGCTGCTACCGATGGTCCTATGCCTCAAACCCGCGAGCACATTCTGCTGGCGCGCCAGGTAGGTGTACCTGCCCTGGTTGTGTTTATGAATAAAGTTGACTTGGTTGACGATGGCGAATTGCTTGACCTGGTTGAAATGGAAATTCGTGAATTGCTTTCTTCTTACAAGTTCCCTGGCGACACAACTCCGGTAATCCGTGGCTCTGCGTTGGGTGGCTTGAATGGCGATGCCAAGTGGGTAGAAAAAATTGAAGAATTGATGAAAGCGGTTGATGAGTACATTCCGCTTCCCGTGCGTTTGGTTGATAAAGACTTCCTGATGCCGGTAGAAGATGTGTTCTCTATCACAGGCCGTGGTACAGTGGCTACCGGTCGTATCGAGCGCGGTGTAATCAAAACTGGCGACCCGGTTCAGATTTTGGGTATGGGTGCCGAAAACCTAAGCTCCACGATTACAGGTGTGGAGATGTTCCGCAAAATTCTTGACAGAGGTGAAGCTGGCGATAACGTTGGTTTGTTGTTGCGCGGTATTGAAAAAGACCAGATCGCCCGCGGTATGGTTATTTGCAAACCCGGCTCTGTAACACCACACGCTAAGTTTAAGGCCGAAGTGTACGTACTTTCTAAAGAAGAAGGTGGTCGTCACACTCCGTTCTTCAACAAGTATCGTCCGCAATTCTACTTCCGCACTACAGATGTAACAGGCGAAATTAAATTGCCTGCCGGTATCGAAATGGTTATGCCTGGCGATAACGTGACCATCGAAGTGGAACTGATCAATAAGATTGCAATGGAAAAAGGTCTTCGCTTCGCTATCCGCGAAGGTGGCCGTACCGTGGGTTCAGGTCAGGTAACTGAGATTTTGGATTAAGACTTCGTTTGGACTACTGAGTTTTGAACGTAGTGAGTTAATGGAGGCTGTCGAGAGGCAGCCTCTTTTTTTCTTCGATTGGCTGCAGAGCTGCTTAGTTTAATTTGATTGATGAATGGGGGTAAAAGCAATATGCTTAGAATAACAGGTAACAATCTGATAATCAGCATCCAAACTTTCCTGTATTTTTCTTAGCCGCCCTTTTGTTTTCTTTTGGCCTTCTTCTACCTTTGCAGTCCTTTTAAATTAGCGGTTTTAGAACGGCCTAATTTGATGGGTCTCCTGCAAACGGGTGTAGTTCAAGGGTAGAATAGCGGTCTCCAAAACCGTTGATGGGAGTTCGAATCTCTCCACCCGTGCAAATGGAGTGGGGTTGAGTTTTAAGCCACGGTCTTACTACTCAAAGCTTTAGAAACCGTGAAAAACTAAAGAATGGATGGAAAAAGTTAAGAACTATATTCTGGAGTCCATTGACGAAATCCGCAATAAGGTTTCGTGGCCTAAGTTCAACGAGTTGCAAAGCAGTGCTATTTTGGTGCTGGTGGCATCGTTGATTTTTGCCATTGTTATTGGAGTTATCGACCTCGGGTTCAATAATGCTTTGGCCTGGTTTTACCGCGAATTCTAACCGAAAAACCAATGGCAGAGCTTAAGTGGTATGTTTTACGCGTTATCAGCGGCCAGGAAAAGAAGGTAAAATCTTACCTGGAAACTGAAATTGAACGCTCTAAACTGGTGGAGTTTATTCCGCAAGTGTTGATACCGAGCGAGAAAGTATATGAGATGCGTAACGGCAAAAAGCGGGTTCGCGAAAGAAATTTCTTTCCGGGCTACGTGCTGGTGTCGGCCGATCTTTCGAATGGCGAAGCCTACCACACGGTTAATAACATACCGGGTGTTATTGGTTTTCTGGGAGCCAACGGTTCCAGCGCCACCTCTAAAGACCCGGTAGCCCTGCGCCAGTCAGAAGTGAACCGCATCTTAGGTAAGGTAGATGAAGTAGATCAGTTTGAAGAAAAGCTGGAAACTCCATTTATCAAAGGCGAATCGGTAAAAGTAATGGATGGACCATTCAGTGGCTTTACAGGTTCGGTAGAAGAAATTTTTGAAGACAAGAAGAAACTCAACGTGATGGTGAAAATCTTTGGACGAAACACCCCGGTAGAGTTAAGTTATATGCAAGTAGAAAAAGTAGACTAGTAATACAATGGCTAAGGAAGTAACCGGTTATTTGAAATTGCAGGTAAAAGGCGGGCAGGCAAACCCTGCGCCTCCAATTGGTCCAGCACTGGGTTCAAAAGGTTTGAACATCATGGACTTCTGCAAACAGTTCAACGCGCGCTCGCAAGACAAGCAAGGGCAGGTATTGCCAGTGCTTATTACAATTTACAACGATAAGTCGTTCGACTTTGTAATTAAAACACCGCCTGCAGCCGTATTGATTATGGAGGCTATTAAAATTCAAAAAGGTTCTAAGGAGCCTAACCGTGCAAAGGTTGGTTCTATCAGTTGGGATCAGATTAAGAAAATAGCCGAATTGAAAATGCCTGACCTTAATGCTTTTAAGGTTGATTCAGCAATGAAAATGATTGCCGGCACGGCCCGCAGCATGGGAGTAACTGTAAGTGGAACCGCCCCTTGGGATAAATAAGAAATTACAATGGCAAAGTTGACAAAAAACAGAAAAGCCGTTCTGGCAAAATACAATCCGGAGAAGGAGTATTCTTTGGAAGATGCGGCCAAAGTATTAAAGGAAATTTCCTTTACCAAGTTTGACGCTTCGGTAGATGTAGACATTCGCCTGGGTGTTGACCCTAAGAAATCTGACCAAATGGTACGCGGGGTAGTTACCCTGCCACACGGGTTGGGTAAATCGGTACGCGTGCTGGTATTGTGCTCGCCCGATAAGGCCCAGGAAGCCAAAGATGCCGGTGCAGAGCATGTAGGGTTGGATGATTACATTCAGAAGATTGAAGCCGGCTGGACAGATATTGATGTTATTATTACCATGCCTACCGTAATGGCTAAGGTTGGTAAATTAGGTAAGGTATTGGGCCCACGTGGTTTAATGCCTAACCCGAAGTCGGGCACGGTTACCCTCGAAGTAGGAAAAGCAGTGAAGGAGGTAAAGGCGGGTAAAGTGGACTTCAAAATTGACAAACAAGGAATTATTCACGCCAGTGTTGGGAAGGCTTCCTTCAGCGCAGACAAAATAAAAGATAATGCTGCTGAACTTATCAACACAGTGGTTAAGTTAAAACCCGCTTCATCGAAGGGAACGTACATTCAAAGTATCTCCCTGTCTTCCACGATGAGCCCGGGAATTATAGTGGATAAGAATTCGGTAGTAGGTATTTAATTAGACACACATGACCAGGGAAGAAAAAGGGCAAATTATTAATGAGTTGACTGAGAAATTTTCTCAGCACAACCACTTTTATATTACCGATGCTTCCGGTCTTACCGTAGCGCAGATCAATGCGTTTCGCAGACTGTGTTTCAATGCCGGTGTGGAGTACCGTGTGTATAAAAACACGCTTATCCGCAAAGCATTGGAAAAGCAAGAAGGTAATTATGAAGAGCTATTCACAACCCTGCATGGCTTTTCCGGAGTAATCTTCTCGAAAGAGATAGGGAACGTACCGGCAAAAGTTATAAAGGAGTATAGAAAGAAGTTGGATGGTAAACCCGGTTTAAAGGGAGCCTCCATCGAATCCACTCTATTTATTGGAGAGGAAAACCTGAACACGCTGGCTGAGTTGAAATCGAAAAACGAACTCATTGGCGAAATCATTTCCTTGCTGCAATCTCCTGCCAAGAATGTATTGTCTGCTTTGTTAAGCGGCAAACAAACCGTAGCAGGCCTTGTAAAGGCATTGGAAGAAAGAAAACAAAATTAATTCAAGAATCTTAAACACTTACAAATCATGGCTGACGTAAAATCTCTTGGCGATCAACTGGTAGAACTTACCGTTAAAGAAGTAAACGAACTGGCTTCGTACCTGAAAGAAACTTATGGCATTGAGCCTGCTGCTGCTGCGGTTGCAGTTGCGGCTGGTCCTGCCGCTGGTGGTGGCGCTGCCGCTGCCGAAAAAACCAACTTCGATGTAGTATTGAAGTCGGCAGGTGCTAATAAACTCCAGATCGTTAAACTGGTTAAAGAATTAACTGGTCTTGGCTTAAAAGAAGCTAAAGATGTAGTGGACGGAGCTCCTAAAACTATCAAAGAAGGCTTACCGAAAGACGAAGCTGAGAACTTGAAGAAGCAACTTGTTGAGGCAGGTGCCGAAGTAGAGTTGAAGTAATCTTCTTGAAGACGAAGGGTACCGTCTGAACGGAATTCAGGCCCCAGATCCATTCGAGTGGAGCTGGGGTCTTTCCCTATTTATAGTGCACAAAGCACGTACCCGCAAATTTGTAGTAGAACGGATTAGTCTAGTCCAGGAAATTTAAACGAAGAAGTACCTTGGCAAAGAAGACAACACTTAATAACCGGATTGATTTCTCTTCCATAGAGAAGGTTCTTGAATATCCCGACTTTCTGGATATCCAACTTCAATCCTTCAAAGATTTTCTGCAGATCGAAACACCTGCCGAAAAAAGACAAAACGAAGGACTCTTTAAAGTATTTGCAGAGAACTTCCCCATCTCCGACTCCCGCGAGAACTTCGTGTTGGAGTTTGTTGATTATACCATTGATCCACCCAAGTATAACGTGGATGAATGCATTGATCGGGGATTAACTTTCTCTGTTCCGCTTAAGGCGAAACTACGTTTGACTTGTAATGACGAGGACAACGAAGATTTTCAAACCATTGAACAGGAAGTGTTTTTGGGGAACATTCCCTACATGACCGAGAAAGGTTCGTTCGTAATTAATGGTGCTGAGCGTGTAATTGTATCGCAATTGCATCGTTCGCCCGGTGTGTTCTTTGCCATGAGTAAACACACCAACGGAACGAAACTTTATTCTGCACGGATCATTCCGTTCAAAGGTTCGTGGATTGAGTTTGCTACCGATGTGAATGCGGTTATGTACGCATACATTGATCGTAAAAAGAAATTCCCCGTAACCACGCTGCTGCGTGCCATTGGTTATGGTACTGATAAGGATATTCTTGATCTCTTTGGATTATCCGAAGAAATCGAAGCCAATAAGAACACACTTAAGAAGACAGTAGGCCGCAAGCTGGCTGCCCGGGTGTTAAAAACCTGGACAGAGGACTTTGTGGATGAAGATACCGGTGAGGTGGTGTCCATTGACCGGAATGAAGTATTGCTGGAGCGCGACCATGTATTGTCTGCCGAAGATGTAGATGTTATTCTCGAGTCGGGGGTGAAGTCTATTATTTTACACCGCGAAGATGTAAACGTAGCCGATTACCACATTATCTTCAACACCCTTGCTAAGGATAACTCCAACTCAGAAAAAGAAGCGGTTGAACAAATCTACCGTCAATTAAGAAATACCGAAGCGCCCGATGAACAAACAGCCCGCGATATTATCCAAAGCTTGTTCTTCAGCGAAAAGCGCTACGATCTGGGTGAAGTAGGACGCTATAGAATTAATAAAAAACTAGGTCTTGATCTAAGTTTTGATCAGCGTGTATTAACAACAGAAGATATTATTCTGATTGTGAAGTACCTGATTGGTTTGATCAACTCGAAAGCAGTGGTGGATGATATTGACCACTTAAGCAACAGACGCGTGCGGACAGTTGGTGAGCAACTGTACTCGCAATTTGGTGTGGGCTTGGCCCGGATGGCCCGAACCATCAAAGAAAGAATGAACGTGCGCGATAACGAAGACTTCAAGCCGGTTGACCTGATCAATGCGCGTACCCTGTCTTCGGTAATCAATTCGTTCTTTGGTACTAACCAGTTATCTCAGTTCATGGATCAAACCAATCCATTGGCAGAAATTACTCACAAACGCAGAATGTCAGCCCTCGGCCCAGGTGGTCTTTCAAGAGAGCGCGCTGGTTTCGAAGTACGCGATGTGCACTATACGCACTATGGCCGCTTGTGTACCATCGAAACTCCGGAAGGTCCGAACATCGGGTTGATCTCATCGCTTTGCGTACATGCCAAAGTGAACAAGATGGGCTTTATCGAAACCCCGTACCGGAAGGTTGAGAGTGGAAAAGTGAAGGGCAAGGAAGTAATCTTCCTGACTGCCGAAGAAGAAGATACGCACAACATCGCGCAGGCGAATGTGAAAATTAAGAACAACGGTGAAATTGAAGACGAGCGTATCAAGGCTCGCTTTGAAGGAGATTTTCCGGTAGTGGAACCAAAAGACATCCGCTACATGGACATTGCTCCTAACCAGATTGTATCTATTGCGGCTTCCATGATTCCGTTCCTGGAACACGATGACGCCAACCGCGCATTGATGGGTTCTAACATGCAACGCCAGGCAGTGCCGCTCATTCGGCCGGAGGCACCTATTGTAGGTACCGGTTTGGAAGGTCGTATTGCGATAGACTCCCGAACACTTATTTTGGCTGAAGGAGCGGGAACCGTAGAATTTGTAGATGCCCGTAAAATTGTGGTTCGGTACGAAGTTTCGGACGAACAAAAAATGGTTCGCTTCGATGATGAAGTGAAAACCTATACGCTGATAAAATTCAGAAGAACCAATCAGGATACCTGTATTAACCTTACCCCGCTTGTTAAAAAAGGAGATAAGGTGGCTAAAGGGCAACCCCTTTGCCAGGGATATGCAACAGCTAATGGCGAGTTGGCTTTAGGGCGTAACCTGTTGGTGGCTTACATGCCTTGGCAAGGTTATAACTTCGAAGATGCGATTGTAATTTCTGAGCGCGTGGTGCGTGATGATGTGTACACATCCATCCACGTAGAAGAATTTGAATTGGAAGTTCGCGATACGAAGCGAGGCGAAGAAGAATTAACTTCTGAAATTCCGAACGTAAGCGAAGAAGCTGTGAAGCACCTGGACGAAAACGGTATCATCCGCATCGGTGCAGAGGTAAAAGAGGGCGATATTCTGATTGGTAAGATTACTCCGAAAGGAGAAACCGATCCTACACCAGAAGAGAAGTTGTTGCGGGCCATCTTTGGCGATAAGGCTGGTGATGTGAAAGACGCTTCGATGAAGGCACCGCCATCATTAAAAGGCGTGGTAATCGATACCAAGCTCTTCTCAAGACCGAAGCGCGATAAAGACATCCGCTCTAAGTCTAAGAAAGAATTAGATGCACTTAAGAATCGCTACAGCAAAGAGCTTACTGAGCTTCGTGCTGAAATGATCAAGAAGCTTACCAGTTTGCTTACCGGTAAAACCAGCCAGGGTGTTAAGCATAAGTTTGGCGATGAGTTAATCAGCAAAGGAGTTAAGTTCTCCGCCAAAGTGCTTGAGAACAATTTGTTCCCTGACAAAAACATTTACCGCGATGAAAGCAACTACAATGTGCCGGAAGAGGTAAATCTGATTGCCGATGTGAGCCTGGAAAACTGGACTACAGAAGACGACACCAACGAGTTGGTTGCAGAACTGGTTAAAAACTACCTGAACAAGCGGAACGTAATTTCAGGCGAGTTTAAACGCGAACGGTTTACACTGGAAGTAGGTGACGAATTACCGGCAGGTATTGTGCAGTTAGCTAAAGTTTACGTGGCTAAAAAGCGCAAACTGAAAGTAGGAGATAAGATGGCCGGCCGCCACGGTAACAAAGGTGTAGTGGCACGTATTGTTCGCGAAGAAGACATGCCATTCCTCGAAGATGGAACGCCTGTTGATATTTGCTTGAACCCGCTGGGTGTACCTTCGCGTATGAACTTGGGGCAGATCTATGAAACCGTATTGGCGTGGGCTGGTAAAAAACTGGGCCGTAAGTATGCTACCCCAATTTTTGATGGTGCTTCAATCGATCAGGTATCGGCTGAGTTAGCCGAAGCTGGCTTGCCGGAATATGGCCGCACGTATTTGTACGATGGCTTAACCGGTCAGAAGTTCGATCAGCCCGTAACCGTGGGTATGGCGTACATGCTTAAACTGGGGCACCTGGTTGATGATAAAATGCACGCCCGTTCCATCGGACCGTACTCACTTATCACACAACAACCCTTGGGTGGTAAGGCACAGTTTGGTGGCCAGCGTTTTGGCGAGATGGAGGTTTGGGCGATCGAGGCCTTTGGTGCATCGCACATCCTGCAAGAAATCCTTACTATCAAGTCTGACGATGTGATTGGTCGTGCGAAAGCCTACGAATCGATTGTGAAAGGTGAGAACATGAGGAAGCCAAATATTCCGGAATCGTTCAACGTGCTTGTTCACGAATTACGTGGTCTTGCACTTGAGATTACCATGGATTAAAATAGTCTTGAGTCCTGAGTAGTTAGTCCTTAGTTGGATTATCTACCCAGAACGCGAGACCAGAACTAAGGACTATTTACTAAAGACTAAAAACTAACAAGATGTCTTTCAGAAAAAATAAAAAGATCAACAACGACTTCTCCAAAATCACCATCAGCCTTGCTTCTCCGGAATCAATTCTGGAAAGCTCGCACGGTGAAGTAACGCAGCCCGAAACCATCAACTACCGTACGTATAAGCCGGAGATGGGGGGTTTGTTCTGTGAGCGCATCTTCGGTCCTGTAAAGGATTGGGAATGCCATTGCGGAAAATACAAGCGTATTCGTTACAAGGGTATTATCTGCGATCGTTGCGGAGTTGAAGTAACGGAGAAGAAGGTAAGGCGCGAGCGCATGGGCCACATTGAATTGGTGGTTCCGGTGGCGCACATCTGGTATTTCCGTTCGTTGCCTAACAAGATTGGTTACTTGTTGGGTCTGCCTACTAAAAAATTAGATCAAATCATTTACTACGAAAGATATGTAGTAATTCAACCCGGTGTGAAGGAAGAAGATGGTGTAAACCGCCTGGATTTCTTAACGGAAGAAGAATACCTGGACATTGTAGATAAGCTGCCACGCGAAAACCAATTGTTGGACGATAATGATCCGAAGAAGTTCATCGCCAAGATGGGTGCAGATGCACTGGAGATGTTATTGTCGCGCGTAAAGTTAGATGAACTTTCCTACGAACTACGTCACCAGGCCGCTACCGATACTTCACAGCAACGGAAGGCTGAAGCCTTAAAGCGTTTGAAAGTAGTAGAGGCTTTCCGCGATGCGAACACCCGGATCGAGAACCGTCCGGAGTGGATGACCATTAAAATGGTGCCCGTAATTCCCCCGGAGTTACGTCCATTAGTTCCGTTGGATGGTGGTCGTTTCGCTACATCCGATTTGAATGACCTTTACAGACGGGTGATTATCCGCAACAACCGACTGAAGCGATTGATTGATATTAAAGCACCTGAAGTTATTCTTCGTAACGAGAAGCGGATGCTTCAGGAAGCGGTGGACTCCTTGTTCGACAACTCACGTAAAGTGAATGCGGTTCGTTCAGATGGTAACCGTGCCTTAAAATCATTGAGTGACATGCTGAAGGGTAAGCAAGGACGTTTCCGTCAAAACTTGCTTGGTAAGCGTGTGGACTACTCAGGTCGTTCAGTAATTGTGGTTGGTCCGGAATTGAAACTGCATGAGTGCGGTTTGCCAAAAGATATGGCGGCAGAACTATTCAAGCCGTTCATTATCCGCAAGCTGATTGAAAGAGGAATTGTAAAGACTGTAAAGTCTGCTAAGAAAATAGTGGATCGTAAAGATCCTGTTGTGTGGGATATTTTGGAAAACGTATTGAAAGGACACCCTGTTCTTTTGAACCGTGCCCCAACGCTTCACCGCTTAGGTATTCAGGCATTCCAGCCTAAACTGATTGAAGGAAAAGCGATTCAGTTGCACCCGCTGGTGTGTACTGCGTTCAACGCTGACTTTGATGGTGACCAGATGGCTGTTCACGTGCCACTTGGCCAAGAAGCTATTCTGGAAGCATCGTTGTTGATGTTGTCATCGCACAACATCTTGAACCCTGCCAACGGAGCGCCTATCACGGTACCTTCTCAGGACATGGTGTTGGGTCTGTATTACCTAACCAAAGGTCGCAAGGGCCAGTTAGGCGAAGGCAAGAAATTCTATTCGGCAGAAGAAGTTATAATTGCTTACAACGAAGGCAAACTTTCGAAGCACGCCCTTATTAAAGTACGCGTAAATACCCGCGACAAGAAAACTGGCGACCTCGAAACCAAAATGGTAGAAACTGTAACCGGACGAGTAATCTTTAATCAGGTTGTTCCTTCTGAGGTTGGATTTGTTGATGAACTGCTAACCAAGAAGAAACTGCAAACCATTATTGCCGATGTATTCCGCGTGGCAGGCCAGGCCAAAACCGCCAAGTTTTTGGATGACATCAAGGAATTAGGATTCCAGATGGCGTACAAAGGCGGTTTGTCAATGGGTCTTGGTGATGTGAAAGTTCCTGCTGAGAAGAAGAAACTGGTAGAAGACGCACAGAAAGAAGTTGATTCGGTATGGAACAACTACATGATGGGTCTTATTACCGATAACGAACGCTACAACCAGGTAATCGATATCTGGACCCGTACCAATACCATGCTCACCAACACGCTGATGAAGCAGTTGGAAGAAGATCAGCAAGGTTTCAACTCCATCTATATGATGATGCACTCGGGTGCCCGTGGTTCAAGAGAGCAGATTCGCCAGTTGGGTGGTATGCGTGGTCTGATGGCGAAGCCTCAGAAAAACCTTGCGGGTTCAGTGGGTTCGATTATCGAGAACCCGATTCTTTCCAACTTCCGCGAAGGATTGGATGTATTGGAGTACTTTATTTCTACACACGGTGCACGTAAAGGTCTTGCCGATACGGCTTTGAAAACTGCCGATGCGGGTTATTTAACACGTAGGTTAGTGGATGTGGCGCAAGATCTTGTTATTACAGAAGAAGATTGCGGTACACTGCGGGGCTTGCACGTTACAGCGTTAAAAGATAACGAAGATATTGTTGAGCCTTTGTCTGAAAGAATTTTAGGCCGCGTTACCGTTCACGACATCTACGATCCAATCAGTGAAGAATTAATCTGTGCAGCAAACGAAGAGATTACGGACGAGATCGCGAAGAAGATAGAAGAGAGCAGCATAGAAGAAGTTGAGATACGCTCTATCCTAACCTGCGAAACCAAAATTGGTGGCTGTGCAAAATGCTACGGCCGCAACCTGGCAACCGGTAAAATGGTACAGGCTGGTGAGGCCGTTGGTGTTATTGCTGCTCAATCTATTGGTGAACCAGGTACACAGCTTACCCTGCGTACTTTCCACGTGGGTGGTACAGCTTCTAACATTGCAACCGAAGCCAATATAAAAGCTAAGTTCTCCGGTACGATCGAGTTCGAAGGTATTCGCACAGTAGATACCACCGATCGGGATGAGAATAAAGTAAAAGTAGTGATGGGCCGTACCGGTGAGATCAGAATTCTGGATGAAGAGAAACGCATTCTGATAACGAACAACGTGCCTTACGGAGCTTTCCTGAAGGTGAAGGATGGCCAGAAGGTGGAGAAAGGTGAAGAGTTATGTTACTGGGATCCGTACAATGCGGTAATCCTTTCGGAGTTTGATGGTGAAATCGGATATGAAGCCATTATCGAAGGAATTACCTACAAAGAAGAATCGGATGAACAAACTGGTCACCGCGAAAAAGTAATTACCGATACACGCGATAAGACGAAGAACCCGGCTATTATAGTTAATGGCAAGACAGACACGAAAGGATACAACATTCCGGTAGGCGCGCACTTAGCTGTGGATGAGGGCGAGAAAATCAAGGCAGGCCAGGTGTTGGCGAAGATTCCGCGCACAATGGGTAAGAGCCGCGATATTACCGGTGGTCTTCCACGTGTAACCGAGTTGTTCGAAGCTCGTAATCCTTCTAACCCGGCTGTGGTTAGCGAGATTGATGGGGTGGTAACTTACGGAGGTATCAAGCGCGGTAATCGCGAAATCTTCATCGAATCTAAGGATGGAGTGCAGAAGCGTTACCTGGTGCCGTTGTCGAAACACATCCTGGTTCAGGATAACGATTTTGTGAAGGCCGGTCAGCCTTTGTCCGATGGGGCAATTACACCATCTGATATTTTATCGATAAAAGGCCCAACTGCTGTTCAGGAATACCTGGTGAATGAAATACAGGAAGTATATCGTTTACAAGGTGTGAAGATTAATGATAAGCACATCGAGTGTATCGTTAGCCAGATGATGCAAAAAGTGGAGATCATCGATTCGGGTGATACTACCTTCTTGCCTGGCGAGTATGTAGATAAGTTTGAGTTCCGCGAAGAGAACGACCGTGTACTGGATAAGAAAGTGGTTACGGAAGCCGGAGATTCTCAGAAATTCAAAGTAGGTCAGATTATCAGTCCTCGCGAATTGCGCGATGAGAACTCCGCCCTGAAACGCAAAGATCAAAAACTGGTGGAAGTGCGTGATGCGTTATCGGCAGTTTCAAGACCAACGCTGCAAGGAATTACGCAAGCATCTCTTAAAACAGAGAGCTGGCTGTCTGCTGCATCGTTCCAGGAAACCACCAAGGTGTTGAGCGAAGCTGCCATCCGTGGTAAGGCCGATCAGTTAATGGGCTTGAAAGAGAACGTAATTGTTGGCCACTTGATTCCTGCCGGAACAGGTCAGCGCCACCTCAATGATCTGATCGTGAATTCAGAAGAGGAATATCAACGGCTGGTTAATTTGCCCGAGCGCAAGTTTAAAGAGCGCGAGTTGGCAGATTAAAGCATAGAAGAATGAATTAGTTTAAAAATGTGCGAATGGCTTGCCCTTCGCACATTTTATTTTTAGAGGGATCAATTCAAAGACATCATCAACAAAACATATGAGGTATGGCAGAGCAAAACAATAACCCGCCCCAAAACCAGATCAACATTGAGCTTTCGGAAGAGATAGCCGAAGGGATTTATTCTAATCTGGCTATGATAGCCCACTCCAACAGCGAATTTGTAATTGACTTTATCCGGTTAATGCCCGGGGTACCAAAAGCACGGGTAAAATCGCGCATTATTATTACACCCGAGCATGCCAAACGCTTGCTGGCTGCCCTAAAGGATAATATTAGTAAATATGAGGCAACGTTTGGGCCCATCAAGCAAACTAACGATGCGCCTCAGTTTCCGATGAATTTTGGAGGTACAATTGGCGAAGCCTGACCCCAAAACCCGTGTTTTAGGGCTAAAAGTAAAGGAAAATTCTTCGTGTGGGTTTTGCATCCTATTGTTCTTTAAATACCTTTGCAGTCCTTATTTTTTAAGGGTAAAAAAACATAACATAAATGCCTACCATTCAGCAACTTGTAAGAAAAGGGAGAAAGAAGCTGACTTTTAAGTCGAAATCGCCAGCTCTTGATTCATGCCCTCAGCGCAGAGGCGTTTGTACCCGCGTGTACACAACAACGCCTAAAAAGCCAAATTCAGCCATGCGTAAAGTGGCGCGTGTACGCCTAACCAACCATAGAGAGGTTAACGCCTACATTCCAGGCGAGGGTCACAATCTGCAAGAACACTCCATCGTGCTAATCCGTGGAGGCCGGGTTAAGGATTTACCAGGTGTTCGGTACCACATTGTTCGTGGTGCATTGGATACATCGGGTGTAAACGGTCGTCTTCAGAGCCGTTCAAAATATGGTGCAAAACGTCCTAAAGCAGGTGCTGCAGCCGCTGCGGCTAAAGGCGCTCCCGCTAAAGGAAAAAAATAAGTAATTAGACTATGAGAAAGGCGAAACCTAAAAAGAGATACCTGCTGCCCGATCCAAAGTTTGGAGACACACTGGTAACCAAGTTTGTGAATTACATGATGGAGCGCGGTAAGAAGAGCGTGGCTTACAATATTTTTTACGATGCGATTGCACAAGTAGAGAAAAAGGCTGGTGGAGAGCCAGGCCTTGAAGTGTGGAAGCGTGCCATGAACAACGTAATGCCAGCAGTAGAAGTAAAAAGCCGCAGGGTAGGGGGCGCAACCTTTCAGGTGCCCGTAGAAATCAGACCGGAGCGCAAAATTAACCTGAGCATAAAGTGGTTAATTGACTACGCCCGGGCACGCGGTGAAAAAACAATGATGGATAAACTGGCTGCCGAAATTATTGCGGCATCAAAAGGCGAAGGCGCTGCCATTAAGAAAAAAGACGATACCCATCGCATGGCAGAAGCAAACAAGGCGTTTTCACATTTCAGATTATAAAATAGAAGCAGGAAGCCTGGCAGGCGGTTTAGTGCAAAGCGAACCGGAGTAACAAGGCCCGCATATAGATTTAAAGATGGCAAGAGATCTAAAATACACCCGTAATATTGGTATTGCCGCGCACATCGATGCCGGTAAAACCACAACCACTGAGCGTATTCTTTATTACGCAGGGGTAAACCATAAAATTGGTGAGGTGCATGAAGGTGCCGCTACCATGGACTGGATGGAGCAGGAGCAGGAGCGTGGTATTACCATTACCTCGGCTGCCACCACCGTACATTGGAAATACCGCAATCAGGAGTATCACGTAAACATTATCGACACCCCGGGCCACGTGGACTTCACCGTAGAGGTGAACCGCTCGCTTCGTGTGTTGGATGGTTTGGTGTTCTTGTTCAGTTCGGTTGATGGGGTAGAACCACAATCTGAAACGAACTGGCGCTTGGCAGATAATTACAAAGTTGCCCGTATTGGGTTTGTAAATAAGATGGACCGTTCCGGTGCCGATTTCTTAGGCGTTTGTAAGCAGGTAAAAGAAAAACTCGGTAGCAAAGCGGTTGCGTTACAATTACCGATTGGAGCAGAAGACAACTTTAAGGGCGTGGTTGATTTGATTAACAACCGCGGAATTATCTGGAATGAAGCCGATAAAGGTATGACTTTCCAGGAAGTACCCATTCCTGATGATATGAAGGAAGAAGCCCACGAATACCGTGAAAAACTTCTGGAAGCAGTAGCGGAGTATGACGAAACCCTGATTGAAAAATTCTTTGAGGATCCAAACTCCATTACAGAGAAAGAGATTCTTACCGCACTTCGCAAGGCCGTAATTGACATGAAGATTGTACCGATGGTATGCGGCTCTTCATTTAAAAACAAAGGTGTGCAAACCATGCTCGACTATGTAATGGAATTGCTGCCTTCACCGTTGGATAAAGATGTAATTATCGGAACCAACCCCGATACCGAAGCCGAAGTAGAGATTCGTCCGGATGAGAAGGAACCATTTGTTGGACTTGCTTTTAAAATTGCTACTGACCCTTTCGTAGGCCGGTTGTGTTTTGTGCGCGCTTACTCAGGCGTGTTGGAATCTGGCTCTTACATTCAGAATACTCGCTCCGGACAAAAAGAACGGATTTCGCGCGTATTCCAGATGCATGCCAATAAACAAAATCAGATTGAAAGACTACAGGCTGGAGATATTGGTGCCGTAGTTGGTTTTAAGGATATTAAGACTGGCGATACCCTGTGTGACGAAAAACGTCCGGTGGTGTTAGAGTCTATGATTTTCCCAGAGCCTGTTATTGGTTATGCCATTGAACCTAAAAAGCAAGTTGATGCCGATAAGTTGGGTATGGCTATAGCCAAGCTGGTAGAAGAAGATCCTACGCTTCGGGTAAACACCGATCAGGAAACTGGCCAGACCATATTGCGTGGTATGGGCGAATTGCACTTAGAGATTATCATTGACCGCCTGAAGCGCGAATTCAAAGTAGAGATTAACCAGGGTGCACCTCAGGTTGCCTACAAAGAAGCGCTTACCAAATTTGTTGAACACAAAGAAGTTTACAAGAAGCAAACCGGTGGTCGTGGTAAGTTTGCCGATATCGTATTTGAGATTGGCCCGCGCGAACTTGGCCCTGAAGACAAGCCAGGACTGGAGTTTGTGAATGATATTGTTGGTGGTGTTATTCCACGCGAATTTATACCAGCCGTGCAAAAAGGTTTTGATCAGGCAATGGTAAACGGCCCGTTGGCTGGCTATCCGATCGATTCGATGAAAGTACGTTTGTTCCATGGTTCATACCACGATGTGGATTCAGACTCCCTGTCGTTTGAATTGGCAGCGCGTATTGGTTTTAAAGAAGCTGCCGCCAAATGTGGCCCTCAGTTGCTGGAGCCTATTATGGGCGTAGAAGTAATTTCACCGGATGAATATACCGGTTCGGTAACGGGCGACTTAAACCGCAGAAGAGGTATTATGAAAGGCATGGATACCCGGGGCGGTGCCCAGGTTATTAAGGCCGATGTTCCGTTGTCAGAGCTATTTGGATATGTTACAGATTTACGCACCATTACCTCGGGGCGTGCATCGGCAACACTTACCTTCTCGCACTATGCACCGGTACCTAAAAACCTGGCCGATAAGGTAATTGAAGAAGTAAAAGGCGCAGTAGCCTCTAAATAAAAAATCTAAAAGACGTTTAGATCATGAATCAGAAAATCAGAATCAAATTAAAGTCTTACGACCACAACCTGGTTGACAAGTCTTCTGAAAAAATTGTTCGGGCTGTGAAAGCTACTGGCGCTGTGGTAAGCGGACCCATTCCGTTGCCTACAGAAAAAGAAAAATTTACCGTGTTACGCTCTCCGCACGTAAACAAGAAATCGCGCGAGCAATTTCAACTTTGCACCTACAAGCGGTTGGTGGATATCTATAGCAACAGTGCTAAAACCGTAGATGCGTTGATGAAGCTGGAGTTGCCCAGCGGAGTGGATGTTGAGATCAAAGTGTAGGTACACCTGAATAGAATAACGAGAAGAGCGCCCCACCAGGCGCTTTTTTTATGCCGTATGGGTTGCACGTATCAAAAAATGAGTACCTTTAAAGTCTATTAAATCTATAGACTTTAAATATTTATTAATGAGACTGCGTCTTCACTTTCTGGGAGTGCTTGTGTTGGCCACAGCCACAGCCCATGGGCAAAATAGTGTAACGGGTATAATCAAAGATAGCGATGGGCTTCCGTTGGAAGGCGCGACCGTTATTCTACGGGGTACCAATACGTACACGGTTACCAATGCCAACGGGCTCTTTACACTGCCGGCCACGCACCAGGTTCCGTTTGTTATCCGCATAAGTTCGGTAGGCTTTAAGCCGCAGGATTTTCAAATCATCGAGCTATCGAAACCTGTTGAAATAACACTGATTAACGATGGCGAACTGGAAGAGGTGGTAGTAACCGCACGCAGGCGTACTGAATCGATGCAAGAGGTGCCAATTCCCATTTCAGTAGTGGATGGGCTGTTGATTGAAGACGCAGGCGCATTCAATGCCAATCGACTGAAAGAATTTATTCCGTCACTGCAATTATATACTTCCAATCCGCGTAACACCGGCATCAACATTCGTGGGTTGGGCTCTCCGTTTGGATTAACCAACGATGGGCTGGACCCAGGCGTTGGCTTTTATGTTGACGGTGTGTACTATGCCCGGCCTGCAGCAGCCACCTTGGATTTTATAGATGTAGAACAAGTAGAGGTTTTGCGTGGCCCGCAAGGCACACTGTTTGGCAAGAATACAACAGCCGGTGCATTCAACATTACTTCGCGTAAAGCCAGTTTTACACCCGGTGCCGATTTGGAAGTGAGTTATGGAAATTACGGCTACGTACAAGCTAAAAGCTCCGTAACCGGCCCGTTGAGTAAAAAACTTGCTGCCCGCTTGTCTTTTTCGGGCACACAACGCGATGGGGTAATTGAAAATGTTAGAACCGGCAAATACATTAACGATCTTAACAACCTGGGTATTCGTGGCCAATTGTTATTTGCTCCTTCAGGCACCACTTCAATAACGTTGGCAGCCGATGCTTCGCGCCAGCGGCCCGATGGCTATGCACAAGTGGTGGCCGGAGTAGTTGAAACCAAGCGCCCTGCTTACCGGCAGTTTGGGGCAATCATTGCAGATTTAAATTATCAGCTACCCAGCACAAATGCGTTCGACAGAAAAATTGATCATGATACTCCGTGGAAATCGGGGAATGACCTGGGTGGAGTTTCACTCAACATCGATTCGAAACTGGGGCCGGGTACCTTAACAGCAACTACGGCCTGGCGCTATTGGAACTGGGATCCATCCAACGATCGGGATTTTACAGGCTTGCAAGCTCTGGCAAAATCTCAAAATCCGGCAACGCATAGAAACTGGTCGCAAGAGGTAAGGTATGCGGGCACCCTCTCTTCGCGCGTAAGCGGTGTGGCCGGAATATTCTTTATTAACCAAGAGGTGAAAATAAATGGCACCGAAGAATCGGGTACTGCGCAATGGCGATTTGCGAAAAGCTCAACCAGTTCGCTCTGGGAAACGCCCGGTTTATTTGAAGGCTACGGAATCAACACCAAGGCTTCTATTAAGTCTGTAAGTGCGGCTGTATTTGCCAATGTAGATTGGGAGGTGGCCAGGCGCCTGCATGTGTTGCCGGGTATTCGTTTCAATTTTGATAAGAAAGATGTTGTTTATGGTCGTACTACGTATGGCGGGTTGGACACCGCCACCTACAATGGAACCCAGGCCCAAAAGGTGGCGCTCCAAAATCTGAAAAATGGAGTATATAGCAGCCAAGCCTATGTTTCGGATGCCAAAGAAAATAACCTTACGTATCAACTTACGCTTGCGTACAAAGTGAATAAGCGGTTCAATGCATTTGGCGCCTACTCAACCAGCTTTAAACCCGTGGGTGTAAACGTAGCGGGTTTGCCTACCATTAACGGCCAGCCGGCTACAGACCTTGCAGTAATTAAGCCGGAAGATGTTAGGCACGCGGAGTTTGGAGTTAAAACCTCGCCTACCAGTAAGGCTACCTTAAATGTTACCATTCACGATACCGATATCCGGAATTACCAAACCAATGTGCAATCGCCCGAGTTGGGTGTTAACCGCGGCTACATTGCCAATGCCGAAAAAGTAAATGTGTGGGGAGTAGAAGTGGATGCAACGCTTAAGGCTAGCCGGCATGTCTCATTTTACGGGGCGCTTGCCTATACAGAAGGCACGTATGTAAAGTTCACGAATGCACCACTTCCCCTTGAGTTAACCGGGCAGGTAATAGACGGGGTTCAGGTTGCGTTTCAGGATATTTCAGGCGGTGTACTTCCCGGCCTTTCCAAATGGGCAGGCTCCCTGGGTGGCGAGTTGAGTACCACTGCTAACTTCTTAAAGGCAAACGGCAAATTCTTTCTTGCATTGGATACCTACTACCGGTCGGAATTTTCATCGAGCCCTTCGCCTTCTGCTTATTTAAATGTGGACGGATATACGTTGTTGAATGGTAGAGCCGGGTTTAGGGTTGCTACCGGAATTTCATTGTCGGTATGGACCCGAAATCTTTTCAACAAAAATTATTTTGAACAACTACTGCCCGCAGGTGGCAATGCCGGCCATTATGCCGGGGTGTTGGGCGATCCGCGCACCTATGGTATTACATTTCGGTATTCCTATTAAGTTTACGGAAATTACCAATGAGCTATGCTACGATTAGGGATAACGCTTACCTGTTTATGTTTATGTGCCATGGGTGTTGCTCAAACCAAGACTAAAGAATTCAGGCAGCAGGTGTGGACGGGCTACTTTAACCAAACGCGTTTATCCGATAAGTGGGGCTTGTGGGCCGATGTACATTTTCGGTTTACAGAAAATTTTACTGATCGGCTAAGCCTGAGTATTTTAAGGATTGCACCCGTGTATTATGTTACCGATCAAACCCGGATTGCTTCTGGCTATGCCTACATTACTACGCATAACCGCGATCCATTACCGAACTTGCCGGAGCACCGGCTTTGGCAGCAAGTACAGTGGTTTGAAAAGAAGCCACGGTTTTCCATGGCCCAGTATTTCCGTGTTGAAGAACGCTTTCGCAAAACGCTGGTGGCCGGTGAGGTAAGCGATGCGTTTACATTCAGTTGGCGTTTCCGGTACAACATAGCCATTACGATTCCACTAACTCATAAAACCGTTCAACCAAAAACGCCATTTCTTTTTTTTAATGACGAGGTTCACATTAATGCCGGCAAGACGATTGCCAACAACTATTTCGACCAGAACCGGTTGTTTGCCGGTGCCGGCTACCAGTTTACGTCTAACCTGAATGCGCAAATCGGTTACCTCTACGTGTTTCAGCAATTACCGGCTGCCACCACCTATGTACATACCGATGCCATCCGGTTTTTTATTTTTCATAATCTCGACTTCAGACCGAAAGAATAATGCGACCGGAAAACATAGAAGGCGAAGACGAGAAACTTATCTATGATGAGAAGCCGGAGTTGCAAGAACCGCGGAGTAAGCCCCGGCACATTTGGGTTTTACTGGGCGTAGTAGCCTCCATTGTACTTATTCTAATTGCATTCTTTGGATCACACACACTTTCGCAATACGATTGGCGCCAGGTGGTAGGCCCGGATTTTCTATTGTTTGTACTGGGTGGGTTTATTGCGCAGATGATTGATGGTTCGTTGGGTATGGCGTACGGGGTAAGTGCCACCACTTTTCTTTTGTCGTTCGGAATTTCTCCGGCAGCCTCCAGTGCCAGTGTGCATACGGCCGAGATTTTTACCAGCGGGGTTTCAGGCCTAACCCACCTGCGGTTTCAGAATGTAAACAAGAAGTTGTTTAAGAGTTTATTAATACCGGGTATGCTGGGTGCCGTAGCCGGGGCTTACATTCTGTTTTCGTTGGAGGCCTACAACTACATCATCAGGCCGTTGGTAGCCGTGTACACGCTTATTCTTGGGTTTGCCATTATTCGCAAGGCGGTACTCATGCAAATCCGAAAGAAAAGAAAGACTAAAAACGTTCCGGCTTTGGCCGCCTTTGGCGGATTTATGGATTCGGTAGGGGGCGGAGGTTGGGGCCCCATCGTAACTACTACCTTAATTGCCCGTGGCCGGCACCCGCGCTATACCATTGGCTCAGTTAACCTGGCCGAGTTTTTCGTTTCGTTTGCAAGTTCGCTTACGTTTTTTGCTACCATTGGCTTAACTCATATTCAAATTATTGCGGGCCTTATTTTGGGCGGCATTATTGCGGCCCCAATTGCTGCTAAGATTACCCAGAAGTTACCGGTTAAGCGCATGATGATTCTGGTAGGTGTGGTAGTTATACTGGTTAGCATTCGATTGTTGGTTAAATCCCTTGCCGCTATCTAAGGTTAGCCTTTCGGCTTATCAATTTTCAATTATCTTCGCGCCCTTATGGCATTATTAGAAAAGAAAATGGTGATTAAAAAGTCCACCTTGCCGGGAGCTGGCAAAGGACTTTTTACAAAAGTGTTTATTCCCAAGGGTACCCGCATAGTAGAATACAAAGGCGAGGTTGTTACCTGGAAAGAAGTGGAGAAAATGGCAGACGACCGCAACGGATATGTGTTCTTCTTCAACAATAAATATTGTATTGATGCCTGGAAAACCAAGAAGGGAATTGCCCACTACGCCAACGATGCGCGTGGCATTGTGCGCGTAGAAGGTGTGAAGAACAATGCGGACTATGTAACGGAAAAGAAGCGGTGTTACATTGAAGCAATCCGCGACATACCTGCCGGGGCCGAGATTTTGGTTGGATACGGAGGCGAATATTGGCAAGCCATCCGCTACAACATTCGCTTAGAACAACGCAATAAAGAAAAGGCTGGGAAGAAGGCCAGCAAGAAGATAGAGTTGCCGCACCACAAGGCTACCAAGCGAACCAGTAAAAAGAAGTAGCGGCTTACCATCGGTGGCATAGGCAGCATGCGGGATCAAATTACTCGGGTACGATCTCTCCGTAATCAAGAAATAATTCTTCGCCCGTATTTATATCCCGCAGCGCTTCAAAATAGGCGCCATCGTTTATCGATCGGATATTAGGCTGGTCGCTGTGATTAATGAATAAGGATAAATCCATTTTCTTAAAGCCTGCTGCGGGTACAAAGTAGTTCAGGTTGTCATCGTACAGGCAATAGTTCTCAACTATAAAGCGGGCATGGGCAGGCAGACCTTCCACTTCCTGAGCCGATAAGGTTATCCATTTCTCGTTCGGGTCGGGCGGGCTAAACATCTCGCGGCAGCCTTTCGGTATTGGGGTAGTTGCAAACACACCCACACCGGCTACTGCCGAAGCTTGGAGCATGACATAGGTGCGCTGGTTTAGCTCCGCAAGCAGACTTTGTTTATCCATTGTAGAATTATGGTGTTACGGGTTGCCAGATTCTGACTTTGCTTTATCAATGCTTTCCAGCATCAGATTTTTTACACTTCGAATGCGTTCCATTTCAACTTCCAGGTACGCGCGGGCTTTTTCCTGATCGGCTGTATCGGGTAGGGGGTTAAACTTGTGCATCCAGTTCATCATGGCCGTGCTGGCCGAGTCGAGGTTGCTGATAATTTTCTCGAGCTGCTGCTTGCGTTCTACTACCATATCGGGGGTGTTGGCAATTTGTTCTTTCAATTGCCGCTTCAGCTTCATAATCTCGTCCATTTTAGGCATTACCTCATCGTGCACATCCATCACCTGGTCGTACAATACCTGGTTGGGGTTGTCAGTTTCTTCCGCTTCAGAAGTTGCTTGTTGACCCTTTTCGCAAGCGGTGAGAAAAAGAATTAGTAAAAGGAATAGGGAAAGATTTTTCATAGTGAGATAGCAGGGGTAGCGTGTAAAGATACACATAAGCGGCTATATCGCGGATCGAATAAGGCTAACAAGGGTTAGTTGCCAAGAGTTTTTAGTAATATTTTTTTATCGGTCTTTGCAGATGCAGATTTTTTCCTATTTCTTACAACCCGATTTATAACACGAGATGAACCGCAACCGATTTTACTTCTTTTACTTTTTTTATCAGACCCGCGTGGGGCTTGAAGGAGAATCGGTTTGTTAAGAAAATAAAACCAAAGAAACTCAAGAAAGTCCCTCCCAACCGAGGGACTTTCTTTTTTTGAAAGACTTATGACTAAAAAGAAAAAACTCCGGATCGCCATTCAAGGCATTGCCACCAGCTTTCACGAAGTGGCGGCTATAACGTACTTCCAGCAGTCCATACAAACCGTAGAGTGTTTGAGCTTTCATACCCTGTGCGAATCGTTAAAGAAAGGAGAATCGGATTATGCGGTTATGGCCATCGAGAACTCCATCGCGGGAAGCATTTTACCCAACTACTTTTTATTGCAGGAGTATCATTTTTCAATTATTGGTGAAGTGTACCTGCCCATACACATGCACCTGCTGGCCTTGCCGGGAGTAACACTGCAGGATATTAAAAGTATCGAATCGCACCCCATGGCCATACGCCAGTGCAGCGACTATTTATATAAGTTGAACGGAGTACAGATTCTGGAAAGTGAAGATACTGCGCTATCGGCCCGCAAGGTTAAAGACCAAAAACTTAAAACCACAGCGGCCATTGCCAACGAGTATGCGGCTAAAAAATTCGGACTGAATATTTTAGAGAAGCGCATAGAAACCCACAAAAAAAATTTTACGCGCTTTTTAATTCTTACGCGCAAGATTAAAACGGCTGCCGATAGTAACAAGGCTTCGTTGTGCTTTGAAGTGGCCAACGAAGTAGGCAGCCTTGCCGAAGCGCTGATGACTTTTAAGAACAACAGCATTAACCTGTCTAAAATTCAGTCGATACCCATTATCGGAAAACCCAGCGAGTATTCGATTCACATTGATGTGGAATGGAAAAAGCGCAAGAGTTACGATGCGGCTATCGGCCAGGTGCTACGGCAGGTAAAAAATCTGAACATACTGGGCGAATACAAAAAAGCAAAGATTGAATACAAGTAATATGATAAAGACTGCAAACCGGATTGCCAACGTGGAAGAATACTACTTCAGTAAAAAGTTAGCTGAAGTACGTGGATTGGATTCGCCAGCCCATCCGGTAATTAATCTGGGCATCGGAAGTCCCGACCTGGCTCCGGCCCCCGCTGCGGTTGAAGCGCTGCATGCAACGGCTCAAAAAGCAACCAGCCACGGTTACCAGAATTATAAAGGCGTGCCGGCAGTGCGGCAGGCGATACAGCAGTTTTACAAAACTACCTACGGTGTTAACCTGAACCCCGAAACAGAAATCCTTCCGCTCATGGGTTCGAAGGAGGGGATCATGCACATCGCCATGGCTTTTGTAAACGAGGGCGAAGAAGTGCTGATTCCCGATCCGGGTTACCCTACCTATTCATCGGTGGCAAAGTTGGTGGGTGCAAAAGTTCGTACGTATCCACTTCAGGAATCGCTGGACTGGGGTATTGATGTGGCCGCCTTGCAGCAATCCGATTTATCGAAAGTGAAAATTATGTGGGTTAACTTTCCACACATGCCCACCGGCCGCGTTGCTTCGCGCGAAGAGTTAAGCGCGCTGGTTAACCTTGCCCGCCAAAATAATTTTTTAATCGTAAACGATAATCCATATTCCCTAATCCTCAACGACAATCCGCAAAGCATTCTTGCTGTGGAAGGAGCAGAAGCGGTAGCGCTGGAACTTAACTCGCTGAGTAAATCGCACAACATGGCGGGGTGGCGCATTGGGTGGGTAGCCGGCAATAAGGAATTGGTTGATGCCGTGCTTCGGGTAAAGAGTAATATGGATAGCGGGATGTTTCTTGGACTACAACTGGCTGCAGCCGAAGCACTGAAGAGTGGCGCAGCATGGTTTACCGAGTTGAACAGCGTTTATAAAAAACGAAGAACAGCCGCGCACAAAATTTTAAATGCACTGGGGTGTTCCTTTTCCGAAAATCAATCGGGATTGTTTGTGTGGGCCAAAGCGCCAGCATACGTGCCCGATGTAGAAAAGTGGATTGATGAGGTGTTGTACGCTACCCATGTGTTCATAACTCCGGGTTTTATTTTTGGAGCGGGCGGTGCGCGGTACATTCGCATTTCGCTTTGCGCGACAGAAGAAAAACTAAGCGAGGCGCTAATTCGAATTCAGCAGTTTATGAACAAAAAATCTAATGTCTCAAGTCTAAAAAAATGAAAACAACTATTGTAGGCTTAGGCTTGATTGGAGGTTCCGTTGCCCTTGGGTTGCGTAGAGCAGGCGTGGCCACCGAGCTGGTGGGGGTAGATGCGAGCGCGGCCAATGGGTTGAAGGCGGTGGAACTTGGGTTGGTAGATAAAATTCTTACCGAAGACAAAGCACTTTCGACAGCAGATCTGATTATACTTTCAATACCGGTGAATGCGTTGAATGCTTTTCTGCCCGCAGTATTGGATATTGTAAAGAAAGACGCGGTGGTGATCGATGCCGGATCGACTAAAACCTCGATTTGCAAATCGGTAGCCACCCATCCCAAGCGAAGTCAGTTTGTGGCTTCGCACCCCATTGCCGGTACCGAAAACTCCGGTCCGACTGCTGCGTTCGATGGCTTGTTTAAAGGCAAGACTAACATTATTTGCGAGGCGGGCAAATCTTCGGTAGAAGCGTTGAATACCGCTATGAAAGTATTCGATGCACTGGAGATGAAAACAATTTTCATGGAGGCGGATGAACATGACCGGCATGTGGCTTATGTGTCGCACCTCTCGCACGTAAGCTCATTCTTATTAGGGCAAACCGTGTTGGATATTGAGAAGGATGAAAAGAATATTTTCGATTTGGCCGGCAGCGGTTTTGCTTCTACTGTGCGGTTGGCAAAAAGCTCACCCGATATGTGGACTCCCATCTTTGAGCAAAATGTAGAATACCTGAGCCAGGCGTTGCTGGAATACATCATGCACCTGCAAAAGTTCCACTATCATTTAATGAAGCGCGACACAAAAGAACTCCACCGCATCATGAGTAAAGCAAATGAAATCCGCAGAGTATTGGATCAGCACACCGACAAACAAAAGACTTCTTAAACTAATTTAATTCTGAGCAAACCGATTTAACCTGTTAACTTTAACCTATTATGACAAAGAAAGGACTACAACTCGAACCCATATCCTCGTGGATGAAGACCAGCCGGCCGGTAATTATTAGCGGGCCGTGCAGTGCCGAAACCGAAGAGCAAACAATTGCTACCGCTAAGCAAGTGGCGGCCACCGGCAAAGTGCATGCCTTGCGTGCCGGCATTTGGAAACCACGCACGCGGCCTGGCCAATACGAAGGCGCTGGCGATGTAGGTTTAAAATGGCTGGTGCAGGCAGGTAAAGAAACCGGGCTTCCGGTAACCACCGAGGTAGCCAACGCAGCCCACGTGGAGGCCGCATTAAAAGCGGGCGTTAACTTTTTATGGGTAGGTGCACGCACCACCGTAAATCCGTTCTCTGTTCAGGAAGTAGCCGATGCATTGAAGGGAGTGGACATTCCGGTGTTGGTAAAGAACCCGATTAACCCCGATGTGGAGTTATGGTTGGGTGCGCTGGAGCGTTTGAACAAAGCCGGCATAACCAAGTTAGCAGCCATTCACCGCGGGTTTTCTTCTTTCGAAAAAGGGCCCTTTCGCAATGCACCCATGTGGGATCTTGCCATCGAGTTAAAAACCCGCGTACCCGAGTTGGACATGATTTGCGACCCCAGCCACATTGCCGGTAATCGCGATCTGATTGCATTCATTTCGCAAAAGGCACTTGATTTGGATATGGCCGGGTTAATGATTGAAAGTCATATTAACCCCGATGCTGCGTGGAGCGATGCGAAACAACAAGTTACTCCGGCTGTGTTGGGCAAAATTATAAGCGAGTTGGTAGTGCGCACGGCCTCGGTGGAAAGTAAAACCTTTAAAGACACCTTGAGCATTTTACGCGAGCAGATTGACCAGTTAGACGATGAGATTATGCAACGCTTATCGCAGCGCATGAAAATTTCGGAGAAGATCGGGCAGTATAAGAAAGAAAACAACGTTACCATTCTTCAGGTTAACCGGTGGGAAGAAATTGTGCAAACCCGCATTGCCTTGTGCAAAGCCATGGGGTTAAACGAAGAGTTTACTAACGATTTGCTCAAGTTGATTCACCACGAGTCCATACAGGTGCAAACCAAAGTGATGAACCAGGTAGCCGAGCGGGTGTGACCTCGGCCCCAGCCACTCTGCAAAGGAGAGGGGAGTAGAGACAGTTACAAATCTAAAATGAGGTTACTTACTTTTTTTATTCTTGCATTTATAGTTGAGGCTAAATCCCAACCAGTAGATAAAAACTACCTGTTAGGAAAATTCGATCCGGCTACTCATTCGCAGTTTGTAAAGCTGGCCGATGAACACACACGCGGAAGCGGGCGCGGTGCCTACTTGCGAAAAGAAACCTACGAAGCATTTTTGAAAATGAGTGCGGCCGCGCGCCAGGAGGGCATAGCGCTCACTATTATTTCCGCTACCCGTAATTTCGATTCGCAAAAACGGATTTGGGAAAATAAGTGGAACGGAAAAGTGCCTGTGGAAGGAAAGGACCTGACCACCGTTACCGACCTGAAAGAGCGCGCCCGGCTTATATTATTGTATAGCTCTATGCCATCTACTTCGCGCCACCATTGGGGCACCGATATGGATCTGAATGCGTTGGAGAACAGTTACTTTGAAACTGGCGAGGGTCTTAAAATTTATACCTGGCTCAAAGCCCATGCTGCCGAATATGGCTTTTGCCAACCCTATACGTCCAAAACAACCGGCCGCAGCGGCTACGAAGAAGAGCGGTGGCACTGGAGTTACCTGCCCTTATCGGGCGAATTCTTAAATCAATACACGAAGCAGGTATCCTATAAAGATATAAGTGGCTTTGCCGGCAGCGACATTGCAAAACAAATGGCGGTGATTAAGAATTATGTGGAGGGGGTTGCGTGTAAGAAGTAAACGTGTTCCTCCGGTTGCTGCCCGATTAATTCTTTGAATAATTTCTTTGCACGATCGCAATATCTCTGCGGCTTTTGCGATATTTAATTTCCGCTTTAACCTTCAATCCTACCTATGAAATGGCCATGTAATAACGCTGCATCAAAAGGCATTATGAATGGGGCCGTTCCATGCATCCCGTACCCAAAAAATCGCAACACATGAAGAAAGTACTCCTTGGCCTTTTGGCAGTTGCCGTAGCAGCCACAGGCATCTACTACTTTGTCTTTCGTAAAACCGATCGCGCCCCCGCGGCAGCCATCAACCCCGCCTTCGGGCAATACATCAGTTCTTATACGGCTGGTGTAATTGGGTCGGGGTCTCCTTTTCGCATTGTGCTTTCGCACGATGTAGCCGAAGAAACAGCCGTTGGCACCGAAACCACACTAAAACTTTTTGAAGTTACCCCTGCCGTAAAGGGTACCACCCTGTGGGTGGATAAGCGCACCCTTGAGTTTAAGCCGGCTGCGCGGTTAGTGGCAGGGCAGGTTTATAAAATCAATTTCAATTTGCACCGCCTGCTGGAAGTGCCGGCCGAGTTAAAAACATTTTCGTACTCGCTGCAGGTAATTCCGCAAAACTTCGAAGTATCGATTGATAATGTGAAGCCGTATTTGAAAACAGACCTTAAACGGCAAAAGATAGAAGGTACCCTTTACACTGCCGACTTCGCAGAAAACGATGCGGTTGAAAAAATGGCTTCGGCCAACCAGGATGGTACCGCGCTTAAAATTAGCTGGGCTCATACCGGAGAAGGCAAAACCCATACGTTTGTGGTAGAGGAGGTAGCCCGAAAGGAAGCGGCCAGCAAAGTAGTAGTATCATTTGCAGGTTCGCCTTTGCAGGTACAACATGAGGAAGCACGCGAGGTAGAAATACCCGCGCTGGGCGATTTTAAAGTTGTAAACGTACGCGTGGAGCAAGGTTCCAGCCAGCAAGTAGTAGTACAGTTTTCCGATCCACTCAACGAAACCCAAAACCTGGAAGGCCTCATTCGGATTTCGCAACTCGCTACATTGGACTTTGAAGTAAAAGACAATGAAGTGAAGGTTTTTCCACCGGTGCGGCAAACCGGTAATCGCACCATCACCATCGAAGCCGGAGTTAAAAACATTCTCAACTACCGCATGAAGGAAGCGGCCACCTTCGATGTAGCGTTTGCACAGACGTTGCCAGCCGTGCGCTTTGCAGGCAAAGGAAACATCTTACCCTCAACCGATGGGTTGGTTATGCCTTTTGAAGCCGTTAACCTTAAATCGGTAGATGTAAAGGTGATTCGTATTTATGAAGACAACGTGCTGCAGTTTTTACAGGTAAACAATTTGGATGGCAGCCAGGAACTAAGACGCGTAGGGCGGCCAATACTCAGCAAAACTATTTCGCTCGAGACTTCCGGGGTGGCTGATTTGGGCAAGTGGAATCGGTTCACACTGGATTTAACAACGCTTATTCAACCCGAACCCGGAGCGATATACCAGGTGCGCATGAGTTTTAAGAAAGCATACCTCGCATATGTGTGCGAAGCGGGCGAAGAGACCACAACCACGCAGGGAACAATCGAAGAGTGGGATGGTGAAGACGGGGGCGAAGACAGTTACTGGGATTCGTACGATGACTATTACTACTACGAAGACTACGATTGGTCGCAACGCGATAATCCTTGTCACTCATCGTATTACACCGGTAATCGCACAATTAAGCGTAACGTACTTGCATCAGACCTTGGCCTGCTGGCAAAGCGCGGTGGCGATGATCAAACGTTGGTGGTTGTAAACGATTTAAAAACCACCCTGCCCGTAGCCGGTGTAGAAGTTTTACTCTATGATTACCAACAACAGATTATTGCCACTGCTAAAACCGGCAGCGATGGAAAAGCAGTGCTTGCCGCTTCGCAAAAACCTTTCGCCATTGTTGCAAAGAATGGCTCGCAACGCGGCTTTCTCAAAGTGCAGGATGGCGAATCGTTGTCGCTCAGCAATTTCAACGTAAGTGGCGAGTATGTTCAAAAAGGCCTGAAAGGATTTTTATATGGCGAACGCGGTGTGTGGCGCCCGGGCGATTCGTTGTACCTCAGCTTTATTCTGGAAGATAAGAACAAGTTGTTGCCGGCTACGCACCCGGTGGTATTCGAATTGCAAAACCCGCAAGGGCAGGTTACCAGCCGGTTGGTGCGCTCCACTTCCGAAAATGGATTCTACAAATTTGCTACCGCCACCGCGGCCGATGCCCCTACCGGCAATTGGCTGGGCCGGGTAAAAGTAGGGGCCACCGAGTTTAACCAAACCATTAAAATCGAAATGGTAAAACCCAACCGGTTAAAGATCAATCTCGATTTTGGCGTAGATAGACTTACGGCCGGCAAGAATAACATCTCCGGTAATCTGAAAGTTAATTGGCTGCACGGTGCACCAGGTAAAAACTTGCGCGCCCAGTTCGATGTGCTGCTTACCAAGGGTGTAACCCGGTTCGATCAATACCCCGACTATGTGTTTGATGATCCTTCCATTGATTTCTATAGCGAGTCGCAATCTATTTTTGACGACTTTACCGATGAGGCCGGAAACGCGCAGGTTAGTTCCAATCTCGAAGTAAACGGAGAATCACCGGGCACACTCAATGCGGTGTTCAGAGGTAAAGTGTACGAAGAGAGCGGCAACTTTAGCATCGATCGGTTCAGTATTCCTTTTTATCCCTATCAAACCCTGGTGGGAATAAAATTGCCTAAAGGCGATAAGGCCCGGGGCATGCTGCGCACCGATACAACCCAACGTGTAGATATTGTTACGGTAGATGCCAACGGCAAACCGCTGTCGCGATCCATCGAACTTTCTTTGTACAAATTAAATTGGCGCTGGTGGTGGGATAACTCCGAAGGATCGGTAAATTTTATGTCGGGCAATTATTCGCAACCCATTGCTACCGGGCGTGTAAGCACTGCGAATGGTAAGGGCTCGTGGAATTTTGAAGTGAAGTATCCCGAGTGGGGCCGCTTCTTTGTTAAAGCTTACGATCCGCAAAGCGGACATACTACCGGCAAAGTAGTGTACATCGATTGGCCGGGCTGGGCTGGCCGCGCGCGCAACGAAGGTGAAGGCGCCACCATGCTCTCTTTCTCTTCCGACAAAACCAATTATAACGTAGGCGAAAAAGCCATGCTGGTTATTCCGGGTGGCGATAAAGGTCGGGCGCTCATCAGCATCGAAAATGGAAGCAAGGTATTGCAAACCTACTGGCTCGAAACACAAAAGGGCGACAATCAATTTACGCTGGCCATTACGAAGGAAATGACCCCCAATGTGTTTGTGCATGTTACCCTGCTGCAACCGCATGCGCAAACCGCAAATGATTTACCCATTCGCATGTACGGAGTAATTCCTATTCAGGTGGAAGACCCCGGTACGCACCTGGAGCCCCTCATTGCCATGCCCGATGTATTGGAGCCAGGAAAAGAAGTAGTGATTAAAGTAAGTGAAAAATCGAAACGCAAAATGACGTACACGCTGGCGCTGGTGGATGAAGGGTTATTGGATTTAACACGCTTTAAAACCCCCGATGCGTGGAGTAAATTTTATGCGCGTGAAGCCTTGGGTGTAAAAACGTGGGATTTGTACGATCAGGTAATGGGTGCACTGGGTGGTAAAATAGAACGGTTGCTGGCATTAGGTGGCGATGGTGAATTAGCAGCAAAAGAAGACGATGCCAAAGCCAACCGCTTTAAACCCGTGGTAAAATATTTTGGCCCGATAACCCTGAGTGGCGGCAGCTATGAACACCGGTTTATTATGCCCAACTATATTGGGTCGGTTAAAACCATGGTGGTAGCGGGCTACGAAGGTGCTTATGGCTCTACCGAAAAAGCTACTCCGGTGCGCAAACCTTTAATGGTGCTGGCAACCTTGCCACGTGTGCTGGGCCCGGAAGAGCAAGTGAAGTTGCCGATAACATTGTTTAAAAGTGAGGCTGCAATAACCAATGTAAAAGTAGAAGTAAAAGTGAGCGGGCCCGTAAGCGTAACCGAAACCACACGCACGGTGTCGATGGCTAACCAGAATGACCTCACGTTCGATTTCAATTTAAATGTAAAGAGTGAAACCGGCATCGCAAAAATAACCGTGGTGGCCACTTCCGGTTCGTACTCGGCCACTGATGAGATTGAGATTGAAATCCGAAATCCGAATCCGGCCATCACACAAGTGCAGGATGTAGTGCTGAATGCCGGCAAAACGTGGGATGCTACCATCACACCTTTTGGAGTAGCCGGCACCAACTCGGCAACACTCGAAATCTCCAGCTTGCCACCGGTTAACCTGGGCCAACGCATGCGTTACCTGTTGCAATATCCTTACGGCTGTATCGAGCAAACTACCTCGGCAGTTTTCCCACAACTTTATCTCGATAAAGTAAAAGCGCTAACCGAGGCCGAGAAGACAGCCATTCAACGCAATGTTACAGCAGGAGTAGAGCGGTTGAAGACGTTTGTGAATGCCGATGGCGGATTTGGTTACTGGCCGGGTGCAGAAAGCTCTGATAGTTGGGGTACAACCTATGCAGGTCATTTTCTGATAGAAGCCGAAGCAAAGGGTTACTATGTACCCAACGATCTCATCAGGCGTTGGAAGAAACACCAGAAGAGCAAAGCCCAAAACTGGCGCAAGGCACAGGAATATAGTAGCAGCGAATTAATACAAGCCTACCGGTTGTACACGCTGGCCCTTGCGGGCGATGCCGAGCTGGGCGCGATGAACCGCTTGCGCGAGCAGGGCAACCTGCCCACTACCACCGCATGGATGTTGGCTGCGGCTTATGTTAAGGCCGGCCAACCCGAGGCAGCCAAAAAACTGATTGAGAATTTACCGGTACAAGTTAAGCCTTATCAGGAACAGGCCTATTCTTACGGCTCTGATCTGCGCGACAAGGCTATTATTCTTGAAACACTTTTATTATTGAATGATCGCACCCGTGCGTTTGAAATTGTAAAAGAATTATCGGCAGCGCTAAGCAATTCAAATTATTGGATGAACACCCAAACATTGGCCTGGAGTTTAAAGGCCGTAGGCGCTTTTGCTGGTGGCGAAAAAGGCGACTTGAAATTTTCTTATACCTACAACGGAAAAGAAGTTACTACCGGAACCGAATTGCCGGTGGCCTCGGTTAGCTTACCCGCAGAAGCAAAACCAGCACAATTAAAAGTAGTAAGTGCGAGCAAGGGAGCGCTGTTTGTTCGGGTAATTCAGGAAGGCGTGCCTGCACGAGGTACCGAAGAAGACAGCGAGAAAAATTTAACGCTTACAGTAACCTATGCAAAAGCTGATGGAAGCGTGCTGGATCCGGCTCTGCTGGAACAAGGAACCGAGTTTGTGGCTACCGTAACTGTGTATAATCCCGGCTTGCGCGGGTTGTATAAAAATCTTGCACTCAACCAGATTTTTCCTTCGGGCTGGGAGATTAATAACCTACGGTTAACGGGCGATGATGCTGCCAAGATTACTGGCGATGTACCCACCTACCAGGATATTCGCGATGACCGCGTTTATACTTACTTTGACTTGAGCGCCAGGCAGACCAAAACCTTTAAAGTAATGCTCACTGCAAGTTATGCTGGCTCTTATTACTTACCGGCTGTAAGTTGCGAGGCAATGTACGATAATGGTATCTATGCTCGAAAGAAAGGAAGGGTAGTGGAGGTAGTGAAGCGTGTGGTACAATAGGGAGGTGAGTAACTATTGAATGAAAATAGCCCTTGCCCAAACCCAGCCTGTGCCTGGCAACTTGGAGGCCAACCTGGTGCATCATGTGCAGGTTGTGGTGAAAGCGGTTGCCCGGGGTGCGGAGGCAATCATCTTTTCTGAGTTGTCGCTAACAGGGTATGAGCCCGCATTGGCGAGTACGTTGGCTGTAACTCTAACAGAAGATCGGTTGTTGGTATTGCAAAACCTTAGCGATGCACATCAGGTTACAATTGCAGCAGGAGTGCCTGTTAAGCGTGAAGCGGGCGTGCAGATTGGAATGTTGATTTTTCAACCGCAACAACAACTAAAAGTTTATGCCAAGCAGTATTTGCATGCCGATGAAGAACCGTGGTTTGTACCAGGCTTAAATCTGCCACCGGTTGTGGCAGGTAATTGTCGTGTGGGGCTGGCAGTGTGCTATGAGCTTTCGGTAGCTGAACATTTTGAGAAGTTGTTGCAGATGAAGCCCGATGTGTATGTAGCCAGCGTGGCTAAGTTTAGTAAAGGCATAGCACCCTCTTATACGCGGTTAGCCGAAATTGCAAAAACCGGATTACCCACATTATTTGTAAATGCAGTTGGTGCAGCGGATAATGGTGTGTGTGCCGGTGGCTCGGCTGTATGGAATAAGCAAGGCGAGTTGTTGGCAAAATTGGATGATGTGCACGAGGGGATTTTAATTTTTGATACTAATTCTGAAACCATTATAGAATGAGACAAGTATTGATTGTGAGTTTGTTGGTTGTGGTATTCGGTTGTAGTCCAAAGGATAATTCCACAATGGACACAAACAAAGCCGATAACATTGTTTACGAAACCGAGGCACTACTGATAAGAAAACTATCCGATCAGGTTTATCAACACATCACTTTTCTCAATACCGAAAGTTTCGGTCGTGTGGAGTGCAATGGCATGGTAGTAACCAATGGAAACGAAGCTCTTGTTTTTGATACTCCTACCGATGACAAAGGTTCCGCGGAATTGATTGACTATTTCACGAAACAAAACTCAAAAGTAGTAGGAGTAATCGCCACGCATTTTCATGCAGATTGTGTGGGCGGATTGAATGAGTTTCATATTCAAGGAATTCCTTCCTACGCCAATAGCCTCACCATTCGGTTAATAAATGAAAAAGCGGAGGGTGTTGCTCCACAACATGGTTTTGATAACCAGTTAGAATTGAAGGTAGGTAAAAGAGAAGTAATAATTTCTTTTGTTGGTACTGGTCACACGCGCGATAATGTAGTCGCTTATTTTCCTGATGAAGAAACGCTGTTTGGTGGTTGCCTCCTGAAAGAAGTTGGGGCCAGCAAAGGATATTTAGGCGATGCCGACACCTTAGCCTGGTCGGCCACCATGGTTAACTTAAAAACGAAATTTCCACAGCTAAAGGTTGTAATTCCCGGCCACGGAGAAACGGGTGGTGCCGAATTACTCGATTATACGGAACAACTTTTTTCAATTAAGCAGTAGTTTTACTCATCAAAAAGATTTTAACCATGATTGTTTACGGAATCAAAAACTGCAACACTGTTAAGAACGCGTTGGATTGGCTAAAAGAAAATAAGGTAGATTTTGAATTTCACGATTATAAAAAGTCGGGCGTAACCGCTTCCAAACTTGCTGATTGGAGTAAACAAGTAGGTTGGGAAAGCCTGGTAAACAAACGTGGCACTACGTGGCGGCAGTTGCACGAAGCAGAGCAAAAGAAAGTCACCACCGAAAAGGCTGCGGTTGCGTTGATGCTCGAAAAGAATAGTGTAATTAAACGTCCGTTGATTGAAGATAATGGAAAAGTTATTCTGCTAGGTTTTGATGAAACGGAGTACAAGACGAACTTCTTATAAATTGCTGTTTTAGAAGTGCATTTTTCAGTACATTTGCTGCATTAAAACAGCATTTTGGAAAAAATACTTGAAAAATCAACCATTTTGGTGAAAAACCAAGATCTAAGGTTTATTCGATCTCTAATGGAGAGGATAGACTGGGATGATCGTTTGATTGGTATTTTGGGTGCTCGCGGTACAGGAAAGACAACCCTTTTACTACAAAGGCAAAAAAGCTTGTATGGTTTAAAGCAAGAAGCAGCTTACATCACGTTAGATGATATTTATTTTACAGAAAATCGACTGGTTGATTTTGCAAAAGAATTTCAGCAGCAGGGTGGCAAAGCACTGTTTATTGATGAGGTGCACAAATATCCGGGATGGGCTCAGGAAATTAAAAATATCTACGATTTTCATAAAGAACTGCGCATAGTATTTACGGGTTCTTCCATTATGGACATGCTTCGCCAGCATGCCGACCTTAGTAGAAGAGCAGTGCAATATGAGCTTCCGGGTTTATCTTTTCGTGAGTATTTACAATTTTTGGAGATAAGTAAAACTCCAGTCATCCGGTTGCCGGAGTTGATTAAGAATCATTATGAAATTGCGGCTGAACTAACCTCTCAGTTTAAGCCCTTAAAATTTCTTCCAGAATATTGGAAGAATGGATATTACCCTTTTTTTGCGGAGAACCTTAATACCTATGCTATCAGGTTAGAGCAGGTGGTTAAACTGATAATAGAAAACGACCTACGATTTATTGAAGGGTTTGATCAGACCAATAGCAGAAAAGTTTATCAATTACTTTACGTGTTGGCCACCAATGTTCCTTTTAAACCTAATGTAACCAAGCTAAGCGAAAAAATAGGAGTTCATCGCAACACATTGGTTCAATACCTATATTATCTTGAAAAGGCCAGGTTGGTTAACTCACTTACAGCAGCGGGTAAGAGCACTAGTACCTTGCAGAAACCTGATAAGATATTCTTAGAAAATACTAACCTGCATATTGTGCTTTCACCGGAGAAGGCAAATGCGGGAACGCTGAGGGAATCATTCTTTTTAAATCAGATACGAAATGCAGGCCATCATGTGTCGCTTCCACCCAAAACCGATTTTTATGTAGATGAAAAATACTTTTTTGAAGTGGGCGGGAAGGATAAAAAATTTAGTCAACTTGAAAAGAATAAATTCTCTTATGTGGTTTCTGATGATTTAGAAATAGGGTCTTTAAATAAGATTCCACTCTGGTTGTTTGGGTTTCTTTATTAAAATCTTATGGGTCTATTTTCTTTATTCAAATCTTCAAAACCGGTTTACACCGACCGGGTTTGGCGAACGACTGAATACGCATTGCAAGGCATGATTACCGATGCCTTGGTAGCCATTACCAGGAAGCAGGTTCCGGTAGTAATCTGTTTTTTTGAAGACGAGTTGCAACAGATCACAAAATTCCTTGCGGGTAAAGGCGTGCCGGCAATGGCTCTGCGCGATTACAGCATGCAGCCACAAGAAGGTGTAGTGTTGTATGCTTCAGCTACAAATGAATTCCCTTTAGCGTTGGCAAATCAAACGGTAGCCATTTTTTTATTCGGGCATTACCCGCTTCCCAAAAAAGAGAATGAGTACCTTCAAAAAATAAAGAAGATTGTTCCTTCGGCTTCGCTGGTATTTTACTCTTCGCTGGACGAACCTGCTTTTAAGATGTTCAGTGGGGAACGCCTGATTGGAATTTTAGATAAGTTAGGGATGAAGGAAGACGAAGCCATTGAACATCCCATCGTTACCCGTTCGATGCAACAGGCCCGCGAAAAAGTGGAGCGCATGGTACGAAATGAAATACCTGCTACTTCTGAGGAAGGCTGGTTTTTAAAGAACATAAATTCGAAGTAAGTGGCCATGCGGAGGCTCGCTCGCAAATACTGGTATGCAGGCCCGGCACTGATTTTACTTCTGGTGGGTTACTATTTTTCATTGCCCACATTGCTTTTCGTTAACTCCTATTCTACAGTATTAGAAGACCGCAACCAAAAACTGCTTGGGGCTACCATTGCCCCCGATGGTCAGTGGCGTTTTCCGGAAGGAAATGTTATACCCGAGAATTACAAAACTGCTTTGGTGCTTTTTGAAGACAAACGTTTTTATTCGCATCCCGGTGTGGATGTTCGCGCACTTGCCCGTGCAATACGACAAAATTTTAACGCTGGAAAAATCAGCAGTGGGGGCAGCACCCTCTCCATGCAGGTAATTCGCCTTGCACGTAAAGATAAACCGCGAACTTATTTTGAGAAGGTGATCGAAATGGTGTTGGCCACGCGGCTTGAATTCCGGTATTCCAAAGAAGAGATTTTGGCTTTGTATGCAGCGCATGCTCCGTTTGGTGGAAATGTAGTAGGACTGGAAGCTGCCTGCTGGCGATACTTTGGTCGCGATGTGGAAGAATTGAGTTGGGCTGAGGCAGCGTTGCTTGCGGTGTTACCCAACAATCCGGCACTAATCCATCCAGGAAAAAACAGAGCGGCACTAAAACAAAAGCGCGATCGGTTGTTGGGCCGGCTGTTGCAAACCCAGGCCATTGATTCTCTTACTTACGAACTTTCCATTGCCGAAGCAATACCCGGGCAACCGGTACCATTACCGCAGGCAGCCCCGCATTTGCTCTTACGCACAGTTAAAGATGGCCGGGCCGGTACGCGTATTTTCTCTTCCGTTGATGGCCCCTTGCAGGAACACGTGCAGCAAGTAGTGAAATATCATCATGAGCGTTTAAAAGGCAATCAGGTATTTAATGCGGCCGCACTCGTGTTGGATATTAAAACCGGTAACGTGCTGGCTTATGTGGGTAACACGCCAGCCGGAGTTGCTCACAACGAGTCGGTAGATTTAGTTATGGCGCGCAGAAGCACCGGGAGTATTTTGAAACCGATACTCTTTGCTGCGTTGCTGGATGAAGGAAAAATTTTGCCGGCCACCTTACAACCCGATGTGCCCACGGTTATCAACGGATTTGCACCACGCAATTTCAGTAAGCAGTATGATGGCGCGGTGCCGGCCAATCAGGCACTTATCCGATCGCTCAATATTCCGGCTGTTCACCAATTGCGCGATTACCGCTACGAAAAGTTTTATGACTTATTGAAACATATTGGAATTACTACGCTTCCGCAGCCGGCCGATCATTACGGGTTGTCTCTCATATTGGGTGGAGCCGAAGGTACCTTGTGGGAAATTACCGGAGTGTATGCATCGATGGCCCGCACACTTACCAATTACTTTTCTTCGGCTGGCACCGTGCGGTACAACCGGAAAGATTTTCATCCACCACATTACCAACAGCGCGACTCGTTGCTTTATAAAAATACTGAAGCAACATCATGGCTATCAGCCGGAGCGCTGTACCAAACCTTCGATGCCCTACAGGAAGTTTTCAGACCAGGAGAAGAAACCGGCTGGCGCTTGTTTCATACCTCCAAGCAAATAGCCTGGAAAACCGGCACCAGCCATGGCTTGCGCGATGCATGGGCCATTGGTGTTAATGGCCAGTATGCAGTTGGGGTTTGGGTTGGCAATGCCGATGGGGAGGGTCGCCCGGGGTTAACTGGCACCGAGGCTGCCGCGCCCTTGCTGTTCGAGATCTTTAATTATCTGCCAGGCAATGCCTGGTTTTTAAAACCACAGCAGGAACTACATGCGGTAGGCGTGTGTAGCCAGAGCGGCATGCGCATTTCAGAATGGTGCCCGCAAGCCGAAACACAATGGGTAACAGAAAAGGGTTTGCAAAGCGGGGTGTGCAAATACCATAAGCTGTTACACCTTTCAGCCGATGGCCGCTATCAGGTACACAGTGGGTGCGAGCCGGTATCGCAAATAAAAACACAGCCGTGGTTTGTATTGCCCCCTGTGCAGGAGTATTACTTCAAAACAAAAAATATTAGTTACAAACCAATGCCCGCATTTAAACGCAACTGCGAACAGCCGCTAACAGTAGCCAGCATGGAAATAATTTACCCTACCAACTATGCGCGGATATTTATACCCCGCGAGTTAGACGGCACACCGGGGCAGGTCTTGTTGCAGGCAACACACCGAAATGCACGAGCCACTATCTACTGGCACTTGGACAAAGAGTTTATAGGTACTACAGCGGGCTCGCATAAGTTGGCAGTAACCCCGCAGGCAGGAAGCCATTCGTTGTTGCTGCTGGATGAAGATGGAAATACAGTGGACCTTATGTTCACAGTACAGTAAGTTTATAGTTGATAGTATTGGTATTTCTGTGGTGCTCAAGATTTGAGACCAGGTATAGCATTTTTTCTTATAACTGAGTACCTTTGGAATTCGTGATAGATTGTTTTTGCGCAGAAAGAGAACCTATTTTTTAATCTTGGAACTAAACTTTGTGTTATGCGCCTCCTCACACTCCTTACTTTTCTTTTGGTTGGCACTCAATTTCTAGGTGCTCAAGACAAACCGCACACCGATCAATCTTTATACGTGGTAATTGGAGCCTTTGGCGTGCCACGCAACGCCATTGAGTTTACCGAAAACGCAACTAAGCAAGGGTATGCTGCCCGGTTTGAATTAAACCCGAAGCGAAAACTTTTCTATGTGTACGTGCTCCATACAGAAGATCGCAAAGCAGCAGTAGCAGAAGCGGTTCGATTGCAAAAGCAGTCTCCCTTTCCTGATACCTGGGTGTACCAGGGTTTGTTGGGCGATAACCCCCAGGTGGTGCGGATAACCGAAGCCGAACGAAAAGAGGTTATTAATAAGCTGGAAGACAAAAAGCCGGAAGGCAAAACGGAAGTTGCTATAGCAGCCACCACCTCTAACGAAACGGAGACCAAACTACAAGAGCCGGTTGAGAAACCCACCCCGGCAGCATCCAGCGCTGAAAAAGCAGGGGTCAGATCTTTTTTATTCAGGATTACTGCACTGGCAGACAAGGATACCCTGGCGGGTGATGTGGATGTGTTTGATGCGGATGGTATTTCCAAAAAGCGCAAGGCGGCAACGTACCGGGGCAATGATGTGGTGCAGGTAAAATCGATTAATAAGTCGGGCAAGATGCTGTTGGAGTGCGAAGTATTTGGCTACCGCAAATTGCAACTGCCCTTAAACTTTAATAAACCCGATAGTACCGAGGGCGTAACCCTTAAGGGCGATTTGGTAACGGTACCATTCGAGTTGGTGCGACTTCAGAAAGGAGATAAGGCCATTATGTTCAATGTTTATTTCTATAAAGATGCGGCAATCATGCGCCCCGAATCGCGGTACGAGGTAAACAGTTTGCTGGAAATGATGAATGAAAATCCCAATTACAAGATTATGATTCACGGCCATACCAATGGCAATGCGGGCGGCAAAATTATCTCGATGGGGTCCAGCAAGAACTTTTTTCAACTTACTACCGATAATAAAGAAGGCCGGGGTTCTGCCAAAAAACTATCGGAGGAGCGGGCTATTTTGTTAAAGCAGTTTCTGATTGAAAATAAAATTGCTGCCAACCGGATTCAGGTAAAGGCTTGGGGAGGCAACCAGCCAATTTACGATGTAGATCATCCGGCAGCCCATGCTAATGTGCGGGTAGAAATTGAAATTCTGGAAGATTGAACACTTCCTTAGGAAGGATAAGACCGTCAAAAAACAAAAATTTTGCGGTTTACCCGCATAAATTATTAACTTGGTGGCTATTCCTAACCTGGAGTTATGCGATTATCCCAACGAGCCCTCTTCTTATTGCTTTTTGTTGCAGGCAGTTTTTCTGCTGTTCATGCCCAAACTGAGCCTACGTATTATGTTGTAATTGGTGTGTTTGCGAAACTGGATAATGCCGTTCGCTTTACTAACCAGGCCAACCAAAAAGGTTTTAATGCGCAGTATGCCATTAACCCAAAAAACCATTGGAACTACGTTTATTTGTTTGAATCGGCCGAAAAGCGAAAAGCCTATGCATTTGTTATCCGGCTGCGAGCGGAGTCTGAGTACAAAGATGCCTGGGTGTTTACAGGGCAGTTGGGTGAAGGCCAGTTTATTACCGGGCCCCGGGTAGAGGTAAAGCCAATTGAGGAAAAACCTGTTGTTGAAAAACCGATAGAAAAACCCATTGTAGAAAAGCCGGTAGAAGAAAAGCCAATTGAAAAACCCATTGAAGAAAAGCCGGTTGAAGTTAAACCCGAACCCAAACCGGAAGTGAAAAAACCTGCCGGTAAACCCTTTGTGTTTAAAATAGAAACCACCGATGGCAAGGCGGTTACCGGTGAGGTGCACGTGCAGGAATCAACCAATGCAACCCGCTACGAAGTACACAAGGCCAACGAACTTATTTACCTGGAGGCACCGAAAAATTCGCGCGGTAACTATGTAGTTATTACGCAAGCCGCGGGCTATCAACCTGTAAGTATGATTTTAAACTATAGCGAACCCAGCCCACAAACCGGGGCCGATGGGGAACATATTATTCAAATTGAAGTAAGCAAAGTAAAACGCGGGGATTATATCGACTTTACCAACGTACGGTTTTTTAGGAACTCTGCAATTCTTGAGCCCGCTGCCCAAAACGAATTGGATGGCCTTGTGGATTTGATGAAAGAATCTCCTGGCTACAAAATCCGGATCCATGGCCATTGCAATGGCAATCAGGTGAAGGAGGGTTCGATACTCGGAACGAGCACCAACTTTTTTGCGCTAGAGCCAGGCAAAAATAAGATTGGTAAATTTTCCGCTAAAGAGTTGACCAGCGAACGAGCCGCAACGGTAAAAGCATACCTGGTAAGTCAAGGTATTGAGTCCTCCCGAATTGATACCCGGGGTGAAGGTGGAAAAATCCCACTGTATCCGGAGGGCGGAACCCTTGGCCAGTATAACGACCGGGTGGAGATTGAGATTACAAGAAGATAGAATTCTATATAATTTATTGAAAAGCTAAGAGGCTGCTTTTTTTAAGCAGCCTCTTTTTATTTTCAGCATCGTCTTCTTCAGCATCGTCTCCGCAGGGACTATGCACTTTGAAAACAAAAATTAATGGAGACACAAATCAGACAATTCCTGTGCACGTTTCAGATCAATGTATCGTCCCCTGCGGAAGACGCTACTCAATAAAGGCTGCTTTGTAAACGCAGGATCTTCCTCACATCGTCATAGCTTTCAAAATATCGTGCTGGGTAATAATGTGCGCATTTTCTTGCTCATCGCGTACCAGCAATGCTTTGTTGGATTTGTTCAGCATGGACGACAAAACATCCAACGTGCTGTCAAGCGCCACAACTTGCATGGGCTTGTCCATAATTTCTGCAACGGCCTTGTTCTTAATGGTGGGATCGTGAATAATTTTTTCTACCAGCGCAGCCGTAGTTACACTTCCAACAAATTCACTGCCCTCTACAACGGGCATTTGATCTACCCCTTCCTGGTTCATAATCCGGATAGCCTCGCCAATGGTTGAAGATTTAGTAACGGTAAGCAGCGAGTCTTTGCCATTTCTGCGGGCAATAATTTCACGGGCTGTTCCATACGCGCGCTCTTCCAGAAAGCCGTGGTCTTTCATCCACATGTCGTTATAAACTTTATTAAGGTAGCGCGTGCCGTGGTCGGGAAGCAGGATTACCATTACATCGTCTTTTTTGAGATTATCTTTTGCATACTCCAGAGCGCCATGCAAAGCCGAGCCGCTGCTCCAGCCCACAAACAAGCCTTCTTCGCGTGCCAACCTGCGTGCGGCAATGGCACCATCCTTATCTGTAACTTTTATAAATTGATCTATCACTTCAAAGTTCACATTCTGCGGTAAGATGTCCTCACCAAAACCCTCGGTGAGGTAGGGGTAAATTTCATTCTTATCGAAGATGCCGGTTTCTTTATACTTCTTAAATACAGAGCCATACGTATCAATACCCACCGCAATCAACTCAGGGTTTTGTTGTTTTAGGTAGCGCGCGGTTCCACACATAGAGCCACCGGTGCCTACAGTAGCCACATAGTGCGTAATTTTTCCTGCTGTCTGATTCCAGATCTCGGGGCCGGTTGTTTCAAAATGCGCTTTGGCATTGGAGGGGTTATCGTACTGATTGGGGTAAATTGAGTTTGGAATTTCTTTGTTGAGTTTGCGGGCCACTGAATAGTACGAGCGTGGATCGTCCGGTTCTACGTTGGTAGGGCACACAATTACTTCGGCACCCACGGCCCTTAAAATATTTATCTTCTCCTGCGATTGTTTATCGGCCATAGTAAAAATGCACTTATAACCTTTGGCAACGGCTGTTAAAGCTAAACCCATACCGGTATTACCACTCGTACCCTCAATGATGGTACCGCCCGGTTTTAGTAAGCCGGCCTTCTCCGCATCTTCAATCATTTTTAACGCCATGCGGTCTTTGGTAGAATTACCCGGATTGAAATACTCCACTTTTGCCAACACGGATCCCGAAATTCCTTTGGCTACTTTGTTCAGGCGTACCATAGGTGTGTTACCGATGGTTTCAATTATTGAATTATAAATCATAGCAAGTTGCTTTGGGGAGCAAAAGTACAAATAAGCAGGCTAACGGAAGTTAGTGTTTTGTTAAAATCAGGCTGCGCCCGCCAGCAGGTAAAGCACGGCCATTCGCACAGCCACACCGTTTTCTACCTGATCGAGAATGATGGAATGTGCCGAGTCGGCCGCATCACTACTGAGTTCAACACCCCGATTAATAGGCCCGGGGTGCATTACCACAATTTCCCTTTTAAGACTATCGAGCATTTTTTTAGTAATGCCATAGTACAACGTGTATTCGCGTAGCGAGGGGAAATATTTTATTTGCTGGCGTTCTAATTGAATACGCAATACATTTGCCACATCGCACCATTCCAATGCCTTTCGAACATCTAGTTCTACCTGCACGCCCAACGAGCCAATAAATTTTGGAAGCAAGGTGGGTGGCCCACACACCATTACTTTGGCCCCCAGTTTTTGTAAGGCAAAAATGTTAGAGAGGGCCACACGCGAGTGGAGAATGTCGCCTATGATGGCTACGTTCTTTCCTTGTACATCTCCCAGTTTTTCGCGTATGGAGTACGTATCCAGCAAGGCCTGGGTAGGATGTTCGTGGGTGCCATCTCCGGCATTTACAATGTTGGCTTTAATGTGGCGCGATAAAAAGTGCGGAGCGCCTACGCTGGCATGGCGCATAACCACCATATCCACCTTCATGGCTAAAATATTATGCACCGTATCTAAAAGGGTTTCGCCTTTTTTAACCGAACTGGTAGAAGCCGAAAAGTTTACCACATCAGCCGAAAGGCGTTTCTCGGCTAATTCAAATGACAACCGCGTGCGGGTTGAGTTTTCGAAAAAGATGTTTGCAATGGTAACATCGCGTAGCGAAGGTACTTTTTTTATGGGGCGGTTAATAACTTCTTTAAAGGTATCAGCAGTTTCAAAAATCAGTTCAATGTCCTTAGCGGTTATATTTTTGATTCCGAGCAGGTGGCGTTGACTGAGTTTGGAAGACATGCGATTAAACCTTATTGTTGATTAACCAGATTCTATTTTGTTTATGACCTTGCGCTACTAATTCTACCAGTACGCGCTGCGACTCCAGCGTATTTACATATTTACCCACGTAGTCGGCCGCAATCGGTAAATCGCGGGTGTGTGTGCGATCTACCAAAACCAGCAACTCCACTTTTTCGGGTCGGCCAAAGGCAATCATCGCATCTAATGCAGCCCGCACGGTTCGGCCTGTAAACAATACATCGTCCACCAGAATAACGTGCTTACCCTCAATCACAAAAGGTACGCGGGTTTCGCTTGCCTTGGCGGGTGTATCGCGCCTTCGAAAGTCATCGCGGTAGAAAGTGGCATCGAGATAGCCAAGGGGGACTTCTTTTTTAGAAAGGGTTAAAATTTTCTGTTGAATGAGTTCGGCAAGAAAGATGCCGCGCGGCTGCAGTCCCAGAATTACACTGCTCTTAAAATCACCGTGGTTTTCGATTAATTGCTCGCACAAACGGCTTAAGGTTATGTCGAGCAGGTCGGAATCGAGGATGAGTTTTTTCTGCATGCCTGCGCGAAATTAACAAAAAAAGCCAGCTACTGATATTTGAGTTTGTTGATAAAAAATACTTTACGCGTGGCGGCCTCGCGGGCCTGGTTGCGCACCCGCTGCACTCCCGAGGCAAAGAAATGGTTTGAATACCAATAATCCAGTTTACTGGACTCCGTATCACGTTCTTTGATCAGGTCAAAGTCGAACCGGGTTTTAAGCGGATCGGCCGATTTACCTTCCAGCACCTGATTACCCTTGATAATTTTTGTACGGATAAGGTTATTGTGCAGGTAAAGCAGCGAGATGTGGTCATCATCGGGTGCTATTTTTACAAATTGCTGCAGTTCGAACGATTTTGCATCGTTGATTTCAAAGCTATTATCCCACACTAGTTTACCGCGGGTATCAAACCCAATCACCACGGCATGGGTGTATTGATAGCCATTAAAAACACGATCGGACCGGTACATGGAAGTAAAGTAAGCGGGATTGTACGAATACCCGGGCCTGCTGGTAGAGTAGGTATAGGTAGGATAAAAGGCTTCGCCCAGCATGATGTATTGATTGCCGTAAGGCACCACTTCCTGCACCAGCAGCCGGTAGTTAAACCGGATTTTTTTGCCTTTGATTTTTCTGCGCTCTATTCGCTCTTTGGTGCGCCTTTCGCGGTTGGCTTTCATGTAGCTGAAAAAATTCTGCAGGTCGCCAAAATTGTAATATTGAATGGCATATTCTCCGGCTTCATTTATTTCAGCAAGAAAGATTCCCCGCGAGTATTCCGAGTTTCGATTGCCATAAATTCCGGCTACTACCTGCGCGCGATCGCCCATGTGTGTCGATCGGCCAAAGATCAGGTGTTTGTTCTGATCGGGTTCCAAAACAGTTGTCTTATTCAGGTTGCCTTCGGCATCGTAGTTTCGTATCCACAAGCATTTCTTGCGTTCAAAATTTTTTGCGCTTACCACAATGTCAACGGTTTCGTCTGTGTTAATTTTAATTTGATTCAACTCGCCTGGTTCATTAAAAAAACCGGGCAGCACCCGTGCACGTTGCGTGGAAAAGTTGTAAAAAAGCACCAGGGGCCGGTAGTTAAAATACCCCCCCAGCATTAGGCCCCGGTTTGTAGCTACAAAGTCTGTAGGGTTAAAAGGAATAAAGTTCTCGATGGTGTGCACCACAAAACTTCCACTTTTAATATCGGCAGCCATTACCTGAAAATTCCCGCTAACCGCGCGGGCCGATTTAAAAAGTAGAAAGACAATGTTTTTATATGTTCTGATGTGCGAGATCTGAAGGCTTTTGTCCAAAGCAACAAAACCTTGCCACTTTTCTTTCATGGCCGTATCCAGCCGAATGAGCTGAAGTTTGTCGTCACCGGTAGCTTCACTTACCACCCGATAAATAAGAAGTCCGTCATCTTCTAAAGAGGCCACTTTAAACTGGTTTCTTTCAGCCGGCTCGTTGTCGGGTAAAATCAATTCGTACCGATCTAACTGCTCCAATTGGGCACAAACAGAATTGAGGCTTACCAGCAGGATCACTATGGTTTTAACGGCATTCAATTTTATTGATGTAAAAAATTTGTCTTCCGGATTCTAAAACACCCTGACTAATATCGCGCAGGGAATGGTAGCCCCATGCATAAAAGGTTGTTCCATACCAACTGCGCAGGTAGGTGTTGCGTTCGTTTTCGTTGCGAATGGTTTCTGTGGTTTTACTAAGCCGGGTAGTTACCGTGTCGGGCTTCAGGTCTTCATTTTGGCTGCGAAGCATTTTAATAACCTTTTCTTTTTTAAAGCCCAGTATCACTTCGTTGTTTTCATAACTAAAGTCGGCAGTTTGCTCTACGGTACTCGTCTTTAACTCATCCAACTTTAAACCGTAGTCTTTCACCAACTTCGCCTTTTGGTCAAATACCGCCACCGAGGCCAGTATCATGCGCGAGTCGCCCTGCTGCGGTTGGTTGTATTGATACGGAGTGCTGTAGTACCGATTCATAAACGGGTTATAACCGTACGGATAGCTGCCGTACATCGGAGGGCCATAGGTTCCATAATAAGGATACGGATATGGGCCCAGGTTGGCAGCCGGCTGGTACACTTCTACAAGCAAAGCATAGCCGTGCGGTTGTTCGGCAATGCGCATGGGGAGGGCATACGTTTTAAAGTCTGGAATTTTTTGTGCGGATATAGCTTCGTTGGATTTGGCGCGAATGCGAGCGGCCCGCTTGGGCGGTGTGTAATCTAAAAAATGTTCGAACTGCCCGAAGGGATAATATTGAACGGGTTGTTGCGAAAACGGATCGGCAAGGGTTGTAAAAATGCCACCTGCTTGTTTGGCATTGCCAACGGTCCATGTTCCGGCTATCAGCAGTTCATCGTTTAGCAGCGAGCTGGTAATGGCTGTTAAGATGGTGCGTGCCGGATCAATTTCAATCTCATCTTCCAGCAAGGCAGCTCCGGTAGCATCAAAAGTTTTCAACAGCAGCTTTTTATTTTGCTTGTTGCTCCGATCCATTATTAGCGCGTTGAATGTATTGTTGGTATTTACACGCAAATCCAACAGTTCGGAATTTGTAACGAAAAAGCCGGGAACCAGTTTTGCTTTTTCTGTCTCAAGATCAAATAACAAGATTGCCGGTTCGCTGGAAACATAGCCACCCAGTGTAATTACGTTTGCCAATGCACTGAAGTGCGTAACCTTAAAAGAAATTTCCTGCTTAATAGTATAGCGGTTGGTTTGCTGGGTTTGAATGTGCACCGTGTGCAGCACCAGGTTGCTCGCCTCGTGGTCGCCTTCGCGGAAGAGCAGGTAAATCAGGTTGTCGCGGTAATCATAACCCACCAGGCGCAAGCGGTTTTCGGTGCTCAGGTCCAGCGCCCAGGTTTCGGTAAGTTCGGTATCCAGCCGAATCACTTCCCAAAGTTTTTTTCCGTCTTTGAATTTGTCTTTGTCGCGCACCAGGGCAAGGCCGTTTTCAAACATCGAAATGATAATAAACTCATTGTCGCTGCTCTTATGGTCGCGCTCGTAGCGGGCCGTTTGCGTGCACTGGGCCACACATTGGTGGCTCATCCACATCAGGGCAACAAATGCAAGCAGTCGAATCATTTATTTTTCACTCAGGTGTACAATCCGATTAAATTCTTCGGCCTTTACAGGTTGTACCGAAAGGCGAGCTACCTTCACCAAAGTCATCTCGGCCAGGGTTTTGTCTGCTTTTATGGTTGCCAGCGAAACCGGAGCCGCCAGCGGGCGTACAGGTTTTAAATCCACTTGCACCCAATCCGGATCTTTTGGCTCAGGATAAAATTCTTTGGCTACCTCTGCAATGCCTACAACCGATTTTTCATCGCCTGTGTGATAAATGAAAGCCCAATCCCCTTTTTTCATTGCTTTAAGGTTACTCCTTGCCTTAAAATTACGCACCCCGTCCCACGATGCTTTCTTATCACGTGCCAGGTCAGCCCACGAAAAAGTTTCAGGCTCTGTTTTCAACAGCCAATAGTTCATAACAACTCAATTTAATGGAATGATATAGTATAGTATAGTATAGTTCTGTTAAAGCATCTAAAATAGCAAATTGAATTCGTAATTTTCCTGCTGGCATAACTACTATTAAGGGAATGAAGGTTTTGGTGCTCCGGTTTTCTTCTATTGGCGATATCGTTCTGACTACACCCGTGGTAAGGATTCTCAAAACCCAACTTAGCGATGCGGAGGTACACTTTGCTACCAAAAAGCAATTTAAGGTGTTGCTGGAGTCTAACCCGTATGTAGATAAAATTCAGGTGTTGGAAAAAGACCTGCGCCCTTTAATTAAACAGTTGCGGGCCGAGCGCTACGATTACATTATTGATTTGCACAACAACCTGCGTACGCGCCTTATTAAAATAGCTTTGGGAGTAAGGGCTTATAGTTTTCAGAAACTGAATTGGAAGAAGTGGCTATTGGTAAATCTGAAGATTAACAGAATGCCCAATGTACACATTGTGGAGCGGTACCTTCATACCCTCAAACCACTGGGTTTGAAGGCCGATACCTTAGGTTTGGATTTTTTTATTCCCGAAGAAGATGTAGTTCCACTTGACTGGCTTCCGAAAGAATTTCAATCGGGTTATGTGGCGTATGCGGTGGGGGCACAACACGCTACCAAACGGCTTCCGCTAAAGCGCATGATTGAATTATGCGACAAGATTAATAAACCAATTGTTTTGCTGGGCGGAAAAGAAGATTATGAAACGGCAGAAGTGCTGCGGGATTTTTTTGAGCGTCCCGCTCACAGTGAGTACGAAGCCGGCTTAAACGAGTTAGGCAAAAAGACCATCATCTTTAATGCGTGCGGCAAATTCAACATCAATCAATCAGCCAGCCTGGTAAAGCAAGCCCGGTATGTGTTTACACACGATACCGGACTGATGCACATAGCGGCTGCGTTTAAAAAGGAAGTCTTTTCAATCTGGGGCAATACTATTTCAGAGTTTGGAATGTATCCTTACCGCACCCGGTTTACTGTGTTGGAGAACAAAAAAGCAGCGTGCCGGCCGTGTTCTAAAATTGGTTATTCCGCATGTCCTAAAGGACACTTTAAGTGCATGAACGATATTGTATTTGATTTTTACTTGCCGTAGCTCTTACTGAGATTTAAGTGCATGTGTTGAGCAGACTCTAACTAAACATGAACCGAGAGTATTGAGAGCCGCTTCAAACCTTGTAAATTTCTTATCTTTACCTGCCATGTCAGCCACAAATCAGAAAAACCCGAAATACACCCCGCAAGAGTACCTTGAACTGGAGCGGAAGGCCGAGCATAAGAGCGAGTATTTTAAGGGCGAGATATTTGCCATGTCTGGCGCTACCCGGCAGCATAATGTTATTAGTGGAAATTTATATGCTTTTTTACATCAGAAATTAAAATCCAAAGGGAGTCGGCCTTATGGTTCCGATTTGCGGGTGCATATTCCCCACAACTCGCTCTACACCTATCCGGACATTAGTGTAGTGTGTGGTAAGGAAGAGTTTGTGGACGCGCAGTTCGACACGTTGCTGAATCCAACTTTTATCTGCGAGGTACATTCGCCATCTACTGCCGACTATGATACCGGAGGGAAGTTTACTTTGTACCGGTCCATCGAATCACTCAAAGAATACTGGGTTCTGTCTTCTATAGAGTACCGGTTGCAAAAGTTTGTGCGGCAACCTAATAACAACTGGCTCATGTCAGAAACCGTACAAGTCAACGACACAGTATTACTCGAAACACTTTCGATTGAGGTTCCACTAAAAGAGATTTATCTGGATGTGGCGTTTTAATTAATTTCAGATTATCCGCAATCAATACGCCCTTACCAGTTTTCCATCCATATAATTCAGGTACGATCGGTTTACTACGCGCATACCACCAGGCGTGGGGTAGTTGCCAGTAAAATACCAATCGCCACTGTGGTTAGGAATTGCTTTGTGCAGGTTATCTACTGTTTGAAAAATTACTTCTAGCTCCGCTTTCATATCGGCCGGGCGCACGATGTCGGTAATTTTTTCTGAAATTTCTTCATAGGTAAATTGCTCATAGAGCCGCTTTACATAATTAACGGGCTCGTTGTCTTGCCATGCCTGCCTGCATTGTTCATACACTTCGCCAAGCAGGTAGTCTTTGCCTTGCTCTTTTAATAATTTGATTACTGCACGGAAGGCTACAAACTCACCCATCTTGCTCATATCAATACCGTAGCAATCGGGGAAGCGGATTTGCGGGGCTGATGAAACTACCACAATCTTTTTTGGCTGCAGCCGATCCAGCATTTTAAGAATACTCTTCTCAAGCGTTGTTCCGCGCACAATTGAGTCGTCAATTACCACCAGCGTATCTTTCCCCTTGTTCACCACCTCGTACGTGGTGTCATACACGTGGGCCACCATGTCATCGCGGTGGGTATCGTCTGTAATAAATGTGCGTAGCTTCACATCTTTAATTACAATCTTTTCGATACGTGGTCTGAACGAAAGTAAATCATCCAGCGAGTCAACCGTTGGTTTGGAATCGATGATAATATCTTTCTGTTTGGCGATGAGGTAATCTTCAATACCTGACATCATTCCCATAAAGGCGGTTTCGGCTGTGTTGGGGATGTACGAGAAAATGGTATTCTTCAAATCGAAGTTAATGGCTTTGAGTACTTGCGGCACCAGCAATTTGCCAAGTTGTTTCCGCTCCTGGTAAATTTCAGGATCGGTACCCCGCGAAAAGTAGATGCGCTCAAAACTGCACGATGTTTTTGAGAGCGGCTTGGTAATTTCCTGATGTTGAAATTCGCCTTCTTTGTTGATGACCAGCGCATGGCCCGGTTGAATCTCCTTTATTTGCGAGTAGTTGATATTAAAGGCTGTTTTAATAGCCGGCTTTTCAGAGGCTACTACTACCACCTCATCATCTGCATAATAATAAGCCGGCCGAATGCCAGACGGATCGCGCACCACAAACGCAGAGCCGGAACCGGTGAGGCCAGCCATGGTATAACCACCGTCAAAATCTTTACAGGCCCGTTTCAGTACCCTTGCAAGATCTAATTCTTTTTCGATGATTTCAGAAACCTCTTTGTTGCTGTACTGATCTTTATACTTCTCAAAAATCGATTGCACCTCTAAATCCAGAAAGTGTCCGATCTTTTCCATTACCGTAACCGTATCTACTTTGTCTTTAGGGTGCTGACCTAAATCTACCAGCACATTAAAGAGTTCGTCCACGTTGGTCATGTTAAAATTGCCGGCCATTACCAGGTTGCGGCTACGCCAGTTGTTTTGGCGCAAAAACGGGTGCACGTTTTCGATGCTGTTTACCCCATGCGTGCCATAGCGCAAATGTCCTAGCCATAACTCGCCACTAAATGCCACATTATCTTTTAGCCACTCTTCGGTTTTAAATTTCTCTTTGCCCTCTTTCTGGGCTTTTTTGTACTTCTTACCGATTTTCCGAAACAGGTGGGCCACGGGCTGGCTCTTAACTGACCGATAGCGGCTAAAAAACCGGTGCCCGGGTTTACTATCTATTTTAATGTTGGCAATACCGGCACCATCCTGCCCCCGGTTATGCTGCTTTTCCATTAGAATGTACATCTTGTTAATGGCATAGGTAGGGCCATACTTTTCGATGTAGTAGGAAAGGGGCTTGCGCAATCGAATGAGGGCAATGCCGCATTCGTGTAGGATGGTATCGCTCATACGTAGCTTTTACGGGTTCCTGTTAAGCGGTAGGGTAAACCCTCTCCGGTTTTACAGCACAAAAGTAATCCGATTTATCCAACCCATCAACAGGCCAGGGTTAAGGAAAAGCCAGACAATAGCTATAACCAAAATCAGCAACAAAAGATTACCGGTGAAGGTAATTTTTATAGAGGCCGTGCCCGGTGGCGTTGCTTTTAGAAACAGATAGTAGGGTATTTTAAGATAGAAGTATAATGCCACAATGGTGTTCAGCAACCCGGTAACAAAGAGCAAGAGCACTATGAATTGGCCACTGTCTGTCCAGCTACCCCACAATGCGCTAAACACAAAAAGTTTTGCAGTAAAACCCGCAGTTGGGGGCAAGCCTGTAAGTGCTACCAGCCCAATAACCAACCCCAAAGCCGGCACAAAAGCCACACGCCCCAGGCCTGAAAAGTTGGTAAAAGCAGGCAGGCTTTTCCATTTCTCAAAAAAGTGCAAGGCAGTAAATACGAGCACGTTCATGAGCAGAAAGGCTACTGCATAAAACATGGTGGCATGGATGCCGGCCAGGTCCAATGTGGTAACGCCAACCAATAAAAAACCAGCTTGCGCGATGGAGGAGTAGGCAAGCATTCTTTTGGGATTGGTTTGCGCTAAAGCGGAAAGATTGCCCACCAGTATTGAAAGCAGGGCAAGCGCGGAAATAACACTTTTCCAGTTAATGGGTGCTTGTCCAAACAGATTGAAGGCCAACACTAATTTGATAAACACAACCAGTCCGGCCAGTTTGGGAACCACCGAGATAAATGCAACTACGGGTGTAGGTGCGCTTTGGTACACATCGGGTGCCCAAAGGTGAAAAGGAAAAGCGGTGAGCTTAAAAAGAATTGCCGCCAGAATAAGAAAGGCTGCAATTAACATAAACCCGGTCTGCGATTGCAGCAGGGCATCGGCCAACTGCTGCGAAGAGAAATCGAAAGTGCCTGTAATACCATAAAGCAACGATGCTCCGTAAATCAGGCAGGCAGTAGCTACCGACCCCATTAAAAAGTATTTCAGACTTCCTTCTGAGCTTGCCTTGTTAAAGGCGAACCCCGCCAATATGTACGAGCCAATCGAGACCAATTCGAGCGAAACAAGTACGGCAACAAAGTGCATGCTCATGGCCAGCCAACAGGCGCCCGCCACCACCGCCTGGATAAAAAGATAATACTCGGTAGAGCTTTCTTTTTGAAGCGCGATGCAAATGGTAAGCGCACCACCTGTTAAAAAGAGCAAGCGAAAGAAAGCTGAAAAGTCATCGGCACGGAACATCCCTGCAAAAAGCGAAACAGGCTGCTGCGGCCATGTGGCAACCAGTAAGCCAATAGCTACTAAAAAGACTGCAATACTAAAGATGGCGAGTACTGCGCTTTTGTTCTTTTTAAGAAATAAGCCGAGCAATAAGGTAACGCAGCTTGAAGCGGCAAGTACCACTTCGGGTAGCACGCGCGGCAGGCTGGCAGAGAAAGAAGCGATAGCATCAGCAACAGACATACGCACTACGGGGTTGCATTCGTGCTAAATAAAAACCAGGTACTCGTAAACGTTGCTGCAAACGGATTGATGAAGTCGAGCAGAAGCTGCGGAAGAATGCCGAACAGCAGTGTAAGCAATGCCAGCGGCAACAGCATCAGGTATTCGCGGGCAGTCAGATCGGTAAGTTCTGTAAAGTTGGCGCGAATTGAAAACGGGCCGAAGAACATTCGCTGCAACGTCCATAAATAATAGCCAGCTCCCAGCAATAAGCCGAGTGTTGCAACTACGGGCATCCACAAGGGCACGAGGTTATTAATTGCGTTCGATTGAAAGGCTCCAAAAAATATGAGCACTTCTCCGATGAAACCAGAAAAACCGGGTAGGCCCAGCGAAGCAAAAAATGCAATCACAGTAAAAGATGTATAGTATTTCATTTTCAAGGCAAGCCCGGAATAGTTTTCGATAAGCCGGTCGTGCGTGCGGTCGTACACTACACCGGCAATTAAAAACAACATGGCCGAAATAATTCCATGGCTTACCATTTGGTAAATGGCTCCGGCAATGCCTTCGGTGGTGGCCGAGGCAATGCCCAGCAGTACAAAGCCCATGTGCGATACCGAAGAATAGGCGATGAGACGTTTCAGATCTTTGCTTGCCAATGCATTGAGTGCACCGTAGATAATAGAAACTACACCCATGCCGGCAACCCAATCGCTAAAATAAATGGCGGCATCGGGAAATACCGGGTAAACGAAACGTAAAATCCCGTAAGCTCCAACTTTTAAAAGCAGCGCAGCCAGAATTACAGAAATAGGTGTGGGCGCTTCTACGTGCGCATCGGGCAGCCAGGTGTGAAAGGGCACCACAGGTACCTTAATTGCAAACCCTATAAAAAGAAGGGCGAAAGCCCACAAACGCCAATTGCCCGCCCCGGTAAAATCAAGAAGTGAGCCGGCAATAAAGTTCTTTGCCTGCTGCATGTGCAGTACATTAAATGTATGCACCACTTCGTCAGTGCTTTCTGGTGATTGTACCGATAAGTACAATCCAATCATTACGATCAGAATAAAAATGGAACCCAGCAACGTATAAAGAAAAAATTTAACAGACGCGTATTCCCGCCTCGGGCCACCCCACATACCGATAAGAAAAAACATGGGCAGCAACATGAATTCAAAGAACACGTAGAAGAGCAGAAAGTCGAGGGCGCAAAAGCTGCCGATGATGGCTGCGTTTAAGATTAATAACAAAATGAAATATCCTTTACGGCTTTTGGCAATATGCCACGATGAAATAGTGGCGATAAGCATAATCACCACACTTAAAACAACCAATGGCAAACTTAGTCCATCCAAAGCCACCAGGTATTCGGCCTGCAACCGGCCCCAGTTGTTTAGGGTGAGCGAAATCCAACTATGCCGTTCTACCAATTGTAATCCTTCGCCAGGTTGAAAGTGTACAATCATGCCCACACAAAGAACAAGTTGCAGAATGGTGGCGGCCAGTGCTAGCCGCGAAAAAATAAATTTATAGCGCGTAGGAATAAAGAGCGCTACCAGTGCGATTACAATCGGAATAAGAATTAAAAAGGAGATGTAAGGCATTAGTAGAGAATCCAGATTATAAAAATAAGCAAGCCAGCCATGGCCCACAGTAAATAGCTTTGAATTTTTCCGTTTACGACCGAGCGCGTAAGGTTGCCAACGCTGCGAAGCACCAACGTAGTGCCATGCACGGTGCCATCCACTACATTTCTATCGGCCCAGCCTACCATGTGGGCAAGCCCCACTTTGGTGTAAGCTATTGCATGAAGAAACCGGTCTATCCATTTAACATCCAGAGTTTGTGTTACTGTTGCCAGTGTGGTGGCCAGTCGTACTACCCCAGCATTCACCCAATCCAGAATTTTTTTCAGTAAAAATTCAGTCGTGCCTGTTGTTTTGTTTCGGATTAGCCATGCTATTAACAGCGAAGCTCCGGTTAGCGCAAGCGAAGTAAAGGCTATGTTCTGTGGAATGCTGTAGGAAGATTGCAGGTAATACGTGGCAAATGAATCAAAATGACCTTGTCTGAATAAGTAAGTGATAGACCCTACTGCCAGTACAAGCACCGGTAAACGCATAATCCATGGTACTTCGGTTCCGGCAAGCGAATGCACTGCAGGTTTCAAAAATGCGAACCACAGCAATCGAAAAATGTAGAGCGGTGTGGCAACCACAATCAACCAAACGCTAAGCTCCAGCCACCAAAAATTTTTAGCGTGCACCGCAGTTAAAATTAACTCTTTCGATACGTAGCCGGTGGTGCCCGGAATGCCTGCAAGGGCGGCAGCACAAACAATAAAACCAAGAAAGGTATAAGGCAAGTGCAGGCGTAAGCTGCCCAGGTTGCGAATGTCTTGTACATCTGCTTGTTGCTGGTGTGTTGCCTGATGCATGCTGTGAAGAATGGCGCCCGCAGCTAAAAATAAACCAGCCTTGAAAAAGGCATGATGTACCAGGTGTGTAAAAGCTCCGGTTATTTCGCCCAGGCCCAAAGCAAGAACCATAAAACCCAACTGCGAAATAGTTGAGTACGCAAGAATTTTTTTTATGTCGGTTTCTAACCAGGCACCAATCGCTCCGGCAATCGCTGAGGTTATTCCTACGGCTGTCATAAACGCTAAGGTTGCCGGAGAAAGTGCAGGGGCAAGTTGTACTAAAACAAAAATGCCCGCAGCTACCATAGTGGCTGCATGAATCAATGCCGAAACAGGCGTGGGGCCTTGCATGGCATCGGGTAACCAATTAAGTAATGGAAACTGTGCCGACTTGCCAATTACTCCGCAAAAAATACAAACACCGGCAAGGGTGCTCCATCCGGTGGTGTTGGTAAGAGCTGTATATTCCAACGAGCCATGTTGTGCCCACAAAATCAATAGCCCGATTAAAAATGCGAGGTCTCCGGTTTTAGTCAATAAAAACGCTTTGGTTGCTGCCACGGCTGCAGCCGGTTTTTGTTGCCAGTGGGCAATTAGCCGGTACGAGCAAAATCCCAGCAACTCCCAAAAGCAAAAAGTAGTTAGCAAGTTGGAACTGTAAACTAATCCCAGCATGGCTGCTGTAAATAAACCAAGGAACCCGAAGTAGCGATCGGGATGATTATCACCGGCCATATAGCCAATTGAAAATACGTGTACCATGGCCGCTACAACCAATACACTGGCGGCCATCAGGCGTGTACCCGGTGTAGATAGAATGCCGGTGTGCAGGGTGGTGTTGCCCGCAGTAAACCAACGCAGCGTGTAATGTTCGGTAAGTTCAGGGTTTGAAAACAGGGTGTATAAAATAGCTGCGGCCGCTGCAAGCAGCAGCAGGGTGCAGAGTATGGGTGTAAGCCAACCAAATTTTTCTTTGATTACAAAGGCAACCGCAGCAGATACTATGGGAAGTAAAAGCGTAATGACTAAAGCCGGTATGGTAATAAATTCAGTCATGTTCTTTCAATTCGCTAACCTGGTCGGGTACGGCAGTTTGATAGTATTGATATACCCGCAACACGATGGCAATGCCAACCGCAGCCTCGCACACGGCTACCAGAATTACAAACAGCGCTGTGAGTTGGCCGTCCAGTCCGGATTGCTGGTGGTTGAACACCACCAGGTTAAGATTGGCCGCATTGAGCATTAACTCAATGCCCATCAAAACCATAATTGCATTTTTTTTGGTGAATACAATCAGCAGCCCGCAACAAAAGAGAAACGCACTCAGATAAAACAACAGGTCGTTAATTGTCATGGTGCTGATTTTTTAAATGCCGATGCGGTAAGTGCTGCCCCAATCAGGCTTACGAGCAGGAGTACACCGCCTATTTCGAAAGGGGCTGCATAAGTGGTGAAAAGGGCTTCGCCCAAAGGTTTTAGTTCTTTTGAAGTAACCCCGCTGTGCGCCATTTCGGTTTGATGATAAGCGGTTGCCAGCAGGTACGCCAATAACGCAGCTACACAAAAACCGATAAGGCGATGGTGCGATTGTACGCGTAAGGGTTGCCCGGCCTCGCGATTGGTAACCACAATGGCAACTACAATCAACACCAATACACCGCCTGCATAAATCATTAGTTGAACCACCGCCAGAAATCCGGCCTGCATAATGCCGTAAATACCAGCCAGGGCAATCAGGCATGCCAGCAAGGCCAAGGCAGCATAGAACACCTGCCGCACAAATACTAATGTAAGGGCACTTAGTGCAACCACCCCGATCAGTAAGTACAGTAGAAGTTCTTCCATTTAATCGGTTTGAGGGGTAGGGGGTGTTATTTTTGGTTTCAGAATGGGTGCTTTGGGTGCAACGGGTTCAGTTTGTGTTTTGGTTTGCTGATGGTTGCTCCACTCATTTTTACGGTGCTCAATTTCTGCCACAGTCATGTTTCCAAAGCCAAAGTTGTGGGTGGTAATATCAAATGTAGAAAAGTCAAATTCTTTGGTCATGGTAAGGCACTCGGTGGGGCACACGGTAGTACACAAACCACAGAAGCAACATTTGGCCATATCAATATCAAATACAGCTGCATAAATCCGCTTCGAAGTTCCGTCTGATGTTTTTCCAAATTCTTCTGGCGAACGGATGGGTTCGATGGTGATGCAATTAACCGGGCAAATTTTTGCGCACTTATCGCACACAATGCAATCGTCAATTTCGTTGTGCAATTTGTAGCGGCCATTGTCGGGCACGGGTATCTGCTCGTGCGGGTATTGTACGGTGGCAATTCCTTGCTGCGCCTCGAAATATCCGGGCTGCATAATAGCAAACGAGCGGCTGCGCTTGCGGGCCTTTAGCAAATGTTGGAAAGTTAAACCAAGTCCGTGCGCCAGTGTTTTTACGGCCGCATTCAGGTTACTCCAATACGTTGGTTGTTTGGGCATGGGCTTGGGCAAGTGAGTTAATGAACTACACTATGCAAAAACAAAAATAGAAGTAAAAAGATTATTTCGGCTATGCTTTGCGCAAGGTGAAATAAAAAGTACTGCCTTTGCCTACCTCGCTCTCCAGCCAGATTTTGCCGCCATTTTTCTCTACAAACTCTTTACAAAGAATAAGCCCGAGGCCGGTGCCTTTTTCGTTAGCGGTGCCCCGGGTGCTATAGCCCATGGTTTTCTCAAACAAGATTTGCTGCACTTCGGGCCGAATACCTACGCCATTGTCTTTAACCGCAATGGTTATCCAACCGTCTTTTTCGGTAGCGCTTATTTCAATATTCCCTCCGCCTTTCGAAAACTTTATCCCGTTCAGAATGAGATTGCGCAAGACCAGGTTAATCATATTCAAATCGCCCCAGCCCCAAAGATTTTCGGAGATGCGGTTAACCAATGAAATCTCTTTCAATTGAAAGGTGGACAGCAGCGTTATGTTTTCGGTAACTAACTTGGCCAGGTCAATTTTTTCGGGTTGAATCTTTAGCTTATCCATTTGCAACAAGGCCCAATCCAACAAGTTGTTGATAAGCGTGCGCGTGTGGTTAAACTGCGTGCGAAGTTCTTTCGAAAGGCTTACAAACTCTTCACGGCTTACGTTTTCCGATTCCATCAGGTTTAAAATACCCGATAGTGCATTCATAGGCGAGCGCAAGTCGTGCGAAATAATGGAAAAGAATTTATCTTTTACCTGATTCAGTTGTTCGAGTTCGTCATTGCGTTTCTTTATTTCTTCCTGGTGGTTAATTAGTAGCTGGTTTATCTGCACCCTGCGTTTTCCGCTTCGGTACACCGTAAACAGCAGAATAATACTTAAGGCCACCACCACTACCAGAATATTACGCACAAACTCTTCGCGCCTGATTTCTTGATCTTGTTCGGTGCGGGCCTTGCTTAACTGTTCAATCTCATAATCTTTGGTTTCGGTTTTAAAGCGCAGTTGATCCTGAAAAATTTTCTCTACCATGTCTTGGCTGAAGAGCGAATCTTCCATTTGCTTATAACTTTTGTGGTATTGCAGTGCAGCTTTGAAATCGCCTTTGCGCTCGGCCAGCGTAGAAAGCAATTTGTAGCAACTAATGCTCATTTTGTCGGCATTGAATTGCAATGCCATTTTTAGCGTGGCTTCGATTAATTTTAACGCGTCATCAAATTTCCCTTGTTCAATCAACACTTCGCTTTTGCCTAAGTTGGCTTCCGCTTCGCCAAACTCGTTGCTGGAGTGAATGAAAATTTTAATGGCAGAATCGTAGGCCAGCAGTGCTTTTGAGAAATCATTTGTTTCAAAATAGAGCCGCGCCAGGTGGCTAAGAACACGTGGTTCCAGAATAGTAAGGTTGCGCGCGCGGGTGTTCTTTAATGCCTTCTGAAAATTCTCTTCGGCTTTTTTATAGTCTTTCTTTCGCAGAAACACATCGCCCACGGCATCCTGGTTGTAGGGCAGGCCGTCCCAATCGCCTACGGCTTCGCTGGTTCGGGTAGCAACCCGAAAATGATCGAGTGCCAGATCGTACTGGCCTAACTCGGTAAGCACCGTGCCGATATTAAACATGGAGATGGCCATCTTCAACGAATCGCGAATGCCGCGCGCAACCCGGTACGATTGGGCAAAGTAATAGTAAGCTTCATCGTACTTACCAAGTTCATTATAGCCGTACCCCACAAAGTTGAGCGATTCCGAAATAGCTACGCTGTCTTTCTGGCTTACAACCAATTGCAGATTTTGGTTAGCGAATTTTATAGCGCTGGCGTAGTCGCCACTGATGGCGGCTAGGTAAACTTCCTGCCGGTAGGTTTTTGTTTTTCCCCAGATCCAGTTTTGTCGTTCGGCCAGCGTGAGGGCGGTTTTACTAAATTGAGCTGCCCTGCTAAAGTCTTTGTATTGATTGGCTTTCGATAATTCTATTAAGGTAACCAGTCGAACGGAATCGTTGGTTGTGTTGCGGAGCACACTTTCCAGGCTATCGATGTTTTGCCCGTGTGTGCTAAAAATGGGAAGGAATAAACTTGCCAGTATTGCGTAAACGCGTAGTGTTGCCATGTCTTCTAAATCAAAACTAATTTCCAGGCGGCACAAATCAGCAGCAATATAAATCCAATTGGCGTAAGAAACTTCCAACTCAGGGTAGTAAGTTGATCAATTCGTACCCGGGGGTAGGTCCAACGCACCCAAATCTGAAGGGCCACCATGAGTAATGTTTTGGATATCAGCCAAAAGAGACCCCAAACATGCACCCAGATAGTGCCCGGTTGCCCGGTTGTCCAGGCAGCCAGGTTCCATGAACCTAGGTTGGGCATCGGAGTATTCCAACTTCCCCAAAACAAAATTACCCCGGCAAAACTTACCAGCAACATCATGGCGTATTCGGCCAGCATCATAACGGCCCATCTAAACCCCGAGTACTCCGTTTGGTAGCCGGCTACCAACTCAGACTCGGCCTCGGGCAAGTCGAATGGTGCCCGGTTGCTTTCGGCAAGCGAAGCGATAAAAAATATTACCCAGGCAATAAAAAGTACCGGCATGCGAAAAACATTCCAGGCAAGAAAGCCTCCGTTTGGGGTAACCGAAGGCAGCGCCTTTATTCCCAGCATGGGTGATACTGAAGTATTAAAAATTCCTTGCTGCGTTGAGATTTCCTGTAGATCGAGCGATTGTGCTACAACTACTACACACAACACTGCAATACCCATGGGCACTTCGTACGAAATAATCTGCGCTACGGCCCGCATGGTTCCCAGCATGCTGTACTTGTTGTTGGAGGCCCAGCCCGCTGTTACGATGCCAATTACATCCAACGAAATGATGGCCAGCAGAAAAAATGCTGCCGTGGATAAACTACTGCTCCACGTGGCCGATAAAGGCAACACGCTAAAACCTAAAAAGATCGGAACAAAGATGAGCAATGGTGCCACTTTAAACAGCAACCGATTGGCACCGGCCGGCACCAGGTCTTCTTTTTGCAACAACTTGATAAGGTCGGCTACAGTTTGCAGTATCCCATAATAACCCACTTCCATAGGGCCAAGGCGATCTTGAATAAAGGCCGCAAGTTTACGCTCGGCATAAACCACAATAACTGTGTACAGCAACAGAAAAGGTAATATGAACAGCAGCGTGGAGGGCACCTAAGCAGCGTAAACGGTTACAATTCAAATGTAGGCAAAATTCTGACGGCTGAATTTAATTCCACAATGGGTAATGGTTTAACCGGATCTGCTTCTTAAAAAACAATTGCGTGGCGGCCTCAAATGAATCGGTATAGTCTGAAACAAAAAACTGATGGCGAGGTGTGGCGGCTGGTGCAAGCAGTTGGTGTTGCTGTAAATATTGCTGCAAGGCCCGCGCTACCGTTGCAGCCGAGTCGAGCAAGGGCACTGCCCCCTGGTAGTAGTGGTTAATTTCCTGCTGAATAAGTGGGTAGTGCGTGCAGGCTAAAACGAGCGCCTCAATGCCGGCCAGGGTTTCATCAGAAAGATATTGCTGAATGATTTCATGGCTGATCTGATTATTAAAAAAACCCTCCTCGATCATTGGGGCCAACAACGGTGTGGCCAACGGTTTTAACGTAACCTGGGCATGGCATAATTCAAGTCTGCGCGGGTACACGCCCGATTGTACCGTGCGCTTGGTGCCAATCAACCCAATTGTTTTTCCTGCAAAGTGCGTTGCAATAAATTCCACCATTGGGTCAATTACGTTAATAATGTGTGCTTCGTGGCGCACATATTCTTTTAACAACTCGTAAGCAGCCGAACTGGCCGAGTTGCAGGCAATTACAATTACTTTGCAGCCATGCTTTAGCAACACATCAGCAATTTTTATCGAATATGCTTGTATGGCTGCTTCCGATTTATCGCCATACGGAAGATGGGCTGTATCACCAAAGTAGATAAGGTTTTCGTGGGGAAGTTGTTGTTGTATGGCGTGTGCCACAGTAAGGCCGCCAATGCCGCTGTCAAAAATTCCTACCGGGGCCGATGCATGCTTTTTCACAGGGCGCAAAAATAGGCGCAATGCACAGGAAATTTGTAATATTGCCCAAACTTTAAATTGCACTTCACATGGCTCATCTGCTGAAAGGAAAAAAGGGAATCATCTTTGGCGCATTGGACGAAAACTCCATCGCCTGGAAAACCGCATTGAAGGTAAAGGAAGAAGGAGGCGAATTTACGTTAACCAATGCGCCCATTGCCATGCGCCTGGGCACCATCAATAAACTGGCCGAGGCTTGCAACGCGCAGGTTATTCCAGCCGATGCGACTTCCGAAGCAGACCTGAATAATCTTTTCACCAAATCAATGGAAGCGTTGGGTGGTAAACTAGACTTCGTGTTGCACTCCATTGGCATGAGCCCTAACATCCGCAAAGGCAAAGAGTATGGCGATATGAATTACGAATGGTATCTGAAAACATTGGATATCTCCGCCCTGTCGTTTCATAAAGTATTACAAACTTCCGAAAAGCTGGATGCCTTGAATGAATGGGCAAGCGTAGTAGGGCTAAGTTATATTGCTGCTCAACGGGCCTACCCGGATTATACCGATATGGCTCAGGCAAAGGCCATGTTGGAATCTATTGCCCGCAGCTATGGCCAACGCTATGGCACCAAAAAGAAAGTGCGCGTTAATACCATCTCGCAATCACCTACAAAAACCATAGCCGGCACCGGTATTTCGGGTTTCGATGTGTTTTTTGATTTTGCCGAAATGATGTCGCCACTGGGTAATGCCACAGCCGAAGATTGTGCCAACTACATTGCAGTTATGTTTTCGGATTATACGCGCATGGTTACTATGCAAAACCTGATGCACGATGGCGGTTTCTCGTCCTCGGGCATAACTAACAGTTTAATCGAACGGTTGTCGAAATAATTTTACAGGGCAGGCTTGGGTGGTAGCCCTAACCAACAGTGAGATGGTAGCATTTCCGCCTTGCAAAATTAATCTCGGCTTGCATGTGGTGGCAAAGCGCAGCGATGGATTTCATAACATCGAAACCTGTTTCTACCCGGTGCCCCGTACCGATATTCTGGAAGTAATCAAATCCCACACAACAGAGTTTACCACCTCGGGTTTACCTATTACGGGTTTGCCCGAGGATAATCTATGTATGAAGGCCTATCGGTTGCTGGCAGCCGACTTTAACCTGGCTCCCGTAAAAATTCATTTGCATAAAATTATTCCCATGGGTGCCGGGGTGGGGGGCGGCTCGGCCGATGCTGCCTACACGGTGCGCCTCCTTAATCACGTATTCGAATTAAACCTCGCACCGCATCAGCAACAAAAATATGCGTTGCAGTTGGGCAGCGATTGCGCATTTTTTCTTCAAGACCAACCCATGTTGGCCGAGGGTAGGGGCGAAATACTTTCTGCAGCGCCTGTTAGTCTTAAAGGAAAGTACCTGGTGTTGGTAAAGCCCCCCGTGCACGTGGCTACAGCCGATGCGTATGCAGGAATTACTCCGGTTAAACCGGTTAATAACTTATCGGAAGTAGTGCAGCTACCGATTGATAACTGGCGCGAAAAATTGGTTAACAACTTTGAGCCATCGGTGTTTAAAAAATTTCCGTTAATAGCAGACCTGAAAACACGACTTTATGCGCAGGGTGCAGCCTACGCCAGCATGAGTGGCTCGGGGGCCTCGGTGTTTGGAATTTTCGATGCTCCGGTTAATCTATTTCATCAGTTTGCCGATGTAGATTACTGGGCCGGAACGCTGGCCTGATTTTTCTTTTTAAGAATCGGGTAGAGAATAACCGCACTTAACAGAATGGCTGTGCCCACATAAAACTGCCAACTCATTACTTCCTGCTGGCCAAACACGAGCAGCGCCAACACAATCCCGTAAAGGGGTTCCAGGTTTAGCGCCAGTTGAATCATAAAGACAGAAATTTTTTTAGAGAGATTGATAGAAGCCGCAAAGGCGTAAACCGAACAAGCCCAGGCCATGATTGCGATGTACATCCAATCGCTTGCGGTAGGAACTAATTGCAGCTTGCCAACCATAGGAAGTTGCATATAAAGCGGCATGAAAATCAAGATAAGCAGGCAGGCGCCCAGCATCTCGTAAAAGGTAATGGTAAATGCATTTACCCGGTGCACCAGTTTAGAGTTGCTGATGCTGAACCATGCAGCAGTAAACCCCGAAAGTACACCAAGCAGCAAGCCCAACGGGTGTTGAAAATCAAACGCGAGAATAATTCCTAATCCAATCAACACCACAAGCCCCAACCCGATTTCGATAGCGGCAATTTTTTTTCTTTTGAGCAGGGGCTCCAGAAGGGCGGCCCAAAACGAGCAGGTTGCAAACCCAACCAGGCTGGTGGAGGGATTAGAAATTTTACCGGCTACAAAAAATGAAATCCAATGAAGGGCTACCAACACACTGGTGGCTGCTACTTTTATCAGCACGGGGGTGGTTATCGAAAACGATTTGTTCCACACAAGCATTACGAGCGCCATACCTACAGCCGCCAGCAAGGTTCGGTAAAATACCATCTCTACCGAAGGTATGCTGATGAGTTTTCCCAATACAGCGGTAAAGCCCCAAAGGAAAACCAAAAAGTGCAGGTGCAGGTAATCGCGGGTGGTGCTCAACGCGGAACGTATTTATACATGACCAACGAGATAACAACAAATACCCCATTGGGTAGCCACGCAGCAAAGAAGGGCGGTAGCGAGCCCGCTTCGGCAAACGTGCGTGTCATTGTAAAAAATAAAATGAAGATAAATGAAAGCAGGAACCCCAATGCAATCTGAAACCCGGTGCCCCCGCGGCTTTTGCGGGCCGACACCAACACGCCCATAAATACCAATACAAAAATGGTAAACGGAATGGCATAGCGAATTTGTTTTTCCGTTTCGTAAACTTCTACCCCGGTGTTGCCGCGAAAGCGCATTTTTTCTATTTGGTTAGTAAGTTCATTGATAGTCATGCCATCGTAGCCCCGGTCGGTTGCTTCAAAATCCTGGGGCGAAATAGCGAGCGTTGTATCCACCGCATCGCCTTTGGTAAGCAAGTCAATAGCGGCCCCGGTTTTTTGAATATGAAAAATACTATCCACCTGCTTGCGTTTCCAATAGCGCAAGGTCCATTTAAGTTTGGCCGTGTCCCATTGAATATTTTCGGCAGTTAGTTTTTCTACCAGCCGGTTGCTGTCAAAGCGCTCCAGTGTAAACTGGTGGCCCATGTTAGAAAGGCTGTTGAAATTCTGAATGAACAAATATACGTTGGGCTCTATTTGCATGTGAATGTTCGAGCGGCTGGTAAGGTTATTTTTTTTGAAGTATTGAAGTTCGAAGTCAATCCGCTCGCGGTTGGATTGGGGTATAACCCAGCCATTCAAATAGAAACTTAAGCCTGCAATTATAAGTGCAGCTATAAAATAAGGTACCAACAACCGTCTGAAACTTACTCCGCTACTCAGGATGGCGATAATCTCCGTATGCGCAGCCATGCGCGAGGTAACATACACAATGGTTATAAAAACCGTAATGGGCGAAATAAGTCCGGCAATCCACGGAATGAAATCGCCATAGTAACCCAGAATGCTGGCTGTACTTAAATTGTTAATTACAAACTTGTCTATTTTTTCGGTTACATCAATTACGGTAATAATGGCTACCAGTATCAGCACTACGTAAAAAAATGTAGCTAAGATTTTTTTTATGATATAACGATCTAAAATAGTCATCATAGGTTATACGCGCTGCGAAACAAGTTTTACCATTTTGTTTTTCCAGGTGCTAAAAGTGCCGGCTATAATTTGTTTTCGTGCCTCCGTTACCAGCCACAGGTAAAAGGCAAGGTTGTGGATAGAAGCAATTTGCGCGCCTAAGATTTCTTTTGAAATAATAAGATGCCGCAGGTACGCCTTTGAATAATGCGTGCTGGCGTAGTTACTCATTTCCGGGTCGATGGGTGAGAGGTCATCTTTCCACTTTTCGTTGCGGATGTTAATAATGCCTTGTGAAGTAAACAACATGCCATTGCGCGCATTGCGGGTAGGCATTACACAATCAAACATGTCAATGCCCAACGCAATGCACTCCAGAATATTTTCGGGTGTGCCTACGCCCATCAGGTAGCGGGGTTTGGTGGCAGGTAAAATCGTGCAAACCACTTCGGTCATTTCATACATCAGTTCATGAGGCTCGCCTACCGATAGGCCGCCTATTGCGTTGCCGGGCTGGTTTTGGTTGGTAATAAATTCGGCTGATTGTATGCGCAGGTCTTTGTACACGCTGCCCTGTACAATTGGAAACAAAGCCTGGCTGTAGCCATATTTTCCGGTAGTTGCATCCATGCGTGTTACACACCGCTGCAGCCACCGGTGCGTTAAGTCCATCGACTTTTTTGCATAAGTACGCTCGCAGGGGTAGGGTGTACATTCATCGAACGCCATAATAATATCCGCACCAATAGTGCGCTGAATATCCATTACGCCTTCGGGCGTAAATACGTGCCGCGAACCATCAATGTGCGATTTAAAAATTACGCCTTCTTCTGTGATTTTGCGATTAGCGCCCAACGAATACACCTGGTAGCCACCGCTATCGGTTAATATGGGTAGTTGCCAGCCAATCAACTTATGCAGGCCCCCGGCTTGTTCCAACAACGCTAACCCCGGCCGCAAGTACAAATGGTAGGTATTGCCTAAAATAATCTTAGCGAGAATGTCGGTTTCCAGTTCGCGTTGGTGTACGGCCTTTACCGAACCGGCCGTGCCCACAGGCATAAAAACAGGAGTAGGGATTTCGCCATGATCTGTTACCACTACGCCTGCTCGTGCTTTGGTATGCGGGTCGGTTGCCGAAAGAGTAAATTTCATAAACGGGCGCAAGTTAAGGTGGGTAAAGGGGGCTTCCAAACCGGATCAACTCCCGACCCTGATCTCAACGGCTTGCCAAAAAAGAAAGCGATGGTTTGATGCAAGCCTTTATCTTTGTCGCATTCAAAAAAAAGAGATTGCGAAGTTGAACTTACTTACCATTTTATTTCTATCGCTGGCAGGCATTCAGGTGGTGTATTTGGTGGCGTTATTACTTGTGTTTGCCAAGCAACGCAATAACAAAACAGGCGAACCGGTTCCGGTTTCTATCATCGTGTGTGCCCACGATGAAGAAGAAAACCTGCGGGCATTAATTCCATTGCTGGTCTCACAAAATCATCCACAGTTTGAGGTAATTATTGTGGAAGACAGATCGAACGATACTACCTATGATTTTTTGTACGAGGCGGTTCAACAACATAGCAACCTGCGCATGGTGCGTGTGCAACATAAGCCCGATCACATCAGCGGTAAGAAATTTGCTTTAACGCTTGGAATTAAAGCAGCGCGGTACGAGCATGTGTTGTTAACCGATGCAGACTGCCGGCCGGTAAATGCGAACTGGGCGGCTACCATGTCGGCTCACTACCTTCCTGCTACTGATTTGGTACTTGGGTTTTCGCCATACCTAAAAACCAAAGGCTGGTTAAATGCTTTTATCCGGTTCGAAACGTTGCTTACGGCAATTCAATACCTGGGCTTTGCGTGGCTGGGAAATCCTTACATGGGCGTAGGTCGTAATCTGTCCTATAAAAAATCCATGTTTCTGGCCGGCAAAGGGTTTGTGCAACATCAGCATTTGCTGGGTGGCGATGACGATTTATTTGTAAATGCGCACGCAACCCGTAAAAATACGCGGGCAACGCTGCATCCCGATTCGTTGGTTTACTCGCAGCCGGCAACCACGCTTTCCGGTTTCCTTCATCAAAAACTCCGGCATCTTTCGGCTGGCAAGTATTACCGGTGGACAGATAAAATTATGATTGGCATGTTTATGCTAAGCTGGCTGAGCAGTTGGTTGCTCTTGGTACCTGCCTGGTGGTATGAACCCACACCTTATTTAGTGCCCGTAGTATTTTTGGTACGCACCGTTTTATTGCTTGCCCTGGTGTACGTAGCCGGACGCAAGGCACATACCCGCGTTGAGCTGTGGAAAGTACCGGTTTTAGATATTATTTTTGTGTTTTACTATCTTGTAACCGGCCTGCGGGCGTTGGTAGCCAAACATTTACAATGGAAGAATTAGAAGAAAGCCGGTTTTCGTCAAAAGCACTGGAAGACTTTAAGTTGATTGACATGGCCGTGGGTGGCGATGACAAGGCCTATGCGAAGTTGTTGCAACGCTACAAACGCCCGGTTTATCACATGATTTTAAAAATGGTGCGCAACATAGACGATGCCGAAGACCTAACCATGGAGTCGTTTTCGAAAGCCTTTCGCAGCCTGGCCCGTTTTAAAAAAGATTTTACTTTTAGCACCTGGTTGTTTCGTATTGCCACCAACAACACCATCGATTTTATTCGCAAGAAAAAGCTTAACACGCTCAGTATCCAAAACACGTTTACCGATGATGACGGACAGGCTGTTAGTATTGACGTAGAAGACGATGGTAATCTGAATCCGCAAGACGAAACCATTAAAGCCCAGAAAGAGGAGTTGATTCAGGTTTTTGTAAATATGCTGCCTTCCAAATATCAAAAGCTGGTTCGCCTGCGCTACTTTCACGAACTAAGCTACGAAGAGATTGCAGCCGAACTGGAAGCCCCGCTAGGAACAGTAAAAGCTCAACTGCATCGGGCGCGGGAGCTTATGTACGACTTGGTAAAAAATAAAAAAGAGCACATCTAAAACCGCCTAACGCCTGTTGTGCAAAGTTTAATTCTTTGCAGTTGTTTGCAGGTTTAAAACTATTTTCTACTTTTCAGTTGTGAAAAAGCTGTTCGCCCTACTCATGCTTTGTTTATTCCTGCTCAATGTGCTGGGATATTATGGGGTATTGGTGGGTTTGCAGGCAAAAAACACCAAGTCGCTTATCGCCCGCTTTGATAACGATGATTATTCGCGGCAGCACGAAATTACCATCAAGGTGCCTATTACCGTGCCGTATGCATCCGACTCAAGAGAATATACCCGTGTGGATGGCGAGTTTGAACACCAGGGCGAAATCTTTCGCATGGTAAAACAGAAACTGCAGCAAGATACTTTGTTTATCGTGTGTGTAAAGGACAACGCTTCTAAGGGATTAAAACAGGTATTAACAGATTACGTGGCTTCGTTTACCGATAAACCTGCAACCGAAAAAAGCCAGACTCAATTGCTGCAAAACTTTATAAAAGATTTTATTGCAACTACTACTCAATTACAGTCCAACACAACAGGCTGGAATAGCGAATTACCACAAAGTGTTCGCGTACCGATGTATCAATCCATCGGCCTTACTTTAAGCAACCCACCACCACAGGTTTAAGTTAACCTGCGCTCAACAGAAAAATACTGGTGTAAATCAGATTGAACTGATTGCGTGCAGCTATCCGGCACCGGCATCCAGGCATGCCTGCGCATGGTTTTTTATATCGGCTATTTTAACGCTACTCACAAACTCCATGAAAAAACTTTTACTGCTAAGCGCGGGCATCCTGTGCATGGGCTCTTTGCGGGCCCAAACATTTTCGGATGCCATTATGATGAAAAAGAAAGAAATCTGTTTTGCATTTATGTACAACCAGGGCCAGTGGGATCACTACTGGGAAGGAACCACCCTGATAGAAAATGCAAACATTGGCACGTTTACCCGCAACACCTATATGCCCATGGTAGTGTATGGAATAACGGATAAAATCAATGTACTGGCGGCTACTCCGTATATGAAAACCCAATCAAGTGGTGGCCAGTTGGCGGGTGTACAAGGGTTTCAGGATTTAAACATTGGTGTTAAATACGAAGCCCTTAAAAAAGATTTTGGCAAGCACCGGGTATCGGTACATGCAGTGGCGCAGTTCGGTACCCCTATGTCCAACTACCTGTCCGACTACCAGCCGTATAGTTTAGGCCTCGGCACGCAGGAGTTAACAGGCAGGCTTATCGGGCAATATGAATTTAACAAAATGATTTATGTGCGTGCTTCAGCCGCGTACCTGTGGCGTGGGCAAACCGAAGCAGAACGCCCGTATTATTACAATAACGGCAGCTATTATACCACCTTTATGGATGTGCCTAACGCGGTAAACTACCAGGCAATTTTAGGAGGCTGGGCGTTGAAACACAATCTGCGGTTAGAGGCTTTTTACACTGTACTTAATTGCATAGCAGGAGACGACATAAGAAGGTGGAACATGCCCCAGCCTACCAACAAGATGGAAGTTACCCAGGCTGGGTTCTTCGCCCAATACTACCTAAAAGCTATTGAGCCTTTGAAAGGATTTAGTGTAATGGCCAACTACAGCCAGGTGCTGGATGGCCGCAACATGGGCAAGGCTACCAACATCGGTGGCGGCATTACTTATCAATTTACCTTTTGATTTTTAAGCGTAACTAACATGAAAAAGATAACTACAATTTGTTTGTGTCTGGTGCTGGTAGCAGCATCGGTAATCAGTTGCGAAAACGAACTACCAACTTATTTTAAATTCAATGCCTATCAGTTTTCTGATTTAGATACCGATGGTGGGAATTGGCAACCGATTTTGATTGGCCCTTCCAGTATTGAAGTGCCCGCGCCTTCGAACGTTACTTCTTCCGAATACCAGGCAGAGTTGGCAGCACTAAAATCGGCTGCACAAAACCTGTCGGGCCAACAAGCCGATGCTGTGGCCTATTGGACGAACAACCCCGTAATTCGTTGGAATGAAATTGCATTGGAGCTCGCAGCCAAGTATAATCTTATACCACCACCCAATCCGGATGGCACTTATACATTGCCAAGTGCAGCCAATCCGCAAGGCCCGCCTCCCTTTCCGTTTGCACATCCGCCCTATACCAGCCGCATGCTTGCTTACTTAAGTGTGGCGCAGTTCGATGGCTTGATTACAGCCTGGCACTACAAGTTTGAATACAACCGGCCGGCCATTTACCAAACCGATGCCACCATTCCGTATGCATACCATAAAAATAATTTGCCTTCGTATCCCAGCGAGGGTGCGGTAATTGCCATTGCTTCGCGCGATATTCTTAAGGCCATGTTTCCGTTGGAGCATGACTACCTGAACGCCAAAGCCGAAGAACATTTGAATAGTTTAACATGGTCGGGGTCGGCCACAGCCAGCGACATTGAAGCGGGCAAAGCAATTGGAACTGCCGCCAAAGCTGCAGCCCTTGCACGGGCACCAACCGATAAAATGGGGGCAGCACAAACTCCACGCCCGGTATCAGATGCCATCAAGCAAGCGGCCATCGATCGCTTTGGTTGGCATTGGGATAATCAGGAAACACCCCAACGCCCGGTGGGTCTAACGCCAGCTTTTGGTCAGGTTACTCCCTGGAATGTACCCGATATTACCACGGTGAGGCCCGGCCCTCCGCCTGCTCCCGGCTCGGCAGAATTTCAAACGGCAGCCAACGAGTTGAAAGACGTAGCAAAAAATCTTACCGATCGCCAACGCAAAATTGCCAACTGGTGGTCGGATGGGCTGGGCACCTACACACCTCCTGGCCATTGGAACAGGCGCACCAAAGAATACATTATTAAATACAACATGAATCCATTGCGTGCAGCGCGCACTTTTGCTTACCTGAATATGGCCGTGCAAGATGCCGGTATTGCCTGTTGGGATACCAAATATTATTATCACTATCCGCGCCCTATTCAAACCATCAACGGTTTTAAAACCATTTTGGGTACGCCTAACTTTCCGGCTTACACTTCGGGCCACAGTACATTCTCTGGCGCTGCCGCTGAAGTGCTGGCTTATATTTTTCCTGCCGAGGCAAACGCAGTGCGCGAGTGGGCTATAGAAGCAGCCGAGTCAAGAATTTATGGCGGCATCCATTACCGATTTGATTCGGAAGTGGGCTTAACGCAAGGAAGAGCGGTAGCTGCTTTTACTATTGCGCGTGCGCAAGCCGATGGTGCGGATGACTAAGTTTACCACTCTATCGGTTTTAATACTGCTACCAAGCATGGGTGTAGCGCAGGACACCTTGCGCTTACGCAGGCTTGAAGAAGTAGAAATAAAGAGCAACCGGCTATTTGATGTAAACCGGTTACCCGAAACGTCAGGCACCCATTTGTACGCTGGTAAAAAGAGTGAGGTAATAAGTTTAGTAAGCATCAACGCCAACCTGGCAGAAAAAACAGGGCGCCAGATTTTTGCCAAAGTGCCCGGGGTGTTTGTTTATGATATGGATGGGAGCGGAAATCAAATGAATATTTCCACGCGTGGGCTTGATCCGCACCGCGGCTGGGAGTATAACATTCGAAGAAACGGATCTCTTACCAACTCCGATATCTACGGCTATCCGGCCAGTCACTACAGTATTCCCATGGAGGCGGTTGACCGGATTGAACTGGTGCGAGGCACTGGATCGTTACAATACGGTGCGCAGTTTGGGGGTATGTTAAATTATGTAACCAAAGCACCCGACAGCGTGCGGGCACTTGCATTGGAGAGCATCACTTCAGTAGGATCGTATGGATTGGTAAGTTCCTACATCGCGGCAAGCGGCACCGTGGGTAAATTTCAATATGCTACCTATTATTCAAAACGGGTTTCGAAAGGATTTCGTACTAACAGCGAAACGCAATACGATGCACAATCGGTACAGATAAGTTACAAGCCACTACAGACTGTTAAACTTACGGCCGAGCTAAGCCGATCCAACTATGTATATCATATTCCGGGGCCTTTAACCGATGCACAATTTGAGCAAGACCCTCGCCAGTCCACCCGCGCGCGCAACTATTTTAATCCGGAAATCTATGTGCCGTCATTTCTTGTGGAGTGGGACTTAGGCAAGCAAACCAAAATAAGCTGGCTTACCTCGGCTGTGTTGGGTTATCGGAATAGCGTAGTATTCGATAAGCCGGCAAATGTACAGGATGCCATCGATCCGCTTACCAATCAGTATGCTTTGCGCCAGGTAGATATTGATAATTTCAACAGCTACACTTCGGAGCTGCGCATGCTGCACGCGTACCGCGCATTGGGCATACAAAATAAATTGGTAGCCGGAGTTCAATACGTTAATAACGATTTGCACCGCAGGCAACAAGGTAAAGGAACAGCAGGGTCTGATTTTGATCTTTCGTTAACCGAACCCGTGTTTGGCCGCAACATGAAATTAAAATCTACCAACGTAGCGTTGTTTGCCGAAAACAATTTTCAGGTTACAGATAAATGGTCGGTAACACCGGGTGTGCGCATTGAATCGGGCCAATCCTACATGACGGGCCTTATCTCGTACTATCCCGATGATGAAGTAGCCAACACCATCGTACATAAGTTTCCGTTGCTGGGGTTAACGACTCAGTATCAGGTGCGCCACGGAGCGTTGTATGCCGGGTGGTCGCAAGCCTATCGCCCCGTAATTTTTAAAGATATTATTCCGGCCACCGGGTATGAGCGGGTAGATAAAAATCTGAAGGATGCCTACGGGTACAACCTCGAGGCCGGCTATCGGGGCCACACAAACTATTTGCGCTGGGATGTAAGCCTGTTTCACTTGCAGTACAACAACCGGCTGGGTGCGCAGGCCATGCTCGATGCGCAAAATGAGTTTTACTTGTACCGAACCAATATTGGTAACTCGGCCAACACAGGCGCTGAAATTTATACCGAATATCTGGCACCGGTGTGGCACCGGGTAGCTATTTCTGTTTTTACATCTACGGCACTATTTAACGGCCGCTATACACATGCTCAAATTCGTTTGGGCGAAGGCAACGTAGATATTTCCGGAAACAAACTTGAAAGCGTTCCTGATTTGATTACCCGCAACGGAATAACCGTGCGGAGCGCAAGTGGTAGCATGTCGTTGCTGTATAGCTATGTAGGTAAAACCTATGCCGATGCACTTAATACCGTTACGCCTTCTGCCAATGCGGCTGTTGGCCGCGTGCCCGGCTATGGATTGCTGGATGTTAATGCAACGGTTTTTATTCGCCAGCTAACAATCCGTGTAAACGTAAATAACCTTACCAACCAAATGTATTTTACCAAGCGCCCTTCCTTCTATCCCGGGCCGGGTATCTGGCCCTCCGATGGCCGCTCGGTGGTAGTATCGGTTGGTTTTAAGGTTTAAAGAAATTGTTGTTTTAGTTTTTTGTTGTTTTAGGGTAGAATGCCGGGTAGGGGTACCTGGCATTCTTTTTTTTTGCCGTGCAATCGTTTCCGTCTGCTTTCAAATTTTTAGCAGCACGCAAATCCTTGCAACATTCAAACCCCTTAGTATCTTTAAGCAATGTCTTTTGCGTCACTCCTTGCCGACTATGCCACCTCCGGCCACATCTGGGATGAAATGTGCACCCAAGGCGAGATCCGGAATCACTACAAAGTTTTTTTTGATTCTTTAAGCCAGGTTTCTCCGGCCGACTTATTGCGAAAGGATGAACTGGCCAAAAAACTTTTTATGAGCCAGGGCGTAACCTTTACGGTGTACAGCGATGGCGAGGGAATCGAAAAAATTTTTCCGTTCGACATTATACCCCGCATCATTACAGCAGCCGAGTGGCAACAGATTGAAGCCGGCATAAAGCAGCGTATAAAAGCCCTTAACATTTTTTTAAAAGACATCTACCACGATCAATTTATAATTAAGGATGGTGTGCTGCCTGCGGCACTCATTCACTCGTGTCCAAATTTTTTGCGCGAGATGGTAAACGTAGATGTACCCTTCAATATCTACACCCATATTTCCGGTATTGACTTAATCCGCGACAGCGATGGGTCTTTCTTTGTGTTGGAAGATAATTTGCGCACACCCTCGGGGGTTTCGTACATGTTGGAAAACCGGAATATGACATACCGGGTTTTTCCCGGCCTGGTGCCGCATAACAATGTACGCTCTGTAAAAGATTACCCCGACTTGCTATTTAAAAATTTACTGGCATTGAGCAACCGGCAAAAGAGCCAACCCACCGTAGTATTGCTTACCCCCGGTATTTATAATTCTGCGTACTTCGAACACACTACCTTAGCCCGCTTAATGGGAGTAGAGTTGGTAGAAGGGCGCGACCTGGTGGTGGACAATGCGAAGGTTTACATGAAAACTACGGCTGGGTTAAAACAGGTTGACGTGATCTATCGCAGGGTAGATGATGATTTTATCGATCCACTCATCTTTAACCCGGGTAGTATTTTGGGGGTATCGGGTTTATACTATGCATACCGCAAAGGCAACGTGGCCATCGTAAATGCGCCAGGCAATGGCGTGGCCGATGATAAAGCAGTGTACCCGTTTGTTCCGGATATGATCAAGTATTATTTAAATGAAGATCCGATTTTAAAAACGGTGCCTACCTATGCTATGGATAACCCGGAGCATTTTACGCACGTGTTTGGAAATATCGAACGGATGGTAATAAAAAAGACCAACGAAAGCGGAGGCTATGGCATGTTGATGGGAAGTGCCGCTACCGAACAACAAGTGCGGGATTATAAAAAGGAAGTGCAGAAAAATGCCCGGCAGTTCATCGCTCAGCCCATAATCAGTTTGTCTTCCGTGCCGTGTTTTATCAATAATAAAATTCAACCTAGGCATGTGGATTTAAGACCCTTTGCGTTGTACGGCCCCCAAGGAATAGAAATTGTTCCTGGTGGGTTAACGCGCGTAGCATTGCGCGAGGGTTCGTTGGTTGTAAATTCCTCGCAGGGTGGAGGAAGCAAAGACACCTGGATAGTAAGTTAAGTTATGCTGAGCCGAGTTGCCGATGCTGTTTTCTGGATGGCCCGCTACATGGAGCGAACCGATAACATTTTACGGGTGTTGCGTACCAACTACATTGCCTCGCAAGACGAAATTCAAAACTTTGATTGGAATTTGTGGATTGCCGGTTTGGGATGCACCACGTATGACGAAACTGTAAAGCCCGGCTATCGGCAGGCCTTGTTTGACTTATTGCTGCAAAAAGAAAATGACACCTCGGTGCTCACCAATATTGTGCGCGCCCGGGAGAATGCCCGCTCCGTGCAGGACTACATTACCAAAGAAGTTTGGCAGTGCATGAACGATTATTATCACCTGATTCGCGAAAAGCATACGGAGTACCTTATTTTGCATGGCGACCCGGTAACGGCTTTCGATAATCTGCTTCGCGAAAGCACCTTGTTTTATGGAACGGTGGATATAACCCTTAACCGGGGCGAAGGGTACACGTTCTTAAACATGGGCAAGTACATTGAGCGCATGTTGCGCAGCCTCGACTTCCTGGAACTGAAAATAAAAGAGTTGGAGCAGCAGGGAAATGAACTCGTGCAATGGAAATATTTATTGTATGCCTTATCGGGCTACGAGTTTCATACCAAGTATTATCGCAACACACTCTCAACCGATAACGTACTGCATCAGGTAATGCTGAATGTGCAGTTTCCGCATTCGGTTTTGTATTGCATGCAACAGGTAGAGCGGTACTTCAAAAGATTAGATAGTGTTTCGGTGCCCGAGCATTTTAAGGAAATGGAGTTCTTGCTGGGTAAGGCCATTAGTAATTTGCGTTATGGAATGCCCACTGCACCTACCGCGGTAACCATAAAGCCAATTTTGCAGAACACCCGCGTTGAAATAAAATCGTTAAGTCAAAAACTGGCTGCATTGTATTTTGGATATTCTTAGTTAACCGTTATGCCGATGTTTTATATTCGTCATCGTACACACTACCTCTACTCCGGCCTGGTAATAGATTCGGCCAACCAGATAAAACTTTATCCGGTAAGCGATGCCAATCAAAAAGTGCATGAGCATCGGTTGGTTATTTCTTCTAACCCCGGTGTACACACGGTTCGCGATTATTTCGGAAACCTTACGGGTTTCTTTTCTTTGGTAGCTCCGCATAGCGAGTTGTCTATCGACAGCATCCTTTCGGTGGAGATGGTGCCCAAGGCCGAGCCCGTTCGTTCGTTGGCGCCTTCGGATGTGTGGAAGCAAACGCACAGCGATGAAATACAACTTCGCTATCACGATTTTCTGAAAGCAGAGGAGGCACAAGGACAAACCGAAATTCAGCAGGCGGTACATGAAATAGTAAGTAAGGTGCAGCACCCGCTTGATACCATTCTTGATTTATCTACCTATATCTACGAAAACTTTACTTATAAAAAAGGAGTAACCAGTATTGAAACCAGCGTGGATGAATTATGGAAGCTGCGGGCAGGTGTTTGCCAGGACTTTGCGCACTTATTGCTGTACATGCTGCGTTTGCTGGGCATACCGGCCCGGTACATCAGCGGATATATTTGTCCGGGTAGTAGTGAGTGGCGGGGTGAAGGTGCCACCCACGCATGGGCCGAGGCATGGTTGCCCGATACAGGCTGGGTTGGTATTGACCCCACCAACAAATGCATTGCAGGCGAGCGCCATGTGCGCCTGGCTTCCGGCAGAAATTTTAGCGACTGCACTCCGGTAAAGGGAACCTACAAAGGTGCTACAGAACATAAGCTGGAAGTAATTGTACAATTTGGGCAAAGAGAGTTTACGGATAATCAGTTAGCCAATACAACGCCCACCTTTGTAAGTGGCGATACACTGGCAGAAGCAGTACCGCGTAATTCGTACATGGCCTATATGCAAATGCAGCAACAACAGTAGGCATTGCGCCTATTCAATCCAGTTGAATGCCAAACGTTTCGAAGACTTTCGGGCGCAGGTCTTTCTTATCGGTAAGAATCAATAAGTGATCGTTGGCTTCAATTTGAGTTTCGCCACCAGGTGTTACGTACTTATCGTGGCGGTGAATGAGAACAATTAATGCTGATTTGGGAAGTTTTAATTCTACAATTTTCTTTCCTACGGCCGTGGCGTTTTCCGGAATATCCAATTCAATCAATTCTGATTTAGAATCTTCCTTCAGTTCCAGATCGAGCGGGAATTTACGTTTTACTTTTTCGGGCACGCCCACATGCAGCCATTTGGCCATGAGTGATAGCGTGGAGCCCTGCAGAATTACGGAGGTTACAGAAATGAAAAACACGAGGTTAAAAATGGTATCGGCATAATGGATGCCGGCAATCAACGGGTAGGTGGCAAACACAATGGGGGCCGCACCCCGCAAGCCCACCCACGAAATGAAAAGTTTTTTTCGGTTGTTTAAATCTCGCGCACGAATCAACATTAAGAATACGGCAACCGGCCGGGCAATTAAAATCAGGAAAAGTGAAATCAGGATACCTTCGCCAAGAATAGGAATAATTTTAGAGGGGAATACGAGAAGCCCAAGTGTTAAGAACATCACAATCTGCATAAGCCACGCAATGCCATCAAAAAATTTGATGAGGCTTTTTTTATGAATGCAGTTGCTGTTGCCTAAAATAATGCCGGCACCATAAATAGCAAGAAACCCGTTGCCACCAATGGTATCGGTAAACGAAAAGGTAAAGAACATAAGTGAAATGAGCAGCACCGGGTAAAGGCCGGCAACATCCAGGTTAATCCGGTTAATGATAAATACCATCAGGCGCCCGCCACCATAACCGCATAAAGCACCCAGCACCATACCTTTAATAAATTTGGGTATGAGTAAGGCAAGTGATGCTTCGGGGTGCAATACCAATTCGATAAAGCTGATGGTGAGAAAGAATGCCATCGGGTCGTTACTGCCACTCTCAAACTCCAGCAAGGGCCGGATGTTTCCTTTTAAACCAATGTTGCGGGTGCGCAAAATGGAAAATACAGCCGCTGCATCGGTAGAAGATACAATGGCGCCAAGCAGCAAGCCCTCTACTATGGAGAAGTTGAGCACGTATGCTGTAAATGCGCCTACCAGCAAGGCCGTAATCAATACGCCCACAGTAGAAAGTACGAGCCCGTTTTTTAGAACGGGGCGTACGCTCTCCAGCTTGGTATCTAAGCCGCCAGAAAATAGAATAAAAGTTAAGGCCATCACGCCCATAAACTGGGCAATGTTAGGGTCGTCAAAATAAATTTTGCCGGGCCCCTCCGAACCGGCCAACATGCCTACAATAAGAAAGAGAATAAGCGTGGGGATGCCGAACTTGAATGACGTTTTGCTGGCAATAATGCTGGCAAACAACATGATGGAGCCAAGTAGCAAGATGTTTTCTGCCGTTAAGGTCATGCGGAGTCATTCATTTAAAAATAAGAGCCAGAAACCTTACCGGTTTCTGGCTCCGGTGTTTATGCAAGTTTCAAGATAACGAAAAGGCCCATAAAGAGCACACCCATTAAAATGATAAACCAAAGTCTTTTTACATGTTCAAAAAAATTTTTCATAAGAGGTAGTATAGCAGCTTTGCAGGCGCGGCCGTGCAAGCATTGTTTAATTTAAAGAATGATGATTTTTTCTTCAGCGAATAGCTGAAGTACAACAAAGCAGACACCAGCGCAAATGGCATTAAGCCAGGCGGTGGATAATCATGCCTTTACGATTTAGACTTAATTAGGGTGCGTGAATGGAAACCAGCAGATAAAATACATTGAAAGCATGCGCAGGTATGCGCAAGGCCCGATGGGTAACAGCTTTTAGCTGAAGTAAATTGCTGGCAGTCCACCCGGGAGTGGTTAATGCAACGGGCGCTGGTAAGTTGACGAAGGTGGTTTCGTTTTGATCGCGAAGGGTAAGGGCTGCAACCTGGCTAACCTGATAAACCGGCTTGCCAGTTGCTACGTGTTGGGGTTGGTTGGCAAAAGCAGCCGCAACTAAAAAAAGTGCAAGCAGGGTGCCGGCAGTAATTCTTTTAATGTTGCGAATGTGCTTCATAGCCGTAAAGGTAACGGTTACAACGGTACAATTCCCTTCCGGGTTTTACTTCTTCATTTCAAACGGTTGTTTCCACTATTAAAGCCTATCTTTGGGGCGTCCTTTTTTAGTTATGCAATCGCCAGCTGTTATTCAAAAATATTTCCTAGATCTGTCCAGCCAACAGATAGAACAATTTTCGAAGCTGGGACTGCTCTACCAGCAATGGAACGAAAAAATAAATGTGATCTCGCGAAAGGATATTGAAAATATCTATGTGAACCATGTGTTGCATTCACTGGGAATTGCAAAAGTAATGGCGTTTAAAGAGCAGGCTCAGGTTTTGGATGTAGGCACCGGGGGTGGATTTCCGGGAATTCCGCTGGCAGTGCTCTTTCCGAACACACACTTTCACCTCGTAGATTCTATCGGTAAAAAGATAACGGTAGTTAATGCCGTAGCAAAAGAATTGGGTTTAAAAAATGTAAGGGCGGAGCAAGCAAGGGTCGAACAACTGCGGGGCCGCTATGATTTTATTGTGAGCCGGGCCGTTACCCGCATGAAAGAATTTTATGGCTGGGTGAATACGAAAGTAAAACCTGAATCAACACATACCTTGGATAACGGAATTCTTTACCTGAAAGGTGGCGACCTGGACGAAGAAATGGGTGAATTGAAGCGTCCGTACAGCGTGTATGATCTTTCTAATTATTTTACTGAAGATTTTTTCGAAACCAAAAAGGTGATTTACGTGCCTTTATAATTTGCTTCCAAAGAAGAAGCCCTCCACCCGTTCGCCTACTAACAAACTTGTAACTACAACCTCTACTGTGTCGCCCGCATTTAATTTGTAAATGTTGGAGTCCTGGTAGTTGATAATAGTTACAACCGGATAGGCTTGCATACGCTTGATCTCAAACAACGAGGTGCCACCCGAGGTTACACGCAGTTTTACGGGTATGCCGCCCAGGTTGGACGTTGCGGTAACAGTAAAGGAATACACACCCGCCACCGGTGCTGTAAAGCGGTTGGCACCAACAACGTTAAAATCGTCAAACACATCGGTTAGCCCAATGGGTGCATCGTTCATGGGTGTGCCCGTGTTTTGAAAATTAAAAGTTTCTTTAAATGCGTAGTTGGTAGCGATGGCGGTTGCAATGGCGGTATCCACGTACCCTTTGGTGGTAGCATCGGTAGTAGCGGTGGGAGCACCTACATTTTGGATGCGCGTTGTATTGGCATTGGCACCGGCCGCGAGCACCTGGGCCAGCGTAGTGCTGATGGTTACATTATTACCTCCGCTAATGGCCAGGTTATTGGTGGCTGGGGTGTAGGCAAGCGTTTGCTTGTAGGCAGATAAGTCAACCGGGGTTGCATCGTTTGTAAGACTAAGTAGGTTGGTGGTTGGGTTTAGCGATAAATCCTGATTGTCGGTGTTTACTGAGCCAATATTTACACTATTGCCCCCGGTAATGCTTAAGGTAGTTCCGCTCAACGACAAACTCTGGTTTGCTACCGGTGCCAAATCAACTTCTTTAGTTCCTCCGGCATCGGTAATGCGGAGTTTTTTATCGGCAGTAAGTGTTGCGCTTGTAATCAATTCATTGGTAGGGCTGTTATCGGCATCGCCTGTGTTGCTAATCACGCCATTGGTAATGGCAATGCCGGTGCCGGCAGTTAAATTCAGATTGCCGGAGTACTCTGCATAAAATGCGTACGGCACACTCATTAATTGCTGGCTGCCGGCAAGTTGGTAGGAGTTACCACCGGCAGGGTCAATTTCAATTTGCAGCCACTTATTACCTACAGCCCAACTTACAAAAGCAAAGTTGCCGGTTGTTACAATGCCCTGGCCAATTACTAAGGTAAACAGTCCAAACTGGTTGGTAAGCGGGTTGTGGGTTTCGGCATATTCGGTAGCTCCCTGGGCGCCATTTTGCAAAATGCTAATGCGCACCGCTATGGTTTTAGAGGCAATAGGTTTGCCTTCGTTATCGCGGGCCACCCCCTGGTAGTTAATACCTTTGGGCGCTTGGCCAAATGCAAGTTGAATAAAGAGTAAAGCCAGAACAGAAATTAGTAAACGTCTAATCATAGTCGGTACCCACTTTAATAAGTTTTATAGTTTTAGTTTCGTTGGTAGTCAGAATCACTTTCATAAAAAATACTCCGGCACTCAGATCGCCTAAGTGCACCACGTTGTTGTTGTCGGGTTTAATAGAAGTAATGTAGCGGCCAAAGGTGTCGTAAAGCAGCATGCTTACAATTCGGGCATCGCAGCCGCGCGCCATAATGGTGATGGTGCTGCGGGCCGGGTTAGGGTAATAGTCAAACTCAAGCTCTTTGCAAGGCAATAACTCGGGTTGAAGAAATCCTTGCGTGAGGATAACCTCCGAAGTCTGCAGCGTAACAATGGCCGGCTCGCCAATGGAGCTTGTTAAAATAAAATCAGTTACTGAGAGGTCGAACCCGGCCAGGTTAGTTACCTGTTGGCGGGCCTGCGCCAGCCCCATAACCGGCAAGGCAAGAAGTAAGATGGTGGTAAGTTTGGACCTCATAAGTGTTTAGGAAATAGAAACTTACAACATTTGGTTAAATATTCAATTAAAGTGTAATTTTTTAATGATTTTTTTACTGCTGTCGAGTTCGGAGCTTGAGGTCAGGTAAAATTTATTGTAGGCAGCCAAGTGGGAAAGGTCTGGCTAATGGATTGATATCCACAGAAATAGAAACCACACTCGGTGTTAACTGGATGGTTAAACGGGTGTTAGGAGGTTTACCTAAAATTTACCGCATTATAAATAATGAGTACTTCAAAAGTTGACTTGCCATTAGTGGCCGGCAGGTTGAATGCCTACCCGCCTGGCAAGGGCAAGGAGATTTACGAGGCAGTTCATGCCAGCAGCATTGCCTCTAATTTGTTGTAAACTTTTTCTTTAAGCGCCCGGGTATCTTCTTCTGCAGTCACAGGAATTTCGGGCCCCACTTTAATTTGAATTTTGCCCGGGCGCAGCTTAATGGTGCCAGGCGGCATTAGTTTCCCCGCGCCAATTACAACCATAGGTAGTAAAGGCTTTTGTGTGTCGGCTGCAATGCGAAAAGCGCCATCTTTAAAAGGTTGCAACAATTGCTGCGAACGATTTTGAGTTCCTTCCGGAAACACCAGAATGTTGATGCCCATGTTGAGGATTTCCTTCAGACGTTCGAGGCTTTTCTTGCGGCTTTCATTATTACTGCGGTCAACCACTACACACGTGGCCCGGGTAATCCATCCAAACACAGGCAACTTCAATAACTCTTTTTTAGCCAACGGCCTGAATTGGCCCCGGATGGTCATGGCAATGCCCGGCAAATCGAGAAATGAAGTATGGTTGCTCACGTAGATGTAAGCTTTGCCCGGAACGATATTTTCTCTACCCACCATTTCGTAGCGGATAAAAGTGAGCATGCTGAACACCCAACTCCAGGCTTTCATAAAAAAATAAGTTACCGCTACGGCATGTTGGCCAAAAAATGCGGGCAGAATTATGCCGGGCAAAAACACCAACATAAAAACCGTAAACACCAGAAACACCCAAAAGATGTACAAGGCAGAAAAGAATGCAACGATGTACTTCACGCTTATTTTTTAAAATGAAAATTCCCGAAATGTGCAAATCTTACGGGAATTGTAGGGGCTAAACTTTATAAGTGGTGTCAGGAATTATAATTGGTAACCCCGGGCACCGCAACCGGATACAGCCCCTCGGCATTGGGAACAATGGGGGGCAATGCATTGAAATCGTATTGCGCAGGCATAATGCTTAGGCCCGAGTTTAACGCTTTATCAAACTCCACCACGTTGCCCGAGTAAGTTGCCAGCCGCCCGAGGATGGCCGTCATGGTGCTGCGGGCTCCGTTCTCGGTATCATCAAATTTATATTCCCGTTTAGCAATGGCTGCAAATAACTCATCATGCTCGGTTTGATACGGGTTGTTTTCTTTGGCGCGATCGTATTGGTATAGCACTTTGCCTTTACGGTCAACCATGTTGGCGGCTCCAAAATAAATGTTGCCTTTGGTGCCCATAATCAACTCATCTACCTTGCTCATCGTGCCTTTTATATGGCGGCATTGGCTATTCAAAATGGTTCCATCGGCATAGGTAAACTCTACATAGTGATGGTCGAAGATTTCGCCAAAGTCTTTGCCTTTGCGCACCTCGCGGCCACCCATGCCTTGTGCTTTTACCGGGTAGCCGCCCTTAAACCAGTTGATCACATCTATGTTGTGTATATGTTGCTCAACGATGTGATCGCCACAGAGCCAGTTAAAATAATACCAGTTGCGCATCTGGTATTCCATTTCGGTTTGGTTGTATTTGCGATGATTAACCCACACTCCTTCATTGTTCCACCACGCTTGCGCGGAAACGATCTCACCAATTAAACCATCTTTAAATTTTTTGTACAACTCGCGGTAAGAGTTTTGATAATGTCGCTGCAAACCAACTACTACGTTCAACTTTTTTTGGCGCGCAACAAGCGCTGCATCCAACACGCGTTTTATCCCAGCCGGGTCGGTAGCCACCGGCTTTTCCATAAACACATGCTTGCCTAATCGTACGGCTTCTTCAAAGTGCATGGGCCTAAAGCCGGGCGGGGTGGTAAGAATTACTACATCGGCTAAGGCAATTGCTTTTTTGTAGCCTTCAAAACCAACAAACTTATTTTCTTCGGGCACTGCCACGCGGCCCGAAACGTTGCCTTCTTCATTGTCGGCATCGGTTAATGCAGCGTAGCATTGCTCAAGGCGATCGCGGAAAGCATCGGCCATGGCTACCAGTTTTACATTTTGTTTGGTAAGCAATGCCTGCATGGCGGCTCCCGTGCCACGCCCGCCACATCCTATCAATGCAATTTTTATTGCATCATCCACCGAGGTGTTTACAGATTGTGATTTTGAGATGAGCGGCAGTGCTGCCAAACTTCCGGCAAGGAGCGAGGTTTTTTTTACGAACTCTCTGCGTGTGTGGGATTTCATAACTGTATCTGGTTACTTGTTTCTGGTCACTGGTCTGTCATTGCAAGTAGCCAGCAACCAGTAACCAGCTACTACTTCAGGTACAAGGTATAAAACTTTTCAATCTCTTCTTTAGAAGGTTGCACGAGTGGTCGCACCACCCGAAAGCCCACAAACATGCCATCGGTAAGCCACCATTTACTCTTAGGTATTTGCGGGTCGCGTATGTTCCAGTTGGCCTGGGAGGCAATGCGGTTGGCGCAGCGCAGTTCGGATGCATCGTCTAAATAAGAACCGCCTTTAACCGTTTTAGGATGTTTGGCGGCCGGAGTGGTTATGGGATTTTTATCGGACACTTTTGAGTAGTAACCGGCATCGTATTGGTCAAGCGTCCACTCGCTTAAATTGCCCAGCATATCGTACAAGCCCCAGGCATTGGGTTTCAATTGTGCTACCAAATGAAATTTCCCGCTGCTGTTATCTTTAAAATAGCCATAGTCCCGCAAGCTGGCGGCCTCATTTCCGAATGGATAGGAGGTTTCGCTGCCAGCGCGGCATGCATACTCCCATTCGGCTTCGGTGGGCAGGCGATAGAAAAATCCGGTTTGGGTGTAAAGCCATTTGCAGTACATCATAGCTGCGGTGTGGCTCATGCTATTGGTTGGGTGCCGCGCATCGCGCCCCATACCCCAGGTTAAATCTATGTATTGTGGGGTTGCCCGTGTAACTCCGTCTATCGTTTTGCTTTGCGGAAGCGAGTTGTCTTTAAAATATAAATCCCACTCGGCAAAGGTTACTTCGTGCTCGCCCATCCAAAAAGCGCCAAGGGTTATTTCTTTTTGCGGGCCTTCATCTTCTTGCCTTCCGCGCTCAGTAAGGGCGCTACCTATTCTGAATTTGCCGGCCGGAATGGCCACCATTTTAAAACTCACGTTGCCGTCCATTTTTTGCACGTAAGTTTTAATGTCCTGCGCGGTTAGCTGCACGGAAAAGAAAAGAATGATTGGGAACACGTGCTTCATCATAAGCGAAAGTATAGAATTTAAAATGGGAAGTAAATCAGGAGTGGTTTGTTTTCCTTCGCTCAACCTTTATAAAATTTAAAGCTTTCGCATAAGCCGGGCCATGTAAAACCCATCAAATCCTGCACTGGGCCGCATGGTTTTCTCATCCAGCAATTCGTAGTTGGGGTGCGTGCGCAAAAATTCCTGCACTTGCAATTCATTTTCTGAGGGTAGTACACTGCAAGTTGAATATACGATTAACCCACCGGGTTTAACCATGGCGCAATAATCGGATAGAATGTGTTGTTGTAATTCTTTAACACGTTGAATAAAGTCCGGAGTAAGTTTCCACTTGGCATCGGGGTTACGTTTTAACACACCCAACCCCGAACACGGTACATCCAGCAACAGCCTGTCGGCTGAATTTTCTAAACGCTTAATTGTTTTGGACGATTCAATCCAACGGGTTTCAATGTTGGCAGCCCCGGCTCTGCGTGCGCGTTTCTTCAACTCGTCCAGTTTCCACGCCTCGGTGTCCATGGCAATAATGCGGCCCTTGTTATGCATAAGCGAAGCGAGGTGCAACGTTTTTCCGCCACCTCCGGCACAAGCATCAATTACACGCATGCCGGGCTGCGCTTGTAAAAAGGGCGCGATCAATTGGGAGCCGGCATCCTGCACTTCGAACAATCCATCTTTAAATGCCTGCCGTGTAAAAATATTCTGGCGTTGCGCCAGTAACAACGCATCCGGAAACTCTGCCGGTGCTTCGGTTTGAATCTCTTCTTCGACCAGAATTTGTTGCAACTCTTTGCGCGATGTTTTTAGCGTGTTAACCCGCAACACCACGGTAGCTTCTTCATTCAAAGCTGCCAACTCTTTATCCCACGAAGTACCTAATTCAGCTTCACACACTTCATCTAACCAATCGGGTATGGACTCGCGCAGCACGCGGTTGTTCTTTAGTGTTTCGTAGCGGGCTTCAATCCGGGGGCGGTTAATTCCTTTTAATTCCTCCCACTCCGGCAGTTCGGCCCGGCTCCACACACACCACACTCCCAGCAGTTTCCAAAAATCGGTATCTGCAGCTTCGCCCAACTCTTTAAAAAGACGGTACCACCGCACAATGTCGTAGGTTGTTTCGGCAATAAAGCGTCTGTCGCGCGCGCCCCACCGGGGGTTACTCTTCAAAATCTTTTCTATTACCTTATCGGCATATTTGTTGTTAACAAAGATTTCGCTCAGGGCATCAACAACGGCTACGGATAAATTGCGATATAATCTCATTGCACTAAAGTGCAGCAAGTTAACGTGCTCCGTATTAATAGCAGACATTATTTGATGGAATGTTTTTAACTTGTGGCGTAAGTAGTAGCTGGTTGCTGGCTACTTAGCTACTAACTAATAGCATCCAACCAGTAACAAGAAACCAGCGACCAGTAACCAGCAACTGATTTATGAAAACCACGCAATCCCGAAGAGAATTTGTTAAGAACACTACGTTGATGGCCGGCTTGTCGGCTCTCGCAGCCTGGCCTTTGCACGCGGAGGCAACTGAAAAACAACGGGTGGCCGGCAAACCTTTTAAATTAAACTATGCCCCGCACGATGGCATGTTTAAAAACCATGCCGGGCCTGACTTTATTGATCAGATTAAGTTTATGGCCGACCAGGGTTTTCGGGCCATTGAAGATAATGGCTTATTGGGCCGGCCTATTGAATACCAGGAGCGAATTGGAAAAACACTGGCCGCACTCAATATGACTATGGGTGTTTTTGTTGTAGATGGTGGCGATAACTGGAAAACTTCGCTTACAACCGGCAAGCAAGAGTTTACCGACAACTTTATAAAAACCTGCCGGGCTTCGGTAGAAGCTGCAAAACGTGTTAACGCAAAATGGATGACGGTGGTGCCTGGTTTTTTTGAACGCAAACTGCCGTTGGGTATTCAGACTGCCAATGTAGTGGAGGCGTTGCGCAGAGGAGCAGAAATTTTTGAACCACATGGTCTGGTTATGGTTTTGGAACCCCTTAGCGATACGCCCGAACTTTTTCTTCGCTTTTCCGATCAAACCTTCGAAATCTGCAAAGCTGTAAAAAGCCCGGCCTGCAAAATTCTGTTTGATATTTACCACATGCAACGCAACGAAGGCAACCTGATTAACAACCTTAACACCTGTTGGGATGAGATTGCCTATATACAGGTAGGGGATAACCCGGGCCGGAAAGAACCCACTACCGGAGAAATCAACTACAAAAATATTTTTAAGCACTTGCACGAAAAAGGATTTAAAGGTGTGGTGGGTATGGAACACGGAAATGCCAAAGAGGGCAAAGCGGGCGAGCTTGCATTAATTCAGGCTTACCGCGATAGTGATACGTTCTAAAAAATGAAAAATAGTATGAAGAAGCTGGTGTGGATTTTTTTGCTGTTGTTGCCGCTGGTGGCCAGCAGCCAATTGCAGAATTTAAAAAACAAAGTTGTTCAAAAAACCAAAGAAGCAGCCAAAGGTAAAGCAGCCAATCAGGCCGATGCCGCGCGCGAGCGGTTGGATTCTACCGATTTTAACTACGCCATTACAGTAATTGATAACTCCGGCATGATGAACGTGCTGGATGCCGATGAAATAGCTACCCGCACAGCCTACATGGCTTCAAATAAATACCTTAAAAAAGAAAGTGACATAACTGCAGCCGAGCGATGCCGTGCTGTTTTAGATCAGGCTGAAAACTTTTACCAGGCCCGCAGGTATAAGTTGGCTGAAGTTTCTTTTTTAGAAGCGAAACTTGCCTACGAAGCAGCCGGGCTAACTAAAAATATTAATTACAGTAAAGTGCATGCCGACCTGGGTTTGCTGTATGCAACAATGGGTCGGTTTAACCAGGCCGAGTACTATGCCAGCGAAGGCCTGGCGCTGCGCGAGCAAACGCTGGGGCGCGATAGCAAGGCGGGCGCTTCTTCATTAAATAACCTGGCGGTACTTTACCAGGAAACCGCCCGCTTTAATGAAGCCGAAAACTATTTTCGTGAGGCGTTGCAAGCTGTAGAAAAGCAATGGGGCAAAGAAAGCAATGAGTATGCGGTAGTGTTAAATAACCAGGCGCTCTTCTTTTACGAAGTGGGCCGCTTAGAGCAGGCCCTGGCCCAGCTTACCACCGCCATCGAAATTCTGGAGAAATCAAAAAATAAAAGCAAACGCAACCAGGTGGGCTTTCAATCTAACCTGGCGCTCTTGTACCAGGAGCAAGGCAAGTACCCCGAGGCGGAAGTGATTTACTTAAAACTGGAAAGGCAATTGAAGGCCCTGGGCGATAAAACATTTTATGCCGGGGTGCTCAATAACCTCGGCTTGCTCTACATTCAAATGAATAAGTTAGATAAAGTGGAGGGCTACTTAAAAGAGGCCGCACAGATTTATTTAAACCGGTTTGGAAAAGAAAACCCTAACTATGGGAAAGTGCTGAATGACCTCGGCAACTTTTATCGCATGCAAGGCCGCTATGCCGAAGCCGAAGATAATCTAACCAAAGCACTTACCATCAGCGCTACTTCGCTTAACACCAACCACCCTGAGTATGTAAAGGCGCAGGAAGACCTGGCCATACTTTATTGGAAGAAAGGCGATTTAGCAAAAGCCGATGCCAGCTTCAAAATAGCAATGGACAAATCCATCGACTTTATCAATCAATATTTTCCGCCTATGAGCGAGGCCGAAAAAACAAAGTATTGGGATGTGTTGCAGCCCAGGTTTCAGCGCTTCTACAACTATTGCCTGGAGGCAAGCGCTACAAACCCGGCTGTTATTCAAACCTTGCTGGAGTACCAACTGGTTACTAAAGGCCTCTTGCTCAACTCAACCAACAAAATAAAAAAAGCGATTTTAAGCAGTGGTAACAATGAGCTGATTAAAGACTACCTGGCGTGGCTGGATAAGAAAGAAACCCTGGCCCGGTTGTATGCACTTTCAAAAGAAGACTTATCGAATCAGAACATTAACCTGGCTGCACTTGAGCAAGAAGCCAACGACATGGAGCGCTCGCTTTCGCAACGCTCCAGCGATTTCTCGCAAGGGTATGCTACCGATAAAACCGGTTATGCCACTATCGTGGCGGCACTGAGCGACCAGGAAGCAGTAGTAGAACTTATCCGCATCCGTGCGTTCGATAAAGATTTCACAACCGATGCCCGCTATGCGGCTGTGGTTATAACCAAAGGTGCAGTAAACCCTAAACTGATTGTACTGGACAACGGCAACCAACTTGAAACCCGCTACGCAAAATTTTATCGCAATGCCATTCAAAATAAGCAATCCGACAATTATTCGTACGAACAGTTCTGGGCCCGCATTGAGCCTGCGCTGGCCGGTAAAAAACAACTTTACATTTCGGCCGATGGCGTGTATAATCAAATAAGCCTTAACACGTTGAAAAAAACCGATGGTGATTATTTACTCAATCGGTACGATCTGGTAATGATTGGCAACACCCGCGATGTGCTGGCTCTAAAAAATCAAAAACCGGTAGCCTCTAAGAAGAATGCATTTCTTTTGGGCTTTCCCGATTACGGTGGCGATGCGGTGCCTGCCTTGCCGGGCACCAGATTAGAAATAGAGAACATCTCAAAGATTTTAAAAACGAGCGGCTACCAAACCACGCCCTACTTGCAGAAGTCGGCCACTGAAGCAATTATTAAAACCTTAAATGGCCCGGCCATCGTGCACATTGCAACGCACGGTTACTTTCAGGCCGATGTAGAACAAGCTTCAGCCGGAGTGCAGCATGAAAATGCGCGTCAAAACCCGTTGCTGCGATCGGGCCTTTTACTGGCTGGAGCATCGCCTACGCTAAAAGGCGAAGCGATACCCAACCTGGAAAGTAACGACAACGGAGTGCTTACCGCCTACGAAGCAATGAACCTTGCGCTGGAGGGCACCGACCTGATTGTGCTGAGCGCTTGCGAAACCGGATTGGGCGATGTGCGTGCCGGTGAAGGTGTGTACGGCTTGCAGCGCGCGTTTATTGTGGCGGGTGCAAAAGCATTGGTAATGAGTTTATGGAAAGTAGATGATGCAGCCACGCAGGCGTTGATGACCAATTTTTATACAAACATTTCGAAGGGAACACCCAAAGCCAAAGCATTTAAACAAGCCCAACTGCAACTAATGGCAAAGTTTAAAGAACCTTATTATTGGGGGGCATTTGTAATGACGGGCTTGTGAAGCCGGGTAGGTGCATAGCCCGCGGCTATAGCATACACTCCAACAACAAATTCCGTATGTAGGTCAGGCGCTCATTCACATAGAGCCGCACAGGTAGGCAGCGCTCCGTTGGTACAGATAAAACAACACTGGGGTATTGCATCCGTTTATTACTCGCACGATTTCGTTTATTTTTACACCAATGAGTTTTAGCTATCCGCAATTTCTTTGGGCGCTTGCTGCGCTTGCCATTCCGGTAATCATTCACCTCTTTAATTTTAAAAGAACTACCCGCCTGTTTTTTTCGAACACAAGGTTATTGCAACAGGTAAAGCAGGAAACCATTCAGCAACGCAGGCTAAAGCGCTATTTGATTTTAGCCAGCCGCCTGTTGTTTTTGTTTTTTTTGGTGATGGCTTTTGCACAACCCTTTCGGCCGGCTACCCAACAATTTGCAGAACAGAAAAATATTACCCTATACCTCGATAACTCTTACAGCATGTCGGCTCCGGTGCAAGACAAGTTGCGGGGGTTAGAGGCGGCCACTGCATTTGCACGCGAAATTGTAACGCTGTTTCCAGCCGAAACCCGGTTCAAATTGCTCACCAACGATTTTGCTCCCTTCTCCAACACGTTCAAATCTAAATCAGAAATTCTGGATCAACTGGCTCAAGTTCGGTTTTCGTCAGTGGCACGCAAAGCCAGCGAGGTGATAAGAAGAATAGAACAACCCGGCTCTGTATTTTGGATCTCAGATTTCCAACAAGCTACGTTGGGCGATGCGTTGGTACTCGATTCGGCCTGGCAGTTACAGTTAGCCCCTGTGGGGCTGGCCCCGGTTTCGAACGTGTTTGTAGATTCGGTGTACCTGGCCAACCCCTTTCGCATTGGTGGCGAGCGCAATTCGCTTCGGGTAAAACTACGCAACAAAGGGCCGCGCGCTGTTGAAGGTTTAGTAACCCGGCTTTCCATAAATAACATTCAGGTGGCAACCTCCTCGGTAACGCTTCAACCCAACAGCTCGGTAGAAACCACATTCGATCTTTCTGCCGGCCTGCGCGGCAACAATAAAGCCGTTTTCAGTTTTACAGATTTCCCCATAAGCTTTGATAATGAATTTTATTTTACGCTCAACTATGCGGGCCGCTTGCGCATTGTAGAAATTAAACCAGAGCCGGGCATTACCTATGTGGAGCAAGTATATGGCAACCGGCAATTATTTGATTTTAAAAGTTATACTACCGCCAATGTAGATTTCGGAGCATTTCAAGATGCAAACCTGTTAATCTTAAATGGTGTTAACCGGGTAGATGCCGCGCTGGCAGCGGCCTTGCAAAACTACCTGAGCAACCAGGGTTTGCTGCTTGTTTTTCCCGGCAGCGAACCAGACGTTGCTTCTTACCAAAATCTGTTGCGCCTGCCCGCATTGGCCCGTGTGCAAAATGCCACGCGCATGGTGCTCGATAAGCCCGACTATCAAAATCCATTTTTTGAAAATGTGTTCGAGGAGAAATCGGCCACTATGGCCATGCCCTCGGCCCAACCGGTTTGGGGCTGGGGCCCCGATCGCTCTGCTATTCTTTCTTTTCAAAACGGCCAACCCTTTCTCTCGCGCTTTGCTACGGTTTATATAGCCGCAAGTGGTTTGAACCGCGAAACCGACTTTGCTTCGCACGCCTTGTTTGTGCCGGTTATGTATAGGTTAGCGGCCGCAGGCAACCGGCAAGATCGTAAGCCCTACCATTACCTCTCCAATGCATTGGTTACCGTTTTTGCCGATAGCCTTAGTGGTGCTGAACCGGTGCGCATGAAGGGCGAACAGGAACTGGTGCCGGTGCAGCGCAGGCTGCCCAAAAGAATACTTTTGGAATTGCCGCGCTACGAAGTGCGGCCCGGATTTTACGCAATTACACATCAACGCGATACCCTGGACCTGGTAGCCTTTAACCTGGAGAAGGCCGAATCGGATCTTACAACCGTTGCACCAGCTGAGCTACCGCAGTATTTTGCGGGCGCCCATGTTTCTGTTTTTGATGCGGCCACGCCCGAAACGTTTAGCACCGAATTAAAAGCCCGGTATTTAGGCACACCATTGTGGAAATACGCACTGCTTCTGGCCTTGGCCTTTTTGTTGACAGAGATACTGTTGATAAGATTTTTGAAGTAACTCCATAGCATTATAACACTTTGAGGAGTTACTTTGCATACTGATAATGTTGTGCGAAAGAGATTTTCAACCTAACCAGCCGATCAATCCCTAACTCATGAAACTCCTGATCCAATCGGCCAAGATAATTTCCAAAGGTTCGCCCTTTCATCTTAAAACCCGCAACGTGTTGCTGCACAATGGGCGCATTGCCGAAATCGGTGAAAAGAATTACTCAGCCGATCGGGTAATTGATGCAGCCGGCATGATTCTTTCGGCCGGCTGGGTGGACCTTGGTGCCAGTGTGGGCGACCCGGGACACGAGCAAAAAGAAGATTTACAGTCACTTGCAAAAGCGGCTTCGGCCGGTGGCTTTACCGAAGTAGCAGTACTACCCAACACGCAACCCACGGTACAAACCAAAAACGAAATCAGCTACCTTACCGCCAACAACACTAACAGGTTGGTGCAAATTCATGCATTGGCTGCCGTTACCAAAAACTGTAAAGGTGAGGAGCTTACAGAAATGATAGACTTGCAGCAGGCCGGGGCCCTGGCTTTTACCGATGGCCTTAAGCCTGTGTGGCATACCGATATTTTTCTGAAAGCCTTGCAATACCTGCAAAAGTTTAATGCCGTACTCATCGATCACCCCGAAGACACGTGGCTAAATTTATTTGGTCAAATGCACGAGGGGGTACAAAGCACGCGCCTGGGGTTAAAGGGCATGCCGCGTATTGCCGAAGAAGTAGCCCTTTTAAAAAATCTGGAGTTGCTGGCCTATGCCGGTGGCAGGTTGCACCTAAGTAAATTATCTACTGCAAAATCGATAGACCTGGTTCGGGCTGCAAAAAAGAAAGGCCTGCAGGTAACGTGCGATATTGCCGCGTACCAACCGTTGCTTAACGATAGCGCCCTGGGTGATTTTGATACAAACTTCAAAGTAAATCCTCCGCTTCGCGAAAAGACCGACCAGGATGCACTGGTGAAGGGGTTAAAAGATGGCACCATTGATATACTTGTAAGCAACCATGCCCCGCAAGACGATGAGAGTAAATTTCTGGAGTTTGACCAGGCCGAGTTTGGCGTAATTAACCTGCAGACATTTGCAGCTCAGGTAGCAGCATTGGCCCAGGAAATTGATTTGGCCGAGCTGATTGAAAAAATTACGGATGCCCCACGCAAGCTGCTTAATCTGGCTTCGGTCATAATAGATGTGGACACTAAGGCAAACCTTACCCTGTTCGATCCAACCTGCGAATGGACTTTCAGTCCGGACGTAAATTTCTCAAAATCGAAAAACTCACCGTGGGTAGGCCAAAAGCTTACGGGAAAGGCGGTGGGTGTATTTAACAATTCTAAACAAAGCCTGGATGTTTGAACGCGTACCGCGCCTGGTTTTTATAAGTGTGCGCAATGGGTTGTTGGCTGGGTTGTTGGGAATTGTTTTTTTAGTGATCCTCTATTTTGTGGGGCGCCACCCGTTTTTGTTCCCTGTCTATTTTGATTTTCGGTTAGTGTTGATTTCAGCGTTTGTTGTAATAACATTAAAAGAACTACGAGACGACCACCAGCAGGGTGTACTTTATTTTGGCCAGGGTATGATTGCTGCGTTTTTATTTACACTGGTGTTCGCGCTTATCGCAGCCGGCTTTATTCTGATCTTTAGTGCGCTTTACCCGGCTTTTGTACAAGATTATATTACGCTGGCTACCTCGCAACTCCGGTCTATCGACCCAGCCATTGTAGCGCAATTAGGAAAAGAAGTAGTGGAGCGTAATATTAATGAGCTTCCTGCTACTAATGGGGCAGATTTGGCGCTGGACTACCTCGTTAAATCGGTGCTGATAAGCTTTTTTATTAGCTTGATAATATCAGTAATTTTAAGACGTCAACCAAAAAACTAATTAAAATGGAAGAGAAAATTGAAAAACCTACTCTTTTGTCCGTATCGATAAAATATGGAGCTATTGCCGGTATTGTATCAATATTATTTTCGCTGATACGAAGTATGGTTTTTTCGGCTAACCCCATGGAGAGCGATTGGAAAATGAGTTTGTTGAGTGCGGTTATTGGAATTGCAATTATTGTATTGGCACACAAAGAGTATAAAGACAGGGGCGATGGGTACATGAGCTACGGAAAGGGTTTTGGTATAGGATTTCTGACAACACTTTTTTCATTCATACTAGGTACTGTTTTTATGATGGTATACATCACCATGATTGAGCCTGCTCTCTATGCCGAGATTTGGCAAAAAGCAGAAGAGCAGATGCGCGACCAGGGCCAATCGGAAGAGGCGATTGAAATGGGAATGAAGATGGGCAGAATTTTTATGTGGGTGGGCATTGTTTTCGGGGGTGCAATTTTGAGTGCAATACTCGGAGCCATCGTTCCCTTGTTTACGCAAAAAAGTAACCCCGAGCCAGGCTTTTAATGCTTCACTTGTCTATTGTTATCCCTGCTAAAGACGAGCAGGAGTCTATTCCTGAGCTAAGCGAATGGATTAGCCGTGTGATGCAAGCACACGGCTTTTCTTATGAAGTTATTTTTGTGGATGATGGCAGCACCGATGATACGTGGGCTGAGATTCAGAAATTGAGTGAATTCAATGTTGCCTTCAAGGGAATAAAATTCAATCGCAATTTTGGTAAATCGGCTGCGCTGCATACTGCATTTAAACTTACGCAAGGCGAAGTGGTAATTACCATGGATGCCGACTTGCAGGATAGTCCCGATGAAATTCCGGAGTTGTATAAGTTGATTAAACAAGATGGATTTCACCTGGTAAGTGGCTGGAAGAAAAAGCGGCACGATCCGATTTCAAAAACTATTCCCTCTAAGTTTTTCAATTTTGTTACCCGCAAAATTTCGGGTATTAGCCTGCACGACTTTAACTGTGGCTTAAAAGCCTACCATCAGGCAGTAGTAAAAAATATTTCGGTGTATGGCGAAATGCACCGTTACATTCCGGTAATAGCCAAGTGGGCCGGCTTTACAAAAATTACCGAGAAGGTAGTTGAACACCGCGAGCGCAAGTATGGCCACAGCAAATTTGGCTGGGAGCGTTTTGTGCGCGGCTTTTTGGATTTACTCTCCATCACATTCATCGGTCGGTTTGCACAGCGGCCCATGCACTTCTTTGGGTCGTGGGGTATCGTTTCGTTTTTGGTGGGCTTAGGCTTTACCGTTAAAATTCTTTACGATAAAATCGATTCGGTTTTTATTTCTAAAGTAGCGCTTAAGCGCGATGTAACCGAACAGCCTATCTTTTACCTGGCGTTGGTGGCTGTGGTAATTGGTGTGCAACTTTTTCTTACCGGCTTTATTGCCGAGTTATTGGCGCGGCAATCGGTTTCTGCTAAAAAGTATTTGGTTATTGATAGCGTGGGAATAGCAGAAGATGAAAGTAAGAGATTGAAAGTTTAATTCTGAACTTTTTTACTTCGATCTTATTTACTTCCGCTTACTTTTCTTCATCGCTGGTAAAAACCACCTGGTGTTTTGCGCAGGCCGAGTCGAGGCTAGCACGCCACGTGGTTAGCAAGGCGCGGCCTTCGGCAAGATCTTTATTGGCCGCAATAATTATTTGAGGGTCTTGTTTTTCAATAGCATCCAATATTAGCTTAAATGCCTGCAGTTGGTCTTCCGCAGCCTGCAGGTATTTGGCGTGTAGTTGGTTTACATCTTCTGTGGCCGGCTTTATATCTTTTAAGAGGGCGTAAAACTCTTCGTATTTCGGCAACACCGTTTCGGTAATGGTGTAGTACATAGTCGAGTCGTTTTGGTAGTTGGCACCACTAATACTTTCGTAGGCTTCTAAAGCCTCGCTCTCCAACGTAGCCACTTTTGGCATTTCGACATTTATATAGTTAATGAGGTCTTGCTGTACCGGGGTAGGGCTGCATTGAATAAGCACGAGTAAGGCCGGGAGTATGAATAATTTTTTCATTTAGCTTGGCGGTTAGGTTGCTTAAAGGTATCAAAATCAGCGCTCGGTAAGAACTATTTTTGGATTACATTTGTAACCCAATTGTTCTTTGAAACAGAATTTGCGGCAGGGATAGAAGCGAAAAGCCTCCCTCGCTGCGCTCGGGATAGCGTTGGCGAGAGGGAGCTTGTAGCGGATAGCCCGCTCGGCCGCCCAACAAATCGATTCAAAATTTAAAATTCCGAATTCGGAATTTATCTGGGGCTGACCGGTTTTGACAGGATGTGTGGGGGTGTATGCCAGCATGCAGGCTCGTGGGATGAGAGCCTTGAAAGATAGTCCTACCAATTTAAGTGGCGAGAATAACTACGCCATGGCTGCTTAATCTGACCCAAGGTTAGATTTGCTTATCCGCTGATAAGATCGGTGGAGGCCATCATCGCCCGGTGCTCTGTTTTGCGGTGCCGGATTAGCGGTGTCGATAGCACAAACTGGATGCGGTTATGGTTACGTAACCCCATTAAGACAACAGTAACTACGGAAGTGTTTGGCCGTTGCCTGCCTTGCTCTTCCTGACAATCAAAGTGCAACTAAGCATGTAGAACGTACACGTTCATCTTCTCTGGACCAGGGTTCGATTCCCTGCAGCTCCACTTAAATTTAAAAGCCCCGGCACACTTATGCGCTGGGGCTTTGTTTTACGCATCAGGTAATTTTTTATTTTAACCGAACCAGCTTTCCTTTTCGCTTTACAATGTTTTTGTAATCCCACTGTATCTCTCTTGCTTTTGTAAGCCAGCGCTTTAAATCTTTCAGGCTGATTTCCTGAGCGGAAGTGTAGGTAATAGAAGCATCTTTAAATTTTTTACCGCGTTCGCTTAATGCATCTTCATCAAAATCGGCCCCACTCCAAAACATAAGGCGCACTCCGGCCTTTAGCTTATGGTAACCAGCTATGGGGTTTCCATCTAAGAACCAAACCGGGTGGCGGTGCCAGATTTTATTTTCAGCCTCGGGCAGGTTTTTGGTAATTTCGTTCGCCAGGGTTTCGCAAATTACCTTGTCTTCCAAATGCTGCGCGGCATTGTATTCTATTATGGGCTGGGCAATCTTGATGGTCATTCGTTTATTTTTTTAAAGTGGTAAGCAAATTTTCGAGTTGATTTAAGCCCATAGTAAATCCTTCTTTGAAGCCCATTTCAATTATTTTTTCGAGCGTTTCCAGGGTGTCCACGGTAATGGTAATGGTTACTACCGTTCCATGCGAGCTGGTGCTAAAGGCCGTATGCCAATGCATGCGCGCGAAATCGGGGTTGAGGGTTCCGGCTTCATCGCAAAAAGCATCAAGGCCCGAGTAGCTTTTTTCGGTTTCAATCTTCTCATAGTCGAAGCAACACCAGTGTACCTGGTTTTCGGGACTAATCATTGAATAATGCCAGCGCCCACCGGCACGGAAGTCGAGTGTTTTGGTTTTGTTTTGATAGGGGAGTGGTGCCCACCATTGGTCCAGCAATTCTGCGGTAGTCCAGGCTTTCCACACCAGGCCAGGCGTGGCGGCAAACTCGCGCTTTACATAAATGGTGTTGGTCTCTTTGTTTACGGTAAAATCAAATAGCAGGTTTGGGTTCATTTTTTTGGTTTTTTTAAAGTGGTCAATAAAGTATCCAGTTGGTCGAAGCGTTTTTCCCAGATTTTGCGGAATTGCTCCAGCCATTTATCTATCTCTTTCATTTTGTTGATTTCTAATTGATAGTAGATTTCGCGGCCGCGTTGTTCTGGTTTTATCAGTTCGCATTCGGTAAGAATGCGCAGGTGTTTTGAAACCGCCTGGCGGGTGGTATCAAAATGCGCGGCCAGGGCGTTGGGCGTCATTGCCTGCAGCGCAATCAGGGCAATGATGGCCCTGCGGCTGGGGTCTGCAATTGCTTGAAAAATATCGCGTCTCATTTTAGTATAGTAATTTAAGAAACCGTTCGGTTGCAAATATAGATGCAACCAATCGATTTCGCAAAGGTGGAGGCAAATTTTTTTCTTATGTGCTGAGAGTGAAGGTTATGTAAAGGTGTACTACATGTTTTGAGGTAGTTTACTTTCCATTACCTTTGCGCTGCTTAACGCAAGCAGCAAAGTTCTTTACAGCCGGCTGTGCATTGTTTTTTGAATGGTTCCGTAGTACAATGGATAGTATTTCAGATTCCGATTCTGAAGATGCAGGTTCGATTCCTGCCGGGACTACCATACCGTAATGTTGGAGGTTTTTTTTCGGCATTCCGGTTTCATCGTTCTCTAAGTCATTGTTTTTCAGTGTAATATACTCCACCACTGGTGTGTACTTCGGAGTTCGAAAACCATTTTCTCCATACACGAGTTTTCCTTCAAAAATCGAACTAACCATGAGCTTCTTTAATGGCATTGTAGCTTTCAAATAGATATTATCAAGGTCTTTCAAATACGCTACGCATCCCTTTAGGTATTTTCCATTGCCCCCTATATCCTGAAGCATCACTTTGTCGCGCATCAACTTTTGATTTTCTTTTTCATAGCGACTTTTGATTGATCTGTAGTCCTCTGCATCAATTATTGAGACAATTTCACCTTGCATTCTTTTCCATAAATACTTTGATTCGTCAAAACAAATAATATACATTTGTTCCATCGCGATGTCAATTGATGAGGTAAGCCTTTTGATGTCCTTTTATCCGAAGATCTACTTTGCCTGTCATACCCGGCATGTAAACGATCCGGTGAAGGGGGTGAAACTTACTGCCCATCAGGGTAGTGTGCTCGATCATTTGGATGGAGATGAGCCGCTGTCCCTGCAAGAACTGGCTTTGCATCTAGGCGTAACACCCTCGACAATGTCAATTACCATTGACCGGCTGGCGAAACTTGGATATGTGAAGCGTGAGAAAGATAAAACTGACTCCAGAAAAGTGCGGCTGGTTTTGACTGCACAGGGATTGAAAGTCAAGAGAAGCAAGTCAGTACTTGATCCCAAATTGGTTGAATCGGTACTTTCACGGCTAAGCAAGGAGGAGCGCACAGCCGCAATCAATGGGCTTGGCCTCTTGGCATCGGCAGCCGAAATGGAAATGAAGAGCAAGAGCTTTGAAAAAGCCTGGGCAAAACGAAGTGACAAAAAAACAAATCAAAATAAGTTATGAAGTGGATTATCATTATTCTGGTGGCGCTGGTGGCGCTTATTGCCATCGTTTTCCTGATTGGCTATTTCATGCCAGCAAAACATCAAGCCATCGTTAAAGAAACCTTCAAGGGTGTGACTCCGGGCCGTATCTGGCAAGCCATTACAACCGCGAAGGATTATACCAATTGGAGAACTGACCTGAAAAATCTTGAAGTTGTGGATAGCATGCATTGGAAGGAGACGTCAGAACATGGTGATGTGATAGACTACGAGGGGCAAGTAGTCAAAGAAGCGGAGGTATTCATGACCAGAATCATGACCAAAGATTTGCCGTTTGGTGGTTCCTGGACGTTTGAGTTAAAGCCCTCAGGTGAGGACACCGAATTAACCATTACTGAGAATGGTGAAGTGTACAACCCACTCTATCGGTTTATGTCCAGGTTTATCTTTGGACATGATACCACCCTGAAAAAGTATATGAAAAACTTGGGCGATCAACTGGCTAAGTAGGTCAGGATGATTTTTGAAACCTTAAGCGAAATGCTGATCTGAAAAAATAGTGAGACCATTTCACCGCCAAGCCAAAGGTAGGCCTGTTGCGGAACCTTTGTCAAGGGCCATGTCGAGTGTCGATCGTGTTTTATTTTTCATGGAATCGACACCCTTGACAAAGAACCAGCAACATGCGCAACTGGTGGCTTGACGGAAAAAATGGTTGGGTGTGATTATTGTTGACGATGTGGCGCTTCTATTCCGACTCTCCTTCAACTCCCAGTGCCTCGTAAAAATGCCAGGCCGTTGATTCGAGTTTGTCGTGTATGATCTCAAACCGTCTAATGAAGTTCTCCAAGTCGACTTCAATAGTCCCCATTCTATCTACATAGAAGTGATTCTCATATTGTTCACTTGGAAACTCCTGTTTCCCGAGGCGACTTTTCTCGGTAAGGTCTTCGGTATTGTCGTTGCGCTAGGGATATATGTAGTTTGGGACATCATTATTCTATCACTTCTTGGCCAGGGATTTTACTTTTACTTATTTGGAACAAAGGTCGACTCAGACACGATAATGGGCGCTGTTCCAATTGCGTATATGTTTATCAAGAACAGTCTGCTGATCGATTATACGCCACTGCAACTCATGATAATGAGTATCATTTGCATTGTTGTTGGGCTTTTTCTCAGTGGGATATCAAAAAAGATTACAGAAGAAATCCTTTACCGATTTCAATAAAGTGCACCTGAACTAATTATGCGGGGGGCACCTTAGCTTCAGGAATGCCACCGAAAAAGACCCTGTCGGAATCCTCGAACATAGTTACATGCCCACTTCTCGCATAACTTGCTGGCTTACAGTATAGAGTTGTTTCAGTGGGTTCGACAATCTGTCGGCTAGGTCTACTGAGGCGGACAGAAGCGGACAGTTCTCCCTTCTGTCCGCTTTTATTTTGTAAGCACCGATTGAATCTACAGGAGCCTTGCCCTTAAGATGCACACGGGTCGCTGTAATTTTTAAATCCATTTATGGATTGAGAAACTTAATAATTCGCATTAGTTCTTTCTTTACATACTCCAAACTGCCCACGTGCCCCCAGTTTAACCATTCATCTTTGGCATAGTAGTCTGTTCGCTTCCCAACTTTACTTAGCAACTCACTAATTTCATGTTTCAACAATGCAAGTCGTTGTTTTGGATTGTTTCCCCCTTCTGCCTGATCCATAGTAACGTAAATTTCTTATTGAGTAATCACGAGAGTATAAGGTGAAACAAAGTACAATTTACCTTCCGATCAAAAACAAAGGCATGCCGCCATCAGCGAACCACTTCGCTTATAAAAATTATCGGACTCGCATTGGTGTAATTCGGAAAATCTGCCCGAATGGCTTCTCTGTTGGGGGCAATGGCAGCCTGGTATTCGCTAAGGTTTTTCACATAGAATGTACCAATAGCCATAAAGGGCAGCGGGGTGTTGGGTATGCCGCTCGCCATGCCCTTCTCAATCGTGTATTTTACCAGGTTATCTCCTAAATACCCGGCAACCATGGGCATGTGTTTCGCTTCATAATACTCCATATTAAAAGTCTTGTCTTCCGCGTACGGGTATAGAACCGAAATTTTAATCAATCCCTTTTCGGTTGCAGCAGAAGTTACCTTTTTGACTTTACCGGATTGCTTTGCCTGGCTAAAGGCAGTAAAGCCAATGAACAATAATAGTGCTACGATAAATTGAGGTTTCATAAGATAATGTTTAAGCGAATAATTTGTACTACAATTTAAAAAATGACTTGACAATATAATTAAAGCCACACACTCACTTTAATACTTAGGTTTTGATTGTAATGTCTTTCTGCCGTATTGGTATTATTTGCATAGATTATAAAAAGGTCGCTCAATGGTCTGAATCGCCACTGCAAGCGACTAAATAAGTTCAGGTTTTCGAACATGGTGTTGTATTGCACCATGGTAGTCCAGTACAAATTGCGATGAAAAGTTATATCAGCGCGTGGCCCCAGGTACACAATGTCCACCTGATTATAGGGTTCGGACATGTTATAATTAACATAATTCCAATTCAGACCTACATTAACGTAGGGTTGTATGCGGTACCGCACCACTCCATCAAACTTGGTTTGTGTGCCCTGGTAATAGGTTCCAAAATCGCCCGATACCTGCCAGTAAAATTCCTTTCGGGTATCGCCCTGATAATAAAACCGCCAATACCCAAACCTGCCTGCAAAGCCGGAGTCCAGCTTCAGAATATTTTTAAATGATGGATCGAACGGTTCGCGCAATGTGTTTTTTTCCCAGATGTACACCAGCCAAAACTCTGTAGTATTTTTATGAATGGTATGAATACCGCTTATGTTAAAGTAATCGGTGTATTGATTTTGATTATTCCAGAAACTTTGCTGGTTGGATAGAATTTCAAATTGGTTTATGAAACCCTTTTTAGGATAGAAACTGTAGGCCAGATGGACATTAATATCCTGTACATTGTTGCGCGAGATGAGGCCTACATCCGGATTATAGTTGTCGCTAACTTGTGTGAAATGAAAGTTATTGCGCCAATGCCGGGTATTGTGATTCAATAAAAATGCACGGGCATATTCTGTGGGCCGGTGTTGATCTTTTATTTCCAAATGATAGTAGGCTTTACCCGAAATTTTGTCGTTGGGTGTGGCAAAATTATATTCGAGGGCGGTCATGCGGTTATAATCGTTTGGGTTAAACCGAAACTCTTTGCTTTGCGTGTTTCCAAATGCCTGCCGGTTTACAACCATGGCCGAAAAGTTGGATCGTGAAAAAACCTTTTGTTGTACTGCCACTACCGAATAGTTTTGGGCAGGTATGTACCCGAGCGAGTCAACCGGTGCTTTCCCGGTTTGTGTAAACATGGACATGGCGCCAAAGCGTAAGGTGTTTGTGCCTTTACCGGAAATTCTTCCGCCCCCTAATATGCGCGATGGTAAAAAATTGCCAGAGGCAGCATCGTAGGTGAGGCCAATGCGTCTGCTGTAAAAAGGCCTGATAACCGGGTTGCCCCACGACTCATCGCCAAAGCCTGCAAATAAATCACTGTTTTCGATAAAGAAAAATCGGTTTTCAGGATAAACTAACTCAAAGCGCGTAAGGTTTAATTGAAATGCATCGGCACTGGTTTGCGAAAAATCCGGATTAAGAGTTATGTCCAGGTTTACAGCCGAAGACAATGCCACCTTTGCATCTAACGAAGGTTGCAACGATGCCTCGGTTGTCTTACCCGATTGCCGGCTAATGCGTGTAGTAAGACTTGGAATAAGGGCCACGTTTTTTTTCTGTTCGCGGATGGGCGTACTCCATGCAATGGGGGTTGTAAAAGCCAAGTTATGCAGCAAAAAGTTGATAGGTACCCGAGTATAGGCGCTACGCTCATTGGCGCCTTTGTCATTGCGGATAAAGTTAATGTTCCATTCTGAGCCGCCCTTGTTACGAAAATACCGGAATGGAATTTCAAACTCAGCAATCCAGTATTCGGGTGTTTGTGTTACCTCGGCATTCCATTTGGTATCCCATGTGGCATTGGCAACGGTACCTTGTGCAATTTGTTCATCGCGCCATGCACCGGCAGCGTTTACATAAAACCCATAGCCTGTGGTTTTATCCTGAAACGGATCGAGTATAATACCAAAAACATCGTTATCCAATACTGTAAAATCGCGCTGCAACGAAGAAATGGAATACGTAGCCCGCTCATTGCGATACATTTTAGCCGCCACGTATAAGTTAAATTCATTATACGATATCCAAACTTCAGTTCGGAATGCGGCAATCGAATCATTATCTGGAAAATTGCGAAGAAATGTATGAATAGCGGGCTCCTGCTGCCACACACTTTCGCTTAGGTGTCCATCTATTTTAATTTCTTCAAATGTGGGTTCCACTATCAGGGGTGTTGTACTTTGAGCGAGTGCCGAAGTGGTAAGAAATGTAAGTAGTATCCAACGCATGATGAAGTGGTTATGGGTTCAAACATAGTGCGATTGAAAACGGGGTATGAATTTATTAGCCCATCGTGCCACCGTTTTAGATAACCGTATCTATACATACCCCAATGCCGTTGGTGGGCAGACCGCGCAGTTGGTCTAACAACCCGAAATGCGGTGCCAAGGCTGTAGTATTTATACCCTTGTATTTACAGTTTTGCGGTGGTTCTTGTAAATTAAAGACGTGAAAGCTTTAGTAAAAAATTACGGGTTTAGTTTAGTGTTCTGGTTGCTTTATTTTCTTTACGAGTGGCTGGGCAACGGAGTATTGGATGATGAATACTGGCGCTATTTTATAAATGCCTGCATGGTTATCCCCACCGCATTTGTAGCCTCTTACCTAAGTGTACATTTATTACCTAAGTACTACTACAGCAACAAAAAAATATTTTGGGTAGGCCAGATTTTGGTTGCAGTACTTCTTGTATTATTCAGGCGATCGTTTAATTATTTTTATACGTATCCGCTGTATTACCCTGAAGCAACGGTTACACAGCCCCTGCTATTTCCGCCTAAGTTAATTATTGAGTTTGTGAATCTTTACTTATTTGTTTCGCTGTATGCGATGTTGTACGGAATGCGGAAGTGGACTGAGCAACAGCGAACCATGCAGGAATTAAAGCAGGAAAAAACCAAGGCCGAATTGGAACTTTTAAAAATGCAGGTGCATCCGCATTTTATCTTTAATACATTAAATAACATTTACGCTGTTACGGTTAAGAAAAGTCCCGATACGGCCAACTACCTTCTCAAACTCGCTTCATTTCTGGATTATAACCTGTATAACGCACGCCAAAATTCAGTTCCGTTAACAGAGGAGATAGAATACATTCGCAGCTACATTACGTTACAACAATTGCGATATGGCAGCCGGGTTGATGTGTCTATTCAAGTACATCAATCGCTGGAAGGACTGTATCTTGCACCGTTGCTTTTGCTGCCCCTTATCGAAAATAGCTTTAAATACGGTGCCGATTCTACCGTGGAAGCAGCCTGGATACACCTTGACATTGCCCGTAGTGACAAGGATGTTACAATAAAAATTGAGAACAGTCGGGAATCTTCAGCGACCGCAGCACCTGTAAACGGGCGATCGGGCCTGGGCGTTGCAAATGTAAAGAAGCGATTGGAATTACTATACCCTCACAAACACGAGTTTAAAATTCTAAGCGAAACAAATACCTATCTGGTAGTACTGAAACTGAAACTAGAATGAAGTACCGGTGTATTCTTATTGATGATGAGCAACCCGCGCGGGAGTTGTTGCAAATGTACATTGAGCAAATTCCTGGTTTTGAAGTGGCCGGTATGTTCGATAATGCACTGGTGGGGTTTACATACCTCCAGAACCAGACCGTAGATCTGATGTTTCTGGATATTCAAATGCCACGTATGACAGGCCTTGAGTTACTTCGGTCACTTAAATACATGCCTAAAGTTATTATAACTACCGCTTTTCGCGAGCATGCACTCGAAGCATTCGATCTGGATGTGATCGACTATCTGTTAAAACCTATTTCGCGCGACCGCTTTCTGAAATCCATTTCAAAATTTCATGCCTATTCAGAAAAACCAACCGGTGCATTGCAGGTTTCGCCATTTGAGCAAAGCTATATGTTTTTAAAAGTAGGGAAGGAGCAGGTGAAAGTATTTTTAAAAGACATCGAGTACATTGAGGGATTGAAAGACTATATAAAAGTGCATACTCAATCTAAAATGTACATTGCATACGACCGCCTTGGTTACATGGAAGAGAAACTACCGAATGCACAATTTGTACGAATCCATAAATCGTTTATTGTTGCATTACATAAAATAAGCAAGTTTACAAGCGAAGCGGCACATATTGGTGCCCGCGAAATTCCAGTGGGCCGTGTGTACAAACAAAATTTTATTACAATGATCAGCAAAAAATGAAAAAGCTGTCATGTATGAAAGCACTAACCCTCCATAAGGTAGCTACTCCACTTTAAGTGTGTGGTTTAGTTTGTTAAAGCCGGAAGTTGGCTGCCACACGTTTTCATTGCCCAATCTGATGCTGTACTCGGTCCGTGTTGCCAATGCGGTGTTGTTATCGGGCAGGTTCAGGTAATAGTCCCATTCACCGGGGTTAGCAGGAGCAACAAGAGTTTCAGTTAAAACTATTGATCCGGGTTGCCAAAGTCTTGGCTCGGTAGTAAAGGTTTGTTTGGAAACAACTCCGGTAGTTTGGTTTATAAGAACTAATTCCACAGGCCGGCTCGTATAGGGCGCAGCAAAGCCAACATTTTCTATTTCAATAGAAACAGGCAACGGGGCAACAGTTTTGGCTTGCGAGGGCAGGGTAGCTTTTCGCAATACCAGGCGGTAACCTAACCTCCGCTTAATCTCATCCATGCAGCCTCCCGTTTGCCAATCGTTGTTTACCTGGTTGTTGTAGTTGGTGTTAAGATAAGTGTAGTGCATGTCGCTCATTTCTTTAATGGCTTTGCCGGCTGGTTCGCAATCATTTTGAGGGCTGTAGCCATCGCTGCATGTTTCACCACCCACTACTACGTATTTGCTATCGGCACTAAAATAACTTCGTAGGGTAAAGTTGGCAGTGGTGCGAGGCGAGGTTGAGTTCCCATAGTCTTCGTAGGTGCCAAAGTCATCAAAGCTGGCCAAAAAGCAATCGTTGTGAAAACCAATCCGTGCTTTGTCCGATCCCGAAAGTGCTTCGGCCTCGGTTAGGGCGGCTGAAGTTACCGGAGCAGTAACACCATAAATAAAGCGTTGTTTTAATTGCGGGTAACGCACCTGTACCATCATGCTTTTAGGCGTGCCATCCAGCAATGCTTTCAATACCTCAAATCGATCTTGCCAGTTGGCGTCCAGTAACTTCCCCTGGTCGTTTTGCGAGGCATCCCCAAAATAGTCGGTATAGTATTGCTCGCCCCAGGTGCCAATAAATCCCATTTGCACACAGGCAATTACATCAGCATGTTGGGTAAGCACCGGTGCAAGCTGTTGAATGTGTTGGAGTACAATAGCCTTGGACGCATCGCCATAGGGTGGGCAAATAAAGCCTTCGGCACAACTGCCGGCAGTGGCCGTAACGGTATAAGTAAAGCGAACAATTATTTTGGCGCCTGCCGTGCGCGCGGTGTTGAAGTCCTGAGCCACATTAGAAAGAAAGCTGGCGCTTAGTTCTGAATTTTTAAAAGAGTCTAAGATGAAGTACCGGAACACAAGGGTACTAACAACCTGGTAATTAGCGCCCGAAACCTGCCTCGGGCTGCGGTAGTTTGCCACCGTGGTTGCGTTTAGGGGCGAGTAGCTGCTGGCGCGGGTTTCCGAATAATGGTAAAAGCCCCGTTCGGGGTTAGGGAAGTCTTCGAAGGACTCCTCGTAAACAATAGTTTCGGGCGGTAAGGGTGTAGGTGCGTTCTCGGAACACCGAAAGGCGGCCAAAAGCCCAAAAATGATTAGTAAGGCTGGTTTAAATGGTTTTATCGGAAGCATATTCGGTAAATTCTTACAAATCCTTTTTTTTACTGTAAAAATGGAAATTAAAAGTAATATTATTTCTTTTATTTAATTGTTTTTATACTTTTATATCGTTGTTATGTTACTTATAAAACCTTTCGAAAATTAAAGAACCAAATTTTACTACTATGAAAATGTATCGATTTTTCACTTTGTTAGCGGGTATGGCAGTAGTTGCCAGCGTGTTGTTTTTGGCCGGTTGCAGTGACGATCCGGAACCACCTACGGCCTCCTTTACGTATGTTGCAAACGGCCGCGAGGTTCAGTTTACCAGCACTTCTAAGAATGCAAGTTCTTTTAATTGGACGTTTGGCGATGGAAGTACTTCCACTGAGCAAAACCCAACACATACCTATGCATCGTTTGGGAATTATACCGTAACCTTATCGGTAACCGGCTCAGGCGGTTCAGCAACTTCGTTGCCCGATGAACTTACCCTGGCAAAATCTTCGGCTGTAGTGATTGATGGCAATTTTTCAGAATGGGCTTCTATTCCAGAAGTAATTGCACCCGAAAAATCTGGCACGATTACCAAAGTGAAGGTTGATTATGATGCGTTGAAAATTTATTTCTACGTAGAAGGTACTGGTAACTTCAGCGGGTTTATGGATTTGTATCTCGATACCGATAATAACCCGGCAACCGGATATTTCAGTGGTTGGTATCCCGAAGGTTTTGGAGCCGACTACCTGATGGAAGGAGATTTGGCGATTGTTAAAGACGCTGACATTTTCCGCGATGTGGATGGCCCCGTTGATGTTTGGGATTGGACAGTTGCATCCGCAGTAGGATCAAATGCAGTTAAAAGCTCTGCGGTAGTAACCGTGGGCACAGGCAAGGCGTTGGAGTTTTCAATTTCAAGAGCAGCCTTCACCAACCTGGCTACCAAGTTTAACTTTGCCTTGGTAGATGTAGATGGCAATTATTATTTCGAAGATGGTTCCAAGTCGCGGCCTATTACAGAAACCTGGGCTACATTGGGTGCATTCCCCACAGACAATACAGCTACCGGTAAACTAATTCAGGTAGATCTCACAAAATAGGGTTTAACGTGTTGTAAAGGCACTCTGTGGAGTGCCTTTACTTTTTTTAGCTATGACTACAAGAAGAGATTTTATTCGTGCCGCTTCGGCTGCAGGGTTAGGATTTTCCATGCTACCCTTAGCTTCATGGGCCGACCAAAAACCTAAAAACGTACGTGTTGGTTTTATTGGCGTAGGGCTGCGCGGCCAGGGGCATTTGGATTTACTATTAAATAGGAGCGATGTTGACGTAGTGGCTATTTGCGATGTGCAAGCGCGAATGATAGAGATGAGCAAGAGCCTGATTAAAAAATCAGGTAAGCCCATGCCGCAGATCATCAACGAGGGGCCTTACGGCTACCGGAAGTTGCTCGAGAATAAAGAAATTGAAGCAGTAATTATTTCTACTCCGTGGGAGTGGCACACGGTAATGTGCCTGGATGCGATGAATGCGGGCAAGTATGTAGGATGTGAAGTGATTACCGGCATGTCGGTTGAAGAGTGCTGGCAATTGGTTTACACGAGCGAGCGCACCGGTATGCCGTTAATGATGCTGGAGAACGTTTGCTACAGGCGCGATGTAATGGCTGTGCTCAACATGGTACGCCAAAAAGTATTTGGCGAAATCGTGCACGTGCAAGGCGGCTACCAACACGATTTACGCGAAGTAAAATTCAATAACGGCAAAGACCCCTATGGTGGTGGTGTTGAATTTGGAGAGAAAGGATTTTCGGAAGCCCAGTGGCGAACCCAACATTCCGTAATGCGCAATGGCGATTTATACCCTACGCATGGTATTGGGCCGGTTGCGATGATGATCGATATAAATCGGGGCAACCGGATAACCGAGCTGGTTTCTTACGCTTCCAAAGCAAGAGGCTTGCACGATTACATTGTAAAAAAGGCGGGCGAGTCGCATCCAAACGCGAAAGTAGAATTTAAACTGGGCGACATTGTTACCACCATGCTGAAATGCGCTAATGGAGAAACCATCTTGCTGCAACACGATACCAATTTGCCCCGGCCCTACTCGTTAGGGTTTAGAGTGCAGGGTACAAACGGTTTATGGATGGATGTTAATAATTCGATTTATGTAGAAGGAAAAAGCAAACCCCATACGTGGGATGGTGCGCAAGCCTGGTTAGATCAGTATGATCATCCGCTGTGGAAACGGTATGGCAACGATGCGGCCGGTGCCGGGCACGGGGGTATGGATTGGTTTGTACTGCATGCCTTTATCGAATCCGTAAAACGGAAGAGCAATACCCCACAAGATGTGTACGATGCCGTTACCTGGAGTGCCATTACACCGCTTTCCGAAACCTCTATTCAATTGGGCGGTGAAACCATTGCGTTTCCGGATTTTACCCAGGGAAAGTGGATGCAACGCAAGAATGATTTTGCTACCACAAACGAATTCTGATGAAGAGATTGTTGTTGTGCCTGATTGCAGTGAGTGGGGTAGTTGAGTTTGGAATAGCCCAGACTTTTACAGAAAGAACCTATGTAGCGGACGAATCAAATTTTGCTAACCCCGAACGTGGATTTTATAAACATACCGAAACCCGCTCGGGTACATATTCATTTTTAAATCAAACCACCATCTCCAACTATCGCAATCAGGGCATTAGCCTCATCTTGCGCGTTTTTTACCTCGATGGTTTTGTTGAAACTCCGATCTCCGTAGCCTACCTCGCCAACATGCAACAGGATTTTAACACCGTGCGCAAGGCTGGTCTAAAAGTAATTGTACGATTTGCCTACACCACCCGCTCTACACCACCGTATGGTGATGCCCGGCCTGGTCGGGTTTTGCAACACATTGAACAACTTAAACCTTTGTTGCAACAACACAGCGATGTAATTGCTGTAGTGCAGGCAGGTTTTGTGGGTGCCTGGGGCGAGTGGTACTATACCGATCACTTTGCGCAATCCATAACCAGTCCCACAGAGGCAGATTGGGCCAACCGAAGAGCGGTGGTGCTGGCCTTAACCAATGCCCTACCTTCAACGCGGGCAGTACAAATGCGCACCCCTAACATAAAACGTAAGATGGTTGAATCCACACCACCCCTTACTGAAGCAGAAGCTTTAACCGGAACATTTAAGGCGAGGCTGGGTCATCATAATGATTGCTTTCTTGCTTCCCCCAGCGATGTGGGAACCTACGGAAACGTAACAGAAGAGAAAGCCTACCTGGAAGCGGAGACCGTTTACTTGCCTATGGGTGGCGAAACTTGCGGGGTATATGTTCCACTTTCAGAGTGCCCCAATGCGCTGGCCGAAATGCAACGCTTCCATTGGTCTTACCTGAACAGCGATTACCATCAAACGGTTTTAAACAGTTGGAAAACTGCTGGCTGCTACGATGACACCCAAAAGAAATTAGGATACCGCTACAGACTTACAAGGAGCAAGCTTCCAACTACCGCTAAACCAAATGGGGGCGTTCAGTTTTCTATTGCACTGGTAAACGAGGGTTGGGCAAATGTATTTAATCCACGAAAAGCTGAAATTATTTTACGAAATAAAACTACCGGTAAAACTTTTAAAGTTGCAACCGCAGAAGAACCCCGTAAGTGGACGCTAGCGGATACCATTAAAATTAATTTTACTGCCGGATTGCCCGCATCGATTGCACCGGGCGTGTACGAAGTATTGTTCAGTATGCCCGATCCGGAATTAACCTTATCTGCAAACCCGCTGTATGCTATTCGAATGGCTAACAGCAACGTGTGGGAACCTGCCACCGGGTATAATTTTCTTCAGCACGAACTACTTGTTGACGCCACACTTGCTGTGCCGGATTATTCGGGTACGGTTTACTTTGCTGCAACAGAAAAAGAAAATTCATTGGCGGCTCCGTCTCCGTTGTTGGCAACTGCATCGGGTACAAATGTAATTTTGTATTGGGGGGCCACACCAACTCAAGCGCATCGGGTTATTGAGCGTGCAACAGGTAGCGGTGCCTATACAAGCATTGCCATGGTACCGCCACAAGCAATTTCAATTGTCGATCCGCTGCCCACAGCTGGCACGCCCTATCACTATCGCAGCTATCTGGTAAACGAAACGGCCCTGTCTGGTTTGTCAGAATCAATTTCCATTGCAGGTAAACCCTCAGTGCCCAGCTTCTATCAATATAAAGTAGATAGCAACGTAACGGAATGGGAAGCAACGCAACCCCTTGCTTCGAATTATACAACTACCACTACCACTTTCAGATTAAGTACCGACCGCGATAGTTTATATGCATATGCAGAGGGCAACTTGAGCAGTTGGTCCATTTACCTCGATCTTGATAACAACATGGCCACCGGCAAAACATTTTCAGAATGGCCCGGGGCCGGGTTCGATGCTCTTATTAAAGACGATTCTGTTTTCTCATTTCAATCGGGTTGGCGCTTTGAGAAGAAAATAAAAACAGTTGCAGCGGGTGGAAATGCCGAACTTGGGGTATCGCTTACAGACCTGCCGGGCCTTGGTTCTAATCTTCTTATTCCGGTTGCTTTCAAAGCAACGGCCGCCACTCAGCAAATCGATTTACCGGCCGCAGGTGAAAAGCCGATCAACTTTGTACGGATGATGCCACCAATTATGCTGGCTTCATTTGCGGTGAACACTTCAACGGTTACACCGCTTTCGGAACTTATTATTTCGTGGGCAGCGTGCACCGCTTGTACGGGGTATTGGCTTGAACGTTCTACCACTCCCGATGCTGGATTTGAATTATTGAGCGTACTTCCGCGCGCTACTTTTATTTATTACGATAAAACAGTCGAAACCGACAAGGTGTACTATTACCGAGCGGCCGCCTACAATTCCAACGGGCTTTCTACTTATACGCCTGTGGTAAGTGGCAAGGCTTCGTTGGTTACGGGCACGAAAGAAAAAATCAGTAAAATTTTTCCGAACCCCGCCCAGGAGTACCTGGTAGTTACCAAGCAGCCGCAGCAGATTACACGCGTACGCGCTGTTGATCTTTGTGGTCGCAAATTGGAATTGGTTCGGATTACCGAAACAGAAAATGAAATTACCTATTCGCTTACACCTTTGGCGCGTGGAAATTATATTTTGGTGGTAGAATCAACTACCGGTGCCGAGCATCATTTGTTATATAAATTTTGAAAACCCAATCAATAAACCTCATGAAAAACAAGTACAACCCTTACCCCAGTAACATGAAGAGGAAATTGAAAGTAGCCTGGTTAGCGGTTGGAATAACCGGGCTGTTTAGTTTCTGTGCACTACCTGCATTGGCTCAGTCCGTTTCGGGGCGCGTAACCGACCAGGCCGATCAAAGCACCATGCCGGGAGTTAACGTACTTCTGAAAGGAACCACAAAAGGAACCACTACCGATGCATCCGGCAGGTACACCCTTGAGCTAACCGGTAGCAGCGATGTGCTGGTGTTTTCTTTTATTGGCTACGTTACACAAGAAGTGGCTGTTAATGGCCGATCGGTAATAGACCTGCAACTGGAGCCTTCTACTGCGCAACTAGAAGAAGTAATTGTGGTAGGGTATTCTGAAAAAAGAAAATCCGAAATTACGGGAGCAGTAGTTAATGTGTCAGCCGAGAAACTAAAAGGTGTTACCGGTTCCAACCTTGCGTATCAGTTGCAGGGCAAAGTAGCTGGTGTTCAGGTTACATCCTCTACCGGTGCTCCGGGTGCGCCATCCGAAATCCGCATTCGCGGAAACTCTTCTATTGGTGGTGATAACGGCCCGCTCTATGTAGTAGATGGTATTGTGGGGGGCGCGTTTAACCCGAATGATGTGGAGAGTATCACCGTGCTAAAAGATGCGGGAGCGGTTGCACTGTACGGTTCAAGAGCTAACCAGGGTGTGATTGTGGTTACAACCAAGAAGGGAAAGAGCGAACAGGCAGAGATTGCTTATAGCACCAGCGTGGGGGTGCGCAATGTTACGTCCGGAAAATTTAAGGTTATGGATTCGCAAGAGTTGTACGATACAGAACGGGCCATGTTTGCCAGCTCGGCACAATTTCAAACGTTTCGTCCGGCATCGCTGCTCAACACCAACACCGATTGGCTCGGGTTAGCGTACAAGCAAGGTGTTATTCAAAATCATAACCTGTCGGCCCGCGGCAAATCCGGTAAGGTAGCTTATTTTATTGCGGGCGATTACTACAATGAAGAGGGCACGTTGCTGACAACCGGCTACGAACGTTATAACTTCCGCACCAACCTCGACTTTGCGCTTTCAAAAGATGTTCAACTAACAACTAATTTGAACATTACCCGCGACATGACCAATTCGTACCATTGGCGGTGGCCGTACCAGCCTTTCTTGTACCTTCCTTACGATACACCTTACGGAGCCGATGGCAACATCCGGTATGTGGATGCCACCACCTCCGGATTTCTAACACGCGATAAGAACAACATTTTACACAGTGCGCAGTACAACGATTATAAAAATAAAGGGCTTAGCCTGAATGGCGATGCCATTCTTACCATCAACATCACCCCTTGGCTCACTGCACAATCCCGTAACCGGATTGCCTTCGCTACCTACCGCAGCGATAGCTATGAAGATTCGAAAACGATTGAAGGTGCCGCCAACAAGGGAATTCTTTCATTTGGTGTTTCGGAGGGGTACGGTCTTGTTTCTACAAACATGTTGCGGGCCAGTAAAGATTTTGGCTTGCACCAGCTTGGTGGCTTTGTGGGTATTGAAGGTCAGAAGAGCGGCAGCGAAACAGCAGGTGCCGGTGGCTATGGAATTGTTTCAGGAATTAAAATCCCCGGAGGCATTGCCTCACCCCAATCTATTTCGGGTGGCAAAAGCGAAGAGAATGCCATCTCTGTTTTAACAGAAGTGAATTATAACTTCAATGAGAAATATTTTGCTTCGGTTTCGTACAGGCGTGATGGGAGCTCAAAATTTGGAGCGAACAAACGCTGGGGTAATTTCGGAGCCGTTTCGGCTTCGTGGATCGTAAGCAAAGAAAATTTTATAAGTAGCGTGAAGAGTATTACTTTTTTTAAGGTGCGCACCAGCTATGGTATTTTAGGTAACGATGCCATCAGTCCGTTTCAATATCTGGCTAAGTACAATTTCACTACCCAATACAATGGCGGCTCAGCCGGCTACCCCGAAACATTGCCTAACCCCGACCTAGGGTGGGAACAAACCAAAGCCGCCAACGTGGGTATTGATGCGCAACTCTTTAAAAAGATTGATATTACGCTGGATGCTTTTAATAAGAACACCGATCAACTTTTGTTTTATGTTCCGCTGGCTCCCTCGCAAGGTATTGCCCGGGTATTGCGTAATGCAGGCCGCCTGGTAACTCAGGGTATTGAGCTCGGCATTAGCGGAGATGTAATGCAGAAAGGATCATTTACCTGGAACATCGGATTCAACATTGGCAGTGCGCAGAATGAAGTAAAAGAATTAGCAGACGGGGTATCGTTACTTACCCGCGATTACGATGGAGTAAAGCAGGCCGTATTAGTAGGGCATGATGTAAATACCTGGTACTTGCCCAAGTGGATGGGTGTGAACAGCGCCAATGGCGAACCGCAGTGGGAGTATGCCGTTACCGATGCTTCGGGTAATGTTACGGGTTATCAACTAACCAACCAGTATGCGCAGGCCTCGGCATCAACCAGTTTGCAGGCAGTAGGTTCCGCTACGCCTAAATTTTACGGTGGCCTTAGTACCTCCTTATCGTATCAGCGGTTCACTTTAAGTGTTGCGTCTGCATTTCAGTATGGCAACCTGGTGTACCACCGCACTCGGGAGTTTTTGGATGCCGATGGCGCCAACTTTAATTTTAACATGATGAGCCTGGCCGATGGGTGGTCGCGGTGGCGCGCACCGGGCGATGTAGCCACACATCCTAAACCTGTTTACGGAGGCAACCTGCAATCCAACAAGCCCTCTTCGCGGTACCTGGAAGATGGGAGCTTCTGGCGCATTCGTAACATCATGCTTACCTATGCAATCCCAACTTCTATCTTAAACAGACTTAAACTTTCAAGAGCCAACGTGTTTCTATCGGGCGATAACCTCTTTACGTTCACGAAATTTTCAGGAATGGATCCGGAGATTCCGTTTTCCGGAATTTATGGAATGTCCGATTTCAAATATCCTATAAGCAAACAATACCTGGCCGGTTTACAAGTAACCTTTTAATCTACGTGTGTATGAAAATCAAACTATCCCTACTTGCATTGTTGGTAACACTTACCACAGCCTGCAATCTCGAGATTGAACCTTTCGATGGAATTACCCGCGAAAATCTTGCTAGCGTACCCAATGCGCTTACCTACGCTACCAACGGTACGTACGCATTAATGAAAGACATGCTGGAGTACAAAGGCCGGCTGGATTTCAGAAGCACCTATGCGCGCAACCTCCATCAAATGCTGGAGTATGCCGGTGATAATGTAACGTTGAGTGGCACCACAACCGATCCCCTGTTTTTTGCGGCTACGCGCGAACATTTTCCGGCTATGGAAAATGCCACCTACATTTGGTATGTAGCCTACAAAATAGTAAACCTTGCCAACCAAAATATCGAGTCCGTTACCGAAGGTCAAAACCAGGCGAATGATTTTCTGTTAGGCGAAAATTATTTTATGCGGGCAATGGCTTACTTCGATTTGTTGCGGTTGTATGCGCGCCCATTTTCGCATGGAGCCAATAACCCCGGAGTTCCACTGCGGTTGCAATCGGCAACACCCGATAAACTGGCGCGCGCTACCGTTGGCCAGTGCTATGCACAGGTAGAAGCAGATTTGCTAAAGGCTGCTACGCTAATGGCCACCGGCCAAAGCCGGGGGGTAGAGTTTGCATCAAAGGAGGCTGCCTGGGCGCTGCTCTCGCGCCTGTACCTTTATAAGGAACAGCACGATGAAGCCATTGATTTTGCAACGCGGGTTATACAGTCGCCCCGGTTTCAGTTGCAGCCAACCGGTTCCTACTTAGATCTTTTTCACAATTCACCTGCCTCATCCGAATCCATTTTTGTAATTAAACACTTGCTGCAAGACGATAAGGTACTGGCATCGATTGGCTCCATGTATTTAACAGATGGGTTGGGTTGGGGCGAAGTATATATTTCAGAGTCACTGCGCAACCTTATGCAGCAGCATCCCGAAGATGTTCGAAACGAGTTAATAAAACCCCAACTGGCCAACGATGGCGTAACCGTGGTTACCCGCAATGGAGTTCCAAAATATTTTATTACCAAGTTCTCCTACCAGGATGGCATTGTTACTTTAAGTTCGCCTCATGTTATAAGACTTGCCGAAATGTACCTTAACCGGGCCGAAGCGTACGCAAAAAAAGGAGACACGCCCAATGCCCTTGCTGATATAAATGTAATTCGTACCCGGGCCGGATTGGCTACTTCGCTGTACAGTGCCGGTAACCTGCAGGGTGCAAGCTCGGTGCTCAATGCCGTGTTGCAGGAGCGCAGGTTGGAACTCGCATACGAGGGTCATCGGGCCATTGATGTGTATCGGAATAAACTTAATTTAGACAGAACATTTCCGGGTGTGCAACCCAAGGTGGTGGTAAGCTGGGAAGACCCGCGAAATATTTATTACATTCCACAAGACGAAGTAATCGTTAACACGATCTGCGCTCAGAATAACTAACAATGGTAACAGCATCCATAATTGAAACCCGGCTGCGTTCGCTCGATTTCTACCGGGGTTTAATTATGGTGCTTTTAATGCTGGAGGGTGCACGCCTCTACGACCATTTGGCAGAATTATTTCCAGCTAATTTTCTGATCGAACAGTTTTTCCATCACCCCTGGAGTGGCCTTCGGTTTTGGGATTTGGTGCAGCCTGCATTTATGTTTATTGCCGGGGTAAGCATGGCCTACTCGGTACACCGGCAACAGCACCTGGGTACTTCCTGGCACCAATCGTTTATTAAAATGCTAACGCGCTCGGGGTGGTTGTTTTTTTGGGGCGTGTTAAACTACGCGGTGCGCGCAGATGGACTCTCTTTTGAGTTGTGGAATGTGCTGACACAACTTTCGGTTACATTACTAATTGCTTTTTTGATTTTTAATTGGAGCGTTGGGGCCCAACTGGGCGTGAGCGTGGGGCTACTTCTAGTAACCGAACTTTTATACCGGTTTACTAACATCCCGGGTTTTGACCAGCCGTTTACCGACCAACATAATTTTGGTAATTACATAGACCTGCTGCTGATGAACAAAATTAATTCAGATGGATGGGTAGCAATTAATTGTCTGCCAACTGCTGCACACACCATTTGGGGAGCGCTGGTAGGTAAGTTACTATTGCAGAATCTGGATGGTAAACTCAAACTAAAATACCTGTTGGTAGCCGGGTTTATTTTATTGCTGGTGGGCTATAGTTTGAATGCAGCAGGCATTCCCATCATTAAACGAATAAGCACCACTACCTTCGTACTCGTTTCCGGTGGCTGGTGTTTGTTGTTAATGGCTTTGTTTTATTGGTGGGTTGATCTGAAACAGCACACCCATATTGCCTTCTTTGCCATTGTAGGTATGAACTCAATTTTTATCTATTTGTTTTTTGAAATAGTAGGCGCCCGCTGGTTTAATGAATATGTGCTGCAAATTGTTGAGGGCGTAGCTGAGTTAATTCATTTTCCTACAGCAGGGGCTGCACTGCTTGGGTCGGTAGTAATTTTTGCGTTGGAGTGGGGCTTGTGTTTTTTCCTTTACAAGAAGAAAATCTTTTTTAAACTGTAGCTCTAAACAATTATCAATTCCACTCCGGCATCCTCCAGCCGCTTGCGGTCGTCATCTTTTACGCCACCATCGGTTATTACCTTATCAATCTCCCTTACACTACAAATAAATGCAAAACTCCGTTTGCTGAATTTGGTCGAGTCGGTTAGCAAAATCACCTCTTTTGAAATTTCAATCATAATTTCGTTAAGCCGGGCTTCTTCTACGTTGGGGGTATAAAGTCCCTGGCGGGTATCAAAACCATCCACTCCCAAAAATGCTTTATCCACATTGAAGTTGCGCAAACTCTTTTCGGCTTGCGGGCCTACCAGCGATAATGAATTTTTTCGCAAGTAGCCACCGGGAATAATCACATTTACATTTGGGCGTGTTACCAACTGATTGGCAATGTTCATTGCGTTGGTAATAATGGTTAAGTCCTGGAAGTCGGGCAGATTCCGCACCATTTCGGCTGTGGTGCTGCCCGAGTCTATTATAATAGTGTCCGATTCGGTAATCAACTCGGTTGCTTTTTTACCAATGCGCGATTTCTCCTGAAAATTGATTTTGTTTTTGTCGGCTAACCGCTGATCTATCCCCACCCCGGTTTCTAGTTTTATCGCCCCGCCCCGCGCGCGGATCAGCATATTTTTTTGCTCCAGTTGGTCCAGGTCGTTCCGGATGGTTACCTCGCTTACGCCAAATTTGCGGCTCAATACCTCCACAAACACTTCCCCCTTTTCGGCAATTAGCTCCAGTATTTCTTTTCTTCTGGTTACGGTAGAATCTTGATTGCGCGACATTTGGGGCTTAAATTGATCTTACGAAAGTTAAAACATTAGTAAAATAAGGAAAAGATAAGTGGTTGACGCCAATTTTATGCTTCTATTACAATTTTAAGTCTATTTGGAAATAAAAGGAAGGATTAATTCATTTATTTAGAAATAAAACGAAAGTATAATGATTTATTTTTGTTATTTTTGATAAGTTAATTCTAATCCTAATGAGCCATTTGGGTATTAGCCGCTCTGAGCTGGAGGCAAAGGGCGCAATTCATACCGCGCGCGAAATTGCGCAACAGCCCGAATTGTGGGCCAAAATAGCTGCAGCACTTGTACTTCAACAGAAAAGCATTTCTGATTTTATTTCAGCAAGTAAGCCTGCACGCATTATTCTAACGGGTGCCGGCACCAGCGCATTTATTGGGCTTTCGTTGCGGGGCATCTTTCAAAATCAATTTGGCATTGTAACCGATGCCATCTCTACCACCGATATTGTATCGCATCCGCACGATTACCTGCTCCGGAAGGAGCCTACCTTACTGGTTTCTTTTGCACGGTCGGGTAATAGCCCCGAAAGTGCGGCTGCCGTTGCGCTGGCCGATACAATTTGCGATGCTTGCGCTCATCTTATTATTACCTGCAATCCGGAAGGACTTTTGGCTCGCCAGGCAGTAAAAGGCGGTAAGTATGTTATTGTGCTTCCGGCCGAAGCAAACGATCAAAGTCTGGCAATGACGAGCAGCTATACAGGCATGTTGCTGGCCGGTAAGTTAGTTGCACATTGCAATGCATTAAATGTAGTGCTGCCGCAAGTGGACTTACTGTGTAAGTATGCAGAAAAATCGGTGCAGTACTATGCAGCCGAGTTGCAGCAACTCGCAAATGTTAATTTTAAAAGAGCGGTATTCTTAGGGTCGGGTCCTTTTTACGGAACAGCAACCGAGGCGCATTTAAAATTGCAAGAACTTACCGATGGGCAGGTAATCTGTAAGAATGATTCCTTTCTTGGTTTCAGGCACGGCCCCAAAGCGGTAGTTGACTCAACCACGCTGGTGGCTTACATCTTTTCAAATAATCAACACGCCTTAAAGTACGAACGCGACCTGGTGCGTACCATGCACAAGGGTAGTACGCCATTGCTCGAAATTGGGGTTGGTGAATCTAAACTACCTGATATTGCACTTGATCATGTATTTACCTATTCCGAAAACGGACCTGCTGTTGACGAGGGATTTCTTGCAGTGAGTAGCATCGTGCCCTTTCAGATGCTGGCTTTTTATAAATCGCTGCAATTAGGCCTTAAGCCAGATACACCTTCGGCTACTGGTGCCATAACACGGGTGGTGGAAGGAGTTAACATCTATTCTATTTTGTAAACAAATTACCAGCAGATTAGAAAACATTGAATAGTATATTGCTAAGGCATGAAGAAATTTGATATTCTGGTTGTTGGCGAGTTGAATGTTGATTTGATTCTAAATCGAATTGAAAGAACACCAGAGGTTGGAAAAGAAGTACTTGCCGAAGACATGGCGCTTACGCTGGGCAGCAGCTCAGCCATTTTTGCCAGCAATGCCAGCACCTTAGGAAGTAACGTAGCCTTTGTGGGCAGAGTAGGAGCAGACAGCTTTGGCGACCTGGTGATTGCAAGTTTAAAATCAAAAGGAGTAGCTACCCAATTTATCAGGCAGTCCACACAGCACAGTACGGGCGCTACCATTGTGCTTAATTTCGATCAGGATCGGGCCATGGTAACCTACCCGGGTGCCATGCGCCATCTGGTTGAACAAGATGTGTCCGAAGAGTTATTACTGCAGTCGCGGCATTTGCATGTAAGTTCTGTTTTTCTTCAAACCGGTATCAGATCAAATTTGGTTTCTCTTTTTAAGAGAGCGAAGGCGCTGGGGCTTTCAACTTCAATCGATCCGCAGTGGGATCCGGCTGAGCAATGGGATTTACCCTTGCAACACCTGTTGCCGCATGTAGATTTTTTTCTTCCTAACGTTACGGAGCTCTTGGCACTAACTAAAACCCGCAGCCTGCACGAAGCATTAGCCACACAATTGAGCGCACCGTGTGTGGTGGTTAAAGCCGGTGATGCAGGCGCCTATCTCTGGCATAATCAGCAATTGCTTCATCAGGCTCCGTTTTTGAATACCCACGTGGTAGATAGCATTGGCGCTGGCGATAGTTTCGATGCAGGCTTTGTACATAAATTTTTAACCGGAGGCTCGTTGCCGGAGTGTCTTGAGTTTGGAGCACTTACGGGTGCCATTAATACCACGCGGCCCGGTGGTACCGGGGCGTTTGGCAATTTGGAAATCGTAAAAGAAATAGCCCGAACAACTTTTAACTATACATTTTAGGAATGCGATTGCAAGAAAAATTAGCTGAATGCAGAACCAACAAGGCAGCCTTGCTGGCCACTAACTTTTATAATTTCGAAACGCTGCTTGGAATTTTGAAGGCGGCAAAGAACAAACGCCTTCCAATTATTCTTCAACTATCAGAAAGTTCTATCCAGTACCTGACAGCCGAAGTTGCAGTAGCGATGGCCCGCACCGCACTAAAAGAAACGGGTGTCGAGGGGTGGATTCATCTGGACCATGGAAGCTCGTTGGAAATGGTGAAGCGCTGCCTTGATGCAGGATTTGATTCCGTAATGATTGATGCCAGCGAAAAACCATTTGCCGAAAATGTAAGAATCAGCAAAGAGGCGGTAAAAATTGCGGAATCTTATCGGGCTAATGTGGAAGCAGAATTAGGCTATGTGGCAAAATTGGGTCAGCAACAGCAAGGTAGCTACACGCAACCTGCCGAGGCTGCGCAGTTTGTTGAAGCAACCGGAGTGCACGCACTTGCCATTGCCATTGGATCGGCACATGGTTTTTACAAAGAACCTCCAAAGTTGCAATTGGAACTGCTTAGCCAAATTCATAATGCCACACCGGCAGCACTTGTTTTACACGGTAGTTCCGGCATTCCAGACGATCAACTGGTGCAAGCTATTAGCCGCGGTATTTGTAAAATCAATTTAGCTACCGAGACAAAAAATATTTTTATGAAAACGCTTCAACGGGTTTTGAAAGATACTGATGAGATTGATCTTCGGAAGGTATTTCCGGTTGCAACCGCCTCGGTAACTTCGCTCATCGAAAATAAATTGTCCGTTATTGCGCCACAAGTTTGCTAAGGTATGGCCTTACTCTTTCCCCGTCCGTTTGCTTTTGCAGTTGATGATCTTGGTTGGAACGAAGGCAGCGATTTGTCCATCACACCCCATGGTGGCCCGCACCGGGCAGGCGTAAAACGTAATTTTGATTTGCAAGACTATCAAGCCATGGTGGCTGTAGGAAAAGCAGCCGGTGTAAGAATTCAATGTTTATTTATTCTTAGCGAGATGGATCGTGCAAATGTGCTGGCAAAGTATCCCACTACCACACATCAACGCGAAAAGTGGAACAACACGCACCGGGTAAATTCGCACCAGCTAGCCATCATGGAGTATGTTAAAGCGCAAGCCGCCTTTATCGAGTTTGGATTGCACGGAACCGGCCATGAATACTGGGCCGCAGGACTACCGCAACGGAGGGCCGAATGGTATAACTTAATAGATAAGCACCCGTGGCCCGAAGACGAACTACAGGGGCATATTTTAGCCTTCAAAGAAATTTTGGCGCAGTATGGATTATCGCCAGCCGAAGGGCATTCGTTTCCGCAAAGTTTTGTACCCTGTGCCTACAGCTACTACTGGAACCCGACCGGGGCCTACAGTTTAGGAAAGTTGTTGGCCGAAGCCGGTGTTAAGTATGCCAACACCGATTTTAGCCAGATACCGGAATTAAATCCGCCACCGGAGGTAAATGGTGGCGACTTCGATTTTGGGGTACACGTTATCAATAGAATTAACTATGGCAACCCGTGGTATCAATTAGATAGTTTGCCCACCACACCGCTACCCGAGCAGCAAACCGATGTAATAGAAAGTCATTGGCCCAACTGGCTTGCGCAAGATGATTTCCTGCAGGAAGCGGTAACTGCAAAGTGGGTTGCTTACTACAACCAGGTACAGCAACTTACAGATCGGTACGTGGCAAAAAATACCCGCCAGTTACACTCGCAATGGTTATACAAAAAATTTACTCACCTGCAGGAGCTAAGTGCCGGCCGCGTTGAAATAGATAACCGAGCGATGCCCGATCAATCGTATCAAAGAGATCTTTTAGGCAATTTGGTAGTGAAACTTAGAATTCAGCCGGGGCAATTTGTACATGCGTTCCTAAACGGAAATGCCATACCGGCATATTTTTACCAGCAGCCGTGGTGTTTCTTATACCTCAACACCCTGCAAGCCGAGGTGTACCAACTTACTTATTCGATTGAAAGCACACCACCTGCCGTATTTGTGCAACACGATGGCACGGGCAACATCTATAAGTTGGAAAGTAAACCCGGCTGTATTATGGTAGATGTAGAAGTGTATGGAAGTCAGGTTGTAAAAATCTACTGCCCCAGGCCGGTTTCAGTAACAGCGGCAGGCCCGCTTATTTTGAAGAAATTCAATTACGCTTCGCACAACTCGCTTTTGGAAGTTGAAATAGCTGCACCCGACATTCAGGGCAGCCGCGGCCTCGTGCAAATTGCAACCGAGTAAAATTTCCGCTTCTTAAAAAATTGCGATATTCGCTCTGTCGAATAAACGTTCGGCTTAAACTTTGATGGCCGTTGGCTTACCCCAACTCTTTAGCTATGAAAAACCTCTTGATTTTATTTTTGCTTGGTACAGGCACCGCGTTTGCCCAAAACAACAATTGGCTTACCCAGGCTTTAGCCGAAACGGGTGCCGAAAAAAAGGCCCAATTAGATTCACTCGATTTTCAATTTGCCATGTCCGTGAGCGACAACTCCAGTTTTATGGATGTGCAACAGAAAGGCGAAGGCTGGACGAAGGGTTTTTATAATATGAAGCCCAAGGGCCAACGTACACTCTCTGAAATAGCAAGCGATACGTTAAACCTGGCCGTTGATTACTATAACATGCGGTGGTATAAAATTGCTGAACTCTCATTTATTACAGCCAAAAATTTTATGGAGGCTTACGGGCTTACGCAAGACATCAGCTATGTACGGTGTATTTCCAATATGGCAGTAATGTACCTGGCCCAGGGCCGCACGCTGGAAGCCGAAGAGTTTATTAACTATGCGTTGAATGAAGGCGAGCGAATAGGAAAAACAAGTATGGCCTATGCAGCCAATCTCAATACGAAAGCAAAACTGTTGCAAGCGCTGGGTCATTACAATGAGGCCGAAAAACTTTTTGCCGAGGCCTTGGTGGCTCTGGAAGCAAAAGTGGGAAGCAACAGCATGCAGTATGCCATTGTGTTAAATAACAAAGCAATGCTTAATCAGGTAGTCGGCCGCTATGCAGATGCTATTGAAGCAATGAAACAGGCGCTGGTTGCGGTGGAGGCTTCCAACAAGCGCAATCTGCAATCAAAAAAATCGTTTGACACCCGAAAGTTTAATTCCAACCTCGCGCTGCTTTATCAACTATCGGGCAACCTCGCGCAAGCCGAAACAGAATTTGTAGCTATACAGAAAGTGTTTGAAAGCCGTGGTCAAAAGAATAATCCGGAGTATGCCAACCTGCTAAATCAATTGGCCTTGCTCTACATTCAAATGAACAAACCAGAGAAGGTAGAGCCCATGTTGCTGAAAGCTATTGAAGTGTATAAAAAGAAATACACTACCGAGCATCCGGCTTATGCGAAAGCAATTTCTGACCTCGGAAACTATTATCGGTTACAAGACAGACTGGCCGATGCCGAGCGTAATCAGGTGCAGGCAATGGAGATCAGGCAACGTACGCTGGGCGAAAACCACCCCGACTATGTAAAGTCGCTGGAGGCAGTAGGCATTGTGTATTGGAAGAAGCAAGAGATTGCAAAAGCCTATCCGCACCTGAAGCAAGCCTGCGATAAGTCGCTGGAGTTTATCCAGCAATATTTTGCGCCTATGAGCGAGACCGAAAAAAGTAAGTTTTGGGATGTGTTGCGGCCGCGGTTTCAACGCTTTTACAACTTTGCTATAGATGCCGGGCAAACCAACCCCGAAGTATGGGGCGATGTTTTTAACTACCAGATCGCCACCAAAGCGCTCTTACTTAACTCAACCAACAAAGTAAAAAAAGCCTTGTTAGCCAGCGGTAACGAAAGTCTTATCAAAGACTACATAGCCTGGGTAGGGCAGAAGGAAAACCTGGCTCGCTACTACAGCCTCTCCAAAGAAGAACTAAAAACCCAGAAGATAGACCTCGTTGCTTTAGAGAAAGAAGCAAATAAATTGGAACGCTCACTTTCGGAACGTTCTTCTGATTTTGCGCGGGCCTACGAAACCGGCAACATTACCTGGAGTGCGTTACTATCAAAACTAACCGATGCCGAGGCCCTGGTAGAAATAATCCGCGTAACCACATTCGAAAAAGATTTTACGGAACAGGCGCGGTACCTCGTGCTCACATTATATCCCGGTATCTCCACACCCCGGATGGCTTTATTAGAAAATGGAAACGAACTGGAAACACGGTATGCCCGATTTTATAAAAATGCAATCCAACAACGCATAGCCGACACGCATTCCTATGCGCAATTTTGGCAACGCATCGAGCCGCTCGTTAACTCCCGCAAAACTCTCTACCTCTCACCGGACGGAGTTTACAATCAAATCAACATCAACACCTTAAAAAAGCCCGATGGTAGTTATTTACTAAATCAATACGATGTAGTGGTAGTAGGCAATGCCAAAGATGTAGCTGGCTTAAAGGAGTTCAAGAAATCCAATCAAAAGAAGGATGCATTTGTTTTGGGCTTCCCCGATTACGGGGGCACTGCGGTACCGTTGCCGGGAACCAAAACAGAAATCGAAGCGATTAACAAAATACTGGCAGGCAGCGGCTACCAGGTTACCAGGCGCGAACAACGCGAAGCCAATGAGGCTTCGGTAAAAGCCCTGAAGGCCCCCACAATTATCCACATTGCTACGCATGGATATTTTTTAGCCGATGCGGACCTGAAAGGTAACGATGCCATGGGCATTGATGCAGAGAATGCACGCAACAACCCGTTGCTACGCTCGGGTTTAATTTTAGCCGGGGCGCAAACTTCCAACAATACCTCCGTGGACTTACAGAGCAATGATAACGGAGTGCTTACTGCCTACGAGGCAATGAATCTTTCTTTGGAAGGAACTGATTTGATAATTTTGAGTGCGTGCGAGACCGGGCTGGGCGATGTGCGTGCAGGCGAAGGCGTGTACGGTTTGCAACGCGCATTTTTGGTGGCCGGTGCCAACGCACTGGTTATGAGTTTATGGAAGGTGGACGATACAGCCACCCAGGAATTGATGACAAACTTTTATACGAACTGGAGCAAGACCGGCAACAAACAGAAAGCTTTTAAACAAGCACAACTCCAGTTAATGAACAAATACAAAGATCCTTACTTTTGGGGCGCTTTTGTAATGATGGGCAGTTAAACTAATTTGAAGCATGCTAGGACTACGCACAACTATTTATAAAGTACCCGACCTCGCGGCAGCAAGGGCGTGGTATGCAAAAGCATTTCAGGTGCAACCTTATTTTGATCAGCCATTCTATGTGGGGTTTAATGTAAAAGGCTATGAACTGGGATTATTGCCCGAAGAAGGCGATACTCAAAAGACCAGCAACATACTCTCTTATTGGGGAGTAGAAGATATAGAATCAGAATTTAACCGACTTATGGCAATAGGTGCCACCGCACACGAAAATCCCACCAATGTTGGTGGAGATATTGTAACGGCCACCGTGCGCGATCCGTGGGGTAATGTGATCGGTATAATTTTTAATCCAGAGTTTCAGTTGCCCGGGTCAATTTCGCAACCCGACTGACCATACATTTTTTACCACAGCATTACCCACTACCTCCACACCTGGTTTGCTGTGGGTTGGAAATACTTGGTCGGTTAGTGTGTATAAACCATCCGTAGTAAATACTTCTATTACCGATTGATCGGCAATGATCTGCAGCGTAATTTTTTCTGGTGCCGGTTCAATGGCAACTGATTCCACACTGGCAAAGTCTTTTTGAAAATCCACAAGGCCCGATTGGGTTCGGTCTAAAAACAATTTGCCTTCGCGTAAGCCTACGGTTGTTTTTTCGGTACCGGATTTAAATAGGTTTATAGCCCCGCCTTCTTCCAGTTCAACTTCCAATTCAAAAGATTGTGTGGCCAGGTCCGCAATCGAGTTGAGTTTTTGAATTCGGGCACCGCCCCATTCCTTTACGGGATGCTGGGTTAATCTAAAGCCGTGGGTTGTTTCCTTTAGCCCTAACTCACGTGGTATCGAAAACATGCCCCGCCAACTTCCGGTTGGAATTTGGTTGGCGTAGGTCCAGTTGTTTACCCAGCCCAACATAATCGTGCGGTTGGGTACATTGTTAAATACAATACCGGCATAAAAGTCTTTTCCAAAATCAACATAGAGGGGCTGTGTTTGCGCGGTGGTAAATGTTGTGCCGTCAAACTCGCCTACAAAATATTGCATTCCTACAAAGGTATCGCCTGCGGGGTGGCTACCCGAAAGTGAAAGCACCCATTTGCTTTTGCCGGGTTGATCGTGCACGGGGAGTTCATACAGATCAGGACATTCCCAAATGCGCAAGGTATCGCCTGCATTTCCAAACTCACTCAACAAAGTCCATGCGGTTAAATTCTTCGACTCGTACAACTGAACTTTAAAAAGATCGGGTACTACCAATACCATAATCCATTTTTGGTGCGGGGCATACCAGAATACTTTGGGGTCGCGAAAATCTTTGCGCTCAATGTCCAATACCGGATTTTTAGAATACCGGTTCCAGCTTCTGCCCTTGTTGCTGCTGTAAGCCAGGCTTTGATGTTGCCGCAGGCCTTCGTTGTTGCGGTGCACATGCGAAGTGTAAATGGCCACTAGGCAATCGGGTGTGTCGCAGTCAACAAACGAATTATTAAAATCAACAACAGCAGTGCCCGAAAAAATCATCGTGCTGTCACCGGTTTGCGCATCAGTGTATTCTTCCAATGCAACCGGCAGTTCTTTCCAGGTAATCAAATCGGTGCTTATGGCATGGCCCCAGCTCATATGCCCCCACGTAGTACCGTAAGGATTGTATTGAAAAAATAAATGGTACTCACCATCCAGGTAAACCAGTCCATTCGGATCGTTTGTCCAATTATGATGTGGCGTAAAGTGCACCTGGGGCCGGTAGCGTTCCATGGTAGTTGGGTTTTGTGTACTGCAACCGAAAATTATAATGGCCAGCAAAGGAATGAACAGATGTTTCATGTGTTTTAATTTTGGTTTAGGTCACATGGAGTGGCCCAAGTATCCTTTTCGTGTAGAAAGCAACAGGGGCCATTTTATCAACACAAAGTAAGTTTAATTATTCTGTATGGTATCCGGTGCATTGTACACCGGAATAATTACGGTAAAAGTAGAACCTAATCCCATTTCAGAGGCAACCAGAATGGTACCGCGCAGTTTTTCTACGGTTTGCCTTACTATGTAGAGACCAAGGCCCGAGCCTTCAGATTTTTCGTTTGCCTGGTAAAACATATCCCAGATTCTTTGAATGTGGTCGGGCGGAATTCCCAATCCGTTATCCTGTATGATAAACTTGATGTGGCTTTCGCGCAGCGTAGCACTTACTTTTAAAACGGGTGCAGATTTGCCCGGATCCATGTATTTAATAGCGTTGGCAATCAGGTTGCTCAACACAATCTGCAACCGCGAAGGGTCTGAATAAATTACCAGGTCTGCAGGAACATCTAAATCTACTTTTACTTTTTCTGAATGCGGGTGCGCTCGTAAAATTTCGAGTATGGTGCGGATAAGCTTACTCACCATTACTTTTTTCTTTTGAACCTCCAGCCGGGTATTGCGGGAGTAGTCGGTAATATCACGAATAAATTTCTGCAGGTCGTCCACGCGACCATCCATCAGTTCAATCAATTGCCGCACTTCTGCCGCATCGGTGGTAACCCTGCTCAGATTAATAAGCCCGCGCACCGAACTTAACGGAGCCATCAGGTCGTGGGCGGTACTGTAAACAAACTGGTCTAACTCTGTATTGAGGCGGGTTAGCTCTGTATTTTTATCCCGGATTTGCTTTTCATTTTCACGCAACGATTTTTCCGACCGGTAGTTTACGCTTATCAGGTAGTAAATAATTAAAACCGAGGCTGTAAGTACTCCTGCAAAATTGATAATAAGGTTAGCCTTGTCGTACTCGCTGTAGTGGTGCGTTTTTTCGATTATAGTAAAGTGGGTAGTTTGGCTGATGATAAAAAATGTAACGGGCAAAAGCAACATGAACAGGCTTTTGATGCGCTCTTCATACCCAAAAGCAGCTATGGCCCCCAGTGCACAAGGTATGTAGTACATGTGCAGGCCTGTGCTTTCCGGTTCCACTTGCGAAAACAAAAGCACCATAGAGTTTACAACTACACCTAAAACAATTTTGGCCACCGTGTAATAGGTAGCCCGGTTAAGAAAGAAGCAAGCCAGCGCCAGAAAAGCGCCACCCAGTTCATAGGCCAGGCCGTGCGGTACACCGTTATAAAAATCAAAAAGAAAATAGCCGAAACATACCGAGAACGCGATGATGCACAACTGGCCTGTTAACAATGCCCGCTTATATTCCGAGTGCGACAGGATGAAGTTTCTCTTACCAAGAATTATTGTACGAAGGGAACCAGGGGGCAGCATAGCTAAGTAAACTTAACAATTTTGCCCACGGCAAAATGCAGCCGAAAGAAAAAACTTTAGCTACCGTACCTTGGCAGTACGCACCATGCTTGCAAAAGTGCCCGGCAAAAATCTTTTAAGGTAAACAGCAAATTTCTCTTTTACGCCACCAATGTACACTTCGTTCTTTTTGCGAGCCACCGCATGCAGCGCCTTGCGCGCAAACCGGGCGGCTGGCATTCCGGTGCTTGTGCTGCCATCCATCTCATTTAATGCGGTACCGTCTCCGGTTACGGCATGCAACGTTATGTTGGTTTTAATCCAACCGGGGCAAATAAGGGTTACGTAAAGGTGGGGGCTCTCTTTCCACAATTCGGCACGCAACGAATCGAAGAAGCCATGCAGCGCGTGCTTGGCGGCTGCATAGCCCGAGCGATAAGGGGTACCGATTTTACCCATTACGCTGGAGATGGTTACAATGTGGCCCGCTTTGCGCAATAGTAAATGGGGTAGCAAATATTTTGTAAGCGCTACTGTACCAAAGTAATCCACTTCCATCACCTTGCGGTCAACTTCCAAAAGCGTTTCTTTAGCAAGGCTGCGCTGGCTTATACCCCCGTTGTTGATTAGGATATCCACCTGCCCAAACAACTGCACGGCTGCTTCGGCACTAAGCTTTAGCGTGGCCGATTCACTTAGATCAAGCGGCAAAATTTTAATATTGGTTTGTGTGGCAATCGGGCAATTGCCTTTTACCCGTTCCAACTCTTCTTTCCTTCGGGCCGAAAGAATAAGCCGCGCGCCCTGGTTTGCCAGTTCATAAGTTAAAGCTTCGCCTATGCCGGATGAGGCCCCGGTTATCCATACCACTTTAGTTGAGAAGTACTTCATGCGGGTTTTGCTTTTGTAGTTTCGGCATACACCCAAATGGTATAAACACCAATGGCTGTGCCGATGGGAAATGAAAATAATTTGAAGATGCCCAGGATTAACGCCAGCGTGAGGGCCCACCTTTGCTGGTTTAACAACCCGATGCCTGCAATAAGCGAAGGAATTGAAAAGATAATAATGACACCCAGCGCCAACGTGCCTATAAAGGGTACGAGCCACTCAAAAACCCAGCCGCCATCGGGCCCGGCCTGCTCCGCCAAATAAGGCATAAGCGTATCGAAGAGTGCATATAAAATTACCATTCCCATAATTTGAAAAGCGCCTGTAATGATGTAGATAAAACCTAAAACCCGATTGTGATTTTCCATAGTGTTGGCAATTTAAATTCTTTCGTACACAACGAAATCAAAGGCAAAAAGATGCTTGTAGTCTGGGGCATGGTGCTTGCGCGAAAGCTCTTTCCACTCGTTGCTGTTAATTTGAGGAAAGTACGTGTCTCCGGCAAGGGTTGTTTTTATTTCAGTAAGGTAAAGTCGGTTGGCGTGTGGCAAAAACTGGGCGTAGATTTCGGCACCGCCAATTACAAATAGTTCTTGTTGGTTAGCTGCGCGGGCAACTTGCAAGGCATCGGCCGGTGTGTGCACCACCTGGCAACCGGGGGCCTCAAAATGAGGCGAGCGGGTAACTACAATGTTGGTGCGGTGGGGTAAGGGCCGGAATTTTGGCGGAAGCGATTGGTAGTTTTTTCTTCCCATAATTACATAGTGCCCTTTGGTGGTTTCCATAAAGTACTTCATGTCATCGGGCAATCGCCACGGCAAATCATTGTCTTTACCAATCACCCGGTTTTCAGTAAGGGCCGCTATCAACGAAATAATCATTCAACGAAATTTGGAAATTTATACGCCAACGAAAAGAGTAAGCACCAGAACAAATCGTGGAGAAAGGTGAGAAAATCAAATGGTATTGCCACGTAAAAATTCGGATACAGCCATTCTTTTTTTTCCTTCCGGCTGAAACTCAAGAATGCTAATCCACCCATCGGCAGCTTTCACCTTTAATTCTTTATCAATTATCCACTGCCCGGCTGGTGCCGGAGTGTTTTCTCCAGTGTGCCGGCACAAAAAGATTTTAAAGAGCTTGCCGTTCAGCACCGTCCAGGCTCCGGGGTACGGACTTAAACCCCTCACGAAATCAACCACTTTTTTCGCTGACATCGTCCAGTTGATCTCGCAGGTTTCTTTAAAAATTTTTGGAGCATGTTGAAGTTTGAGAACGGTTGGCTGTGGCTCCGAAGGGTATTTGCCCGATTGAATGGCCTCGACCGTTTTTAATACCAGGTTGGCGCCTTTGTGCATCAAACGCTCGTACAAACTGCCAACGGTATCACTTTCATAAATCGGTTCCTTTTCCTGAAAGATTATGCTACCTGTATCAATTTCATGTTGTAAAAAAAAGGTAGTAACTCCGGTTTCAGTTTCGCCATTGATGATTGCCCAGTTAATAGGTGCTGCGCCCCGGTAGTTTGGCAACAACGAGGCATGTAAATTAAAGGTACCGAATGCCGGCATAGCCCACACTACTTCAGGCAACATTCTAAAGGCTACAACAATTTGCAGGTTGGCATTATAACTTTTCAGCTCCTCAATAAATGCAGGCGCTTTTAGGTTGGTGGGCTGCAACACCGGAATGTTGTGTTGCAGTGCAGCTTCTTTTACAGGCGAGGGTATTAACTTTTGACCACGGCCCTGAGGTTTATCGGGTGCAGTTAGTACAGCCACCACGTTCCAGTTATTTTTAATTAGTAGTTCTAGGCTGGGTACGGCAAACTCAGGTGTACCCATAAATACAATCCGCAAAGGGTTCATTTGTATAATCTATTTACCAGGTAAAACAATCCACTGCAAATTAGTAAGTCAGGCTTTCACGTGTAGGAAATTAATGCTTCGCACTACACATTAATTTTTTCGAAGTTCCTTTCGGAGATATTTCTTGCAAATAGGGCAAGCCTGCCAATTATGGCTGCGGGCAGGGCAATACTCCCTTCCAAAGTAAATAATCTGCAGGTGGGCTTTATTCCATTTTGTTTCGGGAATAAGCCGCTTTAAATCCCGCTCGGTTTGTTCCACACTTTTGCCGGTACTTAACCCCCACCGGTATGCCAGCCGGTGAATGTGCGTATCGACCGGAAAGGCAGGTTGGCCAAACCACTGGGTCATTACCACCGATGCAGTCTTATGGCCTACAGCCGGCAAAGCTTCGAGCTCCTCAAAAGTAGCCGGCACGGCACCGTTATATTTTTCTACAAGAATTTTTGAAAGCCCGTAAATGCCTTTCGATTTCATGGGCGAGAGGCCACACGGCTTAATGATCTCCCGGATTTCTTCAACCGAAAGCTTAATCATGTCAAACGGATTGTCGGCCAGCTTAAAAAGATAAGGGGTGGTTTTATTTACCCGCACATCGGTACACTGTGCGGAAAGCAACACGGCAATCAAAAGCGTGTAAGCGTCTTGATGATCCAGCGGCACGGCCGGATGCGGATACAACTTATCCAACGTCTTGAGAATGTCCGTTACTTTATCAGCTTTTGTCATCGGTAACAAGGTGAGTGCAGGCACACCATTTATTTTTTTGGTGGCACCGTAAAATCAGGGATACAACAAATATTTCTTGCGCTTGTTTTTAAATGCGTTCAGGTCTTCCTGCCAACTGGCGCGTATTTGATCTTCGGTTAGCCCGGCCTTAACTTGTTCTTTCAGGGCACTGGTTCCGGCAAGTAAATCGATGTAAGACGTAAAAAATTTTTCCTTGTCGGGATAGAGCGAATACATTTTTAAAAGATAGGAAAGATCGATCTTTCGTGCCGGTGTTGCGTTGCGCAAATCAATTCCATAGCACAGTTTGTTTTCGTGTGGCGGTTTAACGGCAACCCCTTTAATGGCTACCGGTGTAAAAGTAAAGGGCAGTTGTTTCAGTTCGGGGTTTCCTAAAACCTGAAAGGGGAACGGTGTGCCACGCCCTACACTCACCACGGTGCCTTCAAACAAACAGATGGACGGATAAAGTTGTATTGCCTGGTTGTTGGGCAGGTTAGGCGAGGGGCCAACGGGTAACAAATAAGGCTCGCCATGTTTCCAGTTTTTTACCGGTACAATTTCAATGTTGCATTTTACTTTGTTAAGTAACCACCCTTCGCCATTTATCATTTGCGCCAGTTCGCCTACGGTTAAACCATGCGCAATGGGAATAGTATGCATGGCCACAAAAGATTTCAACGGTTTGTCGTTAACTGGGCCATCCACAAAATCGTTGGGGTTGGGCCGATCCAGAATAATCATCTTTTTATCAGATTCTGCACATGCTTCCATTACGTAATGCATGGTGCCGATGTAGGTATAAAACCGCGTGCCTACGTCTTGTATGTCAAACACTACTACATCTACATCGGCCAGTTGTGCGGCCGTTGGTTTTTTGTTTTTTCCATAAAGCGAAACCAGCGGAATGCCGGTTTTAAGATCCACGCTGTCATTCACCAATTCGCCATCGGCTGCGTTTCCGCGAAAGCCATGCTCGGGCCCGAAAATTTTTACGATGTGAACGCCCAGATTTTTCAGCGAATCGGCCAGGTGGGTTTTACCAATTAGTGATGTGTGATTCACCGTAAGGGCCACACGCTTATTGGCAAGTTTTGGAAGCAAGAGCGGAAGTTGATCGGCCCCGGTAGCGAGGGCCGCACTTGGCTTTTCTTTTGGCGGCTGTGCTTTGCACGCAACAACACCCAACAAAACACAACCGAATACAAATAACCTGACCATTTCTTTTTATTTTGGCGAAAGTAAAAAATTTTAACGCATTAGCCTTGCTTTCTCGTTTTATCGCACAGCGCATCCGGTACTCCCACAACAACAGCTTTTCTGCCGTTGTTCATAAAATTGCGGTAGTAAGTATTGCTGTAGGGCTGGCGGCTGCACTGGTTTCGTTTTTAATCATGCACGGGTTTCAGTCTGCTGTTAAAGATAAGATTTACAGTTTTAGCAACCACTTGTTGGTAACACGCTTTACCATGAGCAACGCGGTAGAAGAACAACCCTTTGATTACCGCATTGATCTGTACACCAACCCACAGCAATTTCCGTTTGTTCAACACGTGCAAGAATATTCGCACAAAGCGGGGTTGGTGAAAACTGAAAGCGAAGTGTTGGGTATTGTATTTAAAGGCGTGGGCAAAAGTTTTAACACGCAGGCGTTAACTTCCACCTTGCAGGAAGGTAGGTTTATTCAGTTCTCAGATTCAACGTATTCGAATGAGGTGGTAATAAGCCGGGTAATTGCCGATAAGTTAAGCGCCCGCGTGGGCGATGTGTTAACCATTCATTTTTTTCAGAACCCGCCCCGGTTCAGGCGCTTAACCGTAGTGGGTATTTATGAAACCAACTTATCAGAGTATTTCGATAACAAAATTATAATAGGCGATATAGGCCTGGTGCAGCGGCTCAACGACTGGGCCCCCCACCTGGCAGGTGGTTTGGAGGTGCAATTAAATCTTAATCACTTCAATTACTTCGCCTTGCTGCGCGAAGATTTCAGCACCTACTCCGAAAATGTACAAATGGCCATCGAGAGTAACCCGGAAATAGAAAATGAAAAACTCGCGTATTGGACTGCCCTGCTTAATTATAAATTTGATTATGACCGCGCAGCATTAGAAGTGGCGGCCCGCCAGATTGGCGATTCGATGGACTACGACTTATACCTTGAAACCGTGCGCAGCAAATACATTCAGGTTTTTGAGTGGTTAGACTTGATTAAGCGGCAGGTAAAAATCTTGCTAGTAATTATTCTGGTGGTGATTTGCGTAAACATGATTTCTGTGTTGTTGATCATGGTAATGGAACGCACGCCCATGGTGGGCATTCTCAAAGCAATGGGTGCTACCAATAAATTCATTCGCAATGTGTTCCTGCAAACAGGCACTCATCTGATTGTGCGTGGTCTTTTATGGGGAAATTTTTTGGGGCTCGGAGTGTGTTGGCTGCAATATCAATTTAAATTGATCCGCCTCAATCCGCACGATTATTATATGGAGTATGTGCCGGTGCAATGGAGTTGGGGCACCGTGGTGCTACTTAACCTCATTGTATTTGCAACAGTGTTAATTGTGCTGTTGCTTCCAACCCGTTTTATCGCCCGTATCAATCCCATTCAGGCTATCCGGTTTGATTAATTTTTCAACAATGTGTGGCATTTATCTACACCACACCTTGGCTGTAAGTACCAGCGTTAATTTTTTTATTATTTGATTTTCAGGCAATTAGCGTTTTGAGTGCCATCCTCATGAATTAGTCAAACGGTTTGCATCGGTGGAGTTCATAAACCAAAACGAACCAGCCATGAAAAAGCAAATTATCTTAGGAGTAGTTGCCGCTTCGCTTTTTTTCAGTTGCAATGTGAAAGAAAACGAGGAGTTGAAAGCACGCGTAGTAACGCTTGAAGAAGAATTGAAGGTTACTCAAAAAGCAGCCGATCAATTACAGGAAGTAAGCGTAATGTTGGATTCGATAGAAGCCAACCGCACCCTGCTAAGCCAGGGCGTAATTGAAGGAACAAATTATACCGATTATGCGGGCAGAATGAAAAACCTGCAAGGGTACATTAAAGACACTCAGGTTAAGTTAACCGAGCTTGAAGGTTCTTTAAAGAAATCAAAATCCAATGCTTCGGCTTATGCCAAGATGGTTGAAAAACTAAAAGCCGATTTGGCTGCAAGCACCACGCAGGTGGCTTTGTTGCAGGCCGAAGTAGAAAAGTTTCGCGTAGAGAATACAGCCATGGCTCAATCCATCGTGCAAAAAGATTCTCTGTTGGATAACCGTGCGGAAGTAATCAAAGTAAAAGAATCGAACATCGTAGCGCTTGAAACTAAGGTGAAAGATATCACGAACCAATCTACGCTAACCCAGGCAGACTTACTATATGCACAGGGGGCAGCTTTGGAAACCGCAGCATCGCGTACCAAGCTTGCACCGCGTAAGAAAAAAGAAACACAACGTGAGGCACTCGAGTTGTACAAACTCTCTTACTCACTCGGAAAGCAAGAGGCGAAAGCAAAAATTGACGAGTTAGAGAAAGTGGTTGGCTAAATGTGGGGTTGGCCGACCGCAACCCACCGGGGCAACCCGGTGGGTTTTTCTTTTTTAAGCTGACATAGAAATGATTTTTGGCCAAGCATGTGTTCCATTCTAACTACACAGTGTAGAATTGTTCTGCATCACTTAATGGATGCAGCCCGGTGCGGGCTGCAAATTCTTTAGAAAAGCGGCCTCTGTTTAATAAATCTGTTTTGGCACAGGAATAGAACTAAGCATGGCATTAACTAATTGTTCAACATAAACCAAAATGTCATGAAAAAAGTAGTTGCAATCCTTTCGCTTGTGTTGTTTGTCGGTGCTATGCAAACTTCCTATGCCAGCAATTCAGTAATTGCTACCGAAATCCAAAACGATGAGTTGGTAAAGATTACCATCGATGAGCTTCCGGCCCCGGTAAAAGAAACACTGGCAACTCCGGCTTATCAGAATTGGTCTGTAGAAGAAGCGTTTTATAACAAAACCAAAGACCACTACGAATTGAGCGTGAAGAATGGTGCGGAAAGCAAGACCTTGAAATTCGGAAAAGACGGAAAAGAGATTAAATAATTTCAGGTACAGGTACCATTTATATAAGAAGGCCGGGAAGTTTCCGGCTTTCTTTTTTACTTTAGCTTATGGCCATATTGCTGATAGAAGATGATAGAACCTTTCAACGAATACTGGAAGGGTTTTTAACGAAGAATAAATTTGAAACGGTGGCGTGCACTACCGCAAAAGAAGGATTGGCCGTACTCTCAAAACAACTATTTGAGTTAGTACTGCTTGATTACCGATTGCCCGATGCCACCGGCCAGGAGGTACTGGAGCAAATCAAGCAAAGCCATCCGCAAGTGCCGGTTATTATCATGACCAGCTTTTCTGATATTCGGGCAGCGGTAAAGGCCATGAAGACCGGGGCCTTCGAATATATTACCAAGCCGGTAAACCCCGATGAACTTTTAATGCTTATCCGGTCTGCCTTAACCAAGGCCAACCCGGGCGCTCCACAACCCGTAGCCCGGCAGGGAGCACCCAAATTTGTTACCGGCACCAGCGATGTAGCACTGCAACTGCAGCAGCAAATTGCATTGGTAGCGCCTACCAATTTATCGGTTATCATTCAAGGCGAAAGCGGTACCGGAAAGGAACAAGTAGCCCGCTCCATACATCAACTCAGCAACCGCGCGCAAAAACCTTTTGTAGCTGTTGATTGCGGGGCCTTATCAAAAGAATTAGCCGCCAGCGAGTTGTTTGGCTACGCCAAGGGCGCTTTTACAGGGGCCTTGCGCGACAAAGAAGGTCAGTTTGTGGCGGCCAACGGAGGCACACTTTTTTTAGATGAGGTAGGCAATCTTTCGTATGAGGTACAGGTAAAACTTTTGCGCGCCATTCAAGAGCGTATTGTACAACCCCTTGGCACCACCAGGCAAATTGAAGTGGATGTGCGCATTATTACCGCCACCAACGATGACTTGCACGAGCAGGCCAAGGGCGGAGTGTTTCGGGAAGATTTATACTACCGCCTGAACGAATTTAAATTGCACGTGCCGGCCTTGCGCAACCGAACTGATGATTTGGATGAGTTTATGGAATTTTTCAGGTTGCAAGCCAATGCCGAATTAGAAAAGAACACCTTGGGTTTTAGTACGGAACTTACCGGGCTTTTTAAAAAGTACGAGTGGCCCGGCAATTTGCGCGAGATGAAAAATGTAATAAAGCGCGCAGTACTTATTACAGGAGTTGGAGAAATAAGCAGTGCTGCGTTGCCCCCCGAAATGATGGAGTCAATAAACAAACCGGCCGCCATCAGTTTAACGGAACCATCCACGTACGATTTAAAAGCGATACAAGAAGTGCAGGAACGCGACCTGATTGCAAAAACACTGGTAGAAGTGCGGTACAACAAATCCAAGGCCGCACGAATGCTCAACATCGATCGCAAAACGCTCTACCTAAAAATGGAGAAGTACAACATTCAGGGTTAACGAGTTTCAAATTCTTTCGCCAACTCAACCTTAAATGCCCGAACTTGCTCTATTACAGCCGGCAGCTCTCTTATTTCACCAGGGCTGGTACCGTTAACCAACAGCAGTTCAATACGCTGCAGCTCTTTCATAAGCGGGCGCGCACCTAATTGCCCTACCCGCCCGGCTACCTGGTGTATAATTTCGCGCACTCCCGCTCTGTCTTTATCAAGCATGCGCTTTTCAAGGTCTAACAGATTTTTACGGGTTTCAATTACAAACTCCTCCACAATGGAACTCATCAACGATTGGTCGCCCTGGGTAATTCTTTCCAATTCATTCAGGTTGGTATGCGCATGGATTCGGTGGGCTATTTGATGCAGCGCTTCCAACAGTTCCTGCTCGCGAAATGGCTTGGGTAGTATTCGGCTAAAGCCACTTTCCAGCAGCGATTTGGTTTCGCTGGGCACAATGTGTGCGGTTAAAGCAACGATGTAAAGTTGGGGTAGCCGGGTACGCAGTTGTTTGCATAAGTCAATGCCGTTTACGCCTGGCATGCGGATGTCCATGAATACCGCATCCTCCGGTTGAATTTCCTTTTTCAGAATTTGCTCCGGGTGTTGGATTGCCGTATGCGTAATTCCATGATTATGTAAAATCAAACTGCATAGTTTTAAAATCAACGGGTCATCATCCACCAGCCACACATGTTCTTTAAAGGTACTGTGCTGTGCCACGGGTGTTGCAACCGGCATGGCGGCAGTTGTTTTTTCGAAGGTTAGTGTAACACAAAAGGTGGTTCCTTTTCCAGGTTCGCTTGCCACGGTTATCGATCCTTTCTGCTCTTCAATAATTCGTTTTACAATAGATAACCCCAGGCCGGTGCCACCATATTGTTTATGAATATCAGCACCACCCTGATCATACTGATCAAAAATCTTTTGTTGCTCTTCTTTGGGAATTCCCTTGCCGGTATCAGTTACGAGAAACTGAACTACGGCCTGTGTATCGGTTTGCGAAATTATTTCAAGGGCAAGCGTTACCTTGCCCGAGGCCGTAAATTTAATGGCATTACCCAACAGATTAAACAACACTTGCTTTAGCCGAAATGCATCGCCCATTACCGCAAAATCGATAGTGTTGATTTCAATAGCGAACTCCAGATTCTTTTTCTGCGCCTGTACTTGTACCACCGTAGCTACTTCATCGGCCAGTTCATCAAGCCAAAAAGATTGCTGCTGCAATACCAACTGCCCCGATTCAATCCTGCTGTAATCCAGTACTTCATCTACTATGTGTAAGAGGTGCTCTGCCGAACGTTGAATGGCCTTCAACGCTTCTTCATTATTTTTTTGATGATTCAATTGTTCGGCAAACCCTAAAATGGATTGCAGTGGAGTGCGGATTTCATGACTCATGTTTGCCAAAAAGCGTTGCTTTACCTGGCTTAGCCGCTCGGCTTCCTCTTTGGCGTGTGTTAATTGCAGGCGGTAATAATTGCTGCGGGCAAGATCCAGTAAAATCAAAAACACAAGTGCAGCCGTTACCAGAAAGAAAATAATCAGGATGTACGAAATTCGTTCTACGCTTGAATTCACCAGGTCACCGGCTTCTTCATTTTTACGTTCAAACAAAGCCAGTTCTTCCGTTTCTACCTCGCGCAGTATTGAAAGTAGTTGATTGATCAAAACCATATTGGCATTGATAAGGCGGAGCTCCCGCTCCAGCATTTCGGTAGTTTGAAGCCGCTTATCTTCATCCAACCGTTTCATGATGCGCTCCACCTCATCGCGCGCTTTTGCCTGCCGCCCTTTGGCCAGCGTATCGGTTTGCGTAAGAATTTCTTCTTTTATTTCAACGCGCTGCTCGGTTGTATCTTTCTTGCGACTGCCAAAGAGCCGGTTAAAAAAATTGGACTTACGCTCTTCCGGTATATAGGTTGTGGTGGTGGTTTTTTTCTGTTGTGTGGAAACCGTGCTGTCTTTTTGAGCAAGTTCCAAGATGTACGAGAGCGAATCCAATTGCTGGGTAACATAGCTGTTGGCAATAAATTCAGAACGCAATCGCAAGTATTCTACCAATAAATAATCGCGCTTAGACAAAATGCGTTTCATGGCCTCCAGGCGTTCGGATTGGCGTGGGTTGCTCCACGTCATTTTAACGAGCGAATCCAGTGTGGCATTAAGTTGCCGCGATTCGGATAGAATGGTGCGCGATGATTTTGTTGGGTTGCGGATGGCATCGGCTCGTTGTTGTTGATCCAGTTTGGTTATCTGCTCAAAAAGATGATTGAGTGCGCGCAGCTTGTCGTTGGGTATGGTTAACTCATCTACCTTAGTAAGCAAGCTGTTAAAACCTACGTAGGTGGTAGCAACCGCCAAGGCAATAGCAACGGCTGCTAAAATAAATGCAGCCAGAATTTTGTTGCGCAATGGCGAAAGAAATGAACCTTCTTTAGGCATACCCGAAAGGTAGCTACTTAAATTGGCTTACAGATAAAGTTTTCAGCCAACGGCAGGCAGGTCGTAGCGTTGCTCCATTACAGGTCGGCCAAAAGCGGAACCTGGTTTTTCTTCGGTTAATGTAAATCCCATTCTTTTATAAAGCGAGGCTGCGGCCGGCAACTCATTGGTGGTCCATAAATAAGCACTTTTATAGCCACTCGACTTCAGAAATTCGATAAAGAAGTGCATCAGTTTTTTGCCAAGTCCGATACCACGATAGGCCGGTTCAATCAAAAAATAGCGTAGTTGCGCTGCCTTTCCACGATTCATCAACAACATAAAGCCAATCATCTTGTCATTATGTTCGCAAACCCAAACACGGTTGGTGGCTTGGTCGTACTGCCGGCAAAACTCCAGCAACCCTTCGGCTACATACTGTTCAAACGCAACCCCAAACTGGTACTCTTCGCTGTACAAGCGGCCGTGCAGGTAAGTGATGTACCCAAAGTCTCCGGGTTGTAGCTCCGTGCGAATGTGAATGTCTTTCAACAAGGGAGTTTTCATTGGTTACTGTTGTTGTGTTTAAAGTCAGAAGGAAATTGAATTTTGAGACGGTCTACTTTTATTAACATTTCTGTTACTCATTTTATGATGGAATGGATTGTAAAATATCTTTGATGGCTTGCATGTGCGCAAGCGTGGCTTCTATTTTCGTCTCCGAAAGCGCGGAGAAAAGTTGACGGATCTGATTTACCGAGGCCATATTGATCTTATTAAATTCCTGCATGCCCTTGGCTGTTAATGTTAGCTGGCTAACCCGCGCATCTGTCTGCGAGGCGTAGGTAGCAACAAACCCCCTGCGCGCAAAGGACTTAAGAATGCGACTCAGGTACCCTTTATCCATGCCGATGGCTAGCGCTACTTCGCGGGCGCTGCAGGGTTGTAAGTGATTTAACTCGTACAGTACACGCGCTTCGGGTAAGGTAAACGGGCTTTGGAGAATACCCTTATCCAACAAGCCGAGTATGCGTGTGTAAAACCGGTTAAATTCTCTTACCCGTGCAATGGAGGTAGCTTTCATTTCATCAAAGCAGAAAATCGAACCTACCTCAATTAGTTGATTTTGTCAACTAATTGCTAAAAAAAATGCTACGTGACCGGAATGTATTTTTTGAACCAGCTTTTAATAGTCATTTGCATTACCCCCAAAAAAGCTTCTTTGAAAATTCCTACAGATAGTTTGCTCTGCCCCCGGGTTCTATCGGTAAACACAATGGGTACTTCCGTTAATTTAAAGCCGTATTTCCAGGTAAGAAATTTCATTTCGATCTGAAACGCATAGCCCACAAACCGGACTTCATCCAGTGGAATGGTTTCCAATACTTTTTTGCGATAACAGACAAAACCCGCGGTGGTATCGTGCACTGGTATGCCGGTAACAACCTGAACATACTTACTGGCAAAGAAAGACAAAAGCACGCGGCCCATAGGCCAGTTTACCACGTTAACCCCGGTAGCATAGCGCGAACCGATGGCCAGGTCGCTGCCCCATTCCGAGCAGTTGAGATAAAGCGGCACCAGGTCTTTCGGGTTGTGCGAAAAGTCAGCATCCATCTGCAAAATAAAATCGTATCCCTGCTGCAAGGCATACTTAAAACCTTGTATGTATGCGGTGCCCAGGCCCTGTTTACCGGGCCGCTGTAAAAGATGCAAGCGGGTATCGTGGGCGGTGTTGTAGTTACTTTGAAGTTGTTGAACCAGCGTGGCTGTGCCATCGGGCGAGTTATCATCCACAATAAGAATGTCAAAATCTTTGGGCAGAGAAAATACCGTGTCGATTAACATGGTAATATTCTCCATCTCATTATAGGTTGGTATAATGACTATAGCGTTGTTCAAAATGCCCTTGGTTTAACCGGGCGGTTTTAGCCCGTTAACAAAACTAAATAAATCGGGCTGCCAAACAATCCACTTCCTGTAAAATGGCCCGTAAATTAGGCCAATAGCTGGTTTGAGTTGACGGAATACCGTATCATTGAAGTTGACAGATTTTGGGTTCTATGACAAAATGCGTTTTTCTTGATCGCGATGGGGTAATCAATCGCGATAACCCTAACTACACCTATACCGTTGGGGCCTTCGAAATTTTGCCTGGGGTGGTGGAGGCTACCCGGTTGTTGCGGCAGGCCGGCTTTCGGTTAATTGTAATTACCAATCAATCGGGTATTGCACAGGGAATTTATACCGAAGCACAGATGCATGCCTGCCATGCCTACTTTCAACAGGTTTCCAACAATAGTATTGATCATTTTTATTTTTGCCCGCACCATCCTTCGGTTACCGAATCGCTTGCGCGGAAGCCGGGCACATTAATGTTCGAAAAAGCAATGGCCCGGTTTTCTACAGACATTGCAAGTTCGTGGATGGTGGGCGACCGGGGCCGTGATCTTATACCCGCCCGCAAGCTGGGTATAAAAACCATTCAGATTGGCGATGAGGTAGAAGTTGAAAACAAAGGCGACTACCAGGTAAACAGCTTGCTGGAGGCAGCCCGCCTGATTATAACCAACTAAAATCGCAGCCGCAGGTGCACAAGCGGTGCTGCCAGGCTGCCGGTTTGAATAATTTTTTGCCCGGTTTGCCTGTTGGTTAAATAATTTTCAGGCGTAAGTTTCATCGAGACTTGTACCCGCTTCTTTTCGTTGTGGCCGAGTTTAAGTTCTGAAAGATTTTCTCTTTTATAAGATCGGAACATGGCCTGATGTGCAATTAATGCAAACAAGGAAGGAATCCCAAGAGCCAAGGCACCTGATTCTGCCTCTACTACAATCATTAAACCCAAACCAACCAACGCAGCACCACCTGCTGCGTATGAAATAATGTTGCCTTGCGCTTTGGTAAAATAAATTCCTTTCACCGCTTTTTGGCCGAGCAGCGAAGCCGCTACAGACGTAACAGCCGGAAGTAAAAATAATCCGGGCCCTCCGGTGCCATCTATTCCCTCGGCAACTAAAGCAAAGCCCAGGCCTGCGCCAATCCAGGTTAGCGAACTAATCACATCCACATCGCCCTGGGAGTAATTGTAGTTGCGGGCCATGTTATGCCCAATGGCAAGGCCGGCAATATTGCCTGCAAGCAAACCGGCTCCCAATGCCTGTGCATCGCCTATATCGCTTGTGGCCAGAACTAAGCCGCTTACACCGGTACCCAAAAACGCGTAGTGCCGCATCATTTCAATATGTCCCTCCGAAAAATTTTTGCGCTTCTGGGTTTGAAAGGCAATCTCGCCCAGCGAGATACTGCTGGCAACAGAAAATAATAGCGGCAGGTTGCCCGAACTTTCTGAGTCGCCTGCAAGAGCAAGGCCTAAAAACGCACCATCCATTAACCCGATAAACCGACCCGAGTTGCCGGCCCTTATGGTAGTGGCATTAATGTTAGCGTACTTTTTTTTGTTGATTACCGGGCCCAATTGCCACAGACCAGCCATAATAGGGATTAAACCGGCTGTCCCGGGACCTTCTATTTCGGCACCACCTACCAGCATAATGCCATAGAGTGCACCGTAAGCCCCGTTTATTAGTTTGTCGCGCGTGCGTAGTTCAAAATCGGGTTGAGCAGTGGAAGTTGCCTGGGAGGGAGTTGTGGTTTGTTGCGAAGCGCTTACCTCCAGATCCCATTGGTTTTTCAAGCTCAGGTATTTCCGCTTCTCTTCATCGGATAGCCGCTCATAGTAGCCGGCCAGGTATTTTTCATAGTCAACCAGGTAAGTTTCTTCAGCATCGGTTAACGTGTCGCCTTTTAGTTTGCGCTCGGCAATTTTACGATACGTTTCTTTTTTGGTTTCCTCCCAAAAACTGCGGGCGGTGTACAATTCCTGGGCAAAGGCACCTGTACTTAACATGAAGATAAAGCCAATGCAAACTACTTTCATGTGCCTATAATTTTTATTGAATGTAACATGGAATGGCCAGGATAATCGTAATCTTTTGGAATGAAAACTCCATGGCCACTTCATAGGGTAAATTGTATTTGCTTATAAGATACAGATTTACCGGTAATGGTTGGATTGCCAGAGGTTATTTCCGCTCCTTTAAAAATACGATTGCTGCGGTGGGCTTACTCCGGATCAGCTTCGTACCCCAGCAGTTTCATCATGCTTTCGCTGGATTGCTCGCGGGCAAAGAGCTCGGTGGTAATTTCCCCGTCTTCGTTGCGGTTAATAAGTACGTGCTTGGGGGCGGGTATCAGGCAATGTTGTATGCCGCCATAGCCACCCAGCGATTCCTGGTAGGCACCGGTGTGGAAGAAGCCGATGTAGAGTGGTTCTTCATCGGTAATCATGGGTAAAAACACTTCACCGGTATGCGCTTCTGAATTATAGTAGTCGTGGCTATCGCAGGTAAGGCCGCCAATGTTTACTTTATGGTAGGGGTCGTCCCACTTATTTACCGAAAGCAAAATATACTTTTGATTAAGGCCCCACACATCGGGTAAGTGCGTAATAAACGAACCATCGATCATATACCACAACTCTTTGTCGTTTTGTAGTTTTTGATCTACCATTGAATACAACACGGCCCCGCTTTCGCCTACGGTAAAACTTCCAAACTCGGTAAAGATGTTGGGTACGGGTACATTATTTTTCTCACAGATCCATTTAATGTTTTCTACGATCTGCTCAATCATGTACTTGTAGTCGTAATGAAAGGTGAGCGATGTTTTAATAGGAAAGCCACCGCCAATGTCGATCGAATCCAGCGTGGGGCAGATTTTTTTCAGTTCGCAGTACTTAAAAATGAAGCGGCTTAGCTCGCTCCAGTAATAGGCTGTGTCTTTAATACCCGTGTTGATAAAGAAGTGCAGCATTTTTAGCGATGCCTTGCCACTGGGTTGTATTTTCTCTTTGTAAAGCGGAATAATATCGCTGTAGCGGATGCCGAGGCGAGAGGTATAGAATTCAAATTTTGGTTCTTCATCGGCCGCTACGCGAATTCCTACCTGGTAAGGTTTGGTTACATACTTTTCGTAGGTATCAATTTCGCTCAGGTTATCGAGTATGGGTATGCAATTAAAATCTTCGTTCAGCAGTTCGGTTATGTATTGCCGGTACTGCGGCATTTTAAAGCCGTTGCAAATAATGAAGGTTTGCTTCGAAATTTTTCCCCGTTCGTACAATGTGCGCACAATCGGGATATCATAAGCCGAAGAGGTTTCGATGTGTACATCGTTTTTAAGGGCTTCTTCCAGCACAAAATCGTAGTGCGAAGATTTTGTGCAATAGCAATACGTGTAGGTTCCGTTGTATTTAAACCGCTCGATGGCATTGTTAAAGGTTGCCTGTGCAAACCGAATGTTTTCGCTGATGCGGGGCAGGTAGGTAATCTTGAGGGGTGTACCGTACTGTTTGATGATGTCAGTAAGAGGAACATCGTTAAACAGCAATTCATTTTCGCGCACTTTAAATTCTTTCTGTGGAAATTCGAAAGTTTGCTCAATCAGCTCGCGGTAGCTCTTCATTAATGGATACGGGTTGTTAGTGGCCGGGGTATTCGATGCCGGGTGGTGGTTGATGTAGTTGGAACTCCTTGACTAACAACCATCTTCGTGCAACAAACAACCCTGTTAAAGAGGTGCAATAATGAGATAATTTTGCCATCTTTGCAACAGATCAGAAACCGCATGGTTAATCACATTTCCCGCATCATTTTTAACCCCGTCCCCGCGGGGCTTGGTACGCTGCCCGATTTCTAAGGGCAGGAAATGCAGCCTTTTCGGCTATTTTTTTTCGATTAACCAAATCTTAATATTTAATTCTTAGTTCCCGTGAAAGAGATAAAGATCATTGAAGTGAAGTCTGAAATTGGTGCCGGTACGCGCGGAGCCAGCCTGGGTGTAGAGGCAATGAAAATCGCCAGCCTTGATTTGAAATCCGATCTCTTTCGCAAGTTCGATTCCATTGAGGTTGAAAATGTAAACGAGTTGTTGTTTGATGGGGCCGAGCACGCGTATGCCAAGTTTATTGATGGCGTGTTGATAATGGAAGAACGGGTGTGCCTGGAAGTGTACGAGCAGATTTTTGACGATTACTTCCCGTTGATAATGGCGGGCGACCATTCTACGGCTTACGGTACCATAGCGGGAATAAAAAAGGCGTATCCTAAAAAGCGCATTGGTGTAATCTGGATAGATGCCCATGCCGATATTCATACTCCGTTTACAACGCCATCGGGCAACATGCATGGAATGCCGCTGGCCATGGCGTGCGGTATCGATAACCTGGAGTGCAAAGTGAACGACCCGCGTGGCGAAACGCTCGATTACTGGGAACAGATTAAAAATGTGGGGATGCAAGGGCCAAAGATTTTGCCCGAAGACCTGGTGTACATAGCGGTGCGCGATCTAGAGAAGCCCGAGAATTACCTGATCAATAAATTTAACATCAACTTTATTGAAGTAGAAGAAATAAAAAAATCAGGTTCGGCCGCCATAGCACGCAAAGCATTGCAGATGTTGGATCATTGCGACCTGATCTACGTATCGTTTGATGTGGACAGTATTGATAGCCGGTTTTCAACGGGAACGGGAACCCCGGTGCCCAATGGGCTAACCGTAGAAGAGGCGAAGATTCTGAATGCCGAGTTGTGCACAGATGCAAAAGTGTGTGCCTGGGAAATTGTGGAGGTAAACCCAACACTGGATACGGAGAACCGTATGGCCGAGAGTGCTTTTGAGATTATGGAAGCTTCGGCAAAAGCGATTATGGGCAGACCGGTGATGGCCGAGTAGGTTAACGTCCGTTTTTTAGTTGTTATCTTAGACCACTAAATTTTATTGCCATGCTCGACAGGCGTTTTTTACTTATCATAGTTTGTGTTCTGGCTACCTTTTTTATGAGTGAGTGGCTAATACCCAACTCAGACATGAAACATCCTATTAGTTTCGGTCTTACAATAGGGGTAGGCGTGCTGGCATTCTGGCTTACCCGAACGAAAATGTCGGCCAAAGAAAAAGAAATCAGGAATAAGATTGATCAATTGAAGAATGAAGGTCAGGATTTGAAGCTTGAACAAGAAGCTGATTTTAATGATCATGATCTTGAACAACTTTATAAACATAAAAGGCTTATAATCTGGGTGGTGATTCTGGGAGCGTTGGTAATCAATGGAATGGTTATTGGCGTTATACAAGTTACCTCTGATTTAGAAAACAAACTTTTATGGCAAGCCACTGTCTTTATTTTGGTTACTGGAGGTTTTGCGTGGTTTCATGTTTATTATCAAAGGAAATTTTTAAATCTTATTCGCATTGGAAAGAAAACCGTCATACGCGGTATTGTAACCAATAAACGAATTGATGGTGATGAAACCGATACTCATTTCCTGGAAATTGATTCGGTATCAGTTTTTGTGGAGAAAAAAATTTACAATAAGTATGAAGTGGGCGATGGAATAGAAATTCATATTTTCAAACCCCATCATAATATGCTACTCTACGAAACCAAAATAGAATCAATGAATCTAAAATAGATTATCACTTCTCTTCCGCCAGTTTTGTTAAAGCCTTAACTGTACTCATCAGGTTGCTTCGAATTACGGGGTCAGTAAACATACGGGGGATGTGGCTGGGCATAGACAAAATACGGTAGGTAATTTTTACATACCTCGGGTTAATCTGTTCCAACGTCCAACTGCCGGCTAGTTCCATGCGGGTAACTCCTTTTTCTACAGGGGCAAGTTTATCGTTTACTACTGATTCGAAGGTGATGAAAAGTTTTTTGCCAGGAATTTGTTCAGTCAAAACATATTTTAGAAAGTGATCCTGATCGCTTACCGGCCACGGAATGTCATGGTAAGAATACTCAAACCAAAAAGTGGTGTCTGATTGCAGATACACTTCGAAATCTGAAACGTGCTTTTGCCAGATTTTGATTTTCGATTCATCCCTCAACAACTTAAGGATGGTGTAAATTGAAGCATTAATCAGAAATTCGCTTTTTACTTCTCTTGCTTTTACTGCCGGTACTTTTCCTGGAAAAGTGATCCAGCGTTCGTGTACAAAAATGGGCGAATCCTGTTTTACAAGTTCGAATTTTACTGTTTCATGATTTTGGGCAATACCTGTGGTAACCGTACTAAAGAAAACAAAAATCAAAATCCGCATCGCGTAAATAAATCATGTTGTAAAGCTAAGACAATTAAGGAGTGGTTAACCCTCAGTGATTACTTAACTTTATTAAATGAAACATGAGTAGCCCGGCCGGTGCTTACCAATAGCTGTGTCACCTTTCCTTTTTTATCGCGCTTGAATTCGTACAGGTCGCCATCGGCAGAAAAGAACCCATCTTTAAACGAAGGTAAAAGTTTATAGGCTGGAAAGGGTTTGTTATTAACCCATACAATACTATTTTTTACTTCCACCAGGTAAGTAGCATCCGCTTCTTCACTTACATAAGTACCAACCAACGAATTTAGAGAGGTAGCTGATAAATCGGCAGCGGCAACTTTGTAATACGATAAGGTGTCTTGCCAGTTGAGTACGGTTACACGGCCCTGCTTGGTGCTAACCCATTTTTTATCGAAGAAAATTGTATCGCGACTAATTACGATACCGCGTGATTTATTATTGAACAATGCGTTGTCTTTGCGCTCAACAGTTTGTACATCCATGTGGCGTACGCTGCGCCAAACACCCTCAAACTTTTTTACATCAGGATCCGCCAGGGTGAGTGGATTACGGGCATACTCAGAACTGGATTCATCCAACACCACAGGCGCAAAATCAATTTGCTCTGCCTTCGGATCAGTCAGAATAATTTCAGCAACCTGCCGGCCAATTCCGGTGGGATTAAAACTGCCATCGTTACTTAATGCTACAATAGAAATTTTCTTTTCAGGATAATATGCCAGCCAGGCTCGGTAACCCGCGGTGGCACCGCTATGACTAATCTCGTTAAATCCATAAAACCGATCTACAAACAAACCACCCGCATACGAAATTTCTTTTCCATTGGCGAGTTTGCCCTTTTGCACACGCCAACGATACAGTTGCTCACCGCCAATTGCGTGGGTGGCAAGCAGCGCATTCCATTTTAACAGATCGCCCGTAGTGGTTAGCAAACCGCCATGGCCGTAAATATTTTCAAAGGGCATCAGTTGTTCATAGCTCTCTTTTGTTTTTCTGTAGGCTATTGCGCGATTGGGTACAACTTCCCGAAAGTTATCGCGCCATTGTGTGTTGGTCATACCCAAAGGTTTAAAAAGTTTTTCTTCTGTAAAGGCTGCCAACGATTTGCCTGAGACCCGCTCCACGATAGTAACCAGCAATGAATAATTAGAGTTGCTGTACGAATATTCGGTACCCGGTGGATAGTTGGTTGATTTTTGCTTGCTCATAATCTGTAAAGCAAGGTCTTGTGTGTAAACCCGTGTGGTACGCGGCCAGCCGGTAAGCGACCCAACATTACCCCAATCTTTCAATCCACTGGTATGGTTCAGCAACATTTGAATGGTAATGGGTGCACTGTACTTCGGAATTTCGGGCACATATTTCCGAATGTCATCGGTGAGTGCGAGTTTGCCCTCGGCTGCCAGCAACAAAGCGCTCATCGCAGTAAATTGCTTTGCAACCGAGCCACTTTCAAATACGGTTGAGGGTGTGTTGGGTATGTTGTGCTCCAGATCGGCCAGGCCAAAGGCTTTATTGTAAATAATTTGATCGCCCAACTGAACCGCAATTGCCACTCCGGGGGTCACGTTGTTCCAGGCACTAAAGAGTTGATCTATTTTCTTCAGGTCGGGGGTTTGGGCAAGTGCTGATGGAATTAACCCCCAGAACAATAGGTACAGAGTTACTTTTTTCATGTAGGAAAGATAGCAAAGTAATTCCTTGACGAAAGGCGTTGGGGGAGATCGCAGACAACAAATTTTTACCGCTCAACCCTTGCCTACAAACCAAAATGAAACTGGATTCTTATTTTGCATTCTGTCAATATGAACTAACCTAAACTGATACCAATGAAAAAACTGTTATACCTCTCCTTAATGCTTGTGCTGGCCGGTGCTTGCAAGCAGGCCGAAGACAAGCATGTGGTTGTAACCGGAATAGATTCAACCAAAAACCCGGGCGATGATTTTTTTATGTATGCCAATGGTATTTGGTACGATACTGTAAAAATTCCAGGTACGCAGTCCGGGGTAGGGTCTTATTCTTTTTTAAACTATCCGCAGCGCATTCGCATGCAGGCAATTTTAGATAGTGTTGCCGTGGCTACTAATGCCCCCGGAAGTATTGCTCAAAAGGTGGCCGACTTTTACCGGGCCGGAATGGATACGGCAACTATAAATCAACGTGGGTACGATCCTGTTAAACCAATCCTTGCACAAGTAGATGCAATTAATTCAGTTGCTTCGCTCTTAAAGTTTGTAGCCGCACAGGAGCAAACGGGCAACAGTTCTATACTTGGATTTAGGGTGGGTCCCGATATGAAACGAAGCTCGGTGAACATCGTGCTGCTGGCGCAAACCGGCACTGGCTTGCCCGAACGTGGCTATTACTTTAAAGAAGATGCGCCTACGGTAAAAGTGCAAGACGCTTACAAAAAATATGTAACCACATTATTTCAATTAATTGGAACGGACGCGGTTGAAGCCGCTAAAAGTTCAGAAACTGTTTTTAAAATCGAGCGGCAGTTTGCAGAAGCCCACAAGACCAACATTGAACGTAGAAATGTGCAGGCCAACTATAACAAACTGGCTGTAACCGAAATTGCTAAGAGACAACCCAACATCAACTGGCCAACCTTATTTGCCGACATGGGCGTGCAAACCGACTCGTTAAATATGCAACAGCCTGCTTACTACGATAAACTAAATGCGATGCTTAAATCGGTTTCGTTAGCCGATTGGAAGGTTTACCTGAAAGCCAAAACACTAACACGGTATGCTAACGTACTAAGCAAGCCTTTTTCAAATGCTGCCTTCGAATATTCAAAAGTGCTGAGTGGGCAAGCTGTGCGTAAGCCTCGAGGCGAGGAGATGACTGAAGCCGTGGATCGGGCGCTGGGCCATGCGTTGGCGCAGTTGTATGTAAAAAAATATTTTCCGCAAGAAGCAAAAAAGCGGATGCAGGTTTTGGTAGAGAATTTAAAAACAGCCTTTGAAGCGCGCATCACCAAATTGGATTGGATGAGCGACTCCACCAAGGCAAAAGCAAAAGAAAAACTCTATGCCTTTACTGAAAAGATTGGTTACCCCGATAAATGGCGCGATTATTCTAACGTGCAAGTGAGTAACCAAACCTATTTCGAAAACTGGCTATCGGTTAACCGGAATGAGTATGATGAAAGCGTAGCTAAAATTAATAAGCCGGTTGATCGTACCGAGTGGCACACCACACCGCCCACAGTAACAGCTTACAACAATCCGCCTTTAAATGAAATTGTATTTCCGGCTGGCATTCTTCAGCCACCGTATTTCGATTTGTATGCTGATGATGCGTTGAATTACGGAGGTATTGGAATGGTGATTGGGCATGAGATTACCCACTCGTTCGATGACCAGGGTGCGCAATACGATAAGGATGGGAATGTGAAAAACTGGTGGACAAAAGAAGACTACGAAAAGTTTAAAGCCCGCACCCAACAGGTTATAGACCAGTACAATCAGTTTACGGTGTTGGATTCGGTGCATGTAAAAGGCCCCTTAACCGTAGGCGAAAATACAGCGGACATTGCCGGTATTGCCATTGCGTACGATGCATTTAAGCTAACAGAACAAGGCAAGAGTGGCAAGAAGCTGGATGGCTTTACGCCCGATCAGCGATTCTTTATTTCCATTGCGCGCATTTGGCGTGTAAAAACTACCGATGAGTTTATGCGCAACTATGTGAATACCAACTCACACTCACCAGCCCGGTGGCGGGTAAATGGTCCGTTGATGAACTTTACACCATTCTATACTGCATTTGGTGTGAAAGAAGGCGACAAAATGTTTAAACCCGAAAGCGAGCGGATTGTGGTTTGGTAAGTAGCGCTGGTGAAATAAGAAAGCCTTATGCAGCGTTCTGCGTAAGGCTTTTTTCTGGGAGTGAAGGTGTGTCAATCAGAGAATCAGTTGCAGGATTAACTTATTTCTGCGGCAGGGATAGCAGCGGAAAGCCCGAAGCGCGCTGGCATATGCGTAGCCGGACTTGCAGCGAATAGCCCGCCCGGCCGCCCAAAAAACTTCGCGGCATGAGTTGAAATCCTTTTTATTTCACGGCCCTAAAAGGTTGTCAACCTGCGGTAGGTTTGCTTATTTTCGCACCAAAATTTTGAATTAATCATGAGCCAAAACAGACCCATTTCTGCTTTTATCGAGAAAAACTTCCTGCATTTTAACGCAGCCGCTTTAGTGGATGCCGCCAAAGGCTATAAAAAACACATTGCCGATGGCAAAAAGATGTTGGTTTCGTTGGCCGGAGCGATGAGTACGGCTGAACTGGGCATCAGCTTTGCCGAGATGATTCGTCAAAACAAAGTGCACATAATTTCGTGCACGGGTGCTAATCTGGAAGAAGACATTATGAACCTGGTAGCGCACTCGCACTATAAAAGAATTCCGAATTACCGCGACCTCACTCCGCAAGATGAGTGGGATTTGCTGGGCAATCATTTAAACCGAGTAACGGATACCTGTATTCCGGAAGAGGAAGCGTTTCGCAGATTGCAGGCGCACTTATTCAAGGTATGGAAAGATGCGGAAGACAAAGGCGAGCGGTTGTTCCCGCATGAGTTTATGTTTCGAATGATTAATAGCGGTGAGTTGAAGCAGTATTATGAGATTGATCCAAAAAACAGTTGGATGATTGCCGCAGCAGAACGCAACATGCCTATGGTGGTGCCAGGCTGGGAGGATAGCACGATGGGGAACATCTTTGCTTCGTACGTGCTAACAGGCGAGCTGAAAGCCAGCACGATGAAGAGTGGTATTGAATACATGGTATGGCTTGCCGATTGGTACACTGAGAATTCGGGTAAAGAGGGTATCGGGTTTTTCCAGATTGGCGGTGGTATTGCGGGCGACTTTCCGATTTGTGTGGTGCCCATGTTGCATCAGGATTTGGAACGCGATGGGGTGCCGTTCTGGAGTTACTTCTGCCAGATAAGCGATAGTACCACTTCGTATGGTTCTTATTCAGGCGCTGTGCCCAACGAAAAAATTACGTGGGGCAAGCTAAGCATTGAAACTCCGAAATTTATTGTGGAGAGCGATGCGACCATTGTGGCGCCTTTGATGTTTGCGTACATTTTAGATATGTAAAATAGTATTGAGTATTGAGTCTTTAGTATTGAGTGAATACCTCTAAAGACTCAATACTCACGACTCAATACCCTATGAATTTAGATTCCCTTCTCCGTTCCGAAATACAAAAAGCTGTTGCGGCATTGTTTAATCAATCCGTAGAGCAGTTACAACTGCAACCTACGAATGCCGAGTTTGAGGGTTCGCATACACTGGTATGCTTCCCGCTTACGAAAATTTCTAAACTGAAGCCGGAAGAAACCGGAACCGCCATCGGTAATTACCTGGTACAACACGCGGACATTGTTACGCGCTTTAATGTGGTGAAGGGTTTTTTAAACCTGGTGATTGCAGATAAAGTATGGGCCGAAGTGTTTGCTTCGATTTATGCAAACAAAAAGTATGGTGTACTTCCTGCTAACGGCAAGGAGATTATGGTTGAGTATTCATCGCCCAACACCAACAAACCACTTCACCTCGGGCACCTGCGCAATAATTTTTTAGGCTATAGCGTGGCCGAACTTTACAAAGCTACTGGCTACACGGTGCATAAAGTGCAGATCATTAACGATCGCGGCATTCACATCTGCAAAAGCATGGCCGCTTGGAAATTGTTTGGTAATGGCGAAACACCAGAAAGCAGTGGACTGAAAGGCGATAAGTTGGTTGGCAAATATTATGTGGAGTTTGATAAAAACTACAAGGCGCAGGTAAAGGAACTGGTTGAGAAGGGTGTAAGCGAGGCCGATGCAGAAAAGCAAGCACCCATTATGAAACTCGCGGTGGACATGCTTCAAAAATGGGAAGCGAAAGATGCTGAAACCGTGCAGCGCTGGAAAACCATGAACGGCTGGGTGTACAATGGTTTTGATGTTACCTACAAACGCATGGGCGTTGACTTCGAAAAATTGTATTACGAATCGGATACTTATCTGTTAGGTAAGGATGAGGTGTTAAAAGGGTTAGAGAAAGGTATCTTCTTTAAAAAGGAAGATGGCTCCGTGTGGGTTGATCTTACACCCGATGGCCTGGATCAAAAAGTATTGCTGCGCTCGGATGGCACTTCGGTGTACATGACGCAGGATATTGGTACGGCCATTTTACGCTTCCGCGATTTTCCAAAAATTGAAGGCCAGGTTTACACGGTGGGGAACGAGCAGGAGTACCACTTTAAAGTATTATTCCTCATTCTTGGTAAACTTGGCTATGAGTGGGCGAAGAAGTGCTACCATCTTTCGTACGGAATGGTTGATTTGCCAACCGGAAAAATGAAGAGCAGGGAAGGTACGGTAGTAGATGCCGATGACCTAATGCAAGAGATGGTAGATGCCGCCCGCGCACAAACGCAGGAACTCGGCAAGATTGACGAGATGAGCAAAGAGGAGGTTGATGATCTTGCTGAGATGATCGGCTTAAGCGCCTTAAAATTCTTTTTGCTGAAGGTCGATCCGAAAAAGCGGATGATGTTCGACCCGAAAGAGTCGATTCAATTGCAAGGACACACCGGGCCGTTTATCCAGTACACCCATGCCCGTATTAAAGCCATACTGCGCAAAGCGGCCAGTATGAATATTGTGGCCGATGCGGCTGCACTTACAAATGTAGATGCTTTAGAGGTTGCTGAACGGGAAGTACTTTTTAAGATTAATCAGTACCCGAACAAACTTCTGGAGGCGGTAAAAGAATATTCACCGGCAATTGTTGCAAATTATGCGTACGAGTTGGCGAAGGAATACAATCAGTTTTACCAGGCCGTTCCAATCTTTATTGAGAGTGACCCGGCAAAACTCAGGTTTAGAATTGCATTTTCGGAGGTTACAGCCGCTACGCTTAAAAAAGCAATGGCATTATTGGGTATTCGCATGCCCGAAAGAATGTAATGCGGTTCCTGCTTCATCATCAGCAAACCGAGCGCCTTCAGTTTGAAGCTGTGGATGAGAAGGACTTTGATCAATGGTTAAAATTCTTTGAAGACCCCCGTGCCAATCAGTACTGGATTGAGGAAAGGGATACTCCATTCGTTGAGTGTAAAAAATGGTACACAAAGCAGCAGCAACGTTACGTTGAGAATCGTGGCGGCATGAATGCCCTGATGGAAAAATCAACAGGTAAGTTAGTTGGCCATGCAGGATTATTGGTGCAACAAGTGGATGGAGTAGAAGAGTTAGAGATAGCGTATTCGCTCCTCCCTGAATTTTGGAATAAAGGCTATGCCCTGGAAGCGGCTACCCAGTGTAAAATGTATGGGTTTGAATATAATTTTGCTGAATCGCTAATCTCCATTATCAGTGTAAGTAACCTTCCATCACAAAAAGTGGCTATTAAAAACGGTCTCACTATCGACAAACAAACCGTGTATAACAATAACCCGGTTTATATTTTCAGGGTAAGGCAGGAAATGTATTTATAGCTTGGATTTGGACACCCACCAGTTACCGGAAGCCCTCCAGTTAAAAATCCACCCGGGCATTAAGTAACTGTTAGTTTCCATCACATATAAGGAGTGGTCGTAAGGCTCCTCCTTTTTTATGCCTTGCCGTTTACGGATGCTGCCAGTAGTAACAAGCTCGTTTTTAGTGGTAGCGGCCACCAAACAAAGCCGTTAAAAGAAAGAAACGGGGTTGCGGCTTCAAATCAAAGGTTTTCCTTAGGGCGCGGCTCGGGAAAAAGTGTAACTTCACCACCCGAACAATCCCGGTATCTTTTTTGTTTATTAGGCATAAACTCCTCTTATTATGAAACTAATCGCAACACTTTTATTCGCTGTAGTAATGAGCGCTCCCTCACTTTACGATTTTAAAATCAACGGCCTGGATGGAAAACAGGTTGACTTTTCGGCTTACAAAGGCAAAACCTTGCTGATTGTAAACACCGCTTCGAAGTGTGGCTACACACCGCAATATGAAGAACTTCAAAAGCTGCATCAGCAATTTGGTAACAAGGTTATCATACTTGGGTTTCCGGCCAATAATTTCGGAGGTCAGGAGCCGGGTACCAATCTCCAGATTGCCGAATTCTGCAAAGCCAATTATGGTGTAACTTTTCAGATGTTCGAAAAAATTTCTGTTAAAGGCGAAGATCAACATCCGTTGTATGCTTGGTTAAAAGAAAAAACCGGTCAGGAGCCAAGCTGGAATTTCTGCAAATACCTGGTGAAGCCCGATGGTAGTGTTACCTTCTTCAACTCGAAAGTGAAACCACTTGATCCGCAGATTGTAGATGCGCTTTAAAACTAATCAAGGTCAACCGTACTGGTTGACCTTTTTTTAATGAACTTAAAATTTTTCATTCTTGCACTAGTTCTCATGGGCCTGTCTGCTTTTTTACTGAATAAACTTTCCAAGACTGCACCCAAGCAAGTCAGCGGTTCAATCTACGACTTCAAAATAAAGAGCCTCGATGGCAAAGAGATTGATTTTAGCCGCTACAAGGGCAAGAAAATCCTGATTGTAAACACAGCCTCCAAATGTGGTAAGACCCCACAGTATGCAGGGCTGGAGAAATTGCACGAACGGTTTGGCGAGCGCGTAAACGTGCTGGGCTTTCCGGCTAACAATTTTCTTTGGCAGGAACCCGGAAGTAACGATGAAATTGCAGCCTTCTGCGAGCGGAACTATGGAGTACAATTTCAAATGTTTGAGAAGGTTTCGGTAAAGGGTGGCGATCAACATCCGCTGTACGAATGGTTGGAAGCAAAGACCGGAAAAAAGCCCGATTGGAATTTTGCGAAGTATCTGGTAAGCGAAGATGGCGAGACGGTTTCTTTTTTTAGTTCCAGCGTGGAGCCGTTAGACGATCAGCTTGTTCAGAAGCTTTAAAAACCTGCAATTTTTTTGAGATAAATTTTCTACTGACACACGGCTGTCAGTGGGGGCATTCAATTTTATGTTATAAACCAACATAAAAAAGAAATGAATGCAACAGCACAAACCAACCTGCCACAGGTTATCTCCTCATCGGAATTGGGAAAGCATTGGATGGGACACCGCCACCTTACCCGCAGGGTAATAGAGGCATTTCCGGAAAAGGACTTTTTTAATTTTTCTATTGGTGGAATGCGAACTCCGGCTGCGCTTGTCGCGGAGTTATTGTCGATTGCTGGTCCCGGTTTGCGCCAGATTGTGGAAGGTGGTTCGGAAGCACTCAACGAAAAGTTTGATTTCAATGGCAGCAAGGCAAACGCGTTAGCATTGTGGGATAAGGCCGATCAGGAGATTATGACGTTATGGTCTAAAATTTCAAATCAGCGGTTTCACGAACGTATTGTAACCTTTGGCCAGTACGAAGGCAGTGTGTGGTCGTCTATCTTCTATTTTATCGATAACGAAATTCACCACCGCGCCCAGATGTATGTGTATTTGCGTGCGTTGGGAGTGGAGCCGCCAGCTTTCTGGGATCGGGATTTTGGTGATAAGTAGCAGGACACGGGCGGGTTACCATCCGGTTTCGCCCCTCTTAATCTCCGGTTTCACCGACTTCTGCCTGCCGGTAACCTAACGACCATCGTTACAAACCAGCCAGGTGCGTTATTTCGCTTAAACAAAACACAAAGTTATGCGCACTACAAAAAAACTCAGCAGCAGTATTTGGGTAGGGGGTCTGTTGTTGGCAATCGGGAGTTTGTTACTCCTAAAAAAAATGGATTTGCTGTACTTTCCGCGGTGGGTCTTTTCGTGGAAGACATTGCTGATTGGCATTGGCTTGGTACTGGGGGTTAGCCGTAAGTTTGAAGGTATTGGTTGGCTGGCTTTAATCTTAGTAGGTTCCTTCTTTCTGATTGATGATATATTTTTTCTGGACTATTCGTTAAGACGACTCGCGCTTCCCATCGGCATAATCGTGGTGGGCGGGTTTATTGTGGGCCGGGCACTGTGGGGTCCTTCGCGGGAAGCGCGTAAATCCTTATCCGGAGACGGCATTATAAACATTGATGATGGTGGTGATGATTACTTTGACCTTACCACCATTTTTGGAGGCGCTAAGAAGAAAGTATTCTCTAAAAATTTTAAAGGCGGTGATACTACCTGTTTCTTTGGTGGCACCGATATAGATCTTACCCAAGCCGATATACAGGGCACGGTAGTAATTGATGTGGTACAAATGTTTGGTGGTGTTAAAATGGTAGTGCCCGCCAATTGGGAAATCAAATCAGATATTACAGCCATATTAGGCGGATTTGACGACAAACGGAATACCCCGCTGGGGCCTTCCTCAGGAAAAAAATTGGTAATTACCGGCTTTGTAATGTTCGGTGGCGTAGAGATTAAGAGTTATAATTAAGAATGTTGCTGGTTACTGGTTTATAGCTGCCAGAAGCCAGTAGCCAGTTACCAGCAACCTTTTATGAATTGGTACCTCGTTAAATTGGTTTTTCAGATTGGGACTGGCCCTGCAAACCAGTTTGATGAACAAATGCGGTTACTACAAGCCGATGAAGTTGACTGGGCTGTTGAAAAGGCACGCGTAGTAGGTTGGTTGGAGCAAACGGCCGGTTGGCGATTTATTGATGTGGCCGACATTCATAGAATAGATAAGTTAGAAGATGGGATACACGTTTGTTCCAGTACAACCGAGGTGACGAATGCCGAAGAATACATCCGACTTACAAAACTGAATTTTACTAAAGCATTACAACTCGCGCATCAAGAGTTTGCATCGACCTCGGAGCGGCTGCACGTAGTAAAATAAAAACGGGGAAGATCAATTTTACTTGACTTCCCCGTTTTATTGCCTACCAACCGGAGTCAATACGCAATCCTAACCTGTTGCTGAACCGACAAAGCCTGCACGGCCTGTTTCACAACACTCCGTCTCAACTTCATGTTGTAGCGTACTTTCCTAAAAAAGTCCGTTGCCAACATAATCTTCCCGCCCCGCTTTTTTGTAAGATACCTTCCGTAGAATTTATCCTTTTGTTTTTCAACGCGGGTTGATCTCCTTTTCAGTAAATCAACTTAGTGATATGAAAGTACTTGACTGATTGCTACACACAAAGCATTCTTCAAAAAAGAACTGCACAACTTATGCACCGGTTTATCAACATGGCTTAACTTATAATTTCTCACACAGTTGTAACCAGGTATTCAACAGGCACATGAGGCATAGTGCGGGCGCTGGGGTGCGGCCGGGCCGATTTCATGACAAAAATCATCTTTTGCGCTAATCGCAATCATGTTGAGCCCTGGGGCCTCCGGCTACTTTTATAACCGTAATCAGAACCTTTAAAACCCATGCAACTCGAAAAGATTTACTACGACAACAAAATTGTCAAAGCCTTTATTATCGCTTCGGTAATTTTTGGCATAGTGGGCATGACGGTGGGCCTTTTGGCCGCCATTCAGCTCTTTTACCCGATTTTTAATTTTTCAGACAGCGCCATAGGGCAGTTTGTGTCGTTTGGGCGCATTAGGCCCCTGCATACCAATGCGGTAATTTTTGCATTTGTAGGCAACGCCATGTTTGCGGGTGTTTATTATAGTTTGCAGCGCCTGCTCAAAGCCCGCCTTTTCAGCGATGCGCTCAGTTGGATTCATTTCTGGGGTTGGCAGTTAATAATTTTAGCGGCTGCTATTACGCTGCCCTTGGGCATTACATCCGCAAAGGAATATGCCGAGTTGGAATGGCCGATTGATATTGCTATTGCACTAGTGTGGGTAGTGTTTGGTATCAATATGATTGGTACCATTATTAAACGCAGAGAACAGCACATGTACGTGGCCATCTGGTTTTACATCGCCACGTTTGTTACCGTAGCCGTGCTGCACATTGTTAATTCATTTGAAATGCCGGTTACACTGTTCAAAAGCTACTCCTGGTATGCGGGGGTACAAGATGCGCTGGTGCAATGGTGGTATGGCCATAATGCAGTGGCATTCTTTTTAACTACACCCTTTCTGGGTATAATGTATTACTTCCTGCCAAAGGCGGCAAACCGCCCGGTGTATTCGTACCGGTTATCTATAATCCACTTCTGGTCTTTAATCTTTATCTACATCTGGGCAGGCCCGCACCACTTATTATATACTGCGCTGCCCGATTGGGCGCAATCGTTAGGTACGGTTTTCTCCATCATGCTTATCGCGCCAAGCTGGGGCGGTATGTTAAACGGGTTGTTTACGTTGCGCGGAGCGTGGGACCGGGTGCGCGAAGACGCTGTACTCAAGTTTATGGTTGTAGCTGTAACCGCTTATGGTATGGCTACCTTAGAAGGGCCGCTGCTTTCACTTAAAAATATAAATGCTATTGCACACTATACCGATTGGATAGTAGCGCACGTGCACGTGGGTGGTTTGGGTTGGAATGGCTTTCTGATTTTTGGTGTATTGTACTGGATTATTCCACGCATGTGGAATACAAAACTTTATTCTTCTAAACTGGCCAACCTGCATTTCTGGATTGGTACGTTAGGGATCGTATTCTATGCGCTGCCGATGTATGTATCGGGTGTGGTGCAAAGTTTAATGTGGAAAGAGTTTGCGGCCGATGGTTTCTTGCGCTATCAAAACTTTTTGGAAACAACCACTCAGATTTTACCCATGCACATGCTGCGCGCGGTAGGCGGTGGTTTGTACCTGACGGGCGTATTCATTATGTCGTACAACCTTATTAAGACTGCGGCTGCGGGCAGCTTTGTTGCCAACGAAGAAGCGGAGGTGGCACCTTTAATGAAAGTGAAGCATGCAGCGGGTGGTTATTGGCACCATATTCTGGAAGCTAAACCCATTGTGTTTACCGTACTGGCATTGGTAGCGATTTTAATAGGTGGTATTATCGAGTTGGTGCCCACCTTCCTGATTAAATCCAATGTACCCACCATTGCATCGGTTAAACCGTACACTCCGTTGGAGTTGCACGGGCGCGATATCTACATCCGCGAAGGTTGTGTAAACTGCCACTCGCAAATGATTCGTCCGTTCCGGTCGGAAGTTCAACGGTACGATCCGAAAGGAGGCGAGTACTCGAAAGCGGGCGAGTATGTTTACGATCATCCCTTTCTGTGGGGCTCGAAACGTACCGGCCCCGACTTGCATCGGGTGGGAGGTAAGTATGCCGATAGCTGGCACTTCCGCCACATGTTAACACCAGCCGAAGTAAGTACGGGCTCCATCATGCCGGCCTACCCCTGGTTGTATGAGCAACAAATTGATAAGGGTTTAACAGCCGGAAAAATTTCGGCACTGCGCACCATGGGTGTGCCGTATGCCGATGGTTACGAAAGCGTGGCAAACGAGGAGTTGGATGCACAAGCAAAGCGGATTGTGGAGAACCTTCAAATGGAAAATCTTGAAACAACACCCGATGCCGAGATTGTTGCACTCATTGCCTACCTGCAACGCCTCGGAGCCGATATTAAATTAAGTGAAACAGCACAAAACAAATAGCCATGTACAAGCAAGTTCTTCAAAGCATCGATAACATTGCAATCTGGCCGGTTATCTCGTTTGTCATCTTCTTCACATTTTTTATCGTGCTGTTGTGGTGGGTGTTTACTGCCGATAAGACATTCATCCGCGAGATGAGCGAAAAGCCACTGCACGATGGCTCCCAACCTAATGTTAATGCCGAATCCCTAACCTGAACGCCATGAAAAAAATAGTTTCATTAATTCTTTTGATGTTTAGCTTCCTGGCAAGCTTTGCACAAACTGCACCATCACCCACTGCAACCGCTTTTTGGGACGATCCATTATTCATGTTCTACGTGGTAGTTGGGTTTGTGTTTGTGGTAGTGTTGCTGGTATTGCTGGTAGCCCTCTACATGTTGCAGGTGCTTAATTTTATGGTAAAGCAGGCCACGCGCGAGCGGGCACAACGGTTAGGCTTGCCCTACAAAGAACAACCCTCCTTCTGGGCAAAACTCTGGAAAGAGTCTAACGATTTTCAGCCATTGGAAAATGAAGCTGATATTTTGCTGGATCATAACTACGATGGCATTCGCGAATTGGATAACCACCTGCCACCCTGGTGGAAGTGGTTGTTCTATGTAACCATTATTTTTTCAGGTGTGTACCTGGTTTTCTATCACCTTTCGGATACGCTGCCGCTACCCTTAAAAGAATATGAGAATGAACTAACGGTAGCCGATGAGCAGGCACGTAAGCTAAAGGCAGCAAGCCCGGCAGCCGTAATAGACGAAAACACGGTTCAATTGATTACCGATGCTTCCGCGCTGGCCGATGGTAAAACAACCTTTTTGAATAATTGTGCCTCGTGCCATCGTAAAGACGGAGGCGGTGATATTGGCCCCAATCTTACCGATGAATACTGGAAGCACGGAGGATCGATTAACGATATTTTTAAAGTAGTGCGCCAAGGTGTGCAAGGCACTAACATGATAGCATGGGAAGGGTTTATCAGTCCGGAGAAGATGCAGAACGTGGCGAACTACGTGCTAACTCTGCAAGGAACAAATCCTGAAAACGGAAAGAAGCCGGAAGGTGAGTTGTATAAACCGAAAGCTGCTGCGGATTCAGTAAAAGTGCAGGCCAGTCTTTAAGTAGTAAAAAATTGTAATGAGGGAGCCAGGAGTATGAAAGTGAGCGAACCGGATTTTTACCAATACGAAGAAGAGTTTCGGGATACGCTGGCTACCGTAGATGAAAAGGGAAAGCGCGTATGGATTTATCCAAAAAAACCTGCGGGCTATTATCACAACCTGCGTAGGGCAGTAACGGTTTTCTTGTTAACCTTATTTTTTGCAGGACCGTTTCTGCACTGGCAAGGCCGGCCATTCTTGCTCTTTAATATTTTCGAGCGCAGGTTTATTCTGTTTGGCCAGGTGTTTTGGCCGCAGGATTTCTTTCTGCTGGCGCTTACGCTGATCACGTTCTTTGTATTTGTTATTCTGTTTACTGTGGCCTTTGGCCGGTTATGGTGTGGCTGGGCGTGCCCGCAAACATTATTTATGGAAATGGTATTTCGCAAAATAGAGTACTGGATTGAAGGCGATGCCAACGCACAGCGCAGGTTAAATAGCAGCAACTGGACGCGCGAGAAGATTCTGAAGAAGACAGCGAAGCAAGTAATCTTTGTGCTGATCTCGTTAGTGATCTCGCACACCACTATGGCTTACCTTATCGGGTTAGATCAGGTAAAGGAAATTATTACCCAGTCACCGACAGCACATTTAGCCGGTTTTGTGGGCTTGCTGGTGTTTACAGGAATTTTCTATGGCGTGTTTGCCTGGTTTCGCGAACAGGCCTGCATTGCGGTGTGCCCTTATGGAAGATTACAAGGTGTGTTGCTGGTAAAAGATTCGTTAGTGGTTGCCTACGATTGGCTGCGGGGTGAACCGCGCGGTAAGCTCAAGAAAAATCAATTAACGGTAGCCGATAAACAAGGCGATTGCATCGACTGCAAATTGTGTGTGCACGTGTGCCCAACCGGTATCGACATTCGCAACGGCACGCAATTAGAGTGTGTAAACTGCACGGCCTGTATGGATGCCTGCGATGAGGTAATGCTAAAGATCAGCAAACCCAAAGGCTTGATCCGCTATTCATCCTATAATGCGATTAGCAGGGGAACTCTAAAATTATTTACGCCCCGTGTAGCTGGTTATGCAGTGGTGTTAACGGCACTTGTTAGCTTGTTAAGTTACTTTGTGTTTACCCGTGCCGATACTGAAACCACCATTCTGAAAGTACCGGGCACGCTCTATACCAAAACCGATGACGGCCAGATTACCAACCTTTACAGCATCGAATTTTTAAATAAGACTTTTAATGATATTGAGCTTACGGTAAAAATAGAATCGCCTGCACAAGCTACGTTTATGAAAATTGGCGATCCGGCAATGGTCGTTCCGAAAGAAGGAATTCTGAAGGGAATGATTATGATTAAGCTGCCGGAAGAGTTTATCAGTGCAGCAAAAACAGAAATCGAGTTGGGAATATACCAGGGAGCCAAAAAATTAGAGACTGCCCGCGCGCGATTTATTGGCCCCATAAAGTTCAAACCAAAGCAAGTAAACTAAAACACACTTCGTATGAAATGGATAATTGGAGCCTTTGTATTCTTTGCCCTGTTTATGGGGGTGTTGGTTTTTTTAGCCATGCGGCAAGAGGTAAGCCTGGTATCTAAAACCTATTACGATGACGAACTGAAGCACAGCGATAAGATGCTGCGCATAAGCAATGCCAATGCCCTGCCAGCCAAACCCGAACTTTCGTTTGAGGGGAACCGGGTAAAGCTCTCGTACATGCAGCTAAGCCAGGTTGAAAACGGCAGGCTTACCGTACAACGACCATCTAAAGCCGCGCTGGATTATCAGTTTGAAGTAAAGCCAACGGCCGCATCAAGCCAACAGTTTGAATTGAAAGCGTGGGAGCCGGGCCTTTACCGCGTGGACTTTTCCTGGTCGGTTAACGGGCAGGAATACTATGTTGAAAAATTATTAGTGCTTTAATTTAATGATGTGGACGGCTGTTGTAATGGGGTTAGCCGGAAGTTTGCACTGCGCAGGCATGTGCAGCCCGCTGGCCATGGCAGTAACCGCAAAAAAACCTTTTGCACTAAATAAAATTGTTTACAACACGGGCCGAGTTGCAACCTACAGTCTTTTAGGTGCCCTTGCTGCCGCCTTTGGCAGCGTGTTTAGTTTAACGGCCTGGCAGGGTGTATTGTCTTTTTTAATGGGTACAGTTTTTTTGTTAATGGGCGTGGGGGCATTAACAGGTGTACGCATTCCATACTTTACTTACCTCATTAATAAATTAACAACACAGCTAAAACGCATCTTTGGCTTTTGGTTGCAGCAGAAGCAGGGCGGAGCCATTTTTGTAATGGGCATGCTTAACGGATTGCTGCCATGCGGCCTTACTTACCTTGCCCTTACGTATTGTTTTATACTGCCCACAGCCGCGCAAGGATTTGTATTTATGTTGATGTTTGGTTTGGGTACCTGGCCGGTTATGATTGGATTGAACTGGCTCTTGAATTTAGGTTTTTTAAGACTTACCCAGCAGTATCAGCGCCTGGCCATGTTGGCATTTATGGGCGTTGGCATCTGGTTGATGGCCCGGGTATTTGTGCATCATCCCATGGTACATGAAATTACGCATGAGAACGGCCTTGCAGGAGACGTGATCTGCCCCTGAATTACATTTTGATTTTGTAGGAAAGTGAGTACTTTTAGTTCGGGTTCAAAACAATTTTAAAAACTCAATCGCAATGAAAAAAATACTGGTACCTACCGACTTCTCAAAAATTTCAACCAACGCATTAGAGGTTGGGTATGAAATAGCGAAGAAGTCAAACGCTGAAATTATTTTGCTGCACGTGGTGGAAGAAGCTACTCCCGATTCGTATTCGATTTCCGGTGAGTGGCGCACAGAAAAAAACTGGGCCGATAAGCTATTTACGCTCAAGCTGATAGAGAAATCAAAAGCGCAACTGGAGAAACTGGTGTTGGATCCGCGCTTTGCCGCAGTTAAAGTAAGCGGAGAGTTGCGCCTCGGTAATGCTTTTCATGGCATGCGCACCATCATTACCGAACATAAAGTAGATTTGGTGGTAATGGGTACCCGCGGCCGTACGGGTATAGCCGAAGTGGTAATTGGTACCAATACCGAGCGGGTAGTGCGCCACTCGCGGTGCCCCGTGTTAAGTATTAATAAAAAACCGGCCAAGATTGATTTCAAAAACATTGTGTATGCAACCGCCATGCACAAAGACGAAGAGATTTTTTCGCGCATGGTGAAAAAGACCCAGCAAATTTATAACTCTACCGTGCACCTGGTGCGCATCAATACCCCGGGCGATTTTCAGCGCGACTATGTAGTAAAAGATTACATGGAGCGTTTTGCCAAAAAATTGGGGTTAAAGAATTATACCGTTAATGTATTCAACGACCTTACCGAAGAAGACGGCATTATTTACTTTGCCGAAAGCATTGATGCCGACCTGATTGCCATGGCCACACACGGTCGCACCGGGTTTGCCCACGTGCTGGCCGGAAGCATTGCCGAAGATGTGGTAGGCCACTCCAAGCGACCGGTGCTTACGTTTGTTGTAAAACGTTAAAATTTAGGTTTCGATTTTAGCGTTTTAATAAAAAGGCCTCCTGAATTTTCGGGAGGCTTTTTATATTGAGCAGGAATGCTTTTTTACAGCGCTTGAAGAATTACTATTCGATACTGGAGTTAAAGTTATTTGCCCATGCGGCCGATGTAAAGCGCGCCTATCGCAGGCTGGCGCTGCTCTATCACCCCGATAAGAACCCCACGCCCGAAGCGGCTGCGGTGTTTGTAGAAATAAACGAAGCGTACCAGGTACTAAGCGACCCGCAACGTAAATTTGATTACGACCAACTGCTGCAAGGGGCACCACCGCCTTTTACAGTACAAACTCATCAACGCGACCCGCGGTTTAGAAGAGGCCCCGCCCGCGAGTCGGCCTCGGTGCGCAGGCAAGTGCTGCAGGCCATGCGAGATTATCTTCTGTATGCCGTTGCTTGCTCGCGGCTGGCACTATTGTTTTCCGTTGTGCTTATTGCCGATTATTCGTTACCGGCCAACCAAACCCGCGAAGAAATTCTAAGTATTTCGCGCAAGCGCGAGTCGCGCTATGCCCAGTCGTCACAACTGGCGTTGGATGGTGGCGAAGTGATTACACTCAATCCGCTTACCGCCCAGGAGTTTAAGTTAGGCTCAATAATCACCATTCATACTACCGCGCTGTTTTCAGTTCCTTTACTTTTAGAAAATGAAAAAACCCGGTTTAAAACCCGGGTACCCGTTTCCATTTATGGAAATTTTAAATTTCTGCCGTTGATAATGCTTGCAACCTCGCTGCTGGGTACGTTTTGGTGGAAGGGCGTGGAATTCAGGTTTAATGTGGGCATTGTTAACCTCTTGTTGATTTTGCTGGGTTTTGTTTTTTTGCGTATCCATAGCTTTTAAATCATGAGTAAAAAAAATGAATGGAAAAACCGTGCGGGTGTGGTTTATTCTACCAACTCGGACTTTAACTACAGTTACCAAAGCCACGAGGAGGCCGAAACATTACCCGCTGCCAGGCAAAACCTTCGCATTCAAATGGATAACAAGGGGCGGGCCGGTAAACAGGTAACGCTTATCACCGGTTTTATCGGCACCACAGCCGATCTGGAAGGGCTCACAAAGCTTTTGAAATCCAAATGCGGAGTAGGAGGTTCGTGTAAGGATGGTGAAATTCTGATTCAGGGCGATGTGCGCGATAAAGTGTTGGCCGTTCTTACCAAAGAAGGTTATAAGGTCCGTAAAATTTGATTTTCCACTCATAAAAATCTTTTGGTATGGCCTAAACTTTTAACCTTCAAAATAGGTTCTGGGTGTATATTTGTTATTCAACTAAAAATAAATTCTTATGGCATTTACACTTCCTGCGCTTCCCTATGCTTTCAATGCATTGGAGCCGCACATTGATGCACGCACCATGGAAATACACCATGGCAAACACCACAACGCATACGTTACCAATTTAAATAATGCCGTAGCAGGCAAACCCGAAGAAAATCTGAGCATTGAAGAAATCTGTGCCACCATTTCAAAATACCCTGCAGCCGTTCGCAACAATGGCGGTGGGCACTACAATCATTCATTGTTTTGGACGGTGATGGGCCCCAATGCCGGTGGTGCGCCTACCGGTGCGTTGGCCGATGCGATTAACGCAGCCTTTGGAAATTTTGAAGAGTTTAAAACCAAGTTCAATGCTGCCGCTACCGGTCGGTTTGGTTCCGGCTGGGCCTGGTTAATAAAAGATGCCTCCGGCAAGTTGGCAATCACCTCAACCCCTAATCAAGACAATCCACTGATGGATGTAGCCGAAGTAAAAGGCACCCCGCTGTTGGGATTGGACGTATGGGAACATGCCTACTACCTCAACTACCAAAATCGCAGACCAGACTATTGCGCTGCTTTTTGGAACGTGGTAAACTGGAGTGAAGTGGCAAAACGATTTGCGAAGTAATTGGAATTGATTGTTAGAATAAAACCCACCTGCAGGTGGGTTTTTTGTTTGCGATCAGACTAAAGTAAAAACTAAACAAGGCTTTGCATTCAATCCGCCACTGGCCGGGTAGCCCAAAGAACTTAGTTTCCGTTCCCGAAATCACTACACCTGTGTTCGGAAGTGATCATATTTAAAATCTGAAACCCTCAAAATAATCAGTTTAAAGGCACTGTCTAAGGTGGTATCCTTCTTGCAAATTGGGTCAACTTTGTTTTAAGTTAAGTCATCCTATCCCAAAAATCAGATTGCAATGTTCAAAACACACCTCAAGTTCTTTGTTCGGGTATTCCTTAAAGATAAATTCTTCTCAGTTCTAAATATTGCCGGCCTCGCACTCGGTATTTCGGTAAGTATTGTGTTACTACTTATTCTGCAACACGACCTTACCTACGACAAGCACTTTGCAAATTACGAGCGCATTTATCGCCTTGGTGGCCACCTGAAAGCCACAGGCATTGATGTGCGCGTGGCACGTTCGGCCCGCGAATTAGGGAGTATTTTGAAAGACGAATTTCCGGAAGTGCAAGCCGTAACCCGCGCCAATAATTGGGATCATACGTTGGTTCGGTATGAACATAACGGAAGCGAAATTACCAACTACGAAGAAGATGTAGTGCGCACCGACTCCACCTACCTGCAGGTGTTTAATCATAAGTTTATTGCAGGTAACCCTGCTACCTGTTTAAATGGTGTGCACAATGTGGTAATTACCCAATCGACAGCCATACGGTACTTTGGTGAAGATAACCCGTTGGATAAATCTTTGGTTATTGACAACGAAACCTGGAAGGTAACGGGGGTAATTGAAGATCTGCCCAATAACACTCACCTAAAATTTGATTTTCTGCTGTCGGGGTTAAGTAAAAGCCGGCAATGGGTAATGGATCAGGGTGTAATAAAATCAGAAGCATTCTGGAATCCGGATGTGTACACGTATTTATTAATGACGGAGAACTATAACCCACAAAACTTCTACGATAAGTTTCCAGATATCTTCAACAAATATTTCAAATCATTTGGCGACCAGGTAGGCGGGCAGTACAGCGCCATCTTGCAACCCTTGGCCGAGGTTCATTTTGATTCCTCTTTGCTTTCGGATGAACCCACCGGCAATAAGGCCTACTTGTATGCATTTACCGGTATTGGGGTGTTTATCATGTTGCTGGCATGCATCAACTATATGAACCTATCCACAGCCAAAGCTGTAAAACGTGCCGCAGAGATTGCTATGAAGAAAACATTGGGTGGCAGCAAACGGTCGTTGGTGTTTTCATTCCTGGGTGAGTCAGTGTTTTTATCTTTCATTTCGTTGCTGGTTGCCGTAGCGTTAGTGCAAATTATTCTCAACTTTTCGGCTTTTAATAGTTTAATTGAGAAAGACCTGGTGCCGGATTTTTTCAGCAACCCGGTATTATTAGTTGGTGCACTTGGAATTGCGTTGGGTATTGGAGTATTCTCAGGCTTGTACCCGGCTTTTTATTTACCCACTATTCCTACCATCAGTGCCCTCAAAGGTTCATTCAAAAACCGTAAGGCCAGCCATCATTTGCGCAAAGCATTAATCACCGTGCAGTTTGCTATTTCTATTTTTGTAGTGGTGTGTACCTTCTTTATGCGCGATCAGATTACGTTTATGCGCAGCAAGGACCTCGGCTTCACACAAGAAAATATTCTTATTCTTCCGGTACAAGATACATTGGTTGAAAAGCAGCTTACTTCAATCAAGAACGAATTTTTGCAACATCCTAAAATTTCGGCTGCTACTACTTCGTACCAGGTATTGGGAATGGGCATTGGGGGGCCAGTAATGATGGCCGAAAGTGAGGAGGGCATGAAGCAACAACAATTTAACCTGATTGTAGCAGGCGAAAACTATTTCGAAACAATGGGCATTAAACTTTTAGCGGGTCGCGATTTTCAACCCGGTGCCAATGTGGATGTGGACAATGTATTTATCTGTAATCAGGCTGCGGCAAAGCGCATGGGCTGGGGCGATGAGGTAGTTGGAAAAAAAATGCGATGGTTTCATGGCGAATCGGATGGTCAGATTATTGGCATGGTAGAAGATTTTAATTATCAATCGTTGCACAATGCGGTTGAGCCCTTATTGATTATTAAAAGCCGGAATGAAGGCGGCTTTTTAAATCTCAAAGTTTCAGGTGAGGACCTTGCGAGCACCATGGACTATATCAAAACAAAATGGACGGGCTTCGATCCCAACCATCCCTACGAGTACTTTTTTCAGGATGCACGCTTTAATGAACAATACCGGGCCGATGAAATTCAATACAAGTTGCTGTCGGGTCTTTCGTATGTCTGTATTTTTATTTCGTTGTTAGGATTGTTGGGTCTATCTGCCTTTACGGCAGCCCAGCGTACCAAAGAGATAGGCATACGCAAAGTGCATGGTGCCAGTGTGCCTCACATTATTTATTTATTGTTTAAAGATGTAATGTACCTAGTGGTGATTGCGGGTGTGCTCATTATTCCGGCTGCCTATTATATCGTGAGCAATTGGATGGGGAATTTTGCTTACCAAACTACCATTAACTTTATTACGTTTGGAGTGGTTACACTGCTGGCGCTGCTGTTTGCCTTTCTTACCGTTGCCTTCCATTCACTCAAAACGGCCCAAACTAATCCGGTGGAGTCGTTGAAGTATGAGTGATGGTTGTTTGAAACACTATATGCTCAGGTTCGTGTCTTCACGAACCTGCATGCTTAAAACTGTGCATCGTTAAAACTATTCTCCTAAATCTTTAACAAACGAAAAATCTTTTTTGTCAAGTCCGTATAAAAATTGGCTCTAGAGTGTTTATAATTACAAGGATGATTGACTAATCAAATGTGGTTCGTGAAGACACGAACCAAGGCATTAGAAGAGTATTTATAACTACAAGGATCATTGACTGATCTGCATGCTTGCATGCTTAAACCTATTCATTGTTAAAGCTCTTATATTAAATCTTTAACAGAAGAAACATCTTTTTCGTCAAGTCCGTATAAAAATTGGCTGAAGATATTTATAATTACAAGGATGATTGACTAATCTAATGTGGTTCGTGAAGACACGAACCAAGGCATTAGCATTATTCCTGCTATTGCCTGCTTATGCTTAGGTTCGTGTCTTCACGAACCTGCATGCTTAAGACTGTGGATTGTTAAAACTCTTCTCTCAAATCTTTAACAAATGAAAACCCTTCTACGTCAAGTTCGTAAAAACCGGCTGTAGAGTATTTATAATCACGTGGATTGTTCACTAACCTCCAGTTACCAGCAATTGGATTATTATGAATGTAATCTAACTTCTGGTAAGCAACTTTCTGCGTATACAAATGAATAGCTAACGGATCGCGTTGCCAAAATTCGTATTGTTTGTTAGAGGCTGGCACTGCGTAACCTTCCAGCTCTCTTTGCGGAAGCATTTTTTTAAATTCATGGGCTGTGTACTTCAGCAATGAACCTTGGGGAGTTTCTTTACCATTGAGCTCATTAATTCGCCAAATTAGGTGGATATGATTAGGCATTATAACAAAGGCAAATACATCGATCTTTCCTTTATTACACAAATACTTAAGAGATCTTATAATTATATCTTTAAATGAATCTTTTTCCAATAATTTCTGCCATCCGTTAATCGTAGCAGTCCAGAAGTAGAGCTCACCCAAATCCATGAGGGATGTTCGTTTAAGCTGTTTTGTGTCTTCCATTATTAAATATAGAAGTTTAATTGCTGGTGATGACACGAATCGGGCGTTTGTTTAATGGTTCGTGGAGACACGAACCTGGGCATTGGTCCAGAAGTAGAGCTCACCCAAATCCATGTGGGATGTTCGTTTAAGCAGTTTTATGTCTGACACGAATCGCGGCATTTGAGAAGTTTAATCGTTCGTGATGACACGAACCATGGCTTGAGGAGTATTTTATGTGGTTCGTGAAGACACGAACCACAGAATTAGAATCTTAACGAAGACATTTGGCGTCTGCTTTTGCGCGAAAAGTATTTTCTGCCAATGAACGCGCATAAATTTCTTATTTTGCACCAAGAACTACCGTACGTATGACCCCCTCCCGCAAACCTGCCCTCACCTTCATATTTTTTACTTTGCTAATTGATGTGATCGGCCTCGGCATCATTATCCCAATTATGCCCGACTTGATTATGGAGCTTGGCAACCTCGATCCGAAGGCGAGTGAATCTATGGGTTATGCCAGCAAAATGGGCGCCTGGTTGCTTTTTGCCTATGCCTTTATTCAATTTTTGTTGGCCCCGGTTATCGGTGCCCTCAGCGATCGCTATGGTAGAAGACCAGTGTTGTTGGGTTCGCTTATTGGGTTCACCATCGATTACCTCTTTTTGTCGTTCGCACCCACGCTGGCCTGGCTTTTTGTAGGCCGCGTTATAGCTGGCATTATGGGCGCCAGCTTTACAACTGGTGGGGCTTATATTGCCGACATCAGCGCCCCGGAAGAACGGGCCAAAAATTTCGGGTTAATTGGTGCTGCGTTTGGGCTCGGTTTTATCATTGGGCCGGTGCTGGGTGGTTTTTTGGGTACGCTGGGGTTGCGCGTTCCTTTCATGGTATCGGCCGGACTTACCTTTATAAACTTCCTTTTTGGATTGTTCGTGTTACCCGAATCGCTCAAAGCCGAGAACCGGAGAACGTTTGAATGGAAGCGCGCCAACCCGATTGGAACCTTGCTTTCATTAAAGCGCTACCCGCTCATATTTGGGTTAATGGGTTCGCTTACCTTTCTCTATATCGCATCGCACGCAGTGCAAAGCAACTGGACATTCTATACCAAAGAGAAATTTGGGTGGGAGATGAAGGAGATTGGAATTTCGCTTGCCATTGTAGGGATTGCTTTTGCAATTATTCAAGGAGCGCTTATCAGGGTAATTATTCCCAAGCTTGGCCAGCAACGCAGTGTTACAGTAGGCATGACCTTGTACCTTATCAGCTTTGTATTGTATGCCTTTGCCACCCAAGGGTGGATGATGTACAGTATTATTGTAATTTATTGTTTGGGCAGCATAGCCATGACAGGCCTGCAGGGAATTATGTCGGGCATTGTGCCACCCAACGAGCAAGGCGAGTTGCAGGGCGGCTTCACCAGCCTGATGAGTATTACTTCGATTATTGGCCCGCTGCTAATGAGCTACGTGTTTTCTTATTTTGTATCCAGCAGTGCTCCGGTGTATTTTCCGGGTTCGGCCATGATGTTAGGGGCGGTGCTTACACTGTTTAGCTTTGTGTTTATCAGGCTAACGTTAAAAAGGAGATTAACCTAGATTGGTTTTTCAATCGTGCGGGCACAGTAGCCAACCACCAACGTCCGAAATCCTTTAAATTTTTAAATGTCGGGTAAATGACGGGCAAAATGCACGACCTTTTTCGCGGTCATTGCCGTTCTGTGCGGTAAACTTGCACCCTAAATTCTTTACCATGCAGCAACCCGAACTCGGCAAACGCCTTACCGCCCTCCGCAAAGAAAAAAATCTTACCCAGGAAGAACTGGTAGAAAGAAGCCATGTGAGCGTGCGCACCATCCAGCGCATTGAGGCTGGCGAAGTGTTGCCGCGTATCTCCACCATTAAGATTTTACTGCAAGCCCTGGGCGAAAATCCTGATACTTTCTTTAACCAAAAAATCATTATGGAGACTCAATCCAAACCGGTACCAAGCTATACCCGCACAGCACTGCTTGCAGCGGTTTTTGCCGGTGGCATATACCTGGCGGTAGAAACAATTCTAAATGCGATGGGCCTTGCCTGGCTTACCAAAGAAAACGACTGGGCCCATTGGGTCAACTTTATTTACATTGGCCTTACAGTAACCATGGTTGTGGCGTATGTATTTTTTATGACCGGCTTTATTGTATTAAGCAACGTATTTGAAAACGGATTGCTGAGAATAGGAAGTTACATGATGATAGGCGCAGTTGTTGCCATCAGTATCCTGGATGTATCTACCCTGTGGATGAACAATGACGAGAGGTTGTGGATTCCTTACATAACAGCTAGCGTAGTGATAGGGGCGCTTACTTTGATTTTTGGAATAGCGCTCATACGCCTGCAGGACGGTATGGGTGAACTTTCGCGGGCGGCCGGTGTGCTGGAGATTATTACCGGGGCCGCATTTCTTTCCGTTCTATTGTTCTTTATTGGTTATGTAGTTATGATACCAGCCGTTATCGTAGAAATTTTAGTGCTATACCGAGGTTATGAATATGTAGCGAAGTTAGAAACATCATCGGCACTTCCCTTATAAGTCAAACGGTATGAAGTTACTACTACGTACGTTAGCTATTCTAATAGGGTTAGTTGTTTGGTCAGTGGGTGTATTTTTTGCAACCATGAACGGTTGTTTCCGTCCCTCCATTATTGATCGTTCAGGACTTTCCTATGCAACCGCAGTGGAAAAGGAAATTGATAAAGCCTTCGTGGGAAATTTTGCAGTGGCCGTTTTGGAAAACGGAAGTGTCCAGTTTGAAAAATTTCAGTCAGCCAATAAACCGGTTGATCGAAATACAATATTTCAGGTTGCATCCCTCAGCAAATGGATTACCGCATTCGGGATCATGAAACTGGTTGACCAGGGAAAACTGGAGTTGGATGCTCCGATAAGCAAGTATTTAACACGCTGGAAATTACCACCAAGTCATTTCAACAACGAGGAGGTAACTGTTCGTAGATTATTAAGTCATACTGCGGGGTTAACCGATGGACTTGGCTATTCCGGGTTCGAAGACGAACGATCAATCCAAACCATCGAACAGTCTTTAACAAAAGCGCTTGATGCAGATTCTGGCAGAGTAGGATCTGTAGTGGTTGGTATAAAACCCGGAAGCTCATTTAAGTACTCAGGCGGTGGTTACACATTACTCCAATTGCTTGTAGAAGAAGTTACCGGTAAATCATTTGCAGGGTATATGAAAGAAGAGATATTTACACCATTGGGAATGATCAACACTTCTTTTGATTGGCGCGAAATTCCATCTGACCGGATGTGCGAGTTTTATAATCAAGATGGAACTCCAGCACATCACTATAAATATACAGCGTTAGCCGCCACCTCGCTTTATACTTCACTATCGGATTTGGAGTTGTTTTTTCAAGCGCACCTAAAAGGTAAATCAGGCGAACCAATTGGAAGAAATGTAATTAGTTCAGAGACTTTAAGGTTGATGCGAAAGCCGCACGCTCAGCAATGGGGCGCAGATATATGGGGATTAGGAACGATTCTTTTTGCTGCTACGGAAAATTTTGATTTCATAATTGGTCATGATGGCAAGAGTACACCTCCTATTAACACAGCCGTTCGATTAAATCCGAAAACAGGTGATGGAATAATAATTCTTGAAACGGGCAGCCCGAAGTTGGCAACTCATTTGGCAAGTGAGTGGGTGTTTTGGAAAACGAATCAGATAGATACGCTTCTATTTCCTTCTTTGGTGAATGGAATGATAGTAAAGATTATTGGTGGATGGATTATATGGATTAGTTTGTTCATATTTTTTTACATGCGGCAAAGAAGAACACCAAATGATAAGCAGGTAATGAAATCGAACTATTATTTTTATTCATTTTATGCTGAATCTTTTTATGCTGCCACGAAGGTGAATAGAGCCCATCTTAAGATTGAGTCGGATCAGATTTTTAAGCATCCAGTTGAGCGGAACACTTGTTCGTAGTATATTGGTGCTGGGATGTGGAATGCCTTGTGCCACACCAAATTCAAGTTGCCTAAATAGAATAAGTTAGACCGTGAAGAAAATTTCCGAAGTTGGTTCCTTACAAGAAGGTTTTGCGTTGGGAACATCTTTTGTGGTTCGAGGGCTAAAGCTTCCCTGCAACCTGACAACCTGCGAGCAACGGGCGCAGCAAAATGACATGGAGTTATTTGGTTATGGTAAAGGCGGTGCCGAATTGTGGCTATGGGCCAGTGAAGCTTTCCGGCAATTCCGGCAGGAGGCACTGAGCATGAATATTGTAGATGCTCCGTTTCCGGTGTTGCTTGATTCGGAACTTCCGGAAGATTTATTGAAGGTTGTGAAAAGATCGCGTAAGAAGATTTGTTTAACGCTTACACGGAATGGTTCTTATACGCCCTTGCATGTTGACCCCAATCATGGTGGCGGCTGGATGTATTTGCAACAAGGGATTAAGAAGTGGCAGTTGATTGACGCGAAGGAGAACCCATTTGAACCCGATAATGCGGGCAACTACATTGATCCGCCACCGGATCTTACTACAGATTATTTGGAAGAGACAACCATTCATGCGGGTGATTTTCTTTACTTTCCGCCACTTACCCCGCATCGGGTGTGGACGTATGCGCATAGTTTTGGCGTGAGTGGGTATGCCAAATTGAGGTTGTAGCCTTAGGGATAATCAAAGAAAGCGTAATCCTGAGCGGGAAGTACAGCTTAACTTTCGAGTCAAGACCCTTTAAGCGAAGGATCTAGGTTTATATAATTCGGGATTCTTCGCTTGTTCATTTCAGATGATTGAATAAAGCTAACGACCTGAGCGGGAAGTACAGCTTAACTTTCAAGTCAAGACCCTTTATGCGAAGGATCTCGGTTTAAATAATTCGGGATTCTTCGCTTGTTTCTTCAGTCTTTACTGGGACGTGCTGCGTTCCAAGTTTTAATCTATTAAAAAAACTTACCGATTCTTCGCTCAGAATGGCGCGGGTTTTAGCCGTGTTTTGGTGCTTGTAACCACTACATCCTTACTCGCTAAAAATACTCTTTAAATAAGCCACTTGCCCCAGGTGGTACAAATCATGCTGAATGATTCCATTAATCAATTGTCTGTAGGTGGCTTTTTCAGAGTAAGGCAATTCCAGCAAGTCGTCAGTCTGTTGCTCAAGTAGTTCAACCAATTGTTGCTGCGAAGTATGTAATAATTCTTGAATAGCCGGCCAGCCCAATGCCAGTAATCGCTCTGCGGTGCTCCAGTTGTCTTCACTTTTCATCGAGCCCTTGTAGCCGATATCTCCGGCCAGGCGTTTAATCAACGACTGTCGCCAGTACACCATGTGCCACACAATCTGTGCAAGCGAATGGGCCTTTTTAGTGGGAGTGCCAAACGCTATCTCTGGGCTAACTTCGTTCAGAATTTCTCGCATTGAGTTGCCAAACCACGGCTCGCCCTCGTAGTTAGACTTGAATTGCGCTACCAATTCTATAATCTGCTTATTAGTCATTTTACTTTTTTATTACATACCCCACACCTACGCGAATGCCAAACTCAGTCTGGCCCAGGTAAAAATCGCCAACTGCTTCAAAAAGCCAATTACCTGCAAGCGGTTTAGACCATCCAGCGCCCAACGCCACATCGTTTACACCAATCAAACTGCGCATACGAACATAAAAATTATCAACTGCATAATAGCGCATTCCTAACGCAAACGAAGTTTGACTGCGGGTCCAAACCTCTACACCAGCACCGGCAGCAAAGTGCCGTACTACAAAATAATTCGCTTCGGCACCAAGCTGAAGCTTATCAGCAAAGCGGCTGTAATCTGTTTTTATAAAGTCAAACCCGCCACTCACTAAAAAATCGTTGCTGCTTTGTGAATGACCAAACACAACGCTTACGAGAATAACTAAAACAGTACCTGCTAACTTTATCATATACAATCTTACTTCTTTTCTTCCAACAATTTTTGAATAGCCAGGTACTCATCGCGCAATCGTGCAGCTTCCATAAACTCCAGTTCTTTTGCAGCCTTTTCCATTGCCTTACGCGTGCGTTCGGCCATTTTCTCCAGTTCGGGTTTGCTTAAGTATGCCACTACCGGGTCGGCAGCCAACGATTTTTCTTCTTCCTCAATGTAGTACCGCTTGGTAGTCTTCTTTGAATCGGCCACTTTGGTTTGCCCCAGAATAGAATCTTTCGATTTAAGAACTGTTCGGGGTGTAATGCCATGCGCCAGGTTATAGTCTTGCTGGATTTTTCTGCGCCTGTTCGTTTCATCAATAGCTACCTGCATCGATTCTGTAATGGTATCGGCATACATAATAACGCGGCCATTTTCGTTGCGTGCTGCGCGACCAATCGTTTGCACCAACGACCGTTGGTTGCGTAAAAAGCCTTCTTTGTCGGCATCCATTATAGCCACCAACGAAACTTCCGGTAAGTCCAATCCTTCGCGCAGTAAGTTTACACCCACCAACACATCAAAAACCCCGAGCCGTAATTCCCGTAAAATCTCAACCCGATCTAACGTAGTTACCTCCGAGTGAATGTACCGGCATTTGATCGCGGCCCGCGCCATAAATTTTGTTAACTCTTCGGCCATGCGTTTGGTTAACGTGGTTACCAATACACGTTCTTTTTTCTTTACCCGCTCGTCAATTTCTTCGAACAAATCGTCTATCTGGTTGCGACTGGGGCGCACCTCAATTTGTGGATCCAACAACCCCGTTGGGCGAATGAGTTGCTCAATGACCACACCTTCCGACTTTCTAAGTTCATATTCGGCAGGTGTAGCGCTTACGTAGATTACCTGGTTAACCAATCCTTCAAACTCATTAAAGGTGAGCGGCCGGTTATCCAATGCCGAAGGCAAGCGAAACCCATAATCCACTAAGTTTACTTTGCGCGATCGGTCGCCACCCCACATGGCCCGCACCTGGGGTACGGTAACATGACTTTCATCAATCACCAATAGAAAATCATTCGGGAAGTAATCTATTAAGCAAAAGGGCCGGGCCCCGGCAGATCGTCTATCAAAGTACCGCGAGTAATTTTCTATACCACTGCAATAGCCCAGCTCGCGCATCATTTCCAAATCAAACTCGGTGCGTTCTTTCAGCCGCTTGGCTTCCAGGTGTTTTTTTTCTTGTTCAAACATATCCACCTGCAACACCATATCGTCTTGTATTTCGCGGATGGCGGTTTGCAACAAATCTTTTCCGGTAACAAACAAGTTGGCAGGAAAGATTACCGCATTTTTTTCATCGGCTATTTTTTTTCCAGATATCGGATCGATAAGTTGGATCGCTTCAATCTCATCGCCAAAAAAATAAATGCGTAGTGCGTAATCTGCGTAGGCAAGAAAAACATCTACCGTATCTCCTTTTACACGAAAAGTCCCACGCTTAAATTCTGCTTCGGTGCGGTGGTAAAGAATATCCACTAAGGCAAATAAGAGTTTATTCCGCGGTATCATTTCGCCTACACGCAATTGCACCCGGTTTTTACCAAACTCTTCGGGGTTACCAATACCGTAAATACACGAAACCGAAGCAACCACCAACACATCTCTCCGGCCGCTTAACAAAGAAGAAGAAGCACTCAATCGAAGTTTTTCGATTTCTTCATTTATGGACAGATCTTTTTCGATATAAAGATTGGAAGATGGAATGTAAGCCTCTGGCTGGTAATAGTCGTAGTACGAAATAAAATACTCTACCGCATTTTCGGGGAAGAATTGTTTGAACTCGCCATACAATTGGGCCGCCAACGTTTTGTTATGACTAAGAATGAGCGTGGGGCGGTTTACCTGGGCTATTACATTAGCCACCGTAAATGTTTTTCCAGAGCCTGTTACACCCAACAACGTTTGATGGGCTTCGCCTTCGTTAAGACCTTGCACCAGTTTTTGGATAGCCTGCGGCTGATCGCCCATAGGCATAAACTCACTGTTCAAAATAAAATCCATGAAGTAAATCTAAGGCAGTTCCTTCAAATGGCCTAACTGGTTACCCTGGTAAATAGTTACTTAACCACTAATGCTACTGACATAGGGTTGTCATAAGCTTTGTTTTGAATGGTGCCACAAGTTTGTAAAAATTACCAGATACTAATTGCCAATGAAAGCAGGCAGCGTTATTTGTTACAATTAGTTATTCCAGATTGCCCACGATTTTTCGGCTTGGATGTGCAACATCTCAAGGCCGTTTTTGATATGTGCATTACGCATTTCTGCTTTCTGTAAAAACATGGTTCGGGCCGGGTTGTAAATCAGATCGTACACGTAGTGATCGGCTGTAAGCAACTCGTAGTTGATGGGCGGAAAGGCGTTGGTAGCAGGCGACATCCCCAGCGGGCTGGTATTGATGATCAGGTTTGATTTTGAAATCGGGCTGCCATCTTTTTGAAGACTTTCGTAGGTGTGTTGTCCTTTACTGGTTTCGCGCGAAACCATTTCGTAAGGGATATTTAATTTAATGAGTGCCTGTTGCACGGCTTTGGCCGAGCCACCGGTGCCCAGTACCAAGGCCTTGGATTTTTCGGTGCGCGGATACCATTTTTCCAACGACTCATAAAAAGCTCCGCTGTCAGTATTATATCCAATCAGGTTACCGTCTTGAATTTTGATTACGTTAACAGCTCCAATCTTTTTTGCATCCGTATCAATGTCGCTCAAAAATTTTAAAACCTGCTCTTTGTAGGGTATGGTTACATTTAATCCGGCCAGCTCCGGGTTTTCTTCCAATAGTTTCTTCAAGTCGTCAATAGTGGGCAGCGAATACAAATCGTAGTGGTAATCGCGTAGGCCTTCGCGAAAAAACTTCTCATCAAAATAAGACTTTGAAAAGGAGTGACTAACGGTGGCGCCTATCAGGCCAAATTTCTTTTCCATGTGGAGTTAGGATTTTGTTTTTAAGTACGTTGCAATTTTCTCGATGCCAATAACCAGGATAATGCCCAGCATGGCAAAGAGTACTGCATTTAAAATGTGCGGGTCTTGCCCGGTTTTAGCAAGGTATTGCCAGGGTGAAATACTTTTATCAAATGCCGGCACCTGCTGCCCGGCCTGGTTAAGCCGGTAGGTAATTACTTCTTTCCAGGGCCACACCTTATTGAGCGAGCCTAACATGAAACCCGCCAGCAGGGCAAGGGTAGCATAGCGGTAGTGCAATAAAATCCAGTTCAATACTCTCGAAAAAACAAGCAGGCCTGTAATGCAACCGGTGCTAAACACTACCACTACCCACAGGTTAAAACCGGTTAAGGCAGTAATCATAAACTCATACTTGCCTAACAACAATAAGATAAATGCGCCAGAGATGCCGGGTAAAATCATGGCACAGATGGCCAAAGCGCCACATAAGAAAATAAATACAAGATGAGTAGGCGTTTCAGCAGGCGAAACAATGGTAATGAAATAGGCCGCGGCAACCCCAATGATAAAACTTAGTACCGTTCCTACATTCCATTTCTTAATATCACGCAATATAAGCGGGGTAGAAATAAGAATAAGGCCAAAGAAAAAAGACCAGATACTAACCGGCTGATGCGCGAGAAGGTAGAGCATGAGTTTGGCCAGCGAAAGCAAACTAACAAAAATGCCACTCACCAACGCCAAAAGAAAATTGCCATTGATATGCCGCCAGAACTCCGCAAATCGAAATTGAACAAGTAATTGGATGGCGATGGCATCGATGGATTTGATAGACTGAATCAGTTCTTCGTAAATGCCCGTAATAAAAGCCACGGTGCCACCCGAAACTCCGGGCACTACATCGGCAGCACCCATGCCCATGCCCTTACTAAAAATGAGAAGATAGTCTTTAACGGTTCTCAACGCGTAGTTTAATCAGCGTAAAAAGGCGGAGCCGAATTGTCCTTCTTTCGTTCCAACCCAAGAAAATGCAAAAACGTGTCGCCACGCAATCCAAGTCGAATAGTTTCCAGCGGAATAACCTCGTTAGGGGCAATGTTGCCCAGGTTTACATTGGCGCCCAACAACTTGATAAACCAAACTTGCTGTGCTTTTTGCGGAGCCTCCCAAATAATTTTTTCGAAAGGGATTTTGGTAAGAATTTCCTGAACCAATCCGCTTCGCACTTCTCCGCTGCTGCGGAATAACCCTACATTGCCGCCTTCGCGGGCTTCGCCTATAACTTTCCATGCACCGGCATCCAGTTCCGATTGCATTAACTCAATCCATTGATAAGGTGGAATAATTTTGTCGGCATCTTTTGAGCCCACTTCTGATAGTACAGTAACTTGTTCCGATAGTTTGCTGATGTAGTCTAACTTTTTATCGTGATCTAAATCGATCGAGCCATCTGAAACTTCAGCAAACGACATATCGAACTTGTCCAACACCTTTCTGTAATCATCAAATTGGTCGCGAATAATGAAGGCTTCGAACAAGGTGCCGCCAAAGTAACAAGGTATGCCAGCATCTTTATACACCTTTAGCTTGTCTTTCAGGTTAGGTGTTACGTACGAGGTAGCCCAGCCTAACTTTACAATATCCACATGGTCAGCGGCAATACTTACAAAGTCTTCAGCTTCGCGTACACTTAACCCTTTATCCATAGCCATAGTAAAGCCGGTTTGGCGTGGCTTGGTAGTGCGTTCGGGTAAGTTTTTAAGGGAGTAATTCATCAGGAGTTTTCCTTTCTAAACTGATCAATAATTTTTTGAAGTGCCTTTTGGGTTTCAAGTTTCGGAAAAAAGTCATACAAAACCTTGTGCCCGTCAAAATCAAGAATGAGGGCATTTTCAAGATAGTTTAAGGCTTCTTTAAATTGCCCGGCTTCAATCAGGTAGATTGTCATGCGGTAAAAAAACTCGGGCTCATCGGGCAACTCGTCTAACCCTTGCAGTAATAATTCTATAGCTTTTTGCTGTTCGCCTTGCTCGTAATAAATAAACGACCAGTTTAGCCAAATCTCTTTGTCTTCTGGCGCCAGCAAGCTGGCTTCTTCGTAGGCGCTAATGCTGGAAATAGTATTGCCTATTTTAAATTCGGCATGAGCCGCGGCCTTCCAATATTCTGCGTTGTGGCTGTTGATCTTAATGGCCCGATTAAAAAAGTGTAAGGCCTGGTACCATTTCTCTTGTTTCTCCAGGCAGCTGCCGGCCCCAAACCAGGCTTCGTCATAAAACTCATCCAGCTTGCAGGATTTTTGAAAGTACTTTAACCCCAACTCGTACTGCTGCAGATTTTCGTAGGCAGCGCCTATGCAGCAATATACTTCAGGGCTGGGGCCTTCAATCTCAATGGTTTTTCTAAATTCTTCCAGCGCTTTTTCGTACAACTCCAGGTTCATAAACGAGTTGCCCATGTTAAAATGAGCCGAGGCAAAGTTCTCGTCTATGGCAATGGCAAACTCATAGGCCTCAATGGCTTCTTCGTAGCGCTCTAATTTATTGCATACAATACCCAGGTTATACCAGGCTGCAGCCGAGTAGGGGTCTTCGTCAATAAACTTTTTATAGTACGATAAACTTCCTTCTAACTGCCCCACCACATCCAAGCAAAAGGCGAGCTCGTACAGCGAACCTTCGTGGCTCAGGTTAATCTCTATGGAATTCTTGTAGGCATCAATGGCCTGCTCGTATTTCTCCATACTTTGATAAGCCAGGCCAATGTTATAATAGATTTCATCACGTTCTTCTTCTGCAAATGCCAGGGCCTCTTCGTAGAGTGCTATGGCTTCTTCGTAGCGGCCCTGTAAAGAAAGAATTGATCCTACAGAAAGGAGTATTTCCAGATCGAACGGATGTAGGCTGCGGGCCTGTTCCAGAAGTTCAAGGGCTTCCTCAAAACGCTCCAGATTGGTGAGTACTTGGGCTTTAAGGGTTAGCAATTCGGTAGAGTAAGGAAATTGTTCCATCGCTCTATCTACGGCTACCAGCGCACGTTTAAACTTTCTTTTTTCGAGGTAATAGCTGATTATGATTTCGTACGAATCAATGTCGAAGAATTCGCTCTGATTCTGTTTTAAATTTTCTTCGTACCGCCTGATTAGTTCCTCCTCTTCCTGTCGCTTTCTAAATTCCTGGGCCATCGGCTAAAAGGTTTTTCTAAGGTAGAAAAATTTGGGTTTTCCTAAAATCCTGAGCCCAAATTTCGGGTAATAAATAAAGCCGTACAATCTTGTAGGTTTTATTTGTTTGTGCTAAATGGGTGCAGGTACTGTTGGCAGCACCAGGCTATTGTTTCTTCCAGTGTGTGAAAATCAATCTGCAGTTCGCGCTGCACTTTGCCGCTGTCGTAATAGAAATTATGGCGGGCCAACTTAATAGACTGTTGCGTTATAAATGGTTCTGAATTTCTTATCCAACTGCGAACCATTTCGGCACGGGCAACCCAGCGGGCCAAGCCAGGTGTAAGGCGCACCGATGGTGCTTTGCAGTTTAGCTGCCGGGCAATTAGTTCAAAAAGATTTTTAACAGGCACGTGGCCCGCGCTAACAATGTATTGCTGATTTGCGGTTGGTTGATGCAGTAATTTTTCGATTACCCGTACTACATCGCGCACATCTACATAGTTTACCTGTGTGTCGGTATAAAATTTACGCTGCCGGGCCACGTACTCGAAAATCCGGGCGCTGCTGCGCGGTGTGGGTGTGGGCGCTAAGATTACCGATGGATTAATCACGTTCACCGCAAGTCCTTCTTCTGCGCCCCGCCATACTTCGCGCTCAGCCAGGTGTTTCGATTCAGCATAGTCTGTATTCAAGTCGTTCTCAGTCCAAAGGCTGGTTTCAGTAATCTTGTTCATGCCTGCTTTACGACCCAGCGCGGCAACTGAACTTACATGAATGAGCCGTGGAATTTGTAACGCCAGGCACGCATCTACTACGTTACGCGTACCTTCCACGTTTACACGCATCATGGTTTTGCGCTTGCGCGGATTAAACGACACCTCAGCGGCTGTATGAATAACTGTAGTAACACCTTGCAAGGCTTCTTCTAATGCGAGGGCATCGGTAATATCGGCCTGACGCCAGGTTACGTTTGGAAGATTTTCTGATGGTAAGTTGATGCCGGCACGGTGTAAACCTACCACAGGCGCATGGGCTGCAAGCGCACGCAGCACAAAACTACCCAGTAGTCCATTGGCGCCTGTTACAGCAATCATAACTTATAATTAAGCAGGGGTAAAGCTAACGCTTTTTGATAGTACTTGTCGGCAGGCAAGGTTGTAAGTAAATGGGCTTGTTCTAAATTATGGCAATCGCTTCCTACCGCATCAACCCAGCCTTGTACTACCATTTTTTGTGCAAGTTTTTGAATGGGTTTGCCGTAGTACCCACAAAGCGAAAGCAGGTTGAGTTGCATCAACACCCCGCGGTGCCGGAATTCTTCTACCTTGGCAAGCGTAATGTAACCGTAACGTTCGGGGTGTGCCAATATTGGCTTATAACCATTCACAAAGCTTTTGAAAATAAAATCAGATAATTGAAATGGCTCCGAATAGAAATTGGTTTCAAACAAAAAATGCTTATCCCCAAAAGTCATGAATTTGGTTCCGTTTTCGACCATGGCAAATACCTGCTCGTCCAAATAGTATTCAGCGGCTATCTCCAGGGTTACCGGTATTCCGGCTTCGGCTAAAATTTTATTTAAATTCTCCCATGCCCGGGTAATGGTTTGCACCGTATTAGGGTAAGTGTCGTGCATGATGTGCGGAGTGGTAATTAGCCGGGTATATCCTAACGTAGCTAATTGTTGAATTACCGCTAATGCAGCATCGGTGGTGGCAACGCCATCGTCTAATGCAGGCAGCAGGTGCGAGTGGAAATCAGTGCGGAGCGGTGACAAAAAAGTTTTGGGCTTCCCCCGAAAGAAAGAGATCACTGGCCGAAGATTTTTGTAAAGCGCTTTTTGCGGGGTGTGCGGTCTTCGTAATATCCGTATCCGTAATACTTACCGGATACAGGAATGGCATTAAGCACCGTAGAAACGCGCGAAAGTTTATTGAGTGTAACTACGCGTTGCAGGTTGTGCAAAAAATCTTTGCGCGAGTAATTAGCACGAAACACATAGATAGAAAGATCGGAGCGTTTCATAGCCATTACCCCATCGGTTACAAGGCCCACGGGGGGAGTGTCAATTACAATGTAATCATAAGCTACGCGTAACTCTTCCAACAAGTCGGCAAACTCACCATTTAATAAAAGTTCGGAGGGATTTGGAGGGTGAGGGCCGCTGGGTAAAAAGTCAAAATTTTCGAGCGAAGTTTTTACCACGCAATCCTGCCAACTGGTACGTTTTACTAAAATCGTACTCATACCCTGGTTGGCGCTATTGTCGGCCGGATATTTTTCTGATTTTGGTTTGCGCATATCCAGGTCAAGCAGAATAACACGCTTACGCGATAACGCCAGTACGCCACCCAGGTTCATGGCTAAAAATGATTTCCCTTCGCCCGATATGGTGGAGGTAATGGTAATAACTTTACTCTTCTCGCCTGTATTAAAAAACTCCAGATTGGTACGCAGCGTTCGTATCGCTTCGCTCACAATCGACTTGGGATTATCGATAACATGAAAAAGCGATTGTGAGGTGAGGTTGGAAGCCGGAATAGCGCCCAACATGGGCAACTCAATGCCGCGCTCAACTTCTTTAAGGCTGGTAATTTTGTTACTAACCACATATACCACCGCCACAAAAAGTATGTTCAGTACAATTCCAAAAACAAAGCCAATGCCCAACACCATCATTTTACTGGGCGAAATAGGAGTAATCGGTAGCGTGGCAGGCGAAAGAATTTTAAAATCGGGGGTACTGCCGGCCTGTGCAATTTCAAACTCGGCTTTGGATTGCATCATGGTGAGGTAAAACTCTTCGTACAGTTTATAGTACCGTTGATTTTTAGAGAACTGCGTGTTCTTGTCGGGCATTTCCGCAAACTCGCGCTCTAGTTTGTCTTTGTTTTTGCCCAGGTTTGCCAATTCAAGCAGCCAATCTTTTTTTAGCAGACTCAGTTGAGCAAATACCTGGTCTTTAAGCGCGGTCAACTCGCGGTCTTTCTGCCGGTACGCAAAGGTATTTTCATTGTATGCTAAAGCCAGGCGGTTGCGTTCGCGTAGTAGTTGTGCAAGTTTTTCAAGGTGGGTATTTACCTGTTGGGGTAAGAACCCCGGGGCTTCCAGCGGATTGGCCAGGGCATCGGTAGAAATGGTTTCAATGAGGTTGTTTAATTCGTTTAGTTTTCTGGTAAGGTTATACCGTTGCGAGTCCAGCTTATTAATTAAAGCGATGGTTCTTTTTAAATCCTGCGCCAGGTCGTTGCTTTTATTTTTAAGCGTAAAGTTTTCGAAGTAGTTTTCGTAATCGCCCATTTTTTTTTCAACCTGCGCTAACTCTTTATTGAGCCAATCTATTTTCTGTTTATTGGCAAGATTCTTCTGCTGGTTGCTGTAGCCGATATAGAGCGAATCAATCCGGTTAACAATATCCTGGGCCTTTTGTGCATTGAAATCGCGAAACGAAATGCGAATGGTATTGGCACTATAGTTTAACGGATCAACCTGAATGTTTCTTGCCAGGTAGTCGATAAGGGTTTTGCGACTGTTCAATACAAAATAGTAATTGTTATCATCGGGATCGCTGTAATACGAACTCTTTACAATGGTTAAAACAGTGTTGTTCAAATTAACCGGAGTTCCCCACGTACCTTTAATCAGTTCTCCCTTTTCGCCAACGCGTAAACTAAACTGATCTGCGTGCTCAAGTTCAATGGTTATTGGCTTGTCAAAATGATCGGGGTTAATTTGGGTGTACTTTATTTTGAAGGGCGACCGCGTGTACATTTCATCGGTAAGTACCTTACCTAAACTAAAATAGCTTACCGTAAGGTCCATCGAATCGAGCAGCTTGTTGAAGAAGAGTTTTGACTTGATTTGTTCAATCTCGCCCGAAACCACATTCATATTTTGATCTTCGATATAGGTTTTTATTCCCAGGTCAGAGGCATCGCGTTTAATATCCAGTTTAAGTTCTGATTCCGATTCGTACAGTTCTTTGGTGTACCGAATGTAGAGGTAGGCAGTAAGGTTGCAGGCAATAAAGAGAAGTGCTATCCAAAAGAAATTTTTACGAACTACCGCAGAAAGTTTTTCGGTATCGATGGACTGCAATTCTGTTCCTGGTTTTTCCACGGTTATTTGGTTGAAAGGTTGGAAATAACCACTACCAATGTAGCCAGGCTTATCAGCATGCTAAAGATGCCGCTGTTGTCGCGTAAGCTTTCTGAAAAGGGCCTGCGAATAGGTTCTACATAAATAATGTCCCCCGATTCAACCACCATGTTCCCTTCTTTAAAGCCTTGCAGTGTGCTCAGGTCAATCTCGAAAACGCGCTCGCCCCGGATCAATTTAATATTGCCGGCTTTCGAATCGTTAGGAAGGCCTTTGGCCAGGGCCAGTATTTCGGGCAGGCGCATGTTTTCATTTTCGAGGGCTATAACCTGGCCCCCGGGTGCGCCCAGCATAATTACCCTGCGGTTAGCACACGTAAGATGTACATAGGGGTCTTTAAAGTAATGGGCGTACTCTTTCTGAAGCATTTCCTCGGCCTGGCGGAGGGTTAAATTTTCCAGGTTTAAGGTACCCACCATCGGCAGGCGCACGAGCCCGTTTACATCCAGAGTATAAATTGGTTTTTGTGGTGCTGCGGCTTGTCCGGCTGGGTTTTCCTGGCTCAACTCAGGGTTGGGGTCTATCAGCTTTTCACCCTTATTGGAATACAAATCCATGGTTAGCTGATCGTTTTTCCTGATTCTGTAATCAGACTCTACATTCGAAATCTCGTGTCGGATTTTTTCGGGAACATGCCCGGTAGTAGCGTTGAACAGGATGTTTTGGCGGTAAGAACCGCAGGCTGTTAGCAACGCACTTAAAAGGAAGAGGAGCAGGCGCACAAGCTTACAATTTGTTTCAAATCGGGTGAAATTACAGATTTTATCTGTTTCTCCGTTAGGTTACGCGTGCGGGCTGTAATTGTTCAATGGCACCGAGGTATTTATCAATAACGATACGCTCGTCAAACTCCAGTTCTACTTTCTTGCGGCCGTTTTGCCCTAACGTTTCCAGGGTAACGTTGTCGAACTGTAGCATTTGTTCCATTTTTTGAGCCAGGTCTTCGGCATCTTTCATTTGGCAAAGCAGGCCATTGTGGTTATGTTTTACCACGTGGTGGCAGCCGGGCACATCGGTGGCCACTATAGGCTTAGATAAACTGGCGGCTTCCAAGAGGGTGCGCGGAGTACCCTCGCGGTAGGAAGGCAGCACCACACAGTCGGCCCCGGAAATAAAATTACGTACATCGTCTGTTGTGCCCAGGTACTCGATGGTGCCGGTTTCAATCCAGGCATCAATTACCGAAAGTTTTATACCCCGTGCGTGTTGCGGGTCTTTAGCACCTAAGATCTGAAAGCGGGCCTTAACCCCCTTCTCTTTCAGTTTCTTTACGGCTTCTACATATTCCAGCACGCCTTTATCGGTTATCAACCGCGAAACCAGTAAAAAGGTAAAAGTTGAATTCCTTTTAAACTCGACTGGGGTAAACCGACTGATATTAATGCCCGACCCGGGAATCAAATCGGCCGATTTGGCCGGAACAAGTTTTTTGTTGAGAAACAGCGCCAGGTCGTCTGAATTTTGAAAGAATACTTTTTTAGGAAACCGGAATGCCAGTTTGTACAACATCATGGCAAATGCCGAAACCAGGTTGTCTTTAAGAAACACCGTGCCTAACCCGCAAACGTTATTTATGGTAGGAATGCCAAGCATGCTGGCGGCCAGCGTTCCATACACATTGGGTTTTATCGTATAGTGGAGGATAATGGCCGGTTTAACTTTGCGGTAAATGCTCCACAATTCAACTGTAAGGGCAATGTCCTTCAGCGGATTTGCTCCCCGGCTGTCCATTTTTACATCATGATGAATGCAGCCGGCCTCAACTAAAAAATGCGTGTACTGATCGTGCGGGGCAATGGTGTGTACTTCGTAGCCCTTCTTCAACAACGAATGAACGAAATTGAGCCTGAAATTGTAAATATTCCACGAGGTATTGAGGACAATGGCAATTTTCATAACCAACTAGGGCGCGAAGCAGTTTGAGTGTTTAGGTAAAAGATTGCGCTAAATTCTAAAATTTATTACAAATAACTTACATCAAATTCTCAAAACCCGTAAAAAGTAACCTGCTCTGTTTCAGAATAATGATTTGTAACTTTGCGCATAGATAAAACCCGATAATACATCCTTTTTAAGATTACCGAATGAGTAAAGCAGTTTTAGTGGCTTTGGCCGATCAGGATTTAGAAATTACACGCGAGCACTTAGATGAACTGGCTTTTTTGGCTGAGACGGCCGGTATCCAATCGGCACAGCAGTACATTCAAAAACTTTCGCAACCCGATGTGCGCACATTTGTGGGTAAAGGTAAGTTGGCCGAGATAAAAGAGTTTGTAGTCGCCAACCAGGTGGACAGTGTAATTTTTGATGATGACCTGAGCCCTTCGCAACTCCGCAACATTGAAAAAGAATTGAATACCCCTGAACGGGAGGTAAAAGCCCGGGTGTACGACCGCAGTTTGTTAATTCTAGATATTTTTTCGATGCGCGCCCAAACTGCGCAAGCGCGCGCGCAGGTAGAACTGGCCATGAATCAATACTTGCTGCCACGGTTAACCCGCATGTGGACGCACCTGGAGCGGCAACGTGGGGGCACAGGTACACGTGGTGGTGCCGGTGAGCGCGAAATAGAAACTGACCGGAGAAATATTCGCCATCGCATAGCATTATTGAAAGACGAACTGGAGAAAATAGACAAGCAACGTAAAACGCAGCGCAAGTCTCGTAACAATATTGTGCGGGTGGCCTTGGTGGGTTATACCAACGTGGGCAAATCCACACTTATGAATTTGCTTTCCAAGTCGGATGTAAAAGCTGAAAACAAACTTTTTGCAACGGTAGATGCAACGGTTCGCAAAGTGGTAGTAGGGGATATCCCCTTCTTGTTATCCGATACCGTAGGCTTTATCCGAAAGTTACCGCATCACCTTATAGAATCTTTCAAATCTACGTTAGACGAAGTACGGGAGGCCGATTTGTTGTTGCATGTAGTGGATGTGGCGCACCCCTACCACACAAACCAGATTGAAGTAGTAAAACAAACGCTTGCCGAATTGGGAGCGGCTGAAATTCCAACTGTGTTGGTATTAAACAAAATAGACTTGCTGGAAGAGAGCGCCCGCCATACGTTGGAAGATCTGCGCGGCTATTACCGGCAGCTCGGGTTTGATCGGGTTGTTTTTATTTCGGCCAATAAGAAAGAAAACATAGAGGAATTACGAAGTGTTTTGTTTGAAACCGTTAGAAAGAAGCATCTAGCAATCTATCCCAACTACATTAACGAAACCACCTATTCTATATAGAAGCCGCTTAACACTGATCTGAACCTGTTGTTTATCTTCTGTAGTTAGTGGCGTAAGCAACCAAAACTTCTTTTGCAAATACGGGGTTTTTCCCGTTGCCGGCTCTTACATTTTTTTTTATCTTACCTGCCCACCGGGCCATATAATCCAGGCAGGCAAAATTGTAAAACCCCATTAAGCGGCTTTTACATGCAAAACTCGTATGGCGCGGTTCTTTTTAGATAAAAAACTTCTGTGGGGCTTTCGCATCACCACCATTTTTTTGTTGGTGCTTATTGGCTATTCGTATTTCACAATCCAAAAATTTATTGAGGCCAAGCAATGGCAAGACCACACCCGGTTGGTAGTTAGTACCTCTGAACTTATTCTTACTGCGTGCATGGGCTGGGAAACCGGGCAGCGCGGATACGTAATTACAAACGATGAAATTTTCTTAGAGCCCTACACGCAGGCAAACGCAGTAATGGACTCCTTGTTGGCTCAACTGGATACGCTTATAAACGATAACGAGCGCCAGCAAATCCGGGTAGAACAATTAAAAGCCACAATCAATAAAAAGAAATTGTGGGTTGACTCTATAATTTCTCTGGCCACAACAGATGCCGCACTGGCGCAGCGGTTGGTAAAGAAGGCTGAAGGTAAGCGATTAATGGACTCCATAAAGGATTGTATCAGCACCATTCAAAAGGAAGAAGCTCAACTCTATGATCAACGTAACGATTTGAGTCAGGCAAGTTTGTTTCAGTACCAGGTTTCGGCTATTGGTACGTTACTGGTTTCGTTGGGCTTGGTGGCCGCTTTATTTTATTTGATTAATCGCACCCTCAAGGCCCGTTACCATTCCGAACTTCAATTGCAGACGGCTGCAGCCGAAATTCAGGATTTGTACGATCATGCTCCATGTGGGTATCTGTCGGTAGATAGCACCATTACCTTATCCAATATTAACCAAACCTTATTGAATTGGTTGGGTTATCAAGTGCACGAAGTGGTGGGCAAGTTCAAGTACCCCGATTTACTTACTGAAAAGAGTAGGAAGCAGTTTGAGGCTACGTTCGAAAAAGATTTTGAAGATTACCGCACCAAAGGATTTGTAAATGGATTGGAGTTTGATTTTTTAAAGAAAGACGGCACCGCCTTGCCGGTGCTTGTAAACTCCGTAGCCATTTTTGATGCGGCCGGCAACTTTGCAAAAAGCCGCACCTCGGTATTTGATAACACCCAGCGTAAAGAAGCAGAGGAACGCGCAGAAGTGCTACGCAAAGAGATGGAAGCTTTTACCTATTCGGTATCGCACGATTTAAGGGCGCCTTTGCGATTTATTGATGGCTACGCCCAAATGCTGGAAGACGACTATAAAGACAAGCTTGATGTGGAGGGCAGGCGGCTGCTGGCAACCATTCAAAAGAATGCCAGGCGCATGGGCAACCTGATAGATGATCTACTCGATTTTTCGCGCATGGGCCGCAAAGAGCTAATGCTGGGCACCGTACATATGATAGAGGTGGTAAAGGAGGTGTTGGATGAATTGCAAATTACTACCGGTTCCTCGATGGAACTTCAGGTGCAACCGTTAGGAGTGGCGCGTGCCGATATGAACATGATTAAACAAGTTTGGTCTAACCTGATTTCGAATGCGGTAAAGTATTCGCGCAAGCAACCGATTAGCCAAATAGAAATCGGAAGAATTGAGTTGCAGGATGAAGATCAGTTTTATGTGAAGGATAATGGCGTTGGGTTTGATATGAATTATGCACACAAGTTGTTCGAAGTATTTCAGCGTTTACACAAGGTACAGGAGTTTGAAGGTACGGGTGTTGGTCTGGCAGTTGTAAAGCGCATAGTGGCGCGCCACGGTGGACGTGTATGGGCTACGGCCCGGCCTAACGGAGGTGCAATTTTTTATTTTTCGTTGCCTAAATAATTAACTATGAACAGTAATACAATAGAAATTTTATTGGTGGAAGATAGTGCTGAAGATGCGGAGCTTATTATCCGAACCTTGCGCAAAAACAATCTGGCCAATCACCTTTTACACGTGCAAGATGGTGAAGAAGCGTTGCAATTTTTAATGAACGATCAGCAAGAGTACCAACCCCGGCTCATCTTGTTAGATCTGAAAATGCCAAAGGTAGATGGTATTGAAGTGTTGCGCACGCTAAAAGCTCATCCGCAAAAAAAGTTAATCCCAGTTGTGGTGCTCACCTCTTCGCGCGAGGAGCGCGACATTGTGGAGTCGTACCGGCTGGGGGTAAACGCTTACATCGTAAAGCCCGTTGATTTTGAAAAGTTTGTAAAAGCTGTTGCCGAAATAGGCATGTTCTGGTTACTACTTAATCAACCTCCTAAATAAGTTTTTTTATGAAGAAGGATTTAAAAATTCTAATGCTTGAAGATCTGGAAGAAGATGCGCATCTGGTAGAACGCACGCTGCGTAAAGAGGGACTCTCGTTTGACTGGCAATGTGTGGATACGCACCCTGAATTTGTAAAGGCATTATCAGAGTTTAAACCCGATGTAATCTTATCAGATCATGCCATGCCGCAGTTCAATTCTATAGAGGCATTAAAATTGATCAAACACCAGGGTATTCATGTGCCATTTATTTTGGTAACGGGCACAGTATCGGAAGAGTTTGCTGTTAACTGTCTTAAGTTAGGCGCACAAGACTATGTGCTCAAATCCAATTTATCGCGCTTGCCATCGGCCATCCGCCAGGCATTAAAGCAATTTGAAGTAGAGCTAAAACGAAAGCGAGCCGAAACCGATTTGCGCAGGCAGAACGAAGAGCTTGTTAAGATCAACCGCGAGTTGGATAATTTCGTGTACAGCGTTTCGCATAACCTGCGAGCTCCGCTGCTTTCAATTTTAGGACTCGTGCAGTTAGCGCAGCGCGATGACCCCAGCCGCACTTTTGGTCAGTATTGGGACATGATGACCAAAAGCATTTATAACCTCGATGAAACAATCAAAGAGATTCTGGATTACTCGCGCAATGCCCGCATTGAGATTGCTCGGGTAAAAGTAGATTTGAATACCGTTATCCGCGAGGTACGCGAAAAGGTTCAATACATAGAATACTACGATCGTATTTCGTTTCAGATTTCGGTAAGTCAATCGGCCGATTTTTATTCCGATCCATTTCGGCTAAGTATGATTTTAACAAATCTGCTTTCCAATTCCATTATCTATTGCAACACGTTTGTCGAGAGCACCATTGCAATTGAAGCTGCTATTGATTTGAAAGAAGCCCGAATTAAAGTGGCCGATAATGGCATTGGTATTGACAAGAACCTACTGCCCCGGGTTTTTGAAATGTTTTTCCGCGCCACCGACCGTAGCGATGGGGCCGGCCTGGGCCTTTATATAGTTAAAGAAGCCGTAGATAAGCTCAAAGGCTCCATTCTGGTGGAGTCGGTTTATGGAGAAGGGACTACCTTCTTTATATCAATGCCTAACCAGGCCCCGGGCCGATATTAATAATTGTTTAACCTCTTAAGACTATGGAAGCAGCATTTCTTTCAATTCAGGATTTACTAGACATTTCAGGTGAATTTGTTGTAGTTACCGATGCCGAAGGCTTTGTAAAATACCATACCCGACTACCGGCACGATTTCAACGGTACTTTGTAAAGCCACCCGAAGTGGGCGCATTATTTTACGAGTTGGTGGTACCCGAAAGGCGCGCCATTGTACAACTGATAGTTCAGGATGTAGGCGAAAACCAGCAATCGTTTAAAACCGAAACAGAGTTTACCGATGAAAACGGAAATCTGGTTTTTCTATCCATTACCTTTCAACCCAAGCCTTCTCAAAGCGATGGCGATTGCATTTGCATTTTAATTCAAGACATTACCCAACAGAAAATCTTTGAACGAAAACTTTCCGCCCAGGCCAAGTCTATTGGAAATCTGATTGAGTTGGCGCATGCCATTATTATTGGAGTAGATACGCGCGGCTACATTACCGATTGGAATACACACAGCGCACGGCTAACAGGGTACTCTAAAAACGAAGCGTACACGAAAAAAATTAAAGACCTGCTCCTTTTCGATTCGTACAAGCAAATCTTCGAAGCCCAATTGGCCCAGTCCATTGCTGGAAAAACCGAGTTGAATTTTGAAGTGGTGATGAAATGTAAAAGCGGCTTGTTGCTAACCGTTTTAGTGAACATTACTCCCCGTATTAACACCACAGGCGAAGTGATTGGAAGTGTGATTGTAGGCCATGATGTTACGGAGTTGGTACGACATCGGAAAACCCTGGAAGAAAAAGTGCAGGAACGCAACCGGGAACTGGTGCAGGCGTTGAAGAATGAGCGCGAAATGCTTGAGATGAAAAGAAGAGTAACCGCCCTTGCTTCAACCGATTTGTACGAGCCCCTGCTGAATCTGCAAATGGATGTGGAACTGCTATACAGCCAAACCGGTAAGCTGGCCCCGGAATTTACCGAACGGGTTGCGCAAATCGAAAAGCGAATCCATCAGCTAATTCTGGTGTTGGACAGCATTTTGAAACCCTCGCCTAAAATTATCCGAAAGTAAATGGCCTAAAGTTGTTCGGCTTGTGCAGTTTACATACCTTCAAACTGAACAAAATTTAAACTTTAAACACCCTTAAAATTATGAGTTTCGAAAAAACTTCAGCTCTTGTTGAAGAGAGCATTCGAGGACTTGGTGTGGACCCGGCTGCGTGCCGTGGCCAAAAGCCAGGTCAGTGGTCAATTATCTATAAAGGCGCAACCGTTTGGTTCGATGTATTCAATTTTCCGAATAACCCCGACCGCTGGTATTTTCAGGTAATGAGTCCGCTGCTGGTTGTGCCGGATAAAAACCTGGAAAATTTCTTTCGCGATTTGCTGGAAATAAATCATAGCCTGTATGGCTCGTGGATTTGCAAGAAGAATGATTGGACGTACGTAATGTTTCTGCGCGAAGCCGATGGGCTTGACCAGGGTGAGGTAAATGCCACCGTGGATCGGGTTGCGTTTTACAGCAGCGATTGGCAAGGAAAACTGAAATTTAAGTTCGAGGGTAGTTGGCTGCCTAAGTCAGGCCAGGGCGGCACCGACTCGGCCGATGGCCCTAAGTAAATAACAGCCAAAGATTTCTTAACCTCTGGTGGATGCCATCAGAGGTTATTTTTTTGAAATAAAATAGGTGAGGGCGAGGGCATAACCCTCTAAGCCAAAGCCGGTAATCAGCCCCGCACATTTAGAAGTTATAAGGCTGGTGTGGCGAAATTCTTCGCGCGCATAAATGTTGGAGATATGCACTTCTACCACCGGAGTTTGGATGGCGGCAACCGCATCGTGCAACGCAATAGAAGTATGTGTATAAGCCCCGGCATTCAGAACAATTCCATCATAGGAAAAACCCACCTCGTGCAATTTATTAATCAGCTCGCCTTCCACATTGGATTGGTAGTAGGTCAGTTCGCAAGGAGCAAAGCGTTGCTTGAGCGAAGTGTAAAAACTTTCAAACGATTGGTGGCCGTAAGTTTCAGGCTCGCGTTTACCGAGCAGGTTGAGGTTGGGGCCGTTTAGTATCAGAATCTTCATGCTTCGAAGTTAAAATAATTTGCACATTTGCGCAGTGAACCATTGGGAAAGTCATATCAAACATTTTGGAACCTACCTGAAGTTGGAGCGCTCGCTTTCTGCAAATTCGATTGATGCCTACGTACGCGATGTGGAAAAACTGGCGCAATACATTTCCATGCAAAATGCAGCTACCAGTCCGCTAACCCTAACCCCAAAGCACCTGCAGGCTTTTTTGGAATATATAAACGAGTTGGGGATGAGCGCTTTTAGCCAGGCGCGTATCCTATCGGGTATTAAAGCCTTTTATAAATATCTGTTGTTTGAAGAGTTAGTTGAGAAAGACCCCACCGCCCTGATGGAAGGCCCTAAGTTAGGGCGCAAACTACCGGATACATTAGCGTACGATGAAATTGTAAGACTTCTGGAAGCGATTGACCTATCCGGAGCCGAAGGAGCCCGCAACCGCGCTATGCTGGAAGTACTCTACAGCTCAGGGGTGCGCGTTTCTGAATTGGTAGAATTAAGGTTGGCCAACGTGTATTTTGATATCGGTTTTTTACGGGTAACGGGTAAAGGAAATAAAGAGCGGTTGGTGCCCATTGGGCGCGATGCTATGAAGTTTTTAAAAATTTACCTGGACGAAGTTCGTGTGCATGTGCCGGTGCAGCAGGGCTTTGAGAGTTATGTTTTTTTAAACAGGCGCGGTAAGAAACTAACTCGGGTAATGGTATTTATTATTATTAAGGCGCTGGCTGCAAAAATCGGGTTAAAGAAAACCATCAGCCCGCACACCTTCCGGCATTCTTTTGCAACACATTTAATTGAAGGTGGTGCCGATTTACGGGCCGTACAGGAAATGCTGGGGCACGAATCAATTACCACCACCGAAATCTATACACACCTCGATCGCGATTACCTGCGGCAGGTAATTCAGGAGTTTCATCCGCGGAGTTAGCTTTACTGTTTTATAAATTTGTACCTTGCATTGTACAGGTTTTCGTTATGGATAAAATAGAAGTTCGATGGGTTCAGCGCTTTTCAAATTGATTGACCCACTGGAATTAAGAAATGAACTCGCGCATGATTACGATGGCGAAAAATAGTTAAATGAGTAATGGTCTTTCAAATAGAAGTAAGTCTGTGATAGATTCCGTTCTGAAGGGATTTCCTTCGGTAGGCAGTGTTCTTCTTTTTGGAAGTCGTGCCAAGGGAAGCTATTACGCTGGCAGCGACATTGATTTGGCTATTATAGATGAAGAAGTATCGGATAAAGAATTGTTAGCTATACGTTCGGAATTAGAAGAAAGCGATCTGCCTTATTTTGTTGATGTGGTTCACTATCCTTCAATTCGCTATCAGCCCCTAAAAGAGCATATTGATCGTGTCGGTGTAGTGTTTTATAAAAAAAGCGACTTTAACTAATTGATATGCGGTTATTACTATTGATCTTCTTTATTACTTCGATTGGCCTAGAGGCCCAGGAGATAAAAGTTGAATTTGACAAGAGTCAAGACTTTACAAAATACAAGACCTTTAGTTTTGGCGAAGCAGAGGTGGTTACTCCGAAAGATCAAAAGCAGGTTACCGACACAGAAATTAAGCGATGGGTAGTTAATGCCATTACACAAGAACTTACCCTGAAAGGATTGCAACACATAGATTCGCTGGGTGATGTTACCGTATCGTTTTTGGTGGGCACTCTTACCCGCAGCGATATGGGCAACGTGGGGCCAATGGGCCTTGCGCCCGGCTCTACCGAACGAACCTACATTCGCGATTACCAGCAGAATAGTTTAATTATTGATTTGAACGATCGTAAAGATTTTTTGGTGTGGCGCATCAATTCAACTACCAATATGGCCGGTAATGGAAGCGAGCGTCTGGTTGAGCAAATCGTGCAGAAAGGGTTCAAACAATTCGGAAAACCAGTAAAGAAAAAGAAGAAATAAGCCACATGTATAAACTTTTTCTCAGGCCTATTCTCTTTTTAGTTGCGCCCGAGGTTATTCACCATTTTACATTTTCATTTTTAAGAGTTGTTGTAAAAATTCCAGGCATCAAGAGTTTGCTGCGATCTTTTTATGAAACAAAAAGCCCACATCTCAGTAAAACAATTCTGGGAATTACTTTCCCTAACCCGGTAGGTCTGGCGGCCGGGTTTGATAAAGACGCAAAATTAATTGACGAACTGGCTGCATTTGGTTTTGGCTTTATAGAAATCGGAACGCTTACACCCAAACCGCAACCCGGTAACGATAAACCACGACTCTTCCGGCTCCCAAAAGATAACGCACTTATAAACCGAATGGGTTTTAATAATGGCGGTGTGGCGGCTGCAGTTGCACGATTAAAAAGGAGAAAGTCGAAAGTAATAGTGGGTGGCAACATTGGTAAAAACAAAGTAACGCCAAACGACAATGCTTTTGAAGATTACAACATCTGTTTTGAAACACTGTATCCGTATGTCGATTACTTTGTGCTTAATGTAAGCTCACCCAATACCCCGGGCTTGCGCGCGTTGCAGGAGAAGGAGCCACTTCGAAAATTGTTAAGTGATGTTATTGCATTAAGCAAAGCAAAGCCAAACTACAAACCTGTGCTGCTAAAAATAGCACCCGATTTAAACGAAGCCCAGCTAAACGATGTAATTGACATTTTGAAGGAAACAAAAACCGATGGCGTAATTGCAACCAACACCACCATTAGCCGGGCAGGCTTGGCAACAGCCGCGGAGGAGGTTTTGACTATTGGCAATGGTGGCCTAAGTGGTAAACCCCTAACCACGAGAGCAACTGAGGTTATTGCGTATTTGCGTGCACACCTTGGTGCAGATTTTCCAATAATAGGCGTGGGTGGAATTATGTCGGCACAAGATGCTCTCGAAAAGCTGAAAGCCGGTGCCGACCTGGTTCAGATCTACACCGGCTTTATTTACGAAGGCCCGGGGTTGGTAAAGGCGATTAATTCCAGCATCCAGCCTTAAAAACTTTTTTACTTATAAGTAGAACTTTTTGTATATTTATAAAAAGTTTCACTTATACATTAAATTTTCATAAAAACGCCTCAAAACTATATTTCAAGGCCACTTTACCTGAATCGAATTATGCCCTATATCGGGCAAAATTTGATTAAGGTAATGATTGGGCAACGCAGAGTTGGTAAAAGCTATTTGCTGTTCCAACTAATAGATGTAATCAAATCGAGCAATCCTAACGCCCCGATAATTTATATTAACAAGGAGTATCATGAGTTTGAAGGGATTCAGGATCACACCTCGTTAAACAAATACCTGGCAAACCAGATCAAAGCCGGTGTTCGGAATTATATTTTTATTGATGAAGTTCAGGATATAGCAGGTTTTGAAAAAAGTTTACGCAGCCTTCAGGCAAAGGGCGAGCACGATATTTATATTACCGGCAGTAACGCCTTCTTGCTATCTGGTGAGTTAGCAACTTATTTAAGTGGGCGCTATATCGAATTCAAAGTTTTTAGTCTTACGTATAGTGAATTTCTAAACTTTAGAAAAGAAGCGGACAGTGCAGAAGTTTTTTTAAAATACTTAAAGTTTGGCGGATTACCCTACCTGATAAATATGGAGCTAAACGAACATCTTGTGTTCGATTACCTCAGAAATATTTACGCTGCAATCCTGTTCAAAGATGTAGTGGCGCGTCATAATATCCGAAATGTTTCCTTGCTTGAAAATTTGATTCGGTATGTGGCCGATAATATTGGTAATTTACTCTCAGCAAAGAGTATAAGCGATTTTTTAAAAGCTCAGAAAATTTCGGTTTCTCCGAACGTTATTCTTAATTATCTGTCTTATTTGGAAGAAGCCTTTTTTTTATTGAAGGTGAACCGGGCAGAACTGCAAGGCAAAAAGATTTTAGAAATCGGCCAGAAGTATTATTTCGAAGAGCTTGGGTTGAGGCACGCGCTTCTGGGCTATAAGCCAACCGATATTTCCAAGATTTTAGAAAATATAGTTTATCTCCATTTACGGGTTGCCGGGTATAACGTACATGTTGGCAAGTATCAGGATAAAGAAATAGATTTTGTTTGCGAGCGTGGAAATGAGAAAATCTATATACAAGTTACCTACTTACTAATGGACGACCGCACGATACAGCGGGAGTTTGGTAACCTTGAGCTATTAGCAGATAATTACCCCAAGTATGTTCTGAGTATGGATGAAGATGCAGGTGGAAACCGAAATGGCATTCAACACCGACACCTTCGCACCTTCTTGAGAGACTTAATTTAAACCACCACGGTACGGACCTGAAATAACTTAAAAGCCGGTGCCGATCTGGTTCAGATCTACACCGGCTTTATTTACGAAGGCCCGGGGTTGGTAAAGGCGATTAACCAATCCTTGTAACTAAAAATTTGATCAGTCTTTAATTCCAGCCAGGTCAATTAAAAATGCATACTCTTGTGCGGTTTCCCTATAAACTTTAAACCTACCGGTTGTGCCACCATGGCCGGTTTCCATATTGGTGCGTAGCAATAATTTATTGTTGTCGGTTTTTAACTCGCGCAATTTGGCAACCCACTTAGCCGGCTCCCAATACTGCACCTGGCTATCGTGAAATCCGGTGGTAACCAACATGTTGGGATAGTTCTGCGGCTTCACCTGATCGTAAGGCGAGTATTCTAACATGTACATGTACGACTCTGGATTTTTTGGATTGCCCCATTCATCAAATTCGCCAGTCGTTAACGGAATACTTTCGTCCAGCATGGTAGTAACCACATCCACAAACGGAACAGCCGCAATCACTCCCTTAAATAATTCGGGGCGCATGTTAACAATGGCACCCATTAATAAACCACCGGCACTACCACCCGAGGCAAATAATTTTTCTGGCGTAGTATATTTTTCTTCTATCAGGTATTCGGCACAATCGATAAAGTCGGTAAAGGTATTTTTCTTTTTAAACATCTTTCCGTCTTCATACCACTGGCGGCCCATTTCCTGGCCACCCCGAATGTGGGCAATGGCATACACAAAACCGCGGTTTAGAAGGCTGAGCCGTGTAGAAGAGAACATGGGACTCATGCTGGCGCCATACGAGCCATATCCGTAAAGCAGGGTAGGGTTGCTGCCATTTTTTTCGATTCCTTTTTTATAAACGATCGACAGTGGTATAAGTGTGCCATCATCGGCAGTAGCCCACTGGCGCTCAGTAACAAAATCGGAGGGATTGTAACCGCCAACAATTTCCTGCTGCTTCAACAATTTCCGTTCACGCGTGCGCATGTTGTAATCGTATGTAGAATTGGGCGTAGCCAGCGATGTGTAGCCGTAACGCAACAGCTCTGTATCAAAATCGATATTGATAGAAGGATACACCGTGTAGGCCGGCTCACCAAAGTCGAGGTAATGCTTTTTACCGGTTGTCTGATCGATAATACGCATGAGGGTGTTAGCATTTGCACGCTCGCTCAATACAAGATAATTTTTAAAAATCTCAATGCTTTGTAGCAACGTATCTTTGCGGTGAGCAATTTTTTCTTTCCAATTATTTTTTGCGGTTTTGGTTTCCGGGGTTTCCATCAGCCTGAAATTTTGTGCATCCAGGTTAGTAACCACATAAAATTTATCGCCATAGTGATCTATAGAGTATTCCAGCCCGCGTTCGCGCGAGCTGAATTCTTTGAATTTGCCGGTGGGTGTATTGGCATCTAAAATCTGATAGTAGTTGGTAAGGGTACTGCCGGCCCAGATAACCAGGTATTTCTTTGATTTGGTTTTATAAATGCCTGTATAAAATGTTTCGTCTTTTTCTTCCGAAACCACCGGATCGGTTTTATAAGAACTTCCAACCTGGTGGCGAATAATCCAGCGCGAGCGAAGGGTTACTGAATCTTTGCGGGTATAAAAGTAGGTTTTGTTATCGTTGGCCCAGGTAATTTGGCCTTCGGTATTAGGTACCGGCTCTTCAATTAACTTACCGGTGCGCAAATCTTTTATATACACGGTGTAGCGTCTGCGGCTTACTGAATCTTCGGCATACGCCAGCAGGTTGTTGTCTTCGCTTACACTTAAACCGGTAATGGAGTAGTAGCTATGGCCTTTCGCCATCTCGTTTACATTTAACAGAACTTCTTCGGCAGCCTCTAAGCTTCCTTTTTTCCGACAATAGATTGGATACTCTTTTCCTTCTTCATAACGCGTGTAGTACCAATAGCCGTTGTCTTTGTAGGGTACTGACTCATCGGTTTGTTTTATACGCCCGACTATCTCGTTATAAATTTTTTCCTGTAGCGCCTCGGTGTGTTGTAAAGTAGTTTTCAGGTACTCGTTTTCGGCATTCAGATAGTTAATTACCTTTTGTGCCTGTACGTCTTTTTGAGTTGCATTTTTTTGTTCATCCGAAAGTTTCATCCAGTAGTAATTGTCGATGCGGTTTCCGGTAAGGGTGTCGGGCTTTTTTTCCGCCCGCGGTCCAGGCGAACTTAGCACGCGGGTTTCATCAGCGGGTTTACAGGCAGCGCACCATGCTATGGCCAATGCGAAGTAAAAGTAGATTTTAAGTTTTTTCATGCGTTTAGTTTTTTTCAAGGTCAATGCCATTTCACTTTATAGATTCCTTAAATGCCTATGGCGGGGCTAATGTAAGAAGATAGAAATAGGGTTACTAACCTTTTGTAAGCTTCCATTGCCTTTGATAGCCGTAGTGTTCGGAATCAAAACGTGTAGTTGCCGGGCAGTGTGGCTAAGGGCAGGTGAATTCGGAAAACCGAACCTTCGCCCCACTCAGACTCCACTTCGATTCGTCCACCTGCTTTTTTTATTGCTTCTTGTGCAATGTATAGCCCTAATCCCGAACCGCTGGAAGTGGCCGTTCCCCGATAAAACATATCGAAGAGCTTATTTTGATATTGCGGTCTGATCCCTTCGCCATTGTCTTCAATTTCCAAAATAACTTCTTGGTCGGTTTGGTACGAGCGAAAGTAAACGTGCGATTGGTGTTCGCTATGGTTTTTTTGATACTTAATGGCATTGGATAACAGATTGCTAAGTGCAACCTGCAACAGAAAGCGATCGATAATCAACGCGCGCACATTCAGATCTAACTTGAAATTAATTTTTGATACCTCCTCCAGGTATTCGAAGCGCGAGTGAATATTCTTAAATACCTCTTCGAGTGGGGTAAGTGCAGGTGTTGGATTTTTTCTACTTGTTCGGGAGTAGTCCAGCACTTCGTTAATGAATTCTTCCAATCGCTCCACACTTTGATCTATCTTTTGAAGGTACTCCGGAATGTTGGCCCCGTCTAGCCGGCAAATGGTTACCAAACCTTTAATAGATTTTAGCGGGGCACTTAGATCGTGGGAGGCGCTGTAAACAAACCGATCTAATTCCTGATTGGCTTTTTGTAATTCGCTGTTGATATGATCAACCCTGGCTTTTTGAGATTTTAGATTTTTTTGTGCTATGCGCAAATCGCTAACCACACGCCCAACCAACAACGAAACAAACATCATGGTAGCCATACCCAGGTGCACGCTAATGTATTGTGTAGAGCCGTGGTTAATAAGCAGAGGCGAGGCAAAGTCGAATAACGGAAAGAGATAATTGAGCAAGAAGATAATCAGGTTAATCGTAATACTGGCTGCAAACCCCCAACGCAAGGAAACGATGGTAGCACCGATTCCATAAATAAACCAGAACCGATCGAACGGAAAAATCAGCGATAGCGAAATAAACAAAACGCTTACACCCGCTAATTCTATCACCACATTTTTCTTAAAATAAAGCGGTATCCGCGAAAATTTTCGGGTGCTTGAATCGAACTTAAAAATGTAAAGTAAGGCGGTGGCAATGGGTAGAATGGTAAGAAAATCGGAAAGCCAATAGAGGGCTACTTTATCTAAATCGCCTTTGATAAACCCATAGTTATAGACATACACCGAATTAAGTGAAATGGGTATGACTACCGCTAAACTAACAAAGCCAAGAAACGAGCGTGAAGTACCCAGTTGAGGGCCAGGATCTTTAAAAAGTTTTGAATATAACAACCACGAGGCCAACGCCACGGCTGCTTCGTGGGTTGAAATTAGAAGCAACTTGGGAGTAAGATGACTTACCCCCCAAATGAGCATGGTGGTTACGCCATTAATCAATAACGTGGGCAGCACGCGCCATCCAAACCAATGAATGGATACAATGCCTACCACCAGGGGCAGGTAAAGTAAGAGCGAATGAGTTACCGAAGTGAGTTGAAACGATACATAGGCCAGTGTGATCAGTGCAAGCTGAAAGAGCAACAAGTTTGCTATGTAGCGTAGCGTGGGGAGCACAGGATAGGTTTATCCGGCAAAGGTACATATAATCGAGTGTGTTCGGGTTCAGTTCTTTATTACCAAATACCCGGTAAGTATTTTGCCCGATGAGTTCAATAAGATTTTGTAAAAGTACGTTCCGCTTGGAAGTTCGTTGCCATTTTGATTGAGACCTCGGAAGGCGTTCGAATCAGAATAATTTTTAACCTCAAATACTTTACTTCCCCATCGGTTATAAATGGTAACTGTGTTTTGGGGTTCCAGTAGTTCAATGTTTTCTATCTTAAAAAAATCATTCCTGCCATCGTTGTTGGGCGATACGGCATTGTAAATTTTTATCTCATCAGAAAGTGCAATAAATAGAACTTCTTCTGTGCAGGCATTAAGGGAGTCGCATACGGTTATAGAAATTTGATCAGTTCCCGAAAAGATACCGGTGTAGTCAACTTCTAATAAGGTTTCGCCAATAAGGGCGGCCGGGGCACCCATTTGTGTAGTTGTACTTAGCAAACTTAATGTTGATAAATCCAAATTATCATCGGGGTCGCTTAGCATCGGAAGCAGATCTATGTTAACTAATCCATTTGGGGAAACAGAAATTGTGGTAGCCTGGATACGGGGAGGCTGGTTAGGGGTTGAGCCAACTGTAAAGACGGCCGCGCTGGTGGTTGTGCGGCAGGCAACAGAAACTGAAATTCTTCCTGTGGTGGCATTCAGGGGTACTGTGGTTGTAATAGTTGTTGCGGTACTGGCTGTAACAAGTGCCGGTTTGCCATTAAACTCAACAACTATATCAGAAGGTATTAAGCTAAAGTTTGTACCCGTAATGGTGATGCTGGTTCCGGCCACTCCAAATGTTGGAGAAAAGGATGTGATGGTTGGTCGGGTAAATATTTCAGGTTGCATTTTTAAAATAAAAATATCGTAGCCGTTGCCAACAATGGTACCCTGGCAACCACCCAGATTAAAATCTACCGAGCCGCTGAATTTGCCGGTTGCATGAATGTTACCCGATGGGTCCATAACCAGCGAACTTCCGGTTCCAAATCCGTTTGCCACATCGATGAAAATTATAGAACCAACATAATCCATTCCTGCCAGAATTATTTCACTGCCATCATCGCCATCAAAAGCGTCTCCCAGTACGTAGATAGTGCCGGAAGCATCAAGAGTAATGGAATGAGGTTTAGTGTCGCCATGTGGGCCACCAAATTGCGATGCCCAAACAAAGGTGCCATTACTGGCAAGCTTCAACACAAATGCCGGTTGTGAACCAGCGGTAAGATTAAAAATACCAGTGTCGGGGTCAAAGTCAACGGTATTAGCAAAAACTCCGGTAGCATAAATATTTCCACCTGCATCTGCAGTAAGTGCATAACCATAATCTGTTGAGGTAGAGCCTATACTCTTAGCCCAAAGAAGATTTCCGTCTGCATCGTACTTGGTTATAAAGACATCGGAATTGCCTAAAGATGTTAGATTGGTAATACCTGCACCCGGATCGAAATCGACAGTACCAGTAAAACTCCCGATTAAATGCGCGTGGCCGGCAGCGTTTAGGGTTACCCCTTCACCTACATCAACCCCGGTTGAGCCCGCTTGCTTTGCCCACAAAAAATTCCCGCTATTATCTAATTTCAGTAAAAAAGCATCAAAGCTGCCATTAGAAGTCAAATTCATAACTGAGGTTCCGGGATCGAAATCGGCAGTTGAAGAGAAATAACCGGTAGCATATATATTACCGGAAACATCGAGTGCTATCGATGAAATATCTTTAGACCCACCGGGGCCACTGATACTTTTAGCCCAAACAAAATTTCCATTGTTATCCAGTTTCAAAATAAACAGATCACGTGCGCCCACAGAAGTTATATTGAAAGTACCCGCACCAGGGTCAAAATCTACCGTACCCGAGAAAATACCGCCCACAATAATATTTCCCGAAGCATCTACCTGTATCGCGTGTGCTTCATCAACACTAAGGCCTCCTATTTTTTGTGCCCATATAAACTCTCCGTCCGAATTCAATTTTACTACAAACGCATCAGATGATTGTGCCGTTAATTCGAAAGTTGCAACACCAGGATCAAAATCAGTAGTGCCACTGAAAGTGCCGCAGGTATAACTGTTACCTAAACCGTCAATGGCAATGGCATCACCGGTCTGGGTACCTGCGTTACCGATTTTTCTTAACCACGTTGTAGAACTTGTGGTAACAGTGAAACTCGAAGAACTTATTGCGGTATTTCCGGCTACTGTTACTGAAATGGGCCCCGTGGTAGCGCCCACGGGTACAGTTGTGGTTATAGAAGTAGTGGTGCCAGCTGTTACAATAGAGGGGATTCCATTAAAGGTAACAGTGTTGCTGGCGGCCGTTGGACCGAAGTTGGTTCCGGTTATCGTTACTGAAGCTCCGACCGGGCCCGAGCCGGGTGCAAACGAGGTGATGGTGGGTACGCCCGGTGTTCCTATTATGAAACTGGATGAGCTTTGGGTGCCTATGCATCCGGTGATAACGGTTAGTTTACCCGTTGTGGCAGCGGCTGGAACGGTGGTTGTGATGCTGGTGATGGAACTCGCAGTAACGGTGGTTGTAAGACCGTTAAAATAAACAATATTATTGCTCGTTACCGGACTGAAGTTTATGCCCGAAATAATTACCGTGCTGCCTGTATTTCCTGCAAGTGGAGAGAATGACGTTATGGATGGATCGCCAACCAGTGGTTGCTGCCTTAGTTTTAGAACAAAGATTTCATCCTGAGCATTTGCGTTTAAAAACTGATTGCATGGCCCCGGATCAAAATCCACATTGTTACGAAACTGCCCCGTTACATAAATATTATTTAATCCATCTGTCTTCATCTTAACCCCTTGATCCCAATCGCTACCCCCAATCCGTCTTACCCATTCAAAATCTCCGGCAGCGGTTAACTTCGAAATGAATATATCTAAACCACCTGCAGAAATTTGATTAACCACGCCAGCACCCGGATCGAAATCGGCAGTGCCGGTAAAAAAACCGGTTGTGTAAACATTCCCACTTGCATCAACAGCTATATCGCTTCCATCATCGCGCGCGGTACCACCCATGTTTTTGGCCCACACTAAATTCCCATCTAAGTCAAACTTGGAAACAAATACATCCTGAACACCGGCAGAGATCAGGTTAAATACACTAACCGATGGGTCAAAGTCTGCAGTACCCTGAAAGTACCCGGTAGCATATACATTCGATGCATCTACAAAAATACCCTGGCCAACATCAAAACTACTTCCACCCATGGCTACTGCCCAAACAAAATTTCCATTAACATCAAGTTTAGAAATGAAAATATCTTCGTTAGCAACCGAGGTGAGATTAAAGACGGCAACGCCCGGATCAAAATCGACTGTAGCTCTAAAGTACCCGGTTGTATATACATTACCATTCCCATCAACCGTAATAGCCCGGCCTTCATCTAATTGAGTTGATCCCATTCGTTTTGCCCAAATAAGTTCTCCGTTGGTATTCAGCTTAGTTACAAAAATATCAAACGTGCCAGCCGTGGTTAAATTGAAAACGCCTGCGCGCGGGTCGAAATCTACCGTGCCGTTAAAGTAACCGGTAATATGAATGTTCCCCGTGTTATCAATGGCCATATCGTAGGGAGTTACCGCAGCCGCTGAACCCGTTCTATTTGCCCATAAAAAATTACCAGTGGCCTCTAACTTAACAAGAAACATGTCTAACCCCGAAGCTGTTAAGGAGAATACGGCCGGCCCCGGATCAAAATCAACAGTACCTTGAAAGTGACCAGCCAGGTAAATGTTGCCAGTATTATCTATTGCTATAGTAAAACCCTGATCGTCTCCGGTTCCACCCAGTTCCTTTGCCCAAATAAGATTACCATTTGGATCAAACTTAGTAATGAATACATCTCTGCCACCGGCAGAGGTTAAGTTCAATACCCCGGCACCCGGATCGAAATCTGCAGTAGTGGTAAAGAAGCCAATTGTGTAAACATTTCCTGTTGCATCTACGGTTATATCTTCAGGACGATCGAAACTTGTACTTCCCATCCGGTTCGCCCATTCTAAATTAGGCACCTGACTATACCCAAGAATAGAGCTTATATTATTTAGTAAAAAGACAAGTAGGTACTTTTTCATTTGTGAATAATGGTATGCGCTAAAAATTACTCAATGACCTTTCATGAAAACTGAACGCAGCTAACTGAATGCCCAGCATGACCTCGTGTGTGCTAAACTGGGTGCCTACCGATTTGCCGGTTGGCATTTCAAATACATACCCAAACCGGTACTGCTCTTTTAACAGTGTTTGCAGCAACACCCCATACGTGTTAAAGTTGCGGGTAAAAATTCCGGCTGTATGAATGGCGTTGTAGTTTACATTCAGTCCTACATCAATAGAAGCCGGGGCACCTTTTACTCCTCGTAACAGTACAGTTGGTTTTAACCGGATTCGTTCATTCAAATAGTGCACATACGCACCCATCAAATACAAATGTTGATTGTATAAATCGAATTGCTGATCTCCGCTTTTAAAAGTGGTTGGTAATAGCCGGGGTGCGGAAAGTCCTATGAAGTATTTTTCACTTTTAAGAGCTACGCCCGCGCCCAGGTTAATGCGGGTTCCGCGCTCGCCAGTTAAGAACAAATCGTCTGCCGGATCGAAAGGATTAATGCCCTTCATGGAGTTGTTGAAATTCTGCACTCCGGCCTGCATGCCAAAACTGAAAGTCTGCTTTTCGAATCGCAGTTTGTACGCAAATGTCGCATTGATTTCGGTGGTGTTCAGGCTACCGATGCGATCGGTACTTACCAATAAACCGGCACCGGCCTTATTTTGAACCAGTGACGTGTGTAGCGTGGCATTCAGTGTTTGTGGCTGGCCTTCCAGTCCCATCCATTGGGTTCGATAGCCGATGGTTCCGTTAAAGGTATTGTTTAAGCCGCTGTAAGCCGGGTTAACAATAAGCGGATTAAACAGGTATTGCGAGTAGATCGCGTCTTGCTGTGCAAACGAAAGTGTGGCAAGCAATAAGAGCACAAGGGTGGTTAGGAGTTTCATGTACCAAAACTCGTTAAATAGCCCGTAGAAGGGTATCACATCATTATGTGATTTCGACTGGTGCGGGTAGAGGTTACTTTCGCAGTACACATAATCATAACTTGAAATGAAAAAAATTGCAAGCACCCTGAGTTTTGTATTTGTGGTGGCATCGGCTATGGCGCAAATGGAGGCCGGTATTGGCATAAAAGGTGGACTTAATGCAGCCCGGTTTAATACGAAGTATCAATTTGACGATGCGAATGAAGGAAAAACGTACACAAATAGGGCCGGCTTCCATGCAGGCGTGTTTGCTAATTTTAAAACCAGAAATTTTGTGATTCAACCTGAGTTATTGTATTCCCAGCAAGGCTCTTATTTTAAGTATGACCCCACTAATGACAATGAGCAAAAGTGGACTGCGAAGTTCAACTACGTTACAATTCCACTAACGGTTAAGTACACAATTTTTCAACTGGATGAAGGAGACCTGAATGTGCAGTTGGGGGCACAGTATGGCAGGTTGCTCAAAGCCTGGGCAAATTATTACGACTTTGATGGTGATGGGGCGGAGGCTCGCCATGAATTTAACACCGGCAAAACAGGTGATGACGTGTTTAATGTTAAAGACGATTACAAAGCATCTGATCTTGGATTGCATGTTGGCCTAGGCTGGGAACTTCCTATGGGCCTTAGTATGGATGTACGCTACTACCTGGGTTTGCAATTTATGAATGCAGCGTATGATGGATCCCGCTATAAAGACTACGGTAGTAAAAACAGGGTGTTACAGATTTCCATTGCTTACCGCATATTCAGGTTTGATTTGTAGGGCCTGCAAGTTGCTTGTGAAGAATGACTGAGAGCCCCGCTGCTTTACTTACAATCATAAAATGCCCACCCCCTTCAATCTGATAATCGGCTTTGGTGGCAGGTAAAATACGATCCATTGTGCCATGAATCTTAACAACGTGGGGCGGTGTATTCAGATTCCTCCAGCTTACTATCTTATCAATAGCCCATCTTAAAAACCGAATGTCGGTTTGTTGGATAATCTCTTTTAGTAAAGCCCGTTCTTCTGCACCTTCCGTTCCAAACATCCATTGTGTGAATGAATTTACCTGCTTAAGGATTTGAATCGGTACCAATTTGTGAAAGCGCATTTTTCCAGCAATCCTGAAATAAAATGGGATTTCGGATTTTGTTGCGGCCGATGAGATCAGGATTACTTTCTCGCAGGGAATGTGTTTCGCAATTTCGATGGCAACCATTCCGCCAAAGGAAACACCAATTAATGTAGGCTTATTGCTTGTGATTTGAGCACAGAGTCGCCTGGCATAGGCTTCAAGGCTTTCGTTTTCACCGGGATTGATCCAATCAATATGAGAAACCGTAAAAGCTGAAAGATCAAGAAATTCAAATACTCGTTTATCAGCACCCAGTCCACTCAACAAGTAAATCACTTTTGTTGAAAGCATTTTATTGTCCGTGCATTAACCTGCATTTATATAAGAGTTTATTTTTACAGAGTAAACTATAGAAATTGGAGAGCCTACTTTATTCAGTTTACCGTTTCGTATCCCAGTTTTGTCGTTCGGCCCGGCCCAGTTTTCCTATTTCCAACGATCGCAGCGTGGTTCCTCCGGGTGGCATGTACTTAGTAAAGCTGCGCACGTTCTTCACTTCGTCTTCTGTTATTACAGAAGACTTATTTCCAAACTCGCTGCTGTTGCGAATGTAACTCAGTACCGATGCAAGGTACTCATCACTGTTACTGGCCATGGGTGGCATAATGTTCGGATAATCTTTTCCGTCCACCGGTCCTTGCAAGCCCATTAGCATTAATTGTATCAACGCAATTTTATCGCCTGTAACACGGGCCGAACCCACCAGGGGCGGTGCCGGCATGGGGTCGTTGCCCATCACAATTCCTGTTCCATTCATGCCGTGGCAGTTGGAGCAGAGTTGCTTGTACCGCACTGCACCTTTTGATACCAGCGCCCGATCGGCCGGACTAAGATTTTTTAATAACGCCAACTCAGCTTCGGCTTTCACCTTAGTTTCTTCAAAGGCTTTGTAAGAAAACTGCATCAGTTCGTTTTCGGTATTCGTGCGTAATAGTTCTTGCACAACCTGTTGTGCCGTTTGGTTGGTACTATTTCTTAATGAAAGCATGAGTTGTATGCGTACATCAGCACTGCTATCGGTAGTAAGTTGGCCTAATTGCGAAATGACTTCATCATCATTTTGCTGAATAAACAATTCACTTGCCCAAATGGCACTCTTGCGTACTTGCCAATCGGTATCTTGTAAAGCAAGTGTAAGGGTTTCCTTATCCAATGCGTCCAATCCCTCTAACGTCCAGAGTGCATGAATGCGGGCCAGTTGTGAACCATCACTTACTAATTTTTTCAACGCAGGTACAGCCGATTTATCATTACGTACAATAATAGTCTGCTGCGCCATATCGCGCCACCAGCCGTTGGGGTGCGAAAGATGTGCTACTAATTTACTTGCCGGTTCATTCAACATGTTGGGTTTTGTACGATCGCGCTTAAAGTCTTTGTGCACTACCCGATAGATGCGGCCCATGCCTTTATTTTTATCAAGACCCAGCGCTACAATTTTTTTTCCGAGGTAAGAATCGGGAGGCGTCCATTCGCCTTCCTGAATAATTCCGTGGTACATATCTACAATGTAAAAACAACCATCGGGCCCGGTGTAGGTATTTACAGGCCTGAAGTTCATATCTGCGGAGGCGAGCCAGTCCACACCTTTATATGCAGGTTCAATTCTGATTTTTCCATTTTGATTAATCACCTTGCCCCGTTTTATTACACGGCCTACTGGTTCGGGAATAAAATAATCGCCCACCATATTTTGCGGTAAACGGTCACCTCTGAAAATGGATTGACCGGTTCCTGAAGTAAATCGTACCAGCGTACTGTCTTCGCGCAATGCCCGCGGCCCGCCTTGTGCATCTACATTCCCAATCACCGGCCACAGATAGGTAAAGTCTTCAGCATATTGATCGCGAAAGTTAAGAGAACCATAAGCCGGCATTTGCTGTATCTGCACCGCAGGCAAACCGGGGCCGGCCTCCGAGTAAAAAAGTTTTCCATAATTATCGGCTGTTAGTCCCCATTGGCCAATCATATTATCGACAAGTGTATCGGCAATTAACATTTCGTTTTTGTATTTGTAGCGCAGGTTATCGCGCGAAGGGTAAATCCAGTTGTCGAGGTTCCAATAAAAGCCTCCGTTCTGATGTTCGAGATTGCGCGAGTCGATGGCATTGTTTCGGAACACAATTTTTTTCTGATCGGCTACGCCATCGCCATTGGTATCTTTATAACTCCACACATGTTGTTGGTTGGTAACAGTTACCAATACTTCATCACCAACAGGCAGTACTGTGCGGGGTAACACCAGGCTGTCAATAAACACACTCACTTTATCCATGTGGCCATCCCAGTCAGTATCTTCCAGTCGCATGATACGACTGGTGGGTTCATACTCTTCGGTGGCATTGGCATCTTTCATATAAGTGTTCATCTGTACTACGTACAACACCCCATTGCCATCCCAGGCCATTGCCACCGGCTCCTGCACCATCGGCTCACTGGCTACCAGTTCAACCCGGTAGCCGGGTGGTAGTTGAAATTTCTTAATGCTCTCTTTGGGTGAAAGTGGCTTAGGGTCGGGGTTGGTGGTAATAAACTTGCGCTGGTAAGTAGATTCGTCTTCTGCTTCCTGTTTACAGGATTGCGCCAGTGTGCAACAGGCAAGTAAAACGGCAACCGGTATTCTCATGCTTAGTAGAGTAGTTAAAGTAAGAAAACGAAGATTGGGAAAAAGCACATACGAATCAATCGGAATTATTTTAGCGTTACCGCTTTAACTCCAGGTACCCGGATTCTGGCTTACGCCCGCCTTCAAATTTGATGCGGTAAAAGTAGGTGCCCGTTGGTAAGTCGGTATTGTGTTTCGACTTACCGGTAAATACCACCCGGTCATTATCGTAGTTGGTGCCTTCCCACACTATATCGCCCCAGCGATTGTAAATGAAAACTTTGTTTTCGCGGGTAGTACTTAACGCGGCAATGTGTTCAATCTTAAAGAAATCGTTTCGGCCATCGTTGCCGGGGGAAAGTGCATTGTAGATTTTTATTTCGCCCACCACGTCAATCTGAATTTGTTGTGTGGTGCAAGTAAAAGTATCGCACACCCGAATTGCTACCGAATCTTTTCCGGTGTAGGGTACGCCCGAATAATTAATAATTAAATTAAAACTGCCATCAATAAAAGCCGAAGCCGCGTGTTGCGGCATGGTAACAATACTAAGTGTGCTCAGATCAAGGTTGTTGTCAGGGTCGCTGATCAACTGGGTTAGGTCAATTGTTATAGTACCACCAATCTGGATTACCTGAGCCGTAATGTTTATTGCCGGTGGTTCGTTGGTACAAACCGGTGGCGCAATGCTGGCAAGTACTTGGGTGCGGGTGCTTTCGCAGATTCCATTATTGATGGCCACATAGTAGCTGGTAGTTATTGCAAGCATGGGGGTGGTGTAAGTAGCATTGGTTTCTCCGGCAATGGCGGTGCCACCTGTAGCCACGGTGTACCACCGGTATTGTCCGGCAACACCACCCGAGGCAATAAGTACTAAACTGGCGGGTGTGCATGATTCGGCCCCGGTAGTACCGGGTGCACTGGGTACGATATTGATAGTTGCAGTTACAGCTGTGCGATTACCTTCGCAGGTGCCGTTGTTAATGGCTACATAATAAATAGTAGTGGCAGCCAACGTTGGTGTAATGTAGGTTGCATTGGTTTGTCCCGCTATAGCGGTACCACCCGTAGCCACTGTGTACCATCGGTATTGCCCGGCAGCGGCACCCGTAGCGGTAAGTGTTACGCTGCTAGTACCGCAGGCCGAAGCGCCAGTTGTTCCCGGGGCACCGGGTATTGTATTGATAGTTGCAGTTACGGCTGTGCGATTACCTTCGCAGGTGCCGTTGTTAATGGCTACATAATAAATAGTAGTTGCAGCCAACGATGGTGTAATGTAGGTTGCATTGGTTTGTCCCGCAATGGCGGTGCCGCCTGTAGCCACTGTGTACCATCGGTATTGCCCGGCAGCAGCACCGGTGGCTATTAAGGTTACTGATCCGGCCCCACATCGCGCAGCCCCGGTTGTACCAGGCGCAGCAGGCAATGCTGTTATGGTAAGTGTGGCTGTGTTGGTAATTACATCAACTACAGCCGTACCGGAAACCACGCACCTGTAATTACCACCACCAAAATTTCCGGTGGTGTTTATTCCCAACGAGGCTGTAGTAGCGCCACTGTACCCACCGGTGTTGGTAACATTTGTCCAAACACCCGGAGTTGTTTCGCGTTGCCATTGATAGGTGATGGCCGCATTGCCAATAGCGGCTGTAGTAAACGTGGTAGAAATACCATCGCAAACCGAAACAGAAGTAGGTTGCGTGGTAATCACGATAGGCGGATAAAAGGTTACGTTGTCCAATCGATTATTGGTGTTGGCATCGCGGTAGAGGCCGCGGATTTGCAAACTGGCAAGATCGAGTAGAGTGTTTTGAATTTGGGCTTCGGTGGCGGCCCCACCCGTAGAACTGTTGGTTGTTTTCCAATACCCCAGGGTATTGTTTAGTACCACCGAATAAGTTGCCCAGGTTGGTGCAGCCGGTGGCTGATTGGAGATGGGTGGAAAATAATACAATGTTACACCAAGGCTATTGGCAATAATTACTTCTGCATACGAATTAGGCGCACCGGTTGTACTTTGTTGTACATCGTAGCGAAGGGTGCCATTGTAATAGGTACTTCGGTTGCCTAAGTAAGCAGCAGGCGCCACAAAATAGAAGGGTACGTATAAAGTAGTAGCTCCTAAAATTATTACAAACGGGTTACCGGCTACATAACCACCCGGGTTACCCCCTGCAGCACTATAAGTAATTGAAGGGTTGGCATCGGGGGCCGTCCACCCCTGGGCGTTGGCATTAAAGGTGCTGGTTATTTGTGCCGAAACTTTTACAGTAACTAACAGCAATCCGCAAACAATAAATAAACGCCACATACTGGATTTTTAAAGATTTCGAACTTCGTAAATACGAAAATTTCAGAATAATAGTCCAGTAATTTTCTGCCAGTTGCGCATTGCGGTAAGCGTTGCACCGATGCGTGCAGCAAGTTCAAATTACCAACCACCACCTCCGCCACCGCCACCGCCACCACCCGAGCTGCCACCACCATCGCTTCCGCTGCTGGACGAATCGGAAGGTGCGGTTGAAGAGGACGCGATCGTACTCGATAGATTACTCGAAAACCCTTCGCTTAGCGAGGAAAAGGAGAGGTTGTCGCTCATATCGCCACTGTAGTAGGCCGGATGATACGATTTGTTGGCAATAGCCGCTTTCAAAATGGATTCAAACTTTGCCGTCCATTCCTGCTGGCAATTCAATGCTATGGCATACGGTAAAAAACGTTCGAATAGTTGCAGACTTTTTTCAGGGGGATTTAGTGAATTAAATCTTTTTTCTTCGGCTGTGGCCAGGTACATCCTAAAGCCAATTAATTCATCCAAAAGTTTGCGCCCTTGAACTGTGTAGGCCGGCATAATTCTACGAAATACAATCTGGCTTACAAGCCCAACCAACAGCAGGCCACCTGTAATAAACACGGGTATTAAATTCGAAGCGCCTGCAATGGCAAAAACTCCAAAGATCATGGCAATAAACCAGGCTCCAAATCCCCACGAACCCGCGCCCTCATTCAAAGAAAAAAATCCAATCCGTTTTTTATTTCCATGCGAGTCGGCCTGAAGGTTACTTTTGAGTTTAGCCCGTAAGGAATCACTAAGCGATTCAAGGGTAGGGTTGTAGGTGCCATTGGCAGTTAAACCTACTAATAAACCGAGTTCCCAATCGTACATGGATTTTGCAAAATCTTTTACCGCATCCTTGTTTTTAGATTTGTGAAAGGTATAGTTGGTTTTTTTGAACACCGATCCTTTTTTCTGAACATCAATGCGAATGGCTTCTTTTACGGCCAGATCTACCAGGGCTGCACTAAATTGTTCGGGTTTGTATTTTTGGTTGTAAATAAATCCGGCATCGGCTGGCGAAAGGGATGCGGGTGGTTCAAATTGAGGATAGATAGTGCCTTGGCGGGGATCGCGGCCAAATTTTATCCAGTTGCGCAGGTTGATACCGAAAACAACAAGTACAATAAACGTAACCACAGAAAGCTGCCAGTTTGATACAAAAAGATTAAATAGTCTTTCGGTGGCAACAGGTTTTGCAATCACTTCGGGTTGAATGGCGGCAGCCACTGTAAGTCCTTCGTAGGAGTTTAACCTTTGTTGCGTTGCAAACCGGATGGTACTATCGTTTATAAGCTGGCCAGAGCAATTGCGGGCAGTAGAACCCTCTAACCCGGTATAACATGCATGCTCAAAAATTTTAGCGCCTGCCGGAAATACAATGGTGCTGCCCACACTGTCGGCCGTAAAAATCCAACCATTGCCATTCACATTCCAGTATAACTCGGTTTTGGTTGAATGAAACTTAAGCTGGTATTTGGTTAAGTAAGAAATCTGATATTCATAGATTCCATCTTTCAGAAACACATCGGACGAACCGATACGTACCAGGTATCCGTTACCATATTTTACAACCTTGTAATTTTCGGCTTGCCCGTTTTTTGTTACACCCGTTACTTCAAATGGTACAGTTGTCTGTAGCCCGTGCTCATCGGTGTAAATAGTTGGAAAGGTGCGCTCCAACCCGCGCTTTATGTCGTTGTTTACAGAACCAGAGCCGGGGTATTTTTCTAAATACCGGAAACCCTGCCGGCCATTGCCATTGTAAATGGTAATGTATTCGGTTACCGAAATCCAGCCATCGCGTTGCACTTGCACGTTGCTGATGAATGAAAGAATCCGATCGCTATAATCAAAGGCTACTAAATTGGTAAAAGCCGGGTTATTTAGTACTACTTCGCGCACCACCCGAAACAGTTCTTGTTTGTACTTACCCAACCGCATTTCTTTGGAGAGTGCACCTGTTTTTTCTACCCTGGTAAAACTCTGCACGATTAGCGGGTGGGTTTCGCGCAAAAGTTGTTGCTCGTATTTTTTGTAGTTGCTATCAAAAACGGGTGCAGGAATTGTAACATCACCAATTGCATTGATTGTAGCTTGCTTTATTAAGTCGCGTAGTTCTTGTTGTGTAAATAATTTAGCCGAAGCCGTAGTGTATATAAGCTCTTGCGCTCGCACAGAACTCACAGCCAGCAGCAGGCTGCAACTTAAAGCAAGTAATTTCAGCTTCATGCAGTTAGAATTTTATTTGTGGTGCAATCCGTGCGCTCTCATCTTCCTGAAAGAAAGGGACGGGTTTAAACCCAAATGCATTGGCCACCAAAATATTTGGAAATACCACCCGTAGTTGATTATAGGCGCGGGCCGTACCGTTGTAATACCTGCGGCTTTGGTTAATCTTTTCCTCCATTTCGTCCACCTGGCTTTGCAGGCGCAGAAAATTTTCGTTCGCTTTTAACTCCGGGTAATGTTCTGTTAAACTTTTAAAATTTAACAAGGCCGTGCTTAAATGTTGGGCAGCGGCAATCTGTGCTTCGGGTGTCAAGGCGCTTATCGATTCATTGCGGGCTTTGATCACATCGGTTAAGGTTTTGTTTTCGTGGCCGGCAAACCCTTTTACCACCTCAACCAGGTTAAGAATAACATTGGCGCGCTGTTGTAAAAATGTACCAATGCCACTCCAGCCTTCTTCGGTTAGCACCTTGGCTTTGGCTATTTTGTTATAGATTACAATAACGATTATTGCCAGCAGCAGGGCGATGGCAATGGCTATAAGGGTGGGTATCATACGAAGTGGTTATAGTAAAACTAAAATTACTGCAATTCTTTTTTTATTACCGATGGTGCGCAGGAAAGTTATACCAGCTTTTCATTTAAAGCCTTGCTTACGGCTTCCGTTTGCGAGTGTACCTGCAGTTTTTCATAAATCTTCTTTATGTGCGCCCGCACGGTATCGATGCTGATTTCAAAATCGGCAGCAATTAATTTGTAGCTGTTGCCTTTGCTTAACGAGCGCAGGATTTCTTTTTCGCGCGGTGTAAGCTGGTAATCGGTAAGCGGGTGCCGCATGGATTGAATGACCAGCCGCGCAATGCTCGGACTCATGGGTGCGCCACCTTGCTGCACTTCTTCCAGGGCTTCAAAAAGTTTGTTGGAGAGATGTTTTTTTAGAATATAACCGGAGGCCCCGGCCTGCAATGCATCCAGCACATTTTTATTATCATCAAATACGGTAAGCATGATGATAGGAGTGGTGTACTGCAGTTTTCTGATTTTTCTAACGGCTTCAATGCCCGTCATGCCCGGCATATCAATGTCCATTAAGATGTAATCGGGAGCCAGTTTTTTTACATCGGCATCTACCGTAAGCACATTCGGATAGGCGCCCGCCAACTGCAAATGACTTTGGGCAATCATGGTGGCTATACTTTCGCGAAGCAAGTCGTTATCTTCATAAATAAGTACCGATTGGCTCATCTGGTTTGCATTATTGTTACCAGCCATTTCCATCCGCAAAGATGCCCGAAAGACAGCATAGCTGTACTACCCTAATCATGTGATGGGCAACGACACCTGCACTGTAGTGCCGGTTGCCGAGGTTATTATTTCTAATTGCCCGCTTAAACCACTGGCCCGGGCTTTCATGTTGTTAAGGCCGTTTCCACTTGGGGCAAGGGCTACATCAAACCCTTTTCCGTTATCGGCTATGCTCACGGTTAATTTTTTGAGCATGTGCGTAAATCGGATAGAAACAGCCGTGGCTCCGCTGTATTTCGCGGTATTGTTTACGGCTTCTTTAAAGATGAGAAAAAGATTTTTGCGTTGTGAGGCATCCAGCTTCAGCTTTTCCAGGGCCTCCTCACCTTCAAACGTGTAGTTGATGTTGGCCGGGTCTAAAATTTCAGCTGCGAACTCTTTCATTTTAGACACCACACGCTCCAGCGAATCGTTAACGGGGTTAATCGACCACACAATGTCGCTCATACTCTCCATCAGCCGATGGCTATGTTGGGCTATGCGTTGAAAATGCGAAGTGCTTCCGTTGGCATTCTTTAGCGCAAGCTGACTGATGATGTTAATGCTGCTCAGGGTCGAGCCAATATCGTCATGCAGATCGCGGGCAATGGAGTTGCGTATGCGCTCCATTTCCAGCAAGCGTTGGGCCCGGTTGCCAATGCGGTACCAGTTAATCAGCAATACAGCAATTACCACCACCGAAATTAAAGCAATGAGTACAAGAATTTTATTGGCACGCTCACGCTCCAGTTCGGCTGTCTGTAATTCCTGGTCTTTCTTTAACAGTGCAATTTCCTGTTCATTCTTTTCGGTATTGTATTTTTCTTCCAGTTCTTTCATTTGTAAAACCACCTCGTTCCCCTTTACGGTTTCATGTAGCGAATCGTGTTTCTTTAAATAATACAAGGCTTTTTCAAATTCTTTAAGAGAAACGTAGTATTCACTTAGTCTATGGTATTCAATGGCTTCTTGCTGGCGGTCGCCTGTTCGGATTAACGTGTTTAAACCCGAGAGCATTTCGCTTTCGGTTTTCTTTTGCGCCTGCTCAGCCAGATCGAGATTAAATAATTCCGATTGTGGTTTAATAGCCGTTACACTATCACCAATTTGTTTGTAAATCGTAATGCTTTGTTCAAAACTTGCGCGGGCTTTTTTGTTCTCTTGCATGCGCCTGTACAGTAGCCCGAATTGATTCAAAACCCGGGCTTCTTCGCGTGCCAGCTTTAGCTCTCGCGCTGCCGAAAGTCCGGCCGCGTAGGTCTGCTCTGCTTTTTCAAACGCATTCATGTCTTTGTACACATCGCCAAGGCTTACAATAGAAATGAGCACGCCTCGCTTATCACCCAGTTGCTCTTTCATCGCTATCGATTGTTCCAAGTACTTCTTGGCGATAGTAAGTTGACCCAGATGAAAGTAGTTATTGCCCAGGCTTTGCATACAATAAGCTTGCCCACGCTTATTCTTTAATTTCTCAAATAAGCGCAAGCTTTGCAGGTGACTTTCGGCAGCCTTTTTAAAGTCGCCCATTAAGAAATACAGGTTGCCTAAATTCAAAAACTGACCGGCCCGCGTCTCGTCTTCCTTATCCCACAGGGTTATGCTGGCCTTTACAAAAGGCAAGGCTTTGTTATACTCGGCCATGTCTTTATAAAACAACCCCGCAGCGCGCAGAAAATTAAAGTTGATGCGTTTATTACCGGGGTTTTGTTTAGCCAGGTCTTCAATTTTGTTAAGGTAATATAACCCGCTATCCAGTTGCCCTGCATCGCGGTAATACTCTACCACATAGATGTAGGTTCCTGCCAGCAAACGAGGATGCTGAAGGGAGTCTGCCATTTTTGCTGTTTGTAAAGAAAGCCGATGCGCCTGGGGTGGGTCTCTGCGCAGTAATTCGTAAATAAGATTAATGCGGGCCTGAAGTTCAACCGTGTCGCGCTTGTTTTTCTTTATCACGTTCCGCAAACTATCCATTACCCGGGTTTGGGCGGTGGCATTGATAGCAGGCAACAACAGGAAGTAAAGCAGGTAACGCATGAATTTAACTTGCAGCAATAGGTAAGGTAGTGAGTTTTTATGTCCTGGCCATGCGCTTCCGGTTTTAGTCATCTCTCATCGTGCAGAGCGTACATATAGCGCCCGGGTTTACTCATTTTATTCATTTTTCTTAGCTTTGAGTACTTTTTAAACTAATGGCCGAAAACACCTACAAATCCAACAATTTTAAGAAACCCGAAAAAGAAAAGAAGTCCAAGTCTGCAAAATCCAAATCCCGCTTCTCATTCGGTTTTTTTAAAGATCCGCGTTTCATTCTTGCCTCGGGCTTTTTTCTGCTCATTACTTCCATTTACCTTTTTGTGGCCTTTGTTTCGTATTTGTTTACGGGCAAGGCCGATCAAAGCGTGGTTATGGCGTTGTTCGATACTTCGTTGCTCGAATCGGGCCGCGAGGTGGACAACTGGTTAGGTCTTTACGGAGCCGTAACGGCACACTTTCTTATCTATCAGTGGCTGGGTATCTCTGCCTTTTTCATTCCACCGCTGTTATTTTTGCTCGGGTTTAAACTTGTTTTTAAACGCGAACTGGTTTCGGTTTTTTCTGCATTTATACTGGCTGCATTTGCCGGGTTGTGGTTAAGCCTGCTGCTGGGGTATGTAACGCACAGTATTTCGGGTGTTACCGAAATAGGGTTTATCAGCGGTGGGTTGGGGTATGAATTGGCAAAAGTCTCCACAGGATTATTTGGTTGGGGCACATTTTTGATTCTTGCGCTGTCCCTGTTCGTATTCATCATCTACTTTTTTAACATTACCGCCATTCATGCCTTTCAGGTTAAAGACCCAAAGCCTATGGGCAACCAGGCATTGGTGCCAGAAGAGCCGGTACTACAACCAACTTATTCTGATGAGCGCGACAACTGGCCGGTTCAAACCGAAGTAGATGAAATACCGGAACCGGTTTTATTAACCAAAGAACCCGAAATGTTGCTTGAAACCTTGCCGGTGAACCAGGTTAAGTTGGAGGTTGAAACAAAAACTCCTGCAAAGCAAGAAGCAGACGAACCGCTTTTTACAGTTGAAGAAACGAAAGACGATACCGAAGCGTTAGCCGAGCAATTGGTAGAAGCCCAGGGCGCCTACGATCCCACATTGGATTTAAGCAATTACAAACTGCCACCGCTGGAGTTGTTAAATGAATACGAGCCCAGCAAAGTGCAGGTAACTCAGGAAGAATTAAACCAGAACAAAGATCGCATTGTAACCACGCTCACCAATTTTAAAATTGGTATTCAAAGCATTAAAGCCACCATTGGGCCTACCGTTACCCTTTACGAAATAGTACCCGATGCGGGTATTAAAATTTCGCGCATTAAAAACCTGGAAGATGATATTGCCTTAAGCCTGGCTGCTTTGGGAATTCGGATTATTGCACCCATTCCCGGCAAGGGCACAATAGGTATTGAAGTGCCCAATAAAAACCGCGAGATGGTGAGCATTCGCTCGGTGCTGGGGTCAGAACGGTTTCAAAAATCAGATCGGGAATTACCCATTGCCATTGGCAAAACTATTTCGAATGAGTTGATGGTTATCGACCTTACCAAGATGCCACACATTCTGGTGGCCGGTGCAACCGGCCAGGGTAAATCGGTTGGGTTAAATGTTATTCTTACCTCCCTGTTGTACAAGCGGCATCCCAGCCAGCTAAAGTTTGTGTTGGTCGACCCTAAAAAAGTAGAGATGTCGCTCTTCAGCAAAATAGAGCGGCACTATTTGGCTAAGTTGCCCAACAGCGAAGAGGCAATTATTACCGATACCAAAAAAGTAGTTTATACCCTCAACTCGCTTTGTATTGAGATGGAGAACCGCTATGAAATTCTAAAAGATGCGGGCGCAAAAAATATTAAAGAGTACAATGCAAAGTTTGTAGCGCGTAAGCTAAACCCCAAAGAGGGCCATCGGTTTTTACCCTACATTGTGTTGGTAATAGATGAGTTGGCCGATTTGATGATGACGGCCGGCAAAGAAGTGGAAACCCCCATTGCCCGCCTGGCACAATTGGCCCGAGCCATCGGCATCCACCTGGTGGTAGCTACCCAGCGGCCATCTGTGAATGTAATTACCGGAGTTATCAAAGCAAACTTTCCGGCTCGCTTGTCCTTCCGCGTTACCTCAAAGATTGACTCGCGCACTATTTTAGATACGGGGGGTGCCGATCAATTGATTGGCCAAGGCGATATGCTGCTTTCAACAGGCTCGGAAATAGTTCGTCTGCAAAGCCCTTTTGTAGATACTCCCGAAATAGAACGCATTTGCGATTTCATTGGCTCACAACGCGGGTACGATTCGGCTTACATGCTGCCCGAGTTTGAAGGCGAAGACGATGGAGGTGCTTCTGCGGTAGATCTTTCAGAACGCGATGCCCTGTTTGAAGAGGCTGCCCGGGTAATTGTAAATCATCAGCAAGGCAGCACTTCTCTGATTCAGCGCAAGCTAAAGCTGGGCTATAACCGGGCCGGTCGCTTGATAGATCAATTGGAAGCAGCTAAAATTGTGGGCCCGTTTGAAGGTTCAAAAGCCCGCGAGGTTTTAATTAAAGACCCGATGAGTTTGGAACAATTATTGAACGATTTGAAAGAAAAACATTCGCAATCTTAATTTTTGATAATGAAAAAGGTCTTTTTGGTACTTATTTTAATTTCTGCCGGTTTGGCGGCCCATGCCCAGTACGATCCGAAAGCGCTGGAAATTCTGGAGGCGATGAGTAAAAAATACAAATCCATTGCCTCGTTCGAAGCCAATCTTACTTCGGGGCTTACCAACGAAAGCGAGGGTGTTAAAGAAGAATTTAAGGGAAAGATTACCGTTAAAGGCGACAAATTCAGACTCGTGCTGGACGACCAGGAAGTAATTAATAATGGTACCACTGTGTGGACTTACCTGCCCGCTGCCAAAGAGGTAAACATCGATAATTTTGATCCATCTTCGGATGATGTAAACCCCACCAAAATTTTTGACATGTATAAGAAAGGTTTCAAGTACCTCTACCTGGCCGATAAAACAGAAGGCGGAATTTTATGCGAAGAAGTTGACCTGGTACCTGAAAAGCGCGATGCCCAGTACTTTAAAATTAAGATGATGATCTCTAAGAAAGACAAGAGTATTCAGAGCTGGACTATGTTTGATCGCTCGGGCAACCGGTACAAGTACACCATTACCAAGTTTACACCCAACGTAAAAGTAGAAGACGCATTCTTTACATTTGATGTAAAGAAATATCCGGGCGTGGAGGTAATTGATTTGAGATAGATTATTTAATTAAAATGTAAATCAGGAAGGTCGCCCCGCAGGCGGCCTTTTTTGTTTTTCTGTTTTTCGCAATTGTGTACCTTTCAAGCCAAATTACTTGCCTTGTGAACCGCGCTGAACTATTTGAACAAATCAAGAAAAAGAATTCGTATTTGTGTGTAGGGTTAGATACCGATCTTACCAAACTACCAGCTCACCTGCTATCGCATCCCGATCCGGTTTTTGAATTCAACAAGCAAATAATTGATGCCACTAAAGATTTTTGTGTGGCGTATAAACCCAACACCGCATTTTATGAAGCACTCGGGCCAGCCGGATGGGAAACCCTGCAAAAGACATTAAACTATATTCCCAAAGAGTGCTTTACCATTGCCGATGCCAAACGTGGCGATATTGGCAACACCTCATCGTTATATGCACGGGCATTCTTTGAAAAAATGAATTTTGATGCGCTTACCGTTGCGCCTTACATGGGTGAAGATTCAGTAAAACCATTCCTGGCGTTTCCGCATAAATGGGTAGTGTTGTTAGTGCATACCTCCAACCCGGGTAGTGCCGATGTGCAGCAATTGGAAACGCGTGGTGGTCGGTTTGTGTACGAAGAAGTAATTTTTGCTTCACAACGTTGGGCCTCGGCCGACCAAATGATGTATGTGGTGGGCGCAACCAAAGCCGATAAGATCAGCACCATCCGGTCGCTCGCACCCGATCATTTTTTGCTGGTGCCGGGTATTGGTGCGCAAGGGGGCGATCTGGAGGCAGTATCGAAAGCCGGAATTAACATGCAGTGCGGATTGTTGGTAAATGCATCGCGATCGGTGCTCTATGCATCGGCCGGTGCTGATTTTGCCCAAGTCGCCCGGTCCGAAGCCAAACGGGTTCAAACCGAAATGAGCGAGTATCTGAATAAATTTATCAGGTAATAAATTAGTAAGCCTTTGACTGAATCTTTCCTACATTACCTCTGGCAGTTTCAGTACTTCGATAAAAAAAACCTTGCTACTACTACAGGTGAGACACTTACTGTTTTGGCTACCGGGTTTTTAAACACCGATGCAGGCCCGGATTTTTTACAAGCTAAAATTAAGATTGATGCTATCGAATGGGTGGGTAGTGTGGAAATTCACCTGCAAGCTTCCGGATGGTACGCGCATCGCCATCACGAAGATGCCGCTTACGAAAACGTAATCTTACATGTGGTGTGGGATAACACCAAACCTGTGTTTCGTAAAGATGGTACACCTTTGCCAACGTTGGAACTGAAAAATTTGGTAGATCCGGGTTTGATCACCACCTACCGCAAGCTTACAGCAACAAGCGCGGCCATACCGTGTAAGCAACAAGTAGATACGGTGGCTGCGCTTACTAAACTTTCTATGATAGAACGGGCGGCTATGATCCGGCTGGAGCAAAAAGCCAAGGCAGTAACGGAACTCTTCAATGCAAACCAGGGCGACTGGGAAGAAACTACCTGGCAACTGCTGGTAACTAATTTTGGATTTAAAACCAATAACGATCCCTTTGCCCAGTTAGCGCGCGCGTTACCGTACCGACTTGTTCGTAAGCATCGCCATAGCCTGCTTCAAACAGAGGCTTTGCTTTTTGGTCAGGCCGGATTTTTAATAGCCAAATCCAAAGACACGTATGTTACCCAACTTTACAATGAATATGATTTTTTATGTAAGAAGTATTCATTAGAAGAAAAGCAACTGCATGCAGCGCAATGGAAATTTTTACGATTACGGCCAGCCAACTTTCCTACGTTGCGCCTGGCGCAGTTGGCAGCCCTTGTAACCACACATCATGTGTTCACTTCCCTACTCGAAGCCGAAAATGCCATTGAACTTAATCGCTTATTTACGTTCGAAACTTCGGCTTATTGGAAAACCCATTTTCGGCTGGGAAAGAAAGCGCTGCGGGTTTCGGGTTTTGGTGAGCAAAGCAAGCAAAGCCTTATTATAAATGTGCTGGTACCGGTTTTGGTAGCCTATGGTAAGTTTACCGACAACTGGCATTGGGTGGATAGGGCCGCCCGGTTTCTGCAAGAACTACCACCAGAAAAAAATAGCATTACCAGGCTGTGGCAACAAAATGGGATAAACGGAAAAAGTGCATTCGAAAGCCAGGGCCTGCTGGAATTGTATAAGAATTTCTGTACGCGCAAAGCGTGCTTAAACTGCGCTATAGGTTCGGCTATTTTAAAACCCAGTCCGGTATGATGTGGGCTTTGCATGTTCCAATACTCTTTGGCTTGCTGTACGCATACAATAGAGTTACCAATGGCAACCACCAACTGCTTTTTTGGGCAAGCTGGGGTTTTCGGGTGGTTATGGGCGTGGCATTGGGTGTGGTGTACTTAGTTTACTACCAGGAAAGTGATACATGGTATTTTTTTGAAAATGCAAAATCCTTGAGCCAGGCAGCAACCGATAACCTGAGCGGCTACTTTCAATTTCTTTTTAAAATTTCCGATGCCCCCTTCTGGCAGCCGGTTATCTTTCCGCAAGAGCGATCGCTTTTTTTAATTAAGATAGTAAGCGTGCTGGCGTTACTTACCGGTAATAACTATTGGATTTGTACACTTTACTTTGGCTTGTTTTCATTTTTGGCTGCGTGGCATTTGTTTATTGTAGTTACCCGCTATTTAAAAGACTCACAATTAGCGGCTGCGTTGGCATTGCTCTGGTTGCCCACCGCAGTTTTTTGGAGTTCGGGTTTAGTAAAAGAGACTTTGGCCCTTGCCGGGATTTTTTGGATTACTTCGGTGGCAATCCGCGTTGCAAACCGAACAAAGGTTTCTTGGTATCAGTGGGGTCTTTCGTTGGTGGCCGTGTGGGTTGCCTGGAATCTGAAATACTATTGGACCGCCCTTTACCTGGCGGTACTTTTTTCTACAGGCTTGTTATTGCTTTTGCAAAGCAAGTGGCCGCGGTTGCATGCTTACAAAGAGGCGTGGTGGCTATTCATTTTTGGAAGCGTTGCCGTGGTTGCAAGCTTGCTGCATCCCAACTTCCATCTAAATAGAATCCTGCCGGTTATTGTAGATAACCACGATGCGTTTGTGCGGATTTCAAAACCAGAAAACCTGATTCACTTTTACAACCTGCAGCCGGGCTGGAGCAGCATTTTATTCAATGCTCCGTGGGCGCTGGTGTCGGGCCTGTTCAGGCCGGTGGTGGGCGAATTATCCGGAGCTACTGCGGTGGCTGCGTCCATCGAAAATCTGCTGCTGGCCGTACTTTTTATTGCCGGTATTTTTAAAGCCCCTGCTAAACAGCACCGCTTGTGGTGGATGGTTACGGCTATGTATGTGGTGGCACTTTGTGTTTTTCTTGCGCTTAGTACCCCAAACTTTGGAACGTTATCGCGCTACCGGGTGGGCTTTCTTCCCTTCTTTGTTTTTATAATCGCGTACCGAAATCCGTTGCTGAAATTTTTGCAAAGCAGATTTATGTTTAGAAAGTAACCGCAACGCTACAATGCCTACCTTTGCGGCATGGAAAACCCGGTAATTATTTTTGGCGCCAACGCGCTGGGGCGCGCAGCCCGCGAAATCTTTGAAACAAACAAAGTGGTGGTGTATGGTTTTTTGGACGACAATAAAAAACTGCATCAGCAGCAGATTGATGAAATAACCGTTTTAGGCGATACCGACAACGATGGCTTTCTGAAACTGATTGGAAAAAAATGCGAGGCTTTTGTTGCTATAGACGATAATAAGCTACGCAAAGCAATTGTTAAAATGCTGCAAGAAGTGCGGCACGTACAACCGGTAAACGCCATACATTCTAAAGCCACCATATCGCAACAGGCCGCCATCGGGCATGGTAACTTTATAGATGCACAGGTTTACATAGCACCCGGTGCCGCCATCGGCAGCCATTGTTTGGTACATGCTCAGGCATTTATTGGAGTAGAGTGCACACTTGGAAATTTTGTACAAGTTGGTGCCGGCAGTAATATTAATCCAGGTGTTACGATCGGGGATGAGGTGTTTATTGGTTCGGGAGTTACAATTGTAGCCGGTATTACAATAGGTAAGGGGGCTCGCATTGGGGCCGGCTCGGTGGTGGTGGCACCCGTAAAAGCCGGTGAAACCGTTTTCGGCAACCCGGCCAAACCTGTTAATTGATTTTAAAAGTTGAAATTCTTACATGAGCCGGCTGTTAAAATTTTAAATCAGGATTTTTGGATTAGCCTATGAAAATTTCAGAAACCGATTTGATCCTGAACCCCGATGGCAGCGTGTACCATCTTAACCTGCTACCCAAAAATATTTCGGATACCGTAATTGCCGTGGGCGATCCAAGCCGGGTATATATGGTGAGTCAGTTTTTTGATGAGGTAGAATTTGAAATGAACAAACGGGAGTTCATCACCCATGTTGGCAAATACAAGGGTAAACGAATAACCGTAATCAGTACCGGAATTGGCTCGGATAACGTAGAAATATTTTTTACGGAGTTAGATGCACTCGTTAACATCGACCTGAAAACCCGTGAACCTAAAACCCGGAAGAAAAAATTAAAAGTGGTGCGTATTGGTACTTCGGGTGCGTTACAGGAAGATATTCCGGTTGGTACGCATCTACTTTCCGATTACGCGGTGGGGTTAGACAACCTGATGAACTTCTACGATTTGCCCATGAACGATTTTGAAGCCGGGCTTGCGCATGATCTTCAAAAAAAAACCGGATTGCCCTTCATGCCGTACGTGGTGCGGGGGTCAGAAACCTTGCGTGCACAAATTGAAAACGAAATGCAAACCGGCAATACCGTAACATGCCCGGGCTTTTATGGGCCACAAGGGCGTGAGTTGCGTTTGCCAATTCGCTTTCCGCGATTGCTGGAAGATTTGAACTACTACCATAAAGGCGATTTCTGGCTTACCAATTTTGAAATGGAAACTTCGGCCTATTATGCTTTTGGTCGGTTGTTAGGTCATGAAGTGGTAAGCGCAAATGCGATTATTGCCAACCGCATCAAAAATAAGTTTGCCAAAGACCCCAACAAGGTTGTTGAAAGTCTGATTAAAAAAATCCTGGACAAAATTTAACCCCGCCAGCAGCGTACTACCGCGTAGAGCTCATGCTCTCCATACGTACAATGTGCTTGCTGGCCGTATAGGTATCGGTATTATAAAAGCCCGATAAAATGCGATGGGCTATCTGCTCTACAATCAACTCATCATCGGTTTTGTCTTCTTTGCCGCGCCAGAAAACCCGTTGAGGATGGCGCCTCATATCTTCCACGTACGATTTGGCGTGGTCAAATTGTTCATCCGTAAAGGTAATGGTAAAGCAGGTTTTAACTTTTTGAGTTTCCATAACGAGTCAGGTTTGTAATTGCTTTTTCAAATAGTGTGCCGTAACACAACAGCTATTTTACAAAGATTAGCTGCAAGTTGTCAACTGCTATGCCCGCAACCGGGCAATTTTGTTCGCGGTTGGTACAGCGTGATGTAAAGAGTATTTTTGCAGTCTGCTATGAGAGAAAACGAGATTTATACACTGAAGAACGGAATTCGGGTAATCCACAACCGCGTTACTACTACTAAGATTGTTCATTGCGGCATCATGCTGGATATCGGCAGCCGCGATGAGCAACCCGCCAACCAGGGCATTGCCCATTTTTGGGAGCACATGGCTTTTAAAGGTACACGCAAGCGCAAGGCATTTCATATAATTAATCGCCTCGAGTCGCTGGGTGGCGAATTGAACGCTTACACCGATAAAGAGAAAATACTTTTTTACGCTTCCTTACGCGATGAATATTTTGAACGGGCCCTGGAGTTGCTAACCGATATAACCTTCGATTCGGTATTTCCGGCCACGCAGATTGAGCGCGAACGGCAGGTGATTCTGGAAGAGATGGCCATGTACCTGGACGATCCGGATGATTCCTTGCAAGATGAGTTCGACAGCGTGGTGTTTGCAGGGCACTCGTTGGGTATGAATATTTTAGGAACCGAAAAAACAGTGCGCGCTTTCAGGCGTAAAAACTTTCAGCAATTTATCCGCGAGCACCTCGATACCAGGCGTGTGGTGTTTTCGTGTGTGGGCAACATCCCGATGGATCGGGTAATTAAGCTGGCAGAAAAATACCTTGGCGCATTACCTAAATTTTCGACCACCAAAAAACGTACACCCTTTAAAAATTACAAGCCCCGCGAAGTAATACTTCCACGAAACGTAAAGCAGGCTCGCTGTGCAATGGGGCGGCCCGCCTATGCTTTCACCGATGCAAGGCGCAGTCCGTTCTATATGCTTTCAAGTATTTTGGGTGGGTCGGGCATGAACTCGCGCCTCAATCTGGCGTTGCGCGAGAAGCACGGCTTTGTATATTCAATAGGAGCGCAGTATGTTCCTTTTACCGATACCGGCCTGTTTGCGATTTCGTTTGGCACCGAACCCAGCCAACTCACCAAAAGTATTAACCTCGTTAAGCAGGAGTTGCGCAAACTGGTAGATGCTCCGTTAGGAGTAAAGCAGCTAGCTTCGTGTAAAGAACAGTTGCTGGGGCAAATTGCCATGGCCGAAGAAAACAACATTAGCTTTATGATGATGATGGCCCGGAACCTGCTTGACCAGGGCTACGTAACTTCGCTGGAAGAAATCTTTGATCGCGTAAAAAACACTTCGGCCTTGCACTTGCAGCAATTGGCCAGCGAGATGTTTGATATAGAAAAATTAAGCTACCTTATCATGGAGCCGGCACATGGAGTTTCTGCCTGACGATATTGCTGCGTATGTGCAGGCGCATACTTCCGCAGAACCCGATCTTTTAAAAAAGATCAACCGCGATACACACGCTAACGTACTAAAACCGCGCATGCTTTCGGGCAATGTGCAAGGCAGGTTTCTATCTCTCGTCAGCAACCTGATTCAGCCAAAAAGAATTCTGGAGATAGGAACCTACACGGGTTACTCGGCCATTTGTTTAGCTGAAGGCCTGGCGGCCGGAGGTAAACTATTAACCATCGATGTGAATGAAGAACTGGAAGCCCGGGTACGAGGTTATTTTTTGCAGGCCGGCTTAGAGAATAAAATAGAGTATCGCATTGGGAATGCGTTACGTATTATACCCTTGCTTAATGAAACGTTCGATCTGGTGTTTATTGATGCTGATAAAGAGAACTACCTGAATTACTACAACCTGGTAATTGACAAAGTGCGCCCCGGTGGGCTAATTCTGGCCGATAATGTATTGTGGAGTGGCAAGATTACTCAGACTAAAACTGACAAAGACACCAGGGCGTTGCAGCAATTTAATGATGCAATAGTGGCTGATACCCGGGTGCAATGCGTACTGCTTCCTTTGCGGGATGGTATTATGATGGCACGGAAGAAGTAATTTTCTTGATTGAGAAATTAGATGCGGCAAATTTTATTGTAACCAGCAATCGAGATTACCAGTCTTCTAATCCATTGCCAGAAATCCAGCACAAGAAATCCGGGCTTATTCTCGTTACCTATTTCAATTCCTCAACTTTTCACTTAATTTTGAGCCCAATGAGATTTTTTGCAGTCGCACTCATTTTTTTTGGAGTTGCTGCCTCATACGCCCAAACTCCTGAAGTGCCTCATAAAATGCATTTCGCAGACATGACACTCACCATTCGTGATGATGCCAGACGCGAAATTCAAAAAGACGTGGACGCACTTACGCAGCACCCGCGCTACTTTAACATTAAAGTAGAGCGGGCAAAAACCTATTTCCCGATTATTGAAAAAATTTTTGAAGAAGAGCGGCTGCCAGTTGATTTTAAATACCTGGTGCTGCAGGAAAGCGCCCTGATTGCCGATGCCGTTTCCGTTTCGAATGCCGTAGGATTTTGGCAGTTTAAAGATTTTACCGCTTTGGAAATGGGCCTGCGCGTTGATAAGGTAATAGACGAGCGCATGAACATACACGCAGCTACGCGTGGAGCCGCCCGCTACCTTAAAAAGAATAATTACATGTTCAACAACTGGTTGCTTGCATTGCAGTCGTATCAGATGGGTGGTGGAGGCGTGCAGCGTTCGGTGGGCGATAAGTACAATGGTGTACGCCACATGGAAATTACCGGAGATACCTACTGGTACATTAAGAAATACCTGGCCCACAAGGTAGCCTTCGAAAGTGTCGTTAAAGGCGAGCCACAGGTTAAGGTATCGCACTACCCCATCACCAGCGCCAAAAGTTTGGCCGAGGTAGCCGATGAGTTAGCGATGGAGGTGGCGCTGCTGCGCGAATACAATAAGTGGGTGCGAGCCGATAATATTCCGGCCGATAAAACCTATGCCGTAATTATTCCCACAGGTAAACTTCCCACCGATTTTAATGTGCTGAATGTGGCCGCCACTCCGGCAAAAACCGAAACGGTAGAAGTGGCGCCTGCTGCCCGCACCGAAAAAAAACGAGTAAACGGAATTATGGCCATACGCGCGCTACCGGGCGAAACAGCCACCAGCCTTGCGAACCGCGCAGGCGCTAACCTTGCTGATTTTTTGAAACATAACGACATAGCCATAGACCATACCGTACTGGCCGGAACCTACTACTTTTTACATAGAAAGAAAGTAAGAGCAGCCGGTGAAAGCTACACGGCCAAAACCGGAGACGATTTGTGGTTGATAAGCCAGCAAACCGGAGTACAACTAAAGCGCCTGCGCAAATACAATAAGCAAATTACTGCACTAAAAGCCGGAGATGTGGTTTGGTTAGACAATGTAAAACCGCAAAATACTGTCCGCGAAAAAGTTAAAGCACCAGAACTTCAACCGGTAGTTGTAGAACCTGAAGCAATTGCTCAGGTAGATGCTGATTCGTTTTTTAATTGGGAGGTAAAACCACTTCAACCAACCACCACTACAAAAGCAACCCCGGTTTTAGTTAGCGAACCTGCATCAAAAACGGTTATCGACTCGGTTCCGGTACTTGCCGTACCCTCAAAGGATCTTGCGGTAAGCGAACCTGTAGCAGAAAAACCCACAGCAACAAGCCATGTGGTTAAACAAGGCGAAACGCTTTATGCTATTGCGCGGCAGTACGCAGTAACAGTAGCCGACCTTGCCGCATGGAATAATCTGGATTTAACTACCGGCATTAAGCCTGGTCAGGAACTAAAATTACAGCCCGTAAAAAGCACTGCGATTGAAAGTTCGAATAAAAGTACCGATCTGATTGTACACGAGGTTAAAGAATCCGACACATTGTACAGCGTGGCGCGGCATTATAGTGTAACTATTAAAGAGTTGATGGACTGGAATCAGAAAGCAGACTTCAAATTAGCCCGGGGCGAGAAACTGAAAATCTATATTAGCCGATGATTTTTTTACTTTTTTGGGTAAATACTTACGTGATGCCGACCCAAACAGCCCAAAAGTTTAGTAAGTGGTAAAAAAGAATAAATTTGCAACAATTGCGGCTGCAAGGTTTTTATAAAAAAATGCAGTTTGGCTCATGGTAATGGAAGCGGCTACTAAATCAATAGATCTGGTGTTATTGGTAGATGATAACGATACTGATAATTTTATCAGTAAGCGGATAATCGAAATAACCCGGTTTGCCCGGAGGGTGGAGGTAAAGAGTTCAGGTAAGGGGGCACTGGATTATTTAAAAGAACACCAGAATGAACCCGAAAATATTCCAAACCTGATTTTTTTGGATATCAACATGCCCATTGTAGATGGCTTTGTATTTCTGTACGAGTTTGAGAAATTCAATGAGTTGGTGCGAAGCAAATCCAAGGTAATTATCCTCTCCAGCTCCGATAATAAGCGCGATATTGACAAAATCGTGAACAACAACCACGTAATCAAGTTTATTACCAAGCCGCTTACCGAATCGGCCCTGGATGAAATCCGGTTAAACAACATCTGAAGCCCTTTATTTACCGATAAAAACCACGGTTTTGCTATTTTTGCGGCATAAATCTAATTCTTATGCGCAAGTTCAAAGTAGCAATTATTCAGCTGGTGCTGGTTCAACTTTTTTTAGGCTTATCCATCGCCACCTTTGGCCAGGTAGTAAAGGTAGATTCTCTTACCCACTGGAAAAAGGCATTCAAAGCCGGGTTAAATATTAATCAAGCCTCTTTTACTTCTAATTGGAGAGCGGGTGGCGTAAACTCTATCGGGTTTAATGGTTTTTTAAATTACAAAGCCAACTTTAAGAAAGACAAAAACAGTTGGGACAACGAGTTAGACTTTTTATACGGTATGGTTAACAACCAGGGCCAGGGGTATCGCAAAACCTTAGATCGGATTTTTCTTCAATCAAAATACGGCCGCGAACTTACCGGTAAGTGGAGTTTTACATCGTCCCTCACCTTCCTTTCGCAATTTGCCAAAGGGTATAGCTATGCTAAAGATGTTAATGGTGTAGAGCAAGCTACGTTAATCTCAGATATTTTTGCGCCTGCCTTTGTAACCTCAGCTTGGGGTTTTGAATATAAGCCTGCCGATTTTTTTAAACTCAACCTGGCTCCTTTTTCACCCCGTGTTACTATTGTAGCCGATAATAATGGCCGCTTTGATGCCGTGAGTACAGTAAATCCTTATGGTGTGCTGGTTGGTGAGAACACCCGGTTCGAATGGTTGGCATTTCAAATGACAGCCGATTTTAACAAAGACATTGCCGAAAATGTAAATCTGAAATGGCGCTATATCCTGTTTGCCAATTATGAAACGCTTTCTGCCAAAACAATCGACCACCGGTTAGATCTGAACCTTACAGCCAAGGTAAATCGATTTGTAAACGTATCGTTGGGCGGTATTTTGTTGTACGATTACGATCAGGATAGCGGAGTGCAATTGAGCCAGGCCTTCTCATTAGGGGTGCTTTATACGTTCCAGAATTTCGAAAAGTAGTTTTAGATAATCAGTCAAAGCTGGCGGTAGAATTTAACAAAACACTAATGTCAGCTTTGGCATTTTTAATTTAGCCATGATCCGCATTGAAGAGGCACGTTTTGAACAGGTAGCGGCCATGCGGCAAGTGGCCATTGCTTCTTATGCCGATACCTTTGCAGATTTTAATACACCCGAAAACCTGCAGGCATTTCTTGATACCGCTTACAACCTGCCTCAGCTTGAAAGCGAATTTTACGAACCCGGTTCCAAACTTTACCTGGCATTAGAGGCTGAAACCGTGGTTGGATTTGTGCGCCTTCGCAAAAGCAACGAAGTTGTTGCTTATCTCGGTGCAAATGCCATTGAACTACAGCGACTATATGTACTTACTTTGGCCCAGGGTAAATCGGTGGGCAGGTTGTTGATGGAAGCTTCGCTACACTACGCCACCAGCAATCAATTTGAGTGGATCTGGTTGGGTGTGTGGGAGAAGAATTACAAGGCGCAACAATTTTACGCCCGGTGGGGCTTCGAACGTTTTTCCGAACATACCTTTTGGATGGGCGATGATCCGCAAGTGGATTGGCTGTTAAAGAAAAAAATTTCCGGGTCATAAAAATTTTATTCCGGTTTACCTTAATTTCGATTGGATCGAAAATGCGATGTTATTCAGGTCCTAACCACTAAACTATGTCAGCCGAAAAATTCATTGAGTCAATCAATAAATCCTACAGCCCAACAGGCGCAAGCATTTACCTGGGTGCCGGAGTTTATCAGGGTAGTATCCTGGCTTCGGCCGCGGTAAACTTACCGTTGCGCATGTTAACCCGCCACGGCCTTGTTACCGGTGCAACCGGTTCGGGTAAAACCCGCACCCTTCAACTTCTGGCCGAGCAACTTTCGGCAGCCGGTGTGCCGGTGTTTATGCCCGACATGAAGGGCGATATTTCGGGAATAAGTAAAGAGGGGGTAGTAAATGATAAGATCAGGGAGCGGGCTACGGCCCTTGAATTAAATTATACGCCATCGGGCTATCCGGTTGAATTGTATTCGCTGAGTGGGAAGGTAGGCGCCCAGATGCGGGCTACGGTAACAGAGTTTGGTCCTGTATTGCTTGGTAAAATTCTGGAATTGAATGAAGTGCAAAGCGGAGTGCTGATGATTTTGTTCAAGTATGCCGATGACAAGGAACTACCAATGGTAGATCTGAATGATCTAAAAAAAGTACTTACCTACTTGTCGGAAGGAGCCGGAGCGGCCGAAATAAAAAATGACTATGGAAAAATTTCTCCGGCCACAGCCAGCACCATTCTTAGAAAGATAGTAGCGCTGGAGCAGCAAGGCGTAAATCAGTTGTTCGGGGAAAAATCGTTCGACATTGACGATTTGTTTGAGAAGGTGGATGGCCGCGGAGTAATAAGCTTGCTGAACGTATCGGACATTCAAAATCAGCCTGCGGTTTTTTCTACTTTTATGTTGGCCTTGCTGGCCGAATTATATCAAAACCTGCCCGAGGCCGGGGATCTGGATAAACCCAAACTGGTTTTCTTTTTAGACGAAGCGCATCTTTTGTTCAAAGATGCACCCAAGGTGTTCATGGATCAGATAGACCAGATCATCCGCCTGATTCGTTCGAAAGGAGTAGGCATATTTTTTTGCACGCAACTTACACAAGACGTGCCGCCTGGTGTGTTGGCACAATTGGGAAACCGGGTGCATCATGTTATCCGCGCGTTTACTCCCAACGATGTAAAAGCATTGAAAGAAACAATCCGCACGTTTCCGAGGTCTGAGTTTTACGACATGGAACAACAGTTTACCCAACTAGGAACAGGCCAGGCATTTATCACCGTGTTGAACGAAAAAGGAATCCCCACCGAAACGGTGGTAACTCACCTTGCGCCTCCGGCATCGTTTATGGGCCCGTTGGCCGAAAGTGAGTACAACGCGCACCTCGAAAATTCTGAACTGTATAAAAAATACAAAACAGCTATAGACCCGCGCAGTGCCTTTGAAATGCTGGACGAAAAGATGCAAGCGGCTTGCAAGGATGCAGAAGAAAGCAAGCAAACTCCAATGCGCACGACCACAACCACACCGCGCGGACGTAAAGAAAAAAGCACCTTAGAGCAGGTAATGTCTTCTTCTGTTTCGAGGCAAATAGGGCGTGAGTTGGTGCGTGGCGTATTCGGGATGTTGTTTGGAACCCGCACCCGCAGGCGCTAATGCCGGTTCATCAAATACTTTTTGGGGGTAATACCAAACTTCTTTTTGAAAGCCGCAATAAAATGACTGGGATTGGTATAGCCAATCTGGTAAGCTACTTCGTTAACCTGGTAGCGGGCCGAATCCAACAGCATGCGCGAATGATCTAACCGATGATCTAATAAATAACCAAACACCGTATTGCCATAAATTTCTTTAAAGCCCACTTTAAGTTGATACTCGTTTAGTCCTGCAATTTTAGCCAGCTCTTTTAAACTGGGCGGAGCATCCATGTGTTTTAATAAATACTCTTTTGCGTTTTTTATTTTCCGTACCGTTTCCTGGTCGTTTAGAAACGGGCAGCTTTCGGTGTTGGCTTTTTTTTCTGAAAAGTATAAGCCCAGCAACTCCAACGTTTTGCCCTGGTAGTACAATTTCTCTGCATTGGGGCTTAGGTTAATTGTAAACAGTTGGTTAAGCACCACGTAAAGCTGGGCCGGAATCTCTCGTTCATCGTAAAACTTCGTCTTTACATTTTCTGGCTTTAGAAAAGGCAGCGCATCGTGTGTAAAAAGTTTGTGCAGGCTTTCCAGCATAATGGATAAGATTACAATCCTTCCGCCCGGGGCCAGCTTTAGTAAAAAAGGCAAATCCGCATCGGGATTATAAAAAAAGTAATTGCGTTGCCTTTCAATCTGGCGGCTGTAGTGCGGGCCAAAGGCAAACTCGGCCGGGCCTTCTACACAGAAATAAAAATGAATCACGTTTCGATTAACCTGCATCGGCTGCGCAGTCCATTCCGCCTCGGGGTTTTCAATGGTTTGCAGAACCATGTCGTCCTTTTCTAAAAGTATTCTGAGTTTACTTTTAAGGGTATTTTCAGTTGTTGGTGTGGGGCTAAGTAAATCTACCATAATTATAAAATGACATAAGTCACCTTTTCAATTAATCCTTTTCATACGAATTGCCTCAAAAGTACCCAAAATTTGTGGCATCCGAATCCGATGTGATAAATGTCATAAATTATACTTTGATGGGTATTTTTTATTTAGAACCATTCTAACCTTTGCGCCTGTGAAAAAAATACCCCTGTTTATGCTGCTTGGTTGTGCCTGCGTATGCAAAGGCCAACCGGGCGATTCACTAAAAACTTCGCTACTCGAAGAGGTTATAATTACCGGCCAGTACGAACCACAATCGGCACGCAAGTCGGTGTACCAGGTTAAAACAATCCCGCTGGAACGCATCGTAGCCCGGGGTGCTGTAAACCTTCAGAACGTACTCAATACCGAATTAAATATTCGCTTTTCACAAGACCTTGCCCTGGGTGGCTCCAATCTATCGCTGCAAGGGTTGGCCGGGCAAAATGTAAAAGTGTTGATTGATGGTGTGCCTATGGTTGGCCGCCAGGGCACTTCCAACGAAATCAACATTAACCAAATAAATGTGCAGGCGATAGAGCGGATTGAAATAATTGAAGGCCCCATGTCGGTAGTATATGGTGCCGATGCGTTGGCTGGTGTAATCAACATCATTACAAAAAAGAATGTAGATGGCACACTGGAGTTGCAAGCCAAAGTACACGAAGAAACGGTGGGGAAGGAGTTTGGTTGGAACTCCGGTATCCACAACGAAAGCGTAGGTGTGGGCTATTCAAAAAAAAATTGGCGCACGCGGGTAGATCTAAGCCGCAACTACTTTGGTGGCTGGCAGGGCAATGCAACGGGTCGCGATAAGCAGTGGCACCCGAAAACCCAATACCTGGCCAGCGGCCTGGTTGGCTACGAAAATGCCAAGTACAATTTCTACTACCGGGCCGATTACCTGTTTGAAGATATTTTTAACCCGGGGGTTTTCAGTGGAGGTGAAGCAATTGATCAGAATTATTACACCAACCGGTTGATGCAACAAATGCAGGGTGGCTACGAATTTTCTAAGAACCTTCAGCTCACTAATGCATTGTCTTTTACTATGTACGAAAGACAAACACAGACAACAGTAGTAAACGAAGCCACGGGCGACCGCAGGCTTTCGCTTGCCCAGGGCGCACAAGATGTAACCCGCTTTGATGGCTTAACCTTACGCAGCACTCTTCAATACCGGCTAACCAATAAGTTTACGTTGCAACCGGGCGTAGACTTAAACTACGAAGCCGGTCGTGGTGGCCGCATTAAAACCGGCACCCAATCTATGGGCGATTATGCCGTATTTATTTCGGGCGAGTGGAAAGTAAATTCCTGGCTGCAGTTAAGGCCCGGTTTACGTACGGTGTATAATTCAGTGTACACGGCCCCACCGGCAATTCCATCCGTCAACACAAAAATTTCAATTACCAGTCAACAAGACTTGCGGTTGTCTTATGGCCGGGGTTTTAGGGCGCCTTCGTTGCGCGAGTTGTACTTCGATTTTTTTGATGCTAATCATTCTATAGAAGGTAATACCAACCTGCAGGCCGAACTCTCGCACAGTGTAAATGCATCGTGGACATGGCGCGTACGCGATGCCGGCAGGATTAAATACACCTCCGTACTTGGTGCCTTTTATAATTCGGTAAACAATATGATTGGGTACGGTGTAAAGCCGGGCAATACCCTGGTAACTACCTACATTAACATAGATAAATACAAGACCCAAGGCATTACCTGGAACAATACCTTAAAAGGTAGGAATTGGGAGTGGACCTTGGGATATGCCCACACCGGGCGCTTTAATTCCTACAGTGAATCTTACAGCGATCAACCCGAGTTTCAGTGGTCGCCCGAAATAACCAACTCAGGTTCGTACTATTTTCCGAAAGCGGGCGTGAAGGTTTCGTTGTACCACAAGTTTACGGGCGTAACTCCCTACTTCGAAATAGCAACCATCGATGGCCAACAAACTCCGCGGTTGGCAGAACAAAGTGCATTTCACATGGCCGACTTCACCGTTCTAAAAGAACTGGGTAAGCATTTTTCAGTTACGGCCGGTGCGCGTAACCTGTTTAATGTAACAACCATTAACTCCACCGCAGTGGCAACCGGTGCCCACACCAGCAGTGGCGCACGCCCCATTGGCTACGGGCGATCTTATTTTATGAGTGTTTCTTATTCTTTAACTAAATAATGTTTACAAAAAAATGAATACGTTTTTTAAAAGTACAGGTAGTGTGGCCTTAGCCGCAGCGTTAGTGCTGCTGGCAGCATGTAAAGAAGATGCCCAACTGCCCGATAACCTGGTGGCATTTCAGGCAAGCGAATTGGGTTTTGCAGATACAGAAACCCAATTGGAAATTACCATCACTTTTTCGCGCGAAGTAGCAGCAGCGGGTAACCTTACCATAGGTATAACTGAGAATGGCTTGCAGTACGGTAGTGATTACACCACTGCTCCTGCGGCTTCGGCTAACCTTATAACCATTCCGGTTGCAAAAGGCAGTACGCAGGCTTCCTTTACAGTTTCGAAGGCCGAAGCTGTACTTTTGGATGGCGATGAAACCCTGGTATTTAGCATAGCACAACTGCCTGCCGCTTTGGTGCTGGCGGGGCGCACACAACTTACGTTAGCGTTTGCCGAAATAGTGGCTGCAGCAGGATCGATGGAAATAAATGGAGGCGGGGCTACGTACCCCCATAAGGTGTTTATCGATTTAAGTGCAAACCGTCAAATCGCAGTTAACCGTACAGCGTGGGATTTAGGATTTTATTCAGGCGAGGAGTTCCGGGTTATTCTTAACTCATCCAACACGATGATGGCAGCCGTAACCGATAAAACCGATCTGGCTACGGTAACCAATGCCGATACCGCCCTCTTGCGTAACAGACTTTCGTCTGATGCGGTCTTTGCTGCAATCAATTCCAGTCCCGCTCCGGAGTGGGTTGCCGGTTCGATTAATTGGATTGATGATCCGGCCGGTGATTTGACCAAAACAGCTATTGCCCCTGTTTCGGCAACGGTAAGCGAAAACAAAGTATATATAATTAACAGGGGCGCAGGCCCGGGTTCTCCTGCGCCTGCGCTGGGTTGGAAGAAAATTCGGGTGCTAAGAACGGCATCGGGTTATACCTTGCAGCATGCCGATATTAATGCCACCACCTTTACAGAAGTACAAGTGCAAAAAAATAGTACGTACGAATTTCAATATGTAAGTTTTGCATCGGGTGTAGTAGCCGTAGAGCCAGCGCGTACGCGGTGGGATCTTGCCTGGACGGGTTTTCATAATTCAACAAATTTTGGAACCGGCCCGATCCCCTATTACTATCAAGACATTATTCTTCAAAACCGGGCCGGAGTGGAAACCGTGCAGGTACTTACCAGCACCAAAACATACGAGGCTTTTTCTGAAGCAGACCTTACCGGCTTATCGTTTGGTGTGCAATCTCAAATTAACATTGGCCCCAATTGGCGCTCGGGTGGAGGCCCTACTTCGGCTGCAGCTATTCGTACCGATCGCTTTTATGTGATCAAAGATGCGGACGGTAATTATTATAAATTGAAATTTACAGCCTTAACTACCGGAGGCGAGCGCGGCAAGCCTCAGTTTGAATTTGCTCTGGTGAAGAAAGGAGTTTGATTTTAAGTGACTTTGCTATGCTGCCGCAGAATTTTTTCTGCGGCAGTAATTTTTAAAATTATAAATGGCCGCAGTAACCACTACCAACTAACATGACTGGTTTGGCTACGTCATTTGATGGTAACGGATAATTTTTAAACAGATGAAAGAACTTCAACTCTTCCGAAAAGTAGCCTTAGCCGAAGGTGTTTCGTTTCTTGTATTGCTACTTATTGCCATGCCCTTAAAATATTATTTCGAAATGCCCCTGGCTGTTAAAGTGGTAGGGTGGGCGCATGGGGTGCTTTTTATCTTCTACATTCTGCTGGTGTTTTCAGTAACACGCGTAATGAAATGGAATTGGTTTTACATGCTGGTAGCGCTTGCCGTTTCGCTACTTCCTGCTGGTACATTTTGGTTAGATAAGTCGCTGCGCAAAAGACAACTTGAGTTGACCGGCAACGGTTAAATGGCTTTTACCAACTTAAAGGGAAAGAGTAAAATTCCTTTTATCAGGCTAAAGACTACATCCAGGGTTAGGCCTACAATCCGAAAAGGTAAAAGAATTAACCACACTATCGGAAAGATAAAAAGCATTACCAGCGCCAATGGCCAGCAAACAATTAGTAAAAGGAACCAGAGTGCGAGCGAAATGAAAAGTCTCATACCAATACAGTTTCGTTTGCTGCCCTGCAACAAAATCGGGCCAGAAGCAGGAATGCCTCAAATGCCAAAAAATCTTAGGTAGGTATGGTTCAATTCTTCAAAATTGCACGCTGCTCCGAACGATTTTGAACAATCAGTTAGCAACCACCTTAACCAATAGTTTTTTCACAAAGTCAAATTCCAGCACAATTTGCCGCTTTTACCTTTTTAGTTTGGATTAATTCTAAATAGTAGTTTCATTTGCGATCTATTTAGAAATGATCTAAACAATGCGCGTTTTTCTTCATATCAGCCTCATCTTTATTGTGCTTCAGGCTTCGGGGCAGCGAATAATTACAGCCGGCAGCGCCATTACCGAAACCGTATGTGCACTTGGCGAATGCGCTAAAATTGTAGCCTCAGATCGTACCAGCCTTTACCCGGCTGAAATCCAAAAGCTTCCGTCCATCGGGTATCGTACCAGTATCAATGCCGAAGGCATCATCAGCTTAAAGCCCACCTTATTTATTGTGGAGGCTGACTATGTAAAACCAGAAGTGATTGAGCAGATTAAGTCGGCAGGCATACCGGTATTGGCAATTGAACGTAGCTACTCGTTGGAGGGCACAAAAAGTCTGATTCAGAAAGTAGCCGGGGCGCTCAATAGAACAACGGAAGGAGTGGGCTTGATTGCAAAAATTGAGAACGAGTTGAGCGAAGCAAAAAAAATCAGTGCCCGGGCAACCACACCGCCACGCGTGCTTTGTGTTTTTAACAGAGACAAGGCCGCGCTGAGTATTGCCGGCACCAATACGTTTGCTGAAATTTTAAAATACGTGGGCGCACTTCCGGCTGTTACTGGTGTAGAAGGTTATAAGCCCCTTAGCACCGAAACACTCATTACCTCGCGGGCCGATTTTCTCCTTTTGTTTGAGAGCGGAATGCAAGCGTTGGGTGGTGTGGATGGTGTCTTAACCATACCCGGAGTACAGCAACTTCCGGCAGGAAAGAAGAAGCAGGTTATTGCCATGGAAGGCATTCTGCTTTCCAATTTTGGGCCCCGCCTTGGCGAAGCAGCGAAAGAATTGGCGACACAACTTTATGCACACAAGCCATAAATGAACGCTTCAATTACCCTCAGGCAGCAAAAGACAGGCACCATCGTGGCGGTGCTGGCAAGCATTCTTGTGGTGGTAATGCTTGTAGCGCTAAGCGTGGGGCAGGTTACAATTCCTTTAAAGGAAATTGTACTGATTGCGTTGCATAAAACCGGACTTGTTGCCTACGAGCCCGATGTGGTTTTTGAAACAGTACTTTGGAATATTCGCTTGCCGCGGATTGTAATGACGGTTTTAATTGGGGCTTCTTTAGCTGTAAGCGGAGCCGCGCTTCAAGGGTTGTTTCGTAACCCGCTGGTTGAGCCAGGATTGATTGGGGTCTCCAGTGGTGCCGCATTCGCGGTGGTTTTGTTGGTGGTGTTTGGTAGCACTTTGATTGTGAATGCAGGTACGGGCTTAAGTTTGTTGATGCCCCTGGCTGCATTTTTAGGAGGACTGCTGGCTACTACGGTTGTTATTAAGATTGGACAGCAAGTAGGTAAAACCAACATTGCTGTATTGATTTTAGGTGGCGTTGCCATAAATGCCTTGGCAGGGGCTTTAATGGGGCTTGTAATTTTTTATGCCGATGAAAATCAATTGCGCATGTTCACCTTTTGGACATTGGGCGATTTGGGAGGCGCCACCTGGCAAAAAATTTTGATAGCCGCCCCGCTGCTTTTACTATCCTGTGTGGGCATGTTAAAGTTTCAGTTTCCTCTTAATGCCCTTGCCTTAGGCGAAGCCGAGGCATTTCACATGGGTGTTGATGTGGAGCGGGTAAAAAAATCAATTGTATTTCTTGGCGCACTGGGTGTGGGGGTAAGTGTATCACTGGCTGGTATTATCGGGTTTGTAGGGTTGGTGGTACCGCATTTAGTGCGCGTAGTTTTTCGTGCCGATAACCGGTTGGTATTACCGGCATCAGTATTGGGTGGGCCGGTTTTGCTTCTGGCTGCCGATATGCTGGCCCGCACCCTGGTGGCTCCTTCCGAATTACCTATTGGAGTAGTTACCGCCTTGGTGGGTGCCCCTTTCTTTATTTTTTTATTACTAAAAGCAAACCAAAGAAAAGAATTGAATTCGAGATGATTGAAGCAAGGAAGATTGAGGTATCGATAGGTGGAAGCAAACTGCTGAATGGTGTAAACCTTACAGTACAGCCCGGCACATTTACAGCAATAGCCGGCCCGAACGGAGCGGGTAAAAGTACGCTCCTTAAAATCTTATCGCACGAACTTACAACCTACCAGGGCGAAGTACGCATTAATAAAGTAGCTGCTGCTTCTTATACGGTGGCTCAGCTTTCGGCTGTGCGCGCTGTGTTGCCTCAACACACACACGTGCAGTTTCCCTTTACCGTAAAACAAATTGTTGAAATGGGGTGCCAACATTTTAAGAGCACCTCCAGGTATAATAATGAGTTGCTGGCCGAAGTAATGGCGCTAACCGGTATTACCGATTGGGCTAATCGCAACTACCTTACGTTATCGGGTGGGGAACAGCAACGGGTGCAACTTACGCGGGTGCTCGCTCAGGTGTGGGATTTGAAATCCTATCCAAGGTATGTATTGCTCGATGAGCCAACCTCGAGCCTGGATATTGCCCAGCAGCAATTGATTTTTAGTTTGGTGAAGCAGGCATGCGACCGCAACATTGGAGTGTTAGCCATTGTGCACGATTTAAATCAGGCGGTGCAGTTTGCCGACCACTTGTATTTTATGCGCAACGGCACGGTGGTGGCTCAGGGCGAATCCAAAAAAGTATTTACCAAACCTATTATAGAAGAAACTTTCTGCTGTAGGGTAAACGTGTACCACGATCCGTGTACCGATTGCCCTTACCTCGTACCTGAACGAACTACTTTATCTACATTAAAAACCGAAGCTGTATGAACCTTATTGCCGAGTCTAAGTCGCCTTTGCGCGATGCCTGGAACAAATTAAAAGAAGAAAAACCTACACTTCGCATTCGCGATTGTGCACAGGAATTAGGAGTAAGCGAAGCGGAACTTTTGGCCACCACTGTTGGCGAGTACACTACTCGGTTAGATGGCGACTGGACAAAATTGATAGCGCGCCTGCCGGAATTAGGCCGGGTAATGTCGCTTACGCGCAACGAAGCGTGCGTACTGGAACACAAAGGGCCGTTTCAAAAAATTGAATTACTCGGGCCACCCAGCCATAGAATGGCCACCGTTATTGGCCCAATTGAAACCCGGGTATTTTTTGCCGCCTGGAAGTTTGGGTTTGCTGTTCGTTTACAAACTCCACGCGGATTGCAGCAAAGCATTCAGATTTTTGATGAAGCCGGAAATGCCGTAACCAAAATATTTCTGCTTGAGGCCGGCCCCGGCAACAAGGCCGGCAGTAACCAGGAAGCGTTTGAAAAACTGGTAGCCGACTTTACTGCGGCCACGCAACCTACCGAAGTTGCGATTAGTGCGGTGCACGAAGCGCCCACCCAACCAATGGCTGATGTGGATAAAGCAGCACTGCTTACCGAGTGGGAGCACATGAACGATACGCACGACTTTTTTGGGATGCTACGCAAGCACCGGGTAAACCGGTTAGATGCCGTGCTGTTGGCCGATGGAAAATTTTCGCACCGCATTGAGAAGACCGCTTTAAAAGGCATGTTAGAAAGTGCGGCTACGAATCATTTGCCCATTATGGTATTTGCCGGTAACCGGGGTACTATTCAAATCCATCAAGGGAAAATTCAAAACATTCGGGTAATGGATAATTGGCTCAATATTCTCGATCCGGATTTTAACATGCACTTGCGCGAAGACCTGGTTGATAGTGTGTGGGTGGTAAAAAAACCAACTGCCGATGGCGTGGTTACCGCCATTGAAGCCTTTGACAAGAACAAAGAAATGATTGTGCAGTTTTTTGGTTTGCGTAAGCCGGGTATTCCTGAATTGGAGAAGTGGCGGGAACTGGTGGCCAGCTTGCCGCTCGCGTAGGCTACTATACTTTTATTTAACTGCGGGATTCTTTACTTTCAACAAAAAGAATCCCGCATGACTTTAAACCAAAACCGCTACCTCTCACTTGATGTTTTCCGGGGCATGGATGTTGCCTTGATGATTGTTGTAAACTCACTGGGAAGTTCCAATACGTATTCGCCTTTGTTGCATGCCGAGTGGCATGGCTTTACACTCACCGATCTGGTGTTTCCAACCTTTTTGTTTGTGGTAGGTAATGCCATGAGTTTTAGCCAGGCTAAATACGAGGCTGCCGGTGAAGGTTCTTTCCTGAAGAAAGTTTTAAAACGTACCCTCATCATCTTTCTTCTGGGTTACCTCATGTATTGGTTTCCATTTGTAGCACAGAATGAAGCAGGCGAATGGGTTTTTAAACCTTTTGAAAGCACGCGGGTATTTGGGGTGTTGCAACGCATTGCGTTGTGTTATGCCATTGCTTCGCTGGTTGTTCATTATTTTAAATTGAAGGGAGCTTTGTTGTTCAGCGTAATTGCACTGGTGCTTTACCGCATACTTTTATACGAGTTTGGAGACCTTACCTTAGAAGGCAATGCCGGTACCAAACTGGATTTGTGGCTATTGGGTGAAAAGCATTTGTACCATGGCGAAGGTGTGGCATTCGATCCGGAAGGGTTGCTAAGTACCTTGCCGGCTACGGTAAATGTTATTGCCGGCTATGCGGCCGGCTTATTTCTTCAAAAGAGCGGAAAGAATTACGAAACAATTGCCAAGTTATTAATGATTGGGGCCGTGTTATTGGTAATGGCCAGTTGGTGGGGGCTAATGTTTCCGATCAACAAAAAATTATGGACCAGTACGTATGTGCTGCATACCGTTGGCATTGATTTAATGGTACTTGCCGTGCTGGTGTTTATTATTGAAATAGCACAGTTGAATAAATGGACCTACTTTTTTGAAGTACTGGGTAAGAATACACTCTTTATTTACCTGCTTTCAGAAGTATTTGTGATTTTGCTGTGGACCTTTAGCGCTGGCAATAGCACGCTGTACGATTGGATTTACCAACACGTGTTTCAATCCTGGGCAGGTGACTACAATGGTTCGGTATTGTTTGCAGTATGGGTAATGCTTACCTGTTGGGGGGTTGGGTATTGGATGGATAAGAAAAAGATTTATGTAAAAGTCTGATCCCAAAAGGAAGAGAGAATGGCAGAGCGGGCGGAGTGTACCTTGTTCTGTGAACTTAAAAATCCGGATCGAGCCCAAATTTTTCCTGAAATGTTTTAAGCAACGGATTCTTTTCAGCCAAGGCTTCAAACTTTTCTTTGTTAGTGTAGGCCATACGCCTGCTTTCTTGTTGTGCGAAAATATAATTCAATTGGATAAGGCTGTTGCCAAGCGTGTTGCGCAAGTACGTAAGCAGGTCAGCCTTAATAGAATTCAACAACGGCTCTTCTACAGGGTTAGTTAGCGTAAGCGTAATAATGTTATTGTCGAGAGTAAAGGGCTGTTTGAGTAAATGGTACTCTGCCACCTGCGTTTTGCGCGTTTCAGCAAAGCGGTTCCAGGCAGTAACCAACGCTGCTTCGGTATATGGCTGGTCTTCTTTTTTTACGGAAGGTGTTTCTGTTTTTACCTCTTCGGCTGGCTTGCCTTTTAATAGCGCATTCAGGTTAAGAGTTGTGCGAGGTCTTCGTTCGGTAGTTGTTTTTATAATAGGTTCATTGACTACCGTGGCTACCAGGTTTACGGTTTCAATTGCTTGGGAAGATGCGGGCGCGGCATTGGATTCGATAGCCGGAGCAACTACGGATTCATTTTTTTTTTTAAGCCCTCCTGTATGGGAGCAGCACCATTGGTTTTCAATACGGCATTTACATGGGCCATTTTCATAAGGGCCAACTCAACCAACAAGCGTTGGTTTTTGCTGCTCTTGTACTGGATGTCGCACTGGCTGGCCAGGTTAAGCCACGAAAGCAAAAGAGACGGAGTTGCCTGAGCCGCCTGCTCCAGGTATTTTTTTTGAGTGCTTTCCGGCACTTGCATTAGGGAAACGGTGCGGGCATCTTGTGCTACCAGCAAGTTGCGCAGGTGGTCACTTAGGCCGGCAATAAAATTATGGCCGTCAAAACCCTTTTTCAGAATTTCGTCAAATAACACAAGAGGTTGCGAGTGATTTTCGCCAAGCAGGCCGTCCACAATTTTAAAGTAATACTCATGGTCCAGAATGTGCAGGTTTGCCAGTACACTCTTAAAAGTAACTGCTTGGCCAGCAGCAAACGTAACCATCAAGTCGAAAATAGAGAGCGCATCGCGCAAGGCACCATCTGCTTTTTGGGCAATCAGGTGCAAGGCTTCTTCTTCGGCTTTCACATTTTCACGGTCGGCAACTTTTTTTAATTGCCGGGTAATATCCGAAACCTGAATGCGATTAAAGTCAAAGATCTGACACCGCGATAAGATGGTAGGCAACACTTTGTGCTTTTCGGTAGTTGCCAGAATAAACACCGCATAAGGCGGGGGCTCTTCCAGCGTTTTCAAAAAAGCATTGAATGCCGAGGTTGAAAGCATGTGCACCTCGTCAATAATATACACCTTAAATTTGCCAAATTGTGGTGGGTAGCGCACCTGGTCAATTAAACTGCGAATGTCTTCTACCGAGTTGTTCGAGGCCGCATCCAATTCAAAAATATTGAGCGAGTTAATCTCGGCTTTTTCTTCGAACCCGTTAATCAAACGGGCTACAATGCGCGCACACGTTGTTTTGCCAACGCCCCGCGGGCCACAAAACAATAAAGCCTGCGCCAGTTTGTTGGTGTCGATGGCATTTTTTAGGGTGGTTGTAATGTGCTCCTGGCCCACCACTTCTTCGAAGCCAAGCGGGCGATACTTACGAGCTGAAACCACAAAATTTTCCATCGGCCGCAAGATAGTTTAATTTAAAAACCGAACAATTTCAATTTTAAAATTTCATGGCTGCGCGATCGGTTCAATAAAAATTTAGGAGCAAGCGCAATTGTATAATTAACCGATTGAAAATGAAACGCATATAAAAGTACCGGCCTGTTTTATTCGAAACTGCTTGAATTGCGCCAATCAGTTTTACAATTTCTCCATCAAAATTGCGAGAAAGGTTTTTACGGCATCTACATAATTGCCCACCCGGATATTTTCATTTTCAGCATGTTGATTATTATCGGCATTAACCGTGGGCACACTTACAGCGGGAATATTAAGGGTGGTAACAAAAGGCGAAATTGGAATAGAGCCACCGGTTAATCGAATTTTGATGGGTTCTTTTCCAAATGCTTTGATCATGGCTTTGTTTAACCAGATGCCGGGCTCGCTCGTGAAGGGAGTTTGAAAAGCAGCGTAGGAGAAATGAGAACGGAACGAAGCGATGCGGTCGTGCTGCATGCGCTCTTCTTCGGTGGGTTCGCCCTCAACCAGGTAATAACCTTGATCCAGCACTTGTTTTTTTACCAACCCTATCAGCCTTTCAGGATCGCTGCCGGGCACTAAACGAAGATCAATTTCGGCAGTAGCCGTAGCAGGAATTAACGTGCGCGATTCCTTACCAACAAAGAGCGCGTCCAGTCCACGGATATTTAACGTAGGGTACTGCAACGACTCTTGAAAATTAGCACCTATATTATCGGCCTTGGCAATTCCTAAAAATTTTTTGATTTCAGTTTCGTTGTCGGGCACCAATTTTAAAATCGCTTTCTCTTCTTCGGTTAAAGTAATTCCATCGTAAAAGCCAGGAATGGTTACACGGCCGGCATCGTCTTTCATCGAAGCGAGCAATCGGGCCAGCCGCATGGCCGGGTTGGGTGTATAATTTCCGTAGTTGCCACTATGCACGGGCAGCCGCGGGCCAAAGGTGGTGAGGGTTATTTCACAAATTCCGCGGGCCCCAAAACTTAAAGTTGGTTGATTGCTCACATGGCGGGGCCCATCGTAAATTATCAGCATGTCGGCAGCCAGTTCGGTCTTATACTGCTGCACGGCTGCGGGCAGGTTGGGCGAGCCCAACTCTTCTTCAAAATCCATAATTACTTTAATGTTGTAATTCGGTTGAAACTTCAAATGCTGTTGTGCATCCAACGCTGCCAGAAAGGCCATTGCCGGGCCTTTGGCATCGGAGGTTGAACGCGCAAAAATCCGCCACTCGGGGTTAAACCCTTCGTATAATTTTTCATACGCAATTGCATTCCAGTTGCCGGCAGCATCTTTTTCTTTTAAGGTGGGTTTCCAAGGGCTTTCCTGTTGCCATTGGGCGGGGTTAACAGGCTGCCCATCAATCTGCAAATAGATCAGCACCGTTTTTTTTGCTTGTTTACTTTTTCGTTCGGCCAACAAGAGGGGCACGGTGGGCGTTGCAAGGCGCTGTGTTGTAAAGCCCCGCTTGCCAAACGCCTGCTCACACCACTGCACATTTCTTTCAATGTCTGCCGCACTGTGTGCATCGTTGGGTAGGCTTAGCAAGTCGTACAACTCTTTAAACGATTGCGTTGCAAACGTAGCAGCAGCTTTTTGAAGGTCTGGATTTACTTGTGCCACACCGCTAAGGGTGATAAGCGCACCAAGGAAGAGCAATGGAATTTTCATTCTTAAATGTAGTAAAAGCAGCAAAAAGTGAAGCGAACACTTTTTATAGAGTTAGATGCTTACTTTTGCGGCTATGCAACCTCCAAAATACTCGGTAATTATTCCGGTTTATAACCGGCCGCACGAAGTGCAGGAGTTATTGGAGAGCCTTACCCGGCAATCCTACAAAAATTTTGAAGTATTGCTGGTGGAGGATGGTTCTGATAAAACCAGTAAGCATGTTTTTGAAATGTATGCCGGTAAGTTGAACCTAACTTATTTTTTTAAGCCTAACAGCGGCCCAGGGCCTAGTCGCAACTTTGGCTTTGAACATGCCCACGGAGAATTTATGGTTGTGTTTGACAGCGATTGTCTTATTCCGCCAACGTACTTCGAGGCGGTAGAAAAATTTTTTCAAACTGAAAGCCTCGATGCCTGGGGTGGGCCCGACCGCGGGCATTCCGAATTTTCTGCTTTGCAACAAGCCATGGCCTTTACCATGGCTTCGGTACTTACAACCGGAGGGATAAGAGGTAAAAGCAAAGCGGGCTTTCAGCCGCGTAGTTTTAATATGGGCATCAGCCGCAAGGCATATAAGCTTACCGGTGGTTTTGTGTTTGCACGTTTTGCAGAAGATATTGAGTTAAGTGTGCGCATGCGCAAGTTGGGTTTACGGGTGGGCCTTATTCCCGAAGCCTTTGTTTATCACAAACGAAGAACGAGCTTACAACAATTCCGCACGCAGGTAGCAAACTTTGGTAAGGGCCGGGTGCTGGTAGGCCAAACGCACCGGGGCGAAGTAAAACTCACCCATTGGTTTCCGGCAGTTTTTTTAATGGGTCTGCTTTTACTCCCCATTGTATGGTTTATTTTTCCTGTTGTTGGTAAGTTACTGGCGCTGGCGTATGGTTTATATTTTATAGCCATTGGTACCGATGCATACTACACTACAAGGTCTGCTGCTGTAACGGTGCTTAGCATACCGGCCGCATTTGTGCAACTAACAGGGTATGGTTATGGTTTTTTAAAACAATGGCTTGCTGGTTTTGGATTGCAATAGTCAGAATTTTCTTCAATCTTTAATTAACCAAAAAACCTGTCTATGAAAGGCTATGCACTTGCCCTTGTTTTGGCGGGGGCCCTGTTAACCTCTTTTACCGAGCCGGAGCCCAAAGGAGAGTACCTTCAAAAAGGCCATTATATTGTTGTGGCTGCCTATCGCATTGGGCAAGAAAAATACATGGATAATTATGTAAGCCAACTTACAAGCAAAGGTTTACATGCGCAATACGGGTACGATGCCGGGCGCAAATTCTACTATGTGTACCTGGACTACTACACCGATTTTAACGAGTCGATCGCTCACATGCTTAATACCCGCAAGCAAGAGGGTTTTGAATTAGCATGGGTGCGGGTAATGAAAGAAGGACGCGAACCAACAACTACAAGCACCGAAGCACCGAGGGAAAATACCACCACACCTGTGGTTACAGAACAAAACAAAGTTGAAACTGCAAAGCCTGTGATTACGGCAGCGCCAGAATCCCCCAAGGTAGAACCAGAGCAAAAGCAGCCTGAAAAACCCAAAGCGGAAGAGAAGAAGAAGATTCCGGCTTTACGCGAAGCCACGGTGCTGTTCTATTTGTACAACCCCACCAACAGCAAGCCCATTGAAGGTGAGGTAGAGATTGTTGATAGCGACATGGGCCGCCTGATAAAAAAAGTGAAAGCCCACGAAGCACAGCCCATGACAGACCCGCGCAACAAAAGCGGCAAGGTTACCTTAATTGGTTCTTCGTTTGGCTTTAGAAAGGTGCAACATGATTATGTGTTGCAGGAGGTAGATCCGGAAAATCTGCCCGAGCATATAGAATGGAATGAAGACAAATACATTATTCATTTTGACCTGGCGCGCCTGCACCGGGGCGATATCGAAACGCTTTATAATGTCTATTTCTTTAATGATGCTGCCATTATGCTGCCCGAGTCGAAATACGAGCTTAGTCGCTTGTTGGATTTTATGAACTCGAATGAACGCTATAAGATTACGCTACACGGCCATACCAATGGCAATGCGCGCGGTAAAATTGTAACCATGGGGCCCACGCGTAATTTCTTTGAGCTTTCCAACGATGTGATACAGGATTCTGGCACCGCCAAAGAACTTTCTAAAGCCCGCGCACAGGTAATTAAAGATTGGCTGGAGGCCAATGGAATTGCTCCTGATAGGATTGCAATTAAAGCCTGGGGCGGCAGCCGCATGCTGCACGACAAGAACAGCAATAACGCCCGCAGAAATGTGCGTGTGGAAGTGGAAGTAATTGCCGACTAATGCATTCACTTTTTTTGGGATACTTAATTTACTCCGTGTTTTTTTAAATTTGCCTGTCTTTACCTGGCTCTATGAAACGTCTTATTAAGAGTTTTTCGCTCATCATCAATTACAAAACCTTTATTATTACTGCGCTGGCAGTTATCTCTACGTACACCTGTTTTCAGTTAGGGCTTATTGCCAAATTTCCAGATATGCTGGTGGGTGTGGCTATTGTGTTTCCGGTGGTGTTTTCAATTGGTTCGGCTTACCAAAGAAGAGAAACCGCGTTGCAACGGCTGGCCGACTTTAAAGGGCATGCGGTTGCTATTTATTATGCCAGCCGCGATTGGACTTCCGAAAAATCCAACGACCTGCCACCACGCAGCAAGCAAATTATTTTTGAAATGCTTACGCTGATGCGCAGTATGTTTATGACCAGCCACGGTCCGGTGTGGAAAGAGAATGAGGCGCGGATGTACAAATTATTTTCTCAGCTCTCGGAGTTGGCCGTGGAACTGCGGGTGTACGGGGTGCAGAGTGGAGAAATTTCGCGGGTAAATCAATATGTAAGTAAAATGATCATCGCCTTCGATAATATGAAGATCATCCACAACTACCGTACTCCGGTAACCTTGCGCGCGTATAGCAAAGTTTTCATTTATATTTTTCCTATTATCTACGGGCCTTACTTTGCCAGTACCGTAGGCGATTACTCCAGTTCACTCGAATATGTAATGCCGGTGCTGTACAGTTTCATTCTTGTAAGCCTCGATAATATTCAAGATCACCTCGAAAACCCCTTTGATGAAGTGGGTGAAGATGATATTAATATTGATGCCGAGGAGACCACCCACTTGCTGCATTAGGGCATATACTCCGTACCAGTACGGATTTTAAGAAAAAGCCGCCCTTACCGGGATACATCCAACTTGAAAATCTTATACATTTTCAAGTTAATTCCCCGATTTGTTATGCGTCTCCCACTTTTGGGACTTCTTCTTTTTCAGTTCTTGTTCGTGCAGGCACAACAAGAAACTCTCTGGTTTGGATTCCCGATTGTAACGGCCGAGAAAAAAAGCATCAGTTCGTATTTACTTACTATAGAGTATGGTGCCGATGCCGGGCTAAAAAAAGGAATGCAAGCAGAAGTATATGCCACGCTGCAACAAGAAAGAAAGAAGGAGGCCCGGTACCTTGCCAAGCTCAATCTTATGGAAGTACTTCCGCGCAAAGCCTCGGCTATCGTAGAAACCAACGAGGCGGTTTACCCGGGCGATCTGGTATTTGTGCAAATACCCTACAAGAAAACCTTTAAAAGCTCGTATTTCTACCTCGCTTCTTATGGGATAATTTTTACCGATCCATCCGGCAAGCCATACTATTCGGTTGATGAAATTCTTAAATCGGACGGCTATCGCCTTCGCTCGGAAAAATTTGTTGCCATGCAAAAAGCAGTAAACCTTGCGGGTGAAGAATTGAAGATCAGCAACGCTCAGGATCGGGTACGCGAAGGTCCGGATAAAGGCAAGTTGTTATACGAGGTACTCCAAAAAGCAGATACACTTGCTGTGTGGCGCTACTTGTACCACGAAACAATGCGCTACGCCCAAAACATGGGGCAATCGTTACCCTTTGTGAAGAATTTTATTGACTACACACGCGAAGGCGACCGGGCAACTCCTGCCGAATTAAAGGAACTGTTAATGAACGCTTCGCTCGAACAATTGGAACAGCACGTGCAGCATTACAGAAGAAGATTAACTAAAGGCCTGGTAAGTGAATGGTATAACAGCGCTAAAGAAGACCGACTCAATAAACACTATGCACGGGCGCATAGCTTGTTGGATGTATGTATTTTTATTAGTGGCAAATTAAACGATGCGTACAACGAGGCCCGGTATAATTATGAAAAGGCGCTGGTTTATGAAGCTGAAAATGAGTTAGCGGCTGCTTCGCTTGCGTACGACAAGGCAGCAGAGCGGTTTGCTGCCGCCAATAGTGATTTTGGAATTGGGTTTGCGCGGCACTATGGGGCTGAGTTACATCAACGGGCTGGAAATCCGGAGGCCGCACAACGCCTTTACAGTTTGGCGCGTGAAGCCCGCCTCAACGTGTTCAACTCCGATCGTTCCGATGCAGATGCATTTCGGTATTTGTTCAATACGCTTACCAGTATGGCGAAACTGGCCCGCGATCAACGCCAGTTCGAAAAAGCAATCGACTTATATAAAGAGGCATTGCAGTATGCCACTATAACCGGTAATGTAGGCTCGCAAGCCGAGGCATACTGGAGCCTGGCTTTTACTTACGACAATGGGTTAAATAACAAGCAAGCTGGTTTCGAAAACTATGAACGCGCCTTGCAACTCCATACTCAACTCAACGATACAGCCAGTATGGTGAGTTTAAAAAGAAATCAGGCTATTCTATTTGAAGAGCTAAAGGCGTATGATAAAGCAAAAGAGAAAATTGGTGAGGCAATTCGGTATGGCCGTGCCTGGAATAAGCCAGCCACACTTGCCCATGCGCTGGATTACGATGGGAGTTTGCATTACCTGATAAAGGATTATACACGGGCTATTGCCAGTTATTCCGAAGCGGAAAAAATCTATCGGCAACTCAACGACACCTCCAAATGGGTGGCTGCAATTCGCAACGTGTCAAAAAGCTATCGCGACAGCCGTAATATAAAGAGGGCCATCGCAAAAACACGCGAGCTCTTCCCGTTAGTTCAAAAAAATAAAACTTCGCAGGCCGATGCGTGGTGGGATCTGGCCTATCTCCATTCGTCCGATCAGGCCGGTGAACCCCGCAAGGCTATTGATTACTATCAACATGCGGCTCAACTTTATCAACAGCTGAAGGACACCACCAATCTAACAACCGTACTCGCAAATAGTAGCGGTCAGTTTAAGGCGTTAAAGGATTCAACCTCATGTTTTAAAATGTACCGGCAAGCAGTTGCACTTAATCAATCAATGGCGCATAGAGCCGCACGGGCAGGGTTGTACGAAAAAATGGCAAGTGCATACGAACACTTTGCGAATTATCGGAAAGGTTACGAGTACAATCTACGTGCTTTTAAAGAATATCAACTGCAACAGGATGCAGATAAAAGTGGAGTAGCGGCCCGCAATACGGGAAAATCGCTGGCCGGCTTAAAGGATTTTGCGCAGGCAGGGGCCTACTATTTACAAGCCGTAGAAATTTTTCGCAAAAGTGGAAATAAAAATGGGGAAGCAGAGGCTCATTGGGATTATGGCTATAATCAGGGAACGGAGTTATTACGCTTCGATGAGGGAATTAGCCGGTATAAGATAGCCTTTGATTTGTTTATGCAGGTGGGTGATTCGGTAAACGCTTCTACTATGTTAAGCAATATAGGGCAGGTAAATTGGAGCAAACGCAATTTCAATACAGCAATTGAATTGCATCAGGCAGCTATTGCGCTGGCTCAAAAGTGTCGTAATCAAAGTCAGGTGGCCAGTTCATGGTCTAAACTCGCTTCGTTGTTTACCGAAACAAATAATCCGGTGGCGGCCAGCGAAGCGCTGGGAGCGACCGTAGCGGCACTGAAGATATTGAATGACTCAACACTGTTGCCGGTTGTGTATCAGGATTTGGCTGCCAGCTATACCAAAACACAGGATTACGCGCGCGCATTGGAATATTACCAGGCAGCGATTTTAATTCTCAAGAAGCAACGTGATTCTACTAATTGGGCGTTGGCCCTTTCGGGAATTGGAGGAGTTTATCTGGAAAAGGCGGACTATAAAAACGCTGAAAAATATTATCAGGAAACACAAAGGCTTCAGCAAAAAATCCGTGACAAGGTAAATCTGGTTTACACGTTGGCAAATCTGGGCCTGGTGGCCCAGGTAGGATATACGGATTACAAGAAGGCGGCAACTTTCTTTAACGAAGCTGTTAAGCTTTCAACCGAAATAAAAGATAACAACATAGTAGCGTACAGTTATCTGCGCCTGAAGGGCCTGCACAAAGCACAGGGCAGGTACACCACAGCCGATGAGTATATTAGTAAGGCGCTGGATATATATCTGAAAAGTAATCGTGTAAAGGATGCGGCTTTTGTTTTAGCTGAAATGAGTAACGATGCCTCGTATGTGCATGGCGATAATATCCGGGCTTTGCAATTGCTTGACCGGGCCCAGGCCGCAGCCGATACGCTCAACGATATTTCCTTAAAAGCATACCTGCTGGAGGTGCGCAGTACCATTACAGCCGAGGCGGGTGAGTTTGACAGAGCATTGGCGCTGGCTCAACAAAGTTTAGCATTGTATAAGAGCGTTGCCAGCGAGTGGGGTATGGCCGGGGCTTACATCGACCTGGGCAATATTTACAAGCAGGTAAGTGAATACGACAACGCATTAAAGTGCCAGTTGGCCAGCGATAGTTTGTACCGTAAGGTAAACTCAGCGTATAACCGATTGGCACCATTGGCAAATATAGGAACCGTTTATACGGCACAAGGCGATTATGGTAAGGGACTGGAATACTATCGGAAGTCGTATGAAATTATGAAACAGGTTGGCGACTACAACGAGAACTTTGGAATTATTCATAGCCTGTTAGGAGAAGCATATTTTTATCAGAACGATTTTGTACAGTCGGATAAATGGTTGCGCGAGTCACTTACCATCTTCGATAAAGTAGGAGCCACCCGGCCCCGCACCGAAGCGCTGAGCATATTGGCACGTTTAAAAATTGAAGAGCAAAAATTTGAGGAGGCTGCAAAATTTTTAGAGGAAGGTCTGCGCGTTGCGAAAGAAAAAAATCTAAGATTAAACTACCTGGAGCACAGTAACCTGCTGGGGCAGTTAGAAGTGCGCCAGAAGAAATACACCGCAGCCAAACCCTGGCTTGAGGAAACGGTAAAACTCTCGCGCGAAATAGGGAAGTACAATACCCTGTGGGAGAGCTTGTATTGGTTGGGAATTTTGTATAAAGAAAACAAACAACTTGCGCAAAGTAGCGCGTACCTGAAGGAAGCGGTAGATGTAATAGATAAAATCCGAAACAAGGTTTCGGGGGGCGAGGAGGCACGGAAGTTATTTTCTTCTGATAAGAATATATTAAAGGTGTACGAAGCTCTGGTAGATGTATTGTTGCAGTTAGGCGAACCGGAAATAGCCATGAGCTACCTTCAAAAGAGCAACGAAGAAAACCTGCGTGCCAAGTTTAAAGGGTTAGATGTAAAGTTTGAGAACCAGGAAAAGACAACCATTGTAGCACAAGAACGCACCATGAAGGCGCGGTTGGATGGCATTGAAGAACAGATTGCAAAAGAAAAGGCATTGCCGGCTGTTGAACAAAATCAGGAAAAACTAAAGCGCCTGGAAGGAACTAAAACCATTGCCGAAGGGGATTATTTGAAGTTTGTAAATCAACAGGTAAATGTAAGGCCCGAACTTACCAGGTATTTTAACAATAGTGTGCAGCCGGTAGAATTCAGGCGTGAAAAGAAAAATATTCCGGAAGACATGGCCCTGATCTCCTACCTGCCTGGAGAAACTCAATTGTACATTTTTGTTGCCACACGCGATACCGTAATAGCTAAAATTGTAAATGTGAGCCGCGAGAAGTTAACCAGGAATGTAAATGCCATGCTCAACGTAACCCGCACTCAAATGGGGGCATTCCCGCAGTTGGATTTATCCCGGGAAGATCAACAGCGAAATGAACTGGTTTTTGCTCTGAAGCAACAAGAAAAAGTAATGCTTCCTTTTGAAGAGATGTATCAATACCTGATTGCTCCGGCTGCAGCCGAAATTGTTTCCAAAAAGCGGCTCGGCATTATCGCCACAGGCGTATTAAACTATATTCCTTTCCAGCTGTTGGGTAAAACGCTTGCCAACGGAGAGTTTAGTTTACTGGTAAACCAATACGCACTTTTTTATGTGAGCTCCACCAATATTTTGCGATTGGGCAATCCGGATAAGAATTTTAAAATAATCGCCTTCGGTAATCCGGATAAAACACTGCCCAGCACCGAGCGGGAAGTAGCCGAAATAAAAAAGATTTACCCAACGTCAACCATATTTTTACGCGAACAAGCCACCGAAGATAAAGTGAAAGCAGCAGGCGAAAATTTTAACATCATGCACTTTGCTACACACGGTAACTTAGACTATGAAGATTTTACGCAGTCATTTTTAACCATGGCTGGAGGCAAAGAACTGAATGGGGATGGAAAGCTCACACTGGAAGAACTATGGGGTATGGAAGTGATGAACAACCTAAGTATTGTTGTGCTTTCTGCGTGTCAGACTGCCGTAACCAAAGGCTCATCCGAGAATTCGCCCGTAAGCCCGGCCAGCGGCTTTTTGCAAAATGGCGTAAAATCGGTTGTAGCTACTCTATGGAAGGTAGATGACGAAGCCACTGCAATTTTAATGACCGAGTTTTATAAAAACCTGCGCACCATGGCTACGGTAGATGCGTTGCGTCAAGCTCAGGTTAGTTTATCGCGCACTGCAAAATACCGGCATCCCTATTTTTGGGCAGGCGCTATTTTATTAGGCGATTGGCGATAGAAGGGGATACTTTTTATTAAAATCCATTTTGTAATAGCCTCAAAGGAAAGCGGGTTAGGTAAATTTAGGGGCGCCCTCTATTTTAGGGAACATGAAAGACCGGTTTTCGCTACACGCGCAGGAGTACCAGCAATTCAGGCCCGGGTATCCACCCGCACTTTATCAATTTATTTTTCAACACGTAAAAAATTTTACTTGCGCCTGGGATGCCGGAACCGGCAATGGGCAAGCGGCACACGTATTGGCAACCAGGTTTAATAAAGTTATTGCTACCGACATTAGCGCGGCTCAACTACAGCAGGCGCACCAAGCCAACAATATTTTTTATTCCATCGGAGCGGAGGAAATCAATCAACCGGATTCTTCCATCGATTTGATTACGGTAGCCCAGGCCTTTCATTGGTTTGAAATGGCGAAATTTTTTAATTGCGTTACCCGGGTGGCCAAGCCAGATGGGGTGCTTGCTGTTTGGGGTTATGGATTGTTGCGCATTAATTCTATTATAGATCCTTACATCGATACCTTCTACCAACATCGTATTGGTGCATACTGGGATGCCGAACGTGCCTGGATTGACGACCACTACCGCACCATACCGTTTCCTTTTAAAAAGATAGAAGCACCCGCCTTTGCGCTTTCTGTAAATTGGTCTCTTGCCCAACTAGAGGGTTATTTCAATACCTGGTCGGCTGTAAAGAAATTTATTACGGTAAATGCCCACAACCCTGTGGACGCACTTATTCGCCAGCTTCAACCACATTGGCAAACCGATTTAGAAGTTACATTTCCGTTGTTTTTAAGGATGGGCCGGGTAAAGTAAACCGTTCGCCAGATTCCTTTTCAGGTTGTCAACGGGTTTGCTTACCTTCCACTGCAAACTTCCAATATACCAACCCATCTACCTATGAAAGAAAAAATCTCCCGCCATCAATTTCTGGATCGTACCAGCAAGTTTATGATAGCCGGCATGCTGGCGCCCTTTGTAAGTGCGGGCGGAGCACTCTATCAAACAAAGAAAGTAAGAATAGGCTTAATTGGCTGCGGCAGTGTTTCGGGCATGTACTTACCACACCTTTCCAAATCTCCGTATGTAGAATTGGTAAGCGTGTGCGATATTATTCCCGAGCGGGCCCGGGTGGCTGCAGAAAATTATCAAGTGCCGCATCATTATGCGCACATCGATCAGCAACTGGCAGGGGCACCATTCGATTTACTGGTAAACCTTACCGATATGCAGGAGCATGGCCGCCTTAACAAACAAGCATTGCTAAAAAGGAAACATGTGTGGAGTGAGAAGCCGATGGCCAATACCTACGCAGAAGGCAAAGCTTTGCTTGATTTATCCAGGCAACAAGGTGTGCGTATATGGGGCGCACCGGCTGTTGTTAACAGCCCGCAGTTTGCACACATGTCGCGCATGATACAGCAAGGTAAAATTGGAAAGGTAGCCGCAGCGCATGCACATTACGGACACCTGGGGCCCACGTGGTCGGCTTTTTTTTATGAACAAGGGGGTGGCAGTTTACCAGATCTGGGTGTGTACAACATTGCAACCCTTACCGGCCTGCTTGGCCCGGCCAAAGCTGTAATGGGCATGACGAGCATTGTTACACCTGAACGCACCGTGGATAACAAGGGAAAAATTAAAGTGGTGGCCGAAGACAATGCGATGGTATTGATGGATCATGGTAATGGAATTTTATCGCACGTGCAATGTGGCTTTAATTATTTCGATCCGTATGGGCACGAAGGTTCGGGCCAGGATAAACCCACCATTTCAATTTGGGGCACGCACGGCAACCTGCAGTTAATCGGTTACGATTGGGCTCCATTTGGAGTGGATGTTGCCACCCACGATAATGAGAAGACCAGACGCGAGGCAACAGATACCGGCACGTATGTGTGGCAGGAGGGAGCTTCGGTTATTTCAGAAAAACTGGCAACCGGTAATGAGCCACTGATTGCAGCGTTGCATGCCTTGCATGTGCTGGAGATAATGGAAGCAACACGCGCATCGCAGCTAACGGGCAAGCGTATCGAAATCAAATCTACATTTAAGTACCCGGTTGTATAGTGATTAGTAACTAACCCAAATTCTTAGCACCCATGAAGTACTTCCTGCCCTTGTTGATGCTCCTGCTGCTGGCTTGCCAGCATCAAAAGTTCGAGGTAATTATTCGGGGCGGTACTGTGTACGATGGCACGGGTAAACCCGGAGTAATAACCGATGTGGGGATAAATGCCGATACGATTGCTTTTATTGGAGATTTGAAAAGCGCCTCCGGCAAAACCGAAATTGATGCAACCGGAAAAGCTGTAGCGCCCGGTTTTATTAATATGTTGAGTTGGGCAACCGAATCGCTACTGGTAGATGGCGCTTCGCAGGCTGACATCCGGCAAGGGGTTACCCTGGAAGTATTTGGCGAAGGCTGGAGTATGGGCCCGCTTAATGAGGCCATGAAAGCCGACATGCTGGCCGAAATGCAACGCAACCCCGATTGGAAGTATGATATTTCGTGGACTACACTTGGAGAATACCTGGAGTTGCTGGAGCGAAAAGGTGTTGCCCCCAATGTGGCATCGTTTGTTGGTGCTACCACCTTGCGCATTCACGAAGTAGGATATGCGAACCGACTGCCCAGTGCCGAAGAGTTGCAGCGCATGAAGGCCCTGGTACAGCAAGCCATGGAGGAGGGGGCGCTGGGTGTGGGCTCCTCGTTGATTTATGCACCTGCTAATTATTCTTCTACTGAAGAACTGATTGAACTTTGTAAAGTAGCCGGAACTTATGGAGGCATGTACATTACACACATGCGCAGCGAAGGCAATAACATTTTTAGTGCAGTAAATGAAACTATCCGCATTGCACGCGAGGGCAACCTGCCGGCCGAGATTTATCATTTAAAAATGGCTGGTGAAAGCAACTGGTGGAAGTTGGATTCGGTAATTGCCATGATTGAGCATGCCAACAGAGCCGGGGTAAAAATTACTACCGATATGTACACCTACCCGGCCGGGGCTACAGGCTTAGATGCAAGCATGCCACCGTGGGTACAGGAAGGTGGAATTAAACAATGGATCAAGCGACTTCAGGATCCGAAAATACGCAAGCAAGCGTTAGATGAAATGCGCAAACCTTCGGACAAGTGGGAGAACCTGTTGTTGATGGCCGGCTCGCCTGACCGGGTATTGTTGTTAAGCTTTGCCAACGACTCGCTGAAACGGTTTACCGGAAAAACCCTGGCCGAGGTGGCGGCAATTTATGGTAAGAGCCCCGAGGAAACAGCCATGGATTTAGTAATTGCCGATAGCACCCGGGTGGGTACTGCCTATTTTATGATGAGCGAAGAAAATATTAAGCGCCAGCTTGCTTTGCCTTATATGAGTTTTGGTTCCGATGCCGAATCGCCAGCAACCGAAGGAATCTTTTTGAAATCAAATACCCATCCGCGTGCGTATGGAAACTTTTCGCGCCTGCTGGGCAAGTACGTTCGCGATGAAAAAGTAATTTCGCTGGAAGAAGCTATTCATAAACTTACCTTGTTGCCCGCTACCAATTTGAATCTTAAGCAACGTGGTATGTTAGCGGCTGGCTATTTTGCCGATGTAGTAGTTTTTGATCCGAACACAATCCAGGATCATGCAACCTTTGAAAAGCCGCATCAATATAGTACCGGTATGCTACACGTGTTGGTAAACGGCACCCAGGTTTTAAAGGATGGAGAGCCTACTGGCGCCAGGCCCGGCCGCGTGGTGCGCGGAAAAGGATAGAAGCCTTAGTATAAAAAGAGACCGTGCGCGACTAAAAATTATTCGCGGTAATCTTCTTTACGGTAATGTAAAAATTGCGATCAGGCTCAAACGTTCTCGTTTTCCCTTTCAGGCGTTTCCATTGTACGTGTGGGGTTATCCAGGTGCCCGAAGTAAGTTTTACCCGCATGTCAAACCCGGCAACACAATTAGTCCATCTGTAAAAGATTTTTTTTCCTTCCATGCGGTATTCGAGTACCGGTATAAGGGTGGTTCGCAAATACTGATCGAAAACTTTAGTAAGGTTAATACCCGACTGTTCTATTATATAGTTCTCAATTTGTTGGGTAGTTACCGTTTGGTGATAAAAAGTTTTATTTAACCCCCGTAAAATCGATCTGAACTTTTCGTCATTGCCAATTAGCTGGCGAATGGTGTGCAGCATGTTGCCGCCTTTATAGTACATGTCGCCACTGCCACCGCGATTAACTCCGTACTTACCAATAATGGGGATGTCGTTGCGGATGTTGGCACGTGTGCCTATCACATAATCGTTGCCGGCTTCCATACCATATTCGCAGGTTGTAAAAAGAGTTTCGGAATAGTTTGTAAAAGATTCGTGCACCCACATATCGGCAATGTCTTTGGTGGTGATATTATTACCGAACCACTCGTGGCCACTTTCGTGAACAATTATAAAATCCCATTTTAATCCCCAGCCGGTTTGCGATAGATCGCGGCCGAGATATCCATTGTTAAATCCGTTGCCGTAGGCTACCGCGCTTTGGTGTTCCATGCCCAGGTGGGGCGATTGCACCAGCTTGAACCCATCTTCGTAAAAGGGATAAGGACCAAACCAATGCTCAAAACATTTCAGCATGGCTGGTACTTGTTGAAATTGAGCTTTGGCCTTTTCCAGTTCGTAATCCAATACCCAATAATCGCAGGTAAGTTCACCCAACTCTCCCGAGAAGGATTCTTCCCAGTGCACGTATTTTCCTATGTAAGGAATGATGTTATAGCTGTTAATCGGATTTTTCACTTCCCAGGTATAAGCTTTCACATGGGCGGCTAATCGGTTAAGGCCTCTTAGTTTACCGTTGCCAACTGCTACCAGTGTGTCGGGCACAACTATAGTAAGCAGTGCACCCTGGTCGGGTTCATCGCTTTGATGATCTTTGCACGGGAACCACACACTGGCACCTAAACCCTGGCAAGCTACCGACATCCACGGGCGGCCTTTTGCATCTTTGGCCCAAATCCAGCCGCCATCCCAAGGGGGTCTTATTGCTTCGCGGGGCTTGCCCGAAAACGTAAGGTCGATGCTAAACTCAAGGCCTTTCTCCACGGGTTGGTCAAAGTTTAGAAAATACACATTTCCTTCGCGGGTAAATTTTATGGATTGACTCAGACCAAATGCGTCATCTAGTTGCATTGGCTCTTGCAAATCCAGTTGCATCCGTTGGCCCGTTGTTAACGCTTTCACTTTTAGTACAACATTACCACGTATGGTTTTGGTAGGGTAGTCTGGCGTTACCGTAATTGCATAATGCAGTACATCCCACCACGTGCGCTCGGGGGTTAGCGAACCACGCAACGTGTCTTGCCGGGTAATTTGTCGTTGGGCTGTGGCCTGAGTGTAAAACAGAACTACTATCAAAACTAAGAGCAGACGCATATTCAACTTAGCGGGCAGGAGTTATAACAATATTTCTGAAATCGATCGGGCCATGGTCGCCCTGAAACATAATCGGGCCGGGTTCGCTTTCTTTATTATCGATGGCGCCTCCGGTAATGCCGGGTATTTCCTGGTTAGCGATAATGGTGATTCCATTGGCAACCACAGTAACCATGCGGCCCACTAATGTTATATCATACGATTGCCATTCGCTTGCATCTTTGGCCGCCATTACGCTGGGCGTAAGAAATCCGTAAATGGCTCCGAGGTATCCTTTCCAAGGTTCTTTGCCTTTGTCGTCTTCAATTTGCACTTCGTACCGGCCGCGCAAATACACCCCGCTATTGCTCCCTTTCTCATACCGAAACTCCACATGCAACTTGAAATCCGTAAAGGTCTGTTCACTCACCAGGTTGCTGCCGGATTTCAGACTTCTTAAGATTCCATTTTCTACAATCCACTGATTGGGGCCCATCGCTTTCCAGCCTTTCAGATCTTTACCATTAAATAAAGTAATCGGTTGGCCCCAAACCGGTTCGGTTGTTCTTTTTAATACCGGAGCCCGGGTGCCCGTCCAATTGTATTTTTTTCCATCGGTATAAATCATGGTGCCTTTTAGGGCTTCGCCTGTCAACTCACCTTCAAAGTCCATATTGCGGTCGCCCGGTTCCCACTGGGGTGGTATAGAGAAATTGAATTTTTCGTTAACCTGGTTAACAACGGCAATAGGGCGGGCGCTGCCAAAGGCATACACAAAACGGCCCACCAGGGTTTTATGACCGGAATGCTCAATCTCCAGCCACGAGGGTAGTTGTTGGCCGTCTTTTTCGATAGTGAGATTCCAGCGGCCCTCCAGTTTATGTTGTGCCCCAACGGAGGTGGCAACAAGAAACATTAACAAAAGCGCAAATTGAGTGTAGGTTTTCATAGCATGAAGTATTAGCCGAGTTGAAATTATGAATTCGGAATCAATAATAGCTCTCTTTTGGGATGACTTATTTATAAATAAGGTTAATCGGTAGGGCGTTGTTCAATGGGTTTCTTATTTTAGCTGACATGAAACCCAAAGCTGAGTTCATACAACTATCGCCACAGTTGGTAGTTGCCGATGTAGTAAAAACGGCCGAATACTATCGCGATGTGTTAGGCTTCAAAATTTTGGGATACTGGCATAACCCGCCCGTGTTTGCGATGGTAGCCCGGGGTTCGGCCGAGATTCAACTGGGTTTGGCCGATGATGCAAGTCGCCCACAGCTATCAAATTACGTTCAGCGTAAAGATGGTCTTGATCTCTATATCCGCGTAAGCGATGCCGAAGCTTTACTTGAGGAACTAACAGGCAAGGTAGAGATTGTGGAACCGCTTTGTAAGCAAGTTTATGGAATGATTGAGTTTGCTATAAGAGATTGTAATGGATTTAAAATTGTATTCGGACAAGATGCAAGCTGACCCAATCGATCATTTGCAACAAGCCCTCCAAACGCTTACGGGAATGAAACCGGAAGAATTTGAGCTATCGCGGCAATATTGGCGTATGAAAACTTTTACCAAAGGCGACTACTACAACCAATACCGCCATGTATGCAAGCAACTGGGTTTTATTTTTAGTGGTGTGTTTCGTGCCTATTATGTGGATGAGGAAAATCAGGAAAAGAATGTTTTCTTTTTTTCGAAGCATCAGGTGGTGGTTTCATTTCAGAGTTTTATTCAGCAAGCACCCTGTAATTATTATACGCAGGCTATGACCGATGCCGAGATTGCCTACATCAGCTACGATCATTTGCATGAACTCTATGGTAAATCGCATCAATGGGAAAAATTAGGTCGCGTATTGGCTGAGTTGGCTTTCTCCATTTCGATGAACAGAACGGAGAGTTTTTTATTTAAAACGCCCGAGCAGCGATATCTGGAGCTTGTTCAGCAACATCCTGATATTTTTAATAGTATTCCATTATATCATATCTCATCTTACCTCGGTATTCAGGGGCCTTCCCTTAGTCGAATCCGAAAAAGATTGGCCCGGTAAGTCGATTTTAACCTGGGTTAAAATCTTTGCCATTTCAGCCCGCGTTCTTTGTATCAGTAATCACAAACAAAAACCAAAACTGATACTCGTATGAAAACGATCAACACAATCCAATCCAAAACTATTGTATTTGTAACCGGAGCCTTTGTTTCCAATCGCGGCTGGGCCGACTGGCAAAAGTATTTTGAAGAAAAAGGTTACACTACCTATGCACCGGCCTGGCCTCATAAAGAAGGCGCGCCAGCCGAACTGCGGAGTAACCATCCGAACAATCGGGCCCTTGCCGACTTAACAATCTCTGAACTGATTGAGCATTATGCGCGCTTTGTAAGTAACCTGCCAGAAAAACCTATCCTGATCGGACATTCATTTGGAGGATTGATCAGCCAGATTTTGCTGAATCGTGGGTTGGCCGCAAGTGCGATTGTATTGCACTCAGTTCCCCCTCAAGGTGTTATTCCGTTTGAGTTTTCTTTTCTGAAATCGACCTGGGGTGCATTGGGTTTATTTACATCCATCAAAAAAACATATTTGATGCCGTTTGAAACCTGGCAATTTGCTTTTGTAAATGGGATGAGCCTGGCCGATCAGAAAAAAGCTTACGAAGATAGTACGATACCAGAATCCAAGCGTGTAGCCCGCGGAGGTTTAACATCTGCTGCCCGTGTGGATTTTAAGAAAGCACATGCACCTTTGCTGATGGTAGCTGGCAAGAATGATAACATCATTCCGGCTTCATTGAACAAACGCAACTTTAATCGCTATGCTGATAAAAATTCAGTTACCGATTTTAAAGAGTTCGATAACAATCATTATGTAGTTAACCTGCCCAACTGGAAGGAAACGGCCAGCTATGTAAATAACTGGATTGAGAGCCACCGTGCTGCATAGTAGAGGGTGATTAAGTAATTAATCGTCAACCGGAAATTCTGGTTGACGATTTTTTTAGTGCCCACCCTTTACGTAAGCCCAACCACTTTCTTGTTTCAGCGTAAGCTCTATCATAGCAGAAGGTACTACGGTTGAAACTTTTAACAAGTCTTCAGGCTTTAGATTTTTACGTTTCATGGTATTGCCGCAGGCCGCAAATACAACACCTTTGTCGCTCCATTCAGCTACTAGTGCGGAAGCTTTAGAAATTTTGTTGATAAGCAGATCCAAACCGGGGCCGTGGCATACTACCTCTATCTGGGCATTGGGCCAAGCCGCACGAATGTTACCTACCTGTCCTAACACGGAGGCCTGCGAAAGCGAATCGCCATTGTTAAATTGCATTACAATTTTATGACGTTTCAAATCTATCACTTCGGAAGTTTGGGCAAACAAACCGGTGGTAAAGAGTATGAGCACAAGAATAATTGATGCTTTCATGGTCTTTTAATTTTTTAAAGTTGAGATCAGACTAACTTTTAATGCTGTTGGCAAATTCCAATGCCCTAATCTCCATCCAATTTGTTTTACCATAAAGTGAGAACCCTACATGTCCCCCGAAGGCGGGCATTTCTAGAGAAAGATAGGGATGTGCTTTGGCGATGTCAATCGGGTAACAGGATTGCGGGAGAAACGGATCGTTTTGAGCGTTAATCAGCAATACCGGTATTTGAATGGCATTAAGAAACGGGTTGCAACTTGCGCGTGTGTAGAAATCATTCGCATCAGCAAAGCCGTGTAACGGTGCCGTGTAGCGCGTGTCAAACTCCCGAAAGGAAGTTATGGTTTCAAAACCACTTGCAGAAAGTAAATGTGGAAACTGAATAGCTTTTGCACGAATTTTTAATTCCAGTTTTTTTAAGAATCGCTTCAGATAAAATGTATTGCCCGGTTTGTCCAGCTCGGCCGCACTGCTACCAAGATCGCACGGAACAGAAAAAGCAATGGCACATTTTACGATAGCAGATCGGGTTTGTTCACCCAAATACTTCAAAGTCATGCTGCCACCCATACTGAATCCCACCAGTACAATGTGTTCATAATGCTTGTTAATAGCATAATTGACTATTGCTGCGAGGTCTTCTGTGGCTCCGTGATGATAAAAGCGCGGCAGCCGGTTCATTTCACCGCTGCAGCCGCGGCAATTCCAGGCCAGGGCATCCCATCCGTTGGCAACGAAATGTGCAGCCATTCCTTTTGCGTAGTGGCGCTCACTATTACCTTCGAGGCCGTGCGATATGATTACGAGTTTGTTCCGTTGGTGGGTTATCCAATCAAGATCCATAAAATCGCCATCGGGTAATTCTAATCTTTCGCGTTGGTAGGTACCCGGTACCTTGCGAAAGATACTGGGCACAACCGTCTGGAGATGGGCGTTAAACAGATAGAACGGACTTTTGTAGGCAGAAGAAACTACTGGCATTAGGTATTGAGTACATCGTGTAATTCGGGCGAACGATTAAAAACAGCTTTTGCAAAAGGGCAAAGCGGAAGTATTTTTAAATTGTTTTTTCGGGCGTAGGCCACTGCGGCCAGCACTAATGTTTTTCCAGCACCTTGTCCGCGTAGTTTGTCCGCCACTTCGGTATGATCAATAATAAGCAGGTTGCTGCCGGCTTTTGAGTAAGTCATTTCGCCAACGTGTTCATTCGCTTCAACAAGAACAAATGCACCCTTGGCTCCCTGCTCTACGTGTTCTACGTCCATGCAGGCAAGTTACGATTTATAGCGTGCGCTAAGCAGAGTCATAATCACAAATAAAATTCCAACCAGCCCCAGGGCTATGCGCAGTGTGTACCAATCGGCTAACAAGCCAATAAGGGGTGGCCCGAACAAAAAACCTGAGTAACCCACTGTTGTAACCATAGCTAAACCAACACCGGGTGGCAAGCCCTTGGCATTGCCTGCAATACTATAGGCAATTGGAACAATAACCGATAGCCCTATACCGGTTAAGAAAAAGCCAACAATAGCCGCTACCGGATGCGGGAAGCCAAGCAACAACGCAATGCCGAGTGTAGCCAATACACCACAGGCAATCATTAACTTTTTATCGCCCCACGTAAGACGTGCGGAGTCTCCAAAAATCCGTCCGGTTGTCATCGCAATAGCAAAGGTGGTAAGGCCGATAGGTGCGAGCACTTTGGATGCCAGGGCAATGTTTTGCATATAGTTGGTGCTCCAGTCGGCCATGGCACCTTCGCCCAACATGCTACAAAAGGCAATTATACCAATACCCACCATAGCAGCATTGGGTAATCTGAATGCCGGCCCTTCCGATTTTTTTTGCGCGGGCTTATCGTGAATAAAGTGGAAACGTGACCAGGCTGCGCCCACCAGCCCTAATGCGGTGATGATAGTTAAGTGAATAAATAAACTGGTATCAAGTTTTACAAACAGCGCACCGCACCCGGCACCAATTGCCATTCCAATGCTGAACAAGGCGTGAAAGGAAGTCATAATGGGTTTGCGGTATTGTTGTTCAATCATAACGGCTTGCGCATTCATCGATACATCTAACATGCCGGCTGTTATGCCCATAGCAAAAAATACCAGCAACAATCCAACAATACCAGGCAGCGCACTGGTGAGCGGAACGAGCGGTACAAAAACGCAATAGAGAAATGAAGAGGCAATGGTAATTCTGCGACTGCCATTGCGAATGATTAACCAGCCGGTAAAAGGCATTGCTACTAAGGCACCCAGCGAGGTTGCCAGCAACACAAAACCAAAGGTGCCATCATTTACCTGGAATAGTTCCTGAACTTTTGGAAACCGGGCAGCCAGGTTAGCATGAACAAATCCGTTGATGAAGAAGACGAGCTTTACAGCGATTCGGGGCGTAGTCACAACAAGTATTCAATCCGTCAAAAATAACCATTAACTGATTGAAGGCCGGGATGGAAATAAATAAAATTTTCCGGCTACGTTTACCTATTAGCGTTTCACCGTAAAGAATGCATTGCCGAAGAGCGGTGTTCCATCGGAAGCAAGGCCTTGTACTACCAGGCGGTAGGTGCCGGGCTGGTCTGATGTGTAAAATTCTACTTGTTGTGGTTCGTTTGCGTTCATCTGGAGCTCGGGGTTCCAATACAATACGTGGCGTGCATCCGGTACGCGACTATTAATTTCTGCTATCGTCTCGTAACGCGGAGAATAAAACTCGCGGTACGCTTGTAGTCCTTCGTAAGATACTATGTTTGTTTCGGTATTAAATTTAAATCCGCCCAAATCACCCTTGTAGGTGCGGTAGCTTACAATACCATCGAAAGCAAGCGAACCCACAAAATACCGCGATGGTAAAATATCGAGTTGCTTAATTCTTAAAGGATCGAAGGCCATAATCTCATTAATATTAAATACGGGCACACCATCCAGCAATACGAGGGGTTCATTTTCCAATACATGACCTTGTTCCCGATCTACTATGCGAAAGTAGAATTGGTCGCCACGTTTGCGTACCCAAACGCTCTTTACATACTCGCGCATTACTTCTTCCATTACCGGAAAACGCGTATAGTCATCGAGTAAGTAGGTTTCGGGAGCAATACCATAGAATGCAGTACTATCTCCAGTTGATGCATACTTAATTGGGCGCCCAAACGCATCGCCTACCTGCATCGAGATACTTTTGTCGATCAATTCGTTTTTATTTTTTTCAGAAAGATTGATCGGAGGAAATTTAAGGTTTAGATATTCTTTAGAAAAAGGAGATTTAATTTCAAGTTTTGCCTGCGGGTAGGGCGATTGCAGGAAAAGATTATTGGTATTTCGCAGGTGGCGGGCTTCTACCAGCAGTACCCCGTTCTTATCGGAAATGCCACCCGCTAACGATACTTTTTTATCGGGTGCACTCACATACCCAATTACCCCTGCTGCAGGCGCCTGTGTACGCTTATCGGTTAGTGCTACCTCAAGTAAATGGCCACGGTACTCGGGAATGTACTTAAGCACCCGAGGTTGGGTAAGATCATCCCATCTAAACCTGCTCCAGCCGTGTGTAAGCATGAGATTATCCACTGCAACCGCTGGCGCATTGAAATACGATGCGGGATTTTCTATTTGACCTTTCAAATCGCTCGTTAGTAAAAGGTAACTTACAATGTCGGGCAATTCAAACTGTTGCAGCGAATCCACTTTTATTACAGCTACAGACAGGTTTCCTTTAGCGGGTGTTGGTAGTACCACCGTTGCCGTAATTTTTTTTCGAGTACCTGTAGTCAGGTTGCTTAGGGTTAAGTTGAGCGGGTTGCTTGGCGGCTCAACAAATACCAACCGTTCGCATACGGGTTGACCGGACGCGGTAAACAAAGTAATATGGCTGATGCCGGAGTCAAGCTCGGATTTAGATAGTTGAAATTTGGCCGCACCATCTTTGAGCGCAAGGCTGGTTGCGACTTTTACTTGACCGCGGGTATGCGCCACTAAAAGTAGCGATTGATCCATAACTCCTTTTGCATGGAGTGTAATATCAAATGAAGCTTCCGCAGGCTCTATCTGTATAGCATACCCGAGTGGATGAACTTTGGGTAGTTGAATGGCGGTTGTTTTTCCTTTATGACGAATGTAGGCTGTGTAGGTTTGTGAAGCCTGCGGAGTTAACTGAAAGTTTCCAATTCCTAATTTGTATGGTTTAAAACGGAGCAGTGTATCGCCCACCGAATTAATCAAAGCCCCACTAAAGTCGATTCCCTTACCAGTAGGATCTGTGGCACGGAATGCAATTTTGTGCTGGATACCATCAATCCATTGGCCACCTTCCGGGAAAAATTGAATGTCGAGGTCGGTGTGGCTAACCGCAGGCGCATCGAACAACCTGCGAAATGTATTAACGATTGTGATGGGTTGATGATAGTAAAATTCCGGGCTTTGATTTTGCATCCACCGGGTATAAGCACGTAAATAATAATTGCCGGAATTGAAAGAAGCCGGAATGGTAAACGCACCTTTGCCCACCCCATTGGTAAGTTCTACTTTAGTTTGAAGTACCGGTTGATTTTCTGAATTGAGTAGTTCGAGGTAAGCTACTCTGCTAGAGTTTACGGGCACATGACTTTGTCCATCCACCAGGTAAATCTTAAGCCAACTCGTCTCACCGGCTACAAGAAAATTTCTGTCGGTATGGACGAAGAGTTTTTCCTGGGGGTGTTTTTGGGTGTATTGATGCAATTGAGAAATCCCCAGCTCTTTGGGTTGAGCGAAAACAAACGAGTAAGAGACTATGAGTATTGAAATTATGAAACAACGCATTACCAAAAATCGGGTTTAGTAGTTGTTCCACCCACATGCCTACAGTCCACACAAAAAAGAGAACCATAACGGTAACCGGAAATTGCGGGGCCATTACCCACCAGAATGGGGTCTATAAGCAGGTAAGGCCCTGTAAAGAAGTTTACCAATTCGAGACTAATTTCAAAAGCTTCACAATCTTTGTAGTGAGTTACATACTGTATTGGAGTAGGTAGTTGATTGAAGGAGACTGATGCTCTTTGTGTGGACACGGAACTGATGGAAAAATAGCCGACAGCAAATTCGTTTGGGTTAGATGAAGAATGGATATTGCCTTCGACCTTGTATGGAACAGGGCCAAATAGGGTGCCTATATTTTCTGTTGTTTGTCTAACTTGTTTCCAATAGTTGAATGCCTCTTTGGATATAGCCTGTTGCTTAACCAGCGTGCTGTATTTGTACTTGGCTTTTTCTGAGTTTTGGAGAAATGTGGCAAGCTTAAATTTTGAAACTTTATTTTCTTTAAAACGGGTAGTTGATTCAACCAAAATGTCTTTGTTGCCTTCAGTTCTCCAACATTGGTAGATATTTTCTATACGAGGTTTTACGACTTTTGTATTGGGGTCAAATTCAACAGAAGCTCCAAATGCAGATCTGTATTCCCATGTTTCTTCAAAAGTCCATTTATAAAGACCTTCTGGAGTTAGGTCGTCATGAGTGGAGACCGTGAAAGCGACACCCAAGTCATCAGTCAAATGCCAAGTTACGCTATCTATAGGAGGTGTTTGAAGAACAGGCACAAAATCAGATTGAAACTGCCTGGAAGTGCTGGTTAAAATCATTAACCGGTAGTTAGTAGAGGGTAGTGGTTGAGATGGGAGTATATAATTCCCTTGGGAGTCACTTATTAAATTAAGTACTACCCCTTGTTCATCTTCAATCCATACTGTGGCCTGAGTTTCGAAGTTTGGTGTATTTATATCAAGAACATTTTGAGACCAACTGAGTGTAAGCTTACTCGTGCCAGAGGTATTAATGAAACCATCTACAATAAGGAAGGGAGCCGAACTGCTTAACTCAGGAGGCTGGTACGGGTCGATACAAGAGCCGAGGATAATAAAAAAAAATAGAGCCCTTCTCATTAGAATTTAAAATTATAAGTAATCGTAGGAATGGGGCTTCCAAAAATCGATAATTGATAACCTTTTATTACTCCCTCTTCACTATTGAAATAGACGGAGTAAGCGTTTCGCCTTCCCGTAAGGTTATAAACACTTATACTCAAGAACCCATGAGCTACTTTCTTTGTCTTATGATTTCCTTCGATGTTCATGGAGAAATCTGTCCTGAAATAGTCTGGAACTCTAAATTGATTTCTGTCTGAATAGATTAATCGCTCAGCTCCATCTATTACGTATTTTGCAATTGGAAGTGTTATAGGTCGTCCAGTAGAATAAATGATATTTAATGACATGTTGATTCTTCTGTTAAACCGATAATTGCTTATAAAATTTGCAGCGTGCGGTTTATCGTAATTGCTGGGATACACAGTGCCCCGGTTAATCGTTTCGACAGAAGTAGCGCCTTTTGTTTGCAGCAACGAGCGCGAGTAGGTGTAGCTTAGCCATCCATTAAGTTTACCTGCAGTCCGTTTGATTAAAAACTCAAAACCATAGGCTTTGCCGGCCGCATTTAAAACATCGGTTTCTATATGGTGATTCTGAATTAATTCGGCACCACCTTTATAGTCCAGAAAGTTTTGCATCCATTTATAGTATGCCTCAACAGAAATTTCGATAGACCGCTTGTTGTAATTTTGATAAAAACCCAGTGAAACCTGATCGCCAATTAAGGGTTTGATATACGAGTCGCTTAGTTTCCAGACATCGGTAGGGGCAATGGCTGTGGTATTTGACAGCATTTGAAGATATTGACGATGCCGGTTGTAGCTTAGTTTAAAAGAAGCGGTGCGCGAGTAATTGTATCGTGCAGAAATTCTGTACTCAGGTCCATTATAGGAAGCAATTTTTTTTCCTTTCGTGAAGGTAAGGGTATCAATAATGTTCGTTACATCGCGTGAAGCGCCTGGTGCGTACTGGTAAACGCTATGCGGCCCAAGGTTGGTGAAAAAGGAATACCGAAGGCCTCCATAAATTAAAAGTTTAGGATTAACCTCCCATTGGCTGCCCGCATACACAAAGTTTTCGAGCGCTTGTTCCGAACCTAATTTATCTGGTGTAACAATAGACTCGTTGCCAAGTGGCTGATAGTTGCCTGGTTCCAGATCGTAGCGCAGAACACCCCCGCCAAACGACAAAGAGTTTTTGCTGGACATGAAATAATTGAAATCAGTCTTTAGTTGTAATTGCCGAATGGAGTAATCCAGGTTGAAGGCGTTGATGGGGTTAGCGTTACTTTGTATTGCATATTCATACCCACTATAGTTGGTCGATAAGCTTCCGAAAAACCGGTTATTGAAAATATGTTTCCATTTAATTCCTAAAACCTTGTTCTGATATTGATAAGTTGTATCACTCTGAAGTTTAAAATCATCTTTACTGGTGTAGGCCGTAATCGCTAAACTATTTTTGGAGTTTATTTCGTAGTTAATGTTGGCATTTAGATCGTAAAATGAAGCAGCACTCTTATTAATTGCCGAAGATGGGATTCTGCTAAGCAACCAATCCGAATAAGTAGAACGGCTACTTACCAATAAGGACAGTTTGTCTTTTAAGATCGGGCCTTCCAATGCCAACCGCCCCGTAATAGGACTAATACCCCCTGAGCCGCCCCACTTTCTTTTGTTCCCTTCGCGGGTTGTAATATCCAGAACCGAAGAAATACGACCTCCGTATTCGGCTGGTACTCCACTTTTAAAAAGCTCAACACCTTTAACTATATCGGGATTAAAGGCTGAGAAGAAACCAAAGAGATGAGATGGATTAAAGATAGTAGCCTCATTAAACAGAATAAGGTTTTGGTCGGTAGCCCCGCCCCGAACATTAAAGCCAACGGTGCCTTCGCCCACGGTTTGAACACCAGGAAGTGTTAGTACGGTTTTTATGATGTCCACCTCGCCCAACACAACCGGTAATTGTTTCATGGTTTTTAAGTCAAATTTTTCCCGGCCCATCTGGAGTCCCAGAATGGTTTCGTCCCGGTTCGATTCGATAATTACTTCCTTTAGGGGTAGCACGTCTTCTTCCATATCAATACTCAACCGACCATCACTGTGCAGTACAATTGATTTTCCAACACCCTTCATTCCCAGGCTATTTACTTTAAGAATATGTGCGCCTTTGGGTAGTGTGATGGAATAATAACCATTGCCATCGGTTACCGCTCCGATAAGGGGCTTCTCTATCATAACGGTTGCACCTACCAACGATTCTCCCGACTTGCTGTTTCTAATGTAGCCGGCCACCGTTGCTGTGGGTTTTGAATTGGCTCCCCGTGTGCCAATTACGATAACGCTCTCTGTCCTAACTTTTTCGGCCTCAGTAAATTTATTAACACCCTGTTCAGGTGTTTCTGTTGCATTTATGTCTCGCGAAAAGAAATACCCGGGCAGTTCTGCTATAAGCGGGGTACGAAAGGTTATGTACACGTTCAGTTGGCGATCAATCACGTACTTGAGTTCTGTATTTTTGAAGATTTCAGTTAAAATCTCTGCAAGCGAATTTCTATTTGCAGTTAAATTAACTACCAGGCTATCTACTTGGCTGGGATTGAAATAAAACCTGAAGTTGCTTTGCTGCTCTACCGAAGTAACAAACGTGCTGAATTTTTGATTGATAAAAGAACCGGAAATCTTCGGTTCAAGATCCTGTGCGGGCAACCAAATGGAAAGCGAAGTAAAAAAAATAAGTAGAAGTAATTTCATTTTAGTTTTTGTAAACGATCGTACTCCGCACCTATAATTTGCAAAGCATACTCCTTGTTTTGCGAGAATGAAATTCTTTGAGCCCGCAGGTACTTCCGCAACTCAACTTTTTTGTCGACCAATACTTTGAGTACCGAGGATTTAGATTTTACCTGGGTGATAGATTCGTTTTTGAGGATGTAATACTTGCTTTTAGCTTCGAGCTCCGTTACCATGTTTTTATTTACAACTTTATCATGCCGCGATGAATAATACTTTGCAACAATATTAATTTCACCGGTATAAATTATTCCGTAATAACCCGTTGCTGCTTTGAGTTTGGTGAATTTTCTATCGTGAAGTATGAAGAAATCAACAGTTGCTTCTGCTACTTCCAAACTTTCGTTGCCGTTTTGGCGTAAGACAATAAGTTTATCCAGAAAGGTGTGGTAGCGCATTGTTACCTTAGAATATATTTCGCCCTGATACCCTATTGTTCCCTCCGTCCATTCATCACCACCATAATAGAGATCTCCCTCAATAAGCTTTTTTGAAAAAGGTTCCTGAAATTTTTTTCCGGTGTAAATCCTGAGGTTACCTTCCATTGCCGAATCATAGAGATTGGCAAAAAAAGTATTGCTTCGATCTTCTAACTTGGGAATTGTTAACTGAGCGAATAATACCCCATTACCTATCGAAAATAAAATAAAGAGGAGTATCCGCATTTTAACCTTAATCTCTTTGGACTATTTTAATAGACACTAAAAATAGCAGAACGGATGTAACAGTGGGTTGCCGCTAAAATAAAATTTGCTTCGTTTAGCTAACACCTAGTAGCAAAACGAAGCAAAATATTTTTTAATGAGCTTAACTACTTGGCGTAGGCAACACTCCGCATTTCGCGAATTACGGTAACCTTTATCTGGCCTGGGTACTGCATGTCTTTTTCAATTTTTTGCGAAATGTCGAAGCTCAGTTGGGCAGCCCGTTCGTCTGTGGCTTTTTCAGCATCTACCAACACACGAAGCTCCCGGCCCGCCTGAATGGCGTAACATTTTTCCACTCCTTCAAAGCTTAAGCCTACCTGCTCAAGTTCTTTCAGGCGCTTAATGTATTGTTCCATTACTTCTCGCCTTGCGCCCGGGCGCGCACCCGAAATGGCATCGCAGGCCTGCACGATCGGAGAAATAATGCTCGTCATTTCAATTTCATCGTGGTGGGCGCCAATGGCGTTGCAAATAACCGGGTGTTCTTTGTATTTCTGGGCTAATTCCATACCTACTATGGCATGGGGTTTCTCTAATTCTTCGGGCCACACTTTACCTATATCGTGCAACAAACCTGCGCGTTTGGCCTGCTTTACATTTAAGCCCAACTCGGCAGCCATAATCGCGCAAAGGTTAGCTACTTCGCGTGAGTGCTGCAATAAGTTCTGGCCATACGAGGAGCGGTAGCGCATGCGGCCTATCATTTTCACCAACTCAGGCGCCAATCCATGAATGCCCAAATCGATAACTGTGCGCTCACCAATCTCTACAATTTCATCTTCAATATTCTTGGTGGTCTTGGCAACAATTTCTTCAATGCGGGCCGGGTGAATGCGGCCGTCCTGAACAAGGCGGTGTAACGACAAGCGCGCAATTTCTCTGCGCACCGGATCAAACCCCGAGATGATAATCGCTTCTGGCGTGTCGTCAACAATTATCTCCACTCCGGTGGCTGCCTCCAGCGCGCGAATATTGCGACCTTCACGCCCGATTACCTTACCTTTAATATCATCACTTTCGATATTAAAAATCGAAACGCAGTTTTCCACAGCATGTTCAGTAGCCGTACGCTGAATGGTTTCTACTACAATTTTCTTGGCCTCTTTGGTAGCAGTAAGCTTTGCCTGCTCCATAATGTCTTTAATGTATGAGCTGGCCTTGGTTTGTGCTTCTTCTTTCAACGATTCAATCAATTGTTCGCGAGCCTGATCGGCAGTAAGTTTAGAGATTCCTTCCAGCAGCGCTACTTTCTGAGCATTGAATTTATCCAGCTCTTCTTTTCGTTTTTTTACCAGATCGTGCTGGTGCGCCAGGCTTTGTTTCTCTGCGTCCACTTCGGCCTCTTTGCGCTTTAAAGTCTCCAGTTCTTTCGAGAGCTGGCTTTCGCGTTGTTTAATCTTTTGTTCGTTGCTGATGATCTGATTTTTCTTTCGATTGGCCTCTTCTTCAAACTCTTGTTTCATTTTAAAGAGTTTGTCTTTGGCTTCAATAATCTTGTCTTTCTTGATATTCTCAGCCTGTAGCTCTGCTTCTTTGATAATCAGCTTGGTTTTTTCTTCAAGGGCTTCCTGATTTTTGCGCAGCTTTCGCTTATAAAGAAAAGCACTTAGTAATAACCCGATAATAATGGCAGGTATCAATGCGCCTAAAGCGATAAAAATAATTGATCCGGCTCCTGGGGATAAAAGATTCATAATGGTTAGTATTTATAGTCTTAAACCCGAACGGCCAACCGGCCTTAGAAAAAGGAAGGGAATTAAAATAAGAAAGGCTTAGAGTGCCTGGCTAACCAGTTGATTGATATGGTTTACCTTTTCAACCACGGTTTGGTCTATCTGCTGCAGATTTTCTTCGTCTGCCATTTTATCTACCAAACAATCGAAGGCCACCATGGCCAGCAGATCCTGTTTGTCATCAATGCCAAACTGTTCCCGGTAGTACTTAATTTTTTCGTTGATGTGTTTGCCGGCTGCACGCACTCTTTCTTCTTCTTTGCGCTTTACCTTCATGGGGTATTCGCGGTCGGCAATTTTTATTTTTACGGATAATTCTTCCATCAACTTCTTCCGGTTATCTGCTCAAGTGAGCAATACACTTATCGATTTCACGTATATACTCGTCCACTTTTCTTTTCAATTCCGAAACACCTTCGTCTTCCGGGTTTATATGATCTACAATCTTAGTAATTTTAATCTGATTTTTAAAATGATGGAGTTGCTCATCGCGCTTGCGCAGGTCGGTTTTGAGCTCGTGATTCTCCAGTTTTAACCCCTTTAACTCGTCTTTCAACGATCTATGTTCGTTCAGTAATACCAACACCTTCCGTTCCAACCCATTTAAACTTGATTTTAACGTTTCCTGATCCATGGTTAGATTCTAAATTTCAAATTCAAACATTTTGTGGGCCGTACCCCAAATCCTCGGCTCATTCACTACTTTCTTATTACAGCCCCCATTTTTCCTTCAAAGGCACCCATCAACCGGTTCATCACTTTATCAATCTCTTCAACTGTCAGGGTCTTCGATTCGTCCTGCAAGGTAAAGCCTAATGCATACGCTTTTTTTCCAGCCGGAATCTTATCTCCCTCGTACACATCGAAGGTAATAATCTCTTTTACCAATTTTTTTTCCGTGCCTAGCACCAATGCCCTAATCTCATCAAAACTTACCTGTTTATCCAACACAAGCGAGAGGTCGCGTCTTACTTCCGGAAATTTGGGCACTTCCTGCACAACGAACTTAGGGTTTGCCGACCTGAAAAGCAAGGCAGTATGTAAGTCGGCATAAAAAATCTCCTGCTTAATGTCGAAATCTTTGGTAAGACTTGCTTTTACCTTCCCCAATCTGCCTATTTCTTTGTTGCCTTTCAGCAATTGCATGCCATATTCAAACAACGGGTCGTTTAGTTTCTCTTGCTTTACATTTTCCAGGTTCGCTTTTTCCAATACCTGCACAACTTGTTGTGCCAAATCGAAATAGGTTACAGCCCGGGTCTTGTTTTGCCAGTTTTCCGTTTCGGTATTACCGCTGATGTAAAGCGCAAGGCGTTCTTCTTCGGTGTAGCGTTTGGTAACGTCTTCACCCAAATCGTTTTTCCAGTAGATTTTACCAAACTCAAATAACTTCAAATCCTTTTGTTTGCGATTAACGTTGTAGGCGCAAACTTCCAGGCCGGTAAATAGCATGGTCTGCCTTAAAATACCCTGCTCTTCGCTAAGCTTATTTAAAATTTCTACCGGTTGCCCGGCAAAAGTGAGCTGATGTTTTTGCTGATACGCTGCGTTGGTAAGCGAGTTGGTAAGAATTTCAAAAAAACCATTTCCTTCCAATTGGCTGCTCAGGGTTCTTTTAAATTTATTGATGTCTTTCTCCGGAAACTCGGCCAGATAGCCGGTGCCTACCGTATCGGTAAGCTCAATGTTGTTGAACCCATAAATGCGAAGAATTTCTTCAATTACATCGGCTTCTTGTGTTACATCTACCCGATAGGGTGGAACTGAAACCGTAAACGAGTCCGTATCCCGGGCAACCACGGCCATGTCCAGGCTTTCAAGAATGGTTATAGCTTCCGCACGCGAAATTGCCTTTCCGATTAAACGTGTAATGTTTTTTTCTTTTACCGAAATGAGGCGGTTCTCCACTTTGGCAGGATATACATCAACCAGTTGGGAGGAGACAGTACCCCCGGCAATTTCTTTAATGAGCAAGGCTGCGCGTTGTAAGGCATATACAGTCAGGTTAGGGTCGGTACCGCGTTCAAACCTAAAAGAAGCATCGGTTTTTAATTGGTGATGCATGCCGGTTTTGCGAACGTAATCGGGCGAGAAGCAGGCACTCTCCAAAAAGATATTTACAGTGCTTTCCGAAATACCCGACTTAATTCCACCGAACACACCGGCAATACACATGGGTTCTTCGGTGTTGCAAATCATCAGATCATTCGCAGTAAGCGTTCTTTCTTTATCGTCCAGTGTTTTGAATTTTGTTCCGGCTGGTAGTGTTTTTACAATTACTTTGTTGCCGGTTATCTGGTCGGCATCAAATGCATGCAGGGGTTGGCCGGTTTCGTGCAGTACAAAATTGGTAATGTCCACAATATTATTGATGGGAGTAAGGCCAATCGATTGTAGCCGGTTCTTCAGCCATGCAGGCGATTGCTGCACGGTAACTCCCGAAAGGGTTACAGCCGAATACCGCAGGCAGGCAGTGGTATTTTCTACTTCAACCGGAATAGTGCGGTTTTTATTTTCAACCTTAAAAGCACCAACTTCCGGAATGGTAAGGGTGCGTTTTTTTGCTGCTTTAAGATCGCGGGCAACGCCAATATGCGAGGCGGCATCAGCCCGGTTAGGGGTTAGTCCAATCTCCAGCACATAATCGGATTGAACCTGGAAGTATTCGGATGCAGGTGTTCCATTGGGTGCCGTAGTGTTCAGTACCATTATTCCGGCATGACTTTCTCCCAAGCCGATTTCATCTTCGGCACAGATCATTCCTTCCGAAACTTCGCCCCGGATTTTGGTTGCTTTGATAGTAAAAGGCTCACCGTTGGTAGGATGTACTGTAGTGCCCGGCACGGCCACTATTACTTTTTGCCCCGTGGCAACATTTGCGGCACCACAAACAATGGGTAAAATTTTATCGCCTACAGCAACGGTTGTTATAGAAAGCTTATCGGCATTGGGGTGTTTACCACAAGTAAGCACTTCGCCAACCACAAGGCCCTTCAAGCCCCCTTTAACAGTTTCAAAAGGTTCAATACTTTCCACCTCCAAACCGGTATCCGTCAGCACTTTTGCAAGTTCTTCGGGTGGTTCGGGTATTTCTATGTAGTGCTTAAGCCAATTGTAGGAGATCTTCATAAAACAGAAAAAATCTGAACCCCAAAAGTACGCCTTTAGGAGGTCTTTTCTAAGAGGCCAACGAACTCTTCGGGAGTGATCTTTATCTCACGTAAAATTTTGTGAATTAAAGGTCTGCCTAAATCCCTTCCCGGATGATGGGGTAGTGTAGTGTATCTGCCGTCCGGGTGTTTATAAAATGCATGACTTCCTTTTTGGCGAATGAAAACGAATCCTATGGTAAACAAGAGTTTTTCAAATTTTTTTGAATCGATAATGGGTAGCCGACTCATTAGATTCTAAATGTTTAAATAAAAGCTCTGTGTAGTAGTAGAAGGGCCTTAATTTTAGATATTAACCATAATTTGTTGGGTGCCAACAAATTCAGACTGTATTTTCTCCAGATCGATTTCCGTAAGTTCCTCTAAACATAATGAAGCAACTTCTTCCAGATTCCTGGATAGTTCGTCCAATGTTGCAGCCTGGGTATGCGCACCTGGAAGTGAAGGTATATAACCGATAAACAAGCCGGTCTCCGGGTCCTTTTCAATTGTTGCAATAAATGTGAATTTCCCTTTCATCCTTCGAAGATAACATTTCTCTGGTTACGGATGATAAGTTAGTTCACCAGCGCGAATGGCTATTTTTAAAACATTTTCTTTGGGCGGAAATGGGCATGAATACGCATCGTTGTAGGCGCAATACGGATTATAAGCCAGGTTAAAATCTAACTCGATGGAAGTGGCTCCGCGAACTTTCTTTAAATCAAGATAACGGCCGGCCCCGTAGGTTTCGCCCCCGCTGGTTGCATCGGCAAAAGCCAGGAAAAGTTTGCCGCGTTGAGGCCCCATCTCCATTGATTCCAGTATCAACAACCGGTTTTCCTGATCTTGTAATCGAAACGTAGCAAAAGCGTATTGCAGGTAACGCTGCTCCAGGCCATCGCTGGTGGCAAGTACAACCACTTGCTTTGGCGAAATATTTTCCAGTTTTGCTTTTACACGAAAAGCCGGGTCCACCGGGTAATACTTTAGTCCTTCAAACGGAATACTATCTTTCAAAAAAGGCGAGCCGGGTGAAGTCTTCATGTAAGCTTCAGCTTGCTGGCGCGCTTCCAAAATGGTTCGTGCGTAGGCCGCATCCGAATTTCTTTCACCCGAAAGGGAGTACCATAGGAATGCTGCGATGGCAATAATTACTACAAACGGAACAAGGCGAGAGCTTTTCATGCTATTTGGAAACCGGGTAGGCCGGGCTTGTGTGTTTAACCCAGCGTGGGTTGGTTTGGTTTTCCCACCACTTAATTGAATCGGCTTTTGCCGAAATCATTTTAAAAAACTCCGGCACGGCTACATCGGCCAGTTGGCCAGCAGAATTGGTGAGTACACAAATGGCAATTTTATTTTTCTGGTCGATGGCTACTTCGCTGCGGTATCCATTTACGTAGCCGCCATGGTACAACAAGGTTTGGTTAGGAAATTGAATAACCCGCCAGCCCAACGCATAGTACGAGGCGCGCGGCCGTTGCCACCGGTAAAAGTTTCGGTTTTTAGAAATGGCTTTTACCTGGGGTTCAAAAATTTGTGCCAACACACTGTCTGTCATCAACAGGTTGCCCTGCATCAGGGCTTTTAACCATAAAGCCATGTCGGCAATACTGGCGTTTACGCCACCCGCGGCCTGCACATTGTAGTAGGTGTCAGAAATGGGTACCGGCACCCACTCTTTTCGATTGAAGTGATGTGGCTTGGCTACGTTGGGGTTGTTGACAATAGCCTGGTAGGAGGCAGAACTGTTATGCATACCCAAAGGTTGGAACACCCGGTCTTTGAGCGCGGTTTCAAAATCTTGTTGCGTAGCGGCACTAACTACTTTCTCAATCAGGCTATAGCCTACATTTTGATAGCTATAAACCTGGCCGGGGGGTGCTACAAGTTTTACGGTTTTCAAGTTGGTTAATAAAGTATCGAGCGAAAGGTGTTCTTCAACCATATTGGTGAATGCATGGTAGGGCAATCCTGTAGTATGCGAGAGCACCTGCCGAATGGTTAGTTGCCTTGCATGTTCTTCCGATTGAAGCTGAAAGTTTGGGTAGTAGGTAACAACGGGGTCGTCCCATGCAATCAGCTTGCTATTTACCAGGGTGCCTGCAAGTATGGCGGCCATGCTTTTGGATACAGAGCCGAGGCGAAATACAGAATTAATATCCACAGAGTCTTGAGTGCCGGCCACCTTCACACCAAAGCCTTGTAATAGAATTATGCTGCTGTCGTGTACAATGGCTACTGCTGCACCGGGTGCGAGTTTATTTCGAATACCCTTCTCAATAAAACTTTTGTAATTAAGTATAGCCTGGTGTAAAAATGGATTGGGGGCATCAATGGCAGCTACATAATTAACTGGAACGGGGTGAGGCGGCTCCGGCATCACCAGCGAATCGGGCGGGTTAACTTTTACGGCTACCAGTTCATTGCTTACCGGGTAGTACACAAAGCCGGCAAACAGGGTTAATAACAAACCGAAGCTAAAAATGTACGCTGGTCTCAGTTTCGTCATATCAAACCTTCGTCTGCAAAACTATAATATTTCTGATTGGCTATAATAAGATGATCGAGGAGTTGTATCTCCAGCATTTTACCGGCTTCTTTTAATTTGCGGGTAAGGTCTATGTCGCTTTGGCTTGGGGCTAAGTTACCCGATGGGTGGTTGTGCGCAACAATAAGGCCGCTGGCTAATTCTTCAACAGCCAGTTTGTAAATAATGCGTGGGTCGGCTACGGTGCCCGTAACACCGCCTTCGCTAATGCGCTTCTTCTTTATTACCTGATGCATGCGGTTTAAAAGCAGTATCCAGAATTCTTCATGCGGCAAATCGATCAAATTGCCTTTTAACAACTCAAAGGCATCTTGCGAACTGGAAATTTTTGGTCGCTTGTCGGGGTCATGCTCCTTTCGTCTGCGGCCTAACTCCATGGCGGCAACAATGGTAATTGCTTTTGCTTCGCCAATGCCTTTCAGTTTTATCAGATCTTTTACGCCAAGCCGTGCTAAATCGTTCAGATTATTGTTTACCAGTTGCAGTACTTTCTTGGCCAGTTCTACTGCACTTGATTTTACCGTGCCCGATCCGATCAGGATTGCAATTAACTCCGCTTCGGTGAGGGCCGAAGTTCCGTGTAACAAGAGTTTTTCACGGGGGCGGTCTTCGGGCGACCACTCTTTAATGTTTAATGGTTTGGTATCTTCAATCTTCACCACCCCGAAGGTACTCTTATTTTTATGCGTTTTGGCAACGGCATAAAAAAACCCACCCGGCAGGGCCCGGGCGGGAAAAATATTACTTTGTTAAGGCTTACGCCAGTGCGTTTACGCGCTTGGTAAGCTGCGATTTTTGGTTGGCAGCCTTTTTCCAATGAATGATGTTCTTCTTGGCAAGCTTATCAATCATTGAAGAAACCTCCTTAAGAAGCGCCTGGGCTTCGTCTTTCTTGGTGGTTGCGTTCAATTTCTTGATCTGTGTGCGGGTAGTTTTTGCCTGATAGCGGTTTCTAACACGCTTTGCTTCGTTTGCCCGAATTCTTTTCTCTGCTGATTTATGATTTGCCATAATGCTTTTTTCAAAACGGACTGCAAAAATAAGCGCAATAATCGGAAAAGCAAACGCAGCATCTCCAATCACTTTGAATATCTTTAAGGATATGCCCAAAAGGTTCATTTTGCTTGTAATTCTCATTTTTTGCCTCTTTCTAATGGCATTTCGATGGGGCTTTTTTGCGCATAAAAAGATAAACCGGCTGGCCGTTTTTACGCTGCCGGCCGAGATGGCTGTTTTCTATAAGAAGAACCTTCAATACTTAACCGAGGCAGCCGTTAACCCCGACCGCAGGCGGTATGCTGTTGCCAACGAAGCACCCCGGCACTACATAGATTTAGACGATTATGGCGACAGTGCCCTGTACAAATTGCCCCGTTATTGGAGCCAGGCCGTAGCGCTGTGGGGCGAGGAAGAACTAAATGCCCGGGGAATTTTACCGTGGCACATCCATCGGGTGTACCTGCAACTAAAAGAAGCATTTCTCTTGAAAGATCCGGATCGCATCTTGCGCCTGTCGGCTGACTTAGGGCACTATGTTGCCGATGCTCACGTACCCTTGCATACTACCCGCAATTACGATGGCCAACTTACCGGCCAATCGGGTATCCATGGCCTCTGGGAATCGAGGCTGCCGGAATTGTTTTTTGAGGAATACGAACTGTATGTGGGGCCGGCTACCTATCTACCCAACGTGCAGTTGGCAGCATGGGATTTTATAAAGGCATCCAATCAGGCAGTAGATTCGGTTTTGTGGTTAGAGCGCGAACTGGCCACGAGCCAAAACGAAAGTAAGTTCAGCTTCGAATCAAAAGGCAAGCAAACAGTTAAGGTGTATTCGGAAAGCTATGCAGCTAGTTACAATAATTTGCTTAATGGCATGGTAGAGCGGCTATTCCGGTTAAGCATTAAACGAACAGGCGATATCTGGTACACGGCCTGGGTAGATGCCGGCCAGCCCGATTTGAAAAAACTGATTGACTACAAACCGTCTGCGGAAGAGTTGGAAAAACGTAAGCAGGAATTACTACTTTGGCGCGAGCAAACCGTAAAATCCAGAAGCCATGAATCTACCGAAAATTAAGTGTTTGAGCATTGGTTGCATTGTGCTAGGCATGGCAGCGTGTTCGCAAAAGCCTGCTATAACAGAAACACAAACGCGCATAAGCGATGACTCTCTGTTTACGTTGGTGCAGTACAAAACTTTTCAATATTTCTGGGATGGTGCCGAGCCTGTATCGGGTGGCGCGCGCGAGCGGTTTCATGCGGATAACATCTATCCGGAAAACGATAAGCATATTATTACCAGTGGTGGAACCGGCTTTGGCGTAATGGCCATTCTGGTGGGCGTTGAGCGTAACTTCATTACACGCGAACAAGCAGTGGCACATCTTGAAAAGCTTGTTACTTTTTTAGAAAAAGCCGATCGGTTTAAGGGTGTATGGCCACATTGGATGAATGGTGAAACCGGAGAAGTAAAACCCTTTAGCCCAAACGATAATGGGGGCGATTTAGTGGAGACGGCTTATTTGATTCAAGGATTACTGTGTGTACGCCAATATTTTAAAGATGGCGATGAGCGCGAAAAAGCGTTGGCGGCACGCATCGATAAACTCTGGCGCGAAGTAGAGTGGGATTGGTATCGCAGAGGTGGACAAAATGTAATCTACTGGCATTGGTCGCCCGATAAAGAGTGGGCCATGAATTTTGCGTTGGAAGGCTACAATGAATGTTTGATTACCTATGTGCTGGCGGCTTCATCGCCTACGCATAAAGTGCCGGCCATTGCTTACCACGAAGGGTGGGCACGCAAAGGTGCTATGAAAAACGACCCGGCCCATCAACAATATGGCTATCATCTTGACTTAAAACATAATTTCGCGCAGCAGTTTGGTGGGCCGTTGTTCTGGTCGCACTACTCATTTTTAGGATTGGATCCGCGCAAGCTTAAAGATGCCTACGCAGATTACTGGCAGCACAACGTAAACCATACGCTCATCAACTATCAGTATTGCGTGGAGAACCCAAAAGGATTTAAGGGGTATAGTAAAGACAATTGGGGACTAACCGCCAGCTATTCCGTAAAGGGATATGCCGCCCATAGTCCAGGCGAAGATTTAGGGGTTATCTCACCCACAGCCGCGTTATCATCTTTTCCTTACACTCCGCAACAAAGTATGGCTGCTCTTAAACACTTCTATTTTGAGTTGGGCGATAAAATTTTGGGAGAGTACGGATTTTATGATGCCTTCAGCGAGCAAGAGAACTGGTTTCCAACACGCTACTTAGCTATTGACCAGGGGCCGGCTGTAGTAATGATGGAAAACCAACGCACGGGTTTGCTCTGGAAACTATTTATGAGTTGCCCCGAGGTGCAAGATGGTTTAAAAGAGTTAGGGTTTAGCTACTGATACCGGGTTAACAAACTTTAATTGCAACCAAAAAAAGGTTAACCTCATTTGGGTTGCAACATCTCCTTCACAATCTCATCCCACTCGTCTTTCAGCGAGACATCGGGCATTTTGCGGTTAGCGCGATGATACCAATACAGGGCATTGCTCGTATCGCCTTCAATACGGTGCAAATAAGCATGTATCCACGAGCCATCGGGTGTGTGAACATCTTGAGCGAGGTTGTGCGCCCTTTCCCAATCGCCTTTGCCCTGGTACCACATAGCTTGTAACAGAACAGCAACCGGGGGCGGCTGCTGTTCTGCAAGTGAGTTTTTGAATTCAGATAAAGTCATGCGGGCCGGTGAAATTTAAACTTACCGCTACAGGCGGTCTTAGTTTTTCTTTATCGGGTAATAGATTTCTGTTATCCAGTTAGCCGGATCTTTTTCTGTCATCGGATCGGTAACATACACCTCTATGGGCGCGCCATTCATGGTAAGTCCTTGGTAGTTCAGGTATTGATCCAACTCCTGGTGCAAGGCCATCAGGTTATTGTAGTCGCCTTTGTAAATTCCTTTTATGGCGCTTCCGCCCGCAAGGGTTTCAACTTTGTACCTGGCAGGCACCTTCGAGGTGGCAGCTACCGGTAGCGCGCAAATCATATCCATTGATTCTTCGGTATAAGCAGGGTAGAGCGCAAAAGGATAGCCGGTAACTTCCACCTTTGCTTTCTTTAACATAGTTTCGAGTTCGCCATACATTTTGGCCATTTGTGCGCTTATAGCGACCGGGTCTTTCGGACTCATGGTATGCAGTAAGCCTACATAGCTGGTTGCTGGAATTTCGGCTTCGGTTATCTCATAAGTAAATTTCGGCTTTGCTTCGGCAATGCTTTTAATATTTTTTCCCGCATACTCAAACGATTTTTCAATTTCGCCTTTTATGAAGAGGTTAATCCAACGGCCAATGGGATTCATGCCTGCCTCGCTGTGAAAGTTGAAAGTGAGCAGGGTATTTTCGCCATCGGGTTCAACGGTATATAAGCCGGTGGCCGGATTGCCGCCAAAGTCCATGGCAATGGCAACCGATTTATCGGGAATGCTTTCTGAAAGGGTGATAGAACCTTTGTCAAGAACGGGGCTATCCCAACTATAAGTTGCCCCGGTGCCAACGGTTATCTCGCCATAAACAATTTTCATGTTGGTTGGGTCCAGCGTGTTCCAGTATTGCCAGGTTTCCCAGCGTTTCAAATCATTAATTTCTTCGAACACGGCCGCGGGCGATGCCTGAATGGAGACACTTTTGGAAACTTCCAGTTTGCCAGGAAGCACAAAGCCGATCAGCAGCAAGGCCACCACAAGGCCTGCAAGAACCAATAAAATTTTCTTGATCATCGTGTATTGAATTTGAGTTTCGGATAGTTTTTAAGCCGCTCCGAAGGTATCTAAATATTAAGCCATATAAAAGGTTGTTTATCTCTTAAAAAATTCAAATATTTAATTGTTCACACTAACCCTTTTATCTATGAGTCTGTTCACCAATCCGAACCGCATACCCGAAAATTACGGGCTAAAAATTGCCGGTGGCCTGATCGCTTTTTTCCTGTTGATGAAAATTTTAGGGCTGGCGCATATTTATGAGCTTCGCTTTCTGAATGTGTTTATTCAAGTGGGGGGAATCTATTTCGCCTTAAAGAAGTTCAGAGAAACACACGATCAGCACATGAATTATTTCCGAGCGCTGGCAACCGGTGTGGCTACCGGTGCAGTTTCTTCTGTAATTTTTGCGCTGTTTTTATTCATCTACCTTTCGGCTGATCCGGGTTTTATGCAAGACATTATTGCCAACGAACCCATGGGCCGGTACCTTAATCCTTACATCACTTCATTTATGGTTGCCCTGGAAGGTCTCTTCTCCGGGTTGCTATTTACATTCATCATTATCAACTATGTAAATACGGATGATGTGAACGAACCACAGGGAGAGAGTAATTAAATAGTCCTAGTATATAGTCCTTAGTATATAGTCCTGAGTCTTTAGTATATAGTCCTGAGTCTTTAGTAGATAGTTCTTAGCAGCAGGTATTCTACCATTATTTACTAAAGACTAAAGACTAAAGACTAAGGACTAAGGACTATATACTATTTCAACTCCAGCTCAATCACTGTATCAATATCATTCATTTTGTCTTTCGGCATTTTTATACTCAATCCGAACTCGTTCTCCACGAATTTAACCGGAGTTTTATCTATAAAGATTTTAGCGCTCATCACTTTCTTGCCAAGCTTGGGTAGGGTTAGGGTTTCGTCATACCATTTTAAAATGTGTAGGTAAACTTTATTGCCTTTTTGTGTGGTTACACCCCACTCGCGCGGAGTAAGCGGGCCGCCCCGGGTTCCGTAAATAGTTTCGCCATATTGGCGTGTCCATTCACCCATCTGTTTTAACAGTGCTACATGTTCGGGTTGGATTTTTCCATTCGGCATAGGACCTACGTTCAAAAGAAAATTGGCATCGTAGCCTGCTCCTTTCACCAGGTATTGTATCAGGTCTTTGATGCTTTTATTTTTATCATCGCGCAGGTTAAATCCCCAACTGTTGTTGATGGTTTCGCAAACTTCTTTGGGTAGTTCGCCTACTTTTTGTTCGGGTGCAAAGCCGGTGGTGTTGTGGCCGGGCAAGTCTTTTTCAAACATTTGAAAATCCTCACCCTCATAAGGAGCAACATGGTGATTGCTACCCACCAGCGTGCCGGGTTGCAGTTTATGAATTAACGAATAAGTTTGCGACAAACGCCAGTCGGCATCTTTTTTATCCCACATGCCATCAAACCAAATCCCACCAATATCTCCGTAGTTGGTCAGTAGTTCCGTAAGCTGGGCGTCCATGTAGTCGAGATACTTGTTCATATCACCTTTTTCTTCGCGGCCAGTATAACTACCCCCTGTAAAGCCCCGCGGAAAATAATCGGGGTGGTGCCAGTCTAACTGCGAATGATAAAAGAAAAGTTTAATGCCTTGCTTGCGACACTCATCGGCCAGCATTTTCAAAACATCTTTCCCGTAAGGGGTTTTTTTAACGATGTTATAGTCTGAAACTTTCGAGTCGTACATAGCAAACCCATCGTGGTGTTTGCTGGTAATGGTTATGTACTTCATACCCGCATCTTTTACCATCTGCACCCACTCGGCCGCATTAAACTCGGTTGGGTTAAAGAAGGCCGGAAGTTTTTCGTAGGTCTTAACGGGAATTTGCTTCGTATTCATTACCCACTCGCCATCGGCCAGCACACTGTAAACACCCCAGTGTATAAAAAGTCCGAAGCGGGCGTTCTGAAACCATTCTCGATTTTTCAGATTCTCTGGGGTGGGGGTATATTTTTTTTCCTGCGCCTGCGCGATGTGTAACACCAGGGCAACAATTACAACCAACGATAATTTTTTCATGTGAAGGGGTATTTATAACTTTCCAAAATCTATCAGAACTTAACGGAAATACCAAGTTTTTACTTACTAACATGCGACACGAACCCATTGATAAAGAATTTTTTAGTGCTAACCGCAAGCGATTAATCAGCAAACTAAAACCCAACGCCCTGGCGGTTTTTAACTCCAACGATGTTATGCCCACCAATGCCGATGGCGTGCTGGGCTTCATCCAAAACAGCGATTTATATTATTTAACTGGTATCCACCAGGAAGAAAGCATGTTGGTGCTGTGCCCCGGTTTCCCGGATAAGAAATACCGGGAAATACTTTTTTTACGCGAACCCAACGAACTACTGGAAAAATGGGAGGGCCATAAACTTACCAAGAAGGAGGCCACCGAAATATCGGGTGTGGCAACGGTGGTGTGGGTTTCTGGTTTTGAAAAGCTCTTTCACCACATGATGACGATGGGGGGCGTAGAGCAGGTTTACCTGAATACCAACGAACATTACCGCTCTGAAGTAGTAGTGCAAAGCCGCGATGCCCGGTTTATTGAATGGTGTAAAAAGAATTATCCTTTGCATGCCTACAACCGAGTAGCGCCTGTAATGGGGGAGTTGCGTAAAGTAAAGCAACCCCGCGAAATTGAATTGATGCAAAAAGCTTGTGAGATTACCGAATGCGGTTTTAGGCGCATACTAAAGTATGTGCGCCCCGGTGTAATGGAGTATGAAATTGAAGCTGAGTTGGTGCACGAGTTTAAGCGGTTAGGGTCGAAAGGGTTTGCATACCCGCCCATAATTGCTGCGGGCGTAAATAATGTTATTCTTCATTATGTAGAAAACAGCCGCCAATGCCGTGCGGGCGATTTGATTTTGCTGGACGTAGCGGCTGAATACGCCAACTACAATGCCGACATGACGCGTACCATACCGGTAAGTGGTAGGTTTACCGCTCGCCAAAAAGAAGTGTACAATGCAGTACTTCGAATCAAACGCCAGGCTGCCCGCATGCTGCGGCCCGGGGTACTCTATTTTGAATTTCAGAAGGAGATTGAAAAATTAATGGAAGCCGAGTTGCTGAAATTGAAGTTGATTGATAAAACCGATATTAAAAATCAGAATCCGGAAAGCCCGGCACTAAAAAAATATTTTTACCACGGCACTTCGCACATGTTAGGGCTGGATGTACACGATGTTGGTAATATGCATGCTAAAGTAGCGGTAGGTTCGGTGTGGACAATTGAGCCCGGCATCTACATCAAAGAAGAAGGTTTCGGAATCCGGTTAGAGAATAACATCGTAATAGGGAAGAGTAAAAATTTTGATTTGATGCAGCATATACCGGTTGAAGTGGAGGAGATTGAGGAGATCATGAATAGCAAGAAGAAAAAGTAGGCAGTAAGCTGGTGGCGGCCCTTCAGATTTCATTTTCCTGCCGACTGGTTACTGCCTGCTTAATTTAAATAAAATATGAAAAAGCTCACCACAACACTATTCATAGTTGCATTTGCAGTACTTGCGCAAGCGCATGAGTTCTGGCTGCTGCCCAAAAAATTTCGGTACAAGGCAGGCGAAGAAATTAACGTTGATTTGATGGTTGGTGAGAGCTTTGAGGGTGAGTTTTGGGATTTACAGCGGCATAGAGTTGAAAAGTTGGAGTTGCACCGGCTTAATGGTGTAAAAGATTTAACCAAAGAAGTAAAACCAACGGAAGGCAACAATCTGAGCTTTAAAGCAGATTTGGCCGGCACGTATTTGTTTACGCTAAAAAGCAACGATGCGTACATTGAACTGGAGGGAAAGGAGTTTAATGCGTACCTGGAAGAAGATGGCCTTGACTATATTTTAGAACAACGCAGAAAATCCAACTCACTCGATAAGAAGTCAACCGAGTATTACACCCGCTTTGCCAAGCTGCTGGTGCAGAGTGGCGAGCGTACCGACAATACTTTTAAAAAAGTGGTTGGATTACGGTATGAGATTATTCCGGAGCAAAATCCCTACGATTTAAAAGTAGGCGATTACTTAACGTGTAGAATCTTATACGAAGGCAAACCCGCTCCGCACACATTGGTAAAAGTATGGAGCCGTGTGCGCGACACTTCTTTCTTGCAAAATATTTATACCGAGAATGATGGCACTATTCGGTTTCCGATAAGCACCAGCGGCCCGTGGATGGTAAGTAGTGTTAGAATGATTGTCTCCGAGAAAGAGGGTGCAGCGTATCACAGTTTATGGGCGAGTTTGGTTTTTGGGATATAAGAGAACGGTTATGGGATACATGGGCTTTGGTTTGCAAAAGTGGATTTACACCCAAAAGCCAAAAAAAGGTTTTGGTAAGTTGAAATCTATGTATGGCGATAAACTTGAAAATTTACCGGTACCTGATGATGACTTTGCTGTTAATAAATATGGAGCGGTTGCAAGAAGTTCGATACTGGCCAAACTTCAGAGAGAAACGGCAAGTGATAGGCGAAGACGGCTTATCGTTATGTTAATCTCAGTTGCATTTGGTTTTGTAGTTGGCTTAGTTTGGATAGTAAAATCGGCTTATTTCAAATGAAAGTACTTAATTCCAATCAAGCCCCCGAACCTGTAGGCCCCTACCCACACGCACGCAAGGTGGGCAACTTACTTTTTCTTTCCGGAGTTGGGCCGCGCCAACGTAGTTCCAAAGAAATACCCGGAGTAACCTTCGATGAAAACCGCAACGTGATAGCGTACGATATTGAAGTGCAATGCCGCGCTGTTTTTCAAAATGTAAAATTTGTATTGGAAGCTTCCGGCTCGCGTTGGGAGAACCTGGTAGATGTTACCGTTTACCTCACCAATATGAAAGCAGATTTTCCGATAGTCAATAAGATTTATGCCGAGTATTTTCCTAATCCTGAAACTCAGCCATGCCGCACTACGGTAGAAGTAAATGCCTTACCAACACCCATCGCCATCGAGTTAAAGTGTGTGGCTGTTCTGAATAATTAAATATTTGTAACTTTAAATTATGGACGCTATTGTTTTAAAGGATGAGTTTACATCGCAGCTGACAGATGAACAGTTCTTTTGGTTTTGCCAACAGAACAAAGATCAACGCATTGAACGGAACAGCAATCATGAAATAATTCTTATGTCTCCCGTAACCACATTATCTGGTGCTCACGGCTCGGAGGTAGCACGCCAATTAGCTAATTGGGCTGTTGAATCAGGTACAGGGCTATCTTTCGATTCTTCAGCTGGTTTTACCTTACCTGATAAATCTGTATTTTCACCAGATGCCGCATGGTTATCAAATGAGAAGTGGAATGCATTAAGTGAAGAAGATAAAGATCGGTTTGCACCAGTTTGTCCCGAATTTGTAATTGAGATTCGGTCGAAATCTGATTCTCTTGAAGACCTTAAACAGAAAATGGAACTTTGGTTACAGAATGGTGCCAAGTTGGCCTGGCTTATTGATCCCAGAGCGCGTACTTCTTACGTGTATCGTACTGGAAAGGCCGTTGAAATTATAGAGGGATTTAATACTAAAATTGTGGGCGAAGGCCCTGTGAAGGGCTTCATATTGGACTTGTCACTACTTAGAATCTAAACTGAAAAACTTTCGCCACAACCGCAGGTGCGCGAAGCATTTGGATTGATGAATTGAAACCCTTTTCCGTTCAGGCCATCTGAAAAATCTAACGTAGTACCTAATAAGTAAAGCAAACTCTTTTTATCGACAAGAATTTTTACACCCTTGTCTTCAAATACCTGGTCAACCGGGTTAACCTGATCATCAAACCCTAAATCGTACATCAGGCCGGAACAACCACCACCCTTTACAGATACGCGAATGTTGTGGTTATCGGTTTTGCCTTCTTCTTTACGCAGGCTTATAATTCTGTCTTTTGCTTTTTCGGTTACGGTAATCATAGCTTAGGATACTGGATTTAATACAACACTAAACACGGTAATGGTGTTCCTGTCGCGGCCATAATATAATTTCTCTAACGCATCTAATATGTTGCTGGCTCTAAAGTAAGAGGTGTGCAATTCCCGCTCATCTGCGGTTACCCATTGAATGGTGTAAGAGTTTTCTTTTTCTTTAAAATTCTGAACGTACTCCCACATTTTTTTTAAAGCATCTACCTTGTCGGCACCGGTTTCGGAGCGGAAGAGAAAAGATTGATTGTGCCGCGGGTTAAGCGTAATCAAATCCAACTTTGTTCTGCCATCTAAAAGACTGTACTCAAATATGAGATCGCTGCCGCGCAGGCCCAGGTAATCTTTAATTTGTTGCTGTATCCGGGCTGCCTCCACGTGGGCATCGCTGTTCGATTCAATAGTTATTTTTGGCATTTCGGATTTAAAACTTTCGTAAAGCGTAAAAAGTTTCCCAATTTTTGATCAAAATTAGCAAAATCAGATTAATTGCAGGAGATATGAAAAAATTGGAACATATAGGAATTGCCGTAAAAGACCTTGATGCTGCTAATGTGTTGTTTGCCAAACTTTTTGGTAAACCGCATTACAAAGTAGAGGAAGTTGAAAAAGAGGGCGTACGTACCTCTTTTTTTGACTTAGGAAATGTGAAGATTGAGTTGGTGGCGGCTACCCGGCCCGATTCGGCTATTGCAAAATTTATTGAAAAGCGCGGAGAAGGCTTGCATCATCTCGCTTTCGAATCGGAGGGTATTGAAAACGAAATGGCCCAACTAAAGACCAAGAATTTTGAATTACTTTCAGAAAAGCCTTTTGCGGGCGCGGATAATAAGAACGTGGCCTTCATTCATCCTAAAACTACTAACCACGTGTTGGTGGAACTTTGCCAGGAGCGTGTTTAAAATTTAAAACCGGTTATGTTTTCCTCTAGGTAATAAGCGAATGCTCAAAACTTCATTTTGGGATGCGCATTCCGACCGTATTGAATATCGTTGTAATACTTTTGCTTCCGCTTTCCTTCTTTGGTTTCGTAATACGGTTTAGGAGTTGCACACGCACTTAGCATAACTACAGCAACTAAAATATATGCAAGTTGTTTCATATACACACGCTTTGAACCTTTATACAGGTGCCGCCACCGGAATGTGGTAGAATGCAGGGCAAATAGTACTTTTGCCGGATAAATAAACAATCCTGCCGGTTAACGACCACTTACCATGACCAACAATAGAACAGAACTTTCGGAATTAGGAGAATTTGGGTTGATTGAGCGGATCAAGAGCAAGTTCCAAACCGTTAACTCCACTACTCTTAAAGGGATTGGCGATGATGCTGCCATGCTCGATGCGGGCGATAACGCATTCCTCGTTTCAACCGATATGTTGCTGGAGGGTATTCACTTCGATTTATCGTACATGCCCTTGCAGCATTTGGGGTACAAAGCCGTGGCCGTTAACGTATCGGATATTGCCGCCATGAATGGTACACCCGAACAAATTGTGTTAGGGCTTGCCATCAGCAACCGGTTTTCGCTCGAAGCGATTGATGCTTTTTTTGAAGGTGTGCAGGCTGCATGTAAAAATTATAATGTGGATTTGGTGGGAGGCGATACTTCTTCGTCTGCCGCAGGTTTAGTTATTGCTATTACTGTGCTGGGCCGGGTGGCGCACGATCGGGCTGTAAAGCGAAGTGGTGCAAAAGCCAACGATATTATTTGTGTTACAGGCGATTTAGGTGCCGCATACCTGGGCCTGCAGGTGTTGGAGCGCGAAAAGCAGGTATTTCTTTCCAACCCCGACATGCAGCCCGACTTGGAAAAGTACGAATACCTGGTGGGCCGCCAGTTAAAACCCGAAGCGCGTATGGATATTGTGCACGAACTGCGCGATAAAAATTGCTTGCCAACCAGCATGATTGATATTTCGGATGGCCTTGCTTCGGAATTGTTTCACCTCAGCAAAAACTCAAACCTGGGTGTTAAAATTTTTGAAGACAAAGTGCCCATCGACCATGCGACATTCGAAACGGCAATCGAATTTAAGTTAGACCCGATTACCTGCGCCTTGCATGGAGGCGAGGACTACGAGCTACTCTTTACCATAAACCCAGCCGACTACGACAAACTTAAAAACCACCCCGATATTCATTTTATCGGCCACATGCACAACGACCCAACACAGCATGTACTGGTTACCAAACAGCAAACCGCAGTGCCGTTGCAGGCGCAGGGGTGGAACCACTTTTAGGTATTTGGCATTGGGAGTTTTATGGTATAGATGAAGTTGTGTGCTTCGAACCCAATACCCAATACCTAATCTTCCGGAAACGGGATGTACACAAAACTGGCGAAGCCCTCATCTACAACAAACAAGCAGCAGAACTCATCGGGGTCTTTGTAAGCGTTTTTAAAATCTTCTTCTTTATCAGGAGCGACAAGTTCACGCTGTAGAAATTCATCCAAAAAGGAAGCGTAGTAATTCCATTCTAAATTAAGAGGTGCTGCCGGAATCAAAATCTGCCCCATGGGCAATTCATTCTTGGAAATAGGAAAAATGGGGAACTCAAACCCGGCCTTGCGGATTTGGTAAGAGGCTTCTTTTAATGTGTCGGCCACTTTCACAAAATCTTGCGAAATGGTGCCCAGGTATTTTCCATTTAATTCCGGATCGTTGAACATGCTACTTTTTTTTGCGCAAAGATAGCGATTGATCTAAAGCTCTGAAGATTCCGGATGCTCCTTAATAAACTGCTCGGCCATCTGTTTCAGGTCTGGAAAAAACAAATCAAACTCGTTGGCAAATTCAGTATAGTGCAAGGTAAGGGCTTCCACGGCTTCATCCATTTTCGAGTCATAAGGCGTTCTGCGGGCCATGCCACTCAATGCCCGGTGAATGCCTTCTGGTTTGGCGTAGTTGAGCAACCAGTTGCCATTAACCATGTAGGGTAGTAAGGCTTTAACTCCCTCGGGCAGCAGGTGCGTATATTCGGTTAGCGTGGTATAGGCATGTTGGGCATAGTCTTGCAGCGGTTGCGCATGGTGCGCTTTCCAGTTTGCAGCCAGAAAGTGATCGTAAAACATATCTACAATAACCGGAGCATAATGGCGGTACTTGGGGCGCAATCTAATTTTGCTTTCGCGCACCACCGGATGGCTGTCGGTAAACTCATCAATCTCGCGATGCAACGCTACGCCTAACGCAATGTGGTAGGGGTAGCGTGCAGCCAAATTACGGCCTCGCACAAAATCGCCCATAAAATTGCCCACCTGTATTTCAGGATGATTACCCGAGAGGTAGAGATGTGCTAAAAAATTCACCGGTTGCAATTACGTTAGCGGTGTGTAAGATAACCGATTTTCATTTACATTTATCCCACACAAAAAATCAGGCCTACTATGATTGTATTGGAGCAGCTAAAGCTGTTGGTAAACCTGGCCCGCATCGATGGCGAAATGGCGGGTACCGAGCGTACCTATATTATCAACATCGGTAAAGCGCATGGTTTCCCGGAGTCATCAGTTGAAACTTTGTTTTACACCGATCATGAAACCATCATTGCAGAAAACCTGACGGCCGATCAAAAGTTTGACTATATTTTCAACCTGGTGCAGTTGATGAAATTAGATGAAAGACTATACCAGCAAGAAATTAAATTCTGCGCGGCAACGGCTGCCAAGTTAGGTTACAAACCTGAATTGATGTTTGAGTTAATGCTAAAGGTAAAGTCAACCGAAATGACTTCTGCCGAGATAGCAACGCTGCGCAACCTGAGTAATTCTTACTTGAACGACTAACCTTTCTTACCTATGCGTAAATTTTATACTACCCTGCTTTTTGTTGGTCTTAGTGGCCTGTGCTTCGCACAAAAAACATTTATTCATTGCGGCACTTTGCTGGATGGCAAAACAAAGAACCTGCAAAGCCAGGTTACCATTGTTGTAGAAGGCAACAAAATAATTTCGGTTGATAAGGGCTTTACCAAACCCGGTAAAGATGACAAGCTGATTGATCTGAGCAAGAAGACCGTGATGCCCGGATTGATTGACATGCATGTGCACATTGAAAGCGAAACGAGCAAAGATGCCCTGGTAAAACGTTACACCCAAAACGAAGCCGATGTAGCGTTTCAATCAACCATTTATGCCCGCAAAAGTTTGTTGGCCGGTTTTACAACTGTGCGCGACTGTGGTGGCTCGGGTGTAAATATTTCGCTGCGCAATGCGGTGAATGCCGGCACGATTGTAGGGCCACGCATTTTTACTGCCGGTAAAGGCATTGCAACTACCGGTGGCCATGGCGACCCGACCAATGGTGCGCGCAAAGATTTGATGGGCGACCCCGGTGCAAAAGAAGGTGTAATTAACGGCCCCGATGATGCGCGCAAGGCCGTACGCCAACGCTATAAAGATGGTGCAGATTTTATAAAAATAACAGCAACGGGTGGTGTGCTGAGTGTAGCAAAAGATGGAAGCGGCCCGCAGTTTACACAAGAAGAAGTAAATGCGATTGTAGAAGCGGCAAAAGATTATGGATTTCACTCTGCGGCTCATGCGCACGGTGCCGAAGGTATGAAGCGTGCGGTATTGGCAGGCATTACAACCATAGAACATGGAACGTTAATGAACGAAGAAGTAATGGATTTAATGAAGCAGAAAGGAACGTACCATGTTCCTACTATTATTGCCGGTCGTTCGGCAGCCGAGTATGCCAAAATACCCGGCTACTACCATCCGCTGGTGGTGCCAAAGGCGCTTGAGATCGGTTCCAAGATTCAAGAGAATTTTGGCAAAGCCTATAAGCGCGGAGTGAAGATTGCGTTTGGTACCGATGCCGGGGTGTTTCCACACGGTGAAAATGCGCGTGAGTTTGGTTATATGGTAGAAGCCGGCATGCCGGCCATCGAGGCGTTGCTAAGCGCCATGCAGGTAAACGCAGATATTCTGGGCATGGGCGATAAACTGGGGTCGATAGAAAAAGGTAAGTTGGCTGATATTGTGGCGGTGGATGAAGACCCAACCAAAAATATTAAAGTAATGGAAAAGGTGGTGTTTGTAATGAAAGATGGTGTAGTTTATAAGAATGAATAATAGAGTGATATGTATAGATGTAAACAGAAGGCAGGTTGAAAGACCTGCCTTCTTGTTAATCAATGTTAGATATTTTAAACTCTAAATGAAACTCCAATTTATTTCTAAAGGGCTGGTGGTAGTGCTTTGGCTTGCTACTCTGGCTGTGGCGTTATGCTGGCTGTTTTGGAAGCAAGCACCCTTCGATCCGGAGCCGATAACTGTGGTGTTAGGATTAATATCCACAGCCGTTACCGCCTTGGTAAGTGAGTTTGGTTCGCGCCTCGCAGAGGAAGAGTTCTCTTTGCCGTATGCCCTGGCATATGGATACGTACATAATTTTGTAGAACCGCTTATCTCGCAATTGATGAAGCAGATTCCGTTGGGCAGCCCCAAGCCACGCCTGTTCATCTACATCCCTTCCAAGCTTTCGGAATTGGAGCCGCGCAATATCGAACGCGTTATCGGGAAAATAAGAATGATGAGTTTTGAAGACAAAATCGTAAACCTCGAATTTCAGGAGGGTCGTGCACGCGATATATTAACCGTTACCGGGAATGGAAATAAACGCGTGTACTTCGATTTTCCCAACACCCTCTTAAGCCTGAATAGTTTGATAGATTACAAAATGGAATCGCGTAAGAACAGGTTCGCTGATTCCATTCGCGAAGAGATGGCCAAAGAATACATTGTAAAATTTAAACAGGTAATTGAAAAATTACTGGTTGCCCGCGACTTAACCGAGTATGTTTTCTTTGTTGACAAAAATCTTACACTTGTTTTTGATGGCGATGCTTAAGTAAGCCGGGCGGCATAGATGCCACCAGTCTGGTAGGTTGAATTAACCCGGTGTAGAAAAGTTACTGTAGGTAAACCGGCCACGGCCGCAACGGCTTGTAATTTCTTAAAAGAGATCGGGTACGGAACCCAGGCATTGCTAATTTCGGTATCGTATTCAATTACTAGTATGCGGCCATCGGGAAGCAGTTGTTTTTTCAATCGCTTTAGTAAAGTAGCCGGTTCAGGTACATAATGGAGTGCATTGGCAATAAGAAATCCATTAAAATTGCGTTGCCACGAGTAGGTACTAAAATCGGCAGGTAGCCTGGTAAGGGTCACCGTGTCCGACTTCCACACGATGGCGTTCAGTGCATGTATGTCCTGATCGATAGCGGTAATACTTCCGGAAGGCAGCAATTGAGCGAGCGCCTGGCTAAAAAAACCCTGGCCAGCACCCAGGTCGGCCCACTGTTGGTTGGGTGTGGCGGCAACACCTTTTTCTATCAGTTGAATTGCTTGCGATAGTTCCATCGAATAACTAGGTAAAGCAACTGGAAATTTTTTTGAAACACTATTTTTAATTTTCTACTTTGGAAAAAGTTAAACCAAAAAAAATCGACACGCGAAAAATTTTGTTGGTAGAGGACGAAGTAGGCGTAGCCTCGTTTATTAAGAAAGGCCTTAGCGAAGCAGGCTTTGAAGTAAGCATTGCCCTGGACGGAACCACCGGTGTGCAAATGGCCACCACCGGCACCTTTGATCTTATTATTCTGGACATCATGTTACCCGGCATAAATGGTTTAGAAGTTTGCCGCGCCATTCGAAAACACAACAAGCAGGTAGCTATTTTATTTTTAACGGCTTTGGGTACGGCCGAGAATGTGGTGGCCGGCCTGGAAACCGAAGCCGATGATTACCTTGTAAAGCCATTTAAGTTTATTGAGCTGGTGGCCCGCGTAAAAAACCTTATGCGCAGAGCCGAGACTACCGTAGTAAGTTCTGAACAAACAGAACAACTGTACCGGCTGGCAGATCTTACATTGAACGACTATACAAAAATTGTAAAGCGGGGCGATAAAGTAATTTCATTAACTTCTACCGAATACCGGCTACTCTTATTGTTTATGAAAAATCCACGCAGGGTACTTTCGCGCATGGATATTCTGGAGCAGGTGTGGAGCGTGGATTTTGATTTAGGCACCAACGTGGTGGATGTGTACGTGAACTATTTGCGCAAAAAGATAGACCGCGAGCAGCCTAAGAAATTAGTACATACGGTAATCGGTATGGGCTACGTATTAAAAGAAGCCGATGCGGACACAAAGTAAAATTGTAATTGTTTTCTTTTTAATATCGCTCACTACGGTAGTGTTGCTCAGTGCCAGTGTGTATTTTTTTATCAACCGTTATTCATTTACCGATTTTTATAAGCGCCTGGAGATACGCGGGGTAGTAACGGCCAAAGCTACGTTAGACCACGAAGAAGCCAGCCAGGCAGTAATGCAGGAGGTGCGCGCCTTGCACCTTGAAAAGTTGCCGGAAGAGCAGGAATATTTCTTCAAAATAGAAGCAGGAAAAACGTTTGCCGAAGAAGCCGAAGCGCTTGGGCTGCCGTTGTCTTTTTTTAAAACTGTAGTTGAAACCGGTACAGCCACGCACCAGGCTGCTGAGATCTTTTTCGCAGGCATCCGCCACAGCGGTAAAGCGGGTAATTATGTGGTAATCGTTTCTGCTGCCAATCATTTTGGAACGCAGTTGGTTTCCTACCTCGGCACCATCCTCTTAATTGGCATTCTGGCGGCCTCGGCTTTTGCTTTGTTTGTATCGCTGGTATTCTCGCGCCAGGTTTTTAATCCTGTAAAAGAAATTACCGATCGCGTAAAAGAGATCAGTTCGCAAAGTTTGCACCTGCGGCTTGAGCAATCGCGCACCAACGATGTGATTACCGAATTGGAGATAACGTTTAACCGCATGCTAGACCGGCTCGAAACAGCTTTTGAAACACAGCATAATTTTATAAGCAACGCTTCGCACGAGTTAAGCACCCCGCTTACTACTATCATAGGCGAGGCGGAGGTAACCCTTTCGAAACCACGTGCAGAGGCTGAGTACACCGAGGCGTTGCATACTATTTTGCACGAAGCAGAGCGCCTCGAAAAAATTACAAAGTCGCTTTTATTTTTGGCCCAAACCGGGTTTGCCGGAAAGGTGCAAAAGTTTGACAAAGTGCGGGTAGATCAGTTGTTGTGGGATGTAAAAGATACCATTGATAAGATTAACCCAAAGAACAAAGTTCAGATTAACACCAGCCTGATGCCCGATAGCCCGGAGCAACTAAAAATTAAAGGTAACGAGCAATTGCTGCACCTGGCGTTAATGAACCTGGTAGGCAATGCCTGCAAGTATTCTCACAACCAACCGGTAACGGTTTCCATTGGTACTGCTGCCGATAGGGTAATTCTGGTTATTAAAGATGCGGGCATTGGCATTCCGCAGTCTGAGTTAAAATTTATTTACGATCCTTTCTTTCGGGCCTCGAACGTAAAAGAATATGAGGGGTATGGCATAGGCTTGCCCCTTACCCGCAACATTGTGCGCCTGCACGATGGCGATATGCAGGTGCTGAGTGAATTGAACAAGGGGACTACCGTGCAACTCTCCTTTCCACTTGGCCATTATACGCTCGGCTAACGCCCGAAACCAGAAATCTTTGGTTCTTATCGCTTTTTAATGTGGCTCTTAATCCGCCTTAATACCCGGGCTGCACCTTTATGCGCAGAACAACACGGGTAATGCAACGAACAATTCTTATTCCTACAGACTTTACTATCGAGTCGCTAAACCTGGTAAAGCATGCGCTGCACGCGGAGGATGCGCAAAAGCTGGATATTATTTTGGTGCATGGGCTGCACCTGACTGATTCCATCTTCGATCTGCTCTTTTTTTCGCGCACCAAGAACGTAGAAAAATTAGTGAACGCAGATTTTGAAGCAGCCTGCACCATACTAAAAAATAAATTTGCTACACGGATCAACTCGCTGCGCTGCCAGCTCTTTTCTGGCTTTACACAAAGTGCATTTATCAATTTTCTGGAGGGTAACCGAGTAGATCAAATCTACATTCCTCAAACCTACATCCTTCAAGCAACGGCTTCCAACAGCTTCGATCTGATGCCTTATATAAAAGCCAGCGCAGTAGCTGTGGCCGAAGTGCATTGGGAGCCCTTGCCCCACATGCCCGAAAAAAATCTATTGGCAGAACTCTTTCTTCTTTAACCGAAACTTACTCTTTATGAATACAAGTCAAACCCCACTTACTGTTGCTGGCCGGCTAAAATTATTTTTTACGCTGTTCGATAGCCGCTTCGAAGATCTACAACCCCACAATTGGCGCTCTACAATCTATCGCGATTTTAGTGCCGGGCTGGTGGTGGCCCTTACGGCTATTCCCATGGCAATGGGTTTTGCAATGGCTATGGGCCTGCGCCCCGAGCAAGGTATTATTGCGGGCGCCCTGGCTTGTATAGTGGGGCGCACATTTGGTGGCTCGAAGTACCAGGTGTACGGACCTACCGCAGCATTTATTCCGGTTATTGCCAGTTTAATTTTTAAGTACGGTCCGCAAAACGGGGGTACAGCCGAAGGCGCCCACAGCCTTTTGATTTTTGTTTCAATAATTGCGGGAATTATTTTAATGATTATGGGGCTTACAGGCATGGGTAAGTTTGCCAAGCTGGTTCCTAATTCTATTGTGGTTGGCTTTACCGTGGGCATAGCGGTAGCCATTGCACTTACCAACATGGAAGATATTTTAGGCATAGAGAGTTTTAAAGATGCACTTGGCCAGGATGAAGAGATAAAAGGCGGGTTGCTGCATAACCTGCAACTGGCATTAAGCAGTTTAGGAAGTATTAACATCTGGTCGGTACTTATAGGTGTGGGCACTTTTTTGGTTACCCGAAACTTGCTTAAGATTTCAATTTTTATTCCGGCTCCTTTACTGGCGATTGCAGCAGCAACCAGTATTACCGCGTTACTGCTTCCCGGCAAGGGAATTATTCTGGTACGCGATATTTACGGTACCATTCCCAACAACTTTTTTGTGTTTACAACTCCGGCAATTCCGCAGGTAACCTTGCAACTAATAATGGATGTTGTGTATTATGTAATAGCCATTGTGTTTGTATCCGGTGTGGAAAGTCTGCTATGCTCTTCTATGGCCGATCGGCTCGCCAACAACCAAAAGACTCCCTTTAATCCCGATAAGGAATTTTGGGGCCAGGGCCTGGTACAGATCATTACTCCTTTAGTAAACGGCTTTCCGTGCACAGGCGCGTTGGCACGTACGGCCACCAGTATAAAGGCCGGTGCCGTTACTCCGTTGGCCGGATATTTTAAAGGCGTGTTGAAATTGGTAATGGCATTTTATTTAGCGCCTTATTTAGAGTTGGTGCCCATGGCTTGCATTGGTGGCATTTTACTGTGGGTTGCAAGCAATATGATTAAGCGCAAAGAGATCCGTGAGGTAACAGCCACAGGCCGCTTCGAAATGTGGATGATGGTTTACACCGCAGTAATGGTACCCCTTACGGACTTTTTAACCGGTGTGTTATCGGCACTGATTTTATACTATCTCATTCGTAAAATCTTTCCGGGTGTAAAACCAAAAGTGGTAGTAGTAGAAGAAGTTGCTCCCAAGATTAAAAGCGAACAAGTGAAAGAAGAAGTATTGGTTTAAGGGTAGAACCGTGAGGGGAGTGGGGTGGCCTGCGCATCGGGCCACCCTTTTTTATTGCGCCTGCCCGTTGCTTCTACATAAAATCTGTTACTTTAGCCTGCACCTAATTTACGGCTAATGAATACCTCGCGCAGAAAAGTTCTTAAAACATTGGGGCTTACAGCTCTTGCACTTCCTACGCTGGCACAACAGGCAGCCGCCAGCACCGCAATGCCTGCTGCCAACGACCCGCAGTATTGGAAAAAAATCCGCAGCCAGTTTATGCTGGCAAACGATAAGGTATTTTTTAATCCGGGCACGGTTGGCGTAATGCCCAAAATTGTGGTTGATAAAATGACAGCCCATGCCCGGTACCTGGCCGAACACGTAGCCGATTGGGCCTACAAAGACGATAACAAAGAAGAGTTTATAAGCGGCTACAATAACCTGCTAAGTATTCGCACCAAAGTAGGTAAACTAATAAACGCGCAGGTGGAAGAAATTGCCATGACGGATAATGTAACGCATGGCATTAGTTACCTCGCCAACGGAATTACCCTTAAGCCGGGCGATGAAGTGCTTACCACCAACCAGGAGCACCCCGGTGGCCGGGGTAGTTGGTTGGTAAAAGAAAAGCGGTATGGCGTGTTGTTCAAAGAAGTAACTATAGGCAAGCCGATTAAGAATGCAGCCGAGGTGTACAACCAAATTATAAGTGCATTTACACCGCAAACCAAAGTGCTGATGATCTCGCACATGATTTCCGGCAGCGGGGCTATCCTTCCTGTAAAAGAGATTTGTGCAGAAGCTTCCAGGCGCGGCATCTTTACGATACTGGATGGAGCCCAAACCATTGGGCATATTAAAGTAGATGTAAAAGATATTGGGTGCGATGCGTATGCCGGTTGTTTCCATAAATGGGTGGGCGCACCGGCCGGTACCGGCTTTATGTATGTAAAGCAAGATAAGCTGAAAGACATTTGGACAACCGTAGCCAGCGCCCGGTGGGATAACCACGAAGACGAAGGCTTTCGGTTTACGCAACGCGGAACAGGCAACTTTCCGGTACTAAAAGGATTGGATGCCGCATTGGATTTTCTATTTGAGATTGGCCCCGACCGGGTGTACGAGCGAATTAAATTTTTAGGGGCCCGGTTGCGTACCGGCTTACGCCAGCAGCCAAAAGTAAAAATCTTTTCGCCTGCCGATGAGGCGATGTGTGCAGGTATTACGGTATATAATATTGAGGGACTGACAGGCGCAGCGTTGCAAGACGAATTCTGGAAGCGCGGGCGTATGCGGCCCCGCGCCAGTGGCGAGGTGTTTGGCGTACGGCATTGCACCCATATTTTTAATAGCGAAGAAGAAATTGATAAGGCGTTGGCGATTGTGCGCGCGCTTGCCAATAGCTGATGAAAAAGCTCACGTTTTTATTACGCTTCCTGCTGTTGATAGCAGTTGCCCCGGTTAATGGACAATCGGCATTGCAGCAGTACCCTCATTATTCAGAAAGCCTTTACAAAGGGTTGCCTTACGGGCTCTTTCTTCCGCCTGATTACAATCCTGCAAAGTCATATCCGCTGGTGGTTTACCTGCATGGCAGCAACGATCTGGAATCGCGCGACCTGCTGTGGTACCAAGCCGAAATGCAAAAGAAATATCCGGCTGTGGTGCTTACCCCTAAATGCAAAGAATCAAACCAGGGTTGGGGCAACACGTGGACGGCCCAACATACCGAAGCCACCAGCAAGACCTTGCAATTAGTTGACTCCCTGCTGGCACGGTATTCAATCGATGGCAGGCGTCTCTACCTGTACGGCATCTCCATGGGCGGCTTTGGTGTGTTTTCAATTTTAGAAAAAGAACCCGGAAAGTTTGCAGCCGCATTTTCTATTTGCGGAGGCAGCGATGCCCGTGCAGGCGCAAAGTTGGTGCATACTCCGCTGTGGATTTTTCACGGTGCCGATGATGATATTGTTCCAGTTAGTCTTTCGCGCAATGTGTACCAGCAGATTGTGAATGCGGGTGGAAAGCGTGCACGGTACACGGAATATGCGGGCGTTAAGCACAACAGTTGGGAAAATGCCCTCCAGGAAAAAGAACTGCCGCAGTGGCTGTTCGACAAGCGAAAGCCAGAATGAAACAGGCTGGAGCAACTTATTGCATTTTAAAAATTGCACTTGTAAGCATAAGCCCCTTTTAAGATTTTTTTCACATCCGCGTTTTCGATTTCCATGCGGATATTGTGGTGCCCTTTAGGAGGCTACTATAGCACCGTTAATGGGCTGTAGTAGTTGAACGGATAGGGCTTAAAAATAGCTAAGCATGTCAACCGCCTCTCAAGGTGCAAAGCGCACCTATTTTCAGAATAGAATCGCGGAGTTTAAAGATGCCGAAGTCATCAAAGCGAAGGGCTTGTATCCGTATTTCCGCCCCATCGCGTCCGGGCAAGATACCGTAGTAACCATTGGTGGGAGGCAGGTATTGATGTTTGGTTCCAATTCCTATTTGGGGCTCACCAATCATCCTAAGATTATTGAAGCAGCATGCCGGGCGCTGCAAAAATATGGTTCCGGGTGCGCAGGCTCGCGTTTTTTAAACGGCACGCTGGACATCCATGAAGAACTGGAAGACAGGCTGGCCCACTATGTGGGCAAAGAACGCGCGTTGCTTTTTAGCACTGGCTTTCAGGCAAACCTGGGCGCACTTTCGTGCCTTACCGGCCGAACGGATTACATCATCCTCGATGAAAGCGATCATGCATCGATTAAAGATGGCAGCCGCTTGTCTTTCTCCAAGGTAATTAAGTTTAAGCACAACAACATGCCGGACTTGCAGCGGAAGCTGGCCCACCTGCCGCAACAAACTATAAAGTTGATTGTAGTGGACGGAGTGTTTAGCATGGAAGGCGATATTATTCGTTTGCCGGAACTGATTACCATAGCGCAAAAGTATAATGCCACCGTAATGATAGACGATGCGCACGGGCTTGGAGTTATTGGAGAGAAAGGGGCGGGCACAGCTTCGCATTTCCAGCTTACCTCGCAGGTAGATCTTATCATGGGTACGTTTAGCAAGTCCCTGGCATCGTTGGGTGGTTTCATTGCGGGCGATAGTCAAACCATAGAGTTTCTGAAGCACCGCGCCCGGGCTTTAATGTTCAGCGCATCCATGACGCCCGCATCGGTAGCAAGCGTGCTGGCCGCGCTGGAGATTATTCAAACCGAACCCGAGCACCTCCAAAACCTGTGGCGCAATACGCGCTATGCCAAACAATTGTTGATAGAGAGTGGCTTTGAGTTGGGCCCTACTGAAAGTCCGATTCTGCCCGTGTACATCCGCGATATGGATGCTACGTTTCTGATCACGAAAGAATTGCAGGAGTCGGGTGTATTTGTAAACCCTGTAGTTGCGCCAGCCGTAGCGGCACACGATTCACTCATCCGGTTTTCGTTAATGGCCAGCCACACATTCAGGCAAATAGAAGCGGCCGTGGAAAAACTTACCAAAGCCTATCGCTATGTTATGTCGCGCAGGGGCGGTGGTTTGCATGTGCCCGATGCATCGGGGTGATTTTCGAGTCAAAGTTTTGCAAGTGGGCTTTGGTTGTCCTGTAGTCAGATTGGCAGTTCTGTTTTTAGTGGGAGGTTGGGAGATGAAATGCGTAAAGAGTAATCACTCATTCCGTAAAGTTTTAGTAGGATTGGTTGTTACAGTTTTGAATCCTTGCATGCAGATGATAACAATCACTGTCAGGCCAATGCAAGTAAAGGTAGTTGCATAAATCCACCACGGCATGGCAATGCGATAAGCAAAGCCCGCCAGCCATTTGTCGGTAGCATACCAGGTTGCCGGTGCAGCCACGAAGATGGCAAATAGTAAGACGAACGAAAACTCGTTGGTAAGGAGTTTCAAAACTTGTACAATGGAGGCGCCAAAAACTCTGCGGATGCCGATCTCTTTGGTTCTGCGCAATACATTGTATGTGGCAAGTCCGGCAATACCCATTACTGAGATAATGAAGGTTATGATTGTAAATACCAGTACGAGGCGTGCAGCCGTTATTTCGGTTTTATAAAGTTGGTCAAACGTATCATCCTGAAACCAATACTTCATACTGTAATGTGGCTCGATGGTTTTGTAAGCATTGACAACTGTGGCCAATGAAGATGATGTGGTGCCCGGCAGGTACTTTATGTAAACACCGGAAGTATTCATATAGTCGGCCCGATACAAAATAACCGGCTGCCTGGAAGAGTGTAACGACTCAGTATGAAAATCATTAGTAACACCAATGATTACGCATGGTGAGCCTCCTATGTAAATGGTCTGGCCAATGGGATGCGTCAGGTTCATCACCTTCACAGCTTCCTCACTTAGTACCACTTCGGTTTGTACCGAATCCAGAGTGTGTGCCAAAAAGTTTCTTCCATCCAGGATTTTCAAACCAAACGTCTCTGGGAACTCGTAACTACAAGCAATCGTCTTGAAAACGACCCGTTGTTCTTTTGATTTGCCAGGCCACTCCACACCTGTATTGCCACCATCGGCCTGCAAAGGATTCATGTTGGAAGAGGCAGCTCCGAGGATATCCGGATTTTTGGATAACTCATTTTTAAATACGTCAAACTTGCGAAACAAATTGGCTGTAGGTTCAAGCCTGATCATGTTACTTCGATCGAAGCCGAGATTTTTTTCAATGATAAAATTCAACTGCTGATATAGCACTGCACTGAAAATGATAATGCCGATGGATGCACTGAGTTGGATCATCAGCAAGGCTTTGCGTAGGCGGTGAGAGCCTGTAACGGCAGCAGGGAATTGATTCTTCAGCACTTTAACGGGCTGAAAAGATGACAACACGAAGGCAGGGTAAAGTCCTGCCAGTAAAGATACCAACAACAAAAAACCAAATACATAAAGAGGTAGTGCACCTGAAATGAGGTCGAGGTTAATTTCTTCACCGAGCAAGGAGCGGAAAGAGGGAAGGGATAACTGTGCCATCAATATAGCCAGCACCACAGAAATTAATACAATGAGAAATGATTCGCCTACAAATTGAAAAATGATCCCTGAGCGGTAGGCGCCCGTTACCTTGCGCACACCTATTTCTTTGGCACGGGTGGTGGCACGTGCGGTGGTCATATTAATAAAGTTAATCACCGCAATTACTACCAGTAAGGTGCCTATAACGATGAACAGCACTACGTATTCCAGTCGTCCACTCAGTTGTTGCCCGCCCTCAAAATGACTTTTCAATCTCCAGTCTTTTAAGGGTAATGCCTGGTAGTTTACTTTTTGTTCCTTCAATTCTTTGGTAACCACGCTTTCTGTGTTCAGTTTGTCTGTAAGAGTGGCTGCATCAATCTTCACATTTGTTTTAATGTAGGTGTTAAAAAAATTGTTCTTCATTCTATTTTCATCGATACCCCATTCCTTTTGTAGAAAGGCGAAGGGCATGGCGAAGTCAAATTGCAATGATGAATTGGTTGGTATGTCTTTCATTACCGCTACAATGGTCATTTCCGCGCGATTATCCACTTGAAATGTCTTGCCAACTACATTTTGGTTTTTGAAGATCAGGTTCGCCATCTTCTCTGAAATTACAATTTGATCAGGTTTGCCCAGCGGGTTCGGATCGCCTTCTGCAATTTCAAATTTGAAAACGGAAAAGAGATTTTCATTGCTATAGACCCCACTTAGATAAATACATTCACTATTTTCTACTTCGGGTTTAAAGCACAGCACATGCGGCCAACGCGAACCGGTAGATACTGTCACTACCTTTTCTCCTTCAGGTATACTTGAAATGTCGATGGAAGCAGATGCCACCGGGTAACTTTGCGCAGCACCATCGGCCTCTACGTGCGTAATCACTGAAAAGAGTTGATCTGTATCCTCGTGAAATTTGTCAAAGCTGAATTCATACACAACCCAAAGCAGAATAAGAAACGCGCAGGCAAATGAAACCGAGAGACCGGCTACATTCAGCAACGAATGGCCGGGTTGCCTCCAGAAATTACGAAACGAAACGAGCAAAATGTTTTTTAGCATGGCTGCATAGAGTTGAGGGTGTTCTCCTTTTTTACTTTTTCGGATATTTTTTATTCGGAAAAAACGAATCACATTCCATGTGAATTCAAGGTCTGCTCTCCATTTATTTTTCTTCACGGTGCGATAATATAACTCATAGGCATCCCCTTGAATTTCCTCTAACAAATCTTGACGGCAATACCATTGTAGAAATTGGTTGGCCCACCGCGGTGGAGTTGGAAGTTGTTTGTTGTTAGGGATTGGCATAGAGTCTAACAACGTTTTATTTAATAACTATACTGTAAAGCCACCTTCGGAATTTGATTGAATAACTGATTACGCATTTCATTAGCTTCCTCAAGCGAACGCTTTCCTGAAGCCGTCAATACGAAAATTCTTTTCCTTCTACCGCCTCTCTCTTCGGTGGGTTCACTCATTTTCGATTTCAAAAATCCCTTATCTTCAAGACGGGTAAGTACTGCATGCACCGCACTGATGTTGAGGGTGCGGCCCGCCTGCACTCCCAGTTCATCCATCACGGCTACTCCATACGCTTCCGGATAAAGCACGCCCACCATGAGTAACACAAGTTCTTCCAGTTCACCTAGGTAAGTCCCCTTCATTTTATTTTCAATTAGTTCTACGAACGTGAAAGTAATAGATATGTTTCATTTTTGTAGGATTAATACCCATTTGTTAATTGTACGGATCTAAAAATCATTTGTATTCCGAATGCTTCATTCAAAAGGGTGTCTTGCCAAAAGCTATGGTATTTAAGGAATCACGTATTTAAACTGCTTTTGATTTCTAAAGCAAAGATCTACCCCCAACCCAGCATGCCAGTCAACGGGAAAAACCCCGTTTCGGCTTTTAGAAATTACTCCTGCAACCACCCCTAAAGCCGCGTTTCTGTAGCTCCAAAGGCCTGCCACTCGGGGTTTCGCCCCTTTTTTTAGGCCCCCTTTTCTTGCTACATTTGCAGCCTTTAAAATCACGACCGGAATGACGGGAATGGAGAACATTCGGAATTTTTGCATCATAGCCCACATCGACCACGGAAAAAGTACCCTGGCCGACCGCCTGCTGGAGTTTACCGGCACCCTTAACCAGCGCCAGATGGAAGCCCAGGTGCTCGATAACATGGATCTGGAAAAAGAAAAGGGCATTACTATTAAGGCCCATGCCATCCAGATGAACTATAAGTTCGAAGGCAAGGAGTACACCCTTAACCTGATTGATACGCCCGGCCATGTGGACTTTTCGTACGAAGTGTCGCGGGCGATAGCCTCGTGCGAAGGAGCGTTGCTGATTGTTGATGCCAGCCAGGGAATTGAAGCGCAAACTATTTCGAACCTGTACCTGGCCCTTGAGCACGACCTGGAAATTATTCCGGTAATGAACAAAATCGATTTGCCCCATGCCAATCCTGAAGTAGTAGCCGATGAAATTATAGATTTAATTGGGTGCAAACGCGAGGACATCCTTTCGGCCAGTGCCAAAGAAGGCAAGGGGATTGAAGAAATTTTGGCCGAAATCGTAAAGCGCATCCCGGCACCAAAAGGCGATTCCACGGCACCGCTGCAAGCAATGATTTTCGATTCGGTGTTCAATTCGTTTAGAGGAATTGAAATTTATTTCAGAGTTTTTAATGGCACCATCCGCAAAGGCGATAAAGTAAAATTTATCAGTACCGGCCAGGAATATTTTGCCGATGAGATTGGTGTATTGAAGCTGGACAAACATCCGCGTACTGAAATTAGTGCCGGCAACGTGGGGTATTTGATTTCAGGTATTAAAGTAGCCAGCGAAGTACACGTGGGCGATACCATTACCAATGCCTCTAATCCGGGCGAATTACTGAAGGGTTTTGAAAAAGTAAAACCGATGGTGTTTGCCGGCATTTACCCGGTAGATACTACCGAGTTTGAAGAGTTGCGGGCTTCTATGGAGAAGTTGAAACTCAACGATGCATCGCTGGTGTGGGAACTGGAAACCTCAGCCGCGTTGGGTTTTGGTTTCCGGTGTGGGTTCCTGGGCATGTTGCACATGGAAATTATTCAGGAGCGGTTGGAGCGCGAGTTCGACATGACGGTGATTACCACCGTGCCTTCGGTGCAGTTTCGTGCACAACTTACCAATGGCGAAGAGGTGTTTATCAATGCCCCCTCTGAGATGCCCGATCCAACCCGCATCGATTTTATTGAAGAGCCCTATATTAAAGCCCAGATCATAAGCAAAGCCGAATACATTGGGCCGATTATAAACCTGTGCATTGAAAAGCGCGGCTTAATACTCAACCAGAATTATCTTACTACCGATCGGGTAGAGATGACCTTCGAAATGCCGTTGTCGGAAATCGTGTTTGATTTCTTTGATAAACTCAAATCCATATCGCGCGGGTATGCCTCGCTAGACTATCATTTAATTGGCATGCGCGAGTCCGACATGGTGAAACTGGATGTGATGTTGAATGGCGACAAGGTAGATGCGTTGAGTGCCATTGTACACAGGGCCAAAGCCCAGGATTGGGGCCGCAAGCTTTGCGAAAAATTAAAGGAACTTATTCCGCGCCAGCAATTTGAAATTGCCATACAGGCTGCTATCGGGCAAAAGATTGTGGCCCGCGAAAACATAAGTGCCATTCGCAAAAACGTGCTGGCAAAATGCTATGGTGGCGATATCTCGCGTAAGCGCAAGCTGTTAGAGAAACAGAAGAAAGGGAAGAAGCGCATGCGGCAGGTGGGCAACGTAGAAATTCCGCAAGAAGCGTTTATGGCTGTTTTAAAAATTGAGTAACTTTCTGCTTAAACCTGAAAGTATGGAAAAAGATTATGACGAAATTATTTCAGATATCTTGATCCAGCTAGCTTCTTTCGAATTAAGAAGCAAACGAGAGCATGAAAGAGTAGAATCCCTTACCAAGCGAATGGATCTTACTGTGAAGCGAATGGTAAAAATTGAGTCGCGAATGGAAGAGTTGCTAAAGCAATTGAATAGTTCTATTAATACTCAAAGTAAGTTTGAAGATGAACAAACTCGGCTCAATAAAGAGTTTGTAGATTTTATCAATAGAAACCAATCGATATGAAACCTAACACTGAGCGTAATAAGAAAATGGAAGGTATGCTGGCAGAACTTAAGAAAATGCGTAAGCGTACTGAGATTTTCCTGAGAAAGGTGGAGTCTCAATTGCAAAAAGAAGAAACTAAGTATCAAAAAGAATTAGCAGATTTTGAAAGGCGATATGGAGCGTGATTCTATGAACCAGACTGAGCAGAAATCCTATGCACTCATTGACGGTCGGAAAATTTCGACTGATATAAAGAAAGAAATTTCGGAACAAGTAACGCTACGCAAGCAGGCTGGTAAAAAAGTACCACACCTGGCCATTATTTTGGTTGGCGATGATGGTGCCAGTCAAACCTATGTAGATCATAAAGTAAAAGCTTGTAAAGAAGTTGGGTTTCATTATTCTATGCTGCGCTTTGCCGATACCATTAGCGAAGATAAGCTGATGAAGCACATCGACCAGGTAAACCGTGATGAAGATGTGGATGGGTTTATTGTGCAGCTACCTTTGCCGGCACATATCTCGGTGGAAAGAATTACTGAAAAAATTCGCCCCGATAAAGACGTGGACGGCTTTACCAATCGCAACTTTGGCAGCATTGTTTCCAAACAACCCTTATTGTTACCGGCTACGCCTTTTGGTGTAATGGAGTTGTTAAAGCGCTATGAAATTCCTACCGAAGGAAAGAACTGCGTGGTAGTAGGTGCCAGCCGGCTGGTGGGCGCACCGTTAAGTATGATGTTGGTAGAGGAAGGCAAAGCCACCGTTACGATCTGTCATAAATTCACAAAAGATCTTGCACACTTTACACGCCATGCCGATATTTTGATTGCGGCTGTTGGCAAGCCGGGTTTGATTACTGCCGAAATGGTAAAAGAAGGTGCCGTAGTGATTGACGTGGGCACCACGCGTGTGGAAGGACCGCAGTATAAAAACGGGTATAGCCTTAAAGGCGATGTGGATTTTAAAGAAGTTGCTCCTAAAACTTCTTTCATCACGCCAGTTCCGGGTGGAGTTGGGCCCATGACTATTGCTTCGTTGTTACTGAATACATTGCGGGCAACTGAATTAAGAAATCTTTAATAGATTTAAAATTCAAAATTGAAAGAAAAGATAATGTCAAATCTTGAATCCGAAATTTTGAATTCCGAATTGCCAGTAATGGAAGACTTCTATACCATTCAGGGCGAAGGATTTCATCAAGGGCGCGCTGCATACTTTATCCGGTTAGGTGGCTGCGAAGTGCGCTGCGTATGGTGCGATGTAAAAGATAGTTGGGATGTAAACGCGCATCCAAAGATGGAAGTGCATGCACTTGCACAAAAAGCAAAGTTAAGCGGCAGCCAACTAGCGGTGGTTACCGGTGGCGAACCAACCATGCACAACCTGGAAGCCTTAACGCAGGCGTTGCAACAAGTTGGTTTGCGTACGCACCTCGAAACATCGGGTGCCTATACGATTACCGGCACGTGGGATTGGATTTGTTTTTCGCCCAAAAAATTTAAACCACCGCACCCTTCGGTAGCTGCCCAGGCCGATGAGTTGAAGGTTGTGGTTTTTCACAAAAGTGATTTAGCATGGGCCGAAGAATTTGCGCATCTGGTTAAACCTGCCTGTAAGTTGTATTTACAACCGGAGTGGTCTAAAGAATCTGAAATTCTACCACTTGTAATTGATTATGTAAAGAAAAATCCACGGTGGCAGATTTCGCTGCAGGTACACAAGTACATGAATATTCCGTAAGCTGCTTTCAAACACGGTGAACCTGCAAACGTTTATTGAAAAAGCCGATGCATTAGGTAATGCGCATAAGCCTTTTATTTTTTTGCTTGATTTTGAACTGGAACATCCTGTGTTGTGGGAACCGCATGAAGTTGATGCTAAGGAACTCCTTTATTCAATCAATGGTTTTTCCAATGCAATACCTCGTGCTGCGATAAGCCCGGCAATTACATTTTCCCCGCCATCGCCTTTCACGTATAAAGCCGGGTTTGACCTGGTGATGAATCAGCTTCAGGCTGGCAATACCTTTTTAGTTAACCTTACGGCAAAGTCGAAAGTGGACTTGAACTTGCCATTGCACGAGTTATTCTTTGCCGTTCAGGCACCCTACAAATGCTGGTGGCAGAATCGATTTCTTTTCTTTTCACCGGAGTGCTTTGTTAAAGTTTGCAATGGCACCCTACATGCGTACCCAATGAAGGGCACCATCGATGCAACCATTCCCCACGCTGCCAGCACGATCTTAGCAAATGAAAAAGAAAAAGCGGAACATATTACCATTGTGGATTTAATCCGCAACGACTTAGCACAAGTGGCAACGCACGTAACGGTTGCGCGGTTTCGGTACCTGCAGCAGATTAACACAACGCGTCATTCCATCTTGCAAGTTAGTTCTGAGATAACCGGTAAGGTGTTGCCTGAATATAATAGCAACATAGGCAGTTTGCTGGCGGCAATGCTGCCGGCCGGTTCGGTAAGTGGTGCCCCAAAAAATGAAACCGTAGCGATTATCAGGCAAGCTGAAGGTGAACCACGCGGTTACTACACCGGTGTATTGGGTTATTTTGATGGCCACAATCTGGATTGTGGTGTAAACATTAGGTATATTGAACAGGTTGGTACCAACTATTTTTACAGAAGTGGGGGTGGGGTAACGGCACGCAGCAATTGGCAAGACGAGTATGAGGAAGTAATTCAAAAAATTTATGTGCCGCTTAGTTGAATCGATCTATTTGAACAATGGTATTTTTCGCAGCCTGCGCTACCACCAGGCCCGCATGGAGCAAGCTGCTACAAACTTGTTTTCAAAACCTCATCTTTGGGATTTGGAAGAAGTGCTGAAAAGTGTTGTGGTGCCGGCAACGGGATTGTACAAGGTTCGCTTCGTTTATGATTTGCGGGCTTATAAAGTAGAATTTGTTCCTTACCAGTTTCGAGCTATAACAACCTTAAAAAAAATAGAGGCGGATGATTTGAGGTATGAGTATAAGTACGAAGACCGCGCAGCGCTTGCAAGCTTATGGGAGCAGCGTGGCCCGTGCGATGAGATTCTTATAATAAAGAATGGAAAAGTTACGGACACGAGTTATGCGAATCTTGCATTTAAATACGGCCACCAGTGGCTTACTCCGGTAGCACCGTTGTTAAATGGAACGATGCGCCAGTACTTGATTGACACGAAGAAGATTTATGCAGCGGATATTGAAGCGGGTGATATAGTAAAATTCGAATGCGTAAAATTGATAAATGCCATGTGGGGTTGGGACGCCCCCGAGCTACCCATAGCCAACATATCTTAAATAGATATACAGAAAAAGGGAGTTGACTCGTTTACTATAAATAAATTTGAGGTATGTTAAGATTTCTGATACTCGGATTTTTTTTGAGCTGGTTGCCTGTGGCCGGTCAGGATTTATCAACCAAAAACAAAAGAGCCATTGAGTTGTACACCGAAGCAGACAACTTTCGGGTGCGTGGCCAGTTTACGCAAGCCATTAATTTATTAAACGAGGCAATTAGCCGCGACAAAAAATTTGAAGAGGCCTGGTACCGCCTGGCTATAATATATAAAGCCCAGGAAAATTACGTGGCCGCCACCAATGCCTTTGAGCAAGGCCTGGCCCTGGCTAAAAATGATGGTCGCAAAAGAATGTACTTGTTTGATTTGGTTGCAGTAAATCTTTGGCAGGCACACTATGAAAAGGCGCGCGACTATGCTATCGTATTTCTTAAAATAGAAGCGCAGGATAAACGAAAAATTGAATTGGTAAAAGTATGGCTAAGTCAAGCCAATTACTCGATAGAAAACACCCGGGTGTACGATTACATGATTACCCCGCTAAGCGATTCGGTTAACGCATACCCGATGCAATACTTTCCTACTGTTACTGCCGATGGCCGCCAATTGATTTTTACGGCCCGATTTGGCGGTGGTCGTAACGACAATGAAGACCTGGTGGTATCCACAAAAACTCAGAATGGCGCCTGGGGTGCACCTGTTTCATTGTCTGCTAATATTAATAGTGTGCAGCGCGAGGGTGCCAGCACCATTTCGGCCGATGGCCGCCATTTAATTTTTACGGTATGCGGAACTTCGGGCTGCGATTTATACGAGAGCAGAAAAACCGGCAATGTGTGGGCAAAGCCTAAAAACCTTGGCCCCAACATCAACAGTCGCAACTGGGATGCCCAGCCTTCCCTTTCGGCTGATGGGCGCGAGTTGTATTTTGTTTCGGACCGGCCCGGTGGACTTGGCGGTTACGATATTTGGTATTCCCAACTTACCGATCGTGGCTGGAGCAAGGCTCAGAATCTGGGGCCGCAGATTAACACGCCACAAGATGAAATCTCACCGTACATTCATGTAAATAATCAAGAGTTATATATAGTATCCAACGGGTTGCCCGGTTATGGCGGCTACGATATATATAAGGTGTCTAAAAGCAATTCCGGTTGGGAAAAGCCGGTTAATTTAGGTTTGCCTTTAAACGATCATCACGATCAATATTCTTTTATTGTGTCGGCCGAGGGTACCAACGGGTATTACTCGCGCGAAGAGTCCAAAACCCGGAGTCGCCTTTATCGCATCATTGTTCCCGAGCCGTGGATAACCAATTACAAGGGTAATGTGGTAAAGGGCATGGTTACCGATGCGGCTACCCAACAGCCGGTCTCAGCTTCTATCGAATTGATAGATCTTGCCCAAAAAAAGAGCGTTTCTAGGGTTAATGCCGATTCTGTTACCGGAAAGTATTTAATCGTTTTGCCCACGGGGTCTGAGTACGCGCTTTATGTAAATAGGCCCGGCTACCTATTCAATAGTCAACATTTTAATTACCAGGCCCAGGCTCAATCGCAATCAGTTGAGATTGATGTAGTGTTGCAGCCGGTAAAATCCAATGCAACTGTAATTCTGCGCAATTTATTTTTCGATGTAGATAAATCTGAACTTCGATCAGAATCTTATACTGAATTGCGAACAGTTTTAGATTTTTTGCAGAATAATCCACAAGTAAAAATTGAAATTTCAGGTCATACCGATAATACAGGTACTGAGGCCTATAATCAGCAACTATCAGAGCGCAGGGCTAAATCAGTTGCTATGTATTTAATAGAGCAGGGAATTGCTGCCAATCGCATTCAAACCAAAGGTTACGGTTCTAAAAAGAATCTTTTACCAAACAACACAGACGAAAACCGCCAGCAGAATCGGAGGATTGAGTTCAAAATTCTTTGAACGGGCGGTTAGGCCAATTAACCGTTCGATAGGTTTACACGAACGGTAAATCTCATTTTTTAAAAGTAAAAATTTGCCGGCAAGCGGCTACCGTTTGCTGATTTTATTTTTTTCAAGGTTAATTTTCTTTTAACATTGCAACCTATTAAGAAACATTCTACTTAATTAAACCAAAACAGTATGAAGAAAATTTTACAAGGGAAGATCTTTCTTGTGTTAATGCTGGTTTCGAGCTTTGCATTTGCGCAGGAGAGAAGGGTAACAGGAAAAGTTACCTCGTCTGACGATAACGCGCCCCTTCCAGGGGTTAACGTGCTCGTTAAAGGGACAACAGAGGGTACCATTACAGATGTGAACGGTGGGTATAGTTTATCAGTGCCATCAGGTTCTAACGTATTGGTATTTTCATTTGTGGGTTTTACTACACAAGAAGTACAAATTGGTGGCCGTGCAGTTGTAGATGTTCAATTGGGAACTGATGTTACTCAATTGTCTGAAGTGGTGGTGAACGGTTATACAACGCAGGATAAGAGAACGCTAACAGGTTCTGTGTCATCTGTAAAGGGCGAAGTATTTCAAAATTTACCCATTCAATCTGTTGACAGAGGTATTCAGGGGCGCCTTGCCGGTGTACAAATTGCCAGCGCATCAGGAGCACCCGGAGCTGCATTAACAGTTCGAGTTAGGGGTTATGGATCGATTAATGCATCTAATGATCCACTTTGGATTATTGACGGTGTACAAATGTCTCGTTTTGGACAGACTACCCAGGGTTCTTCAAACCCTTTAGCTTCCATCAATCCAAATGATATTGAAAATGTTGAAGTTCTTAAGGATGCTGCTTCAGCCGCTATTTATGGAGCGCAGGCTGCCAATGGGGTAATTATCGTTACAACCAAAAAAGGTAAAAAGGGCAGAACAAATTTAGATATCAGTGTGCAAAAAGGCGCTGTTCAACCTTTGAATTTATATGAGGTAATGGATGGTAAACAGTTTGCTCAAATCAAAGAGCAATCTTACATCAATGCGGGTTTACCCCTTACCGGTGCTACTGGCGCGTATGCAGTTTTTGGAAACCCCAGCGATGGAAACCTAACCAACTTTAGCTGGCGCGATGCCATTTTCAGAACGGGACAACTTGCTTCCTACGATATCTCTATGTCCGGAGGTGATGAAAAAACTAATTTCTTGTTATCCATGTCTTACCAAAAGCAAGAAGGTCAAATAGTGATGAGTGATTGGCAACGCGGAACAACTCGCCTGAACATTACACACAGACCAACTCAAAAGCTGACAATCGGAGCAAATCTTTCGTTAGCTTACCAACGCACTTTTGGTGCCATCACGAATGGTAACTTCGTTAATGGTCCGTTCCAGGCAGCATTTACAGCGCAGCCTACATCTACTGCGTACAATGACGATGGAACTTTTAGAAACCCATATCCCGCGTCAGGCTCAGGTCACTTATTTGGTTATAACATTGTTCAGGGTGTTAACGAGGAGGTTCGATTAGGCCGTGTTCCACAAACGGTATCAAGTTTTAACCTTTCATACGAAATACTTCCAGGTTTGAATATCAATGGGTTTGCTGGTGTTGATGCTTCTTTCGGAACAGATAACAACCAGCGGCCAGGTACAATTCCTGTATTTGCAGGAGGCCAGATGGCCGTTACGAGCAGAAGAACGATTGCATACAATGCGAACTCAACCCTTACTTATAGTAAGAAATTCGGAGAGATTCATTCAATTTCCGGGGTTATGGGTTTTGAATATCGTAAAGAAGAGCGCGGAGGAGTTACAGCTTCACAGTTTACTTATCCGAACCCTGCCTTGCGCTTACTTTCTTCAGGTGCAACTGCGCGACCGGCAAGCGAATTTTTCTTTGACAACGCTCGCCAGGGAGTATTTGGTCAGGTTAAGTATGCATTAAAGGATCGCTACATTGTTGATGCTACTGTTAGAAGAGATGGTTCAAGCAGGTTTGGTTCAAATAACCGGTACGGAACTTTCTATGCCGGATCAGTTGCCTATCGTATTTCAGAGGAGAGCTTTATGGATAGCTTCACGTTTATTGACGACTTGAAATTTAAAGTTGGATATGGTAGAGTTGGTAACTCGGAGATTGCTGATTACGATTGGTACACTGCCTATGGTAGCCCGGCCGCAGGTGCAACAGGTATTCCTGCCGGAGCACAATACCTTGGAGGCTCTATTCTTCGGTTGACCCGATTGGGTAATGACCTCATCGGTTGGGAAGGAGAAGACCAATTTAATGCCGGTGTTGATTTTGCGTTATTCTCAGGACGTATCACGGGTTCGTTTGAGTACTACAACAACGTAACCAACAGCTTATTGTTCGATGTGCCCCTGCCTACCGACAGTGGCTTGGGCCAAGTTCGAGGTAACAGTGGTGAAGTACTAAACCGTGGTTTTGATATTGAATTAGGCGGAACCGTACTAGATGTCTCCGGGTTCAAATGGCGAATTAATGGTAACTACGGCAGAGTTCACAATGAATTGCTCTCACTTCCAAATGGCCAAACCAGAATTGGTAACTCTTTAATAGTTGGGCAGCCTATCGCATTCCACTATTTGTTGGATTTTGCAGGTGTAAACCCGGCTAATGGAAAAACCATGATTTGGGATAAGAATGGTAACCTGGCGTATCGCGGAACACAAGATGATCTGGCTGTGCGGGCTACAGCCCTTCCAAAATACTTTGGCGGTTTGTCGAATAACTTTTCGTACAAAGGCTTAAACCTGGAATTGTTCTTCCAATACCAAGGGGGAAACAAAGCATTTAATGGAGATTTTTATAACCTTTATACAGCAGGAAGCAGCGCCAACAACCAACTTGTAAGCCAGCTTAATTACTGGAAACAGCCTGGAGATATTACTAATGTTCCTAGGCCTTACCAAGGTGGTGTAATTGATGGATTTGATCAATTACAGGGTAATTTTGGGTCCACTCAATTCTTATCCGATGCATCCTACATCAGGTTAAAGCAAGTTACACTTTCTTACAACTTACCGACATCTATTGTTTCTAAAGCAAAAATGGCGAAAGCATCCGTATTTGTTCAGGGATTAAATTTATGGACCTACACCAAGTTTGCAGGAATAGATCCTGAGGTAGTCAGCAACAATAATGGTACGGGTGTTTCTTCATATGGTGTGTATCCTGTGGGAAAACAATTTATGGCAGGCGTTACCATTGGTTTTTAATTGATAAAAATAGTCGATATGAAAAAATTATTTATAATATCTACACTTACTGTCCTCTTCACAGCGTGTAGCCTTGATACAGAGGATCTGGCAAGTTTGAGCCCTGGACAGGCTCTTGATAACACCGCAGGTGTGCAAAGTGCTGTGTTAAGCGCGTACCGCAGATTGCATGAATTTGATTTGTACGGTCAGCAAGCAATGCTACATGGCGATGCACTTGCAGATAATATTGAAATCGTGAATCGCACCGGTCGGTACGAACAAGAAGTTGTTAATGGTGTAGGTACATTTGCAAATAGATGGGCGGTTGCTTACCGGGCCATCAACGATGCAAACTTCGTACTGAAATATTTGCCGCTTCTTAATATTAATCAGGTACCAACTTCCACTCTATTAACAGCGCAGCAGGTGCTTAACCAATTAGAAGGCGAGGCCAAATTTGTAAGGGCATTGGCTTATTCTGAGTTATTGCGTGTGTATGCCTACGAACCAGGCAAAGAAGTTAACGGTTTCAATTTGGGTGTAATATTACGCGACACGCCAACAGAAACAGTTACAAATGCTGATAATCGTGCAAGAAGTACAAATCTGGAGTGCTATCAATTTGTAGAGCAGGATTTATTAAGTGCGATAAATTTGTTGATAACCCCCACTCAGCAAACTACCGCCAGCTTATGGCCTTCTGCATTAGGTGCAATCACCAGTCCGTTTAGAGCTAATAAAGCCGCAGCCCACGCTCTGTTAGCACGGGTTTATCTCTATTGGGGACGTTATGCCGATGCCGATACGCAAGCTACCACGGCCTTAAGCCTGTTACCAACCGCAACTCCGGTTGCAGCAGGAAGTTATGCGGCCTCCTGGAGTGCAACCACTCATCCGGAATCTATTTTTGAAATTGAAATCCGGGCTACTGATTGGAGTGGTGTTGATGGTGCGAATAACTCACTTTCTTCTATTACCACTAACCTTGCTTCTGGCTTCCAATATGTAGCCGCAGGCAGCGTTGAGTTGTTGGCCGCACACGAAACGGGCGATGTAAGGGCTACGGTATTTGTGAATACAGCTGCAACGCTCAATAAGCCTCAGGTTAGAAAATGGCCAGGCGAGAAAGGTGGAGGCGTAGAGAATATTCCGGTGTTAAGAAGATCTGAAATGATCCTGATTCAGGCGGAAAGCAGAGCTCGTCAAAACAATGATTCAGGCGCTCAAACAGCAATTAGTATATTGCGTGGTGCCCGTGGCTTGGCAGCTACTTCGCTTACTGGCTCGCAATTGATTAACCTGATTATGAACGAGCGCAGGGTGGAATTAGCCTTTGAAGGGCATCGGTGGTTTGATTTGAAGCGTAATGGATTGGACATTACCAAAACTACAGCTTCAGGAGTTAATACCTTACCTTACACTGATTTTAGAATTCTGCAACAGATTCCTAACGACCAGGTATTGTTAAATCCGAGCTTGCAGCAAAACCCTGGTTATTAATATTAAAGAATGATGAATATGAAAAGAAATAAAATATTTTCAATCGGAGTAGCCCTGATGATGGCTGCGGCATTGGTTTCATGTTTTGACGACCCGGGAACCGATATTGTTCTGGAAACTTCGTTTCTGGAGATTAACGAAGCTGCAACAACTGCAGGTTTAGACGTGGGTAAAGCCTACGAGCGTCTTAATAATGGTTCAACCAAAAAGGATTCAATCAGAATTAATTTGGTTGGGCGGCAACGATCCAATCCAGTAACAGTCAACTTTACAATTGATGCTTCCAGTACTGCTGTACCGGGAGTTCATTACAATTTGATTACCACTGGTACCTCTGTTACCATTCCGGCCAATCAAAGCTACGCCTATATAAGATTCGAGGTACTACCAGATAATATTGATGCCGGTGAAGTTTGGAAGTTGCGCTTCAACTTAACAGGGTCTGATGCGGCCGATATTTCGCTTAGTGAAAATTATAAGTACTTTACTAGGTCGCTCCGCATACTTTGCCCTTTTGTGCGAAGCAACTTTACAGGTACGCTTAATGTGGATGAGCCCGGATATGGAACCTACACCACCGTTTCATCTCCTGATGGCGCTGACGCTAATACAATTGTTATAAACAATTTTTGGGATTTTGGCGGAACAGTAAAGTATGTGTTCAATCCGGCTAATACCACTGTAACATTACCCACCCAAGATGTAGTGATGGGCGGAGTTACCTATGTAGTAGCCCAAGGAACAGGAAATGCCACTTATGACGCCTGTGAGCTTCAATTTGTTGTTCCTTATACGGTTAGACGCAAATCCGACAATGCTTTGTTTGATTCTAATACGCATACATTTAGAAAGTAGCAAGAATTATCTGATTGATATTTAGAAATAACAGCGTGTTTACACGCTGTTATTTTTTTAAAGAAATTTATAGAATGGTTATATTGTAAAATCAATTTGGAACTATGAGGGAAAGGCTGGTAGCATTTTTTTTATTGAGTAGTGCAATAATCACCTATGGACAAACTGGCGAAGGTTGGGAACTCTACAGAGAAAAAACGAATGGATTTATTCAATCCGAAGAAAGGAAAATACTAGCGTATGCAACAATCAATAATATTCCAATAGTAAGGCGGGATGCAGATGGAAACCTTTGGGTTATTGCTGGTATATCGGATTCCGGGCAACCCTTATATGAAACTACGCATAACGCAGGAGCTGCAACAACCGTTGGGGTGCCTAAACTTCGCACGGGCGGAGGCTTAGGTCTTAATCTGGAAGGCGAAGGCATGGAAATAGGTGTTTGGGATGGTGGCATTGTTGGAAATCACATTGAGTTCGGATCCCGAATTCTTTTAAGGGAAGGCTCTGCAGAAGATAATCATGCCACACATGTTACAGGAACCATATTAGCGGCAGGTATTAATGCTGCAGCTAAAGGCATGGCTCCTAAAGCAAAAGTATATGCCTACGATTTTGCCAACGACCTTCCCGAAATGATTGCAATGGCCCGGCCGGATCAATCCGGATTAATTCTCTCCAACCACTCCTACGGTTTAGTTACAGGTTGGCGTTTTAACAATGGCTGGCAGTGGTTTGGCGATGCAGCAATAAGTTCGTTCGAAGATTGGAAATTCGGCTTTTATAGTTCTGGTGCGCGCCAGTGGGATGATTTGTCCTTCAATGCACCGTATTACTTGATTGTTAAGTCGGCTGGTAATGACAGGACCGATACCGGAAACGGAGCCTTTCCAGCAGATTGTAATGGTGGTAGCGGGTATGATTGTATTAGCGATAAAGCAGTAGCTAAGAACATACTTACTGTAGGCGCGGTTACTAAAGTTGAAAATTATGTAAGTCCTTCAAGCGTTGTAATGAGCAGTTTTAGCAGTTGGGGCCCTACAGATGACGGTAGGATTAAACCAGACCTGGTGGCTGCCGGTGTTAATCTGTTTTCTACCTACACATCACCTACTAATGATTTATATGGAACCTTAAGTGGAACCTCTATGGCAACTCCCAGTGTTACCGGGGCGTTGGCTTTGCTACAGGAACTACACAAGAATCTTACCGGTGGCAACTACATGAGATCCTCAACGCTCAAAGCATTGGCAATCCATACCACCAAAGAGGCAGGTCCTAATCCAGGTCCTGATTATCAGCATGGCTGGGGTTTGTTGGATGTAGAGGCCGCAGCCAAAATTCTTCTGGAGAGGGATAATCAGAACGTATTTATAATTGAAGATGTGCTTGCAAATAATCAGATTAAGTCCTTTCGCCTTAGTCCAAAAGTAAATACAAAAATAAAAGCAACTTTGGTTTGGACTGATCCGGCAGGTACGCCCGTGGGTGCGTCCTTAGATCCGACTAATCTTATGCTTGTGAACGACCTGGATGTACGACTAAGAGACGATGCAGGAGTATTTCAGTATCCGTGGATATTAAATCCTAACCAGGTAGATGCTCCTGCTGAAAAGGGCGACAATATCAGGGATAACGTGGAAAAGCTGGAGTTTACCAATCTTGAACCCCGTGAATATGATCTTCGGATTTCCCATAAAGGAAGTTTAGCGGGCGGAAATCAACGGTTTTCAATTATTATACAATACGAGTCAACTTCAGATACCCAAATTCCTTTGTATTGGGTAGGGGGAACAGGAAATTGGAATAACCCTGCGAACTGGTCTTTTACAAGCGGAGGAGGATCGGCTAACCTTGTACCTAACCTTGCCAATAAAGTTGTAGTTGATGAGAATTCGTTTGTTTCTCCAAATGGAAACTTGAACTTTTCAACAGATGCAATTTGTGGATCTTTTGTATGGTTGGTGAAGAATAGTTCAGGGATTTCGTTAAACGGTAACACGCTTCGAATTGCAAAATCGATTAGCCTGCCTACCGCGGGGTTTGTAAGCCACACTACAGGTACCATGAGCTTTGAAGGAGGTGCGGGTGAATCACAATTGTTTCTTGGCCAAAATGATCTGAATACGCTTAAGTTGAATTTCAATTCTGCCGCTTCTGTTTGGAGCGTTAAAGGAAGCTCGCAAGTAGCTGGTATTGAAGTTATGAATGGTTTTGTAACGATGGAGGATAATGATTTGAGGACTTCCAGATTGCTGTTGAAGGGACCGTCCACCTCAAGAATCTTAAATTTGAAAAATTCTACTTTGCGTGATCTGCTTGAAGTGGATCTGTCGGGAGAGATTAGTTTAATCGAAACATCAGGAGCCAAAATATTCACCACAGAGTCAGCAAACCTAAATTTTGGCAGTATCGATTTTAACGGATCTATAACCCTGGCAGACCGTTCGGATCTTTATAGTTCTGGATTAATTAATGAAATAAAAGTTCTTAAGGAAGTAAGAATTTATGATGGCCTTAGTGTTTCCAAGCTGGATTTGGCAGCCGGCTCCTCCATGATGATTGAAGCCGGAACTGAAGTATCTTCAACTTCAGCCACGCTAATTAACTCAACTGCTTTGCAGCGCGTAAGTTTATCCACATTAGGAGCAGGAAATGCAACCCTGAAAATTGATGGTCATTTTAAACTTTGTTTCGATTTTTTGAATGTCACAAATGTAAATCTCTCGGGTTCCGCAATAATTAATGCCGGATCAAACAGTCAGTTGCTAAATTCAACGGGCTGGGTGCAGGATTTGTGTGATAATGTTTTGTTCCCTGATTTTGAAACGGCATTTCCATGCAAAAACGGCTACACACAATTTACCGATAAGAGTACGGGTTCAATTCAATCCAGAAGTTGGACATTCGGCAATTTGGGTAATAGCAATAAGACCAATCCAAATTTTACCTTTAGCGAAACAGGAGACATTGATGTTACATTAAGTGTTTCCAATGCATTAAATAATCAATCGTACTCTAAAAGGATATCAATACAAGACAATTCTTTGCTGGAAAACGAAATTATTTTATCAGGTAATTTTTTATTTAGTGTTAAGTCGGCCCCTACCTATAAATGGTATAACAATGATAATCTAATTCCTAACTCAAATTCACGGTCGTATCTGCACAACGGTCAACCTGGTCTTTATTTTGTGGTAACACAAGACGAGATATGTAACAGGATCTCCGATTTTTTTGTAATAACGTCAACAGAAGTTGTTGATTCGGATTTTTCTTTCTTTCCCAATCCTGCCGATAAGTTTTTAGCAATTAGTATGGGAGATGATGGATTGGTTTCAGTTTATAGTACCTTTGGTAAGTTGATCTACCAAAATATGATTTTGAAAGGGGAGCAACAGATTGAATTAGCTGATTGGCCTGCTGGTATTTATTTTATTAATATTAACTATGGAAATAGGGTAAAACAATTTAAATTTTTGAAACTATGAAAGGTGAGGTAAGAGTTCTTTTGGTGATGGTTTTGTTTGCTCATACAGCTTTTGGTCAGATTGTAAATGTTCAGGGATTGATGAATGAACCAATACGAGTTAAAAAATACGAAGACATAAGCGGTTCCGCGTACCTGTATGAAGATTGGCAAAAGGGTGATGTTTTTGATAGGAGCGGTAAAATATACAAGAATCTATTGCTGCGCTACGATATCTACAAAGACGTATGGGAATTGAATCAGGAAGGACAAATCTATTTATTAGGAAGGGATTTGTACACACAATTTGTTATACGTGGAATCGATACTGAAAAGCAAAAAGGTTATGAGCGTACGTTTAAGGCTGGATACAATCAGATAGAAGGTTTCTCGCCAAAGGATTGTTTTGAGGTTTTGGCTGATGGAAAAATTACTTTATTAAAAAAACATGTAATTAAATTTATTAACGAGGTAACCTCTAATTACGGTACAGCAACAGAGGTAAAACGGTTCCAGCCTTCTGTTAAGTATTTCCTGCTTGCAGGTGAGCGTGCTACGGAGGTTAAACTTAATCAAAAATCATTACGGGAGGCGGCTGCAGTTGATTCTGATTTTTCAAACTTTTTAAATAAAGAAAATTCTAAAATTAAATCTGAGGCAGACTTAACTGACTTAATTAGTAATTACAATCGCTGAATATAGTCCTCAACCCCTATTTCAAGTGAGTGAAATTGAGAGGAATATCCAATCCCTTTCAATTTCTCCATGTTTGCCTCTGTAAAATACTGGTACTTATCGCGAATGTCAGCGGGGGTATCAATGTACTCTAATTGAACAGGTTTACCCAACGATGCAAATACAGCCTTGGCCAGATCGTTAAAAGTACGCGCCTTACCCGAACCTAAATTGTAGATTCCTGAATTTTTGCGGTGCTGCATTAAAAAAATGCATACCTCCGCCACATCTTTTACATATACGAAGTCTCGCATTTGTTCCCCGTCTTTATAGTCTGCATGGTGCGATTTGAAGAGTTTCATCTTACCGGTTTTCTGTATCTGGTTGTAAGCATGCCAGATTACCGAAGCCATACGACCCTTGTGATATTCATTCGGCCCATACACATTAAAAAACTTTAGGCCAGCCCAAAAGAAAGGTTTCTCCTTTTGCTGTAGCGCCCATACATCAAACTCCTGTTTAGAAAGGCCGTACGGATTTAACGGCTTTAACAAAGGGATCTTAGCTTCATCATCATCATAGCCCAGTTCACCCAGCCCGTAGGTGGCAGCCGAAGACGCATACACCATCGGTAGCTGATAAGCGCAACACCGGTTCCAGATTTCTTGGGTGTAATGTGTGTTCAATGCATGAAGCAGCTTCATATCAAATTCAGCTGTATCGGTACGTGCGCCAATGTGAAATATAAATTCAACCGTTTCGTGATTTTTATCCAACCACGCGGCAAACACCTCACGGTCCACCCGTTCGCGAATTTTTAACCCGACCAGGTTTTTATTCTTTTCGATATTATCAAATTTATCTACCGCGATAATAGCATTGTAATTATCGGCATTCAGCCGCTTAATCAGGTAGCTACCAATAAATCCGGCTGCCCCGGTTACAACTATCATAAGCCTTTTTTTTGAGCAATTTACACAAATCCGGCTTCCGCATCGGGCGCCTATCTGTTGTATATTTGTGCGCTTATTCAGGTGTATGGTGTACGTAAGTCGAAAGGAACATTTTAATGCAGCCCATAAACTCTACAATCCGGCATGGAGCAAAGAACGGAATGTAGAAGTATTTGGCCCTTGTGCAAATGAAAACTGGCACGGGCATAATTTCGATCTGATTGTTACGGTTAAGGGTTTGCCCGATCCGGACACCGGGTTTGTTATTGACTTAAAGAAATTAAGTACCCTCATCCGTAGCCAGGTAGTCGAAAAGCTAGATCATAAAAACCTGAACCTGGATGTGGACTTTATGCAGGGGAAGCTCGCAAGCTGCGAAACGTTGGTGATTGAAATCTGGAAAATCCTGCAGCCCCTAATCCCATCTATCAGTAAGTATGGCCAGTTGCACGCCATTCGCCTTTACGAAACCCCGCGCAATTATGTGGAATATTTTGGCGACTAATCTTTTAATACGGTGAAGTATTATATCATCGCAGGCGAGCGTTCGGGCGATTTACACGGGAGTAACCTCGTAAAAAGTCTTACGCGGTTACAACCTCAGGCTTCATTCCGGGGGTTTGGTGGCGATGAGATGCAGCAGGCAGGAGTGGAGTTGGTGATGCATTATGATCAACTTGCCTTTATGGGATTTGAAGCCGTGCTAAACTTTTTTAAGATAGCCCGCTACATGGCCGATTGCAAACGAGATATTCTTGCCTACAAACCGGCTGCCCTTATCTTAATTGACTATGGAGGGTTTAACAGACGCATGGCTGACTTTGGAAAGAGTAAGGGTATTCCTGTGCACTATTACATTCCACCAAAAGTATGGGCCTGGCGGCAGAACCGCGCCTGGCAGTTAAAGAAAGCGGTCGATCACATGTACGTTATTCTTCCGTTTGAGAAAGACTTTTTCAAAAAATATAAAATTAATGTGGACTACGTTGGCAATCCGGTGCTGGATGCCATCCGGTCGTTTAAGCCGGCTGAGTTTTTTTTGGAACAGCACAATCTTAAAACCACACAACCTTTGGTGGCGCTTCTTCCCGGCAGCAGAATAAGAGAACTTCAAAAGATTGTACCGGTAATGGCGGAAGTGGTAAAAGCACAACCAGCTTTTCACTTTGCGGTTGCCGCCATCCGAAACTTACCCTCAGAATTGTATCAGCCGTTGGCCGGACTGAAGAATGTTTCATTTATTTATGATGCCACCTACGATTTGCTAACACATGCAGCTGCAGCCATTGTTACATCAGGAACGGCAACCCTCGAAACGGCTTTATTCAAAGTGCCCCAGGTGGTGGTTTACAAGGCGGGCAACTTCGAGTATTTTATTGCCTCGCGTGTGGTTAAAGTAAAATTCATTTCTTTGGTAAACCTTATTGCCGGCTACGAAGTTGTTAAGGAACTAATTCAAGATCATGCTTCCGCTACGCGGATAGGCGCAGAACTTTTAAACTTGGCGCAACAGGGAGATTACAGGGAGCGCATGCAAAAGGAGTATAATCAATTGTACGCTTCGTTGGATATTGGCTCAGCCTCCGATAACACCGCGCAGTTGATCGTAAAATATCAGAACGCCTTATCAAATACCTGAATCAGGCAACCTTCAGTTTGCTGTAGTGCGACTTGTTAAACTTCTCTTCCGCGTACGCGCGATTGATTACCAGCTGGTCGGTTGTTTTATCGGAAGGCATTTCGAACATCGCATCGTTAACAATAGCCTCGCAAATGGAGCGCAGCCCGCGTGCGCCTAATTTGTATTCCATTGCCTTTTCTACAATAAAATCCAGGGCGCCATCTTTAAATTCAAGCTCAATGCTTTCCATTTCAAACAGCTTTTTGTACTGCTTTACCAGGGCATTTTTGGGTTGAGTAAGAATTTTGCGCAGCGCGGTATGATCGAGCGGGTTAAGGAAAGAGACCACCGGCAGCCGACCTATTAACTCGGGTATGAGGCCAAACGATTTTAAATCCTGAGACGACACGAATTGCAACAGGTTGTCCTGGTCAATATCAGTAGGGCTCAGGCTATCGGTTGAAGCTGTGAACCCAAGTGGCCGGGTGTTTAATCTTTTGCCAATCAACCGCGAAATCCCTTCGAAAGCACCTCCGCAAATGAAGAGAATGTTTTCGGTGTTTACCGTAATCATTTTCTGATCGGGATGTTTGCGCCCGCCTTGTGGCGGTACGTTTACCGAAGTGCCTTCCAGCAATTTCAGTAAGGCCTGTTGCACACCTTCACCGCTCACATCGCGTGTAATGGAGGGGTTATCCGATTTACGGGCAATTTTATCAATCTCATCAATGTACACAATGCCTCGCTCGGCTGCCTCGGTGTTATAATCGGCAGCTTGTAATAAGCGGGTTAAAATACTTTCTACATCTTCACCCACATACCCGGCCTCGGTAAGCACGGTGGCATCGGCAATGCAAAAAGGTACTTGTAAAATTTTAGCAAGCGTGCGCGCAAGGTAGGTTTTGCCGGTACCGGTTTCGCCTACCATTATGATGTTTGATTTTTCTATTGTTATGTCGGTATCGGTTTTGCGTTGCATCAGGCGTTTGTAGTGATTGTAAACGGCAACCGCCATTACGCGCTTGGCCTCGTCCTGGCCAATAACATATTCATCCAGAAATTTTTTGATCTCGCGTGGCTTTATCAGCTTAAAGTTGGGCAATGCTCCCGCCTCTACCTTATTCTTTTTTTCCTCTTGCAAAATCTGGCTTGCCTGCGATACGCACTTGTCGCAGATGTGTGCATGAATGCCCGAAATCATCAGGTCTACGTCTTTCTTATTTCTTCCGCAGAATGAGCAGGTAACTTCGGCCATAAAATCAGTTAGTTTATTAACTTGGAAACAACCTTCAAAGATAGCTATAAAAAGTGATTGCGCCTGATTTTGAAGTAGCTGTGATTGGGGCTGGCCCGGCCGGTAGCACGGCCGCACTGGCCATGCATAATTCGGGGTTGCGGGTTGCGCTAATCGACCTGGCCACCTTTCCGCGCGATAAAACCTGTGGCGATGCGGTAGCAGCCTATGTGCCCAAGGTTTTAGCCACCATTTCGCCTGCGTTTAGTGCAGCATTTCAGGCGCTCCCTAAAAAGCAATCGGTACATACGTGCCGTGTGGTTGCCCCAAATGGTCGCTCCTTGGATTTTAAATTCCACGAAAGTGGAAATGTTGTAAAACGTATCGACCTCGATAATTTCTTGTATGAATTGGCTATTGGCCAAACGCATGTTATACCGTTGCCGGGAAGACGGGTTAACTCCATCGTATATAAGCCAGATCAAAATTTTTGGGAGTTGCAAACTTCGCAAGGCAGGCTTACGGCAAGGCTGATTATTGGCTGCGATGGCGCCAACTCGGTAGTAAAAAAACAGCTTTCAGACGGCCGGCTACATCCGCAGCATCATTCCGCAGCGGTACGGGCTTACTTTACGGGTGTGGAAGGAGTTAATCCCGAAAGTTTTGAATTGCACTTTATTAAGGAATTGCCGCTGGGCTACTTCTGGATTTTTCCAGAGTCGGATGGAAGTTTTAACGTAGGTCTTGGGGCTTTATCAAAATTCATTTCGGATAAACAGGTAAATCTGCGCGACTTATTGCACCACGTAGTAACCAATCATATTACTATTGCCAAACGCTTTGCAAATGCGCATCAGGTAGGTGACGTAAAGGGCTTTGGTCTTCCGCTGGGCTCTCGTAAAATTCCGATCTCGGGGCCCGGCTGGATGCTGTGTGGGGATGCCGGTAATTTAATTGATCCTCTTACGGGTGAAGGTATAGGTCAGGCAATGGCTTCCGGAAGGTATGCGGGTTGGATGGCGGTAGATTGTTTTAAGCACCAAAACTTTTCAGAAGTGTTTATGAAAAGGTATGACCGGCAGGTTTATAAAAAATTCTGGGCCGCGCATCGTAAATCCTATTTAATGCAAAGGTACCTGGTTCCCAGGTTTGGATTTTTTAATAAAGTGGTAGAACTAGCCCACTGGTCACCAGCTTTTCGCAAGTGGCTCCAGCGGGCTGTTCTCTAAAACTAAAAATTATTTTTTGCGCTCTAATACTTCGTCAATCAAGCCGTATGCTTTGGCCTCAGAAGCCCGCATCCAGTAATCCCGGTCGGAATCTTTATCAATTTTTTCGTACGTCTGGCCACTGTGTTTAGCCAATATGTTGTACAAGTCTTGTCGTAGTTCAATGGTTTGCTTCATCGAGATTTCCATATCTCTTGAAGTGCCTTGCATACCGGCCGAAGGCTGGTGAATCATAATTCGGGAATGGGGCAGGGCCGATCGCTTTTTGGATGTTCCGGCCGCTAATAATACTGCGCCCATCGATGCAGCCATGCCCGTACAGATGGTGGCTACATCAGGATTCACATATTGCATGGTATCGTAAATTCCTAACCCGGCATAAACTGATCCACCGGGGCTGTTGATATACATGATGATATCTTTTTTGGGATCGGATGACTCCAGAAAAAGAAGTTGGGCCGTAATTACATTGGCTACATAATCATCCACGGCAGTGCCAAAAAATATAATCCGGTCGGCCATCAGCCGCGAGAACACATCGATAACAGTGGCCCGCATCTGGCGTTCCTCCACAATGTTGGGCGTCATGCCGGTAACGGTGTACGGATTTTCGTTTAAGTGTTTGGTGTAGCTGTCCAGCGCGTTGCCACTCATGCCCAGGTGGTGAACCGCAAATTTTCTGAATTCGTTTTGGTGTGACATATTGAAAATTAGGTGTTTACAATTTTAATTAGAAAGTCGCTTTCAGGTTATTTTTATTTTCTCAAGACCAATGTTACTAAGAAAAACCAAATAAAAAAGCCCTATTTCAATAACAGGGCTTCAGTTAAACCGCACAGTTCGGCTTTTAGTTCTTAGTGGCGGTGCGCCTCGGCAAGTTTTTTAAATTCCTCCAGGCTTACTGGTTTTTCACTCACCGAAATATTCTCCTTTATCACTTTCAGAATCTTTTCGGTGCGAAGCTGATTGTAAATCTTCATAAAGTTTTCGCCTTTGCCATCCTGGCCTGATAAATAATTATTGGCAATGTCGTTCAGTTTATCACCTAATTGCGATGCGATGGCCGGGCCCCCAAACTGATCCATAATGAACTGCTTGGCTTTTTCACGTACTTCATCGCCTTCAACTTTTATTTCTTTGTCTTCGGCAATTTTATTTTTGATCAAGTCCCACTTCAACGAATCGCGGTACGAGTTAAATTCTTTTTCGAGCACTTCGTCAGTAACTTCGCCATTACTTGAGCTTTTAATCCAGTTTTTGAGAAAGCCTTCGGGCATGGAAATTTTGGTATGATCTACGTAGTAGTGCTGAATCTCGTGATCAAGCAGATGTTCGGTTTCGCGGTTGTAATTTTCGCTAATCGTAAATTTTATTTTCTCAATAAATTCTTCCTCAGTCTTTACGGTGTTGGGTCCAAATACCTTGTCGAACAATTCCTGATCAATGGCTGCAGGCTCCACCCGGCTAATGGTAGTTATTTTCAAAGAATAAGTTCCGGTTACTTTCTCCGCTTCTTCTTCCGCAAGGTTAAGGGCTTGAGCTTTTGACTTTACATCGTCAAATGTCTTTTCAATCTCAAACGTTACCGTGTCATCTTTTTTCAGACCAATAAATTTCTTCTGCTCTTTCTTGGCAACCTTATCCAGAATTATATAGGAACCTCTATTTTCAACTTCACCAACTTTAGAGATTTCTCCGTATAAATTGCAACCGGCCTCAACAGTTTCCGGATAAGTTACTTTGCCAAAACGTTGCTTTACGTCCTCCAGGGTTTCATCAATCACGGCTTTATCTACCGTTATGGGGTGCGATTTTACTTTTACTTTCGATGATAGGTCCACCGAAAAATCTTCGACCATCCCAATCTGAAATTCAAACTCAAAATCTTTTTGCGAATCCCAATCAATACCAAAAGCTTTTTCCTGGTTAGGCATCGGGTCGCCCAAGATGCGCAACTTCTGATCGCGGATGTAATCCGATACCGAGTGTGATACCAAATGGTTCACTTCTTCTACCAGAATGGACTTGCCAAACATTTTTTTAATTACACCGGTGGGTACTTTGCCCTGCCGAAAGCCTTTAATGTTGGCTTTGCGCGCATAGTCTTTAACCTTTTCTTCAACCTTTGGCTGGTAGTCGTTTTCGCTTACCGCAATTTTGATTACTCCGTCCGTGGTGCTCTGCTTGTCAAGTGTAATGTTCAAGGTAATAGGATTAAGAGAATTAATACTTACTTAAAAGGCAGTTGGTAGATTACAGCTTAACGCTGCTTACTGCCAACTGCCTGCATTTAATGTTGTGCGCATGGAGGGACTCGAACCCCCACGCCTTGCGGCACCAGATCCTAAGTCTGGCGCGGCTGCCAATTACGCCACATGCGCTTGTATAAACCTGCCCGCCACCTTCTCGAAAGCTTAGGAGCTGGTTCCGCTTTTTGATAAAAAATCAAGCTTTTTTACCAAAGGGAGTGCAAATTTAGGGATATTTCGTTATGATTAAAGTTCTGGATAAAAAATCAAATTTTTAATAACTCAGGGTTGTGGTAATTGATGCAGAAGTTGAAAAAAAGGAGATAATAGCGCGCTACCGAAGATTGCTGCGAAAAGCCAAACCAATCTTAAACGAAGGCGATGCCCGGCTTATTAAGCGGGCCTTTACCATAGCCATGGAGGCTCATAAGGACATGCGAAGAAAATCGGGCGAACCCTACATTTTTCATCCACTGTCAGTGGCAGAAATCTGTGTGGAAGAAATAGGGTTGGGGACTACTTCTATCATTGCGGCCTTGCTGCACGATGTGGTGGAAGATACCGACATCCAACTCAAAGACCTGGAACGTATTTTTGGTAATAAAATAGCCCGCATTATTGATGGGCTTACCAAAATCAGAGGAGTTTTTGAATACGGAACTTCGGCTCAGGCCGAGAACTTCCGTAAAATGCTCTTCACCTTATCGGAAGATGTGCGGGTAATTCTTATTAAGCTGGCCGATCGCCTGCACAACATGCGCACGCTCGATAGCATGCCGCGCAATAAACAATTGCGTGTATCGTCCGAAACGATTTACCTCTATGCTCCGTTAGCGCACCGGCTTGGCCTCAATGCAATTAAAACCGAGCTTGAAGATTTATACCTGCGCTTTACAGACTATGCGGTGTACCGCGAGATTGCCGATAAAATTGATGACACACGGGCCTCCAGAAATAAATTCATTAAACAATTTGTGCAGCCGGTAAAAGAAGAATTGGATAAACTCAACATCGAATACGAAATTAAGAGTCGCCCCAAATCTATTTTTTCGATCTACAATAAAATGCGCAAACAAAATATACCCTTCGAAGAAGTGTACGACTTGTTTGCAGTGCGCCTTATTTTAGAAACCCCTCTGGAGCAGGAAAAGTCCTACTGCTGGCAGGTATATTCCATCGTTACAGATTATTACACCCCCAACCCCGATCGGCTGCGCGATTGGATCAGTACGCCCAAAGGCAATGGGTACGAATCGCTTCACACGACCGTAATGGCAAAAAATGGTCAGTGGGTAGAAGTGCAAATAAGAACCAGGCGCATGGATGAAATTGCGGAGAAAGGGTATGCCGCCCATTGGAAATATAAAGACACAAACGCCACCCACGAGTCGAACCTGGAAAAATGGTTAGTACGCGTGCGCGAATTGTTGGAAAAACAAGATCTGTCAGCGCTGGAGTTTGTAGATGATTTCAGAGGCAATCTTTTTAATGAGGAGGTCTTTGTATTTACCCCGAAAGGCGAATTAAAAACCTTGCCCAACGGAGCAACCGCGCTCGACTTTGCGTTCGACATTCATACCGATATTGGCGCAAAATGCATTGGTGCAAAGGTAAATCAGAAGCTAGTACCTATTAATCATACGCTGAAGAATGGCGATCAAATAGAAATCCTTACCTCTTCCAAGCAAAAGGCAAACGAAGACTGGCTGCGGTTTGTAATTAGCCCCAAGGCAAAATCCAAAATAAAAGAATTACTTAAAGAGGATAAGCGCAACCTGGTGGAAGAAGGTAAGGAATTGCTTGCGCGAAAGCTCAAACAACTGAAGATTGATGCCAATAGCCAGGTATTCGAACAGATGCGCGCCTACTTCAATGTAAATTCACAATTCGATTTGCATTACCGCGTGGGTAAGGGAACCATAACCTTAAACGACCTGAAGCGATTCAAAGACTTTAAGCCCTCATCGCCTCTCAAAACACGCCCTCTCGAACAGGTGGATGTAAAAGCCATCGAACAGGAGATAAAAGCAAAAGGCAGGCAGGAAGATACCCTGCTGATTGGGGAAGACATGGATGTGGTAGAGTACAAGCTGGCCAAGTGCTGCACCCCCATTCCTGGCGATGATGTATTTGGGTTTGTAACAGTAAACGAAGGCATTAAAATACACCGAACCACTTGCCCTAATGCAACCGAACTGTTGGCAAACCACGGCAACCGGGTAATAAAAGCAAAATGGACATCGCAACATGAAGTAGCGTTTTTAACCGGCCTCAAAGTAATTGGTACCGATAGGGTGGGTCTTATTAACGATGTGTCGAAGGTTATTTCTGAAGAACTGAAAGTAAATATGAGCTCGCTTTCATTCAAGACCGATCAAGGCATATTCAGTGGAGAAATTATGCTGTACGTAAATGATACCCGCCACCTCGAAATGCTGATTGATAAATTAGAGAAAGTAGAGGGTGTGGTAAAGGTTACCCGGTTTGATTCGCGTGCCGCCTGATTTTGTAGGGCTGCACACCTAACCTCGGTGCGAAATACTATATTTGCTCTGTTTAAAACTATGGCACTAAATCCAAAAGTTTTTGAAGAAGTAAAACAGATTTTTACGGCTTACCTTGAAAACAAGGAATTGCGTAAAACCCCTGAACGATATGCGATTTTGGAAGAAATCTATTCCCTTTCGGGGCATTTTGATGTAGAATCGCTCTACATCAACATGAAGAACAAAAGCTATAGAGTAAGCAGGGCCACGGTGTATAATACCCTCGATTTGTTGGTAGAGTGCGATTTGGTTAGCAAGCACCAGTTTGGTAAAAACCTTGCCCAGTACGAAAAGTCATACGGGTATAAACAACACGATCACTTAATCTGTACCGAGTGTAATAAAGTTGTGGAGTTCTGCGATCCGCGTATTCAAACCATTCAAAATACGGTTGAGGAATTACTTCAGTTTAATGTAATGCATCATTCCTTAATTTTGTACGCTTCTTGTAAAAAGGCAAACTGCGAAAATAAAGTATCATGAATTTTGGACAAGAAATAAAAGGCAACAACCTGATATTAAGAATTTCGGGCGATTTGATAGGCGAAGAAAACAATGCCCAACTAATAACAGTAGTAAACGAGGCAGTAAGCCATCAGGTGGCCACCTGTATTATTGATATTTCGGGCCTGCGCTACATAAACAGCAGTGGCATTGGTATTTTAATTACCATCCTTACCAAATTCAGAAACAAAGGAGGCGAGGTTTACCTCATGAATCCATCAGAGAGTGTTACCAAGTTGTTGATTATCACAAAACTCAATTCCATTTTTCAGATTATTAAATCGGAGTCGGAAGTTAATAAAGCGTAAAGCCATAATTTAAAGTCAGAAATGAAAGTAGATGTACTGCTGGGCCTGCAATGGGGCGATGAAGGCAAAGGTAAAATAGTAGATGTGCTTGCACCCCGGTACGATGTAGTGGCCCGGTTTCAGGGTGGCCCTAATGCAGGGCATACCCTTGAGTTCGATGGCATCAAACATGTGTTGCATCAAATTCCTTCCGGCATCTTCAGAGAAAAAACCCGCAACATTATTGGCAATGGCGTTGTACTGGATCCCATCGTTTTCAAAACAGAAATAGAAAAACTGGCCAGGTTCAATATGGATGTTAGAGCCAATCTTTTTATTTCGAAGAAAGCTACACTCATTGTTCCCACCCATCGCCTGCTCGATCAGGCCTATGAAAAAGCCAAGGGCGATCAGAAAATTGGTTCAACGCTAAAAGGTATTGGCCCTTCCTATCAGGATAAAATCGGTCGGCAGGGTTTACGGGTAGGCGATATACTATCACCCGATTTCGAGACGAAGTTCAAAAAACTAACTGACATACATTTCGATATTCTAAAGAATCATTCCATAGAGTTCAATTGGCCTGAGTTAGAAAAGCAATTCTTTGAAGCTGTTGCCTTTTTAAAGACTTTCAATCTTATTGACAGCGAATATTTTATCAACGAAGAGCTGGGTCGAAACTCTTCTGTTTTGGCAGAAGGTGCCCAAGGTTCTCTGTTGGATATCGACTTCGGAAGCTACCCCTTTGTAACCAGCTCTAACACCGTAACCGCAGGTGCATGCACCGGGCTGGGCGTTGCCCCCTCAAAGATTGGCCAGGTCTATGGAATCTTTAAAGCCTACTCCACCCGGGTTGGCAGTGGTCCATTTCCTACCGAATTGTTAGATGAAGAAGGTGAAAAGATGCGTAAAGAAGGTAACGAATTCGGATCAACCACCGGGCGGCCACGAAGGTGTGGTTGGATAGACCTACCCTCATTGAAATACTCTATTATGATTAATGGGGTTACCCAGTTGTTAATGATGAAAGCCGATGTATTGAACATTTTTCCAATCATTAAAGTCTGCACACATTACAAACTGGCCGATGGCACCATCACCGAAACACTTCCATACGAATTTGTAAATCAGAAAATTATTCCGGTTTACACCGAACTCCCCGGTTGGAACACCACACTTTCAGGAACCAGCGAAGCCGGTTTGCCAACAAATCTTTTAGCGTATGTTTCTTTTCTGGAAAAATCTTTGGGAGTACCAATTTCCCTTATTTCGATAGGTCCGGATCGGTCGCAGACTATCTTAAGGAGCGAAAGTAAATTCTGAAATATTTTTAGCCACCCCTTGCGCAGGGAAACATTTCCCTCTACATTTGCAGTCCCAAAATGAAAACGGGGCCTTATCCGGAAGGATGGGTTGATGATAAGTCGGGCGCAAGCCGCAATTGAATTAAGGCATCTTTAGTAAGTAGAGATGCATAAAATTCAAAACGTTCTTTGAATGAATGGAGATTGATAGCGGACCCGGTTGTATCCGATAGAGGGTGCAGCCGAGTTGATTCTTTAGAGCTATTGGCAGGGATGCTGATAGGAGACAAAAAATTAATGAGGACCGAGGATTAAATGACATAGGCTGAGGGTTTGAGATACTGAAAGGGGTCTGAACCACGAGGCTGGTTTAGAGTAGGCGGTATAAGTCTCAGGACTGATTACTAAAGACTCAAGACTAAAGAGAATACTATGGAGAGTTTGATCCTGGCTCAGGATGAACGCTAGCGGCAGGCCTAATACATGCAAGACGAACGGTAAGGTTGTAGCAATACGATCTGAGAGTGTCGTAAGGGTGCGTAACACGTATGCAATCTGCCCTCAACAGGAGGATAGCTCCCCGAAAGGGGAATTAACACTCCGTAAGATTGTAGTGTGGCATCACACAGCAATTAAAATTCCGGTGGTTGAGGATGAGCATGCGCATGATTAGTTAGTTGGCGGGGTAACGGCCCACCAAGACGATGATCATTAGGGGAACTGAGAGGTTGATCCCCCACACTGGCACTGAGATACGGGCCAGACTCC